>CAKRZR010000033.1 GCA_934433485.1 uncultured Eubacteriales bacterium | reverse complement strand
CCCTTCAAAAACTTTCTATCTGGGATAAAATGGATATCGTTTGTGCAATTCCGGTGCATAAAATGAAGTTTTACAAATCAAAAGGAAGTATCTCCAGGCAGCAGTGCCTCCGGTGATACTTCCCGTTTTTATCATTTTTGGCTGCACGCACCGTGGTTACTCTCCCTGCGGCAGGGTTACCATGATCGTCGTGCCCTTGCCGATGGCGGAATCCAGGGTGATGGCGCCATGGTGATACTGAACGGCGTGCTTTACGATCGACAGACCGAGCCCTGTACCGCCGGTCGCGCGGGAATGACTCTTGTCCCCCCGATAGAATCGCTCAAAAACACGCTCTCTGTTTTCTGGCGCTATGCCGATGCCGGTATCCGCGACCGCCACGCTTGCCTTGCCGTCCTTCTGCGCGATTGTCACCGTAACGCTGCCGTTTTCCTTATTGTACCGGATCGCGTTGTCACATAGGTTGAAAAGCACCTCATAGAGCAGTCGCCGTACACCCGGTACCATTGTCGATTCACCGCAGAGACGGAACGTGATGTGCCGAGCCTGTGCCGCATCCGCGAGATCGTGAATGACCTCTTTGCCGACCGCGTACAAATCTACGTTCTCACGCGTCATGCCGGCAATTTGTGTGTCTGTCCCTGCCTCCGTCTCTTCGTCCAGCTGGGACAAACGGATAATATCACCGATGAGGGCAAGAAGCCGTTTTGCCTCCTCATGAATGTGCCCGACAAACCGCGCGGTATCCTCCGGCTTTACCATGCCGCTTTGCAAGAGCTCCGCACTGCCGAGTATTCCCTGCAGCGGTGTTTTCAGTTCATGCGACACATTGGCTGTAAATTCACGCCGCATTTCTTCCGCGTTCACCCGTTCCGTGATGTCAAACGCCAGAATTGTGTATCCGGCGCATTCGCCATCAAAATCAATCCGGCTGACCGCGAAACGATAGACCCGCCCGTCGCGCGTTTCCTGCCATTCGCCGTGACCAGTCTCGGTCTCCTTCGCCTGTCGGAGAGCGTCTCCCATGCCAAGCGTGCGATCCACCGTCAATAGATCCGCGCCGACACACTCGTCCGCAACGACAAACAGCGCGCGTGCTGCCGGATTGATGTGGACGATATGCAGCCGCGTATCGAGCAGGATCAGTCCCTCATGCAAATTGGCGGTGATGTGCGAAAATTCGTCTGTACGTCGTTGCAGCTCCCGCATTTGCGCGTCGATCTGTCGGTGCTGTCCCGCAATGCGTGTGAGAAGCGGGGACAATTCCGTGTAGGTTTGATTTTCGAGCGGGTGAGCAAGGTCCAGACGGTTGAGTGGCTCCACGATCCGGCGCGACAGTCTGCCGCCAAGCACAAACGACAGCACGAGCACCACCGCGAGAATCGCAAGAAACGGCGAGAGCATTCCGAGAAGCAATGTTCCGACCGTCGCCTGACTCTGCGAAACGCGCAGCACTGTCCCATCCGGCAAGCGGCGCGCGTAGTACATTGTTTTTTCAAGGAGTGTCACTGAATACCGCACGCTTTTCCCTTCGACGCCGGCAAGCGCTTCCCGAATCTCTTCTCTGCCTGCGTGATTTTCCATCGTCTCCGCGTCCGACTGTGTATCACACAGCACGCTGCCATCCGATGAAACTACAGTCAGGCGGTACCTTGCGGATGAAAGACGCGCGAGATACCCCGTGCCGTTTTCCGCAATGGCTGCGGAAGCGATTTCCCATTCATCCCGCATCTGCCGCTCCAGCACGTCCGTAAAATAATCGTATAAAAAGCCGGTCACAAGCACGAGGCTGGCACAGAGTACGATGAGCGCGACCGATAAAATGGAGGCAAAGACCCGCCCTGTCAGCTTCACCTCCCGTGTATTCTCCGTGCGCTTCATGGACGATCCTCCAGCCGATAGCCTACGCCGCGCACCGTCTCGATCCGGTCGTCATACGGCGCGATTTTCTGTCGGAGTGTGCGGATATGCATGTCCACGGTACGCGTTTCGCCGCAGTAATCCATGCCCCAGACCTCGCTCATCAGCTGCTCTCTGGTATAAGCGATGCCCGGATGGCTGAGAAACAGCTTGAGCAGCTCGTACTCTTTGTAGGTCAGTGTGATTCTTGCGCCGTCTACGGTCACGGTATGCGCGTCCGTGTTCATGACCAGCCCTCCTAAGAATATGTTATAACGACCGCCTTTTGAAGAAAAGTGATTGACAATGAGTTAATCTAAGCCTAAAATTGAATAGATTTCAAAGATGTTTCCGTAGCTCAGCTGGATAGAGCGACCGCCTCCTAAGCGGTAGGTCGGGTGTTCGAATCACCTCGGGA
>CAKRZR010000032.1 GCA_934433485.1 uncultured Eubacteriales bacterium | reverse complement strand
GTTGATATTCGTGTGGTATGAACTTCATTTGGCGTCACCTCCTGTCTCCTGCAGTATTTCTTCTATTTGTCCGGGATCGTCCAGGACGTACACTCTAAAGCCAAGTGACTCCAACTGTCTTTTACGCCGTACCTGCAAAGGGCGTAATGTCATGCCGGGGGCTTTGACTTCTATGAACGCCAGTCTGCCTCCCGGAAAAAGGACGATCCTGTCTGGCACACCGTCCGTACCCGGAGATACAAACTTCGGGCACAGACCGCCGTGCTTTTTCACTGCAGCGGCAAGCCGCCGCTCAATGTCACGTTCTCGGTATGAGCTCATCCACGATCCCTTTCATGCACTCATGCATTCTCTCGTCCACTTCATTCCGCGGCTCTGCGGCAGAGGAGCCGTAGAACACATCCGTGTACTGTGACGACAGACCCGGGTAGTCGCGGAACATATTGTCCTCCGCGTGGGAACAGATCTTCTCGATCGTGTGCAGCGCGCGAATGAACTTGTCGCAATCGGCCGCGGAAAGCACGCTGCCTGTGTCCATCAGGGCTTTTGTCCCGATCATTTTCAAAAGTCTCATATCCGCGCCCGCGGTCTCGTACAGGTCCATAGTCCTGCTTTTCTTATCTATCATCAGGGATATCTCCTTTTCTGTGTTTTGTGGGGTTATGGTTTTGTCACAATTTTCCGGCTTTTGTCTCATTGTCGTTATATAGATATCTCTTTTTTAAATATTATTAAATACTCAAAATCCCTATACAGAGATATACAGATACCTGTGTATAAGACTGGGAACAGCGTGACAAAACCCGTCTGCCGTGACAGTACTTCTATTTCACCAGCGGATTGATGGTATACGACGCGTTCTTCGGTCTGCCGCCTCTCAGCTTGTCCGAAGCGTCCACGGAGGAAAGACGCACATACCCGTAGTCCTCCAGGTATTCCAGGATGGCCTGTGCCTCTTCCGCGGAGCTTACAAAGCGGCAGGTGCGCATAATATCCCGGCGGTTGACTGTCGTCATATTTTGCTTACGCAATTTGTCGATCACCATAGCGGCAGCCTTGAACCCGCTGCGGATGCCCATGTCTCCGTATGCGTTTATCGCGTGGACGAGAAAGTATTTCCCGATCAGTACGGCGTTCTCCATTGTGGCGCGGTCAATGACGATCGGCGGGTCCTCTTCAAGAATCGCGTCCGCTACGTTTCTTTTCATTACACCGCACCGTGCCAGTATCCCCGCTATACGCAGCGTGTTGCCGACGAGCTTGCCGAGCCAGTCCGCGTACATCGTAAGCTCACCGCCCAGCATTTTCTCTACAGAGTCGTAGTAAGCGGTAAGATAGGCTTTCGCGTCCCCGGTAAGCGTGATGATCTGTGGCGCACCGTTCTTCTTTTCCGCGAGAAGGTTCTGGATGATCGCCTTGTAAGCGGTATAGGCCGCGTCCGGTATCGGAGAGGAATCCAGGGAGCGTGAACCTACAAAGGATCTCGGCTGTGCGTACAGGAAACGCGCCGTAAGACCGCGGTGTCGGAATTTCTTGTTGCCCATAAGCTCACCGATCACGATCGGCTGTACGGACAGCAGGATGGTGAGACACGCTTCCTCCACGGAAACGGACGGACGCATGATACGTTCGACCGATATGGTCTCTCCCGAGTACGCTTTCAGGAACACGTCGATATTGACCTTGGAGGAGTACGTTCCGCTGAGTACGTCGAAGATACCTCCCTCGGAGGAGATGATGGAAAACGCGCCGCCATTGTCCGCGAGTGTTTCCGTCAGCTTTTCCGGCGTTGTGTCGTCCACATACACCTTCAGCGGCTTTTTCTCCTCGAAGTTCACAAGCTGCTCTACGACAGCGCGCAGAGAATCGTTGAAGTCCTCCGCCGCGCTGTCCTCTCCCTTTTTGCGGCTTTGCGCGATGAGGCTGTTCTTCCTGTTTTCCAGACGCTGCTTCACAGCCTTCGACATTTCGATATCGACCTTATGCTTGTCGTTGTACTCCCGCACAAACGCGTCCACGGGCTTTGTCGCGAGGGAGATAACGGCGGACTTTCGCTCTGACGGTTCCGCGATGATAACGCTGTACAGGTTCGTAGGCTCGTGCCAGTCCGCCTTTCCCTCGACTTTATACAGGTTGCGCATACACGCGGACGCGACAGTGAGACAAGCGGTAGCCGCCATATCCACAGGCGTTTGCGTCGATCGGGCGACAGCGTTGGCGTAATCCCGCAGAGCGCACGGGAGCGCGTCCACGGGGAAGGCCGGCAGGTTTTCCTCACCGAACGGTAAAGGCGCGTCCCACGCGGTTATGTCACAATTTGTCCCGTATTTGTCCGGCGGTATGTAATCCGGACTTTGCGCGATCTTTTTGTAAAAGCCCTGCGCGGAGTGCCAGATGGTCGAGAGCTCCTGTTCCTCGAGCGGCGGCACGCACTTTCCGGACTCCTCCAGAAATGCCTGGTACGCCTTATCGCAGTCGCCGTATTTCTTGAGGACACGACCGGCAAAGCGGGACATGGTGGCGTTGCGGCTGCCTTCCCGGATGGGCGGTGCTTCGCCGTAACTGCCCTGCGGCATATCCGCGTCAAAATCCTTTGTGTTCAAGAACTCTGTCAGCGTCAGCTCACCGGGATACAACTCCACTTCCGGATTCGCTGTACCGAAGAAAAACCGGGCCGCGTCCAGAGCCTTGGCGTCGAAGTAGGGGAAGATGGCGTTGACCAGTTTTTTCAGGTTGCTGTATGCCGTAGCATCGTCCATTCGATCGATGGCAAAGAGTACATGGAACTTGGGTCTGGCGCTCCTGCCGTTCTTTGCTTTCATATGGTTACGGCTGTAATGGACGGCAAAGAATACGCCGGGAAACGCGGAGGCGATATCTGCCGGTGTTTTCCAGTCCCGCGGATCATCGGAATGATCGTTGTCACATTCCATGGGAAGACAATCGCTGTTTAGAAAATTGTCGTTGCTGCGATAACTGCCTTTGTACTCGGCGCAGACATAGTCACGACTGACCGCGTTTGCCAAGCTGGCGGCATCGGTGATCTCGCATTTGTGTGGATAGGAGCAGTTACTCGGATTGCCAATGCAATCAGCGGAAAAGATCGTGAACGTCATTGCAATACCTCCTCGCAATCATTCGTAAAATATCTCAGTCTGTAGTTCTTCCACCTGGCGCGCTGGATCTCCCCCTCCATGCCGGATGTGATCGTGTCCCCAAACACCCAAACCTCGCTGCACTTGCTCATGATGGCGTTGCCGAAGAACAAACCAAGCTGGCGTTCGCGGTAGCTGTCGTCGCTCAGGAACTGCGG
>CAKRZR010000031.1 GCA_934433485.1 uncultured Eubacteriales bacterium | reverse complement strand
CGATATCTCCATTTTTACAACAACAAGCGTTACCAGCAGAGACTCAGATGCATGACGCCGATGGAATTTCATCGCACTGCCGCGTGAAAAATTCCACCCTGCTGCGCAGCAGGGTGGAATTCCAGATAAAATCGTTTTGTTTTTTTCACTGTCTACTTGTCAGGGGGCACTTCATTATTCCGGCAGGGCTTTTTTTGGTGGCTTTTTTGAAAAAAAGCCTGGCAAAAAACTTTATGAGGAAGGAGGATTTGAGACTTTGGGGGATGGTTTGGCTTGCAGCTCCGCTGTCTATGTGGTTTGTATGCCCTACAGCAGGTCGCGCATACCGTACAGTCCGTGCGTTTCCAGTGGGAGATCGGCGAGAAATGACGCCGCCATGAGCGCTCCCTCGGCAAAGAGACGACGGTCGTGCGCTTCGTGCCGGAGGGTCAGCGTCTGGGTGCCGGTGGACAGCAGAACCTCGTGTGTGCCGACCACATTGCCGATGCGCACCGCGTGGATGCCGATCTCCTCCCTGGCGCGCTTTCCGAAGCCGTTTCTGCCGCAGTGCGTGTACAGCTCCGGTCGTACGTCGCAGATGGCATCCGCGATGGCAAGGGCAGTGCCGCTGGGTGCGTCCAGCTTGCGATCGTGGTGCGTTTCGATGATCTCGATTTCCGCGTCCGGCAGCGCTTTAGCCGCCATTTTCGCGCATTCGATGAGCAGGGCGATGCCAAAGGAGTAATTCGCGGCGAAAAACACCGGGATCGTACGCGCGGCGGCGGCGATTTCGTCCTTTTCCTCCGGCGTATGGCCCGTTGTGGCGATTACGGTCGGGATACGGTGGCGCGTCGCGTAGGAAAGCAGGTCGTGGACGACGGTATGATGCGAAAAATCCACGATGCAGTCGATCTCCGGCACGTCCGGCAGCGTGTCCAGCTCCGCAAACTGTCGGACACAGGGAATGGTTGCGTTTTCTGGATGGAGATCCACGCCGTACACCGCGTGCGCGCCGCGATAGCCGTTTTCGCACAGGGATGCCACCGCCTGCCCCATATGCCCGCAGAGGCCGCTTATCAAAATCCGCATAGTCACACCGCCAATCCAGCCTGCCGCATCAGCGACAGCAGAGCAGCTTCGTGCGCCGGTTCCATTGGGGTGAGCGGCAGACGGAGCGTGTTGTCACAAAAGCCCATCGCGGCGCATGCCGCCTTTACCGGGATCGGGTTTACTTCGCAGAACAGTGCGTCGATGAGGGGCAGCAGATCGAGCTGCAGTTTTGCGGCTCCCGCGACGTCTCCACGGAAAAAGCGGCGGCAGATCTCCATCGTTTCCACGGGCAGGATGTTCGAGAGAACGGAAATGACGCCGCGTCCGCCGAGGGAGAGCACCGGGACGATCTGGTCGTCGTTGCCGGAGTAGATGTCAATTCTGTCCCTGCAAAGCGCGGCGACCTTGGCGATCTGGGAGATGTTCCCGCTTGCCTCCTTGACGGCGACGATGTTTTCGTGATCCGCGAGGGAGGACAGCGTTTCAGGCAGAAGATTGCATCCGGTGCGGCTCGGTACGTTGTAGAGAATGCATGGCTTCGTGGACGCGTCGGCGATCGTCCGGAAGGAAGCGGCAAGACCGCCCTGCGTCGCCTTGTTATAGTAGGGCGTGACCAGCAGCATGGCGTCCGCGCCGATCGCGCAGGCAAATCGGGTCAGATCCACGGCATAGGCGATGTCGTTGGAGCCGGTGCCCGCGATGACGGGAACGCGACCTGCCACTCTGTCCACACAGAATTGCAGCGCCGCGCGGTGTTCCCTGTCCGAAAGCGTGGAGCCTTCGCCTGTGGTGCCGACTGCGACAATGGCGTCGATGCCCTGTGCGATCTGCCAATCGATAAAGGCGCCGAAGCGCGCGTAGTCGATGCCGGACTCCGTGAGCGGCGTGATGATGGCGGTGGCTGCGCCTGTAAAAACGGTATTCTTCATACGATGACCTCCAGAATTTGGGTTGACGGAAACAAAAAAGAGACAGCCGCGGTAGAGTGCAGCTATCTCTCATGGGTGAAATCGGGAAAAAAGGTGCGTGATCCCCTGGATAGCTCTCCGCATTTCTGCGACAACAAGACGGATCTTATCCGCATTGCCAGCCAGAATACCCGCCACGGTATTCGCTTCGGCACCCACGCCTTTCCCGCACGGCATTGGCTGCCTTTCTCGGTGCGGTACTCTTATAGGGTGCGCCTCTATCTGTTGTATGTATTATAACACAGGTTTCGACCGTTGTCAACAGCAAATTCCGCATTTTTATTCACGAAACGCGCATGAAATTTCGGCGGACACACCGTCATTCTGCACCGAACTCCTCATTTTGCGAGAAAGACCGCGGCGTACGCCATGGTGAGGTGGAAGAGGGAGGTGTTCCATTTCGTGTCCCTGCCCCAGCCCTCGAATGTCGTCGTCGCGCCTTCGCGCAGCATCCGCAGCCACGCGCCCGGATTTTTCAGCGACGCGCGCAGTCTCTCCGTATCGCCGTCCAGACGGAAGCGGTACAGGATCGGGAACGTGCAGAACAGGGACAGCTCGGACACGCCGCGCCGGTCGTAGGTTGAGAGGTACGTCTCACGGAATCCCTCGTCGGGGACAAGACCGTAGGCGTACGCCATTGTGTTCGCGATGAAGCTGGAGTGGTCCGTGCCCACGCCGTCGCGGAAGCTGTGCGCCTCGGGCATGTAGAAGGCGCGGTAAAAGGCGTCGACAAGCGGGGTATCGTCCCGGTATGCCGGTCTGCCAAGGAGGCGCGCCATCGCGTTCGCGTTCCGGATCGCTTCGATGTAGTACGCGTTCAGGGACACATGCGCCGGTTCGCAGATCTTCCCCTCGCGGATATCGATATCGTAGCCGTCCTGAAAATTCTTCGGCCATTCCACGACGCACCATTTGTCAAGATGCGAGAGCAGTCCGTCCCGCTCGTAATCGCGGCGGTATACGTCCAGCAGCGCGCATGCCTCGTCAAAGTGGGACGCCAGATACGCGAGATCCCCCGTTTTCTCCGCGTGCCAGCGCATCAGGGACAGGAGCATCAGCGGGTATTCGGCGATCTCCTGCATCATGGCGCAGTCCAGACACGTCACCAAGCCCGGCGTGATGAACGTGGAGCGGAACGCGTCGTCGATGAGCTTGCGGACGATGGTGTCGTCCCCGGTCAACTGCATGTGCGCGTACGCCGTGTAGCAGCCGTCGCCGACATAAAAGCCCTTTTCGCGCTCCATGCAGTCCTGGATGACCTCCTGTACGCCGTACTGTAACGTGTGGACGCATAGATCCCAGATGTGGCGCAAATCTTCGTCCCCCGCGAACGCAGGAGCCAGTTCCGCCGCCAGCGTAAAGGGATAATGGCGCGTGATCAGACGGATGTCCGAGACGGTTACACCCGCCGGCAGCACCAGCTCCGCGTACCGGAACGACTTGAAATCGAACCAGTCGAGCCTGTCGCTGCCGCCGGAGAGGATCCAGTTCTCCACGTAGTCGCAGTTCGCGCGCAGCTTGTGGCGTACCGTGCCGTCCTCGGATAGCTCCTGCCCGCAGCGGATCTCCACTGTGTCGCCGGGGGCGCCGACCGCCGTTGCCGTGAGATACCCGACGTAGGTGCTGCCAAAATCCACGAATACCACGTTCCCGTGCACTTCCTGTACCACGGGCGCGATCGTCTCAAAGGCGAGCATCTTCGTCTCCTGCGGGATGAGGGTATAGTCCGCGTGCTCCCGGATCGACGCATGCTCCCATTCGCTGTCGTCAAAGGCGGGGGCGGCGAATCCGACCTCGGCGGCGCGGGAATCGTATGTCTCCAAAAACTGCGTGTCGTAGCCCACTTTACCCGTCGCCGTATAGCCGGTGTGCCGGTGGGTCCGAAACGAGCTGTCGCTTTCCAGAACCGGCTGCCCGTCACAGGTGAGATCGCACCATAGCCCGTGCCGGTAGTCGCCGCTGACCCATACCCGGTTGATCAGCCCCTGGTAATACGTGTGGACGGCGATCACGTTCTCACCGGTGCGCAGATACGGCAGAACATCGATGGTGTTGTATCGGTACGACGTCGGATAGCCGGGCGCCGGTCCCTGTCCGACAAAGACGCCGTTTATGTAGAGCTTGTAGTAGTCGTCCGCCGTGATCCGCAATACGGCTTTCTCCGGCAGTGCGGTGAGGGAGAAGCGGCGGCGGAAAAGAATGTGCGCGTTCGCGAGAGGATCCGCGGGCAGATCGATCGGCTCCAGCTGCCGGTGAAAGACGTTTCGCGGCATACGGGATGCAAACGCAGCGTCCGTGATCCATTGTGGCATAGGTTGACCTCCATGAAGATAAGATGATTGTAGGAAACACAAAACGACAGAGAAAAGGGGCGAAAAGATTGTCCAAACCGGGAAATACCAGATCCCGCACAAACAAAATCCAATCTTTTTTATAAAAGTTCTTGCCAAGCTTCTTTCAAGAAGCGTCCCCGTTCCCCGTTCCCCGCGTTCCCCTTATCGACTGCGGCGTAGTTCCCGGCGGCGGATCGCGGCTTCGTAGGCGGCTTTTTCCTCGTCGGTTTCGGGGAGAACGGGCGGAACAGGGATCGGGCGTTCGTTGTCGTCAATGGCTACGAGCACCAGATACGCCTCGTTGATCCGCTCGCGCGCACCGGACAGGGCTTCGCAGTAGGTGCGCACGCGGACCTCCATGGACGTGCGGCCCGCGTAGGTGATCGTGCCTTCCAGAATGATCGTGTCGTTCACGTGCGCCGGACGGAGAAATACAAGCGAATCGACCGCCGCCGTTGTGACATTGCAGCCGCTGTGCCGCCGCGCGACAACCGCCGCCACTACGTCGATCCATTCCATCAGCTTGCCGCCAAATAAGCGGCTGTAGCCGTTCATGGTGTCGAACATCAGAATCTGTACCTGCTCTGTGCGCGATTCGCGCGGATGCTTGGGCTGCATAATCATACCTCACTTGCTCCTTGTTATTCCGGAGAGTATTATACCATAAAATCCATTGCCGGGCAAGGACTTCCCCAAAATTGAAGAGACTTTGCTTTCCGGTCGTTTTGACACCCAAAAAGCCATGTGCTGCCGTGGATTCGTTCATCCCGTTTGCCCGATTGCCCATGTGCCATAGAAAAAGGAAGCCACCCCACGTATGGTGGAGCAGCTTCCGAATGGATGATTGTGCTGTTTGGAATCGCGCGGATCCGGGGATCAATACATGCCGCCCATACCGCCGCCCATGCCGCCGCCAGCGGGAGCAGCCGGCGTTTCCTCGGGGATGCTCACAACGAGTGCTTCGGTGGTGAGAACGGTAGCTGCAACGGATGCGGCGTTCTGGAGAGCGGAACGTGCAACCTTGGTCGGGTCAACGATGCCCTTTTCGACCATGTCGCAGTAGGTTTCGTTGTACGCGTCGAAGCCGTAGCCCTTCTTGCCGGAGGACACGATCTTGTCAACGATGACGGAGCCTTCAAAGCCGGCGTTTTCCGCGATCTGGCGAACCGGAGCTTCCAGCGCCTTGACTACGATGCGGACACCGATCTTTTCGTCGCCCTCGGTGGTGTCGATGAGCTTAGCCACTTCGTCGATGATGTTGATATAGGCAGTGCCGCCGCCGGGAACGATGCCCTCTTCGACAGCCGCGCGGGTTGCGTTCAGAGCGTCCTCGATGCGGAGCTTCTTTTCCTTCATTTCGGTCTCGGTAGCCGCGCCGACCTTGATAACGGCTACGCCGCCGGACAGCTTAGCGAGTCTTTCCTGCAGCTTCTCGCGATCGAAATCGGACGTGGTGACCTCGATGGCGGACTTGATCTGGGAGATACGCGCCGCGATCTCGTCTTTGTCGCCGTGACCGCCCACGATGATGGTGTTGTCCTTGTTGACCTTGACCTGGCGTGCCTGACCGAGCTGATCGATGGTGGCTTCCTTGAGGTCGAGACCCAGCTCGTCGCAGATCACCTGACCGCCGGTGAGGATGGCGATGTCGCGGAGCATTTCCTTTCTTCTGTCGCCAAAGCCCGGAGCCTTGACTGCCGCGCAGGTGAAGGTGCCGCGGAGCTTGTTCAGAACGAGGGTGGTGAGCGCTTCGCCTTCTACGTCCTCAGCGATGATGAGCAGCTTCTTGCCTGCCTGTACGATCTGCTCCAGCAGCGGGAGGATGTCCTGCACGTTGGAGATCTTCTTGTCGGTGATGAGCACGAGCGCGTCGTCGAGAACGGCTTCCATCTTGTCGGTATCGGTAGCCATGTACGGGGACAGGTAGCCTCTGTCGAACTGCATGCCTTCCACGACTTCGCTGTAGGTTTCCGCGGACTTGGATTCCTCAACGGTGATAACGCCGTCGGAGGTGACCTTTTCCATAGCGTCCGCGATGAGGGTGCCGATCACTTCGTCGCCGGAGGAAACGGTGCCGACGCGGGCGATGTCTTCCTTGCCGGATACAGCCTTGGAGTTTGCCTTCAGCGCGGCAACCGCCTTATCCACTGCCTTCTGGATGCCCTTACGGATGACCATCGGGTTTGCGCCGGCTGCGACGTTCTTCATGCCCTCGTGGATGAAGGACTGTGCGAGCAGGGTAGCGGTGGTGGTGCCGTCGCCGGCTGCGTCGTTCGTCTTGGATGCGACTTCGCGGATGAGCTGCGCGCCCATGTTCTCGCTTGCGTCCTCCAGCTCGATTTCCTTCGCGATGGTAACGCCGTCGTTGGTGATCAGCGGAGTGCCGTACTTCTTATCGAGCACTACGTTTCTGCCCTTCGGGCCCATGGTGATCTTTACAGTATTCGCAAGTTTATCTACGCCCGCGATCAGCGCGTTTCTGGCGTCTACGCCGTATACGATATTCTTTGCCATAATGATATGCTCCTTATTCTATATGTGGGGGGATGCTGGGGGCAGGGGAACGCGGCTTTTTGAAAAAAGCCTGGCAAAAACTTTTATTAGGGGGATGGTGAGATGGATTTTGTTTGTGCAAGTCCATCTGCTCACCAATATTGTTCCGTCCTTAGCCCGACGGGTATCGTTCGCGAGCGGCTCACGATGTGATCCGCACACTACGGTTTGCGATTGCTTCCGTTTATTTGACTGGGCTTTTTGTTTTGCGGTTCCCTTGATGGATTGGCAGTGTATGTGTCTTACTGCTTGTTATCCCCTGGATCCCGGTGAATGTCTGCTTGTTTTGTTGCCTTAGTCCTCTACGATGGCGAGGATGTCGTTCTGGCGGACTACGTTGTATTCCACGCCGTCGCACTTGACCTCGGTGCCTGCGTACTTGCTGGTGATGACGCGGTCGCCTACCTTCACGGTCATGGTGACTTCCTTACCGTCTACCATGCCGCCGGGACCTACCGCGATGACTTCCGCTACCTGCGGCTTTTCCTTTGCGGTGCCGGGCAGGACGATACCGGTCTTGGTGGTTTCTTCAGCTTCGACAGCCTTCACAACGACTCTGTCAGCAAGGGGTTTGAGTGTCATAATGATGCCTCCTATATACACGTAACAAATTTTCTTGTGTGGGAAAGGGGACGGTTTCCGGCGCTTTTTGCCGTACCGTTGACTTAGCACTCGTTTTATCTGAGTGCTAACCTTTGCGCCTTTATTGTACCCCACTGCGTGCGAAAAATCAAGAGCTTTTTGGAGAGTTTACACTTTGTTAACAATTTTTCTCTGCGAAGAAGTTGTCCGCCGCGGCGGGGGAGTGCTAAGGGGGCTGCGTTTTGCCTTTGGCGTTTTTATTGGCTTCACCAATGGGGGATATCGGATTGCTTCTGTGGGGGGTATAAGGAATTATGTTTTGGTTATGCCGTTTATATTGGCTTCACCAATGGGGAATACCACATCGCTTCTGTGGGGGTATAAGGTATTTTG
>CAKRZR010000030.1 GCA_934433485.1 uncultured Eubacteriales bacterium | reverse complement strand
ACGGGAGAGATGTATCGCTTACCGAGGGATGGAGGAACATTCCGTTTCCGCATTGCCGTTGCCGACGCGATACGCGCACCTGAGAAAACGCTGCCTGTCCATCCCTATCTGATGGGGTACTGGCTTGGAAATGGAAACGCAACAAAGCCGGAGATAACCGTCCAGACACGTGACATACCGTCTGTTCTTGCGCACATGCATCCCCATCACAAAGCGGAAACAGCGTGGCAGAATGTAGGAGACAGCGTAGTTTTTCGTATCCCCGATCTGAAACCCGTGCTTTTGAAGAGTTTCCACGATAAGGTCATCCCTGTGGAATACCTCCGCGCCTCGTACTTTCAGCGTTTGGAACTGCTCCAGGGACTGATGGATTCCGATGGTGCGATTAGCGACCGGAAAGGACAGGCGATATACACCTCCACGGAGAAAGCTCTTGCGGAAAGTGTGAGCGAGCTTCTCTGGAGCCTGGGGATCAAGAACGCCATCACCCAGGCAGACTCTACACAACGGATCGACTGGTCACAAAAAAGCTGTGTGTGCGGACGAAAGGCCACCGGTGAGATATTGTATTACGTGAAGTTCACAGCATTTGACGATATGCCCATCGCAGGACTGCAGAGAAAATCGAAGAATCGGATACGCAGAAATCCGGCAACACGCAGTCATTTCCGGTACATCGACTCCATTGAACCGATCGAAAACCGCGGTATGCAGTGCATACAGGTGGACTCCCCGTCTCATCAATATCTGGTAGGGCGTTCTTTTTTGCCTACGCACAATTCCGAGCTTGCGGCGGCGGTGGCCCTGCTCCTGACCTGCGGCGATGGCGAAGAACGTGCGGAAGTCTACGGCTGTGCGGCGGACAGACAGCAGGCTTCTATCGTGTTTGAGGTAGCCGCCGACATGGTGCGGATGTGCCCGGCTCTCGCAAAACGGGTGAAGATCAACGCCTCCATGAAGCGCATGATCTATCTGCCGACCAACAGCTTTTATCAGGTGTTGTCCGCGGAGGCGTATTCCAAGCACGGCTTCAACATCCACGGCGTAGTGTTCGATGAGCTGCACACACAGCCGAACCGGAAGCTGTTCGACGTCATGACAAAAGGCTCCGGCGACGCAAGAATGCAGCCGCTGTATTTCCTCATCACCACTGCCGGGACGGACACGAAATCGATCTGTTACGAGACCCACCAGAAAGCCAAAGACATTCTTGAAGGCAGAAAAATCGACCCGACATTCTATCCGGTGATCTACGGCGCGGATGAATCCGACGACTGGACGGACCCGAAGGTGTGGAAAAAAGCAAATCCATCACTCGGCATCACGGTTGGTATCGACAAGGTCAAGGCGGCTTGTGAATCGGCGAAACAGAATCCCGCGGAGGAGAACGCGTTCCGTCAGCTGCGCTTGAATCAGTGGGTCAAGCAGGCGGTGCGGTGGATGCCAATGCATCTGTGGGACAAGTGCGACTTTGCCACAAACGAGGATGATTTGGAGGGGCGCGTGTGCTACGGCGGTCTGGACCTTTCGTCCACTACGGACATCACAGCATTCGTGCTTGTGTTTCCCCCTCTGGATGAGGATGACAAGTACATCATCCTGTCGTACTTCTGGGTCCCGGAGGACAATCTCGACCTGCGCGTCAGACGCGACCATGTACCGTATGACGTGTGGGGACGGCAAGGCTTTCTCCAGACTACCGAGGGCAATGTGGTGCATTACGGATTCATTGAAAAGTTCATTGAGGAATTGGGGGAACGTTTCCATATCCGCGAGATCGCCTTTGACCGGTGGGGTGCCGTGCAGATGATGCAGAATCTGGAGGGCATGGGATTCACCGTCGTGCCGTTCGGACAGGGGTTCAAGGATATGTCGCCGCCTACGAAGGAGCTGATGAAGCTGGTGCTGGAACAGAAAATCGCCCACGGCGGACATCCGGTGCTGCGGTGGATGATGGACAATATCTTCATCCGCACCGACCCGGCGGGCAACATCAAGCCGGATAAGGAGAAGTCCACGGAGAAGATCGACGGTGCGGTGGCGACGATTATGGCACTGGATCGGGCGATACGGTGCGGGAATGAGAATGGGGAGTCGGTTTACGATGACCGCGGCATTTTGTATATATAGAGAAATGAGGTGTTCTTATGCGTATCTTTTCCGGTTTATTCAAATCCCGCGACAAGCCTACCAACCGCACGGCTGCCAGCAACTACGCGTTCTTCCTCGGCGGCACGACCTCCGGCAAAGCGGTGACCGAACGCTCTGCTGTACCAACGTAGTTGGTAGGCAGATAGACCGCTGTGTATTCCTGCGTCCGTATCCTGTCGGAGGCTGTGGCTGGGCTGCCCTTGCGCCTCTACAAATACACCGACAGCGGCGGCAAGGCGATGGCGCTTGACCATCCGCTCTACCATCTGCTGCACGATGAACCGAATCCAGAGATGAGCTCGTTTGTGTTCCGGGAGACACTCATGACGCACCTGCTCCTCTGGGGAAATGCCTATGCGCAGATCATCCGCAACGGTAAGAACGAAATTATCGCGCTCTATCCGCTGATGCCAAACCGGATGACGGTGGACAGAGACGAAAACGGACGCTTGTACTACGCCTACTCCCGTGGGCAGGATGAAGCCATTCGCGACAAATCCCAGACGGTCATTCTCTCGCCGGAAGATGTGCTGCACATTCCCGGACTCGGCTTTGATGGTCTGGTGGGATACAGTCCCATCGCGATGGCGAAGAACGCGATCGGGATGGCGATTGCCTGTGAGGAGTACGGCGCAAAATTCTTTGCCAATGGTGCTTCTCCCGGCGGCGTACTGGAGCATCCGGGTACGATCAAGGACCCACAGCGTGTTCGCGACTCTTGGATGAGCCAGTTTGGCGGCTCTGCCAACGCGAACAAAATCGCGGTTTTGGAAGAGGGACTCCACTACACGCCCATCGGTATATCCCCCGAACAGGCACAGTTTCTGGAGACGCGCAAATTCCAGATCAATGAGATCGCGCGAATCTTCCGTGTCCCGCCGCACATGGTCGGGGACCTAGAGAAGTCGAGCTTTTCCAACATTGAACAGCAGTCCCTGGAATTTGTGAAGTACACGCTTGACCCCTGGGTGATCCGGTGGGAACAGTCCATTATGCGGTCGCTTTTAAATAAGGAAGAAAAGGCGCGGTACTTTGTGAAGTTCAACCTGGAAGGATTGCTCCGCGGGGACTACCAGAGCCGCATGAACGGGTATGCCATTGGTCGGCAGAACGGTTGGATGTCCGCGAACGATATCCGGGAGCTGGAGAACCTCGACCGCATTCCGGAAGAAGATGGAGGCGACCTCTACCTCATAAACGGCAACCTTACAAAATTGGCTGACGCGGGGATTTTCGCGACCGGCAGAAAGGAAACGAACACAGATGAAGAAATTCTGGAATTGGAAGAACAGGACGGTAACGAATCAGGAAACCCAGGAACAAGTGCAGGAAAGAACCCTGTTCCTGAACGGCACGATCGCTGAGAACAGCTGGTTTGACGATGACGTCACACCAAAGCTGTTCCGGGATGAGCTGATGGCAGGCTCCGGGGACATCACCGTTTGGTTGAATAGCCCCGGCGGCTGTTGCGTCGCAGCGGCGCAGATCTACAACATGCTGATGGACTACAAAGGTAGCGTGACGGTGAAGATCGACGGCATTGCCGCTTCTGCCGCTTCCGTCATTGCGATGGCAGGCACAAAAGTGCTGATGTCTCCGGTTTCCATGATGATGCTCCACAACCCTATGACAATCGCCTATGGCAACTCGGATGAAATGCAAAAAGCGATCGAGATGCTTGACAGCGTGAAAGATTCCATCATCAACGCCTATGAGATCAAGACGGGGCTATCCCGTGCAAAGCTGTCCCACCTAATGGATGCAGAGACGTGGATGGATGCGAACAAAGCCGTGGAGCTTGGCTTCGCGGATGGCATCCTGCAGCGTGCGGAACAGTCCTCGGACGTTATCGTCCCTACTGCGTCCATGATGTATTCCCGCGTGAATGTGGTGAACTCCCTCATGGGAAAGATCGCCGCAAAATGCGCCATCGAACCGAAAAATGGTCGTTCCGTTGACGAACTCAAGTCCCAGCTGAACGCCATCAAAAACTATCTCTGACACAAACGAAAGGAAGAAATGACTATGACTATTATCGAACTGCGCGAAAAGCGCGCGAAACTGTGGAACGCCATGGAGGGTTTCCTCGACACGCACCGTACAGACAAGGGTGTGCTTTCCGCGGAGGATGACGCCACCTACGCTGGTATGGAGAAAGACCTCTCCGACCTGACGAACGAGATCCATCGCATGGAACGGCGCGATGCCATTGCCGCAGAGCTTGCAAAACCTGTGTCTGATCCGCTGACTGAAAAACCGCAGAGAGAAAAGGGCGAGAAGTTTGGCAGAGCGTCTGACGCATACAAGGAGGATTTCGGATATCTTCTTCGCGGCAAGCGCATGGTACATAACGTGCTCTCCGAGGGTGTGGACGCGAACGGCGGTTACCTTGTGCCGGAAGAGTTCGAGCGGCAGATCGTCGATACACTCAAGGAAGAAAACGTGATGCGCCGGCTGTGCAAGGTGATCTCTACCGCAAGTGAGCGTAAGATCCCTGTTGCCGCCACGCATTCCACCGCGGCGTGGACTGCTGAGAACGCCGCGTTTACCGAGAGCAATCCAACGTTCTCGCAGAAGACCATCGACGCGTACAAGCTGACAGACCTTATCAAGGTGAGTATTGAGCTCTTGGACGACAGCGCGTTTGATCTGGAAAGCTACATTGCGCGGGAGTTCGCGTACGCGTTCGGTACGGCGGAGGAGCAGGCTTTCTGCGTGGGTACCGGTACAGGTCAGCCTACGGGGTTATTCACGACAAGCGGCGGCACAGTCGGCGTTACGGCGGCAAGCTCGACCGCTGTCACCACGGATGAAGTCATCTCGCTCATCTACGCGCTGAAAGCTCCTTACCGCAAGAACGCAAAGTTCCTCATGAACGACGCGACTGTCGCGGCACTTCGTAAGCTGAAAGACACCAATGGCAGCTACCTCTGGCAGCCGTCCGTACAGGCAGGTCAGCCGGACAGACTGCTTGGATACGAGCTCCACACCAGTCCCTATGCACCGACGATGGCAGCCGGTGCGCTTGCCGTGGCGTTCGGCGATTTCCAGAATTACTGGATCGCGGACCGGACCGGACGAACGATGCAGCGGCTGAACGAGCTGTACTCCACGAACGGTCAGGTCGGCTTTGTAGCATCCGAACGTGTGGATGGCAAGATCATCCTGCCGGAGGGCATTCAGCTTCTGAAGATGAAGGCGTCGTGATGATGGAGGAGCTGCTTGCTAAGGTAAAAGCGAACCTCATCCTCACGCACGACGTGGACGACGCGCTTCTGCAAAGCTACATCACCGCCGCAGTCTCCTATGCGGAAAGCTATCAGCACATTCCGCAGGGAACGTACCAGAACACCACCATGCCGCCTACCACAGAACACGCCGTCATTATGCTGTCGTCCCACTTCTATGAAAGCCGGGACGGCAGCACCGGCGGCTTCTTCGCGGACAATGTACAGGCGGCAAAACAGGTGTGGGATGCGGTGAATACGCTGCTCCGCCTTGACCGGGAGTGGAAAGTATGAGCTATGGGAAGATGAACACGTTTGTAGATATCGTAAAACCGACCATTACGACAGACGAGGACGGATTCCGTATTACAACAGATGAAGTCCTCGCTACTGTCCGTGCCTACCGGGAAGGTCGGCATGGCAGTGAGAGATGGGCCAACCGTGCGGCGTTTACGGATGCTACGGATCTGTTTCGGTTTCGTGTGATTCCGAAGCTGACGGTTAGCACAGATATGGCTCTTGTGTGCGGTGCGGAACGGTTTGAGATCACCTCTGTGGAGGACGTCAAAGGGCGCGGGATGTACGTGGAGGTGCTCGCGAGAAAGGTTGAGTCAAGTGGCAAAGGCTGAGGTAAAGCTGCCGGAGGAGCTGCTCACGAAGCTGTCCCGGCTTGGGCAGAACACGGACGCGGTCGCGGAAAAGGTGCTGCGGGCAGGCGGCAAAATCGTGCTTGACAAGGCTCGGGACAACCTCGAATCCGTCATTGGCAGCGACACCAAACGGAAATCCCGCTCCACGGGGGAGCTGCTGTCCTCGCTTGGCTTGTCTCCGGTGCTTGTGAACAGGGGCGGCAACCACGACATCAAAATCGGCTTTGCGGAACCGCGTTCGGATGGGGAGAGCAACGCGAAACTTGCCAACATCCTCGAATACGGCAAGTCCGGTCAGCCGCCAAAGCCGTTTCTGCAGCCTGCGAGAACAGCTTCGAAGAAGGAGTGTATGCGCGTGATGGAAGAGGTTTTGAAGGAGGAGATCGAGAAGCTATGAGCCTGCTTGCGGAAGTGAAAGCTATCATCGAGACTTGCAGAATCCCGGTCGAGACAGGCGTGTTTTCCGATGCACCGCCGGACACATACGCAGTTCTGACGCCGCTTGCGGATTCCTTTGACCTGCACGCGGACAACAAGCCGACCATGGACGTGCAGGAGGTTCGCCTGTCTCTGTTCTGCAAGGAGAACTACCTGAAGAGCAAGAATCGGCTTGTGAAAGCAATGCTGAACGCAGACATCACCATAACAGACCGCCGGTACATCGGTCACGAGGACGATACCGGCTACCACCACTACGCCATAGACGTGGCGAAATCTTATGTTTGGGAGGATTGAACATGGCAACCATTGGGCTTGATAAGCTGTATTACGCAAAGATCACAGAGGATGAAAGCGGTGAGGAAACCTACGGCACGCCGACGTCGCTTGCGAAAGCTATGACGGTGGACCTGTCCGTGGAGCTTGCCGAGGCGACCTTGTATGCCGATGACGGCGCGGCGGAGGTCGTGAAGGAGTTCAAAAGCGGCACGCTGACGCTCGGTATCGACGACATCGGCGTACAGGCGGCGCAGGACCTCACCGGCGCGAAGATCGACACCAACAAGGTGCTCATCTCCACCTCCGAGGACGGCGGCGAACCGGTGGCGATCGGTTTCCGCGCGAAAAAGGCGAACGGCAAGTACCGCTATTTCTGGCTGTACAAGGTGAAATTCGGCATTCCCGCGACGAACCTCACCACCAAGGGCGAGAGCATCACCTTTTCCACGCCCACGATCGAGGGAACGGTCCTGCGCCGGAACAAGCTCGACGGGCAGAGCAAGCATCCGTGGAAGGCGGAGGTGTCCGAGGATGCGACGGGTGTTGCGGCGTCGGTCATCAGCGGCTGGTACAGTGAAGTATACGAGCCTACGTTCTCGAATACCTGAGGAGGAGGTTAGCTATGAACGACAGAAGCGCAAAAATCACCATCGGCGGTCAGGAGTTTGAGCTGCTCCTTACCACTCGCGCCACAAAGGAAATCGCCGCGCGATACGGGGGGCTGGAGAATCTCGGCGAGAAGCTGATGCAGTCGGAGAGCTTCGAGATGGCGCTTGACGAGATCGTGTGGCTCATCACGCTGCTTGCGAACCAGCCGATCCTCATCCACAATCTGCGGGATCCGGGCAAGCGGGAGCTGCTCACGACGGAGGTTGTGGAGCTGCTCACCAGTCCGTTTGACCTTGCGGCGTACAAATCCGCGATCATGGAAGCGATGTCCAAGGGGACAAAGCGGAACGTAGAAAGCGAGAACGACGAAAAAAACGCGCATATCGGGTGACGGATGATGAACTGTTCACCCGGCTTTTCTACTACGGAACGGCACAGCTGCACCTTTCTTCCGAGGAGGTGTGGCTCACGCCGTTTGGATTCCTGCTTGACTTGTGGGAATGCCACAGGCAATTTTTGGGACTGGCGAAGCCGAGGCGGGAGGTATATATTGATGAAGTTATCCCTGTGGGGATCTAAGGAGGTGGTCGCATGAGTATTATCCCAGGCACAACGCCGACATTGACGCTGTCTTTGGATGCAAGTATCGCAAACTGTACTGCTGCGGAGTTCTGTCTCGTCTGCGAGAATGTGCGGATTTTGCGGGACTTGCAGGAGATGCAAATATCTGAAGACGGTACAGAAGTCAGTGTTCAGCTGACACAGTCGGAAACGATTTCTCTGCCGGACAACCGCATGGTGAAGATGCAGCTGCGGGTCATGATAGATGGTGCTGTTCTGGCAACGGACGTTCTTGCGGTACCGATGAAAGAACTGCTGCATAGGGAGGTGTTGTAATGAGGATCGATGCGAAACTCCATGCGGATAACGTACAGCTTGCCGCGAAATTTAACGCGTCCGTTCGAGTTAGTGGCGACGCAGTTAAATTTACTGAACAGGATTTGACATACGACCAGAGAACACAAGCACGAAAGAATATCGACGCTATAGATAGTAACTACAATGTTGTCAATGGTTTCAATGATATTCTTAAAGCAAACTGTAATTTTGGTGTTTGCCGAGGGATTCAAATGGGCAGTGCGCCCACCGGGATGTGCTTCCCTATTATTTTCTTATATGGAGATTCAAATAGGGGGATAACTGACCTTACATTATACGATTCCAAGGGGCAGGTCTGGAAGACTTCAAACAGTCGTGGAGAGTGGGGACCGTTTACCCTTTCAAACAATGAGAATCTTATTGTAAATATAACTGAATTGTCTGAGAATGGCAGTTCAAGGCTTGTTTCCGACACATCTGCGGAGGATATTTATACCGCTATACAAAATGGCAAACATGTTATTGCGGCCATCAAAGGAGATTCTGGTTGCTCTATATTCTCTTGCATTGACTCATATACGGATGGCGATACCTATAATAATACATTCGCGTCTCTTCTCGGAACTGATTATGAAGAATATCAAATCTGCGGTACAACTCTCGAAAACACTGATGTTATTGATAACTATTTCAGATTGGTCACGGTTGACGGCATTGAGAGCTTTGCTCTATACATTGACAAAGCAATAAAACAAGAACGGATGCACGTAACGATAACGGCAACAGGAAGTACAGGCAATCTCACATATACAGCAGACAAAACCTCTAAAGAAATCTTAGAGGCTGTCAGTAGAGGAGTTGTACCGACATGCACCTATCCTTTGACTAAGGCTCCCTATGGTCCTCAGGAAGTTGCGTGTATATTCAGTCAGTGGGTAGAAATGCCGGGGGCAAATAGTGGCTACGTGTCTTTTACACAGACGACAGATGATATTACGTATGTCTGTAATATAGATTCAAGCGGCGGCGTGACGTGTTATCAGCAAAACAGAGATACATCGGATAAACTCGTCGCTCCTGCTAACGCACAAGCCGGGCAGATTGTAAAGGTGAAATCCGTTGATGATTCCGGCAAAATCACCGAAACAGAAACTGTGGATATGGCTGAACAATGGGGATTGATAAATTCGATTACCGTTGCGGAAGCTGACGCCACGCGCATTATTGCAATCGATAAAGATTTCAACGGAAACAGCTTTTCATGCAAAAAGATTATGCTGCGTGCAAAAGCGAACTCTACAATAGATTCTAACGCGACTGCGTGGTTCTGCGTAAATGGCACTGGCGGGTATAACAGCGGCAAACTTGGATTCATCACAAACTACGTAAAGTATAACGGCAACGGATACGAGAATCTTATCCTTATGGAGCTTAACACGGTAAGCGGAATTGTGCGCGCGGAAACGACGGCTAACAAATGCGCGGCAATTCAGGACGCAAACGATGTTGTGGACTTCCACGAGGTAGAATTTGCCGGGTATGGAGATGCGAATGTACTGCTGTATGGGACGTTTGCATTATATGGGGTGCGCGCATGAGCATATGAGCAAATGGAGATGGAAAGGAGGACACCATGGCCAGTGAAAACTTCGGCTTAAAAATCGGTCTGGAGGGCGAGAAAGAGTTCAAGAAAGCGCTAGCGGACATCAACCAGTCGTTCAAGGTACTCGGCTCGGAAATGAAGCTGGTGTCCTCCGCATTTGACAAGAACGACCAGTCCGTCGAAGCACTTACCGCGCGGAACCAGGTGCTGAACAAGGAGATCGATGCCCAGAAGCAGAAGATCGAAACCCTCCGTGCGGCTTTGCAGAACGCATCGGAATCCTTCGGAGAGAACGACAAACGCACACAAAACTGGCAGATCCAGCTGAACAACGCGAATGCCGCTCTCAACGATATGGAGCGTGCGCTGAAAGCCAACAACGACGCTTTGTCTGAAGCCAACAGCGGATATGGAGAGACAGAGAAATCCGCTTCCAAGATGG
>CAKRZR010000029.1 GCA_934433485.1 uncultured Eubacteriales bacterium | reverse complement strand
ACCAAATCCTTTTTCACAAAAGTTTTTGAAGTGGGGGCGCGGGGGAGAAACTTTTTTCAAAAAGTTCCTCCCCCGCAAAACTATATCCAATTATAAACCGCGCTTCACGTAATGCGTGTGCAGGAGCTCGTGCGCCTTGTGGCTGTTCGGTTCGCCGAGGAACTCCTCGTAGACCTTCTTCACGAGCGGGTTGTCGTGGGACTTGCGGTACTCGAGCTTGTGCGCGTCCGCGTTGTAGAGAACGGACGCACGGAGCGCGCGCAGATCCACATTGTTGCGGACGACTGCCGGCTGGATCGGCTGACCACCGCCGTTGACGCATCCGCCCGGGCACGCCATGATCTCGATGAATTGCACGTCGTAGGTGCCGTCCTCCACGCCTTTTAAGAGCTTGGACGCGTTGGCGGTACCGGACGCGACCGCAACCTTCAGCTCCATGTCGCCCAGCTTGTATGCCGCGAACTTGATGCCCTCGGTGCCGCGCACTTCTTCAAAGTCGAGCTTTTCGAGCGGCTTGCCTTCGATGACTTCCGCCGCGGTACGGAGAGCAGCCTCCATAACGCCGCCGGTCGCACCAAAGATCGCACCCGCGCCGGAACCGACGTCGATCGGCTCGTCGAACTTCGCGTCCGTGAGGGAACGGAAATCGATACCCGCCTGCGCGATCATTCTGCCGAGCTCACGCGTGGTCACAGCGATGTCCACGCACGGCATGCCGTTCACATCCTGACCCTCTCTGCCGACCTCGAACTTCTTCGCGGTGCAAGGGATCGCGGACACGAACACGATGTCCTCCGGGTTCAGTCCGAGCTTTTCCGCGAAGTACGTCTTGTACATTGCGCCGAACATCTGCTGCGGGGACTTGCAGGTGGACAAATTGTCGACCATTTCCGGGAAGTAGTGCTCGCAGAACTTGACCCATCCGGGCGAGCAGGACGTGATCAGCGGGAGCTTGCCGCCGTTCTTCACTCTGCCGAGGAATTCCGTAGCCTCTTCCATGATCGTGAGGTCCGCGGTGAAGTTCATATCGTATACGCCGTCAAAGCCGAGCGCCTTGAGCGCTGCAACCATCTTGCCCTCCGTGTCGGTACCGGGCTCGTAGCCGAAGCATTCGCCGATCGCGGTACGGACGGACGGTGCGCAGCAAATCGCCACGTGCTTGGTGGGATCGCCCAGCGCGTCGAGGATCTTCTGGGTGTCGTCCTTTTCGTAGAGCGCGCCAACGGGACATGCCACAACGCACTGACCGCAGTTGATGCAGGAGGTTTCCGCGAGGTCTCTTTCAAACGCGCAGCCAATCTCGGAGTCAAAGCCGCGGTTCACAGCGCCGATCGCGCCGATACCCTGGAGCTTGTTGCAGGCGGCGACACAGCGGCGGCAGAGGATACACTTGTTGTTGTCGCGGATGATGGAGACGGAGGAGGTGTCCAGCGGCTTCTTTTCCGCCTTGGGACCATATACGAACCGGTCCTCATCGCACTTGTATTCCTGCGCGAGCTTCTGGAGTTCGCAGGTCGTGGAGCGGATGCAGGAGAGGCACTTCTTTTCGTGGGCGGAGAGAACGAGCTCGAGGTTCGTCTTGCGGACAGAGCGGATCCGTTCGGTGTTCGTCTGGATCTCCATGCCGTCGTTGATCGGATACACACAAGCGGTTACCAGACCACGCGCGCCCTTGACCTCCACGAGGCAGAGACGGCACGCGCCGATGGCGTTGATGTCCTTCAGGTAGCAAAGGGTAGGGATGTCGATTCCGGCGTACCGGCAGGCTTCCAGAACGGTGATCCCGGCGGGTACGGAGTAATCCACACCATTGATTTTTACGTTTACCATATCCATTGTGGTTGTATCCTTCCTTATTTCTTAGAGATTGCGCCGAACTTGCACTTTTCCATACATGCGCCGCACTTGATGCACTTCGCCTTGTCGATCACGTGCGCTTCCTTGACCTTACCGGCGATCGCGCCGACCGGGCAGGTTCTCGCGCAGAGCGTACAGCCCTTGCACTTTGCGGGATCGATTTCGTAAGCGAGCAGCTTCTTGCACACGCCGGCGGGACATCTCTTGTCCACGATGTGGGCGATGTACTCGTCGCGGAAGAAGCGGAGGGTGGAGAGGACCGGGTTCGGAGCCGTCTGACCGAGACCGCAGAGGGACGCGGACTTGATGAAGTTGGCGAGCTCCTCGAGCTTATCGAGGTCTTCCATCTCGCCGTTGCCGGAGGTGATCTTTTCGAGGATTTCATGGAGGCGAACGGTACCGATACGGCACGGCGCGCACTTACCGCAGGATTCGTCCACGGTGAATTCGAGGAAGAACTTCGCGAGGTCGACCATACAGGTGTCCTCGTCCATGACGATCAGACCGCCGGAGCCCATCATGGAGCCTGCCTTGATGAGGTTGTCGTAGTCGATCGGGGTGTCGATGAGGGAAGCCGGGAGACATCCGCCGGAAGGGCCGCCGGTCTGGGCAGCCTTGAACTTCTTGCCGTTCGGAACGCCGCCGCCGATTTCCTCGACGATCTCACGCAGGGTGGTACCCATCGGGATCTCGACCAGACCGGTGTTCTTGATCTTGCCGCCGAGCGCGAATACCTTGGTACCCTTGGAGGTCTCGGTGCCCATGGAGGAGAACCAATCCGCGCCCTTTAAGATGATCTGGGCGATATTGGCGTAGGTTTCAACGTTGTTTACGATGGTCGGCTGGCCCCACAGACCCTTGACTGCCGGGAACGGAGGACGCGGATGCGGTTCGCCGCGGTTGCCTTCGATGGAGGTCAGAAGCGCGGTTTCCTCGCCGCACACGAACGCGCCTGCGCCGAGACGGATGTGGATATCGAAATTGAAGCCGGTGTCGAAGATGTTCTTGCCGAGCAGTCCGTATTCGCGCGCCTGCTCGATGGCGATGTTCAGACGCTTTACGGCGATCGGGTACTCCGCGCGGACGTAGATCCAGCCCTCATCCGCGCCGATGGCGTAGCCGGCGATTGCCATAGCTTCGAGAACGGCGTGCGGGTCGCCCTCGAGCACAGAACGGTCCATGAACGCGCCCGGGTCGCCCTCGTCGGCGTTACATACGACGTACTTCTTATCGGACTTGGAGCCGCGCGCGAACAGCCATTTCCGACCGGTGGGGAATCCTCCGCCGCCGCGTCCGCGCAGACCGGAATCGGTGATGGTCTGGATGACCTCCTCGGGGGTCATTTCCTTCAGCACCTTGGCGAGTGCGAAGTAGCCGTCCATGGCGATGTATTCTTCGATGTTTTCCGGGTTGATGACGCCGCAGTTCCGGAGTGCGACACGTTTCTGCTTCTTGTAGAAAGCGGTTTCGGAGAGGGAAGCGGCCTTAGCTTCGTCGTCGGCGTCGGCGGTCTTCGCGCCTTCGTTGTAGACGAGCCGTTCGACGATACGGCCCTTGAGGAGGTGCTCCTCGACGATTTCCGGGATGTCGTCCACGGTGACGCGGCTGTAGAAGGTGCCTTCCGGGTAGACGATCATGATGGGACCGAGCGCGCAGAGACCGAAGCAGCCGGTCATGACGATTTTGATTTCTTCGTCCAGACCCTTCGCCTTCAGTTCATCCGCCAGCTTGTCGTGCAGAGCAGCACTGCCGGACGAGGTACAGCCGGTACCGCCGCAGATAAGTACATGAGAACGGATCATAATATTTATTTCCTCCTGAAATTACTTCCGAATCAGAGATTGGTCGTGCCGATGGTGTATTCTGTGACCGGCTTGCCGCCCTTGATGTGCTTTTCGATGACCTCTACGGCCTTCTCCGGGCTCATCTTGATATAGGTGGTCTTGTTGTCGCCTTCAAAGACTTCCACGACAGGCTCGTACTGGCAGATGCCGATGCAGCCGGTCTGGGTAACGGTGACGGATTCCGCCAGTCCCGCTTCGTTGATGCCTTCCACGAACGCGTTGAGCACCGGACGCGCGCCGGCAGCGATACCGCAGGTCGCCATACCGACAACGATACGGGTGTTGTTTCCGGCAGTCTGACGCAGAGCAACCTTGTCCTGCATCTTGTTCTTGATCGCCATCAGTTCTTCAAATGATTTCATAGTTTTAATCCTTTCTGAGAGGGGAACGGTCGCTTTTTGAAAAAAGCTCCGCAAAAACTTTTATACTGAAATGGGATGGGATTTTGTTTGGCTTATGTCGTTTGTTATTTTGGTTGGGTGCGAATTGTTTGTGGCTTTGGTCGGAGGAACTTCGGCTATCGCAGGATTATGTTTATCCGGCGCAACATACGGACAGCGACCATGCCTCCCTCACGACAACGAGTTGTCGAAGGGAGTGGGGACCACGAAGTGGTGGAAGGAGTCCGGATATGCCTTGCAGTTCCGCCTATTTCCCGTCATTTTTCGACATTCCCTGTGCCGTCGTCCTCGTACTGCTCCTGCAGGTATCCGCGGATCCACTGGAGGATCTCGGGCTCCGCCAGGGAGATCTCGTCGCCGAGGATGGATTTTAGCTCCTTACACGACAGGCGGACGGTATTTTCGTTCTCGCGTTCGTGGGTGAAGGTAAAATCCGTCTCCGGGGAACCCTGGATGAGGGTGACGATGGTATCGGGGAGGTTGCCCATAGGGAGAAAGTCGATATGGTGTCTGCCAAATTTTGCCGAGAGGGTAGTGCCGTGGTTGGGATCGGGCGCACCGGTGTCCTCGTTTGTTTCGGGGACGGAGGTGATCTCGACCGAGCCGCCGGTCATTTCGGCAAGCATGGTAAGGAACGGGACGCCAAGCCCGACCTTGCGGGTTTTGCGGGTGGTAAAGAAGGGATTTTTGAGCTTCTCGACCTGTGCCCGCGTCATACCGCAGCCGTTGTCGGTGACGGTAAACCAGAGCCACTCTCCGACCTCGCGCAGGGCGATCTCGATCTGAGACGCGCCCGCCCGGACGGAGTTCATGGTAATATCGAGGATATAGAGGGAAAATTCATCCATAATAAGGGATACGCGGCTTTTTTGAAAAAAAGCCTGGCAAAAAACTTTACAAATGGATGCGCTGAATCCATCTGAAACAGCGGTTCCTTTCATGGACGGAGATACGTTATCCTTCTCCGCGCAGGTACCGGATGAGAGCGTCGCGGACGTTTTGTGCGGAGCAATCCGCAAAGTCCACGGGCAGCTCGACGGTATAGTCGCCCTCGTGCATATCCCAGAGGTAGTGCGCGTCGGAATTGACCACGTGGCGCAGATTCCGGATATGTGGAAAGCGGTCGATGTGGGGAAGGAGCGCGTCCTTATCGTGGAGCTCGAACGCCGTAAAGGGCACGTCTGTGGGGAAAGCACCGAGTACAGCGACGATGCCGTTGGACGGGCGGTCGATATGCGCCGGGAAGCAGACGCCGTCATGTGCGTTCACGAGGGTCAGGGCGGAGGGAATGTCGATCTCTGTCGCGTTGAGGAGGAGGGATTCCTCTTCCCCGGCGACCTCGTCATTCTCGTCCCGGAGGATCTGGTGACCGAAGATGGCGGGTTTATTCCGCACGCGCACGCGGTATTTCTCCACGGTCCCGCCAAACGCCATAGCCGCCTCCAGCGTGCGGAACAGGCACACGACGTGCACGTCCTCCGCGGTGGTCAACTCCATACCGGCGACCGGGACCACGCCGCACCGCTTTGCCAGCGCGAAAAACGCGGGACAATTCCGTGTCGAGTTGTGGTCCGTCAGCGCCGCGATCGCCAGCCCGTTGATCGCCGCCATCTGCGCAATATTCCCCGGCGTCATGTCGTCGTCCCCGCAGGGCGACAGGCACGAATGCAAATGCAGATCATAGCTGTATCTCAATCTTGCACCTCCATTTTTAAGGGGGACGCGATTTTTGGGACGCGATTGTCAGAACCTTTTTGAGAAAAGGTTCCGACACCTCCAAAAACTTTTATGAAAAAGGGATTGGTTGCGTTTTGCCTGGATCGTTTGAGGGGGATGTGCGGATTTTTCGGCTATCACGCCTGATAGTGGCAGGATACCGCTATCGTGGGCGTTTGTTGGGTTTTAGCGATTGTGGCTTTAGCGATTGGCTGGGCTTATGGATTTTGCGTTTGGCTATGTTTATTGTTTCTTTATACGGTGGTCTTTTCTTTTGCGATTGCTTCGCAGATGTGGTACACGTCCGCGTCGGTCTGCCAGACGGTGATGCCCTCGTCCTGCGCGGCTTTTCGCACCTCGTCGGGGAGGGTGACACCCTCGGCCAGGAGGACGGCGGCGGCTTCGGTGAGGCTGGCTACGGCGATCACGTTCATGTTGTTCATGATGGTGATCCACAGGTTGCCGGCTTTCACGTGGCTCATGGCGCGGCTGAGAAGGTCCCCAGCATATACACCCTCGTAGGAGACGGCATCGCTGCCGCAGAGCTTTGTTAAGGGCAGGACGGTGCCCAGGGAAGCAAGCGTATTCATGCGTCTTCTCCTTTCCCGTCTCCTTCTGCGTTTTCCGCGTCGGGGAGATTTTCGGCGTGCGTCTGCCATTCCGGCGCCATCCACTTTTTAAGCGGGTTGATCTCATGCGCTTCCCGTCTTTTCAGAAGGTAATCGTGGAAGATCATCCGCATGGTGACGGTGCACTCGTCGGCATTGGTCTCGCCCTTGACGATATCCTCCGCGAACGCCATGCAGGTCGGCGCGCCGCAGGAACCGCAGTCCAGACCGGGCAGGTCGCCGCAGATGGACTCGATATCGCTCATCATGCGCATGGCCTCGGCGCGGTCATCGGAGAGGAGATTGTACGGATTGTATTGGACGACCTCCGGGGAAAACGCGTTCTCCGGGATATAGTCGTCGATTTTCGGACGGTTCGGCGACACGGGCAGGTATCGTTTGAGAGACTGGAGGCGTGCCTGGGCGATATACGGATTGGCTACCGTCATGACGCCGCCGACACAGCCGCCGTTGCACGCGTTGAGCTCGACGTAATCGAGGTTTGAGATGGTCTCGTTGTCGATCTGTTCGAGGACACGGATGCAGTTTTCGATGCCGTCCGCCGCCAGGTAACGCTCATTGAAGATCGCGGAAGCCTCGCCGCCGCAGGACGCCCAGCCGATGCCGATCATGCCGGCTTCCGTGGACTCTGCCGGTTCGGGCAGGTGCTTCATGATGTCAATGAGCGCGAAATATACGTCGCGGACGGAGAGTACGCAGTCGATGTGGTTCCGCTCGCCGGCGAATCCGTTCTTGACGTAGCTGACCTTCGCGGGGCAGGGCGAGATAAAGAACACGCCGATGTCCGCGGGGGTCAATTCGGGATGCTCCGCCAACGCCTGTTTCCGGGCAAGATCGGCGGCGATCTCGATGGGAGGGAGCAGGGGGATGATATTCTCGCCGAGCATGGGGAAGTTCATGCCGATGATCCGGGTGATGACCGGACAGGCAGAGCTGATGACCGGACGCGGAATATTGTCCCTGTGCAGATAAAAACGTGTGTACGCCGAAACCAGCTCCGCCGCGCGCGCGACCTCATAGACCATATCGAAGCCCATTTCCCGCAGTCCGGCGAGAATGTAGCCGATGTTGTCCATGTTGTCAAACTGCCCGTATAAGGCAGGCGCGGGCAAGGCGATGCGGAAGGCGTAATCGGATAATCTGTCAAGCCCGTCGTGCGTGGCTTTTTTTGCCTTGTAGCTGCAAAGCCGGATACATTCGCCGCAGTCGATGCAGCGCGCGGAATGGATCACGGCGTGTCCGTCCCGAATGCGGATCGCTTCGGTAGGGCACCGCTTCAGACAGGTGGTGCAGCCCTTGCATTTCGTCACATCGAGGGAGACAGAATGCTTGTATTCCTGATTTGGCAAGGGATTCACCTCCAAATGTTCGTAAGGCGAAATCCGGACAAGAAACGAGAGGGGGAAAGGAGTGGGGAATTGGGAATTAGGAGTGGGCAGTGATCCGCAGGAGCCGAAATTCCAGTGCGTCGAAACTCTACCACCCGGTAAAGAGCGATACAGAATCCCGAACCCCTACGATAGCGCAGTCTCATACAGCCTAAGCCATCAAGCGATATAGCCCAAACACTCTCAAGCTATACCCCCCGTAGCCGCACAATCCGTAGCCAGACCCGCACAAGCTCCACCCAATATATCCTTTTTCACAAAAGTTTTGCGGAGCTTTTTCAAAAGCGACCGTATCCCCCCGTATCCCCGTATCCCCGTATCCCCGTATCCCCCCCCTAAATATCGACGCGCATCGTGACGGTGGTGCCTTTGCCCACCTCGGTGTCGATGTGCATAAAGTCGGTATATTTTTTCATGTTGGGGAGGCCCATACCCGCGCCGAAGCCGAGTGCCCGGATGTTTTCCCTGGCGGTGGAGTAGCCTTCCTGCATAGCGAGATCGACGTCGGGGATACCGGGACCGTGATCCGCCAGCACAAGCTCTATGTAGTCATCCGTGACCGAGACGTCCGCGACGCCGCCGGATGCGTGGATGACCATATTGATCTCCCCCTCATACATCGCAATGGATACGCGACGGATGATCTCCGGGGAGAAGCCGAGCTGCCGCAGCTTCTTTTTGATCACCACGGAAGCCTCGCCTGCCGAGGAAAAGTTTTCGCCGTCCACGTCAAAGTGGAACGTAATGGGTTCACGTGTCATGACGCGTCCCCCTTTTTCGATCCGTTCAGTCTTGCGTATAGAATACCGCAGGCTTCAAATGCCCGCAGCGTGGAGCGCATGACTACAATGCCGCATTCTTCCGCCAGCGCGATCATTTCTTCCGTGGGGACCTTGCTACGGACAAAAACGACGCAGACCATGTCCATCATGGCGGCGGTGCGGATCACCTGGGCGTTTACAAGCCCCGTAATCAGCACACCCTGATCCTTCACGAATGCCAGTACGTCGCTCATCATATCACTGCAGCACGCCGCATATACGTCGTCCTCCAGATACGATTCGCCACATAACAGCTCCGCGCCAAGGACCTTCTGAAGTTCGTGTATCTTCATGGAAAGAGTCTCCTTTGGGCAGCCGTGTAGTGGAGCGAAAATGATTGCCTTGCGAAAATACGGGAAAGGGGAAGAGACGAGCCGGAGAGCCCGCTTCCCGCCGCATTTCCGTTATCTGTATTTTGCTAAGATGCCCTCGAGCTGGTTCGGTTCCAGACGGCCGTAAACGTCCTCGCCGATGGTCAGCACGGGAGCCAGACCGCAGGCGCCGATGCAGCGGGTCGCATCGAGGCTGAACTGCAGGTCGTCGGAGATTTCACCCGGCTTGATTTTCAGAAGCTCCTCGAGTTTTTCCATCAGCTTGCCGGAGCCCTTGACGTAGCAGGCAGTGCCAAGACATACCGACACCGGATGCGCGCCCTTCGGATTGAGCAGGAACTGGGAGTAGAACGTCACAACGCCGAATACCTCGGAGTAGGGAACGTCCAGTCCTGCCGCGATCTCCTTCTGTACTTCCACGGGCAGATAGCCGTAGATGTCCTGCGCCTGCTGCAATACCGGCATGAGCGCGCCGGGTTCGCCCCTGTGTGCCGCGATGAGCGCGTCGAGGGCAGCCTTCTGTTCTGCGGTACCGTTGAAAGGTACCGTTGTCATGGTTTTCTTCATATATTTCCTCCTGAATGAAATGCGTGTCTGTTACTTCTCCACCGCGTCCACGATGGGATCCATGTAGTCGTTCTCCATCAGCTCGATCACACCGCGGTCGCACAGCGCGGCAAGGGACGGATCCAGCGGGAGTCTGCCGAGGAACGGGATGCCGCACTCCGCCGCAACCGCCTCCGCCTTCGATTCGCCGAACACGTTGATGTGACGCCCGCAGTCCGGGCATACCGCGTAGGACATGTTCTCCACCAGCCCGATGACCGGAATGTTCATCAGCGCCGCCATGTTGACCGCCTTTTTCACGATCATGGACACGAGATCCTGCGGCGTCGTTACGATGATGATGCCCTCCAGCGGGATCGACTGGAATACCGTCAGCGGTACGTCGCCCGTTCCCGGCGGCATGTCGATGAGAAGATATTCAAGCTCTCCCCAGATCACGTCCGTCCAGAACTGCTTTACCGTGCCCGCGATGACCGGACCGCGCCATACCACCGGACGGGTCTCCTCGTCGAGCAACAGGTTTACGGAGATCATTTTGATGCCCGTTTTCGTTTCAAGCGGCAGCAGTCCGTCGCCGGTGGACAGTACGTCTCCGTGCGTGCCGAACGCCTTCGGGATCGAGGGTCCCGTGATGTCCGCGTCAAGAATACCCACAGAGTGGTCATGACGGCGCAGTGCCACGGCGAGCATGGAGGTCACGATCGACTTGCCGACGCCGCCCTTGCCCGATACGATGCCGATCACGTGCTTGGCGTGACAGCCCTCGTGCATGGGTTCAAACGTAGGCGCAGACGACCGGGACGAGCAGTTCGCGCTGCAGGTCGAGCAGTCATGTGTGCATTGGGATTCTGCCATAGTGAATCAATCAGCTCCTTTGCTTATCGATACATTCCTTATCATTATATACCAAACGGCGGGAAATTACAAGAGCTATTTTCAACTCGCGCGGCGAAATCTCGAAAAATCCTGCCTGCGGCGGGATTTTTCGCTTTTCTTCTTATGTTTTATGGCGTATTTTGGTGTTTTTGGTTTTTGTTGGTTTGTTTCTTCTTTTGAGTTGCTGTTGATTTTCGCTTTTTATAAGGAATTATGTTTTGCTTTTGTTGTTTATATTGGTTTCACCAATGGGGAATACCACGTCGTACGTGTAGATTTTATTGCTCCTTGCGGGGGCACCAAA
>CAKRZR010000028.1 GCA_934433485.1 uncultured Eubacteriales bacterium | reverse complement strand
CCGCAAGCGCGGCGATGACCATCACGAGAGAGAGGAGCTTCTTCATGGATTTTTTCATATCGTTCTCCCCTCCTTAGTTTCCGCTGGGCAATACGCCCCAGGCTTCCTGAACGGCTTTGGCCGGGGTGCTCTGCACCGCCGTCGCCAGAATTTCTACCGACAGGATGTACTGCGGTTCAACTCCCTCCGGATAGTGCGCCGTGCAGTTGAGCAGGCTTTCCGGGGTGGAATTTCCGGGGGCAACAGGCGTCCAGTAATAGAAGTATCCATCATCGCCCTTTGCCCACACATTGTTCGGATTTTCCGTCAGGTCATAGCTGTAGCCCTCGGGGACGGAAGCCGCGATGGTTCCGTCTTTATTGAGCCAGTTGACCACGTAGGTGGCGCGGATGTAGGCGTCCGTGGTGCCGGTGTTCTTGATATGCACACCGCTTTTGGTGGTTTGATTCCAGGTGTCCTCAATAACTTCGCAGGAAACCTTGGCATACTCGAACGTGTTTGTCACGGGCTGGGTGTCCGTCACCAGAAAGGCGACGGTTGAGCCGACCACCGCGCCGATCAGCATGACGACCGCGATGAACAGGATGGCCAGCTTGTTCATGCGGATTCTGGAATGTTTCTTTGCTCTCGCGTGGGATCCCTGATACATGAGTGCCGCCTCCTTTCTTAGTTCGCGGAAACAATCGTTCCGAATACGTTCTGACTGTAGGCGTCGCCGCCGAGCCACTTGCCTTGTTCGCGGTTATTTGTGAAGTCAAACGTATACGGCTGCGTGGGGTTGATCTCGTGCGTTACGCTGGGGCTTTCAGGAGAATAACGCCAACTCCAACTTTTAACCTCGGTGACGGTGTAAGTACCGACTTTCAGCCCAGTGATCGTGACGGAGCCGTTGCCCTTGATCACGACGCGCTTGGAGTAGTCGTTCGGGCCGGTCACATCAAAGATGAAGCTCTGGTTCTCGTCGATGTTCTGGCAGCCCGTCTTGTTGATGGTCAGGTTGGCAACATCGTAGTCGAACTTGGCGTAGTACGTTGCACCTTCATAGCCAAGAACACCGCTGCCGAGATCTTTGGTCTGCTTCGGGGTGATCTTGTTATTCGCGATCCAAGCCGCATCTACCGCCTGCGTGCATTCTTTGTCCTTATACCAGCCGACGAACTTGAATCCGGCGCTCGCGGTAGGCGTGGAGCCTTCCGGCGTACCGTCGATCACCTTGACCGTGTTGTTCTGATAATTGTCCAGCGTACCGCAGCCATCCGGGCCGACGACCTCGTATTTGATGTCAACAGTATCTTCAACGTAATAGAAGATTTTAACATTGTTGACCGCGGCATTGCCTTCTTCGGCAACGATATCGATCGTCTGCGGGTTTGTCGTGCCGCGAACCAACGTATAGCCGGGAACATCCTTCGCTCCCTGCGTTACGCGCGCCTGATAACGGGCGCTGCCTTTGACAGCCTCAGCGACTTCTGTCCCCGTTTCCTGATCAAGGAAACGGAACTTATACGGGTACTCAATGCGGTCATAGTACAGCTTCAGAACAAGTCCCTCTGCTGTTAGTGTACCGCTTGCAGTACTCATGTTCTTATTATACGTAAATCCTGTAATTGTCAGCGGCGGCTCGTTATATTCCTTACCGATTGAACCATTGAGGTTAGTGCTGCTCTGGTACTCAGTGTAGCCAACACCGGCAAGATTCTGGATCAGATGAATAACCTGCACCGGCGCATGTTTATCATCCTTCGTATACCAGAAGGTCAACACATTTTTCATACCGTCGGCAGAAAGCACCAACTGCTTTTGGTAGGCGTCCGGTGCGTAGCCTTTGACCCGTACAAACTTCTCCGTGATTACAGCATCGGAAGTATCAGCGTGCTTTTCCTCGTGGAGAACGGTCTCTGTATTCCGTTCCAGATAACGAACCGTGTAATTTACTTTTTCTCCGGCAACATATACAAACGTGTACACGTTCGTACCTTCAATGTCCATCTGAATGGAATGGCTGCCTTCCATAGGATAAAAACCCTTCTGGTAGCCAGAATACAGCATTCCGAGCGTTTTTGCCGCAAACGTTTTGGTCGTTCCAGCCAGCGCCGAACCCGTTGTATCATCCGCGATGGGGGTTCCATCCTGCAACTGATAATGGATAACATACGGGACTATTACGTCCGATCTCCACTTGGCGTAGAGATCAAGGTCGCGGTTGACCGGCATGGAGAAGTCAAACGCTTTTTCCTCGCCGGTGTCGCTGATGTAGAACCAGCCAACGAAGGAATAAGGATCGCGATTCGGGTCCGCCGGAGGCGCCTCCACCGCTGTGCCGTGGGGAACCTCTGTCCATGTTTGAATCGGTTCGCCTTTATTATTCAGAATATCCTCCGTCAGGAACGTTCTGACCGTATGTGTCTTGGGTACCCATTTGGCATAAAGCACCAGATCGGAAGCAGGCATGGTCAGCGTGTTCAGATCGGCTTCGGAGCCCTCATAGCAGCCCGGAGTCGTGTACCATCCGGCAAACACATAAGCGTTCTTTTCGAGCTTATCCGGATAATCCGGCGCAAAGTAATAACTGCTCAACGGAGCTTCGTACTGTACGCTCCCGCCCTTGCCTTTAACTACTTCGTTATAGTTGTAGAATGACAGATTGTAGCTGTTGCGGGTGTAGCAGAGGTAATTTTGTTCGTTAATATAATAGTAACTGTCGTCAAACCATCCACCATCATGATAACCTGCATAAGCGACACCGCCCTGCTCCATCTTGTCAAACTTAGGATCAGACCACCACTGAGTAAAACCAGTAATATTGTGAAATTCCTCTGAATATGTTAATTGTAAATTTTTTTCCAGCGTAATCTGCTTGTAAAGCTTAAAACTCTTTCCGTCGTGAGTGTACGTTCCTGTCTCACCGTTCAGCGTTTCAACATAATAGTACAAAATTGCTCCCGACTGCGTTCCAGCACTTTTGAACGTGATGTTCTCACCGGGCATGGTATCAATGCTACCTAACATAGTGCCCGGCTTAAAAGACTTACAGCCATCCGGTACGTCCCACCAAACGGTCATGTTTCTGTCCTTGATAGGGAAATTGCTGTGGATATCCGCCTGATACTTTGCGGTGATTTGGATTCCCGGCTTTGCATAGCAGTTGTCGTTGTGGCTGTGGAAATAACTATTGTTTGTGCAAGTAAGTTTTCTGAACGTTAGTGTATACGAATTTCTCGTAAAGTAGACATTCAGTACGGTGGAGCCGTCGCCTGCGACGGTCACAGTTTCGGCCTTTTGGGGATTATACGTGAAATGCGCCGAATCACGTCCGCTGAAGTTCTGGTTCTGATAATCGCCGCTGCTCTTCTGCGTACCGGGGGCGACATCGTCGGCATAGGAACCGGCGTAGCTGTAGCCATACGTTTTTCCATCCGTCTCCGGATTGGCGTTCTCATACCAGAACACAACAGTAAATCCGGCAGTGCCCTCTCTCCAGTTCGCCTTGAAGCTCTGTCCGCTTTGGGCGGGCATTGTGGCCGGAATTTCTCCGCCGCTCCAACCTGTAAAGGTGTAGCCGGCCTTCGTGGGTTCGCCTACGTTGATGGGCGCGCCGTAGCGGGCGTAGATCGGCTCTACGCCATAGCCGCCGTCCAGGTCAAAGTTGATCAGATAGTAATAGCGGTCGTATTTGACTTCGACTACCGTGCTTTCGTCACCGGCGATTTTGACGGTGCTGTCATACTTCAAAGAATAGAAGCCGGTATAAGTCGTTCTTGCGAGCGTTTCGCCGACTGCGTCTCCAGTGTTTCCTTCCCGGATTTCCGGATCGCCGTCCTGCGTATATTCATCGTTGGATACGTTCTGGAGAAGGTGCTTAACGCTGAACTTTACAACAGCAGGCGTATATTCAACCGTAAATTCCTGATTTGCCTGAATGTTTTCACCACCGACGGTGATTACCTCGTGATCCGGCGTATATCCCGCTACCACGGGGCTCTTAATCTCCTGCTTGAAGCTGCCGCCAGCCATAACGGTTGCCGTCCAGGGATCAGCGACCTGTTGACGCTTATTATCGACATAGTTGATGGTGATGGTATACGTCGGCAGCACTCTGTCGTCGTCCTCGTCCGCGGGAATCTCGTCGCTCAGGAGGTTGATGTTGTCCTCGGCGAGGGTGTCGGCTGCGGGGGCGGGGTCGGCGAGAGCGGCCGGGGCGACATTCGCCGTCAGGTCATCTGCCGGGGCGGCGTCCGGAACTGTGGTCTCTTCCACGGTCTGCGGGGGGATGATGGTGGGCTCACCGACGGGCTCAGCCTCGGAGATGACGGTCGGAGCCGCCGGAGCCAGCGCCGGAGCGGAGACGGGCGTTTCGTCCGTGATCTGCACCGCTACGGTGTTGGAGTAGACCGGCTCCTCGGCCGCGCCGGTGACGCGGCAACGGATGTTCGCCGTGCCGCCGTAGAGCAGGTTCGCCACGAGCGCGTAGCCAACTTCCAGCTCCGCGCCGGTAGCACCGGCGATATTCGCCCAGACGTCGCCGCCGACCTGGATCTGCCACTGATAGTAGCCGGACAGGCCGCCCGCAGCGAGCGTCTTCTTTTCATTTTTAGGAACGGAAACCGTGTCCACAGCGACTTTCTCGCTGTAGATCATAAGCTCCGAATCGGCGGAGGCGGGGGTGATGAGGGCCGCGGTCACGAGGCCGAAGGAAAGAGCGCAGCAGAGAAACAGCGCTACCAGTTTCTTTTTCATTTCACGACCTCCTTAAGGATTTCCCGTCGATTCCGGCGGCAGGGGAGCCTCCGTCGGCTCCGGGGGAGCGAAGCTCGGCCAGCCGGCGGCGGAGAAAACGTCCGTGCCGTTGTTCGCCGTCTGCACCGCGACCGCTTTCACTTCCACATACGCCGTGGAGTTCTGGTACTCGTTGCCCATCTTCGGGTCAAACGAGACGGTGGTGAAGAGGGGCTCCGTCGTCTCGCCGGGATCGAGCGGGTAGTTATAATAATAGTACCCGTCATAATACATCCAGTCCGTTTCGTTGAAGTCCAGCGTGACGGGATCGGGCGGAAGTTGTTCTTTACCACCTTCCGCGAAAACATCAAGCACCACCTGCACGCGCACCCAGGCGGTGCCGGTGCCGACGTTTTCCACCTCGACGATCTTCGTGATCTCCGCGCCGGGCATGACGCCGGTTTTGTCCTCAAACTTTTCGGTGCGCGCCTCGTTTGCCCATTCGTTGAGCTTGATGCTCACACCGCCGCTGGTGATCACGTTGTGCGCTTTGGTGTCTGCGGTGAAGTAGGCCAGCGTGTTCGCCGCAAGGATGGCGATCAGGATGGCAAGCACCGACAGGATCAAAACTTTTCGCTTCATTGCTGTTACTCCCCTCAGGAACGTATTTGCAGTGTTTAACTTACATTTTTGCTATGGCTTTTTACCATAGGAGAACACCTGTAGATATTTCCTATACCCCAGATGCTCTCCTATGGTCTGCACCCACGGGGGTGCAGACCATATTCGATACTGTTTATGGGGGGATTTTCCCTCTCCGTCGCGGCGCTGTGCGCCGCGCCACCTCCCCCAGAGTGGGAGGCAAGCGGGTTTGCGGAAGGGTTCCCCCGGCTCCCTCGTCAGAGGGAGGCTTTAGGCGGGGAAATTACTTGCCGTTGTTGGCATAGGCTTTGACAGCAGCATCCACGCTGTCAAAGCTGTCAGCCTGAATGGCGTAAGCGTTGACAATGATTTCCCAGCTCGCATCGACGGAAATCGGATCGCCAGCGGGGAGGATGAACTGCGTGCCATCTTCGTTGGTCGTAACGCGCCAATCCATGTAGACCTGGGCAAGGCAGGGCAGAGAAATCTTGCCGGCGGGCAGCGTATTCGCCATCGTGGTGCGGATCACAACATATTCGGTACCCTTAATGGTTTCTCTGCCGACATACTTGTAATCGTTCCAGAGGCCGTCTTTCACGGCGACCATATCCGGGTTTATAACCTCGTGCTTCTCATTGACAATGCCGTCGCTGGTGGCCAGCTTCCAGTAGTTGCCGGAGTTGTACTCAACGTTGAAGCAGCCGTAGCTGTTCCAGTGCAGAGCGTTCTTGCTCTCATTGGTGGGATATTCACTGCTCACGAGGTACGCGGGAATCTTGAGGTCGACCCAAACCCAAGCGTCGTTCTTGCCGGTGTTCTTGACCGTGACGATCTTGGAAACGGCGTTGCCGTCGTTGCTCTTGCCGGGAACCAGAGTCTTGTCCTGCGTGAAGTCTTTCAGACCCTTATCCGTCTTTTCCTGCTCGATCAGATCGATCTTAACGTTGCCGACGGAGAAGGTGTTGGTGGCGGACTTGGTGTCGGTGAAGTAAGCGAGGGAGGCGCCTACAACGGCGATCGCGAGAAGCGCGACGCAGAGGCACAGCGCGGTAATCTTCTTCTTCATGTACTTATGTACTCCTTAAAATTTTTTTGCACACCTGTGCATGGGTTCAGGGGTTAGTGGTGGGCTTGGCAATCGCCCAAGCAGCTTCCGCGGAAGTAACAACGTTGTCCTTCTGCACGGCGTAGGCCGTGAAGGTCAGGGTGGGCTGCTTCACGACGGCGTCATTGACTTCCTGCTTGGTCAGATTCTCGCTAACCGTGATGATGTTATCCTTGAGAACCGGGAATTCAAGATCCGCGGCTGCATTCAGGGCGTCGGCGTCACGATAGTAAACGCCGTCCTCCAGCTTATTCCAGCCGTCGGCGATGGTGTAGGTCACCTTCGTAGTGTCGGGAGTGCCTTCAACGTGCTCAGAGATAGCGCCGGTAGCAGTAACCTCAACGAACAGCCAGCAGGCTTCGGAGCCCTTCGTAACGGTGACCTTCGGATCCTTCTCAATCGTCGTGCCGGGAACGATTTTGTAGGTACGCTCCGTCTCGCTCAGTCCGATGTTGATATCGCCGTAGGTGAAGGTGTTGGTAACCGTAGCGCTCGTGTCAATCAGCCACGCAACGGTACCTCCGGCCACACAGCCGATCACGAGGACGAGCGCCAGCAGCGCGACGAATGCGCGGGTGCTCACACCGCGGCGGCGGTTTGCAGCATGCTTCATTTTCTTCTTCCTCCTTTCCTCAAGGATTTGCAAAGGGGAATATGTAATGTTTGATTTATTGAATGGGTGAGCTGTCAGCTATTAGCCGCCGAAAGCCTCAGTCCAAATGGCGGCCGGAGTCATGTTCTCAAAGCCATCGGTCTGAACAGCGTAGGCCTTGATAACGATATTGCTAGCCTTGGTCAGATCATCACGGACAGCGGTATCCTTAATGGTGAACTTTTCGAAAACGGTCAGAGGCGTGGCAGCGGGATCGCCGGAAACGGCAGTCTTGGCTTCAGAACCCGTAGCATAGACATACAGTCCTTCGACGCCGGTCACGGCCTCCCAGCCATTGGCTTTCATCTGAGCCTCGATGGTGTCGGCTTCAGCTTCGAGACCCGTGAGACCATTGGTGACCTTGACGAAGACGTAGCATTCGCCGCCAGTCACGTGGACGGTAGGATCCTTCGTGTACTTGTGGCCGGGCATGAGCTTGTAGCTGTTCTCGGTCACGCGGGCAGCGCCAGTAACCGGCGTGCCGTCTGGATTAACCTTGGCTTCGTCCAGCGTAATGGTGACCGCATCACCAACGGTGAAGGTGTTAGTAACCGTAGCGGTAGAGGTCAGGTACGCCATCGTGCCCATGACGGACGCCACAACAAGCAGCACCGCGCACAGGCTGAGGAGCAGGGCTTTGCGTTTCGTTTTCATTTTACGAAAACCTCCTAAAAAATTTTTTGCTTTCCTTGCTTTTATAGGAAGCCTTTCGGCGTTTCCCACATCATTTGCGGACGTGGCGTCCCTCGGCGGGGCGGGCGCGTCTTTTTGTTTTTTCCGCAGCGGGCTCCGCGGCGGGTTTCCGGCGTCTCGGCTGCTCGGCGGCGGGCTCCGTCTCGGCGGGCGCTTCCGCGGGAATGTCCTCCGCGGGAATGTCCTCCGCAGCGGGTCTGACGCGGCGGGGCGCTCTCTCCTCTGCGGCGGCGCGGCGGCGCTTCGGCTTCGGCTCGGTCTCGGTCTTCTCCTCCGGGGCGAACACGTCCGGGAGAAACGTGAGCATCAAAAGCACGGCTCCGGCGGCGATGGCCACGTACATGCCGGGGGGATGCTGGATGTAATTGGCAACAAAGCCGAGATACGGGATCGTGAACACCGGCGTGCCGATGACGTTTTTATAGTGGACAAGGCCGCCGTCCTCGGTCTCGTTCGCATCGCCCTTCGTGCGGAAGCGGATGACGGAGGCGTCCTCCTCGTCCGGCACGATGCCGACGACGCGGTGCGTGGCGATGGTGTCCTCGTCGAGCATGAAGGTGATGACCTGGCCGTTCTGGATGGTGTACGGGTCTACCTTTTTCACATAGATGAGCGAGCCGGTGTGGTATGTAGGCTCCATGGAGCCGGAGAGGACGGTGAACACCTGCAGACCGAAGAGGCGCGCGCCGACGAGCAGCAGCGCCAGCAGCACGACGAGCGCGACGAGAACGGTGCTGATAATATTCCAGGTTTTTCGGATCGAGCGTTTCATACGGCAGACTGTTCCTTTCCCGCTTCCGCTGTCAGTTCGGCACGGAAGTGGGGCGCGACAAAGCTGTAGATCTGCTCGAAGGTCCGTTCCGTTGTGGTGTCGTTATTTTCCATCTCCCCCGCCATGACGTGCGCGGCGAAGGCAAGCATGGTCTCGAAGATCTGGTGGATGATCATATCGATGTCCGCTTCCGGACGGAAGACGTGATCGGTGCGGCTTCGCAGGGTGCGGTAATATTGCAGGTGCCTCTCGCGCGCATAGAGCCGGAAATCGGAGGAGTAATAGTACCGGAGATAGAAAAGGCATTCATCAGCCTTTTCCAGGATGAACTCCCAGCTGCTTTTCCAGAGAATAAAACAGCGCTCTTTCCACGAAAGAGTCGTATTACGCATGATTGGAAACGTTTCACTGAGGTGTCGCACGAGACCCTCGTCCAGCTTCCAGAGCGCCGCGGCGAGCAGCTCGTCCTTCCCCTTGAAGCATTTATAGATATATGCTTCGTTGAGGCCGGCTGCGGCGGCGATGGCTTTGGTCGTCGCTTTCACAAGCCCTTGCCGGGCGACGACGTGGATGGCGCTTTGAATGAACGCCTGTCGGATCTCTTTCTGTTCCAAATGGGTACTCCTGTGTAAATTTTCGTATTATGTAAAGCAATTTACGTTATGTTAATAAGTGATCACTTACATAATACCGGAAAAAAACAGCAAACCCGCACCCGTTTCCTTTCTTTTTTCTCAACGGATGGTTCGATTTGCCAACAAATGGCGGCTCCTTTTCTTTCGCGGAGTTCGCCCCTCTATGATATGGACACTCTCTGTTATGCAACGTCAGTATAGCATGTGTGCCAGAGAAAATCAACACTTATTCCCGGTTTTTCGGTCAAAATCCCGTTAAAAATTTTCCATCATTACCTTACATATGTAAGTTTCTTTACACATGTATACCGTAGGAGGAACGTTTGGGCAATTCTGCGCAGTCAGGCACGCAGTCAAAAGCGCGGGGGGGCATCCCACCGCAAAAAACATACCACATCAGGAGGTAAAATTATGTCGAAGGGTGAAAACATTTTCAAACGCAAGGATGGGCGCTGGGAGGCGCGGTACATCAAGGGGTACGAGCTCTCGGGCAAGATCCGGTACGGGTTCTGCTACGGCAAGACGTACCGCGAGGCGAAGGAGAAGGTGACGAAGATCAAGGCCGCGGCGCTGGCCGGGATGCCCGCGCCGGTCACCTCGCGGCGGAGGTTTGCCTATTACTGCGACGAATGGCTCCGGGGCCGGCGGACGCGGGTGAAGGAGGCAACGTACATAAAATATGAAACGATGCTCGAGCGGCACATCAAGCCGCGGCTCGGCGGGTGCTTCCCGCAGGGGATCACGGCGGCGCTCGCGGAGGAGTTTTCGCGCGAGCTGCTTTTCGAGGAGGAGCTTGCGCCGAAAACGGTGCACGATATTCTTGTGGTGCTCGGGAGCGTTTTGAAGTATACGGCTTCCCTGCTGCCGGGCATGACGGCGGCGGAGATCCCATATCCGCGGTGCGCGCGGAGGGAGATGCGCGTCCTCTCGCGCGAGGAGCAGCAGCGGTTTGCAGCCTATCTCATGAAGGATATGGACGAGTGCAAGTTCGGCGTGCTGCTGACGCTGTCCACCGGCATACGCATCGGCGAGCTGTGCGCGCTGCGGTGGGGGAACATTTTGCTCAGCGAGAGGACGATACGCATCACGGCGACACTGCAGCGCCTGCGCGACACCGGCGGCGGGGAGGGGACGAAAACGCGCGTCGTCACCGGGTCGCCGAAGAGCGAGACCTCCGCGCGGACGATACCGCTGACGGACTTTGCCGCGGAGCTGTGCGCGCGGATGGCGCCGGGGTGCGAGGATGCGTATGTGCTCACGGGGACAAGAGAGTATATGGAGCCGCGGGCGCTGCAATACCGGATGGAGAAATATACCCGCGCTTGCGGGCTCGAGGGGGTGCATTTTCACACGCTGCGGCACACGTTCGCGACGAGGGCGGTGGAGGTCGGGTTTGAGATCAAGTCTCTCTCCGAAATTCTCGGCCACGCGAGCACGAAGGTGACGCTGGACCGGTATGTGCACTCGTCGATGCAGCTCAAGAGAGATAATATGAATAAGCTTGCGGCGGTCGGGATATAAGGCATTCAAACAAACCCCACTCCGTTGAGGGGTTTGTTTGAGGGGACAGCGGCTCGCCGCAGCGCACGCTCTTCGAGCGCACGTTTGCGAGCCGATAGGTATTTTTCCCGACGCACATGTCGTCGGGAAAAATGATCGGAGCTTTATTTGCGCCTGCGGGCGCAAACTCTGCGAGGCTTTTCTCTCCCTCAGTCAGCTTCGCTGACGGCTCCGCCCCCCTCTCTGTCGCCTGCGGCAACATCTCTCCCCGCCGGGGAGAGTCTGCCCTCGTCCAGAGGGGCCTTATTAAATTGCCTCCCTCTGACGAGGGAGGTGGCTTTTGCCGCAGGCAAAAGACGGAGGGAGAGATGTTCTGCGCAGTCACGCTTTTGTGTCATTCGCCGCCGGGAAGCGCCGGAAATGCCGGGGTTTTCGCGCGGCACGGGCGTTTTTTGACAGAGGGGCGAACTCC
>CAKRZR010000027.1 GCA_934433485.1 uncultured Eubacteriales bacterium | reverse complement strand
CACTGTGCATTCGAAGCACTGGAAAAATACCATATCGATCACCCCCATTCATAAAATTCCAACTGATCTATTGTGATGAGAGATGCCCGATAGGAAACCTCTCTATCTGACCGTCTTTATTGTAACACAATAAGATTGAAATGTAAACACTAAATTTCGAAAAAATCAAAAATATTCAAATAGCATGATGTTGATCACTATAACTTGTCTATATTGCTGACAGTTTTGCATGAATGAGAAAGGAATGTCTGGGTATCTCTTTCGTATAAACAATGAAAAAGGGGAATCGAGCGATCCCCCCTTTCCTGTACTTTTTACTGTGCCTTTGCGTTCTCCGTCATGAGGTTGTCCTTTTTCACTGCCTGCCAGTTTACGGAAAATACCTCTACATCGTTGCCGTGCGACGCGGATTTCTCCTTGCGCGATTCCAGATAGCCGTCGTCCTTCATCTTGCGCATGGCGTTTTTCACCACGTTTACATCCAGATCGTACCGTTTTGCGATCATCTCCGACGTTTTCTGGAACGTGTGCTGCAATTGGAAATAGCCGTTGTCCTTGACGCTGAAATATTCGAGAATGCGGCGGCGGTATACATCCATCACGCCTTCTCCGTCCAAAATCTCGTACCACGTCGCCTGATCCGTCAGCATGCGGCTCGTCGAGTTTTTCACACCGCAGATGCCGACCGGGTGTCCGGACTGCACCAGATACATCACCGCGTAGGTAAAGTGACCGTCGCCGGTCATCAGAATAAAGGTTTCATTGCCCGCGGACGCCGCTGCCTTTCTGTAGATACAGTCGAGCATGATAAAATCGGTATCGTTCTTCATTTTCGGGTTGCACGATGTATCTATGATAAAATTGCTGTATTTCCGCAGCTTGTCGATTTCGCGGTACACCTCCGGATCCGAGTAGTCGGCAAAAAAGTAAATCTCCGGAATGTAGTACTGCTTGCGCATTTTCGCGATCCATCCGTCCAGGGCAGGCGTCACATTGTAATTGTTCTTCATCGAGTAGAACCAGCTCTCGTAATCCACAAATATATACGCCGTCGGCATTTTCGCACGGTTTTCAAAAATTTTCGGTTTCTTCATTTTCGTTTCTCACCTCCTTTCAATGGGATAAAACGCATTTATAAAAGTTTTGCGAAGCCGGAACGAACAAGTCCGTGGAACGAACAAGTCCGTGGAACGAACAAGTCCGTGGAACGAACAAGTTCGTGGAACGAACAAGTTCGTTCATTCAAAAGCGACCGTTCCCCTCGTTCTCCCCCGTTTCCGTGATCTCGCAGTGCAGACCGGGATCCGGCAGACCGCGCACCTCTTCGAGGGTGTCGTCGCGGATAATCTCACCGATGGAGCCCGCTGTGATGGAGCCGGAGCGCGGATTCTTTACGGAGTCGATGTGACCGCGTACCGTGGCTGTCACGTCGGAGTACTCAAACGACAGATCCGCACTGTCCATGGTGCAGTTTTCCAGCCGCAGATTCTTGCAGTAGCAGAGCGGCTGTGTGCCGGAGACGTGGCAGTTGATCAGCGTCAGTCCGTCCGAGAACCACGCGAGGTATTCGCCCTTGATCGTGGAGTTGATCACCGTCACATTCTTCGCGTGCCAGAACGCGTCCTTCGTATCGAGATCGCTGTCCCGGATCACCACGTTTTCCACATACTGAAACGAGTATTTTCCATGCATTCTGAACCGGTCGAGCGTCATGTCCCGGCATTCCAAAAAGAGATATTCCGACGTGATCTCTGTATCCGCCACCTTTACGCCGCGACACTTCCAACCAAATTCCGGCGATACGATCTGACAATCCGCGATCTCGGTGCGGTCGCATTCCCGCAGACATTTCACCCCGCGGATGTCGCAGTGATCGAGCTTTCCGTCCGCAGTGTACCAAAGCGGCGCGCGCGTACCCTCGTCCATGGTCGAATGGGACAGCACAAAACGGCTCGCATGCCAAAGGGGATAGCGCAGATGAAAATCGCAGTCTCGCACCACAACGTCCCGCACTTCCTTTAGCACCGATTCGCCGTCTGCCGGACCGCCGAATGAGCACGCGATCACGTCTCCGTCTACGAGGTTGTAAAGCGATCTTTCCGCATCAAACGTCTTGTTTTCGATGAGCTTGCGCATTGGAGTCCACTCCCGATTTCTAAAATTTTTCCATTGCTTTTATTATATCAGATTTTTCGCCGTATGGCAAGAGGGTACGCCAATTTTTCCGGAACAGTACCCAAAAGGAAGGATGTATCGCCATGTTCACTGCCGCCTATCTCCGCCGCACCGGAATCTGCACCACCGATCTCACCACACGCCCCGCAGACGCCATGTTCGCAGCCATCGCTGAAGCCGGGTACGCCGCTGTCCAGTTCGGCTTTTCCACCGTTACCGACACGGACTATACCGCCGACGGGAAAATCGAGTTTCCCGACTGCAAGGAGCTGTTGAAAAACGGCACTATGGAGCGCATCCGCAACGCCGCCGAGGCGCACGGGATCGCGATCGCCGCCGTAAACGGTACGTTCAATATGGCGCATCCGGACCCAGCCGTGCGCGTGGAAGCCGTCCGTCGTTTCGACAGCTTTCTCGCGGCGTCGAAATACCTCGGCGCGTCGATTGTCTCTCTGTGCAGCGGTACGCGCTATGCCGACCATCTCTGGACGTACGATCCCGCCAACCGCACGGACGAAGCGTGGCGCGATATGCTCGATTCCATGTGCCGCTGTACGGAGCTTGCCGAGCGATATGACCTGATCCTTGCCGTGGAGACCGAGGCGTCCAATGTTATCTCCACCCCGGAGGACGCGCGCCGTCTGCTCGATACCGTCGGTTCCCGCCATCTCAAAATGATCCTCGATCCCGCGAATCTCTTTTTGCCGGGTACCGCGCGTCCCGAAAACGTCCGACCGACCCTGCGTCACGCGTTTGACCTGTTCGGCGGCGACATCGTACTCGCGCACGGCAAGGATATCCACGCCGGGGACGGAATCGACTTCTGCGCGACCGGTGAGGGCATCGTGGACTATCCATACCTTGCCGCGCTTCTTTCCGAGATCGGCTTTACGGGAGACATGATGCTCCACGGGATCTATGAGGAGGAAAAATTCGCGTCCGCCAGACGGTTCTGGGAATCGGTGCGCGCATAAACAGGACAAAAGGACGGTATCCGTGTACCGTCCTTTTTATCGTTCCACGATCGCGCTGGGCACATAGATCCGCTTCTGCGCCGGGTACTGACTGCAGCGGAGATAGTGGTGCGCCGCCTCCATCGCCAGCGTTCCCTCTGTGTACACATCCTGATTGCAAGCGGCAAATACACCATCCGGCAGCACTCCGCCTATGAGCGGTACATCGTGACACAGCACGGCACAGCGCGCGGACAGCCGTTTCCCGTCCGGACAGCGCACCTTTTCCACAGCGAGCGGAAGATGCGCGTATCCGAACGCTGTGTACAGGGCGTATGGTTTGTCGGCAAAATCGTTTGTCGTGAAATATTCCGTCAGCAGGGACGCCATGCGCGCGGGAAAGGTCTTTACCGGTGTGAGAAACGCGGATGGGATTTCCAATCGGCACGGCGCAGGCAGACCGGCTTCGGCGAGGTAACGCGAAAATCCGGCGGCGCGCAGATCGACATTTCGGTTCACGCCCGGCGACAGGGTCAGCAGATACGGCACATGCTCCCGCAGACGGCGCACGTAGACTTCTCCCATCGCCCAGCCATCCGCCGCCGCGTCGCTGCCGAGATAAAAGCCGTTTGTGAGCACGCTGTCGTCCTCGGACAAAAGCAGGACAAACCGTCCTGGCAGGAGAGCGGTCAGAATATCCCGGATCGGCGGCGTGACAGAGGCGGAAACGAGCAGCACCCTTGCGCGCACCGATTCCCGCAGATAGGCACACACCGCGTAATCGTCCCGCAGGCGTGTGTAGACGCTGCATTTCATCGGATAGAGCGGATCTTCGTGTTCGCCCAGTCCGCGCCGCATTTCCTGCCAGAAAAAGCCCGGCGTGTCCGGCAGGAGACTGTAGATCGCGCAGTCCGGCACCTCTGTTACACCCGCCGCCGCGAGGATCCGTTCGCGCGTTTCGGAATCCACACCGCCGCAGTGATTGAGCGCACGACTGACGGTGGCTTTGCTCACACCCATCGACGCGGCAAGCGCTGTTACGGTATCGTTTTTCATACATCCTCGTCGCTCCTTTCGGGTTTCGTTAAATGTACCAAAATTCATCTCTGTATTTCGTGCTTTTGGTACATGACATGAAACCGTGTTTTCTGGTATACTGTAACCATACCGCTATATTCTGTATCAGTATAGCACAACAAACGCAAAAATGCAACGATGATTGCAGGATAGGAGATATAAAATGGATAGAAAATTGCGAATCGGCGTATTCGGCGGCGCGCGCGGCAACTCGATGATTCAGGTACTTCTGCACCATCCGGAGGCGGAGCTGGTAGCGGTGTGCGACAAGTATGAACCGCTGTTACGGCAGGCAAAGGCAAACGCGGAGGCGGCGGGGCTGCACATCGAATGCTTCACGAATTTTGACGACTTCCTCGCGTACGACATGGATGCCGTCGTTCTTGCCAACTACGCGACGGAGCACGCGACCTTTGCCATCCGCTGCCTGAACGCGGGTCGTCATGTGCTGAGCGAGGTACTGCCCAGTGAGACAATGGCGCAGGCGGTGGAGCTGATCGAGACGGTGGAGAAAACGGGGCTTGTGTACGCATACGCGGAGAATTACTGCTACATGGATCTCACATTTGAGATGTGGCGGCAGTATCGGTCCGGCGCGATCGGGGACGTGACCTACGCGGAATGCGAGTACATCCACGACTGCGCGTCCTGCTGGCTCGGCATCACCTATGGCGACCCGGATCACTGGCGCAACCATCTCTGCCCGACGTTTTACTGCACGCACTCCCTCGGTCCGATCATGACGATCACCGGGCATCGTCCCGTACAGGTCGTTGGCTTTGAAAACCCGCCGATCGAGGAGTTCTACAAGCTCGGTCATGCCGGCGGACACGCGAGCGGCATTGAGATGGTGACGCTGGACAACGGCGCGACGGTCAAGAGCATCCACGGACCGCTGAAATTGGAGCCGGCGCATACCGCGTATAAAGTGTACGCGACAGGCGGCTATCTCGGCACCCACGACGGCGGTGCGAACGGGGAACAGGTGCGGCTCTACAAGGAAACGCCCGGCAAGACCTGTCAGGGGGAGAACACCTTCTACGTACCGGAGAAATTCGTGTCCGCGGATCTCGCGAAGAACAGCGGCATCCAGTCCCACGGCGGCAGCGATTTTTATCCGACCCACTTCTTTATTGAAAAGATCCTGGGCAAACCGGACGGCAAGTGGTCCATCGACGTGTACCAGGCGGTCGATATGGGCATCTGCGGTATATTGGCGCACCGCTCCATCTTGGGCGGCAACATTCCGGTGAAGGTGCCGAATCTGCGCAATCCGGAGGAGCGAGACGCGTGGAGAAACGACAACGCCTGTACGAACCGTGCCGTCGCCGGGGATCAGGTGCTGCCGTGCTCGTCCTATCCGGAAAGAGAACTGCCGGCGGAACAGCTTGAAGCAAACCGCGCGGCATGGCTGGCGACCCAACAGGGATAAAAAATCTGAAAATCCGGAAACACTTTGCCTCAGACGAACAACCGATACGCGAAAAAGGAGAATAGCATCATGAAAAAACGCGTCCTATCCTGTATACTCGCCGCGCTGTGTCTGTCCTCTCTGTACGGCTGCGGTGGTACGACTGAAAAAATCGAAACGGAAACAATCGCTTCCGCCACGAAAACGGAGACTGTGGAGACGGAAACCGCGCCGTCCAGACCAAAGCCGTCGTCGGACGGGCAGAAATTCGGCGGCGCATCGTTCCGGGTGCTCTATCGGTTCGGCGGCAACGCGTACAACTGCAAGGATGTGACCGCGCCCGACGGTCTGAACGGGGAAGTGGTGAACGACGCCGTCTACCACCGGAATATCGCGCTGGAGGAGAAGCTCGATATCCAGCTCGACGCGAAGGCGGACGGCGATCCGCGTGCGTTTGTCATGGCGGATATCCAGAGCGGCAGCGGCGAATTTGACGTGGTGCTCGAGGAAATGTACGCGCTCGCGCCCCTTGCTGTGGAAAATTATTTCTACAACTGGCGCGACATGCCGTATTTTGACGAGACCATGCCATGGTGGGACGAAAACGCCGCCGCGGAGCTGTCTCTCGCGAATCGCGCGTATCTGATGGCGGGCGACATTACGATGAAAACATCCGGCTGCGTGCGCTTCTTCTGCTTCAACAAGGATATGTGGAACGATTACGGACTCACGGAGCCGTACGCGCTTGTGGAAAGCGGCGGCTGGACGGTGGACAAAATGACGGAATACGTGCGCACCGTTTCTCTGGACGTCAACGGAGACGGCAAAATGGACGGAAACGACCGCTACGGTCTGCTCAACGAATCGCCGACGTTTCTGCTTGTAGGCTGCGGCGTGCTGTATACGACCAAGGACGAGTGCGATCTGCCTGTCGTGGACTTCGCGAACGAGCACACCGTGACCGCGCTGGAAAAGGTCAAGGCGCTGCTTGATGACAAGGAGCATGTGCTCGACTATCCGGCGATGGCAAAGGATATGGACACCTCCGCGTTCCCGCACATCTACGACTACGGCAGATCCCGGTTTGCCGCGGGTCAGCTGCTCATGATCGACATTTGCGCGGACGATATCCGGCAGTTTGCCGATATGGAGAACCGCTACGGCATTGTCCCGAATCCGAAGCTGGACGAAACCCGGAGCGAGTACTATCACCTCATCGATCCGTTCGCACCGGTCTGGGCACTTTCCGCGATTCAGAAGCAGCCGGAGCTGACCGGAGCCGCCATGGAAGCGTGGGGCTACCTGTCCGAGGAGCTGGTGGAAGCGTTTTATGAGACAACGATGAAGAAAAAGCGCGCCGACGCACCGGAGGATGCCGCCATGCTCGATATGGTACGTTCCTCTGTGCGGTACGAGCTTGCCACCGTCCTTGATTTCGGCGTTTCCGATGTGATCTCCGCCGCCTACAAGTCCGGCAATCTCATGTCCACGTATGAAAAGAAATCCGGCGTGATCGCAAAAAAGATCGAGAACGCGCTGAAGAATTTTACGGAAGAATAAAAAAACGCGCGGTACCTCATTTTTGTGAGATGCCGCGCGATTTTCATCGAATTTATGCCTGCATGCGTTATTCGAGTCCGTAGTACCCGGCGATGGCTGCGAGCTTGGTTTCGATGGTTTTCTGACTCTTTTCGTAGGTCGAGACGATGTCGTTCGATTTTGCGATGATCTGGTTGCGGAACATATACGGTACGAGGATGTCGTTGCCGTACTGGAAGGAGAAGTCGAAACGACGACCGTCCATGATGATATCGATGATCTGCGCCGTGTTTGCGTCCATGGAATAGCGGTTCTTCAGCGCGGAGTTGTAGAACGCCGGACGAACCGTTCTGGCACTTTCGATGGCGAGTGCCTCCAGAATCGTACCGAGATATTCGTAATCGGTTTCCGGCGTGTCGACGGGGAATACAAGCACCGTGAACTGATCATTCGCGCCGGTATAGTACGCGCCCTGCGCTTCATCCCACATCGGATAGGGCAGTACGCCGAAATCATCCTCCATGGCGGCAAGTTTGGTGCGTGCGTCATTGAACACACCGAGCGTGAAGATGGCGTTGCGGTTCACGAGCATTCTCGCCATATCCAGATCCCATGCGCCCGGATTGTATACACCCTGTTCCTCCCAGTGGATCCGGTTCATCTTTTCAAGCGCGGAGACCGTTTTGTCGGAAAGCAGCGTAATGGAGATATTGCCGTTCTTGTCGACATCGACGATGTTCTGGTCAAAGGCGGTCAGCCAGCCGTCCGACGGGTTTCCGGGAGATACGGCGAATCCGTAAAAGTCGTCCTCGTCCTTCGCGCCGTCGCCGTTTACGTCGGTGTACAGATCGGCGATCAGAGAGTCAAAATAGTCGATGGTCCATTGCTTATTGAAAACGGCTTCCTGCAGGAGTGAGACCGGGAGCCCGTTGTCCTCCGCGAGGTCGGCGTTGAAGAACATACAGTCGGAGTACAAAATACTCGTAACAGCGATGTCGCCCGCGGCGGTATAGAGCTTGCCGTTGATGGTGGCGGCGTCGTTCACGAGGTTCGCCCACCATGGTCTGGAAAGATCGACGTGCGGCAGATCGAGCCAGTTGCCGCAGAGCTGATTGCCGACCACGGCGTATACCTTGAAGTCCACCTGACCGGCGAGATCGTAGGTGTGGTCTCCAGCGGTAACGCTGGCTTGCAGCGCGTTTGTCACATCATCCCAGTTGCCGACGGGCACTGTGGCAAACTTGATGCCGTAGGTCTCTTCAATTTTCATATTGCGGTCGTACACGGCGTCGTTCGTGATCTCTCCTGTGGAGGACTCCACGTCGATTTCAAAGGATACTTCCTCACGGGTCAGGAACGTAAAGGTTTTGTCCGCGTATTTTTCGCCAGGCAGCGCGGCGGCGGCTTCGTCGTAAATATTGACCGTTTCCGTCTCTGTTTCGGTTTCCGTGGTGTCCGTATTCGTGCCGGATGGCGTGGTGTCCTTCTCCTCGTTTCCGCTGCCGGAGCAGGATGCGAAAGACGCGGCGGTCATGAGCAGTGCAAGGAAAATACAGAGCTTTTTGCGCATAGATAGAACCCTCCGAATAAGAAAAATGAATTTTGCCTTTTCTTGTGTATTGTAGCACGTTCTGCCTGTAAAGTCAATGCCAAATCTGCATGGATGTTATGAGTAAAACGCAATATACATATACGGAAAAGCATATGCAAAGTTAAGACGGGTAAACAAAAGAATCCGTTCTGCCCCGCATTGCCGAGGACGAAAACGGATTCGTGCATGTTATTTAAAAAACTTTACAGTGCGTACAGGAGAATGCCGACCGCCTGCAATACGCTGCCTGCGACCACGAACACATGGAAAATTGTGTGGAAGATATGGCGGCTGTGCCCGATACCGTATAAAACAGCGCCAAGGGTGTACGCGATGCCGCCGGCTAAGATCCAGAGAAAACCGGATACGCCGAGCGCGGCGAGCGTGGCGCGCAGAACCAGAATGATACACCAGCCCATCCCCAGGTAGCAGACCATGGAGAGCTTTGCATATCGGTTGTGGTCAATGGCGGTGAACACAACGGCGAACGCGACCAGTCCCCATTCAACGCCAAAGATGATCCAGGCAAGCGCCGGTGCGGTCGGTCGGATGGCGGAGAGCAAAATCGGCGTATATGTACCGGCGATCAGAAGATAAATGGTGCAGTGGTCGATGACCTGCATGACCTTCTTGCCCATACCGGGACGCAGACCGTGGTAAACACTCGATACGGAATACAATGCGATCATGGAGGTGCCGTAGATGGCGCTGGAGACGATGCCCCAGCCGTTGTGATGCAATGCGGAGACGAGAACGGTCAGCACCAGTACGACGATGCCAAGTACGCCGCCGATGATGTGCGTGACCATATTGGCGATGTCCTCGCCGCGGGTGTAATCCGGTAAAACTCTGTCTTTCAGTGGAGTGCGTGCGATCATTATTGTGTGCTCCCTTGCGTGTGTTGTTTTCTGAACACAGCATAGCACATGGTGTCACGAAACGCAACCTCCGGGTGGTTCGACGGGCTCTATTTCCCTGTGTCTCGCCGATTCTACTGCCGCGCCACCGATTCCACCACGCGAAAAGCGAACTCTCACATTGGTGGAGAATAGGGCAGAAACCCTCTACTGCACGTAGAATTGTTGCAAATCCCACAGGATTGGCTCTACTACAGAGAGGATCGGGCAGTACATCGCACGATTTCAACCATTTCTCGCGCTTTTCCGCTAACGCGCTATACCGTCACGCGCAAAGACCCGGATTGCCTGACGCAGAGAGACAATGGCGCAGACGGTTGCGCCGATGTTCCCGGCGGTGGATACGACGAGCACCAGCAGTGCCAGAATGCCCGACGCACGTGCCAGGAATGGGGAGAGGAACATGGCGACCACAATCACAAGGGTGTATTTCCACAGATCCCGGAAGCGTGCGGCAAGTCTCGCGTCCCGGTTGTCGAGAGCGGCGGCATGCGCGGTGTAGGTCAAATACAGCCCAAAGGTAGCAATGACAATCGACGGATATCCGACCATGGCATCCACATAGGTATTTTCCGAAAAGCGGACGACAGTGTCCGCGAATACGCCGAGCCCGGTGAAAATCGCCGCTTTCTGATACCGATCCAACACCGGCGCGCACATCCAGAGGCAAACCGTGATGCCGGCGCCGCATAACGCAGAGAGGACAGACGCCGGGTAGCGCAGCCAGGGCAGGACGGCAAGCACCGTATCTTTGCCCATATATCCGAGCACAAACTGCGCGATTTGCAGATAGAAAAGCGGCGTCAGCCATCGCACCAGAGTGCGTGCTTCATCGGTAGAGGCAAGCTGCGTCTTCATGAGCGCGCCTCCTTTTTGGGTGCAAGCAGCACAATGGATACAGGCGTACTTTCCGGTTCTAACAATCGCAGGCACCAGTCCGCACTGTCAAAGGGTTGGGCGCGTACGCGGGAAAAGGTGGTATCCGGTACATTTGACGCCATGAGGATCGCGGTCGGACCGTCCGCGCCGCCGATGATACCGATCGCTGTCGCGGACATATCGTCCCGCATGCTTTTGCCAAGCAAGAGCTGTACCGCGTCCTCATCAAATTTCGATACGTCCGCGAGCACATACTGAGCCTTTGCAAGCGGTGGATCGATGATGTACCGCATGGCAAGCGTGTACAAAGGGTTGTAGGCGGGTATCGGCACATTTTGCGCTTCCCAATCCACGACGGTCAGTGTATGCGATATGCCAGAAAAATCAGAGAACGTAACAACCTCGCCGGCACTGCGGACGGTAAACGAGACTATATCCCGGAAACGAGGCTCCCAGCACAGTGTCAGAACACAGGATTTCAGCGCGGGCTCCTGATGCCAGCCGCCGTCTTTCCATAAAAAGCAGAACCGCTGTATCAGACCGCGTCTGTCCGATAGTCCGTAATGTGCAAATACTGCCGCGGCTTCACTGTCAATTTCCGTCTCTTCGTCATTCGCGTATGGGATATTCGTGCAGGCGCAGCCGCTGTAATTATAGATGGTACGCTTGTTTGCCGACAGCGTAGGGCGGATGGAGCGCGTCGGATCGTCCGTCTCCAGAAAGAGATCAATTACGATCCCTGTGTGACATATATAATAGGAAAGGATTTGCGCATCCACAGGTTCCCCATCGAAAATTTCCATGACAAACGGGATGCGGACGGGATATTCCGTGCTGCGCTGTTGTCTTGTCGTGCGCGGGAAAAAGCCGGGTGCACAGACTACATGCCACGGCGTTTCCGCCGGAGAAGGTTGCGGGAGACATTCCTCCGAGAAAGCCGGGTCATAGGGGATCGCCGTATAGTCGAAGCGGTCCTGCAGAGAATGGATGTAACCGTACGGATCCTCCATCGGTGTCAGCGAAAATTTTTTGATAAGGCGGCGGATTACCTCATCGCGTTCCGGATTTTCTTCGGCGGCGACTATCTTCCGCTCCGTCATAAACCGACTGCGATCCCACATCCATGCCTGCTCCAGTAGATTCGCGTCTCCAAGCGTGATGAGCAGCCGCAGAAAATCGCGAAAATCTCTGGCGATCGGATGCACATATTCTCCCGGTGCGTTTGCCGGAGAAACCGCGAAAATCATCTCCCGAAAGCGTCGGATCTTGCAGAAATGGATGCCGTCCACACCTGTCCAGCCAAACACGATTGCGCCGACCGGTGTGCAGAAATAGCGGTTGTCGGGATCGATCGTCCCGCGGATCACGCCAAGCGAGGTCAGATCCGGACCGTATTGCCGCCAATACGCATATTCACTCATAGATTGCCTCATTTAATGGATGTCAATGATAATAAGATACCACACGCGCGCGGATTTGTCAAGAAAAATGGCGTCATAGAGAGAATTTCCGCGGAAAAAAATCGATAATATGCGCGCTGCCTCTTTTCATTTCGCCTCTCTTGTGGTATGCTATAAGAAAAGATAGAAAGAAGGTTTCACTATGACGTGGGATGCACTTGCGGAATATTGCAATCGGTGTACGCGCTGTGCGCTGTGTCAAACGAAAATCCACACCGTATTCGGAACGGGCAATCGGGATGCGGATCTGCTCTTTGTCGGAGAGGCGCCGGGAGAACAGGAGGATCGCAGCGGGATTCCCTTTGTCGGTGCTGCTGGCAAGCTGCTCGATTTGTATCTGGAGGCGGTTGCGATTCCGCGCGAAAAAGTCTATATCGCCAATATTCTGAAGTGCAGACCGCCGCATAACCGCGATCCGCTTCCGGAAGAACAGGATGCCTGCATGCCGTATTTGCGGGAGCAGGTGCGCCTGATTCAGCCGAAAATCATTGTTTGTCTTGGCAGAATCGCTGCCATGCGTCTGATCAAACCGGATTATCGCATTACTAAGGAGCACGGAATCTTACTTCGAAAAGGCAGCTTTGCAATGACTGCAGTTTATCATCCATCCGCCATCCTTCATGATCCGTCTAAGAAAGAAGCGATGTATCAGGATATGCGAAAGGTACGCCAATACCTGACGGATTACGTAGGGTGGAAGGATCTTTCGGTGAAATAGAGACTTCCCGCAAGAAAATCCCAAAAATCCGGAAAAAACTTTGAAAAACCACTTGACAACGGTCGGAGAATGTGGTATACTATCGGAGCTGCAAGAGAGCAGCGCACAAGTCGAAGCGAAGCGAGGGAAAAAGCAAGGTTCCGAAGGAACGGAGCGAAAAAAACTTGAAAAAAGTTTGAAAAACCTCTTGAC
>CAKRZR010000026.1 GCA_934433485.1 uncultured Eubacteriales bacterium | reverse complement strand
AAACTTTTTTGAAAAAAAGTTTCCCCCGCACCCCCTTCCAAAAACTTTATGCGTTTTTGGTCAGGGATACGGTGTAACTTTGTCGGACACATGTACGGCTTGGTTCGCAAGAGCCGGACCGCACGTGTGTCCTGTAAAAAGGTGTAAAGTTTTTTGGAGGTGTCGGAACCTTTTTCTCAAAAAAGGTTCTGACAAAATCGTTCCCCCGTACTCTTACTTAGCCTTTTCGATAACGCGAACCAGTCTCCAGCGGATGGTCTTGGAGAGCGGGCGGGTTTCCATTACCTCGACGGTATCGCCGATGCCCGCGGAGTTCTCCTCGTCGTGCGCGTGGATCTTGGTGGTACGCTTGATGATCTTACCATAGGTGGGGTGCTTTACATGGTTTTCGATGGCAATCACGATGGTTTTGTCCATCTTGTCGCTGACGACCCTGCCCACTCTGGTTTTTCTGAGAGCGCGTTCTTCTGCCATAATGTCCCCCTTATGCCTTCTTCTCGGCGATGACGGTCATCACGCGAGCGATTTCCTTTTTGGTTTCCTTGATCTTGTGGGGATTATCAAGCTGATTGATAGCGAGCTGAAAACGGAGATTAAAGAGTTCGGTTTTCAGGTCGTTGAGCATAGATGCGAGCTCTTCTCCAGACTTATTTCTGAGTTCTGTTGCCTTCACAGCTTAACCCTCCACTTCTTTTTCCAGTTGTTCGCGGGTAGCGAAGCGGCACTTGATCGGGAGCTTGTGCATAGCAAGACGCATAGCTTCGCGAGCGAGATCCTCGGAGATGCCACCCATTTCAAACATAACTCTGCCCGGCTTTACGACTGCGACCCAGTATTCGGGCGTACCTTTACCGGAACCCATACGTGTTTCGGCAGGCTTTTCGGTGATGGGCTTGTCGGGGAAGATCTTGATCCAGACCTGACCGCCTCTCTTGACGTAACGGGTCATAGCGATACGGGCTGCTTCGATCTGGTTTGCGGTGATCCATGCGGGTTCGGTAGCTACGAGACCGAATTCGCCGTTGGTGATCTTATTGCCGCGGAGTGCCTTACCGGTGAGGCGGCCTCTCTGTACGCGTCTGTACTTAACTCTCTTAGGCGATAACATTAGTGAGCGCCTCCTTCCTCAGTCTTTCTCGGGGCTCTGGGCGGTCTGGATTCTGGCTGTGCGGGACGGTTGCCTCTCGGGCCCTGACCGTCGCGACGCTGGAAACCGCCTTCTCTGCGGTCGCCGCCGTTTCTGCGGTCACCGTCTCTGCGATCACGTCTCTGACCGTCTCTGCGGTCACGGCGCTGGTTGTTGTTGCGGCGATCCTCGGTAACGGCACCGGTGCGAGCGACCTCGGAGAGGATTTCTCCCTTGTAGATCCACACCTTTACACCGATCTTACCGTAGGTGGTGTTGGCTTCCCAGAAACCGTAGTCGATGTCCGCGCGGATGGTCTGCAGCGGGATGGTGCCTTCGTGGTAGTGCTCGGTACGCGCGATTTCAGCGCCGGCGAGACGACCGGAGAGGCAAACCTTGATACCCTTCGCTCCCATACGCATGGTACGCTGGATCGCGCCCTTCATGGCTCTGCGGAAGGAGATACGGCGTTCGAGCTGGTTTGCGATGGATTCCGCAACGAGCTGCGCGTCCATCTCGACCGGCTTTACTTCGACTACGTTTACGATAACCGGGGCGTTCACGATCTTCTCGATGTCCGCCTTGAGGTTGTCGATTTCACTGCCGCCGCGGCCGATAACCATACCGGGCTTCGCGCAGTGGATGAAGACGCGCACCTTACCGGTGTTGTCTCTTTCGATTTCGATCTTCGGAATGCCTGCGAGGAAGAGCTTCTTCTTCAGGAATTCTCTGACCTTATAGTCCTGGACCAGGGTATCGCCGAACTTTTCGTCGGAGGCAAACCATCTGGAGTCCCAGTTCTTGATTACGCCGACACGAAGGCCGTGCGGATTCACTTTCTGTCCCATGTTTCGACTGCCTCCTTACTCTTTTTCTTTCAAAGCCACGGTGATATGGCTGGTTCTCTTGAGAATCCGGTCAGCGGATCCCTTACCTCTGGGCATGATGCGCTTCATGGTCATGCCGGGGCAGACGAAGCACTCAGACACGTAGAGGTTGTCCTTGTTCATGTGGAAGTTGTTTTCCGCGTCGGCGGCTACCTTGTCGAGCAGCTTGAGGACGTAGGGGCTGGCGGACTTCGGGGTGTTCTTTAAGATACCGCAGGCTACTTCGTAGTCCTTCCCACGGATGAGGTCGAGAACGATCTTGACCTTACGAGGGGAGATGCGGATATGCTTCTGGGTAGATTTGGATTCCATTTCCTATTTGCTCCTCCCTCTTGATTATTTACCGTTGTTGGAAGTCTTGGAACCAGCGTGACCCTTAAAGGTTCTGGTAGGGGCGAACTCACCGAACTTGTGGCCGACCATATCCTCAGTGATGTACACCGGGATGTGCTTCTTGCCATCGTGGACGGCAACCGTATGACCAACGAATTCCGGGAAAATGGTAGAGGCTCTGGACCAGGTCTTGAGGACCTTCTTTTCGCCTTTTTCGTTCATCTGGCAAACTCTCTGGTAGAGCTTTTCCTCGATAAACGGTGCTTTTTTCAAACTTCTGCTCATTCTAAGCTGCCTCCTTCCTTACTTGCTGTTTCTGCGCTTTACGATCATCTTGTCGGTGCGGGCCTTCTTGTTTCTCGTCTTGTAACCGAGAGCCGGCTTGCCCCACGGGGTAACAGGACCCGGACGACCGATCGGGGAACGACCTTCACCACCACCATGCGGGTGATCGCACGGGTTCATGACGGAACCGCGGACAGTCGGGCGGATACCCATATGACGCTTCTTACCAGCCTTACCGATCTTGACGGTGTCGTGCTCGATGTTGCCGACCTGACCGATCGTAGCGAGGCAGTTGTCCATGACATAGCGCATTTCACCGGAGGGGAGACGGAGCATTACCTTGCCGTTTTCCTTACCCATGACCTGTGCCTGTGCGCCGGCGGAACGGACCATCTGGCCGCCCTTGCCGGGATGGAGCTCGATATTGTGTACGAAGGTACCATCGGGGATGTTGGCAAGCGGCAGGGTGTTGCCGGGGATGATGTCGGCGTCCTTGCCGGAATAGAGAACCTGACCATCGGTCACGCCCACGGGAGCGACGATGTAGCTCTTCTTGCCGTCCTCATCCTTCAGCAGTGCGATATACGCGGTACGGTTCGGGTCGTATTCGATACCCACAACGGTCTGCGGCTTCTCGGACTGGCGCTTGAAGTCGATGATACGATATTTCTGACGGTTTCCGCCGCCCTTGTGGCGAACGGTGATTCTGCCGTAGCTGTTACGGCCGGCGTTCTTCTTCTTGGTCGCGAGCAAGCTCTTTTCGGGAGTGAACTTGGTGATCTCGTCGAAGGACGGAACAGACATATGTCTTCTTGCCGGAGTTGTCGGCTTGTATTTGATAGTAGGCATTTGTTATCGTCCTCCTTCTCAGTTCATGCCTTCGAAGAATTCGATGGTCGCGGAATCCTCAGCGAGGGTAACGATCGCCTTTTTCCAGCTGGCGGTCTTTCCGGGAACGAGACGAACTCTCTTCGGCTTAGCCTTCATCGTAACGGTGTTCACGCTCTTAACCTTGGCGCCCTTGAACATCGCTTCCACAGCGGCGGCGATTTCCGGCTTGGTGGCGTCCTTTGCAACTTCAAAGGAGTACTTCCGATCGGAGATCATGTCCATGGAGCGCTCGGTGATGAGAGGTCTGATAATAACATCCTGAACGAATTTCATTATGCGTATACCTCCTCGATTTTCTGTACGGCTTCCTTAGCGATCACGAGGGAATTGCAGTTGAGGATGTCGTAAACGCAGAGGGTATTGGTCAGAACGACCTTAACGCCGGGGATATTGGCAAGGCTGCCCATAACCATCGCGTCAACGGCGGGGAGCACCACGAGGGTCTTCTTGCCGGCGCCGATTGCGGAGAGCATCTTCACCATTGCCTTGGTCTTGTATTCGCTGGCGGTGATGGCGTCGACGACGATCATCTCGTTGTCCGCTACCTTGGAAGAGAGCGCGCTTGTCATAGCGAGGCGGCGCACCTTCTTGTTGACCTTGGTCTTGTAGAGACGCGGCTTCGGACCGAGCGCTACGCCGCCGTGCGTCCACTGCGGAGATCTCGTGGAGCCCTGTCTTGCGCGGCCGGTGCCCTTCTGCTTCCACGGCTTTTTACCGCCGCCGGAAACCTCGGTACGGGTCAGCGTGGACTGTGTGCCCTGTCTCTGGTTGCCGAGATATGCCTTTACTGCTGCGTGAAGGACGGAAGCATGGATCTCACAGGCAAATACAGTGTCGGCGAGGTTGATGGTACCCACTTCTGCGCCGGCCATGTTTACAACTTTTAATTCAGCCATTTCTGTTTCCTCCTTCCGACTTATGCTTTCACGCTGTCACGGAGGAACACGATACCGCCCTTCGCGCCGGGAACTGCGCCCTTGACCGCGATGAGGTTCTTTTCGGTGTCTACCTTGACAACTTCGAGGTTCAGAACCGTAACCTGTTCGTTACCGTACTGACCAGCCATGTGCTTGTTCTTATAGATTCTGGACGGCGTGGAGTTTGCGCCCATGGAACCCGGCTGACGGTGAATCGGACCGGTACCGTGGGTCATACGCAGGATGTGCGCGTTCCATCTCTTGACAACGCCCGTGTAGCCGCGACCCTTGGTGATACCGGTGATGTCCACCTTATCGCCGGACGCAAACGTATCTGCGGAAATGGTGTCGCCGACGTTCAGGCTCTCGATGTCCTCAAGACGGAATTCCTTGAGGTGACGGCGCGCGGAAACGCCTGCCTTCTTGAAGTGACCGGCTCTCGGCTTGTTGACGAGCTTTTCGCGGATCTCTTCAAACGCGAGCTGCACGGCGTTGTAACCGTCGGTTTCTACGGTTTTCTTCTGGGTGATGGCGCAGGGACCGGCTTCGATTACGGTTACCGGGATCACCTGACCGTTTTCCGTGAAGATCTGGGTCATGCCCAGCTTCTTTCCGATGATTCCTTTTTTCATCGTTTTTCCTCCTATAAATAGGTTATTGGTTGCGCAGCCCTTGTAGCCTTGCAACGTGACCATGCTGTTCATCAAGCGGCGCTGCGCGGGAGGTAAACGCTTTTCAAAGGCGCATCAACCCGCGGGCGCAGGGCATCCGGTCGGAGAACCAGACAGCCCGTTCACTCTGCCACAGTAAGTCCCCGCTTTGCTTGAAAGAAAGCGGGCAAAGAACATCGTCTGCCGGACGGACTCCGTTTCCGGAGACCTTTGTCACACAGCCCGGATTTCAGACAGCCGCCGCGGTGGGCAGGGTCGTCCTCCATCCATAGACGGCGGAGCAGGGGCGTTTTCCGTCAGGCTGCCGCTTACGCGATGCCGATCCGGAGACCTGCCGTTCTCTTCACAGAGCAGCGCGCGGACTTATCCGAATCTATCGGCAGTTTCCGCAATGTCCACAGGGTCAGACCACGAGCGAGCCATGGATCCGCACTGCCGTTTGGCGGTACGGAGGATCGACAGAACGGATACAGCATATATCCGCGCCGCCGGGGTTAACAGCTTGGGACCGGTGAGAATTACAGCTTCAGGTCGATATCGACGCCCGCCGGGAGCTCCACGCTCATGAGCGCTTCCACTACCTTCTGGGACGGCTTCTTGATCTCGATCAGACGCTTGTGGGTGCGCTGCTCGAACTGCTCACGGCTGTCCTTGTACTTGTGTACCGCACGGAGAATGGTGATGATTTCCTTCTCGGTCGGCAGCGGTACGGGACCGGATACCTCCGCGCCGTTTCTCTTTGCGATGTCGACGATCTTTTCAGCCGCCTGATCGATGAGAGAATGCTCGTAGCTTCTGAGTCTCACTCTGATTTTTTCGCTTGCTGCCATTGTTTTGCCTCCTTGCAAATTTCATGTGAAATGGAATTTGAGGCGATGAACACGCACTCGGGTGTGTCCGGATTCCCCCAAAGAAACGCGGTGTTTTTGTACTTCGCACACGCCCATTTCCCCGTAAAAGCATCGCATTTTTGAAAAAAATCTCAAACAATACGCCGCTTCGCAGCAAAACAAGGCTTGCAAAAATACGCAAACCCCGGCTATCCGTCTACAGCGCCGACCACGCCGCACGCGCTGCTTTCGCAGACGCCGTCCGACCAGCCGCACCGTCTCCGGTATACCGTCCTTTATGGATGAACAGCCGCACGCCATATAGTCGCCCACATAGCCCGATCCGCATTCATTCCGCCCGATTTACTCGGACATACTCCGCGGAAATTCCCTCGCGCCTCCTGACAGTATGGAGGACGAGCAACCTCCCGCATCATCGCACATCAAGTGATACTATTGTACCATACTTTCCAAGAGAAATCAAGTCAAAATCCAATGGAAAAAGGAGAAATATCGGTGGATATGGAACGGCAAGTTGTGCAATATGCCGTATGGGAAACCGCCATAAAGCCCTATTCCCCTGTTTTCAACGCCTTCCACCACTGCGTGATCCCCCTCCCTCGGTGATGGAGGCAAATAGCTGTCCCAAAACAGCCAGCCATACCACGAAAAAGCACTGTTTCCACCACTAATGCATCTCAAACAATACCCGTCGGCTCACTGACGAAAGTCAGTGTGGACAAAAGTCAGTGTGGACGAAAATCAGTGTGGACGAAAGTCAGTGTGGACGAAAGCAAATGTGTGCACACCTGGACTTGCACAAACTATATCCACCATCCCCCTTTCATAAAAGTTTTTGCACAGGCTGGAACGAACAAGTTCGTTCTCAAAAAGCCGCGTTCCCCTCGTTCCCCGTCCCCCGCTCCCATAAAAACCTTAAAATTCCATGAAAACGAGGGATTTCCTCTTGCATATCGGGACGTGTTGTGGTATTATATTAAGGTAGAATATAGAAAAGCCGGAGGTCGGTTTATGGACAACCAGACGGAGCGGCGGCTTGCGGGATGGACGAAGTGGCGGTTTGGTGCGCTTTGTGGGATTCCCGCGGGTCTGACACTCTTTTTCGCATATCGATTCGCCTACGACACGGACATCGCGTATTTCAAGACCGGATCCGCGCTGTTTGCCGCCGCGTGCGCCCTGCTCGCCGTGGGTCTTTTCTGCGCCGTGATCCTGTGGGGCAGCGCACGGAAACGCGTCTCCCTGAACGCCGCGCCGAAAAACGGTCGCGCGGAAACCTTTGCCGCTCTGCTCGCGGGCGTGCTGTTTCTCCTCTCCGCGGTGCGCGGCACACTCGCCTTTGATTCCCCCGGCAAGCTGGAGATCGCCGCGACCATACTGCTCGTGCTGCCCGCCGCGTATCTGCTCTGCAACGGTCTCGCGCCGGAGAGAACCGCGCCTGCCGCTATCTGGCTCGCGTTCGGCGGCGCCGTATCCGCCATCGTGCAGCTGTTCTATCAATACTTCCGCGCGACTCTGCCGCTCAACGCACCGTCCCGCCATCTGGAGACGATCGCCACCATCGGTATGCTCTTTTTCTTCCTCACCGAATCCCGCGACCGCATCGGCACCGGCTACGCGACCGCGTCCTTTTACGCCTTTGCAAACGGCGCCGCAGCGACTGTGTGTACCGCCGTCGGTCTTGCCCATGCCATGCTCTCTCTGACCGGCGGAGCTCTGACCCCCGATTTCGCGCCCGATCCGTTCTGGTGCGCCGCGCTGTTTACCGTCGGTGTGCTCGCGACCTGCCGCGTACTCCGCCTGCCCGGACTGCTCTGCCCGTATCAGCCGCCCTATTCGCCGGCGGAAGAGGAAAAGAAGAAAAAGGAGCAGAAAGCGCTCGCGAAAACGCAAGCCGAAAATGGCGGCAGCACGGAGGCAAACGTTGACACCGACAGTACAAGCTCCGGAAGCGACGACTACAGGGACTGCAGGGACTGCAACGACAACGCAAATTCCGATGAAAATCGTGCATGATACGAGGTATAGAATATGACAAACAATGAAAACACGCCGAAAATCGAGCTGACCCTCGATCCGATGGGCTCCGCAGCCGCCGCGCAGGCTCCCACCGAAGCACCCGCCGCGCCGAATGTCACGTTGTCCGCACCTGCGGAGGAAAAAAAGGCAGCTCCCGTGGCGGACGCGCTGGATGAAGCGAACTTCACGCCGGAGGAGCGCAAGATGATCGACGACTTTTCCCAGAAGATCGACATCACGGACTCCACGACGATCCTCGGCTTCGGTGCATCCGCGCAAAAGAAGATCGCGGATTTCTCCGACACGGCGTTAAACGGCGTGCGCAACAAGGACTTCAGCGAGGTCGGCACGATGATCACGAACCTCATCGGGCAGCTCAAGGACATGAACGCGGAGGCGGACGAATCGGATAAGGGCTTCCTCGGCATCTTCAAGAATACGAAGCGCAAGCTCGAAAACCTGAAGGTGAAGTACGACAAGGTGGAGGACAGCGTAAACGAGATCTCCGGGATCCTGCAGAACCACCAGATCACGCTGCTCAAGGACATCGCGATGTTCGACAACCTGTACGAGGTCAACATGACGTACTTCAAGGAGCTGTCGATGTACATCCTGGCGGGCAAAAAGAAGCTGGCGCACGAGCGGGAGGTCACCCTGGTCGCGCTGCAGGAAAAGGCGCAGAAGAGCGGGCTCCCGGAGGATGCGCAGGCGGCGAACGATTTCGCGGAGCAGTGTGTCCGGTTCGAGCGGAAGATCCACGACCTTGAGCTGACGCGGATGGTGTCCATCCAGATGGCGCCGCAGATCCGGCTCGTGCAGAACAACGACACGATGATGACGGAGAAGATCCAGACGGTCATCATGAACACGCTCCCCCTGTGGAAGAGCCAGATGGTGATCGCGATGGGCATCGAGCACTCCCGTCAGGCGATGGAAGCGCAGCGGGCGGTCACGGATATGACGAACGAGCTGCTCAAAAAGAACGCGGCGGCGCTGCATCAGGCGACGGTGGACATTACCCGTGAGTCGGAGCGCGGCATTGTGGACATTGAGACCCTGACGAACACGAACGCCGAGCTGATCGCGACTCTCGACGATGTCGCGGCGATCCAAAAGGAAGGGCGCGAAAAGCGCATTGTCGCCGAAGCGGAGCTGAACCGCATCGAAGCCGAACTCAAATCGAAGCTGATTGGCATACGCGGCTGACCTACCGGAGGGGAACGGGGAACGAGGGGAACGAGGGGAACGCGGCTTTTGAAAAAGCCTGGCAAAACTTTTATGAAAAAGGGGATGGATTTGGTTTGTGCTAGGGAACCTCTGAATAATTCGGATTTTTGCGATAAAAGGCTTAAATATAAGGGCTTTTATTGCAAAAATAACCTTAAATCAGAGGTTTCCCAGGCTGATTGCGCACCAATTTGGTTCCTTTCGGGCTTTGTTTCCTGCGTTTGATGGTTTTCGTTTGCTCAACCCTTTCACCCGATGTGGGGTAATTCACATATGAATCAATTCCTTTCTCACCAAAGGAGGATATAAAATGGTACAAACTACAGCGAAGCGGTGCCTGGGAATCACCATTCTCGCGCTGCTTTTGACGGTTCTTTTGATTTTCCCGGTATTTGCGGCGTATCCGCAGCCGGTGGACTACATATCGGACGAGAGCGGGGTACTGTCCACGACGACAAAGGACGCCCTGGTCACGGCGAATGAAAAGCTGTACGCGACGCGGAACGCCCGGATCGGAATCTGCATTGTGGATTCGGTCGGGGACGAGGACATAGCGTCCTACGCGCGCAACGTGTTCACGGACTGGAACATGAGCGACGGCGTATTGCTGGTGATCGACCGGGGCAGCAAGAATTATTTTGCCGTCCAGAGCGTGGACATCGACAAAATTGTGACGGACGAGGTGCTGAAGGACATCCTCTCGAACTATCTGGAGGAGGATTTTGACGCCGGGAACACGGATCGCGGTGTGATGAAAACGATTCTGAAGCTCGACGAGTTCATGACGGCAAATCTGGCGGCGACGGGCACGACGGTCGGCGGAGACGCGGAATCCACAGCGGATACGGCGGCGGAAACGGACGCGGACGGCAATCCGGTGACCAAGCAGAGCGGATTTGTGCGCGGGATCGGGATCTTTTTCAAGGTGATCCTTTGGCTGATCCTCATCGCGGCATTGGCGGTGGGCGGTCTCTTTGTCGCGGCGCTCTTCAACGACACGGCGATGTCGATTTTCCGCACATACATTCTGCGTAAGCACGACGCGCCGCGCTACGCGTTCGGAAACAACTACGACGAGCGGCTTTACGGGCAAAAGCGTCCGGGACAGCAGCGCCAGAACCCGCAGCGGCGGCAGCAGCCGTATTACAGCGACAGCGATGGCTACGGCTACGACGACGGCTATGGCTACGGCGATCATGGCGGACAGCCGCGCGGCAACGGACAGTACAACAACCGGCGCGGCTCCGGGCAGAGACCGTCCGGGCAATATAACGGACAGCGGAACTCCGGACAATCCGGCAGGAATCCCTATCGGAACGATCCGTACGCGGACAATTACGCAAACGCGAACGATCCGTACGCGGAATACCAGCCACAGGGGCAGTATCACGGCTCCGGACGGCAGAACGGGCAATATCGCGGGAACGGGCAGTCCAATGCTGTCGGCGGACAGAGCCGGACGCGCCGCAATCCGCGGGACTACGACCCGTATCAATAAACAGACATCGGACAGAAGCTGGGGAGACTTCACGGCAGGTTTCCCCAGCGATTTTGGATATTGAGGATTATATGATTGCACTGAGCGCAAGCGGGCTTTCGTATCGCATCGGAACCCGCACAATTTTGGAAAATATCACGTTTTCCCTGGAGGAAGGCGACCACCTCGGCATCGTCGGCGTAAACGGCAGCGGAAAATCGACCTTATTCAAGCTGCTCGTGGGCGAATATCCCGCAGACGATGGCACGGTGACGATCGGAAAGAACAAAACGGTGGGCATGCTCCATCAGGACGATGCGTTCCGGGTGCTCTCCATCGACGGTTCGCCGCAGGATGAGACGGTGCTCGGCCAGATGTACGCGATCTTCCCGGAGCTCTGTCGGATGGAGAAGCGGCTGACGCAGCTGCAGGCATCCCTCGAATCCGGCGGCACGGAGGAGGAGCTGGCGCAGTGGACAAGAGAGTTTACATCCTTAAACAACCGCTTCATCGCGGACGGAGGGTTATATTATAAGTCACGTTGCCAGAGTCTGCTCTCCAAGCTGGGCTTCGGCGAGGAATACCACCATCTGCCGGTATCGTCCCTGAGCGGCGGACAGCGGACCCGGCTGGCACTGGCACGGCTACTCTCCCGTGAGCCGGATATTCTTCTCTTAGACGAGCCGACGAACCATCTCGACACGGACACGATGGCGTGGCTGGAGGAGCATCTGGCGGCGTACAAAAAGACGTTTTTGGTGGTCAGCCACGACCGGTATTTCCTCGATCGGGTGACGAACAAGACGCTCGAGGTCGAGAACACGCACGCGCGGCTGTACAAATGCAGCTACACGCAGTACGTCGCGGAAAAGGAAAAGTGGCGGCGCGAGCAGATGAAGCGATACGAGGATCAGCAAAAGGAGATCGCGCGGCAGGAGGCGTACATCGCGCAGCAGCGCGCGTGGAACAGAGAGCGGAACATCATCGCCGCGGAGAGCCGGGAAAAAGCGCTCGCCCGCATGGAAAAGGTGGAGCGTCCGGCGAATCTGCCGAAGAGCATCCATTTTACGCTGCAAAATTCCGGCGAAAGCGGCAACGACGTGCTGTCCGTTAAAGGGCTGACGATGGGCTTCGGGACGAACATCCTCTTCCGGGATCTGTCGTTCCTCATCAAGAAGCACGACCGGGTCTTTTTCGCGGGTCCGAACGGCTGCGGGAAATCCACGCTCATCAAGCTCTTACTCGGACAGCTGGAGCCGCTTGCCGGGGAGATCGAGTTCGGCTACAACGTGACCATCGGCTACTACGACCAGGAAAACCAGAATCTCTCGGACGACAATACGGTGCTCGACGAGCTGTGGAACGCGTACCCGCACCTGACGCAGACGGAGATCCGCAACACGCTGGCGCTGTTTCGCTTTGTCGGTGAGGACATCGAAAAAGAGGTGCGCATCCTCTCCGGCGGCGAACGGGCAAGACTGACGCTGGCGAAGCTGATTTTGTCAAAAATGAACGTGCTCATCCTCGACGAGCCGACGAACCACCTCGATATCGGCTCCCGCGAGGCGTTGGAGGACGCGCTGACGCAGTTTGAGGGCACCATCCTCGCCGTATCGCACGACCGGTATTTCACCAGAAAGCTGGCGACACGGTTCATCGATCTGGCGGCAGGACCGGGGCAGTCCCGCGATTTCCACGGCACGTACGACGAATACATCGCGCAGGGCGGTCGTCCCGGTGAGGAAAGCGACGCGGCGCGGGAACAGAAGGCGGACGAGGCGCTGACGCAGAAGGAGGAATACCTCCGCAGAAAGCAGGAGACGGCACGGCTGCGGCAGGCACAGCGGCGCGCGGAAACGATCCAAAAGGAGATCGCCGGACTGGAGACGGAGATCTGCGACATCGACGACGCGCTGTTTGGGGAAGCCGCGACGGATTACCACAAGGCAGCCGAGCTGTCCGATCGGAAAACGACCGCGGAGGACCGGCTCATGCAGCTGTACGAGGAGGAGGAATCCCTCACACGGTTTCTCGCGGCAAACGCGGAAGGAGAGGAATGAAAAAACAGGCGATATACCGAGTGAAATCGGGCTGTCGCCTGTTTTCTTTATTTCTTCCTGCCTTTTTTCGTGTCCTTTTTCATCGAGAACCCGAATTTCCCGATCGCGTCGCCGACTGCCATGTACTGTCCGTGCGCGTAGCAGACCAGTCCCGCGCGGGTGAGATCCAGAAATCCGTTCTCGTCCATGCAGCGATCCTCCACCGCCACGTTCACGACGTCCGCCACCCGTATGTCAAGCACACGACAAAAATTTTTAGCTTGCGCTCGATGGCTTTTCAAGCGCAGGCTTATCCTGATGC
>CAKRZR010000025.1 GCA_934433485.1 uncultured Eubacteriales bacterium | reverse complement strand
AAGTCTGTTTCCCCTAAAAGTAAATGCTGTTGCCCCGTTGCCTGCCGTTTTCTCCATTGACAAAGCTGCCACCGCATGGTATACTATCGTAAAAAGAATTTTTAAGAAAGGACGACCTGCATGACACCGTTCCACCTGCAGGCAGCAGCCATATGAAAAAGTTCACCTTTGGTACACCGGAGACGTTAGTACCCTCTCGCTTCTGCAAAGATTTCCGCTACAGCGAAACGCCGGTTTCCTATCCAGCTGCAAACTTTACCGTACGACAGACCAACCGCGGCTTTCTTCTCGAATTTCCGCTGGAGGACGACGCGCAGATCTACGGCTTTGGTCTGCAGCTCAAACAGTTCTGTCACCGCGGTCGGAAGCTGCGTCTGGCGGTCAATGCCGATCCGGCGACGAACAACGGAGACAGCCACGCGCCGGTTCCGTTTTTCGTGACCAACAAGGGTTATGGCATGTATTTTGACACAGCGCGGTATATCGAGGTCTACTGCGGGTATCCGAAAAATATCGGCAGAGCGGTCGCGACGGAGGAAACAAGCGATGTGAAACAGTCCACAGACGCGCTGTATGCCGTCCGGAACACGGAGCAAGCTGTCATGAGCGTCCTGATTCCGGCGGCGGAGGGCATCGATGTCTACGTCATGGAAGGCGATACCATTACGGATATTGTCGCACAGTACAATATGCTCGCCGGCGGCGGTCCGGATGTGCCCACGTGGGGACTCGGCGTGCTGTATCGCTGCTGCGGAAAGTATTCGCAGGAGGAAGTGCTCGCCATGGCGGACTATTTCCGCGAAAAGGACATTCCCTGCGACATCCTTGGTTTGGAACCCGGATGGCAGACGCATACCTATTCCTGCTCGTATCGATGGAGCGATCGTTTTCCAAAGCCGGATGCGATGATCGCCACACTGCGTGAGAAGCATTTTCATATCAATCTGTGGGAGCATGCTTTTGCACACCCGACAGCACCGATTCACGATGCGCTGGCGCCGTATAGCGGCGAATACGAGGTCTGGGGCGGCGTCGTTCCGGATTTTGCGATCACGGAAGCACGGGGGATTTTCGCCGACTACCACAGACGGACGCTGGTGGAGCACGGAATCGACGGTTTCAAGCTCGACGAATGCGATTCCAGTGACAATACCGGAAGCTGGAGCTTTCCATTGACCGCGCAGTTCCCGTCTGGTCTGGATGGGGAGCAGTACCACTCCCTGTTCGGAACCCTTTATTGCCAGACCATCATGGCCGCGCTTGGCGAACACAAAACGTTGTCCGAGGTGCGCAATATGGGTGCCCTTGCCGCGCCATATCCGTTTGTGCTGTACAGCGATCTGTACGATCATCGGGATTTCGTACGCGGAATCGCCCAGTCTGCGTTTTCAGGGATCCTCTGGACGCCGGAGCTGCGTCATGCCCACTCTAAGGATGAACTGCTGCGCCGCCTGCAGGCAACGGTGTTCAGCGTCCAGTGCCTCATCAACGCGTGGTACTGCGACAGGGTGCCGTGGGCGGAGCTGGACTGTGAAAAGGAGGTACGCGAGCTTTTGAAGCTGCGCGAATCCCTTGTCCCCATGCTGAAGGCGGCATTCGATACCTATCGTGCCACCGGTCGTCCGCCGATTCGCGCATTGGTCATGGACTATACGTCGGATCCCGAGACGGTTGCCATCGACGACGAATATTTATTCTGCGCGGATCTGCTCGTTGCGCCGATCTGTGCAGGTCAGGGGGACGAGCGCGATGTGTATCTACCGACAGCGGACACCTGGGCGGACTACTTCACCGGCGAGATCGTAGGCAATGGGAAGATTCATGTGTCCACCAAGCGTATTCCGGTGTTCCGCAGAGTACAGGCTTAAAACGTGAGCCTGAGATAGGAGAAAGAGCATGGATTTCAGAGAAAGAGCAAAAAAGCTTGTGGCGCAGATGACCTTGGCCGAGAAAATGTCCATGATGCGTTACGATGCGCCGGCAATCCCCAGACTGGGCATACCGGCGTACACCTGGTGGAACGAGGCGCTGCACGGCGTTGCACGCTCCGGCACGGCGACGGTTTTTCCGCAGGCGATCGGCATGGCGGCAAGCTTTGACACAGAACTGCTATACGAGGTTGCCTGTGTGATCGCGGAAGAAGCGCGCGCCAAATACAACGCGTACCGGACGTTCGGCGATACCGGCACCTATGAGGGACTGACCATGTGGTCGCCCAATATCAATATTTTCCGCGATCCGCGTTGGGGCAGAGGTCACGAAACCTATGGTGAGGATCCGTATCTGACCGCGCATATGGGGGACGCCTTTGTCCGCGGTCTGCAGGGCGACGGAGAATATCGCAAGACGGACGCGACCTTGAAGCATTACGCCGTACACAGCGGACCGGAAAAGCTGCGTCACGTTTTCGATGTCCACGTATCCGACGCGGATCTGTTCGGAACATACCTGCCGGCGTTTGCCTATATCATTGCGTCTGCACATCCGGCGGCTGTTATGGGCGCGTACAACCGCTTGGACGGCGAACCGTGCTGTGCGAACCATCGTCTGCTCAGTGAGATTCTGCGGAATACATACGGTTTTGACGGCTATGTCGTATCCGACTGCGGCGCGATCTGTGATTTCCACGAAAGCCACCATGTGACGAAGGAGCCGTACCAGAGCGCGGCGCTCGCGGTCAACTCCGGCTGTCAGCTCAACTGCGGTAAGGTGTACCGGAACCTGAAAATCGCCTACGAAAGGGGACTGGTCACCGAAGAGCCGATCACAGCGGCAGCAGAAGTGCTCATGGAATCCCGTCTGCGCCTTGGACTGTTCGACAAAACGCCCTACGACGATATTCCTTACAGTGTGATCGGATCCGATGCGCATCGTGCGCTCAATCGGCGAATGGCGGAGGAGTCGGTGGTGCTGCTCAAGAATAATGGCGCGCTGCCGCTCAAAAACGTGAAAACGCTTGCCGTGATCGGACCGACGGCGGACGACGTGACCACGCTGCTTGCCAACTACAACGGCACGCCGGATCGATACGCGACGATTCTCCGCGGCATTACGGAGGGCTTTGACGGTCGCGTTGTGTACGCGCGTGGCTCGGAAATTACCTTCGGCGGCGCGCCGGGGACCGATCCCGATCTGCCGGAATATCTGCCGCATACCCTGCGCGAGGCGATCATTGCCGTGCGGGAGGCGGATGCCGTGGTACTGTGCCTCGGGCTGAATCCGAAAATGGAGGGAGAGGGCGGCGAACCCGGTGCGGAAGGCGACAAGGTGACCATTGAACTGCCGGATGTACAGAAACGGCTCCTTGCCGCCGTAACCTCAGCCGCTTGCGGAAAGCCCATCGTATGCGTGCATGTCAGCGGAAGCTGCATGGCACTCGGCGAGGTGGATCGGACATGCGATGCGGTGCTGCAATGCTTCTATCCGGGTGCGGAAGGCGGATACGCGGTGGCGGATATTCTCTTCGGACGCGTGTCTCCGTCCGGTCGATTGCCCGTTACCTTCTATCGCGGAGACGATGACCTGCCGCCGTTTGAGGACTACGCAATGGAAAACCGCACGTATCGTTTCTTTAAGGGAACGCCGCTCTATCCATTTGGTCATGGGCTGTCCTACGGCGACGTGCACGAGAGCTGGGAGAGCGACGATACGGTCACCGTGGAAAATCGCGGCGGCATGGGCACAGGATACGCTGTTTTGTGGTATAAAGACGGCGCGCTCTGTGGGATTCGTCGGTTGTATCTGCGTGTAGGCGATCGCGTGACGATCCATTTCGAGCCGGAAACACTGTGGGAAAAGGTGAAAAACGGCTGAGTTTGGAAAATACACTGTCAAAACAAGAACTGTCGGAAATCCTTCACGGAATCCCGACAGTTCTTTTGCCTATTCGACCTGCATTTGCTCCGCTGGCGTGCCTTTTTTCGTCACTCCGGCAATCGCGATACATGACAGGATGGATATGGCGGTATATACAGCAAGCACGAGTACACCCGCTTGCCACTGGAGAGATACGAGCGCGTGCATGGATGTGCGGATCAGGAAAACGATGGCAGGAAAGCCGAGGAAAACTGTGATTCCTGCCGCCGCGAGGGGGATCCAGAGATGAAACCGGAATTGCAGCCCCTCTGCGGCAATGGCGGATACCAAAAGCGGGGACAGCAATTTCCAGCCGATCCCATATCCGAGCGCAAGACCAAGCGGCAGGCTTACGGTAAAAAGGAGCACGGACTGGATGACGATCATACCGTGCAGCTGTCTGTGCGTTGTACCGATGACATGCAATAATCCAAACGTCTGCATATCCTGTGTCAGCGCGATGGAGTAGATGTTGCAGATGAGCAGAAACGAGCAGAGAAAGACTATGAATAAGGAAAAGAGAATGAGAAACACCGTAGCCGGATTAAGCGCTTCCCGGAAAGAGGACTGCAGATATGCCTGATTCAGTACGCAATGCACGTCATACGCGGGATCGACATACGCCGCAAGCGTGTTCTGTACCAGCGCGTCCGCCTTTTGCGTCATGCTTTTGGTATCGTTGAAGGAGAAGTATACATTCAGATACTGTTCGGAAAAACCGTACGTTTCCGAGAGGGTATCACTGTATCGCATCACCATACGCAGCTGGGCGTCCGTGCGGCCTTCGATAAACCCGCTTACGGTACATTCCGCGTACGCGCAGCCGACAACGCCATCGGCATACCCGGTATAGTAAAATCCGAGCGTGTCGCCAATCCGTATGTCCGGAAAATAGAGGGGATTCAAGAGAATTTCCGCGTCGGATTCCGGAAATCTGCCCGCGGTAATATCGGTATAGAAATGCTGCAAATCGGCTCCACGCTCAATCAGACGAAGAGTGAGCTCCGAGGTATGCAGATCCTCCGGGCGCAGCGCGCATTGTCCGGCGTTTGATGAAATCACCGCGTCGGCGATTTCGGGATTTAGCTTCGCTGTGTCGCGAATGGTTTCCCCATCCGCCAAAAAGGTCGCGCCGCGCAAGTAGCCGTGGTAATCTGTCCCCGATGCCAGCCGCAGCATCATGCCGTAGCTGGAAACAAGATTTACCGCGATGCTTACAACGGTCATAAAGAGTGTCAGCGTCAGGAGAATTGCTGTGCAGATCACTGCCGAGCGTGCTTTTTTTGTGCGGATCCTGCCTATTGCGAGCCGTAAGATCGTTCTCATTCTCATACCCCGCTGTCGTATACGATTCTGCCGTCCTCAAGCCGTATCTGCCGTGAGGTCAACTTCGCCAGTTCTTCGTTGTGTGTGATGAGTACAATGGTCTGCGCATATTGTTTGTTCAGCGCGCATAGGGTTTCTATCACATCCATGCCGGTTTTGGAGTCGAGGTTGCCGGTCGGTTCATCGGCGAGAATGATATGCGGTCTGGTGATGAGCGCACGTGCGATTGCCACCCGCTGCTGTTGCCCGCCGGAGAGCTGGGAGGGCAGCATGTTCCGTTTGTCCGCAATGCCGAGCGTGTCCAGCAGGGTGTCGACCTCGTCTGGGTTAACGCGTCCGCCATCCAGACCGATCGGCAGGGTGATGTTTTCCCACACGTTCAGGTTCGAGATGAGATTGTAGCGTTGAAAGACAAAGCCGATGCTGCGGCGGCGGAATATTGTCAGCGGATCGGGGGACAGGGCGTATAGATCTGTGCCGTCGATTGTAACCTTGCCGCTTGTCGGAATATCCAGTCCGCCGAGCAGATGCAAAAGCGTCGATTTTCCGCTGCCGCTTTTACCAATAATGGAAACAAACGCGCCGCGGTCAATATCCAGCGAGACGTCATCAAGGGCGTGTACCTGTGTCTCGCCGGTTACATAAATTTTGTCAGGTTTTTCGCTGTGAGAAACATACTTTCCTCCCGTTTTTTATAACACAATGGCGTATGCGCTGTTTTTATATAGAGTAAGGCAGAAAAACGGAAGCACATGTGAAATGGATGTGTAAAAACAGCATATTATCCTGTTTTGTAAATAGTATACAGGAAATTTTGGAGAAAGTCAATACATATATCGGTGAAAACTGCATGGGACTGTAAAAAATCGAAATCCTACTCCAGACCACTTGACAAACGGCGGCGGATGTGGTATACTATCCACAGTTGGTGAGGTTTACGCAGAGGGTTCACCTGTTCCCATTCCGAACACAGAAGTTAAGCTCTGTCGTGCCGAAAATACTTGGCTGGAGACGGTCCGGGAAAATAGGTATTCGCCAACACAGACGGAGATGGGAGCGATTCTGATCTCCGCTTTTTCAATCTTGATTTGCCTATGCCATAGAAAACGGCAGGAATCCGTCTTTGCAGACAGACTCCTGTCGTTTTGTGGTTATCCGTTGATATGACGTATCGTGTCAAATATGCCGGACAGGGAATCGAGTGTGGCGCAGTCCATATGGGCGTTTGCTAAGATCTGCATCGCTTTCTGCTGTGTATCCAGGGTACTGTCCATATGCTCTTTGTACAGATCATCGTAGATACGCTCGTAAAAATCGATCAGCCGCCGATTCGTTTTTTCGTGTTCCTCTACGGCATGTGAAAGTGCGTTTGCTTTGGCAGCCGCACCAACATCTCCCGGACCTTCCGACCGGACATTTCCCAGCTTTTCAATGGCGCGGTACAGGAAAATCTTGTCCTCCTGTACCGCACGGATGCAGCGGAAAATGTATTGCATGGTGATCTTTTCCGGAACCTCAGGCATCCCTGTGCCGCAATCCATTTCAGTCTCTGTCGGCAGAGCGGTTTCTGCGAGCTCCTGTACGGTATCGTTTCCGATATTTTCAGTATATGTCATTTCTGTATCCTCCGATATATCCGGCGGACACGTTCGCGGACTTATGAGGCATATCGTATGTTCGTCTACGAAGCGTGCCCTGCCGTGTTTTATGAGCCCCTTTGCCCGTTTCGGGTAGGTGCTGTCATATGTATTTCCAAATTCGTCCACCACACGTACGTTTTTTGTTATGGGTGCCACCCCCTCATATGGTGATCTGCGAACGCCGTTTTTTGTTATGGGTGCCGTCCCCGGTTCACAGGAACAGTATACCATGTTAGGCGCGCGTCTGTCAAGGGAATTTTGAAAGGATTTTCACAAATGCTTTCTCGAAATTGTGTCCCTGACGGTCGAACCTGCCCTTTTTACGCTTTTACAATCCGTTCATGGTGAATTTCTTGTATTTTCACCGGTTATGTGGTATACTAAGCACGGTTTCGCGGCAAACTAACGATAACGCGAGCCCATGCTAACACCTATATCAGGAGAAAAAACAAAAATGAAGAAATCTATAGCCCTTTTTCTCGTTGTATGCCTGCTTACCGCCGCATTTGCGTCCTGTGGGAAGAACAAGGACGAAACGGATACCGCACCGAATGAATCCGTGACCGATACCACCGGCGGCAACGGAGATACCACAGCGCCGGAAACCGATGCTGAAACCGAAACGGAAACTGCCGCTGCCGATACGAATACCGATACCGATGCGGAAACATTGCTCTCTACGGTGTGGGCAACGTATACGGAGGATGAAAAATTCCCGGCAGCCGGCGGCGATTACAACAACAACGTAGATGGCGCGCCCGGTCGGTTCGACATCACGGATACCGCGTCTCTGTCGTCGATGCTCATCCTGCCGGAGAAAAACGCAGCCGATATCGATGACGCCGCGTCTCTCGTCCACATGATGAACCTGAATACCTTCACCTGCGGTGCGTTCCATGTCATCGACGCGGAAAAGGTCGCATCGACGGCGGAAACCCTGCGCAACGCGCTTGCCTCCCGCCATTGGATGTGCGGCTTCCCGGATAAATACGTAATTTTCACCTATGGGAATTACGTTGTCTCCCTCTTCGGCAACGAGGATCTGGTGAACACGTTCCGCGATAAATTCCAGTCGACCTATCCCGACGCCGCTGTCGCCTACGAGGAAGCGGTAGAATAATACGCCCTATCCGGTGCTGCCTGTGGTTTTGTTTCCTATGGCAGCACAAATTCTGTCTGTGAGAGGAATACGCGATGCTGTTTTCCGGACTGCCGTTTCTTTTCTATTTTCTGCCGGTCACGCTGCTTTTGTATTTTCTTGTACCGCGCTGGTGGAAAAATCTTGTATTGCTTGCCGCCAGTCTCTTTTTCTACGCATGGGGAGAACCGAAATTTGTCGTATTCATGCTGGTTTCGATCCTCCTTGGGTATTTTTCCGGTCTGCTGATTGAAAGATACCGTCCCTCGCCGCGTTTGTCCCGCATACTGCTGACCCTGTCCGTCACGCTCATTCTCTCTTTGCTCGTTTATTGTAAATACGCGGACTTTCTCCTGTCCACCGTCAGCGCGGTATTGCAAAAGGAGATTCCTCGCATCGGCATAACGCTTCCGATCGGTATCAGCTTTTACACATTTCAAATCACAAGCTACGTGGTCGATGTGTACCGCGGCGATGTCGCTGCCCAGAAAAACCTCATTGATCTCGCGGCGTATGTGGCGCTGTTCCCGCAGCTCATTGCCGGACCAATCGTACGCTACGCCGATATTGCAAAGGAATTGACCGCCCGTACGCATACGCTTGACGCGATCACACAGGGTGTCACGCGGTTCCTCATCGGACTGTCGAAAAAGGTGCTCATCGCGAACGTCCTCTATGAGTTGCTCACGACGTACAAAGCGACCGCCGCGCCTTCCGTGCTCTTTTCGTGGCTCTATGCGGTCACGTGCATGCTCCATATTTATTTCGACTTTTCCGGCTACAGCGACATGGCGATCGGTCTGGGACGGATCTTCGGCTTCACGTTTCCGGAGAATTTCGACTATCCCTATATCTCCGCGAGCGTGACGGAGTTTTGGCGTCGATGGCACAAAACGCTCGGCTCCTTTTTCCGCGATTACGTGTACATTCCGCTCGGCGGCAACCGGGTCAGCCGATGGAAATGGATCCGCAACATCATCGTTGTTTGGATGCTCACCGGATTGTGGCACGGTGCGGCGTGGAATTTTGTGCTGTGGGGCGTGTATTTTGCCGTGTTTCTGCTCTTTGAGAAGCTGTGGTTCCACAAAATTCTCGAAAAAACGCGCGTGTTCCGCCATCTCTACGTTTTATTTGTGATCGCGCTCAGCTTCGTGCTCTTTGACGCGGACAGCGTGACGGCGGGATTCGCGCAAATCGGCGCCCTGTTCGGCATTGGCGCGTCGTCGCTCACGGATCCGGTGGGGCTCTACGCGCTGCGCAGCTATGCGGTGATCCTCATCGCTGCCATCCTCGGCGCAACACCCTTGCTGAACCGGGCGGTTCGTCGGATACAGAGTACCACAGTCGGCAGTCGCGTGATCGAGATCGCAAGACCGGTCGCAATGCTCTGTCTGCTGGTGCTGTGTACGGCATATCTTGTGGACGGTTCGTTCAATCCATTCCTGTATTTCCGTTTCTGAAAGGAGAGAGACCATGCGGCTAACCAAAATTACCTCTGTCTGCACGCTTGCGCTGTGTGCACTCTTTCTCGCCGGATACGGACTTTGGACACTGTTGCGTACGCCGGACGAGATTTCTGTCAGTGAGCGGCGTTCTCTGGCAACGCTGCCCGCGCTGACGTGGGACGGCTATCTTAGCGGCGCTTTTGCAACGGATTTTGACGCATTCGCTGCCGATCAGTTTCCCATGCGCGACCGTTTCCGTACACTGAAGGCGGTGTTCTCCTATGACATCCTGCGCAAGGGGGACAACAACGATGTCTACATCGTGGATGGATACGCGTCCAGGCTCGATTATCCATTGTCGGAGACCTCGATCGACCACGCGGCGGAGCGGTTTGCGTATCTCTACGACAGGTATCTCCGCGATACAGGCTCCGCGTGCTATCTTTCTGTGATCCCGGATAAAAACGTCTTTCTCGCAGCCCAAAACGGTTATCCCGTCGTGGACTACGACGCGATGATTGCTAAGCTCCGGGAACAGACGGACTATATGACCTATATCGACATCATGGACACTCTGACGGTCACGGACTACTACAAAACGGATACCCACTGGCGCGCGGAAAAGCTCATGGATACCGCGAAACGGCTAGCGGATGGTTTGGGTGTGACCATTGCGGACAGAGACGCGTATACGGAAGAAACCCTGGACGTTCCCTTTTACGGCGTGTACTATGGATACGCGGCACTGCCCATGGAGGCGGAGACGATCGCTTATCTCACAAACGATACGCTCGCGGACTGTGTGGTGACGAATCACGAGACAAACGAAACCGGCGGGATATACGATTTCGCAAAAGCGTCCGGGAAGGATCCGTACGAGTTTTTCCTCTCCGGTCCGGTGTCCTATCTCACGATCGAGAATCCGCATGCCCAAAGTGACCGCGAGCTGATCGTTTTCCGCGACTCGTTTGCCTCCAGCATTGTACCGCTGCTGGTTCCGGCATATAAAACGATCACTTTACTGGACATTCGCTACCTCGCAAGTGCCTATCTCGGACGAATGGTCGATTTTCACGGGCAGGATACCCTCTTTCTCTACAGCACCGCGGTGCTCAACAGCAGTGAAACGATGAAATAAACGCCAAAAAGCCTCTCTTATCGGATATGTATCCGCCGCAGAGAGGCTTTTCCATTGTGGAGAATGTCAGCGTACCACGAACCAGAGCCGTCCGGCAGGTACCGTATCGCCCTTATCGTAGAAATCCGCACCGCATCGGATCGTTTCACGGCTGTCGGCCGCCTTGAGCCACAGCGTACCCTCCGGCAGCAGAGCGCGCGGGATCCGATAGAGCACAGAATCTTCGCCGATCTCCGCCTCGATTTCCCGCTCTGTCCGCCGACTTGTATAGTTCTTCGTATCCACAGCACCGATCGTCGCGCCGTTTTCCGTCCAGGCGGTCGCGAAAACGCCGTGTGTTTCGTTTTCGCCGGTCACAAACACCTGCATAAAGCTGCCGTTCCTGTCGGGATCCAGCTTGTCGTAGGCGGTGACGCGTACTGCGAGGGTATCGCCATCCATCTCCGCCGAGAGGGATTTCAGCGCGTTTCGACCGGTGTGATTTTCATAATGCGCGCCGTAGCCGTCGTTGTCGCGATGCAGGCTACCGCCCGGTACATGATGACAGATGTGCGGGATTTCAGAGGCGGACTGTCCCTTGTACGCGCGGATGCAGGAGATGAACTGGAGATAATAGTTGTCGAAGTAGCCGCCGCGCATCAATTCAAGATCCCGGCTGTATTCCGCGTTCGCACAGTCCACGAACATGATTGGACGTTCCGGAATCCCGTTCCAGCGACCGGCGATCCATTCGTTCCATCCGGTGACGAGCACGACCGGTACATCTGCTTCAATGGCGCGCGCAAATTGTTCGCCGAAGTTCGCACCGCCTAAAAACGCCGCGGGATCCGGATCGTTTCTGCCGTCATGATATGCGCGCCCGCGGTTTTCCGTCTCGCCGTACAGTACGGAATCGCCGAACCGCAGCTGCGGATGCTGTGCCACAGACACACTCATAACCTCCGGCTCTCCGCGCAGATTGTCAAACACACGCTGCGGACGGGTGAAGTCCATCCACGGCCAGCCACCCTGTTTGTCCGGTTCGTTCGGCCACTGTGCCAGCTTGATATTGAAAAACGCACGCACTTCCGCGGAGCATTCCTCCGGTACGGCGATGATGACCGGTTTCCCTTCGAAATAGTACCACGTGTCCGGACAGTAGCGCGGCTTGTAGATCGCGTTGTAGAGTGCCTCCACGGTCTTGCCGGACGCGGTGTTTGTGTAGAACATGACCTTTGGGATCCGAAAACCGGCGTCGTGGTATTCCTGCAGGACGCGGAGCACGATTTTTACGTTCTTTTCGTAGATCACGGCGTTGGTGGTGTCGAAATAGAGAAAGTCCACACCGGCGTCGCAGAACAGCGTCATATGGCGGCGGATCACCCATTCGTCGTCGCTGTAGTAGTAGCCGAAAAACGGTTCGCCCCAGTGGTGATAGGTGCCGACACTGCCCCAGAGCGGCGAATCCGTGTGGTATCCGGCGTCCGGGTCGGCTGTGACGATTTTTGAAATATCGTACGGCACATGTCTGCCATGCTCGCCGCACCAGAGGAAATAGAACAGTCCGACGGCGCGTTCTTTTGGAGAGCGTGCTATGACGCCGGTGGGCAGCGATCTTCCCAGAGAATCGACGGCGCCGAGTGATTGCGGCAGGTTATAGTACAGTTCCATCATGTGTCCCCTCCGTTGGATGGTTTGTCAAACAGGGTGGAAGCCCTGTTTGAATTGCTATTTTTTGCTGTCTGACAGTGAGTACTTCCGTCTATCGGACGGTACTGGTTCTTTTTTCACACAGGTGCGTCAGAGAAGATACGGCGTTTCCATTTTTGCAGTGTTATCGCAATATGCCGAAGAACCAACCGCCTGCGGGAATTTCGACACGGTACAGACCGTCCTCACCGCGGGATATTGTGCCGTCTCCCTCGAGCATGGTAAGCGTCTGCTCATTTTTCGTCTGTACAGTGACCGTTTCCGCGGCGTCCGGTAGCAGGCTTTCGCCTTCCGCGACGGTACGGGATACGCCGCTGTTGTTCGTGAGCAGCAAATACACGGTGCCGTCTTCGGTGCGCGTGAGCTGCTTCATGGCATTTCCGCGCATCACACACGGCAAGAGTGCGTCCAGAAGCGCAGGAACATCCTCGATAGCGCAGGCCTGGGCGGCAGCTGTTTTCGCAAAGTCCGCGGAGCCGGTGAGATCGACCACATACGCGTAATCCCCACAATGCACGGCGTCCTCCTGCACAATATCCAACGTGTCCGGAATGGTACAGTTGAGCAGGGAAGTGGTTTCTGTACCGATCATCGGCCCGCTTTCCCGGAAGAGTCGGAAGATACCGCGGCGGGTAAGGCGAAGCTTGTCGAGCAGGCTGCCGTATACCGGATAGTGCATATACAGATCGGAATCGAACGAGTTCATTTCAAAAACGGGCAGTTCCTTCGGCAGTACTACGGCAATCGGCGCGATTGGTGTGCCAATGTCCGGATACTTTTCCGTGAACCGTAGAAAATCGCGCTTTACCATCCCATACGGGGACAGCTCGAAATCGTTCCAGTCGTAGAAGGTATTGCACATGCCCCATTCCTCCGCCATGAACGACGCGCCTGCCATGTAGGAATACAGATGCATACGCCGCTGCATGGAACGGGAGCTGCCGCCGTTGTCACCCGCTGTCTGGAACGGGAAATCCGCCGAGCCGCCGATGTTCCACTCGTTTTTTCCATCGCGTTGGTAGCAGCAGGCGGAGAACGGCGATCCGCCCCACGGCTCATAGTACGTGCCGAATGGAATACCATATGCCTTTGCCATGCCGCGCGCGTACGCCACCTGGATCCGTGTGTCCGGCGTCTGGTGACCGATCTCCGGCATGAACCGCTTAGCGCCGTGTGCCAGCTCCATTGGATACGCGAGACAATAGCTGTCGCAGGGGACAAGCATACCCTCCGTGTACGCCTGCCGCTTGGCAAAGAGCGCTTCCGTGACAGCGAGAAAATCCCCGATCGTTTCCGGACAACCGGCACCTGCCATTTCCGCGGCGTTCATGGACTCCAGAAAAACGTGCGGGAACGGATAAGCGCGCAGGATCGTTTCGGTGATCGCCTCCGCTGTCCATGCCGGGCAGTTGTTGTTTTTCAGCTTGCCCAGATCGGACATATAGTTGCTCATCCACTCATGCATCTGGAAGCCCCAGAAATTTTCGCCGAGCAGTTCTCTGTAGGAGTGTATGAGCGCCATGTCGTACGGATATTCCTCCAGATAACAGCCGCCCTGGAGCCGATCGATGTAAAACGGGCACAGCAGCTCGCGCACCAATGCGTACAGTGCTCCGTCCGTGCGGGCGAGGTTGTTGAATTTGAGTTCTTCCGGAATGTCGATGGACTGGGAAAAACGGAAACCGGCGTTTTTGCCGATCAGTCCCGCACGCACCTGTGCCTCCCAGGTCTGCGGCATATAACAATGCAGATACTGAAACATATCGTTTTCACAATTGGCAGTCTATCGCGTCTGCCATGCTCCTTTGCGTGTCGTCAGGAATATTATACCACAAACGCACTGAAAGTCAAGGACTACCCACACGTAAACGGGGCAACAGCATTTTCTTATGGGGAAACACACCCTA
>CAKRZR010000024.1 GCA_934433485.1 uncultured Eubacteriales bacterium | reverse complement strand
GAATACGAGGATTCCGACGACGCGGACACGGATGCGGATGAATACGAGGATTCCGACGACGCGGACACGGATGCGGATGAATACGAGGATTCCGACGACGCGGACGCAGACGATGATGACACGGACTGGCTGCTGGACAATCTGAAGGCGCAGTACGCGACAAAGCCAACACAGACCGTAGACACGTCCCCCAAACAGAGCCGCGCGAATGCCGTGCCGGAGAGCTTTGACGCCCTCATGGACTCCGATACCGCCACCGATCCCGTACAGGACATCTCCCTGACCGGCGAATTTGACCGGATCTACAATAAGGAGCAGGCGGAGAAGTACATGGAAGAGGTCGAAAAGCAGCCGCTCAACATCCCCGAAAAGCCCCAAAAACCCAAAAAACACGCGCGGGACTGATATGCGCGGCAAAGAGGTAGTATGATCTGGACAATTCTTGTGATTCTCGCCGTCGTCGGACTGGATCAGTGGACGAAGCTGCTCGCACTTTCCCATCTGCGGCAGGTCAAAACCTTTCCCCTCATTGAAAACATCCTGCATTTCACCTACGTCGAAAACCGTGGCGCGGCGTTCGGAATGCTGGCGAACCACCGCTGGGTCTTTATGGCATTCTCCCTCCTCGCCATTGTCGCCATTTTCGTGTGGCTCTGGTGGCAGAAGCCGAAATCCGTCTGGCTCCGGCTCGCGGCTGCCTTCATCGTCGGCGGCGGCATCGGCAATATGATCGACCGATTTGCGCGCGGCTTTGTCGTGGACTTCATCGACGTGCGCTGCATCAACTTCTACGTATTCAACGTTGCGGACTCCTTTGTCTGCGTCGGCTGCGCCATGTTCTTTCTCTGGGTCCTGCGCTCCGAGATCGCCGAAAAGAAAAAAAAGCAGGCGGAGGGCGAAGCGCAGTCCGGGGAAAGCGGCGATGGGAATGACGCGAACGCGACACAGTCCGCGGATACGCCCGCAAACGATATGGACGCAGCAGCCGACGAAAACGTGCCGGTCGATCCCCCGAAAGAGGACGCGAAATGACAGACGATATTTTCCGTACGGACGGCACCGCCAATAGCACAGACAACGGCGACACGTTCTCCGGCTCTGATTCCCCGGATTTTGATGAAAATGAACCGCTTATTGTCACTACCGATGGCGTCGAACGAGTTGACGGCGTCGAACGAGTGGACGGCGTCGAACGAGTGGACGCTGCCCTTGCCAGAATGACCGGCATCTCCCGCTCCCTCATTCAAAAATACATCGACGGCGGCAGGGTCACGCGCGGCACGGATCCGGCGGCAAAACCGGTCGCGAAAAAGGACAAAACCGCGCCGGGCGAGGTCTACTGCATCCACCTGCCGCCCCTTGCCGTGACCGACGTCGTGCCGGAGGATATGCCGCTTTCCATCGTGTATGAGGACGACGCGATCCTCGTGCTCGACAAACCCGCCGGCGTCGTTGTGCATCCGGCGCCCGGGCATACGTCGGGGACCCTCGTAAACGGTCTGCTGTATCACTGCGGCGACAGTCTCTCCGGCATCGGCGGCGTGCTCCGTCCCGGCATCGTCCACCGCATCGACCGCGATACCACAGGGCTTCTCTGCGTCGCGAAAACGGACGAGGCGCACAAATCCCTCTCTGCCCAGCTTGCCACCCACCACATGCACCGCGAATACCGGATGCTCCTCTGCGGCACCGTGGACGCCCCCGGCACCATCGATAAGCCGCTCGGCAGGCACCCCATGGACAGGAAGAAAATGGCAGTCTACCCGCCAGGTACCGGGACCCCCGGCGGGAAACCCGGCGTACGCGATGCCGTCACCCATTATACCCCGCTGGAGAATTTCCCCGGCGACGCGGCAAACGGCAGCTTCACCTATGCCCAAGCCGTCCTCGAAACCGGCAGAACCCACCAGATCCGCGTCCATATGGCGTCCATCGGGCATCCCGTTCTCGGCGATCCCATCTACGGCGGCGACACCTGTCCGTTCGCAAAAAAGCACCGCGACCTCCTCCCCGGTCAATTGCTCCACGCCGCCGTCCTGCACCTCACCCACCCCGTCACCGGCAGGGAAATGCAGTTTTCCGCCCCCCTGCCGCAGAATTTCGAGGAGGTTTTGCGTATCCTCCGACAAAGATAAAGAAAACCGGAGCACCCGCTACATGGCAGATGCTCCGGTTTTTTGGTGTTGCTATGGGAAAGAGGGGAAACACAAACAATCCCCCTGCCTCTTTTTCATAAAAGTTCTTGCCCAGGCTGGCACGAACAAGTTCGTGCATTCAAGAAGCCGCGTTCCCCGTTCCCCTCGTTCCCCCGCGTTCCGCGCACCGCCTCACAGGCGATAGGGCAGCCAGACGAGCATGTTGGTCTCGTCGCGGTTCGCGAAGGCGTGATAGGGGATGAAGCGGATCTCTTCCGGCGTACATTTCTCCGGGACAGACAGCGGCGCGTATAGCTGGAGACCGGCGTCCATTGCCGGGGTCGCGTTGTGCCGGCGGTACCCACGCGCGATGACGTCCGGGATGCCCGTTTCCGGCACCGATTCCGCCAGCGCGAACGCCGGGTTTGCGCCGTCCGCGAATAGGCTGTGTACGTCCCCGCCGTTGTCGATCGCCTCCGCGCAGTATACGATCGGTCCGCGGCGCAGCGCCACCTTGCCCGCGTTCTTGTAGATTCCCACGTGCGATACCATATACTCCGGCTGCATCTCGAAGCGCACCACGATCTCGCCCGCGGCAAATTTCGCGTAGCCGCCCGCCATCTCATACGACGCGCTCGCCGTAAAGCTGCGGCACCAGCCGGGAATGCGCACGTATACCGGACAGTTCGCCGTCAGCCGGATCTCGCCCGATACCGGATAGTCCGTCTCCTGCGCCACCGCAAGACCACCGTTTTTGTATGCGCTCGTGCCGAACTGGTTCACCCAGACCGCGCCGTCCTCCTCCGCGTAGAAGTACTGCCCCACCGACGCCAGCACCCGGTTCAGGTTGCACGGACAGCACGAACAGCCGAATACCCGCTGCCGCCGCGTGATCGGATACCGCCCGCCGACCTTTTTGTAGTTGTCGAGTTGGATCTCCAGCGGATTTTCATAGAAGAACGCATCCCCGGACAGCGACAGACCCGACAGCATCCCGTTGTACAGCTCCAGCTCCACGGCGTCCGCGAACCGCGCCTCGTGGTGCAGAAGGAACATCCGGTGCGCGAACAGGATCATCGCGATCGACGCGCATGTCTCCGCGTACGCCTTGTCGTTCGAGAGGTCGTACGGGATCGTGAACGCTTCGCCCACATTCGTCGAACCCAGCCCGCCGGTCACGTACATCTTCCGGTACGCCATGTCCTCGAACAGCGCAAGGCACGCTTCGTCCAGCGACGCGTCGTTCGTCTCCCGCGCCAGATCCGCCATCGCCGCGTAAATGTACCCCGCGCGCACCGAGTGTCCGACCGCTTCGCGCTGTTCCCGCAGCGGCTTGTGGCTCTGAATGTTCTCCGACAGCGATTCGCCGTTGTCCCCATAGCCGCGCCGGTTGACAAAATGCGCCGCCAGATCGAGATAGTCCCGGTTCCCTGTCGCGTGCCAGAGCTTCACCAGCGCCAGCTCGATCTCCTCGTGACCGGGCGTCGCGAATTTCGGCTTCGGTTCCGCCGTGCCGTCCATGAATACCGCCTTGATGTACCGCGCGTACTTTTCCATCAGCCTGAGAAACCGCGTGTCACCCACCGCGTTGTGATACGCCACCGCCGCCTCGATCAGGTGCCCCGCACAGTACAGCTCGTGGTGGTCGCGGTTCGTGAAACGGTTCTCCGGCTCCACGACGGTGTAGAAAATGTTGAAGTAGCCGTCCGCGTGCTGGTTTTTCTCGATCTCGTCGATGATCGCCTCCACCCGCGCACGCAGCGCCGGATCGTCCTCGCGGGACAGCTGGTACGCCGCGCCCTCCATCCACTTCGCCACGTCCGAATCCCAGAAAATGTGCGGCCGGTTCGGCATGCCGTCCTTCCAGTCGCACCGAAACGCCGCGATCCGCCCCGTCTCGTCAAAGCGGTTGTACACAGCGTCCAGGGTCACGTCGCGGTTCAAGTCCTCCTTCTGCTTCCAGAAGCCGCCCGTGAGGGTCACGTTTTGATAATTCGCCTGCATAATAATTCCTCCGCAGTCATGATGATGCAATCCCGGCAGCCTACGCCGCGCCGCCGCCATTGCCTATGTGAGTAGTATAGCAAGTTTTTCGCCGAATTGCAAGGGGCAAAAACCGCGAAATGGTGCAGTTTTCCGACAAGGTATGCGAACATACGCGGATGGGAAAGAAACGGAGGGTGTACGATAGTTACATTTGTAGTCAAATGCGTTTTGTACAAATAGAATGAATGCGACTTGTAGAAAACGCCGAAATTCAGAAAAAAGCTGGCACAGGGTTGACAGGTGTAAAATACTATGGTATACTGTGACCAGAGGCAAGCCACACAACGCCACCGGAGTAAGCGGACGGAGGATAGACGATATGATTCCGGCATATTTCAGGAAAGAACCGATGCAGGGCGCGTGACTGTCGGACAGTCTTGTTGAGACAGAAGAATCACGACAGTTCGAGAAACGCAGGCACGTGCAGGGATAGAATCCCACGGGAACAGCGGTACATTCTGCCGCGGATTTCCGAAATCCAGAAGAGAATACGTCCGTAAGCCGTAAACCTGAGAGATGTGCGCATAGATTTTGCGCAGAAAGGATTTTTGACGTATGAAGTTCCGGGAAAGAATGCTTGTTATGCTCGTTGCGGCGGTGATGCTGGTGGCTGGGTCGCTGTCGTACTTTGCCTTTGCTGCTGGAGTAACTGCAGTAAATTCTTCCTGTCCAAAATGTGGTACTGGGATTATTTATCACAATATTCACTATGCGGCAGGAGAGCCTTCTGGAGAAATCACACACATATATAATGGCTATAGATGCACATATTCATACTACACAAAGTATTATGCGGATATGTGTGGCAGCTGTGACTATATGACAAATGTGACCACAGTAAGATGCGAAAGAGGTCACATTTGCGGTATGCACAATGACTGATATCTGTAACGTGCTATCGCATTCTACATACCTTAGAAAGGCATACCCGTGTAGAGTTAAACTCTACACGGGTTCTCTTAAATACCATGAAATTGTACTTTAGACGTAGCCTTACACGTTTATTTCCATCACACTTTCTGCTCATTCTCATGCTTACCTTTGTAATCTCAATGCCATTATGCCTTTCCATCATTGATGCAAGCAGTCTGAACGGATTGTCACAGCAAAACTATCACTATACACGGAATCACAATGCTTGGATTCATAATGCCGAACCAGGTGATGAGACCATTTTTCAGGGTTATGAAGATAAATTTTTCCCTGTTTGGGATGAGGGAGAATTGTATATTAATAGGACACAGAATTTTCCTATGCAACGTGATCCTGTGTATGGAACATTAATATATGATGATTTTGATACAATCGTCTGGAACCTTGCATTTCAATCCGGCAAAGCCATCCAACCCGAGCTATTAGAGGGATACATACAGGATGTGTCACATTCCATGTTTTCCCCGAAAATCTGGCTCGCCGTAATCGGCATGGCGGGGCTCATTGTGGCTGCCTGCGAGGGTATATACTGGGGAAAACGTACCGGGGAGCTTGGACAGCTTTCCTCCATCGGCGCATCGCCAGTACAGATTACATTGTTGTTTTTGGCGCAGTTTTTGCTCCTGCACCTCTTGTCTTTCGCGCTTGGAACAGCCATTTCCACCTATACATCCCGTGCCATTATCGAACGTTTCTTTCAGGTGGACATGCGCGATACCTCCGAGGCGTATCGTTCCGCGTTCTGGGTGATCTATGCCGTGGATTGGGCGGTTGTGGCAAAGCTGCTGCTCATTCTGTTTGCCGTCGCGGCATTGGTATTTTCGGTATGGCTCCTTACTGTGCAGCAAACCGACATACGAATGCTCACGCAAAACGGCATCGTACGTCCCCTATGGAAAATCCGTCGAAAGCTCGGCATGCTGATCCGTTTGTTTTTGCGGCGGCGTGTGCTGCGTGTATGTGTATGTATTCTGATCGCTGTGCCAATGCTTGCAGGTTCGGTACTGCTCCTGCAGCTGCGGCAATCGGAGGAAGACTACCTCGCGAATGCGCCGGAATATCCATTGCGTGTGAGCCTGAAATTGTCGCGATATATTACAATATCGAAGATACTTCCGCTGCTGCAGCTGGATGGCGTGGCAGATATTGTCCCGCAGTGTCTGAAACAGGATTTTACGCCGTACTATATTCTTGATCGCAAAGTTCCGCCGTCCGTGGACTATGAAACGGGAGAAACCATACAGCTTCCCGGTTTTCATCTGACTATAGGCACAAATGCGGACGTGACCGGCAAGCCATACATAGATACGAACGGAAATCTGCGCTACATGGTCGCGGTGGACTGCGTAAATACCTCCTACGCGGCTCCGCGGTATCGAACCGAGGAGGATATGGTGCGGTACCAGGTCGGCGATGTCCTGCAAATGTGGGCATTTGGCGACGAGATCATCTATCTGGAAGTAGAAAAGGTTTTGACAGAAGAGGAAGCTGCCAAACTTCGTGCCGAAAACATGACAGATGCGGAAACAGAAGAGGAAGCGTTGCCATATAACACAGTGGGCGTCTACTTCCGCACAGAGGATTATTTACAGATCATCGGGGATCAGGTGGTACTTGCTGTCGATGTAAAGCTGAACGAGGGCGAAAGCAGCTATGTGATGCAGGAAAAGCTGTATCAATATTTTCACAAAGAGGATATTGCTTCCATCACGAATCGCGCGGATGAATTTGAAATCGGTTATCGAAAGCTGGTCGGCAACAATATCCTATATACCATCTTTGCCGCGCTCCTATTTCTCTTCTTCGCCGTAATCACCTCCCTCTCCCTCATCGACTACGCCGCGTCGCACCGCGAGACCCTGCGGCTTTTGCACATGCAGGGCGCGTCCCACCGTGCGATCGTCGCCGCGTTTGTCGAGATCCTGCTGCCGCCTGCGATTCTCACCTGTGCCGCGGTTTGGGCGATCGTCACGCCGGTGGAGCGGGAATACTACCGTCTGCGCGGATACACGGACGCGCTCATGGCGAAGATGGACCTGCGGATGATCGACGATCCGCGGTACCTGCTCGCGGCGGTCGCTGTGGTGGCGGTCTTCGTCGCCCCGGCGGTGGTCACCGTGGCGCGGGAGCTAAGAAAGCTGGAGCGTATGTAGAAAAAAAGGAACCTGTGTATGCTATGCCCCAAAGGATGGAGGCGCAGCGTACGCGGGTTCCTTTTACCATTTTATGGTTTTGTGTCGGGCGCGGAACGGCATTTTTACTGGCGGATGACCTCCTGCTCGTACTCCGCGACGGTTACCTCGCAGTATGCGGCGTTCAGGATGTTTTGCGCTTTCATATATTGCAGCTGCTCCGGCGTGAATGTGCCGTCCTCCGTTTTCCACGGGGTGTAATGCACCAGACGCAGCTCTGCTTCCGCGATCACGCTGCTCTCGTTATCCGGATCGAAGGCGTAAATGTGCAAATGCGTGATCGCCTTTTTCCGCGTGACGTTGGGAAACAGCCCGGTCGCGGACGGATACAGCTTCTGAAATGCTTCCGTTTCAATGGGGACAGACAGGCGCATTTCCTCCGGCCACGCGGGCAAGCCGCCGGAAAACGGGTCAAACGGGATCGAAAGGGTCATTTTTTCGTCCAGCTCTCCGACGGAGGCGTAATCCGTGAACACATCGACGTTCATCCTGTGGACGGATTCCGGAGGCAGACCGATTTCCAGCTTCCGCAGCTTCTTGTACAGCCAGCCGTCCCAATCGTCGACGGGCACGCGCAGATCGTCCGTGGAATAGAGCAGCGCGCCGAGCCCCTTGTACTCATACGCGACCCGGAGCTTGCCGCCAAGCTTGTTTTTGATGGTAAAAACCGGCGTTTCAAAGGCGTCGGTGCCGTTTTTCGTTTCCGAATAGCCATCCCAGTCGAGGTTGTGGACCGTCACCTTGTCGCGGAGCAGGCGCAGCGAATAGGCGCGAATGTTGCCCTGCGTATCGCCGAGGGGCGTCGTGCCGTCGGAGGCAGCGTTTGGATCGGCGTCCTCCTTGCCGCACCAGAGGTAGATCTCCATGAGCGGCACTTCGTCCGCGTATTTATACGACAATCCGAATACCGACGCGTCAAATTCCTCGCGCTGCAGGGCTTCCCACGCGGAGACGCCGAACGCCATCGCCGCCATCATGGCAAGCGCGCCAATCAGGATGAGAATGTCGATGCAAAAGGTGCGTGCAGTGTTCTGTTCCATGTCTGACTCCTTTCCGTGTGCTGATTTTCTTGTTTCTTCCGCTGTGTTTCCCGATGACTAGATGACTGCAAGAATAGTATACCGAAAATTCTGCGCAATGTCAAGTATAATCGGAAATCTTTTTCGGAAAATTCTCTGTATTATACAAATACGCATGCGAATATTCGTATAGGATACGCTTACTGCCCTATAAGACGAACGAGCGCGGGCATTTGTTACGCTGCCTGCGAAAAAATATGCGGAAAAACAGCGCGTCATTCTGCCAAAAAGCCATTGCAATGCGCGCAGTGGTATGGTATACTATATATACACAAACTCGCACGGCTATATTTCATTCAACTCGCACACAGGAGGTTCGCATGACAAAGAAAAGACTACAATTGTCGTTCATAATTTTGGCGCTGCTGCTGCCGCTGCTGGCTGCCTGCGGTACCCCGGCGGAAACGGAGACGCCCGCGACGGAAAGCGTTGCGGATACCACAGCGGACACCGCCGAAACGACGACGGACAAGACGGCGCTGGCGGAGGTGGAGGAAAACTACGACTGGCGCGCCGGGATCGAGCAGAAGGACTACGACGGCTACGAGTACGTGATCTTAAACGGCTGTACGGCGGAGTGGTACTCGTACACCCTGATCGCGCCGGAGGACTCGACCGGGGAACCGGTGAAGGACGCCTTCATTGAGCGGAACAACCGTGTGGGCGAATACCTGAACGTGAAGATCGTGGAAAACAACGTGACGGACTCGGCGGCGATGCTGAAAAAGGAAGTCAAAGCGGGCACCGGGGACTTTGACATTGCGCTGGTGACGCTGGGCAATTCGTTCGCGATCGCCATGGAGGACAGCCTCATCGATCTGAACACGCTTTCCTCCGTCGATTTCACCAAAACATGGTGGGATCAGAACGCGATTTCTGACCTCACCATCAACGGGAAGATGTATTTCACGACCGGGGACTTCGACACGACGCGCTTTGACGGGATCCGTTCCCTGTTCTTCAACAAGGCGCTTGTCGAGCAGTACCAGTTAGACGATCCGTACGCGCTGGTGGACGAGGGCAAGTGGACGATGGATCGGTTCACGGAGATGTGTCTCGCGGTGGTGGCGGATCTGGACGGCGACGGCGCGATGACGGACGCGGACCGCTACGGCTATGTGGCGTACGGCGAGCTGATCGCGGACATTCTGCTCTACGGCATGAACGAGCGGTACATCGGCAAGGATCCCGATACAGGCATGGTGACGGATCTGTCCGGGGACGAGCGGTTTTTGAACGCGTATGACAAGATCATCAACCTGACGGTCACGCAGCAGGACGCGGTGTTCGACGTGCGCGCGAAAAATCGGTCGAAGTATCTGAATGGATTGGGCGACCGGGCGCAGGAGCCGATGTTCACGGAAAACAAGGCGCTGTTCTACTCGGAGTGCATGGCGTGGTCGCGGGTGCTGCGCGAGATGGAGGCGGATTTCGGTGTACTGCCGCCGCCCAAGTATGACGAAGCGCAGGAGCGCCACTACTCCATCATCATCAACCCGTTCATGGAGATGATCCCGGTGACGTCGGCGGATCCGGAGCGCGCGATCCACATCATGGACGCTCTGCACGCCGCCTCGCATGACACCGTCGTCCCCGCGTACGTGAACGTGACCCTGACCGGCAAGGTCGCGCGCGACACGGACACCATCCGCATGCTCCACCTCGTATTCGACGAGCTGGCGTACTACCTCAGCTTCTCGAATATTCAGGTGCGCAGCATCGTCAACGGCGGTATCGTAGCGGGCACCGAGGACATCGTCTCCAAGCTCACCGCCAACACCGCCAAATTCGACGAGCAAATCGCCAAAGCAAACGCCTTTTTCTTCGACTGAGAGGGGAATGGGGGAACGCGGGGAACGGGGAACGCGGCTTTTTTGAAAAAAAGCCTGGCAAAAAACTTTATGAGGGAATTGGTGATGGATATAGTTTGTGCAAGTCCGTGTGCACGCGAATTTGCACAAACTATATCCATGCCACCCTTTTCATAAAGTTCTTGCCAGGCTTCTTACAAGAAGCCGCGTTCCCCGTTCCGCGTTCCCCGCGTTCCCGCGTTACTCTGCCGTCAGTTCGCCGTTTTCCATTACGTAGCCTTTTGCGTGGGGGGCTTCGGTCAGGATGCGGCGGTGGATCCCCTCGTCGTGGGTCACGAGGACGATTGTGCGACCCGATCCGTTGATCCGCAGAAGCAGGTCGATGATTTCCGCGGACGTGCGCGAGTCCAGGTTGCCGGTCGGCTCATCGGCGAGGAGGAGCTGCGGCTCGTTGATGAGGGCGCGCGCGATGGCAACCCGCTGTTTTTGACCGCCGGACAGCTCGTTTGGCAGATGACGCAGTCGATCCGCGATGCCAAGCTCAGTCACAAGGGCGGTGAATTTCTCCTTATCCGGGTTCTTTCCGTCGAGAAACGCCGGCATTTTGATGTTTTCCTCCGCGGTCAGGATGTTTAACAGGTTGAAATCCTGGAAGATGTACCCCAGCTTGCGCCGCCGGATCACTGACAGCTTCGACGACGACAGCGCGCTCACGTCCTCGCCGCCGATGGTGAGAACCCCGGAATCCGGCTTTTCGATGCAGGCAAGAATGTTGAGCAGCGTCGTCTTGCCCGATCCGGAACGACCGGTCACCACGAGAAATTCGCCCTCGTCCACGGTGAGGTTCACATGGTTCACGGCGTAAATCTCCTCGTCCCCCTGGTGAAAGACCTTCGTCAAGTCCGTTGTGCGTAAGATTTCCATAAATTGGCTCCTTTCTGCGATGCCCGTTTTCTCATATCGTATCCCGCTGTCGATATAGTATGGCGTAAAATCCTGTTCCAGACACTGCGGGACAATATCCGCCACACCATCCAGCTGCAGCAGCGGAAGTATCTTCGATATTGTAATATATCGCGACAATTTCAGGTTCACACGCAATGGATATTCCGGCGCGTTCGCGAGATATTCTTCCTCCGATTGCCGCAGCTGCAGGAGCAGTACCGAACCCGCAAGCATTGGCACAACGATCAGAATACATACACATACACGCAGCACACGCCGCCGTAGGAACAAACGGATCAGGACGCCGCGCTTTTGACGGATTTTCCATAGGGGACGTCCTATATTGATATGTGAGATTTGCAACAAGGGTCACAAAATTGTCAATGATCAATGTTCCGTTTTCGGGATCACGACGAAGGGGATTGTTCGCGGTTCGATCCACATACAATTCGCCATCATCCCAAACAGGCGTCATCAGATCTGGATAAGCTTCAAAAATGGATTCGTCGCCCGGCTCTGCGTTGCGGATGCGATAATTGTGATTGCGCGTGTAATGATACTTCTGCTGTGTCAGCCCATTTAGGTTGCTCGCGTCAATAATAGACAGACTCAGCGGCAGGGAAATCGCGCACGCCAGCAGCAGCACCAATAGCACATGTTCCCGCCAAGCGCGTGAAAAGGACCGACGAAGGTATAGAAAGTAGTACACGGTGATTCTCCAAATTTTCAATATTGCACATGCCCCGGCAAAAACATCGTTCGCATCTCTCAGGTTTACGGCTTACGGACGTATTCTCTTCCGGATTTCGGAAATCTGCGGCAGAACATACCGCTGTTCCCGTGGGATTCTATCCCTGCGCGTGCCTGCGTTTCTCGAACTGTCGTCTCGCAAAGACTGTCCTCAGTCACGCGCCCTGCATCGGTTCTTTCCTGAAATATGCCGGAATCATATCGTCTATCCTCCGTCGGCTTACTCCGGTGTCAGCTGTGTGGTTTGCTTGTGTATACTATACCATAGTATTTTCATGTTGTCAACCCTGTGTCGGCATTTTTCAGAATTTCGGCGTTTCTGCAAGTCTTATTCTTTCCTATTGCACAAAACGTCTTTAGCTACAAATGTAATCATCGGATGCCCTGCATACAGAAAAAGCCGACCTGTTTCCAAGTCGACTTTTCCATATGATTCCATTTCTATCGCGGCGTCCGCGTCACATCATGGCGAGCACCTGTGCGAGGGCTGCCTCCACGCCGGCTTTCTTCTCGATATTTTTCGCGAGCTTCGCTTTTTCCGCGTCGACGACATTCTGCGGCGCGCGGGCGACGAAGCTTTCGTTTGCGAGCTTCCCCTCGGCGCGCGCGATCTCCTTTTCGACGTTGGCGAGCTCGCCCTCCAGACGCTTCTTCTCGGCGGCGAAATCGATCATGTCGGAAAGCGGGATATAGATCACGGCGTCGGCGGTGACGATCTGCACGGCGTTTTCGCTGGCGACCTCGGTGCCTGCCGGGACAACGGTCACGCTGCTTGCGGAGGCGAGGCGGCTGAAATACGCTTCGGCATTGGCGAACGCGGCGGGATCCTTTGCCACAATGGTGCAGTGCGCCTTACGGGACGGGACGACGCCCATCTCGGCACGGCGGGTACGGATGGCGCGGATCGCTTCGATGACCTTTTCCATGGCGCCGGCGGCGTCGGGGAACGTGAGGTCCGCGTTGTATTCCGGGAAGGACTTGACCATGATGTACCCATCCTCGCCGGGCAGACCCTGGTAGATCTCCTCGGTGATGAACGGCATGAACGGATGGAGCAGCTTGAGCGTTTCGCGCAGGACGTACGCGAGGACATTCTGCGCCGTTTTGGAGCGCGCTTCGTCGTCGCCGGAGACCGCGGACTTGGCAAGCTCGATGTACCAGTCGCAGTACACGTCCCAAACGAAGTCGTACAGGCAGGACAGCGCGATGCCGACCTCGTACCGTTCGATGTTGGTGGTGACGCTCTGGACAGTCTCCTCGAATTTCGTGAGGATCCACTGATCGGCGTCGGAGAGTGCGGCGGGGATCGGGGTATGGATCTCGTCGATGGTGAGGTTCATCATCACAAACCGCGCGGCGTTCCACAGCTTATTCGCGAAATTGCGCGCCGCCTCGATCTTTTCGTCGGAGAAGCGCATATCGTTTCCAGGACTGTTGCCGGTGGCGAGAGCGAATCGCAGGGCGTCCGCGCCATATTTGTCAATGATTTCCAGCGGATCGATGCCGTTGCCGAGCGATTTGGACATTTTTCTGCCCTGCGCGTCGCGGACAAGTCCATGGATGAGGACGGTATCGAACGGCGCCTTGCCGGTGTACTTGAGTCCGGAGAAAATCATGCGGGAGACCCAGAACGTGATGATGTCGTAGCCGGTGACAAGGGTATTGGTCGGATAATAGCGGCGCAGATCGGCGGTGTCGTGCGGCCAGCCCATCGTGGAGAACGGCCAGAGCGCGGAGGAGAACCAGGTGTCGAGGGTATCGGGGTCCTCGGTCATATGACCGCCGCACTTCGGGCAGGTATCGACGTGATCGACGGAAACGACGGTTTCGCCGCAGTCGTCGCAGTAGTAGGCGGGAATGCGATGGCCCCACCACAGCTGTCTGGAAATACACCAGTCCTGCGTATTTTCCATCCAATGGAAGTAGTTTTTGTCAAACCGTTCGGGAACGAAGCGGATATCGCCGTTACGCACCGCGTCGATGGCGGGACCTGCGAGGGGCTCCATGCGTACGAACCACTGGAGGGAGACCATCGGTTCGATCGTGGTGCCGCAGCGGTAGCAGGTGCCGACCTCGTGCTTGAGATCCTCGATCTCGCAGAGGAAGCCGCCGTCGCGCAGGTCGTTTACGATGGCTTTGCGCGCCTCGTAGCGATCCATACCGGCGTATTTCGGATAATTTTCGGTGATTTTCGCGTCAGGGGTGAGCACGACCTCCATAGGCAGGCGGCATCTTCTGCCGACCTCGAAGTCGTTGGGGTCATGCGCGGGGGTGATCTTCACGCAGCCGGTGCCCTTGTCGAGCTTGGCGTGTTCATCGGCGACGATGGGGATCCGTCTGCCCACAAGCGGCAGGGTGACGTACTTGCCGATGAGGTGTTTATACCGTTCGTCGTTCGGGTTGACTGCGACTGCGGTATCACCGAGCATGGTCTCGGGACGGGTGGTAGCGACCTCGACGTATCCGCCGCCGCCCACGAGGGGATAGCGGATATGCCAAAAGTGGGAATCCTGCTCCGTATAATCGACCTCGGCGTTGGAGATGGAGGTTTTGCAGTGCGGGCACCAGTTGATGATCCGTTCGCCGCGGTAAATGAGTCCCTCGTCATAGAGCTGCTTGAACACCTTACGGACTGCCTCGCTGCAGCCCTCGTCGAGGGTGAACCGTTCGCGGGACCAGTCGCAGGACGAGCCCATTTTCTTGAGCTGGGAGATGATCCGTCCGCCGTACTGCTCCTTCCACTTCCACGCGCGCTCGAGGAATTTGTCTCTGCCGAGATCCTCCTTGGTCAGACCCTCCTTGCGCATGGCTTCGACGATCTTCGCTTCGGTGGCAATGGACGCGTGGTCGGTGCCGGGAAGCCAGAGGGTGGAGAAGCCCTTCATGCGCTTATAACGGGTGAGGATGTCCTGCAAGGTATTGTCGAGGGCATGCCCCATATGCAGCTGCCCTGTGATGTTCGGCGGCGGAATGACGATGGAGTAGCTGGGTTTCTTGGGATCCGGGTCCGGCTTGAACAGGTCGTGTTCGCACCACTCGCCGTAGATCCGATCCTCAAACGACGCGGGATCATACGTCTTTGGCAATTCTTTTCTCATATATATTTCACCTTTCTGATGAATTACAGGGGAGGGGAGACGGGGGGGAACGGGGGAGACGCGGCTTCTTGAGAACGAACTTGTTCGTTCCAGCCTGCGCAAGAACTTTTATGAGGGGAATGGACAGGATAATGTAGGAAACTTTGCGGATTCTGCCTGATTTTTCCTTTTTTAAAAAACAAAAAAACGCCCGGATCGCTCTCGATCAGGACGCAGGACACGCGGTACCACCTGAAATTCGCCTATGCATGGACAGGCGCGCTCACCGCCGACAGCACAGCTACCGGAATGCAAAAAATGCGTAGCAGCATGGGATCGGCACGCTCTGTAACGGGAGCACCCGGCTTTTCTTACGCACAACGCACAAACGCTACCCGCGTGCGCACAAACAGCGTACCGCGGAAAAACTGTTTCGGAAAAGCGGCTCCGGGATCACTTCCACGAACGCTGCGGCAATCTCGCACCAGCCGACTGCTCTCTGAACGCGCGAACCTCGTGTACTCCATCCCATCGACGCGATAGGGGATATAAATATAAATATAGTATAACACAAGCGTTGCGGTTTTGTCAAGAGGTACGCGAAAAAAACGCACAGCAACCGCATTTCCTTTATTACACAGAAAATCAGGACAGACATCCTACTGTGCCGAGGGAAAGAAGTCGCGATAGGCTTTCTGATCGTTTGTAAAACTTGAAGTTTTACAAACTTGAAGTTTTACTAACTTCACTTGACGCACCGGAATTGCACAAACGATATCCATTTTATCCCAGATAGAAAGTTTTTGAAGGGGGCCGGGAAACTTTTTTCAAAAAGCTTCCCCAAGTCCGTTTCCCCAAAAAGTAAATGCTGTTTCCGTGCCAAATTTACAAAATCCCCTTGTCATTGTACCGTTTTTATGCTATACTGTCAAAAAACGCCATGCGCTCCGATCATGGCAGGAGGAACGATATGTACATTCCAAGATTTACCACTCGTGAAATCCATCCGACCGGTTGGCTTCGTGCGCAGCTTCTGACGCAGGCGGAGGGGTTGTCCGGCAATCTCGACAAAATCTGGCCCGACGTGCGCGACAGTCGCTGGATCGGCGGGGATCGCGACGGTTGGGAACGCGTGCCGTATTGGCTGGACGGATTCATTCCGCTTGCATTTTTATTAGGCGACGCCGATATGCAGTCTCGCGCGAAGCGATACATCGACGCGATTTTGGACGGTCAGTGCGCGGACGGCTGGCTATGTCCCTGCACGGTGGAGGCGCGCGACGGATACGACATGTGGGCGTTGTTCCTCATCGGCAAGGTGCTCACTGTCTGGTACGACTGCACAGAGGACGCGCGCGTCCCGGCAGCTCTTTACCACGCTTTCGCCAATTTGCGCACCCACATCGCCGCGCATCCCATTCACACGTGGGCGAAGAGCCGTTGGTTTGAGGCGCTGATCCCGCTGTACTTCACCTACGAGCGCTATCCCGAGCCCTGGCTTCTCGACCTGGCGCGCACGCTGCGGGAACAGGGGCTGTCGTATGAAAAAATATACAAAAACTGGGAATACAAAACGCCGCGGGACACGTGGGAGCAGGAAAGTCACGTGGTAAACCAGGCGATGGCAATCAAGGAAGGAGCGCTCGCCTCCCTCCTCGATGGCGCGGACGCGGACGATTCTTTCTCCGAGAAAATGTATACGCTATTGCGTGCATATCACGGCACGGCAGCCGGACATTTCACCGGCGATGAATGCGTTTCCGGCGCGTCCCCGATTCGCGGAACGGAGCTGTGCGGCGTCGTAGAGGCGATGTATTCCTACGAAATTCTCTATTCCCTGACCGGCGATCCTGTGTGGCTGGACCGGCTGGAAATCCTCGCCTACAACGCGCTGCCTGCAACGGTTTCGGCGGACATGTGGACGCACCAATACGACCAGATGACGAACCAGATCGCGTGTGTGCCCTTCGCCAAGTCGCCGTTCCGCACCAATTCCGGGGAGTCGAACCTCTTCGGACTGGAGCCGAATTTCGGCTGCTGCACGGCAAATTTCAACCAGGGCTTCCCGAAATTCGCGCTGTCCACGTTCTATCCGCTCTCCGAAAACGGCACAAACATCGGCATTGCCTGCGGCAGTATCGCGCCGAGTCTGTTGAAAACGACGATACACGACGTGTCTGTATGCGTGGAATGTGTGACAAATTACCCCTTTGACGACGTGGTGCGCTACGAGATCACTGCTGACGCGCCCGTCGATTTCACCCTGCGTCTGCACATCCCGCCGCACGCCGGAAAGGCCTTTCTCGATGGCGAACCGGTGGAGACAGGCTCCGTCGTTCATCTGCGCCGCACCTGGGAGGGACACAGCGCCGTCCAGCTGACCTTCGATTTTGACGTCGTCACGCAGGAGGATCCCGCCACCGCCGCGCTGCCCACGGAGCAAAAGCTCTGGTACGTAACGCGCGGACCGCTCGTCTTCGCGCTGCCCATCTCCGGCATTTTCACGAAGCGCGAGTACACCCGCGATGGGGTGGAACGTGTTTTCCCCTATTGCGATTACGAGATTCGCCCGGCGTCCGATTGGGAATTCGGACTGGACAAAACGGCTGCGCAGGATTGCATAAAGTTGCAATTTCACGACATATCCGCGCATCCCTTTGACGAAAAGCAGCCGCCTGTCACCCTGACGCTTCCGCTGCGTCCGATCCATTGGGGATACGCCCCGGAGCACAACGGCGCGCTCGCCGCGGAGCTGCCGCACAACTATACTCCCATCGGCGACGCGGTTTCCATGCGGCTCCAGCCCTATGGCGCGACCATGCTGCGAATGACGTCGCTGCCGCTTGTTTGATTTTCATTCTCTTTTCAGAGGTATTCTATGCAAAAATTCAAAGAAACCGCCGGCGCGGACGAGTTGACGCCGTCGCGAGCACAATATTTCAGCTGGGTCAACAGCACAAACGAGGGTTCCTCGGAAGCGCAGACGCTCTCAAATCTGGAATTTTTCAAATTCATGCGAGACCGGTTCGGGATGCAGCTCGACATTTACGCCTGGGACGCCGGAAATCTGGACGGCTCCGGCGATCTGTACGCGGCACAGCGCATGGATGCGCTCACAAAGCAATATCCAAACGGTTATAGACCGATCGCGGACGCGGCGGCGGAGATCGGCTGCCGACTCGGCGTCTGGGGCGGTCCCGATGGCTACGGCGACGATCCCAAAACGGAGGCGGAACGGCAGGAACTGCTTGTGTCCCTGTGCCGCGATTATCACTTCGCGCTTTTCAAGCTCGACGGCGTATGCGGCGGGCTGCGGGAGGAAAAACAGGCAAAATTCGTAGAGACGATGCAGAAATGCCGCAAATATTCCCCCGATCTCATCGTTCTGAACCATCGTCTGCCCCTTGGCATCGGCGAACCGTACGCCACCACCTTTCTCTGGAACGGCACGGAAACCTACGTCGATGTCCACATCTGCAATCCGAAAACCGCCATGCACCACAGGGAATTTACGTTTACACGCGGCAACGTCCCCGGTCTGGAGCGGCTGGCGGAGGATCACGGCGTGTGCATCTCCTCGTGTCCGGAATACTTTGAGGACGATCTCCTCTACCAGGCGTTCGGCAGAGAGCTGATTCTCGCACCGGAAATTTACGGAAATCCATGGTTCCTGCGCGACGATGAGCTGCCGATCCTCGCTTCCATTTATTCCCTGCATCGCAAGTATCGTGCCATCCTCGTGCACGGCATGCTTCTGCCGGATTCCTACGGTCCGAACGCGGTTTCCCGTGGCGACGGCACCAGGCAATTCCTCTGCACCGGCAACGACTCGTGGAATATGCGCCTCGTGAAAGTGAAACTGGACGCGGAAATCGGACTGGAAAAGCCGGAATCGGGCAAAGTTTCCGTCATTCTGCACCATCCGTATACGGAATTTTTGGGCACATTTGCCTATGGCGAGACTGTGGAAATCCAAGTGTACCCGTTCCGCGCCGCGCTTGTCGAATGCTGTCACGCCGAAATCGCGGAGGATATGCCAAAGGACTGCGCATACCGCGTGATCCATCGGCAGACGAACGGGTGCGTGGATGAGATAGAGGTGGTCGCTGCAAAGCATCCCATCGCGTTCCGCGGGGAGATTCTCGCGGAAAACGCGCCGTTTGACCACAGAGAACCCGTTCCGGAGCATCTCGGCAAAGCAAAGCGACTTCCGGCGCCGGACGCGGCGTATGCAAAAACGCTGTATGAATATGCAATGCGCGACGTCGACAACGATTCTCTGGAGATCCGCGCGGTGCGCCGTGCCGGAACGACAGAATACCTCGCCGTCGCCAAATGCCGCCACGCCTTCTTCGCGCAGGATACGTACCGGTACCGCGGCTGCGACCATATGGCACTGTTCGACGGCGATCCCGACACCTTCTTCGACGGACGGTCGCGTACGTATTTCGGCGGCCAGCGCATCGACGGCGGTTGTCTGCGCGTGGATTTCGGCGAACTCTATGACGCGGACGCTGTGGAGATCGAGTATTACGCGACGCGCGAGGATCCCGTCCGGCAGATTCTGCCGCAGATCACCCCCGGCAAAGCGGAATTTTCGGCAGATCTGGTCGCATTCACTCCGGCGGATCCCGAAGAAATCGCGGAGCTTGGCGCGTATACCATGCTCTACGTCGTGGAGGGAATCCACAATATCGCAAAGGATCACGGCGTTCGCTGCCGCGTAACGTACAAAATCGACCGCCCAATCCGCTATTTCCGTCTCCCAAACCCCATGGATCGCCTGTTTTCCGTAAAACTCACGAAAAACGGCGCACAAATCGACACGCCGAATGCCCGCGCGAACAACCTCATGGCGCACGATTTTCCGGTGCGGTTCATGGAGGAAGCAACCGTCGTCATCCCGCGCGCCGGCAAGCTGGCAATCGCCGTGAACGGAGAGCATGGCGCGGAAGGCGTTGCGGTCACCGTGGAGATCGACGGCAAACGCTATGGCTGTCCCGACCGCGCGGTGTCGTACCCGTCCAATATGTGGGAGCACCTCGTCATTACCCCCGATTCCGACACGACCTTCTACTTCCCGGTGACAGAGGAGATGGCAGGCAAATCCGCGACGATCACCGTGCTGTTCCGCGATAAGCACGAGCCAAATACCCTGTACGGCACGCCCGCGGAAACGAATATCTGCTGGTGCCCGGCGCATTAACGGATATATATACAGCGAATATGCAAAGAAAAGCGAACGGTTTCCCCTACGAGAGACCGTTCGCTTTTCTCTTATTCCAAACCAGCTTTCTATATCCCAAAAATGCGCGATACGGACACACCTGTCAACCAATCCCCCACCCAACCAAATCCTTTTTCACAAAAGTTTTTGAAGTGGGGGCGCGGGGGAGAAACTTTTTTCAAAAAGTTCCTCCCCCGCATTCAGCCTTATTCGTTTGCAAATACCTCACGCAAATACAGCACCAGATTCTCCTCTGCGCTGAGCGTATTGTCCTCGATCCCTTCACCCGGCAGAAGCTCATGGTACCCCGGCTCGTCGGAATCCGGATTGTGGATCACGAGACGCCAGTTTCCGCCAATGTTGTGGATATTCCCGTCCTCTCCCACCGTCGCACTGCCGGGACAGAAGGGTGATTCCTCCGACTGCGCGTCTACGGTAATGGTGAGTGTCCAGTGATAAAAGGCGTAGGTGTCCGCACCGTCGGTGATGGTTTCGCCGAGATCGTAGAATTCCTCCGTCGCATATCCGGTCAAGGTCGCCTGGTTTTCATATCCGCGAAACTCGTCGAAGATTTCCTGCCCTTTTTCCGTTAAATACGCCTTGTGCTTCTCATACGCCGCCGCGTCAAAGGTCGCGCTGCCAACCACGGCAGAATCCTGTGCCTCTGTATGGCTCCCCGTATCGTTCCCTCCGGAACACGAAACACAAGCGCAAGCCAAAAGCATACACAGCAACAGGCAAAGAATCCGTTTCATAAAGCAAACCCTTTCTATGTAAATTTGAGATCCCACAAACAGTATACCAATCCATTTCAGCCACAAAAAGAACAAAAAGTAAACATACTGTAAACAAAACAGAGCCTATCCAAAGATAGACCCTGTCAACCAATCCCCCACCCAACCAAATCCTTTTTCACAAAAGTTTTTGAAGTGGGGGCGCGGGGGAGAAACTTT
>CAKRZR010000023.1 GCA_934433485.1 uncultured Eubacteriales bacterium | reverse complement strand
GGCTTGACGAACCTCGTGTACAACATTTGCAGATATACTATTTTGAAACGAAAAGAGGTATGTATGGGATAACTATGCCCATTTGAGAGAATGCTTCCATATTTTGGGAGGATTTGCCCCGGAATATGGGGAAAACAGCACATTTGGTGCGCGCTTTTTGAGGAGACGGGTCAAAAAATACATAAAATGGTAAGGAACGATGGATGGACGGATTTTTCGAGGTTACCATGAGATTGATTCCGCAGTCGGATATGTCCGCGGTCATGAAGCCCTTGTAAGCGAGAAACTTCGGATCGGCGAGAAACTCCCGCTTCCGCCCTTCGGCACAGAGGATGCAGATGCCTTTCTTTTTCTGTGCCACAGCGTCCCGGACGCACTCGGAAAGCAGGTCGTTTGCATATCCGTGTCCTTTCATAGAACCAGCAATCCACAGGCAGTTGATATACAGCCAGCCGTCTGCCGCGATGGGCACCCACGCATTTTCTGCGGGTATGTATTCGATAAAACACTTTCCGCGCTCTTCACTGCGGTAAAATACGAGTCCTTCATCGAAACGCTCCATGAGCCATTTCTTTTTGGCAAGGCTCTGCTTGCCGGACATGGCGCAGCAGATGTGTTCCTTATCGATGTTATCTTCGGTGATATGTATATAGCGCATGGTCACTCCTTTCATATCCTTCTGTGTCATAAATGGGCACTCACGAGGCGATCGCAAACAGCCACAAGCGCAATTCGTTTTCGGTAAGGACAAGCCGGATCGGATAGCTTGTTTTCACAGAAATATCGTCCTCTATGGATACGCTGTCCCGCGTTATTTGCCATATCCCTCATCCGTGCTTTTGAGGTGGAATCTTTGCCCGCAGTCCATCCAAGCGATTCAGCGCCTCTAAAAGCGTCTCGTCCTTTTTAGCAAAGTGAAAACGGATGAGGTGATTCACCGGTTCGCGGAAGAAGCTGGATCCGGGTACCGCGCCAACGCCTACCAGCCTTGCGAGATCCTCGCAGAATTTCAGATCGCTGGCATAACCGAATTCGGAAATGTCAAAAAGAACATAGTACGCACCCTCTGGATCGTTGTGCACAATGCACAGGTCATCCAGTCCATTGAGAAACAGTTCTTTCTTATGGGTGTATTTGGCGAGCAGATCGTCGTAGTAGTCCTGGCCGAATTGTAACCCTGGAATCACCGCCTCCTGCAAGGGAGCTGCCGCGCCGACTGTCAGAAAATCATGCACCTTTTTCGCGCGGTCAACGATCTCCGCCGGAGCGATGATGTATCCCAAGCGCCAGCCGGTAACGGAATAGGTCTTGGAAAGGGAAGAACAGGAGATCGTCCGCTCCCACATGCCCGGCAGGGTCGCAAAATAGGTGTGCCTGTGCGGCGCGTAGACGATGTGCTCATATACCTCATCCGTAATGACATATACATCGTACCTGGCAGCAAGCACAGCAATCGTTTCCAGTTCCGCACGCGTGAAAACCTTGCCGCAGGGATTGGATGGATTGCACAGCACCAGTGCCTTTGGATGTTTGCGGAAAGCATCCTCCAGCACCTGGGGATCAAAATGAAAATCGGGCGGTACCAGCGGAACATAGATTGGCTCCGCGCCTGCGAGAATGGTGTCGGCGCCGTAGTTTTCGTAGAATGGAGAGAAAATAACCACTTTGTCACCGGGATCGGTCACAGTCATCATGGCAGCCATCATAGCTTCCGTACTGCCGCAGGTGACAACGATCTCGGTATTGGGATCGATGGCACGCCCCATATAGCGGGTCTGCTTGGCGGCGAGGGCTTCCCGAAAATCCTGCGCGCCCCAAGTGACGGCGTACTGATGATAGTCCTCATATGCCACCTGTGCCAGACGATCGAGGATCTCCTTAGGCGGCGCAAAATCCGGGAACCCCTGCGACAGATTCACCGCGTCATATTGAAGAGAGATGCGCGTCATCCGACGAATGACGGAATCGGTAAAGCTGGCGGTTCGTTCAGAAAGATTTTGCATGGTCTGTTTCCTCTGTGATATAAGATTTTTGATCGTTGAGAATGTGCAGCGGATCCAAAGTGTCCTTGACTGCGTTCATCACGGCGAGATTTTCAGCCGGTGTCTGACTTAGAAAATATCGCCGCTTGGACAAACCGATGCCGTGTTCACCGGATGCCACACCACCGAACTGATAGGCTTTGGCGTAAGCGGCATCCATGTTGGAATACAGCTCGCGCTGCCATGTATTCTCGTCACGCGCACCGCGTACAACGCAAAGGTGCACATTGCCGTCTCCGGCGTGCCCGAAGCTGATCATCTGCATACCAGAGGATGCTTCCAGCTCGTTGATGAAACGGATGAAATCCGCCGTACGGCTGATGGGCACCACGATGTCCACCGGCTCCTGCTCCGAAACCGCTTCCACCGCTTTCACGAGCGCGCCGCGAACCTTCCAGATGGCAGATGCCTGCGCCGTGTCGGTGAGTACAATGTAGTCCAGCGCGCCGTTTTGCAGAGCCAGCTCCCGTACCCGCGCGGTGTTGGCTTCCACCTCGCTCCGATGACCGTCAAAGGTCAGAAGAATATAGGAGCCTGCATCCGGTCGAGGATAGCGTACACCGGAGAATTCCTCTCCCAGCGCCACGACCTTCCGTTCCATGAATTCCACTGCGGTAGGGTTGGCGTCGGCACGCAAAATCGTAAGTACACTTCGGATACCGGTATCCAGATCAGGGTAGGGAACCAACACGCTGACGGTGGACTCCGGCTTTGGCAGCAGTCGCAGTACACATTTTGTGATGACCGCCAGCGTTCCCTCGGAACCGATGAACAGATGCTTGAGGGACAAACCGCTCGCGTCCTTGACCTGCTTGCCGCCGACGGTCATTACTGTGCCGTCTGCCAGCACGACCTCCAATCCGCGCACATAATCGCGGGTGACGCCGTACTTTACCGCGCGCATTCCGCCGGCGTTTGTGCTGATGTTGCCGCCGATACTGGATGCCTTCTCGCCGGGATCCGGTGGATAAAAGAAGCCTCTTTCCTCCACATATGCCTGTACATCCTGCAGTAGGATCCCCGGCTCTACGGTCAGCGTCATGGTATCCGTGTCCAGCTCCAGCACACGGTTCATGCGGGACAGATCCAAGAGGATACCGCCACCCTTGAGAGGAACGGTTGAACCGACCAGATTGGTTCCCGCGCCTCTGGGTGTGACCGGAATACGGTTTTCATGCGCGTAACGCAGCACGCTGCTGACCTCCTGCGTGGTCAGCGGGAACACCAGTGCATCCGCAGTGCCTTTACGCCGTCCCAGCGCGTCGCTGAGATATTTTTCCGGAATGTCCGCATCAAAAATCAAACGTTCCTTGTCCGCGATACATTTTGACAGAGTCTGCTTGTCCATTCCCATTTGCCAATCCTCCCTCCGGTAAGTGCCGCCGGAAGCTGTTTCTGCCAGCGGCACTGCAAATTGTGATGTTTATTTTGCAAGCAGGTCCTGATCCCAGCCGACCTTGATAAAGTACCCGCCATATGTATCGTTGAAAACCTTTTCGGTTTCGGCAGACTGGAAAGCCTTGACGACCTTTTCATATACGGCGACCTTGTCCGGGTCATTCAAATCGGCGCTGCGGGCTGCGATCAAATTCCAATACTCCTCCACATCCAGGACCGAATCCTTATAGATAGCTTCTTCTGTTTTCAGACCGAAGTCCAATGCGTAGTTCCCGTTGACTACGGCTGCCGTCACATCCGCCAGAGCGGAAGGGATCACATTGGCTTTCAGCTCTTTGATCTCGATGTTGACGGTATACCTGGTTATATCATCGAGCGTAGGATTGAAGGCTGCGTCCGGGTTCAATTCGATCAGTCCGGCTGCTTCCAGCACTTTCAGAGCGCGACCGCCGTTGGTCAGATCGTCGGGAATCGCCACGGTATCTCCGTCCTTCAGTTCTTCCACCGAGGAGACTTTCTGGGAATATAGATTCAGCGGAATGATAAAGGTGTTGCCGATATTCTGGATCTCATAGCCGTAATTGTCGATCTCACTTTGCAGATAAATGCGATGCTGGAAAGCGTTCAGATCGATCTCGCCGTTCGCCAAAGCGTTGTTCGGCGTGACGTAATCGGAGAACTGCACAAATGTAAGTGCAATGCCTTCCTCCTTCAGTGCTTCTTTCGCGGGCGTCCACAGATCCTCGTAGATGCTGCCGACAACGCCGAGCTTGATTTCGACAGAATTTTCATCTGTCGGAGACGCATTGTTCTGAGAACCGCAAGCCGAGAGTGTCAGCGCCGAAAGCACAGCAGACAGTATGGTGGCAATGATTTGATTCCGTTTCATTTTTCCTTCCTCCAAGGTGTTGTATTGGTATGATTTTTTATAATGTTAAGGACAGCTTGTAGTTTTCGTCCATTGTTTTGCAGGACGCGGCGAAGCGTGCCTGTTCATCCGGGGTCAGGTTGAGTTCGATAATGTCCGCGACTCCGTCTTTATTCAGCACGGCGGGGACGCTGGCATACACGTCATGCTGCCCGTATTGTCCCTGCAGAAGAACGGATACGGGAAGAACGCGGTTTTCATCGTGGAAAATTGCCCGAACCACTTCCGCGATAGACGCGCCGATACCGAATTCCGTAGAGCCTTTCCCGCCGAGAATGATCCAGCCGCCTCTTTTTCCTTCCGCCGCTATTGCCTCCAGATCCAGGCTTCCGTAGGTGTCCGGTCGCTCTTTACGAAGCTGTGCAAGCGGTTTTCCGCCGATCGTAACGGCAGACCAGGCGACCATTTGACTCTCTCCGTGTTCTCCCAGCACATAGGCTTGAATGGATTTTGGATCCACGCCGATTTTTTCTGCCAAAGCTCTGCACAGGCGCGCCGAATCCAGGGTGGTGCTGGTGGACAGAATGCGCTCCGCCGGCCATTGGAGCTGATGCTGGATATAGTGGGTAATCACATCGGCGGGATTGGAAATGTTCAGGATGATTCCGGCAAAACCGGACTTCCGTATCGACTCCGTGACCTCTTTTATGATGGCGATGGTCTGGCGGAGCGTATCCATTCTTGTCTGTCCCTTGCTCATATCGGGCAGGGGACCTGCCGCAACAATAAGCAGCTGCGCGTCCGCGATATCCGCGTAATCCCCGGCGTACACCCTGGTTCTGCTGGGGAGATATTTGGTAGCGTCGAACAGATCCAACGCCTGCGCCGCTGCTTTCTTTTGGTCGGTATCAATGTAAACGATCTCCTCGGCAAGCCCTTGTGAGATCAGGGCATATCCGGCGTGGGAGCCGACATGTCCGGCGCCGATGATGGCGATTTTTCTTTTTTGATATTGCATTACTATCACCTCAATGTGTATTTTTCTGGACTACTTTTCCGCCAATGTATTCTATGACACATACGATGGCGACCAAAACGATCACGGTTACGTTGGTTACATCGGTCATATTCCTGTCATGCCCATAGCGGACGGCAAAGTCTCCGAGACCGCCTGCGCCGACCACGCCTGCCATTGCCGTCAGGTTCAACAGGCTGATTGCCGTGATGGTGGTTCCGCGTGCAATGGCAGCTACGCTTTCTCTCAGGTACACCCGGAAGATGATCTCAACAGGACTCGAGCCCATGGACAGCGCCGCCTCAATCAGACCGGGATCCAGCTCTGCCAGCGCGCTCTGTACCTGACGTGTAAAAAAGGGAACGCATCCAAATACCAGCGGGACGATCGCGCCGCGCACATATATCGCCGTACCCATGATGGCGCGCGATACCGGCATGACCCATGTCAGAAGAATAATGAACGGTATGGAGCGAAATAGACTGATCAGCTTGTCCAAAATCTGATAGACGATCTTATTTTCCAAAATTCCGCCCGGCTTTGTGACTGTGAGAAGTACGCCGAGGATCAATCCCAGAACAAAGGAGATCGCTCCGGACCATACAACCATCAATAGTGTATCCCCGATGGCGGCGAAAAAATCCGGCAGCCTCGACATAACATTGGGGATCAGCTCATTCAGCAGCTCTTTCATCCCGAATCACCTCCACTCCTACATTTTTTTCTATCAGATATTCTATCGCTTCTGTGATTTTCTCGCGCTTTCCGTGGATGATCGCGACTGTACCGCCAATGGGAGCATCCTGCACAATGGTGATGTCCGCAAAGATAATGTTCAGAGAGATACCGAACTTCTGGGATACGGTGGAGATCAAGGGCTCGGAAACATTTTTTTGTAAATAGGAAAGCCGAACGATCACTTCTCCCGGCTGAAGCTGTACCACAGGAGAATGCGCCGCGACCAGCTCTTCGATCTTTTGCAGATTGGAGGTCGTGCGAATGAAGTTTTTCGTGATTTCCTCCTTCGGATCGGCAAACACTTTGAAAACCTCTCCTTCCTCCACCACACGTCCGTGCTCCATGACGGCGACACGCTGACAGATTTCCTTGACGACCGCCATCTCATGGGTGATCAGTATGATCGTGATACCGAGTGACGCGTTCAGATGCTTCAGAAGCTGCAAAATGGATTTCGTCGTCTGTGGGTCCAATGCGGAGGTAGCTTCATCGCACAAGAGCACGCTGGGATCGTTTGCCAATGCTCTCGCGATCGCTACACGCTGCTTTTGTCCGCCGGAGAGCTGCCCGGGGTATGCCTCCATCTTGTCTTCAATTCCCACCAACCGAAGCAGGCGCCGCACCTTATCTGCCGTCTCCCTGCGACTCAATCCGCTGCCGCGTAAAGGATAGGCTACATTTCCAGCAACCGTGCGGGAAGGCATCAGGTTGAAATGCTGGAAGATCATGCCGATCTTTTTTCGCTCGTGCCGCAGCTCCTTTGGGGACAGCGCGGTCAGCTCCTTGCCGGCGACGGTGATAGTACCCGTGGTGGGACGCTCCAAAAGGTTGATGCATCGAACGAGCGTGGATTTTCCGGCGCCGGAGAATCCGATGATACCGAATATCTCGCCCGCATCGATAGATAAGGATACATCCTGCACGGCGTGAACCTGTTGTCGCCCTTTTCCGAAATTTTTTGAAATGTGTGTCAGTTCAACCAAATCCAAACCTCCTTATATGCAAAAAAGCGGGAAGCTCAAAAGCTCCCCGCTTCCAATGTGTAATACGTTCTGCATGTCCCTGTATGGCAAAACACCATTTACGAAAAACACATTCGATCCCGTACGTTCCGGAAAGGCAGCAAATGAGCACGCGAAAATGTGGGCATCGGCATGGCCATGTCCATATACATACAGGTTGTCATTCGAAATTCCTGATAAATCATATTCGCTGCTCCTTTCAACTTGCCTACCGTCTTGGTTGGTATATATAATACCACTTTTCCGCCTCCTTGTCAATAGCCTCTGAACCGTTTTTTTTAAGATTGGTTCTTTGCACAAGCCATTGTTCCCTGCGCCGCAAAAGTCACTGCGCTTTGATATAAATTATTACGCCGCATCACCAGTACTCCCCTCCATGGCACCGATCATGGCTTGCTTTGATCCGGTACGCGGCGCAGCTCCCGGCAGAACAGAAAATTTCTCCCTCTCCCGCACTTGACAAAGCCGCTTTTGTATAGTATGCTATGTATATACCCAAAATCGCCTGCGACAGACAGCGCAGAACAGCATTCAGACGCGAAAAGAGGAACGGTTATGAAAATCAAAAAACAGCTTCAACGGTTCGCCAACGCCTGTATTTCCCTGATTATGTGCTTTTGTGCATGCACCTGCGCGCCGACCGCACCACAGTATCTGTATGGCGGGGATCCTGTGGGATTTCAAAGCTTCAGTCTGACGGTCAGCGGCACAACGGCACAGTTCCGTGTGTACGAGGGGAGAAAAACCGAGACCGGCGTCCGACTGGAGAGCTATATCGTCACGAATATGTGGAATGAGGAGACAAACACCACAGAGGAGGAACGCAGTCTTCTGCGCGCGGTGGACGGCGGCGAGGAGGTCTATAACGCGCTATGCGCCGTATTCGGAGACTGCGGGATCCCGAACTGGGCAGGCTTCAACGGTCCCAATCCGCCGGAGGTTCTGGATGGCGGCTCCATGTCCTTTACCGCGGTCTTGACGGACGGCACGGAGATCCACGCACAGGGTACCAACAACTACCCACCGTATTACAGCACGTTTCGCGATGCCATCCAGGACATCATCGAGCTGGAGCGGATCGAATCGGTCGCATTCACCGACGGGACCTACGAGGTCACGCTGCCGGAGAGCTGGGTAGGCACAGTCACCGCGCGGCACAGCGATTTCGGTGTGAGCTTCAGCGTGGACAGGACGGATGGAACCTGCAATACCCTGACGTTTTTCATCATCGACAATACAGGACACGGCTATACGAGCGATGACTATAAGGGCAGAGTACCGGTCGGGCGGCTCGTGTCGGATGGCGAGGAGCGATTCATCACGGTACGCGATCATGACTCGATCTCGTCGTATGCCGATCGCGTATCCGAGAAAGCGCGCGCACTGTGGGAAAGCTACGAAAGCGACAAGCGCGCCATCATCGACAGCTTCCGCGCCGTCAACGGATACACGCTCATCCCCGAGGACGGCTCGACGCTGTATACCGCGGACGCGGAGCTGCTGGCGGACGATGCGCGCAGTCTGTGGCTGTATCTAAACTTCGCGGGAGAATATTCCGGCGGCGCCGCGCCAACTGTCATAGACGGCCGGGAATATACCTCGATGTTCTCCCGCTACGAGAATATCCGAACCATCGAGGAGGTGCGCGCGCGGTTTTTGCAAACCTTCTCCGAGTCGTTTACCGATCAAACGCTGAACCGTGCCATCGCGGATAAGGATATGCTCGAATACAACGACGATGTGTATGTCGCGTACAAGAAGTATAAGGGGGAGCCTTCTCTGAACAGCTGGGTGGAGGACGTGCGCATGGAGGAGGACGGAGGCGCCACGGTCGTGATGGCTGTACGGACGCAGGATCCCGACGACACCGTCTATATCGAGCTGCCGGCGGAGAAAAACGCCAACGGCGCGTTCGTGTTCACGGATTATCCCTACTGGGACGAGTCCGAATGACCGCGCCGGTGGAGAGAGCCTTACGGTATCTAACAAATACGAGCGAAGGCCACGGAAAGAGCCGACGCATCCAAGACGCTCACACGCGGCGGAATCATATATCCGGTATCGGACACCATACGTGAGCCGCGTCCGAAAACTCGGTATCGGACAGCCGCGCCTCCGGAGAGGATGCTGTGTCACACGCCGTCGCTTACCGCGTGAGCTTCATGATCACCCCATTCAAAAACGCCGCGAGCTTCTTCGGCGGTTCCCTGTCCTCGCTGTTCAGCCATTCGCGGATGAGCGCATAGCCGCCCTGGTAAAAAAACAGGCAGAGCTGCTCCCTCTCGCGCGTTGAAAAGGTTTCGGGGATCGTCTTTTCGATCTGCTTTCGTATGGCGGGCAGATTGAACAGCTTTGCTGAAAAATCCTTATCCGGCAAGGCGTTGATCAGTATCTTGTAGCTCTTCTCATTCTCGTGAAGCGCTTCCAAAACCTTGCACAGGATGTCCTCCCCGTCCACGCCGCGCTCCGACAGCAATTCCTCCAGCCTGCCGAAATGGTCGTTTTCAATGTCGCTGAGCAGGTCGTACTGACTGCCGTAATACTTATAAAACGTGGTGCGGTTGATCTGCGCCGTATCACACAGCTCATATATGGTGATCTTCTCGATCGACTTGGTTTCGAGCAGCTGCATGAGCGCGTTCTTCAGCATGGTTTTGCTGACTCGTATCCTCTGATTTTCCATGTTGTCCTCCCTTTGCGCAACAAATTTTCAAAATTCGTATGTTTTGCGTCATCAAGCTCCTGACGTGTACACGACTCAACGGTATGAAATAAACAGTCGGTTGACTTTCTGGCTCATATACAGTATACTGTATATACAAAAGTTTGTCAATACCATGTATGCGAAAGGAGAGACAAATAATGATGAAAATTGCAAGCTTTCTTGTAAAATACCGTGTGGTGATCCTTGCCGTAATGCTTGTTCTGACAGTGGTTTGCGGCGCGTTGATGTTCGGGGTGCAGGTCAATTCCGATCTCACCAAATATCTTCCGGACGATTCCGCGATGCGCATGGGCATGGAACGCATGGAGGAGCATTTCCCGGACGCGGAGAGCTATTCGATCCGCGTTATGTTCAAAAATCTGAGCGCGGAAGAAAAAGAAAGCATAAAAACCGCGCTTTCCGAAATCGAGTACGTGGACAGCGTCGCCTACGATCCGGACAGCGCCGATTATAATAAGGACGCCTGTACGCTCTATGTCCTGACCACCTCCTACGACTACGACTCCGCGGAGGAAGCGGCGATTGAGGATACCATAGCCTCCACCTTCGCCGAGCGGGACGTTACGCTCCGCAACGACAGTCTGCAGTCGCCGGACATTCCCGTGACTGTCTATCTTGTGGCGTTCGGGATCATTCTTGTGATCCTGCTCCTCTCCTGCGGCTCATACTTTGAACCGCTTCTCTTCCTTATCAATATTGCGGTCGCGATCGTGCTGAACCTCGGCACGAACATCATTCTTGGGGAGATCTCCGATATTACAGCCGGCGTTGCGGCGATCCTGCAGCTCGCCCTGTCCATGGACTACTCCATCATTCTCATGAACCGGTACCGTCAGGAGCTGCAGAAAACGGATGATCACAAGGCGGCGATGGCCCATGCTCTGCGCGCGGCGTTCGGCTCCATCACGGGCAGCGCGGTCACGACCATCGTGGGTCTGCTCGTTCTGGTGTTCATGCGCTTCAAAATCGGTATGGACGTCGGTATCGTGCTTGCCAAGGGCGTGGCGTTCAGTATGCTCTCAGTCTTTACGGTACTCCCGGCGCTGATTTTGGTGTCGCATAAGGCAATCGAAAAAACGAAGAAAAAAGAGCACGCCGACCGGGAAAGCCGTCCCCTCTCCGCGCTCGGCAGATTCGAGTACAGATTCCGCTGGGTGATCGCGCCGGTGTTTGTCCTTTTGTTTGTCGGCACGGCGTTTCTGCAGACCCAGACCACCACGGTCTACACGCTGCGCGACAACGATCCGATCGCAGATGTGTTCCCGTCCAAAAATACACTCGTTCTGTTGTATGAAAACCGCGATGAGGACGCCGTCCGCACGATCCTTTCCGATGTGGAGACCGATGGGAAGGTAGACAGTGTGTCCGCGTATTCCACCACGATCGGCAAGCCCTATACCGCGGCGGATATGTGCGATACGCTTGCCGATATGCTCCCGGCGGAGGAAAACGCATCGCTGTCCCCGGAGCTTTTGGACATCGTTTACTACGATTATTTCGAGGACGGTAAAACGTATCCGATGACGCTGTCTGCCTTTGTCGGCTTTATGCAGGACAAGGTGATGAGCGATCCGACGTTTGCCTCCTACATCGACAGCGCAGCCGCCGCCCAGCTCCAGACACTCGGACAGCTGACCGACAAAACGATGCTCCAGACACCGATGCCGGCGGAGGCGCTTGCCGGTGCGCTTGGAATGGGTGTCGATCAGGTCACGCAGCTGTTTATGCTCTGGTACAGGGAGAGCTACACGCCCGACAAGACGATGTCGCTTTATGAATTTGTGACCTTTCTCACCGAAAATGTGCTGACCGATCCGAATTACGCACCGATGTTTGACGAAGGCTCCGCCGCCTCGCTCATGCAGACGAAGTACATCGCGGACGCGGTTTTGTCCGACAAAACCTTCACGCCGGCGGAGCTGTCCGCGTTTTTAGGGAGCGCCGTGGACGAGGACACGCTTGCGCTGCTCTTCTTGTACGACGCAAGCCTGACGCACAGCGATCCGGCATGGACGCTTTCGCTGGACGCACTATTCACGCATCTGGCCGCACTGACCTCGGACAGCCGTTTCGACAGGCTTCTTCCGGAATCATTGCGGGATGAGATCACCGGCGCGAAAGATACCCTAGACAGTGCGGAAGAACAGCTGCGGGACGACACGTACGCGCTTGCCGTCATCACCTCCGCCTATCCCGATGAATCCGCGGAAACGAGCGCCTTTATCGACGGTCTACACGAGCGGTGCGGCAAAGAAATCACTGGAGAGTATTACTTCATCGGGAACAGTGAGATGGTGTATGAGCTGGAGGCCGGCTTTGACCGCGAGCTTTTGACCATCACGCTTCTGACGGCGGTATCGATCTTTATCGTGGTCGCCCTGACCTTCCGTTCCCTCATCATTCCGGCGATCCTTGTGCTCATCGTGCAGTGCGGCGTATTCGTCACGGTATCGGCGGTGGGACTGTACGGCGGCTCGATCTATTATCTGGCCCTGCTCATTGTGGAATGCATCCTGATGGGCGCGACGATCGACTACGGCATTGTCTTTACAAGCTATTACCGTGAAGCGAGATCCGCCGAAAAGGATGTGCGGGACGCGCTCGTCGCCGCCTATCGCGGGAGCATCCATACCGTGCTGACCTCCGGCTCCATCATGGTGCTGGTGACCATGGTCGTAGGACCGCTGTTCGGCAACCCCGCCATCGAGCAGATCGTGAAAACGCTCTCTGTCGGCGCGCTGTCGGCGATCCTCCTGATCCTCTTCATCCTGCCGGCACTGATCGCGGTGTTCGACAAATGGATCTGCAGAAAGAGAAAATGACCGTGCGTTGAAATCATTACGTTTTTGCTTCAAATGGCTTGAATACATGTTTTTTTGGCGCAAAAACAACCTTATATCAGCATCTCCTGAATACTGCCTGCAGAAAGGAATGAAACGCAAATGAGCAATACCCTCGAAACCAAAACCATTGACCAGCTACACACCGCACTGATTTCCTATAACTCCTATATGTGCGAGATTCCAGCCGTTTTTCCTGTTCTGCCGGAATATCTCGGCGGTCTTACGGAAACGGCGTTCTGTGAAGCGTTTGCACAGCTTGAGAAGATCATGGTTGCTATTTACAACCGTTTGAATGAACATCCTGAATCTATCGGACTGGCTGTGCAGAACAAGAAAACAGGAGAATGGAAACCGCAGTCCTCCCAGCACATCAGTTGTGTAAAAAAGCTGTTGTATGTCCTCGGACGGTTCGGCAAGCCGGAGGGTGACTGTCTGCACATCGCCATGCATGACCTGATGAATGCCTATATGACGTATTATCCAAATTGTTCCGTGGAACTGGCAGAGACCATAAAGGAATCCGGTAAGGAAAAGCAGGAAAAATTCTTTGCTGCAAAACATATGCGGATGGTATTCGATTGCCTGACAAACTTTGGGTTTATTGTGAATGGTCTGGATGTTCCGGAAACGCTGGCACTGGATATTTTATATCCCACAAATCCGGCACTATTGACAGTAATTCATGCCTTTGCATCCGCGAAAATTTGTCGGATCAGCTTCGGATTCGACTTTGTCAAATGCAATTACCGGGTATTCGCTCATCCATATGATGGAAAACTGCCGCTATGTGATCTGTACAGCTATCAGCTTCTGTCGGAGGAAAACAAAGCCTTTTTATCCAAAATGAACGACGAACTGGAAAAGCTCGGAAGCACATACGGCGAATGTGAAAGCGGATGGTATCACGGGACTCTGCCGTGTGACTACAATTATAAGAACAAAGTGCGTGTTCTGCAGAATATGGAAAGTGGTCTGCTCCCCCATGTGGTCCTCCGGTTCGGCAAAAAAGCGGAGAAGATGGCATCGTTCATAGAATCTCTGCCGGAAGAATACAAAGGGCTGGTCCGGAAATGCAGAGGCTGCAAAAAAGGCGAGTGCAGCCACCGGATTCCCGTTACAGCTGATGGAAAAAAGCAGATCATCTGCAATGTGGCGTGGTGGTCTTTTCCAGCAGAGATGAGAGCAATCCCGTATATCGTGGCGGCATATCAAATTTAAGACAGCAAACAGGATTACGACTGCTGCCAGCTTTGATTTGTTCTTCATCTTCCGATTTTTGCGCATAAGAAAAAACCGCGGAGCGAGTGATCGTTTCGCGGTTTTTCTGTGAGAGTATCTGTGACGCCGTTCGATACGGCTTATTCTTTGAAGAGATACAGGAGGTATCCGTATCCCTCCTCCTCCATTTTCTCGTACGGGACAAATCGCAGGGACGCGCTGTTGATGCAGTAGCGCACGCCGTTTGGGGACTCCGGATCTCCCGTGAATACGTGGCCGAGATGCGAATCCCCTGCGCGGCTTCTGACCTCGGTACGGCGCATACCGTGGCTGTTGTCCTCCAGCTCCACAACGGCTGGCTCTTCGATGGGCTTTGTGAACGCGGGCCATCCGCATCCGCTCTCAAACTTGTCCGTGGAGGAAAAGAGCGGCTCGCCGGTGACGACGTCCACGTAAATCCCGGCTGCAAACTGATTCCAAAACGCGCCTGTGAACGCACGCTCGGTGCCGTTTTCCTGTGTGACACGGTACTGCTCCGCCGTCAGCTTGTCCCGGATCGATTCCGCGGCAGGCTTTTTGTAGTCGCCGGGATCGATCCGCAGCCTGGAGAACAGCTCCATCTCCGCCTTGGGGATATGGCAGTAGCCGTTTGGATTCTTCTCAAGATAATCCTGATGATACTCCTCGGCGGGATAGTAATTCAGAAGCGGCCCGATCTCTACGAAGAATTTTTCGCTCCTTCCCCGCTCAATCTCCGCGATCCGTTCTACGGTCTCCCGCGCCTTATCGTTCGTATAATATACGCCGGTCTGGTACTGGGTGCCGACGTCGTTGCCCTGCCGGTTTTCCACCGTTGGATCGATGACGTAGAAGTACGCGAGCAAAAGCGCGTCCAAGCTCACCTCGTCCGGATCGTATTCCACGCGAACCGTTTCCCGGAATCCGGTTTCCCCTTTGCAGACCGTTTTGTAATCCGCGTCTTCTGCACAGGTACCGTTTGCGTAGCCGCTTTGGGCGTCGATCACACCCGGGATCGACTGCATCAGCTGCTCCATGCCCCAGAAGCAGCCGCCCGCGAGATAGATCACGTTCTCCGTCGTTTCCATAACCGCACTCTCTCCTTCCGCCGCGTGTCTGCCGGGATCCTTTGCTTTGAGAGCGGGATCTCTCCCTCTCACCGCTCTGTTTCCACTCTCCGGCATACCGCCCGCACAGCCGCCCAAGGACAGCGCCGCGCAGAGCAGTATCATTGCCCATATTCGATGCATATGCTCCTCCTTTCGCGGAGGCGCCGCATTTTTTAAGGATGCTCTGAATCAATCGGATTTTTGCGATAAAAGGCTGAAATATAAGGGCTTTTACCGCAAAAATAACCTTAAATCAGAGTTTCCTTAACCCTTCATAGTGTCATTCGCAATGGCTGTGTCGATCTGTTTCTGCAGCTCCTCCATTTGATTGTCGCTCGTGACCGCGCCGACGATGGGATCGCCGACGATATTGCCGTTTCTATCCACCACATAAGTCGTGGGGTACGCATATACGCCCGCGGTGAATGTGCCCGCGTCGCTGTTCGAGTCAAAATACACGTTGCGGTATGCGGCGCCGTTCTTTGTAAGGATCTCCTTTGCCTCGGCGATCGATTTTGTGTCGCCGTCCAGCGTGAAGGCGTTGATGCCGATGAGCTCGCCGCCCTTGTCCGCCAGATCCTTATTGATCGCATCCAGATCCGAAAGCTCGCCGACGCACGGTCCGCAGGTCGAGAACCAGAAGTTCACTACAGTGACCGCGTTGCCGCCGAAAATGTCGTCGCTGGTCACATCGTTGCCGTCCAGATCCTTACCCTTGAAGGACGGGAATTTCGTCGCGTTGGCGTTGTCCGCCGGCATGCTCATCGACCCGTCGCCAGAGGGAGAGCCCGCGTTCGGATACATATTTTCGATCTCCGTCAGCCTTGTCTCAATGGCGCGGATCTTCTCTGCCGCTTCCTTCATCTTCGCGTAGTCGTCGTCGGAGAGCTTTTCCTTCGCGTTTTCTACCGCCGCGAGCAGGAAATCGCCATAGTTTTTGCCGTCCTCAAGCATGGCCGCGTTCTTATCCGCCGACATAAAGACCGTTTCCCAAAGCTCGGTATTCTCCGACAGGATCGCGTTTTCCTGCTCCATCAGCGCGTTGAACATTTCAGACGCTTCCTTGGCGTCCTTCGGCTCGCCCTCCATTATGTTGGTGCCGTTCATGCTGTCCTTATCCTTCGTTTCACACGACGCCATGGACAGAAGCAGCAGCAGGGCGGCGAGAATGGCGGCGATTTTTTTGGTGGTTTTCATGATCATTTCTCCTCTTTTGTGTTGTCATTATGGTTTTCATTGACTGTGTTTTCGGATACGCTCTCATCCGCGTTTGCTTCGGATAAGACGACCTTCGGTTTTTCTACGAGCTTGCTGCCGTCACCAAAGCCGTAACGGAAGCGCACCGCACCGGTGGGACAGGCTTTCACGCACATGCCGCAGCGGATGCATTCGGTGTGGTTTGGGAATTTCGTTACATCCACGTCCATTTTGCAGGCTCTGGCACATTTCCCGCAGGATACGCACTTGTCCTTGTCCACCTTCATCTGGAACAGGGACACACGGTTCAACAGTGCGTAAAAGGCGCCGAGCGGGCAGATCCATTTACAGAACGGACGATAGAACAGCACGCTCAGCACGACCACGGTGATCAGCACGCCGAGCTTCCAGTTGAAGAGAGAACCTAACGCCGCGCGAATGCCGGAATTGGCAATGGACAGCGGGATCGCGCCCTCCAAAACGCCCTGCGGACAGAGGTACTTACAGAAATACGGGTCTCCGATGCCGATATCGCCCTTCATGAGCATCGGCAGCAGAAATACCATCACAACCAGCACAGCGTATTTGACATAGGTCAGGGGCTTCAGCTTTTTGGTGGAGAGCTTTTTCGTCGGGATCTTGTGGAGCAGCTCCTGCAGCCAGCCGAACGGACATAGGAATCCGCAGATAAACCGGCCGAGCAGCACGCCGAGCAGGATGAGAAATCCGGTGATGTAGTAGGAAAACCGGAATTTCGACGATCCGACCACCGCCTGGAACGCGCCGATGGGACACGCGCCCGATGCCGCCGGACAGGAATAGCAGTTCAGCCCCGGCACGCAGACGTATTTTCCCTTTCCCTGATATAGGCCTCCCTTGATAAAGTTCGGCAGATGGATGTTTGTGAGCAGTGTCGCGCCTGCCTGGATAAGGCCGCGGAAGCGAGACAGGATGAACGACACGCCGCGATGCTTCTTATCCAATGCCGACACACTCCAGACATAAACGAATTGCCTTGCCGAGCACGGTGTCCGCTTCCCCGCGCCATGCACCAAAGATCAGCATACCGATGCCGCCCGCGATCAGCACAAGCTGTACTGCGCTTTTCCTGATGGATTGCAATGTAAGTCACCTCTTTCTTTGTTTGTGATACCATTATACCACGGAGGTAGTAAAATCTTCGTTAAGATTGAAAATTTAACAGAAAACTTATCCGAACCGTGGTATAATGATGGTGTCAGAGCAAAACAATTAGGAAGCCTCTGATTTAAGGTTATTTTTTGCAATAAAAGCCCTTATATTTTAGCCTTTTATCGCAAAAATCCGATTGATTCAGAGGTTTTTTAGAAAGGAACGAAACGATGCATATTTTGGTAGTGGAGGATGAACGCGCGCTGTGTGAGACTATCGTGCGCAGTCTGCGGCGGCTGGCATACAGCGTGGATCCCTGTTATGACGGAAAAACGGCGATCGAGCTGATCGGTGTGGAGCGGTATGATCTGATCCTTTTAGACTTAAATCTCCCGGGAACGGACGGTATGACGGTGCTTCGGACGCTGCGGCAGACCGATCAGGAAACGCGGGTGCTGATCCTGTCGGCGCGCAGTGAGGTCACAGATAAGGTGGAGGGATTGGACGCGGGTGCAAACGATTATCTCGCCAAGCCGTTCCATCTTGCGGAGCTGGAGGCGCGCATCCGAAGCCTGACGCGCAGACAATTCACCCAGAACGACGTGATCCTCACCTGCGGCGCGCTTACCTTTGATACAAAGGCACGCACCGCATCGGCAGGCGGACAGACGCTCACCCTGACCCGCAAGGAAACCGGGATTCTGGAACACCTCATGCTGCACAAGGGCCGTCCGGTCAGTCAGGAGGAGTTGATCGACCATGTCTGGGACAACAGCGTGGACAATTTCAGCAATTCGATCCGCGTACATATCTCGTCGCTGCGGAAAAAGCTGCGCGCCGCTCTCGGATACGATCCCATCCGCAACCGCATTGGCGAGGGATATGTAATGGAGGAGAGTGCCTCATGAGCAAGCTGTCCCTGCAGTGGCGCATCACGCTCATGACGGTGCTGCTCATCGGCGTGACCTGCGTCTCCATGCATCTGCTTCTTTGCTATTCCGGCATGCACTACATGGATTCCATCGGCAGCTACGTCTCCGAATACGGCAGCACGGACGACGTTGTGGTGGAATATGATACCGCGGACGGCGAAGAGGTTGCCAGCTTTGATCCGTCGCTTGCGGGAATGGGCGATGAGCTGACCATCGTCGTCCACGGCGCGCAGGAGGATTTCTGCACGACCAACTGGTATATCACGGCGGCGGTAACATTGCTCGGCGGCATTTTGGCGTATTTTGTCAGCGGACACGCCCTGAAGCCGCTGCACAATTTCGCGTCACAGGTGGAAAAGGTACAGATGAACAATTTGGGAGATATGCGGATCCGGGACGACGGACTGCCCGAATTCCGACAGCTGAGCCGGTCGTTCAACGATATGCTCGAGAGACTGGATCACGCGTTTGCGGCACAGAAGCAGTTCACCGGAAACGCCGCGCATGAGCTGAGGACGCCCCTGGCACTCATGCAGGCGCAGATCGAGCTTTTTGCCGACGAGCATCCGGAGGTCCTGCCGGAGACCGTGGAATTTCTCGCGCTTTTGCGGGAGCAGATCGAGCGGCTGACGCAGATGACCAAAACCTTACTTGAGATGAGCGGTCTGCAAACGGCGGCGCGGGACGACTGTATCGAGCTTGGACCTATGATCGAGGAAATATTCACCGATCTGGAGCCTTTGGCGGAGCAGAACGGGATCACGCTGACGCACGAGGGAGACGTGATCGTGACCGGAAGCGATACGCTTCTCTATCGACTTCTCTTCAATCTAACGGAAAACGCCGTGAAATACAACCGTGCGGGCGGCAGGGTGCGTGTTTCCGTATCCAATACAGAAGACAACATTCTCATCCGTATATCGGACACGGGCTGCGGTATCCCGGAGGAATACAGGCGCAGCATTTTCCAGCCGTTTTTCCGTGTGGACAAATCTCGCAGCAGAGAATACGGCGGCGCCGGACTCGGACTGTCGCTGGTGTGGGAAATCGCGGCTCTGCACGGCGGCGAGGTATGGGTCGAGGACAGCTCCGACAGGGGAACGACCTTCGCGGTGCGGCTGCCGGCACAGCAGAAATAGGCTCGAACGGGCGGCTGCCGTGCCCAAACGTGATGTATCCTGAGAGGGCGCAACCCTCCGGATACGCTGGCTCATTCAGCGCGTCCTCAGGAAAACGCCGCGAACACCGGGAGAGACGCGCCCAGCCCCCCTCTCTCTCTGTGCCCGCACTTCTCCACACCCGCTCATGTCTTGGGTACAGCGCGCATTTGTATACTATATATAGTATTTCCTTATTCTGCATACACAATATTTTGTGCGCCCGGAATTGACAAGCGTTTTTCTTTATGGTATACTGTTTTTATAGGGAGGTGAAGCCAATGACCATCGGCGGCCTGCAAAAGCTCACGCTGCTCGATTATCCGGGAAAGCTCGCCTGCACGGTCTTTCTCGCGGGATGCAGCCTGCGCTGTCCATACTGCCACAATCCGGCTCTGGTTGTTTCTGACGGAACGAACGCGGCGCTGTCGGAGGATGAGCTGTTCGCGTTTTTGTCCTCACGCGTGGGCAAGCTGGACGGCGTCTGTGTGAGCGGCGGAGAGGCGACCGTGCATCCGGAGCTGCCCGTGCTCTTGTCCATGATCCGGGAGCTTGGCTTTGCGGTGAAGCTCGACACAAACGGCACGAATCCGCGGATGCTGACCGAGATCCTGCACGAGGGGCTGGCGGACTATATCGCCATGGACATCAAAAACTGTCCCGCACGGTATGCGGAGACCTGCGGCGGCATGGATGTGTTGGCGTCGGTGGCGGACAGCGTCCATCTGCTCATGAACGGGGACACGCCGTATGAATTCCGCACGACGGTCTGCACCAATCTGCACACGGCGGAGGGAATGCGCGAGATCGGCGAATGGCTGCATGGAGCAAAGCGGTACTTTCTGCAGCCGTTTGTGGATTCCGGCAGGCTCCTTGTGAGCGGAATGGAGGCGCCGTCCGCGGAATTGCTGCACCAATTTCGGCAGATCCTGCTCCCTTACATTGCAAACACCACTATCCGCGGTGTCTGAAAGCGGAATATGATAAAGGAGAGAGATGAGAATGTATCAGGTAGTGAAACGAGACGGCCGGCTGGTGGATTTTGACCTATCCAGGATCGCTGCGGCCATCACAAAAGCGTTTGACGCGACGCATATGCCCTACAACGCCGACATCATCCATATACTGACCCTGCAGGTGACGGCGGACGCCACTCCCAAGGTGAAAAACGACAGAATCAACGTGGAGGAGATACAGGACAGCGTGGAAGCCGTGCTGCAGCGGTCGGGATACGCGCCGGTCGCCAAATCCTACATCCTCTACCGCAAAAACCGCGAGAAACTGCGCGAAATCCGCTCGACGGTGCTCGACTACAAGAAGCTCGTCGACGGCTATCTGAAGGTCGCAGACTGGCGCGTGAAGGAAAATTCCACCGTTACCTACTCCGTCGGCGGACTCATCCTCTCCAATTCCGGCGCGATCACTGCCAATTACTGGCTCAGCGAGATCTACGACGAGGAGGTTGCCGCCGCCCATCGGAACGCCGATTTCCATCTGCACGATCTCTCCATGCTGACCGGATACTGCGCCGGCTGGAGTCTCCGACAGCTGATCGAGGAGGGACTGGGCGGCGTTCCCGGAAAAATCTCCAGCGCGCCGGCGAAGCATCTCAACACGCTGTGCAATCAAATGGTGAATTTTCTCGGCATCATGCAGAACGAATGGGCGGGTGCGCAGGCGTTCTCCAGCTTCGACACGTATCTCGCCCCGTTTGTACGCACGGACAACCTCGATTATACCGACGTGAAGCACTGCATCGAGAGCTTCATCTTCGGCGTCAACACACCCAGCCGCTGGGGAACGCAGGCGCCCTTTTCCAACATCACGCTCGATTGGGTCGTGCCGCCGGATCTTGCCGATATGCCGTGCATCGTCGGTGGCCGTCCGATGGATTTCACCTACGGCGACTGCGGACGTGAGATGGATATGATCAACAAGGCGTTCATCGAGGTCATGATCGAGGGAGACGCGAACGGCCGCGGCTTCCAGTATCCCATCCCGACCTATTCGATCACGCGGGATTTCGACTGGAGTGAGACGGAAAACAACCGCCTGCTCTTTGAAATGACGGCAAAATACGGCACGCCGTACTTCTCCAACTACATCAATTCGGACATGGAGCCGTCGGATGTGCGCAGTATGTGCTGCCGTCTGCGGCTGGATCTCCGGGAGCTGCGCAAAAAGAGCGGCGGATTTTTCGGCAGCGGCGAATCCACCGGCTCGGTCGGCGTGGTGACGATCAATCTGCCGCGCATCGCCTATCTCGCGTCGGACGAGCACGACTTCTTCGCGCGTCTGGACCACATCATGGACATCGCGGCGCGCAGCCTGAAAACCAAGCGCACGACGGTGGAAAAGCTGATGGAGGAGGGGCTGTATCCCTACACAAAGCGGTATCTCGGCAGCTTCGACAACCATTTCTCCACCATCGGACTGGTCGGCATGAACGAAGCCGGACTGAACGCCGGGTGGCTCCGCGCCGATCTCACGCACAGAGAAACGCAGGATTTCGCCGTCCGGGTATTAAAGCACATGCGCTTCCGCCTGTCCGATTATCAGGAGCAGTATGGGGATCTGTACAATCTGGAGGCGACGCCGGCGGAATCCACCGCGTACAGGCTGGCAAAGCACGACAAGGCGCGTTTCCCGGACATCGTCACGGCGAACGAAAACGGCACGCCGTATTACACGAATTCCAGCCATCTGCCGGTCGGTTATACGGAGGACATCTTCTCCGCCCTCGACGTGCAGGACCGGCTCCAGACGCTCTACACCAGCGGCACGGTATTCCACGCATTCCTCGGCGAACGGCTCCCGGATTGGAGATCGGCGGCGTCGCTCGTCCGGAAGATCGCGGAGAATTACGAGCTGCCGTACTACACGCTCTCTCCGACCTACGCCATCTGCAAGGATCACGGATACCTGCGCGGTGAAACGTACGTCTGCCCGGAATGCGGCAAAAGCACGGAGGTCTACAGCCGGATCACCGGATATTACCGCCCCGTGCAGAACTGGAACGACGGCAAACGGCAGGAATTCGCGGACAGAAAGACCTATACGATGGGGGAATTTGACGGCAGGCGGCAGATGCATTGACAACGGCCCAATGGAGGGATTTTGGGGTATTCTCAAATCTGAAATGTACTATCTCAGAAAGTT
>CAKRZR010000022.1 GCA_934433485.1 uncultured Eubacteriales bacterium | reverse complement strand
AGAGGTTGAGAGGTGTCGGAGAGATAGGAGAAGGGATTCGCAAATCCCGTCTCCTGTCTCTATGACCGCCCCCGCAAGGAGCAATAAAATCCCCACGTACGACGTGGTATTCTCCTCTGGTGAAGCCAGAAGAAAAAGCAAAGCCCAACGTCGATTCCGAATAAAAAAGCAAGCGACCAAAACCCAACGCAGTTCCCTTATAAATAATCAAAAAAAATCGCCGAACCTGTTCGGTAAGCCGACCGCAAGTCAATCCCGATAGGCGCGGGACAAGTCCCGCAGTATCAGCCGACCGCAGGTCAGAAAGGCCCACCCATGTCCGTTTTTGACGAATACTGCCCGTTTGTGCGGGAATTTATCTATAGCCGCGGTTGGGATCACCTCAGCGAAATCCAACTCGCCGCCGCGGAGGTGCTCTTCCACTCGGAGGACAACCTCCTGCTGCCCTCGCAGACCGCGTCCGGTAAGACCGAGGCGGCGTTTTTCCCCATTCTCTCGCAGTTCTGCGACGATATGCCCCAGTCCGTCGGCGTCATCTATATCGCGCCGCTCAAATCCCTCATCAACGACCAGTTCGGGCGCATCTCCGAGCTGTGCGACGAGACCGGCATTCCCGTCACCCATTGGCACGGCGACGTCGCGGCGTCGCAGAAGAACCGACTCATGAAAAATCCGCGCGGAATCTTGCAGATCACGCCGGAGTCCCTCGAGGGCATGCTCATCCACCGGAACGCCGACCTCATGCGCATCTTCGGCGACCTGCGCTACGTCATCATCGACGAGATCCATACCCTCACCGGCACCGACCGCGGCAACCAGATCCTCTGCCAGCTCGCCAGACTCCGCGAACGCACCGGCGTCTCCCCCCGCAGGATCGGTCTGTCCGCCACCATCGGCGATATGCAGCGCGCGGCGGATTGGCTCGGGGCGGCAAGCGGACGGAACACCACCGTCGCGCACGTCACCCCGCAGAAGATCCGCTGGCGGCTCGGCATGGAGCACTTCTTCATCATGGAAAAGGACGTCGCGGAGCAGTCCTCCGCCGAAGCCGCCATGGAATACGCCGCCGCACACGCGAGGGATCCGGAATCGGACGATACCGACGCGAACACACCGGCGGAGAATATGCCCACCATCCCGCTCGATCTGGGCTACGAGTACATCTACGAATGCACCCACGACCGCAAGGCGATCATCTTCTCCAATTCCCGCGAGGAAACGGAGTACGTCACCGCCACCATGCGCCAGATCGCCGAGAGACGCGGGGAACCGGACGTGTTCCTCATCCACCACGGCTTTCTCTCCGCCGCCATCCGGGAGGAAGCGGAGCTCAAAATGAAGGACGACGACACCCACCACGTCGTGTGCGCCACCGTCACCATGGAGCTGGGCATCGACATCGGCAGGCTGGAGCGCGTGATCCAGCAAAATGCGCCCAATACCGTCTCGTCCTTTCTCCAGCGGCTCGGCAGAAGCGGCAGACGCGGCGATCCGCCGGAGATGATGATGGTCTTTCGCGAGGAAAATCCGCTGCCGAATACGCCCCTCCCGCAGCTGATCCCGTGGGATCTCTTAAAAGGCATCGCCATTGTCCAGCTCTACATTGAGGAGCGCTTCATTGAGCCGCCGAATATCCGGAAAATGCCGCTGAGCTTATTGTTCCAGCAGACGCTCTCCGTCCTTGCCGCCGCCGGTGCGCTCTCTCCCGCCAATCTTGCCGAACGGGTCCTCCATCTGCCGCCGTTTCGCTATATCGAAAAGGACGACTACAAAGCCCTTATGCTCTCGATGCTCCACAACGACTGGCTCGAGATGACGGAAGAGCGGGAGCTGATCCTCGGTCTGCGCGGCGAACGGCTGGCGGATTCGTTCAAGTTTTACGCCGTGTTCAAGGACAACGACGACTACACCGTCCGCTGCGAATCCGACGAGATCGGGGTGCTGAACAGTCCGCCGCCCGTCGGGGATCGGTTTGCGCTTGCCGGGCGTGTGTGGGAAGTCACGGAGCTGGATCTGCCCCGCCATCTCATCTACGTCAAAAGCGTGCGCGGAAAGATGGAGGTCGCGTGGCCCGGCGATTTCGGCGAGGTGCACACCCGGATCCTTGAGCGGATGCGGCAGGTGCTGTGCGAGGACACGGAGTACCCGTATCTCAAGGAGGGCGCGCTGAAACGGCTCCGGACCGCCCGCGCGCTTGCCCGCAATACGGGACTGTGCGACAGCTCCATACTCCCCCTCGGCGGATACACATGGGCGCTGTTCCCGTGGCTCGGCACCAGATCGTTCCGCACGCTCCGCCGCTATCTCGTCCGGCACGCGGGAAATTACAAGCTCTCCGGCATGGAATTCGAGGGCTGCTACTACATGACCTTCAAGCTGGAAAACGGCAGCGGGTTCGATCTTATCCACGATCTCGCCGACGAGGTCGGGGCAAACGGCGTGGATCTCGACGCCCTGATCGGTCAGACGGAGGCGCCCGTGTTTGAAAAATACGACGAATTTATCCCCTCCGCCCTACTGCGCAAGGCATTCCGCGAGGACAAGCTCCGCAGCGACGAAATGATACGGAGACTACAGGAATTTGCCGGAAAATGAGCTATGGCAATACGCCAAAAGCCACCAGCAAACCAGCCACGCACAAACTATATTGTCCCCACCCCGCGGTCAGCGGCAATTCCAAACATGCGTACCGCACCTACTAACAACGTCTATCTTCCATCAGCACAAATAAAAAGCGGAGGTATTCCTCATTGAGAAAACCCAAACACCACCTCCCTTATAAAAACCAACCATACAAAACCGCCGATTGTAAATCAAAAAGGATACCATTATGCCTGAAAATATCGTTATCCACGGCGCGCGGATGAACAACCTCAAAAACATCGACGTCACCATCCCCCGTGAAAAGCTCGTCGTCATCACCGGGCTGTCCGGCTCGGGGAAGTCCTCCCTTGCCTTCGATACCCTGTACGCCGAGGGACACCGCCGGTTCGTCGAATCGCTGTCCTCCTACGCGCGTATGTTCCTCGGACAGCTCGACAAGCCCGATGTGGACTCCATTGAGGGACTCTCCCCCGCCATCTCCATCGACCAGAAAACCACCTCCAAAAACCCGCGCTCCACGGTCGGCACCGTCACCGAGATCTACGACTACCTCCGCCTGCTCTACGCCCGGCTCGGCGTGCCCCATTGTCCCGTTTGCGGACGTGAGATCCGGCAGACCACCACGGAAACGATCATCGACCGGATCATGGCTTTCCCGGAGGGCGAGCGCGTCATGATCCTCTCCCCCATCGTCCGCGAGAAAAAGGGCCGCCACGAGAAGGTCATCGCCGACGCGCGCAAAAACGGGTACGCCAGAGTGCGCGTGGACGACGTGATCTACGACCTCGGCGAGGAAATCGAGCTGGACAAGAACAAAAAGCACACCGTGGAGCTGGTCATCGACCGCATTGTCGTGAAGCCGGACGCACGCACCCGCGTCTCCGATTCCGTGGAATGCGCGCTGCGGGAATCCGACGGCTTCGTCCGGGTGCAGACCGTACCGCGCGACGGGGACGGCGAGATGACAGAATTTTCCACCCACTTCGCCTGTCCGGAGCACGGGATCTCGATCGGCGCGCTGGAACCGCGGATGTTCTCGTTCAACAATCCCTTCGGCGCGTGTCCCCATTGTGCCGGACTGGGCGTCATGCGCACCGTCACGCCAGACAAGATCATCCCCGATATGTCCCTCTCCCTCGACGACGGCGCCGTCAACGTCAACGGCTTCAAAACCCTGACCGAGGACAGCTGGAACGGTCCCGTCATCGCCGCCGTTCTGGAGCCGCTCGGAGCCAATCTCCACATGCCGCTGCGCGACTTCCCGAAAGCCGCCCTCGACGCGCTCCTCTACGGCTCCGATACCCCCGTGACCGCGACCCGCGTGTTCGATACCCGTGTCCAGACGCAGACCGTCCGCTTCGAGGGACTGATCAAAATGGTCACCGACCGCGCCGCACCGAACGCGTGGAACGCCGAATACTACGAGCAGTTCCTCACCGATTCCACCTGTCCCGTCTGTCACGGCGCGAGACTGAACGAAAACGCCCTGTCCGTCACCATCGGCGGCGCCAATATTGCGGGATTCTGCCAAAAAAGCATCACGGACGCCCTCTCTTTCGTAAACCAGCTCACATTTACGGACACGGAAATGACCATCGCGCGCGAGATCCTCAAGGAATTGAAGAGCCGCCTCGGCTTCCTCGTGAACGTCGGGCTTGACTACCTCACCCTGGCGCGGTCGGCGGGCACCCTCTCCGGCGGCGAGGCACAGCGCATCCGGCTGGCGACACAGATCGGATCGTCCTTAGCCGGGGTGCTGTACATCCTCGATGAGCCGTCGATCGGGCTCCACCAGCGCGACAACACGAAGCTCATCGCGACCCTCAAAAAGCTGCGCGACCAGGGCAATTCCGTCATCGTCGTGGAGCATGACGAGGAAACGATGGAGTCCGCCGACTACCTCATCGACGTAGGTCCCGGCGCCGGCGTTCACGGAGGCAAAATCGTCGCGTGCGGTACGCCAGCCGAGGTCGCGGCAAATCCCGATTCCCTGACCGGCGCGTTTTTATCCGGCAGACGGAGGATCGCGGTCCCGGCGGTGCGCAGATCCGGCAACGGCAAGTATCTCTCCATCATCGGCGCGCGGGAGAACAATCTCAAAAACATCGACGTGACCATTCCGCTCGGCATGTTCGTCTGCGTGACCGGCGTATCCGGCTCCGGCAAATCGTCCCTCATCAACGCCATCCTCTACCGCACCCTCGCGCGGGATCTCAACCGCGCCATCACGTATCCGGGACAGTGCACCCGCATCGACGGCGAGGAATTTCTCGACAAGGTGATCGCCATCGACCAAAGCCCCATCGGACGGACCCCGCGCTCCAATCCGGCGACGTATACGGGGCTGTTCGGCGACATTCGCACCCTCTTCGCCCAAACGCCGTCCGCGAAGCTGCGCGGATACACGGCGGGGCGGTTTTCGTTCAACACAAAGGGCGGCAGGTGCGAGGCATGCGAGGGCGACGGCGTAAAGAAGATCGAAATGCACTTTCTGCCGGACGTATACGTGACCTGCGACGTCTGCCACGGCAAGCGGTACAACCGGGAAACGCTGGAGGTGCGCTATAAGGAGAAGACAATCGCGGACGTGCTCGACATGACGGCGGAAGAGGGCGCGGCATTCTTCGCGGACATCCCCAAAATCGGCTCCCGGCTGAAGCTGCTCTGCGAGGTCGGACTCGGCTATATCAAGATCGGACAGTCGTCCACGACCTTATCCGGCGGCGAGGCACAGCGCGTCAAGCTGGCGACGGAGCTGTCGAAGCGGCAGACCGGACGCACGATCTATATCCTCGACGAGCCGACGACGGGTCTGCACTCCGCGGACGTGGAAAAGCTCATCGGCGTTCTCCAGCGGCTCGTGGATCAGGGCAACTCCGTCGTGGTGATCGAGCACAACCTCGACCTCATCAAAACCGCGGACTACCTCATCGACATGGGTCCGGAAGGCGGCGACGGCGGCGGCACCGTGATCGCGACCGGCACCCCCGAGGAGGTCGCAGCAAACGATCGGTCGTGGACGGGCAAATACCTGCGGGATACGCTGGCAAAGTGACAGGCCGTCACAGTCCACACGTAAAAAATCCTCCCCGTACAGACGTGAAGCTGTATAGGGAGGATTTTTCTGTCCGGGCAGCAAGCCGACGGCACGCTCCGGCTTCCGGTCGGTCTATCGGCTCATTCGTCGCCGTGCAGGACCGCTTCGATGATCTCGTCCATGCAAATGCACCCCCGTTTGCTCCAATCAAACGACTGGAGCTTGCGGGAGTGCGTTTTTGATAGGGGATTTTTTACCGTTCCTTTTTACTGTTCCTTATTGTATGCCTCGATGAGCTTTTCCATCAGCTTATCGTAGGATTCCGCTTTCTTCTGATATTCCGACACAAAATTGTTGTTGCCCTTGGAAATGAGCGTGCGGAAGATCTGTCCCACGGAATCGAGGGCGTAGGAGTGGAGCAGCGCGAAATCGAAATACACGCCGTCTAAGATGATGTCGAATATGGCATCCACATTCTGGTCGCGTGCAAATTTCTCCTTCAGCAGCGTGCTGAAATACACGTCGGTCACAGTGCGGTACGATTCCGCCGCAAAGGCTTCCAGGAACGCACAGGTCGCTTCCCGGTTTGCAATATTGGTGATCGGGATCGAGAGCGTCGTTGTGGAGTCGTGGACGGCGGTGCTGTAATTCTCCTGCGCTTCGTCAAACTTCGGGAAGGGCAGAATGGCATAATCGCTTTCCATATCGCGGAGCAGCGACGAGGTTTCCGCGCGGAACGGCAGGAACATCAGCGTGTCCTCCGAGAATTTCGCAACGATCGCGTTTTCGCCCTCAACGGTTGGCGGCGCGCTGTAGGTACCCGGATTCTCGTACATGAGCGCATACAGCATTTCCGTGAATTTCACGGAACGTTCGTTGTTCAGGACGAGATGCGGATAGCCGTTTTCATCCATTTCGCTGAACCGAATGTCCGCGCCGCCGACCAGATAGTCGAGCATACTCGACGTTGTGGAGGAATAGCCGTATATATCGCCCTCGTCCTTTTTGCCGTCGCCGTTTACATCGACATACACACCGCTGACATAGGTCTGCATGACGTCATAATTCCAGTCTCCGGCAAGCACAAGGTCATAGAGACCGTTGATGGAACCATACTGGTTTTCAAACAGCGTATTGTTCACATACAGAACGCCCATATTCATCAGGAGTGTCAGCGTTGCATCCCCGGTCAGATAATAGAGTCTGTTCTTGCCGATTGTCGCGGCATCGATGAATTTCTGCGCCCACCACGGCTGCTCGAGATCGATATAGTCAAGGTCATAGAAATTGAAGTAGTAGCCCTCCGTGGACTGCTGCATCATCTGCCACTGCTTGCCGGCAACGATGTGATATTCGTCCACACCGGCGGTCACGGCTGTTTTCGCATCGACCGGCGGATCTCCCGCGATCGGAACGATTTTGACATTGAGCCGCTCCTCCACGTTGAGATTGCGTGTATAGATCGCCGCGTCGAGCACATCTCCCGTGTCCTCCTCGACATACAGCTCCTCCTTATGCTTATCCGCGTCTACGTGGAGAATATGGATCTCCGCGCCCGCAAAATTCAGCGTATCGGGCAGCGTATCCGGCGTATTCTGCCGTGTCCGCTCCGTTTCCGCCGTTGTTTCCGTGGCGGCATCTGTGGATTCGCTGGCGAAATCGGTCTCCGGCTTTTCCGTATCGCCCGCGCAGGATACGGCGGCAGGAGCCACTAAGAGAAGTGCCAGCAAAATTGCAATGGTTTTTTTCATGCTATACCTCCAATGGAATAAATTGTTCGTTTCTGTATGGCTTCCGATTCAGGGGAAATTCTCAAGAGTGGGACGGATCGCGTCACGGTTCAGCTACAGCTTATTCCCACTCGTTACTTACAAGCCCAACATCGGAAAAATACCCGTTTCGCGGGGATTTTTTCAAGAGTGGGATGGATCACTTTATGATTCAACCGCACAGTATTCCCACTCCACTGCCGCACCCAACATGGGAGAATTTTCCCGTTCGCGGGGAAATTCTCAAGAGTGGGATGGATCGCTTTATTGTTCAGCTACAGCTTATTCCCACTCGTTACTTACAAGCCCAACATCGGAAAAAATACCCGTTTCGCGGGGATTTTTTCAAGAGTGGGATGGATCACTTTATGATTCAACCGCACAGTATTCCCACTCCACTGCCGCACCCAACATGGGAGAATTTTCCCGTTTGCGGGGAAATTCTCGAGAGTGGGATGGATCGCTTTATTGTTCAGCTACAGCTTATTCCCACTCATTCGCCGCCGTGCAGGACCTTTTCGATGATCTCGTCCATGGCCTTTTCCACCTTCTGGCGGTTGGCGGCTTCCTTGGAGGCGTAGTCAAAGGAGTCCGCTACCGCGTTGGTCTGCAGGAAGCTCAGGACGCCTGTCTTGTTGTTGTACGCCAGCGAAATGTCGAAATTGCGGCTTGCGAAGATCAGATCCAGCATCTCCGCGGAGTCTGTGTCGCGCGCGTTCCGGTTGGTCAGCGTGTAATCGTAGTACGCCGGCAGGACCGTGTCGTGCGAGAACATCTGGAGCGCCTCCGTGATCAGACCCGTGCGCGTGAGATCCCGCGCCGATTTCGGAACGGACAGAGAGTGCGCGTTGTTGTACTGAAACGTGCTGTAGTACCTGTCCTGCGCTTCGTCCAGCTTCGGCACCGGGATGATCCCGAAGTCGGACTGCATCTCTCCCGCGATCAGGTTGACGCCCGACAGCGCGAGAATGTAAAAGCCCATCTGGTCCGCCATAAAGATCTTGCGGAACTCGATCCACTGGTTCGACATGCCGTCGTAGCGGTTGCAGTTCAGGACGAAGTGGCTGTTCGACTTCTTCATGAAGCCGTTGATCCGCTCCATGGCGTTGACGACCTGCTCGCTGTTCAGCCTATAGTTGTACGTACCGTCCGGATTCAGCTCGACGAGCTTCGCGCCGGTCCCGATGAGCAGCGGGGATACCGATTCGTCCTGCAGGCCAACGCCGAACACGTCCTCGCCCCACTTCATCTCGCCGTCGCCGTTTACATCCACCGCGATCGATTCCGCGTACGTCTGCAGAAGATCGAGCGTCCACTTGCCCTCGCGCACCGTGTCGTACAGATTCGGGATACCCGCCTTGTCCGTCAGCGTCTTGTTGAACAGCATGAGCCACGACGCCTTTTTGCCGTTCAGCGCACTGTCGCCGAGCGCGTAGAACGTCTTGTCGCCCACACGGATGCCCTCCATGGTGGAGGAATCCCACCACGCCTTCTCAAAATTCACGTAGGGCAGGTCGTTCATGTTCGCGAGATAGCCGTCTACCGCCATGGACGCCTGCTTCTCCACCGTGGTCTGGAGCAGATCGAACGCGTCGTCGCCGCTTTGGATCAGCTTCTTGCCCACGTCGCTCGGGTACATCTCCAGATTTTTCGCGATGGTCACGCCGAACCGATCCGCGATCTGATTGTTCCGCTCGAACACGGCGTCGTTGATGCGCTCCCCGGTCAGCTCGTCCACGGCGATGTCCTGCACGCCCCACGCCACGGAGCCAGCCTCATAGAAGTGCCCGAGGATCGTGAACGTGTAGTCTTCGTAGTCCTTGTTGTCCGTCGGCAGCTCGTCTATGGTCGCGGGATCCACTTCCGTTTCCGCCTCGGCGACGGTGTTTCCGTCCGTGTTCGCGCTCGGGTTGGTATCCGTGCCGCCCTCCGTCTCCGCCGTCGAACCGTTCCCGCAGGAGGACAGCGGCAGAGCGGCAGCCACAAGCAGCGCTAAGAAAATCGCAAGTCGTTTTTTCATAAGAAACTCCAAATTATGTAATATTCCGGCATTCCGCCATATGCTGTATCCAGTATAACACATTTCTCATGGAATTGCAAGATCTTTGTTGTGATTTCATACAAATCTACGCAAATATTGACAACTGTAGTTATCACAAACAGCAAAAACAGAGAGTCTCCAAAGAAACTCCCTGTTTTGATATATGAGGCAATCAGAAGAAATTCCTTTCCCAGTATAAAGCTTTTGCCGAGCTTTTCTCGAAAAGCGACCCCGTTCCCCCGTTCCCCCGTTCCCCCGCCGGGATCATTCGATCCCGAAGCGGACGAAGGCGTAGCGGTCTACGTAGCCGGGGCATTCTCTGCCGTGCCATTCCTTTTCAAAGGAGAACGTGCCGGGTCCGACGCCGTACGGCTCCGGATCGTGGCGGTGGTGCGGTCCCATCAGGTTGCGCATCGCGTTTGCAATGTCCAGACCTATCTCGTTCTCGCCCTCGCGCAGGTACGCCGCCAGATCCAGCTCCCTCACAAAGAGCATCTCGCCTGCCGGGACCCCGTTTACAGTCACTGCGCACGTCGCGAACCGTCCGTCCAGCCGCAGCACCGTCGGATCGCCCGCCTTATACGCGTACTGGAACGATACGTGCAGATGGCCGCCGAAGAAGGGATAGCCGTCCCGCACCACGTCGCGCACGTTCACCTGCGGCTTCTGGGATACGAGCGTGAACGTGCCGCTGTAGCATTCGCTGTGGCGCACATCGGGCGTGAAGTCCGCGTCCGTTTCGATGGCGAAATCGCCGACGAGGTACGCGCACTCGATCTCCGTGTCGAACACGAGGCAGTTGCGCAGCGATTCGGACACGCCGCTGTAGAGCACCTCGTACACGTACGGTCTCTGGTAATGGTGCAGCTTGACCACCACATCGTTCTCACCCGCGTGCACCGCGTGCGCGATGTCGTAGCAGGTGAATTTCCGGTCGAACCACCAGTCGCCGTTTGTGCTGACCTCTGTACCGTTGACGGTGACAGCTTCCTGTCCCATCACGTCGAGCACGAGCCGCAGCTTCGACGGAACGTCGCGCACCGTGAACCGGTACCGGAGCCAGATTTCCGCGTCCACCTGCTCGCGTAAGAGGTTGTCCTTGATCCCGTAGAGGGAGTACGGCTCGTCGAAATGCACGCCGTCCATGGAGAGCGACGCGATGTCGAGGGTCATCATGTTCTCCGGCTTTTGCGCGAACGTCATCGTCTCCGGCACCGGGATATACGCCTTCGCGTGCGGCTCTTCCCCGACAACGAGCGTGTCCGCCTCGCCGTTCACGAGATACACCACGCTGCCCGCGTCCGCGAACCGGGTGCGAACCGTAATACCGTGCGCGTACTTCTCGCCGTACACGGGAGCCGTCGTCAGATCGTCCATGGACACCGCGGCGATCGTTTTCGCGCCGGGGAAGTAGAGGGACACGCCGTCGAGGGTGTTCTCCGTAATGTTCGTGACAAAAACGAGCTTGGAGCCGTCCGGCAGAATGCGCGTCATCTTGCGCAGCGCGTCGACGTTTTTGCCGTCCCGCTCGATCACGGCGTCGCGATACGCGAGGAGATCGTCGGCGGTGATGTTCGACGTCAGCCAGGAGAGATCCGCCGCCTCGCCATCCACGCACGCCGGCGCGTCCTTGTAAAGCCAGAGCTTGCCGCCCTGTGCAAGGTATTCCTTCAGCATCGCGCAGGTTTCGTGGTCGAGGGAGTACGTGAACGGGATCACGACCGCGTCATAGGTGCATTCGCCCACGACGAGCTTGCCGCCCTCCACGCGCGCGTACTTCTTCATGAGATTTTCGTCGCCGTAGTGATAGGGGATCTGGTTCTGCCCGAGGAAACGGGACAGTCCGAAGAAGTGCCCCTCGATCTCTGACAGGGAATCGGTGCCCTTTTTGTACTTCATGTACGCGCCGTGGATCGGGTGCACGACGAGAATCGGTGCGTATTCCGTACCCTGCGCCAGCGCCGCGCCGAGATGGGCGAAATGACGGTCGAACGCCGCGAACGAGGCCTGCCACGGATTGTGCTCGGAATAGTGGAGGGGATAGTCGCGCTTTCTCTGCCCGCGTTCGCTGTACGGATACAGGTGCTGGCACATCAGGTTCACACCGGACGCATACTGCACATCGGCGATACGCTTCAGCTCGGTGGGCGACACGTCCCAGCCGCAGCACGCAAACATCTCGGACAGCGCCTTTTTCTTCCCGAGCTGTGCGCAGACGGAGCCGAGCTGCTTCGGGGCAATATCGTCGGAGATGCCGCGGCCGAGGTAGTCCATGCCCGGGATATGCTCGTATTCGTAGAACGGCATGACCCCGCCGATGCACATCATCTGACCGCCGAGGGACGTTTCCTCCACGGCATGACCGGTCAGCCTGACCCCATGCGCCTCGCACCATTCGTAGACGATCTTCACCCAATTGTTTATGAACTGCTCGTGCAGGAGCTTATAGTAATCGAACCGGAACTTGTCCGCGCCGTCGAAATCGAAGAAGATGGCGGGCAGCCCTGGGAAGATCTCGTAGCCGTAGGTCTCCCGGAACGTGCGGGGCAGGGTATTCGAGTAGGTGTGGCCCCAGCGGAAATACTGCGGCTCATCGGTGAAGAAGCCGGGCATCGCCCCCCCGAAATCCGCGCCGCACCGTTTCTCGTATTCCTCGTGGGTCAGGTGCAGAAATTCCTTTGTGATCTCTCCGTCCAGCACGTCGACGTAGCTGCGGTCGTACTGGCGGTAGAGGCGGAGGTATTCTTTGGCGCCGCAGTCGGCGGTGACCCAGGTGAAGGTGCCGTCGTCGTTCTTCGTGTACGCCGCCACGGTGTCCTCATCGTTCGGGAACGTGTCGGTATACTCCCACAGGAGCCCCAGGGCGAAATTCTTCTTATCGTTCAGCAGCTTTCCCCCGGCAAATCCGCTGGGCCAGCCGTTTTCGTCGTATGCCCATGCCTCCATGCCGCGCTTTTTCGCCTCGTCGATGCAGACGTTCACGGCGTGGAACCACTCGTCGGAGAGATATTCCGTCTCCAGACCGCCGCGTGCGTGCATGAAGAAGCCGCTCATGCCCAGCTCCTGCATCCGACCGATCTGACGGCGCAGTTCACCCTCCTCCAGCCGGTCGTTCCAGCTCCAGAACGGGATGCTGCCATAGGACGGAGCGGTCTCGCGGATCGATTTGATGGTATCGCTCATTTGGATTTTCTCCTTTATCAGATGTTCGCTATATGCGAGAACGCCGTGCCGCGGATACGAGTCCACCGCACGGCGTTTTTTTGTTTTCACGTCGTTTCGGATTCAGAACGCGCCGAATCCATCGGGATTTTGCGCTGAAAAGGCTATCCTATAAGGGCTTTTATCGCAAAAACAGCCTGAAATCAGCGTTATCCGGACTTGTCATTTGTCGAGTGCGTAGAAGCCGGTGTTCTTGTCGGTTCTGTGCGTCCACATGCCGCGGGTGAAGTCCGGGACGTCCACGGGCATGCTGCCGTTCGCGATGGAGATCTCGGACAGCGGGGTGATCGCCATCCACGCGGCGGTGTCGTAGGTGTCGATCGGCGGGACCATGCCGTCGCGCAGTGCGGTGAAGTACGCGTCGAACACGAGCCAGTCCATGCCGCCGTGACCGCCCTTGACGCCCTCCTCCTCAAAGTGCTTCCAGACCGGATGCTCCCATTCCTTCCGGTATTCCCCGACGTTGTTGAAGTTGTCGTGACCGAATTCCACGCATTTGCCGTCGATGTAGACCATGTTTTCCGTCTCGCCGAAGAAGCCCTTCGTGCCGCGGATGGTGAAATTCCGGCTGTAGTAGCGCGGGAGGGTGGTGTCGAGCGTCAGGCAGATCGTCTCGCCGTGCGCGCACTGGATCATCGTTTTCACCACGTCGCCCTGCTTGAAGCGGTAGGAGCGGAGCGCGGGATCCACGTCGTCGTGCGCTTCGGCAAAGGCGTTGAGTCCCCATGCGCCGGACGCCATGGAGGTGAGCTTGACCATGCGGTTGCCGCGGTTGATGTCGAGAATCTTCGCGATCGGACCGAGCTCGTGGGTCGGGTAGTTTTCACAGCAGCGGTTCTGGTAATTGCGGAGACGGTAGTGGCGGTTTTCCGCACCGTGGCTGACCTCGCCGCGCAGATCGTGCTGGTAGCCGCCCTCGCAGTGGACGATCTTGCCGAACAGCCCCTCGCGGACCATCTTCATGACCATCATCTCGTTCCGGTCATAGCAGCAGTTTTCGAGCATCATGCAGTGGATGCCAGTCTTTTCGTAGGTGTTCACGAGCTTCCAGCAATCGTCGATGGAGTACGCGCCGCCGACCTCGGTCGCCACCTGCTTGCCGCATTCCATGGCGTACACGCACGCCGGGACGTGGTTTTCCCACGCGGAGGTGACGATCACCACATCCACATCCGGGGATTCGCAGACTTCCTTATAATTCGTCGTGGATTTGGGCGTATTGCCGTTTCTCTCCTCGACCATTTTGACAGCAGCGGCGCAGCGATCCTCGTATACGTCGCAGACATAGGTCACGACCACGTCGTCGCGCTCACAGAAGATACCGGACAGGTGTCCCATGCCACGGCCGCCAAGCCCGATCTGACCAACTCTGAATTTTTCCATACTCATAGCTCCTTTGCATTCCCGCGCGGGCAGGCTCCCCCGTCCGCACGCCATATTTTGACTGCTACCATTATACTAAACGGCGGCGGCTTTGTCAACAGGATTCTGTCACAATCGCGAAAAACCGCCCCGCGATTTCTCGCAGGACGGTCTTTGGATGTGGTTTTTGGATATTGGATACCAGCCGGATCAATATTCAAGGACGTTTTTGCAGAACTTCTGGAGCAGCATTGCGAGCTCGGAACGCTTTGCGTTGTCGTTCGGGGTCAGCTTATAGGAGGAGACCACGAGGAAGTCCTTCTTTGCGGCGTATTCCACGGCTTCGTATGCCCAATCCGGGATGTCGCGCACGTCGTTCGCGGAGATGGAGGTGCCGGACGCGGTGGTGGTCTTGCCCTCGATGATGTCGGCGTACCGTTCCATCAGGACGTACATCTGCGCGTGGGTGATGGAGTCGTTCGGACCGAACTTGCCGTTGCCGTAGCCCTCGACAAGACCGATGGAGGACGCCCATTCCACGTATTCGCTGTACCATTGTCCGGTAGCAACGTCGGAGAAGCTGGAGGTCTTGTAGTTGTTCACGTTCACGCCCGCGAGTCTGCCAAGCACGGTGACGAACATGGCGCGCGTCATGGTGGTGTCGGGTTCAAACTTGGTGGCGGAGGTGCCGTTGAACAGACCCTCCTCGTATACGAACTGGACCGCCTTGTAGTAGGTCGCGTACTTGGACACGTCGGTGAAGGGGTTCTGCCATGCCTTTTCCTGGAACGTCACGGTGACGGTCAGCTTTTCGCGCACGTCCTCGATGAGCAGCGTGTTGTCGCTTGCCGCCTTGTAGGTCTTGGAGTTGACCTTGATGGCGGCGATTTCGTAGCCCTCGTCCGGGGTGATGGTGAACTTCGCGTCGTGACCGTGGATGACCTCGGTCGGGCCGGTGACCTTACCGTTCTTCACGGAGGTGATGGTCACATCGTATCTGCCGTCGCCCTTGGAGGAGCGGTCGATGACGTATTCCTTGTTATACGCGACGATGACGTCGTCATCCTCGTTGTTCGTGTAGCGGATGTGCGCGTCGTCACGGGAGGAGTTGGTGAAGGTGATCTTCGTGGAGGAGGAGGCGTTGGAGCGCACGTAGATCTCGCCGCGGATCATGGTCAGGGTGTGGCCGTTGAGGTCGATTTCCAGCGTCTTGCTCGATGCGTAGTCCGTAGACATAGTGACGTCGCGGCAGAGCTGGATTTCGTCGTAGTCAGAAGCAGCGACTAAAGCATCGTACAGAGACTCGTATGCCGTGCTTTCATACTCTCTAGACCAACTGGATTTGTAGTGCTTGAGGATGCAGTCTGGGATGGTGACCTTGATTTCGACATCGGTATATACGGTATCATTGGAGGTAAATCCGGAAAGCGTTACTCTCTCATTATAGGAGATACGAACTGCCTTGGTATCCTCTTCAATGGTGGTAGGTGTGAGCTTGATGGTATAATATACACCATCATCGTCTCTCTTATAAGTGTAAGGATATTTGGAATCGTATTTTTCGTCGCTTTCCGTTACGATAAACTGACGAATAGAGCCATCGTCATACTGAACATTGATAGCAAAATCCGTTACAGAGGGCTTATCGCCTACATAGTAACCCTCGATAGCATATCCCTTGCTGTCTTTCTTAATAAAGGTTGCGGAAATGGATTTCAGATTCGGGCGCTTGGTGACGGTGATCGGGATTTCGAGAACAGCGGTATTGCCATCGTAAGACAGCGTCAGCTTCATCATACCAGTCATTGCTCTCTGGAAAGAAGTAAGAGTCGTAGATTCGTTTCCATCGAACTCGTACTTTTTGATCATGCCGCTTGTCAGCTTGACTGCCTTTTTCGTCTTACCGTTGTTGTAAACAAAGTCTACGCGGAAATCGTCGATCTTGAACTTTTCACCAACAAAGTATTCCGTCTTGCCGGTGTAGCCGTAGGTAAGGGAAGCAGAGGTAATGGATTCGCTTGCAGCACCTACAGTGACAAGGAAATCATCTTTTACGGTGATTGTTTTGCCACTGTTCGGATCCACTTCCTCATACATTACATAAACCGGTACTTCCCCCTCAGAAAGGACAGAACCATTTGCAGGAGAGAATTTCAAGCCCGGATGTTCATTATAGGCATATGTTTTCTCTTCGCCATTATTGTAAAGAATAGTAACTTTCATGCCGGAAAGATCCAGCTTCTCGCCTGCTTTATAGGACAATTTGGTAGGCTTTTTGGAAACCGTAAGATCCTCTACACACTTCTTGGAAACAGTGATTTTGTTCTTAGCAAAATTGATTTCACCTGTGGCAGTGTTTCGATCTTCCTTGTAAGTTACAGAAATACTCGTTCCACCATACACAAATGTTCCGAAGCTCAATCTACCCGCTTTAACTTCATCTTCAATTGCCGACTGTGTATTAAACTTTTTCGTTTTTCCACCAGTATATGATACAATTACCTCTATACCAGTATAATCGTCAATTGTCTGCCCCTCAATATAGTTTTTCTTTGCGTTCGCACCTAATGTTACAGTTACGCTCTCAGGAACAGCAGTCTCAAATCTAATAATATCGCTAACATTACACGGGATAGATGTAACATTGTCATAAGTAACCGTAAAGGTATAATTCTCGCTTATATCTTTAGTAATCCCTGTCACTTTTTCGTCAAGTATCCCATTATAATATTTAATAACATAGTGGGAATCATTAAGATTTAGAGTAACATCGCCATCATCATATTTTGCAGTAACAACGAGATTGTCCGTCAACTCGACTGGTGCTTGAGAATCAGTATAAGTTTTCGTTTTGTCTTTTGCAGCTACTACAACCTCATTAAGTGTTTTTCCCTCAACAAAAATGGTGTAATTCTCAGGTTTGCTATAGCCTTTATCATCAGTATAAGTAAAGCTATACTCATACTTGCCACCGGAAAGTACAATTTCCTCAGGATATATGTTATCCTTGGTAGCAGTAACGCTTCCAGTTACACCTTTTTTTGCAGTGTTGTATTCTACAATTACTGTCTTAGGCACAAGCACAGTGCCTGGCGCCAGGTGCGGCGTTTCCCGTCCAATTGCATTGCTATCCAGCTTATATTCTTTGCCTTCTTTATCTGTTACAACGAGCTTGAATCCACGAATAGCTTTCTTTAGAATGTTGATGGTAAGTACCGCTTCAATTTTCTGCTTTGTTGCATCGCTTGAGGTAGCAACAATCTTCAGATCATCTGTACCTTCAGAACGTGCTGTTATTGTCACGTTATTACCACTAACATCACATGCATATATGGCTTTTCTGCCCGGTACAACATCCAGTGAATATGTATTATCCGGCAATCCAGATACATTCACTGTAAATGCTGCATCTACAGCCATAGAAAGATTAGAACCATCAAAATCAGCCTCTTCACCGGTTCCAACGTCAAAATAATCCGACACTTTCAATGTCAGCTTCGGAGTCTCCGTAGCCCCTGTTCCAGTCGCCGGAGTATCTGCCCCCACGAATACCCCCATCGGGAGCACCATGCACACGGCAAGGAGCAGGGCGAGGAGTGCGTAACATTTCCGTTTCATATTTGAACCTTCCTTCTTTCGCGGAACATTCGTCCCGCGTGATTTGTTTTGGTTTTCGGATCCCGCCGCCTGGGCAGGGAACCCCTTTTGCCTTTATGACGCTATTATAGCGCAAAAAGTTCCCATATGGGGAGAATTTTTTCATTATTTACAATATTTTTACACGTTTCCGCCCGGCGCGTCCTCCGTCTGTGCACAGACCGCGTCGATCTGGCGCACCGCGTCCCGGACAAGCTCCGCAAGCGGCACGTCCCGGATCCCCGCCACCCGATTGTCGCACCGCTTATGGGCGGTCAGCCGGTTCATCGGCACCAGCACCCGCGCCGCGTCCGCCCGTCCCACCGCGAGTGCGATCGCCGGGGTCACCTCTCCGTTCATGGCGTCCGCGATCACGATCCCGATCGGCCCGCAGATCACGTCCGCCCGTCTGCTGCACACCCGCACGGCGTTTTCCCCCGTCGCCGCCTCATTCGGCTCCGCGCGCAGCATATTGGAGGTCGCGATGGAGTTGGTCCCCACCGCCGTGATGTGGTACCCCCCGCTCTGCCGCAGGGATTCCACAAGCATCCTGCCCAGCCCCCCGCCCTGTCCGTCGATGACGAGAATTCTCTTCATAGGCTATTCCTCAAAGCACAACGCGCATCGGCACCGCGTCCGAGGGCATTCTCCAGTCGCCGCGTGGAGACAGTGCCACGGAGCCGACCTTCGGACCGTCCGGCAGCGCGCTCCGCTTGAACTGCTGCGTATAGAACCGGCGGCAGAACGTGGTCAGCCACTTCGCGATCGTCTCGGGCGAAAATTCCCCATTAAACGCCGCGCACGCCTCGTGATAGATCTTCTCCGGCGTCTCCCCGTAGCGCACATAATGATACAGGAAGAAATCGTGCAGCTCGTAGGGACCGACAATGTCCTCCGTCCGCTGCGCGATGTCCCCGTCCTGCGGCGGCAGAAGCTCCGGCGAGACCGGGGTCGCTAAAATATCGGACAGCGCGGCGGAAAGACGGGGATTCTCCGTCACCTCCGCGCAGTACGAGACGATGTGGCGCACCAGCGTCTTCGGGACCCCGCCGTTTACGCCGTAGTTCGACATATGATCCCCGTTGTACGTCGCCCAGCCCAGCGCCAGCTCGGACAGATCCCCCGTGCCGATGACGAGGCTGCCGTTTGCGTTTGCGATGTCCATGATGATCTGCGTCCGCTCCCTCGCCTGCGCGTTTTCGTAGACCACGGAATGGTCCTCCGGATCGTGCCCGATGTCGCGGAAATGCACGTCCACGGCTTTTTTGATGTCGATCTCCCGGAACGTCGTGCCGCACTCCTCGGCTAAGATCTGCGCGTTCGACCGGGTGCGCGCCGTGGTGCCGAAGCAGGGCATCGTGACCGCCGTGATCCGCTTGTGGTCCCACCCCAGAATATCCGTCGCCCGCACCGTCACAAGGAGCGCGAGGGTGGAGTCCAGTCCCCCGGACAGCGCGACCACGGCACCCGCGGCATGGGCAGCCGTCAGCCGTTTTGCAAGCCCTCTCGACTGAATTTCCAGTATCCGCGCGCACACCGACGCCTTTTCCGCGCTCCCGCCCGGGATAAACGGATGGCGGTCGATCTTACCGGACAGGTCGGTCTCCCACGCGGGCAGCGAGAAGGAGACGGTTGCGTAATCGTCCCCGTTTGCCGCGAAGGTGTTCATCCGGCGGCGGTCATGCGCGAGGTGCGCAAGATCGACGACCGCCGTCACAAGCTCGCTCTCACCGAACGGCGGATTTTCCGCAAGGATCGTCCCGTTCGCCGCGATCATGGAGTGCCCGGAGAACACGATGTCCGTCGTCGATTCCCCGCAGCCCGCGTCGGCATACACATACGCGGACACGAATCTGCCCGACGCGCTCTGCACGAGCATCCGGCGGTACGCGTCCTTCCCGATCGTTTCATTGGACGCGGAGAGATTGCACAGCACCGTCGCACCCGCCGCGGCAAGGGAGGCACCGGGCGTATCCGCGACCCACAGATCCTCGCAGATCTCACAGCCGAGCACGAGAGCCGGCATGTTCTCGCACGCGAACAGCAGTTTCCGCCCAAACGGCACGGTCTGACCGCACAGCGTAATCGTTCCGTTTGCATCGGGCGCGGGGTTAAACTGGCGCAGCTCGTAAAACTCCGCGTAGTTCGGAATGTGCGTTTTCGGCACCACGCCGAGGATCCGTCCGTTCAGGCAGACCGCGGCGCCGTTGTAGGTTTTTCCGCGCCAGACCACCGGCACCCCGATAACGGCGACCACGGGCAGCCCCACCGTCTCCGCGAGGATGGCTGAGAGCGCGTCCTCGGCGTCCCGGAGCAGCTTGTCCGTGAGAAAGAGATCGCCGCAGGTGTATCCGGTGACGGCAAGCTCCGGGAACGTGACAATCTGCGCCCCCGCCTCCGCCGCCTTTTGCATCAGCCGCACGATCTCTGTGCCGTTGTGCGCCGCATCCGCGACCGAAACCTCCGGCACCGCGGCGGCCAGGGTAATAAATCCATACCGCATAGGTTTTTGACTCCTTTGTTATTCTGAGAATGCTCTGTATCCATCGGTTTTTGCGCCGAAAAGCACGGATATATTGGCTTTCTGGCGCAGAGACGACCGGAAAGCAGCGTCATCCGAAATTGTCCGCGTAATACCGCGCGTAGCATACGTTGTTCTCCGCCGTGGCGACCGGTCGGTACGCGCGCCAGAACGGTGCTCCGTCCAGCTCCAGCGGCTGCGCGTTCGGCTGCACGGACTGAATCCGCGCGTCGGAGCCGTGGTCGTAGCGGTAGAAAACGCCCGCCGTATCGGTCTCCCCGGCGTATAAAAACGTGTGCAGCGCGTACGTGCCGGATTGGTTCGGACGCACGAGGACAATATCCCCCGGCTCCAGCGCCGTCTTGTCCGTGATCTCCAAAAATCCGTTTTTCTCCGCCCACGTGTGCATCGCCGACACCACGACCCCCTGGACAAACGGCTGATCGGTGAAGCCCGCGCGGTACAGCACCCAGCAGACGAGCCGGTCGCAGCTGACCTTTTTCGCCCGGTGGTCAATGGCGGGATTGATCGGCGCGTCCCCGTAGGTAAAGCCGTTCTCCCGCGCCAAGTCGGTCACATATTTCGCCTCGCGCAGGACGTCGCACTGCAAAAGCGTATACGGCGCGTAGACGACCGTCCCCGTTTCGTCGACAACCCGATAGCCGTACTGTTTTTCGCTGTCGCACAGCGCTTGCGCGTCCGCGAGACTGTCCGCGCCGAAATATTCCAAAACCCCCGCCGCGTCCGTGCCGAGCTTATTCTGGTACAGGCAGACGTAGTAGCCCGCCTCGACCTTCCCGGTCCTCTCCGCCGTGCCGTAGCCGGTATTTCCCGCCGCGGAGCGCACGATGCCGCCGTTTTGTTCGATGTATGTCTCCGCCGTGTGCGCGTCCGGGAAAAAGAGCAGCTCCGCGATGGTCATCTCGTCTCCCGCCTGCACGCTCGTCGACCAGTCCAGCCGACAGCGATCGTTAAAGCGCGTCCGATAGCCCTGTGCACCGGCGAAATCGAGCACCAGATACTGCCAGTCGTCCCCGCCGCCATAGCACTCCGTCACGGAATATCCCGCCGTCGCGTCCGTGATCTCCCCGGCGGCGTAGAAAAACTCAAATACACCGCTCTGTGCGCACCGCAGCTTCACCGCAATCGCGCCGATCTCCTCCGGGACAAACGGCACATGGCTCCCGTCCTCCGTCTCCCCGTACCCCAGCGCGCCGTAGAGGGCGTCGATGTCGAAGCGCACCTGCGGATCGGTCGTGAACGCGCGCGCCGTGAATTGTACGCCGTCCGTGCAGAGGGTCACATCCGTCGCGGCCGTCGCGGGAAAAGCGCACGATGTCATCGCGTCGTCAAAGGCTGTGAAATCGATCCGCCGCTCCGCCGGCAGCACGATCTCCTCCGCCTCCGTTTCACGCTCCGTTTCGGTTTCCATGCTCCGTTCGACCTTCGTCATATCCGATTCCTCCCGTTCTCTCTCCGTCTGTGTACCGCCCGCGCAGGAGACAAGCAGCGCGCCGATACACCCTCCGATAAAGAGCCGTGCAATGCTTCTCTTCATATATCTTCTTTCCGTTCCTCTCCGAGCAGCCGCACCACGGTCTCCACGTCGCGGCGGCATTTTTCGCGCATTTCCCGGGAGACCTCGCGCATCGTCCGGCGGATCACCTCGTTCGAGGAACAGAGCTGCGCCGCGTAGGTGCGCAGTATGGTCTGATCCATGTTGTCGGCGGAAACGCACGTCGTCTGGTGCGTCACCCGGCAGAACGCGTCGATCTTCGGGTCGTACGAGATGCCGAGGATCGGGGTTCCCGCGCTCGCCGCGTAAATGAGGCTGTGGAGGCGCATTCCGAGCACAAACTGCGCGCCCGCCGACAGTCCGATGAGATCCGCCGCCGTATCCGGGACGATCCGCCTTGCCGGAGCGACTGTCAGACGCAGCACCGCGTTGCAGATCGCGTCGTCGTTCTGCGGCTGCATCGGCACAAACACAGGCACGAGCGAGAACTGCTTCCAAAGCCAGTTTGTAAGGGTCGTGACCTCCGAAACGATCGCGCCGACAGAGTCCTTTTTCTTAAACTGCCGCAGCGACACGAGGTAATACCGGTTTGTGTCCGCGCCCGGCTCCGGCTCCCCGGCAAAGGACAGCCCGGACAGGTCGTATCGCTTTTCGAGCACCGGCCGCGCCGTTCCCTCAATGCAGAACGCGGGATCCGCCGTGCAGGTCACAAGCGCGTCCGGCACGCCGAGCAGGGACAGCTCCGACGCGGAATCCGGGTCGCGCACACTGACTGCGTCGCACGCCGAAACCGTTTTCGCCGTCAGCCGCCGGTTCTTCTCCGACCGGATCGGACCGATGCCGTTGGCGTACACCATGGTGCGCATGCCCGCTCTCTGCGCCAATCGGATGAGGGTCGCGTAGTAAAAAAGGCTCTTTGCGCTGGTCACGTCCTGTAAGAGCGAGCCGCCGCCGGAGATCAATAGCTTCGCGTGGGCAAATTCGCTCCGGACGCGGAACAGATCCATCCGTCCGATGCAGTGGAGCCCGTTTTTCGCGCTGTCGCGTCGGGGATGACGGGTCAACGCCGTGATTTTCAGCCCCGGCGAGGCAGCGGCGAGGGCGGAGGATATCGTCTCCAGCAGGCTCTCGTCGCCCATGTTGCCAAAGCCGTAATAGCCGGAGATCACCACGTCTCCGTGACCCGAAAACGGCACCGGCGAGGATAGGAGCCGCTCGTACATCGCCACATAATCGCGCGCCATCCGGTCGGCGGTGTAGTATTGGGCGACCACGCTTCGACACCACGCGCCGCGCGCACGGAGCGATTCCGCAGATTCGGCAAGCAGGGACGCGATATCGCGGTACAGCTCGTCGCCGGTGTATTTCGGACAGCCGCGGCAGCAGAAATTCGTGTCCATGGCGACGCGCATTTTCGTTTCGTCAAAGATGCCGAGCACGCCCTGGTTTCCGGCGACGATCACGGGCACGCCCGCCGCCATCGCCTCCAGCGCGGAGCGGGACACGCCGATAAAGACCGTGGCGCTGGCGCAGAACACGTTGGTGTCGCTCCGGTTGCCCGTCATGGTGACGATCTGCCGCCCCGCCTTCGCGTTCGATTCCGCGGCGATGTGGCGGATGCGCTCCTCCTCACCTCCGCCGCCGACAATGATGATGTCGGTATCGGGGAACGCTGCGGCGATTCGGGGTGCGATCTTGGCAAGGACGGCGGCGTATTCCGCCCGGTCGGCGTCCAGTCGGCTCATATAGACGATGCGGCGGCGTCCCTCGCACGACAGACCGAGCGCGGCAAGGGTATCGCGATACGGCACGTCCGGCGAGAATTTCGCGAGGTCGATGCCGTTGATGGTGGTATGGATCCGCTCTCTTGCCACGCCGTAGTTGTCCACAAGGTAGGACACGATGTCGTCGGACACGGACATGGTGCGCTCGCCCCAGCGGGACATAACGCGCCAGAGCGGATTGAGGGAAAAATTGAGGTGCGCCGTGGTGGCAAAGCGGAAGTGGTATTTGTCCCAGAGCAGCCCGCAGATCCACGCCGGGATGCGCGCGTGGGCATGGACAAGATCAAAATCCCCCTCTAAGATGAGCTTTTCCAGTCCCCGGTAGGATTTCGCGACCGCCCACGGCTTTTTCGTGTGCAGCGGCAGCGTGACCTGCGCGATGCCCTCCGCGGCGAGCATATCGGCATAGACCCCGCCGTTGGAAGCAAGCGTAATGCGGTGTCCCATGCGGGAAAGCGCGCGGCACAGCTCCAGAATATGGGTTTCCGCCCCGCCGATGTGCATTGCCATGGTGACCATGAGTATTTTCATAAAGGGAGCCTCCCTTTGGATCTCATATGATATATGGTATAGTATACCCCATGCGGCGCGGCGCGTCAAGGCTTTTTTGACCTGCGGTCGGGTTTATTTTTGCATCCTCGGATGCTTTGGTTTGGATTGTCTGTTCTCTTACAGAGGGTTGGTTTGGCTTTGACTTTTGTTTTTTATAAGGAATGATGATTTGCCTGGGTTTGGGGTTTGTCTTACAGACGGTTATAATTCAAGTCGATAAGGTGGATTTTATTGCTCCTTGCGGGGGCACTTAAGAAGGATGAGGGACTGAGGTCCCTACACCCTTCTTAAGAATCATCCCTACCCGGGGGAACCGCGCGGCGGGGTCATTACCGCTGACCGCGAGGGTTGGGGACAATATAGTTTGGTGCGATTCCGGTTAGCTGGTATCGTTTGCGATTCAGAATTTTTGGTTGGGCTTGTATCTTTCGTTTTTTATTTGTGCTGATGGAAAATAGACGCTGTTTGTTGGGACTGTATCGTTCGTTTTTTGATTACCGCTGACCGCGATAACTGTTTCAATACAGATTGGCTTGTATCCGGGTGCTTCTTGGTGACTGAATACCGGCGGTGGAGAGGATTTGTATCGCAAGTTTCCCCACATTGGTGAAATAAGACTTCAGCTTTTCAATATTGGTGTAACCATCGCGTGTTAGCTTACGCAATACATTGCGCGGCAATCAAAAACAAGCGTCCCGCACAAACTAACGCCGTCTTTTTCCCATCAGCACAAATAAAAAACGTACGACATAAGCCTTACATCCCTATTGAAACGCGTACGATACCAGCCCGAACACAAACAACTGCACATCCAATCGAAGTGGCGATAAGCGGACGCACCGGAATTGCACGGACTATATTGTCCCAAACCACGCGGTTAGCGGTAATGTCCCGCCGCAGCGACTCCCCCCGGGTGAGTGGAGAGGTGTTGGAGAGGTAGAGAGGGATTCGCAAATCCCTCTCTATCTCTCTGACCGCCCCCGCGAGGATCCGAAGCTGACGAATCGAGTCAGCAAATAAACAGAATCCAGGACAAACAAACGAGAAAGCCAGAAGCAACCGCACCGTGACGGTGCATATACAGGGGCACGGGACAAGTCCCGGCAGAATCCCGCACTGACCGCAGGTCAATAAAGCACGAGGGATTGCAAATCCGCGCAATATGTGCTATACTATGGACAGCAAAATCATCAGCATCCCGCAGGGATGGAAAGGATCACCATATGTCGGATCTCCTCGACCGCATCAACGCACTTGCCGCCAAAGCAAAAACCACCGGTCTTACCCCGGATGAAAAAGAGGAACAGACCGTGCTCCGCAAGGAGTATCTCGCGCAGTTCCGCACCAATTTCGCCTCCATGCTCGACCATACCGTCATCCAGAAACCGGACGGCACCAAAATCCCGCTCAGGCGTAAGGTGTTCGATCCGGCAAAAGAGGAGACGGAAAAGCCGGAGAACGCCGGACTGACCAAAAAAGACGACGGGGCGGACGCATGATCTACACCGATTTTCTGAAAGCCGTCAAAGCGGGGCAGTGGGCGCGCGGCTACCTCTTTTACGGCGCGGAGGAGTATCTCAAGCGCTACGCCGTCGCGGAGGTGAAGAAGGCACTTTTTCCCGATCCCGCGATGGCGGACTGGAACCGCCGTTCCCTCGACGACGAAAACTATACCCCCGCCGACCTGCGCGAGGCGCTGTCCATGCCCGCCGTGATGACGGAATACACGCTCGTCACCCTCTCGCTCGCGGATTTCTCGTCGCTTAAGGAAAAGGAGCGCGCGTCCCTTTACGACGTGCTCGACACGGGATTGTCCGACGGCGCGGTATTTCTGTGCGTTCTCGCCGCGGACGGCTTTGATCCCGGCACCGCCAAGCGGCCGAGCAGCGCGTTCCGCAGTCTCACAAAATCGCTCACCCCGGTGGAGTTTCCCGAGCAGACGGACGCAAGGCTTCAGAAGTGGATGGAAAAGCATCTCGCCGCGTACGGCGTGACGCTCGACCCCCGCTGCGGACAGCTTTTACGCGATCGCTGCGGCCGGCGGATGGATCGGCTGTCCGGGGAGCTTGCCAAGCTGGGCGCGTATACCGCCGCGCACGGAGAAACCGCCGTCACCGCGGAGCGGATCGAGACGGTCTGCACGCCGACGGACGAGGACGACGCGTTCCGCATGGCAAACTGCATCCTGCGCGGAGACGCTGCCGCCGCGTACGACTGCCTGCGCCTGAAAAAAGCGCGCCGGGAGGACCCGATCCAGATCCTCTCGCAGATTCAGTACACCATTGTGGATCTCGCGCTGGCGTCGGCGTACATCCGCGAAAAACGAACGGCAGCCGAATACGCCGCGGACATGGGGCAGCACGAGTACCGTGTGGGACTGTATTTCCGCGCCGCCGCCGGCATCGATCCCGCGTATTTCGACACGGTGCTCGCGGCATGTCTGGACGCCGACATACAGCTGAAATCCGGCGTCGCCGGATACATACCGCTGGAGCGCCTGATCGCCGCCGCGGCACGGTAACGGGACAACGGGAACCTGTTCCCGTTGTCCCGTGCGGCGGGGCGGTTTGGACCTGCGGTCGGCTTGCCAAACTTGTTTGGCGCCCGAACTTGTTTGGCGCCCGAACTTGTTCGGCTGGGATTCTTGTGATTTTTGTTTTGCTTGGTTTTTTCGTTTGATTCTAAGGAATTATGATTTGCTTTTGTTTGGGGTTTGTCTTACAGACGGTTTGTTTGGCTGTTGGTTTTCGCTTTTTATAAGGAATGATGTTTTGCTTTGGTTTTTGTTCTCTTACAGAGGGTTTGAATTCAATCCGTTCATGTAGATTTTATTGCTCCTTGCGGGGGCACCAAAGGACAGGGAAGAAGGACTCTGCGGGAGCCCTTCCTCCTCTATCCGGAACCACGCAAGCGTGGTTCAGTGGATTCCAACTCTCTAACCCGGGGAAACCGCTGCGGCGGGGACATTACCGCTGACCGCGAGGGGGTGGGACAATATAGTTTGGTGCGATTCCGGTTAGCTGGTGTCGATTGCGTTTCAGGATTTTTGGTTGGGTTTGTATCTTTCGTTTTTCATTTGTGCTGATGGAAGATAGACGCTGTTTGTTGGGACGGAATCGTTCGTTCAGAATTACCGCTGACCGCGATAACTGTTCCAATACAGATTGGCTTGTATCCGGGTGCTTCTCAATGACTGAATACCGGCGGTGGAGAGGCTTTGTATCGCAAGTTTTCCCACATTGATGAAATAAGACTTCGGCTTACCGAAATTGTACCCATTCCCGCGTGTCAGCCTATGCAATACATTGCGTGGCAATCCAAAACAAGCGTACCGCACAAACAAACGCCGTCTTTTTTCCATCAGCACAAATGAAAAACGTACGATTCATGCCCAACATCCCTACTGAAACGCGTACGATGCAGAGCCGAACACAGATAACTGCACGAAATATCGAAGTGGCGATTAGCGACCTGCACCGGATTTCGGATACCTATATTGTCCCCAACCGCGGCAGCCTATGTGACCCGCCGCAGCGATAACCCCAGAGTGGGTTGAGAGGTGTCGGAGAGATAGGGAGAGATTCGCAAATCGCTCCCTATCTCTATGACCGCCCCTGCGAGGCGTGTAGCTGACGCATCGAGTCAGCTAATAAACAGAATGCGGGATAAACAAACGAGAAAGCCAGAAACAACCGCACCGATTCCGGTGCACAAGCAGGACACCGAACATGCGTCCGATACAATCCCCGCACCGGTGCCGGTGCATATACAGCTCACCGGACGTGATCCGGCAGAGCCTGGAAATATCGGCGGCTGCGCCGCAGGAGGTATATTATGGACAAAACGCTTGCGATTTGTGCCCTCGGCGAAATCCTCATCGATTTCACGCCGGACGGCTTTACGGACATCGGCTACCCGCGGTATATCGAAAATCCCGGCGGCGGACCTGTCAATCTGACTGCGGCGGCAGCGGCGTTCGGCGTCTCCGCTTCCTTTATCGGCAAGATCGGCGACGACGCGCACGGCCATTTTGCGCGAAATCGGCTGCGCGACGCCGGTGTCGATACGTCGGCGGTGGTCACGGACACGGAACGCGGCACCACGCTGGCGTTCGTCACCCTGCAGCCCGACGGCGAACGCGATTTCACGTTTTACCGGCGGCATGAGGCGGATCTTGCCCTCGATTGGGCGGAGGTGGACCGCGGAATGCTCGAAAAGTGCCGGATTTTCCACGTGGACTGCCTCTCCCTGACCGCGGAACCGGCGCGCACCGCTTCGGAAAACGCCGCCAGATACGCGAAATCCCACGGCGCGCTCCTCTCCTACGACCCGAATTTCCGCGAAAACCTCTGCACCTCCCCCGACGATCTCACCCGCATGCGCGACGTGCTTTCCTGGGGCGTGGATTTTGTGAAGGTCAGCGCCGAGGAGGGCGAGATGCTCACCGGGGAAACGGAGCCTGCCGCGATCGGTCGCGCCATTGTCGCCCACGGCGCTGCCGTTGTCGCCGTGACCATGGGAAAGGACGGCGCGCTGCTCGTCACGCCGCACTTCACATATGGACAAAACGCCTATCCCGTCCATGCCGTCGACGCGACCGGCGCGGGCGACACGTTCTGGGGCACGTTCTTATCCGCCTTCACGGAGACCGGGCTGTCCCTCGACGCTTTTGCCGCCGACCGGAACGCCGTAGCCCGCGCTGCCGCTTATGGAGCCGCCGCCGCCGCGCTGTGCACCACGAAAAAAGGCGGTCTGCCCTCGATCCCAACCCGCGCAGAGGTGGAAAAAGCCGCGAAAGCCCTCCTGCAAGCCCCGAACACCCCCTCGATTTTGTAAACAATTTAAGAAATATTTCCGCGTCCGCGCCACAACGGCTGCGTGTGTGATATAATATATAGTATGATTCCGCACTGCGCGGATCCCATGCACCACTACAGCGAGGCAATCATGAAGCTCTCCGCTTATTTTGACAAGCAATACCTCCGCCGCACCCTGACGTTCGCCCTCTCCGGAGTTCTGACCGTCGGTCTGGTCATCTACATCGCCTATCACATGGCAGGCGGCGCGGCGACCTCCCTCACCCTCGTGGATGCCTCGTACAAGGACGCCACCCGGCTCGTACACGCCGACGGCTATATCCTGCGCGACGAAACGCTCCTGTATGCCTCCTCCGCGACAACCGGCAGCGTCACTCCCTCCGTCACGGACGGCACGCGTCTCGCCCTGTACAACAAGGCGGCGGACATTTACGTGAACAATCTGCCCGACATCACGGCGCGGATCGCCGAAATCGACGAGCTGCTCGCGCTGGTGGAGCAAAGCAAAAACGAAAACATGTCCCTCGTGAACACGTCCGGGCTGGAATCGACCATTTTCGGCAACATCGAGTCGATCCGCACCCTCGCGGAGACGCGCAACCTGGGCGACGCGGTGACGATGCGCTCCACGCTGCTGGTCAACATCAAGCGGCGCGATCTCATCAAGGGCGCGGACTACGCGGCACAGGAATCGTCGCTGCGTACGGAAAAGCAGAGCCTGACCGCCCAGCTCGGGTCGTGCCTCGAATCCGTGTACGCGCCGGTCTCCGGGTATTACTACGCGGATACGGACGGCTACGAATCCATCTTCACGGCACAGGGCATAGACGGTCTCTCCTATGAGGATTTCATGGCGAAAACGGCGGCGGAGCCCGATCCCGTCACGAACACCACGCTGTGCGTCGGCAAGCTGGCAACGGATTTCCGCTGGTACCTCGCCTGTCCGATGTCCAAAAAGGAAGCCGCGCAGATGGAGGACGGCGGCACGTACGAGATCACGTTCCCCTACAACGGCAACAAAACCATGTCCCTGGAGCTGTACTGCGTGATCCCGGAGTTGCCCGGCGCGAACGCCGTCGCCATCTTCCGCTCCACGCAGATCCCGTCCGGCTTTGACTACACAAGAATGCAGCCCGTACAGATCCATACGGCAGAGTATCGCGGCTTCGAGATCCCGCAGTCCGCGCTGCGCATCCTGGACGGCTGGGAGGGCGTGTACATCCTCGACGAGGTGACGGTCGATTTCCGACGCGTCCACATCGCCTACGAGGGAGACGGCTATTACATCGTGACCGGCGACGACGGCTCCGCTCTGTCCGTAGAGACGGGCGACGATACCGCAACGGATACCGCCGACGAGTGCCCCTACGGCTGGATCCAGATGAACGACGTTGTGATCGCCGAAGGGCGCGGGCTATACGTGGGCAAGGTGGTGCAGGGGGCAAGCTGAAGGCAAAAAGCAAGCGTCAAATCCCAAACAAACGCCCCAAGCAAAAATTCCTTATAAAAGCGAACCGCAAAACTATGACAGACGAAAGAAAACAGGAATTATCGAATCACTACGCAAGCGTAGTATCCCGCATCGCCGCGGCGCGTGCGCGCAGATACGCGAAAACCGGCGTCGATACGCCCGTTACGCTGCTCGGCGCGTCCAAAACCATGCCGGCGGAGGACATCGCATTCCTCATGCGGGACTGCGGACTCCGCGTCGCAGGCGAAAACCGCGCACAGGAGTTCGCCGCGAAATACGACGACGTGATCGCAGCAGGCGGGGAATACCACTTCATCGGTCACCTGCAGACCAACAAGGTCAAGACCTTAGTCGGACGCGCCGCGCTCATCCATTCCGTGGACAGCGTACACCTCGCGCAGGAGATCGGCAGGCAGTCGTTGGCGGCAGGCGTCACAACGCGGGTGCTCGGCGAGGTCAACTCCGGCTGCGAGGCGTCCAAATCCGGTGTCGCTCCGGCGGACGCACGTGTCTTTTTCGCGGAAATCGCCGCCATACCGGGCATAGAGCTCGCCGGAATGATGGTTGTGGCGCCGATTTTGCCCGATCCGGAAGAAATTCGGGAGAAATTTCAAGAATCTTATCGGATTTTTATTGACTTTTTTACAAATATAAGGCATAATATTAAAGACCCCATTTTGTCGATGGGAATGAGCGATACCTTTGAGCTCGCTATCGAGGAAGGCGCGAACCTGGTACGGGTCGGCAGCGCGCTTTTCGGGAAACGAGAGACCCGGATTTAAAAAATACAGACAAAAATGGCTGCGCACGCGGCTGTTTCAATACACACGGAGGCAGAAAATGGGACTTATGGATCGAATCAAAAAAGTGACCGGCACGAATGAAGCATACGACGAAGCGTACGACGAAGATTACTACAAGGGCTTTGACGGCTATGACGAAGGCGCCGACGACGACAGCGATATGCAGATTGCGAACGGTCAGATGGGCGGCGGCATGGGTCAGCAGAACATGGGCGCGTCTATGGGCAGCGCTCCGATGCAAACCCCCGGTATCGGTCTGTCCGGCAACAACATCCAGATGCAGGTCGTTCGTCCGCAGACCTTCGACAGCGCATCCCAGATCGCCGATCATCTTCTGAACAAGTGCACGGTCGTTCTGAACCTCGAAAACACGAACAAGGAGACCTCGCGCCGTCTGATCGACTTTTTGTCCGGCGTGGCGTACTCCATTGACGGCTCCATCAAGAAGATCGCGACGAACGCGTACGTCATCACGCCCTCGAACGTGAACGTGGACGACGCCCGTCTCAAGACCGCGCGCCGCAAGGAAGAGCCGGAAAAGGAACCGGAATCCGAAAAAGACGAATTCTCCGACTTCAACTAATGCGGGAAAGCCCCCGCGGGCATTTGGCTCCCGCAATGGCTGCCGCAAGATACACTTTTGGGGTATGACTGGTCTTTGACTGCGTTTGGCTTGGGGGTAGCGTGACTGCCTGCCTTTGGGGTTGGCTTATCCTGTGCGGCTTCGGCTTTGGGCTGACTTTTTTCGATTACGGGGCTGTCCGCGATCGGCACGCAATATTACCATTTTATTCCAGTGGTAAAAATTGTAAACCATTGGGTTCTTTTTCTGCACCGTTTTGGCGTTTAATAATTGTAGAGACATTTTTGGGAGCTATGCCGCGGTGGTATAGCTCCTTGTCGGTAAAGCGGCTCCCGCGCGGTTTCTTCCGCCGTTTTTCCACGCCATTTCTATAGCATTTTCCATAGCGGAGGTAGCATCCCTTTGTTGACGAATCTCTTTCTCATGGTGCGCGTCACGCTGCGCCTTCTCATTACCTGCATCGAGTTTGTGATGGTACTGCGCGCGCTGCTCAGCTGGTTCCCCATCGATGAGGACAGCGCCCTTCTGCGTTTCCTGTACGCGGTCACGGAGCCGGTGCTCTTCCCGGTACGCGCGCTGCTTGCCCGACTCGGCTGGTTCCAGGATTTCCCTCTCGACGTTTCGTTTTTCCTGACCTTCATTCTTCTGTCCGTGCTGCGGATGCTCCTGTAACGCCATGACGACGCAGAAAACGGACGAAATTCTCATAAACAAAGCCGCTGACGCCGCCAGAGAGTCGGAATACGCCGTCTCCGTCACCGATTTCTGCACGCCGCGCGAACGGCTCCGGATCCATGACGCCATGGTGCGCGCCGGGTACGCGAACGGTTTGTTCTGGTACGGCGGCTGGCGCGGCGCGGAACGGGCGATGGCGGTCTTTCTGCCGGAATGGTACCTCTCGGACGATGCGCCCGCGGTACGCTCCGGTATGACCGGCGCCTTTGACGAGGCGCGGGAGGCGTATTTTGCGCGTCTGCTCGCCGATACCGCAAACGGACTCGCGGAATCGGTGCCGATCTGCGCGTTGGAGATCACGGGCAGCGGCTATACGCCCCTTGGTCACCGCGATTTTATGGGCGCGCTGCTCGGCTTGGGCATTGAGCGCGAGGTCATGGGCGACATTGTGCTCCCGGAAGCCGACCGTCCGCGCGCCGTTGTGTTCTTCCAGACAAGGATCGTGCCGTACATCCGGGACAGCCTCACCAAAATCGGCAGGGACAGCGTACGCGTGACCGCGCTGCCGCCGGATCCGACCCGGGTTCTGGAGCGCCGCTATGCTCCGGTCTCCGTGGTCGTGACCTCGCCGCGCATCGACGCCGTTGTCCGCAGCTTAGCCGGCACCTCCCGCGAGGACGCCGTGGAGCTGCTGCGCGCCGGAATGGTGGAGCACAATTATGCGCAAGCGGCGGAATCGGATACGAAGCTCTCTCCCGGAGACGTGCTTTCCATTCGCGGGCACGGCAAGTTCCGGCTGCAAAGCGCCGGCGGCGAGACCCGCCGCGGCAGGCTTCGCCTGACATTTCTCAAATACGAATGACGCACTCCCACAATCCGCAAACAAGGAGCGTACACATATTATATGGAAGAAAAGCTGAAAAAAATGACGTTTTCAAAGAGTCTGCGCGGGTACGCCTGCGACGAGGTGGATACCTATTTCCGATATGTCGCGGACAAATATGAGCAGCGGAGCCGGGAATGCACCGAGCTGCGCAGACAAATGGCGCTCATCGCGGCGAAGATGAACGAATACACCGACGGCAAAAGCAAGACCGCAGAGGTCGAGGACGCACACAAAAAATCCGTACAGGAGACGTGCGACAACATGATCGACGAGGCGAAGCGGCAGGCAGCCCACATTCTCGCGGACGCGGAAGCCGAAGCCGAGGTCATCCGCCGCCATGCCGAGGACAACGCCCAGACCATCGCCGCAAACGCCGCCAGAGAGGGTGCCCGTGTCGTGAACGACGCCGCACGCTCCATCGCCGCGCGCAACAACGCCGCGGATCGGCTGGTCGAGGAGATCGATTCGTTCCGCAAGGAGGTCTACAGCCTCTACAGCCGCCATATCGCCGAGCTCGACCGTCTTGCCGCGCGCACCAACGAATTCTACGACCGCAAAACCGCCGTCGCCGAAAGCGTCGCGGAGGACGACGGCGCGCGGAACGAAACAGCAAACGCGGCTGTAATCCCGGCGTATGCTGCCGACACGGATGCCGACGCGCCGCACACGGAAGCTGCCGACGCCGCTGACGCCACAGAAGAAGCAGCCACGCCCATTCGAAAAGACTCGTCAATCCGAATGGACCCGTCCATTCGGAAAGACTCGTCAATCCGAATGGACCCGTCCATTCGGATTGACTGGAAGAACCGGACCGCGCGGCAGACCCACGATCTCGTGATCGATATTCCGGACGAGGACGAAGATCCGGATGCACAGGAAAACGCGGATCTCACAGGCGGCGCGAACGCAAAGCCTGCGGAAAAGTCCGAAAACGACCGAAACAGCGCCTTGGACGCCCTGTTCCTCACGCTGACGGACAAAAAAATGCTCACAAGCGAGACGGAACAGGAGACGCCCGAGGAAACGGCACGCGCAGTCTACGATTTTGAAGCGGAATACGAGGATCCGGACGCGGACACGGATGCGGATGAATACGAGGATTCCGACGACGCGGACACGGATGCGGATGAATACGAGGATTCCGACGACGCGGACACGGATGCGGA
>CAKRZR010000021.1 GCA_934433485.1 uncultured Eubacteriales bacterium | reverse complement strand
TTTTGGGAGGATTTGCCCCGGAATATGGGTAAAACAGCACATTTTGTGCGCGCTTTTTGAGGAGACGGGTCAAAAAATACATAAAATGGTAAGGAACGATGGATGGGCGTATTTTTCGAGGTTACCTTATGAAAAATCGGGTGACAGGTTTTGCGTGATGGGCGTAAAGCTTACCTGTTCCAGATTGCCCGATGTGCAGGATTTTTTCGTGGAAGCGATGCGAAATCCAGTTATTGCGTCCATTCGGTTCGATTTTGCTCTGTCCTTTGCTTCCGCGAACGAATTTACAGAATATACGATCCGGGCAGATGATTTTTGCCGTGCCATCAATACTGGATTCCGAGAGCAAGATACAGAGAATCCTGCCATCCGATTGATAATTGTATAACACACAAATGCAGCTTTTGTGCCGCAAATGCGCATCAAGCGCAGCGCGACACGGGGATTGTGGTAAAGATAGAGGTGAATCCAGTGGTTTGTTACAGTAGATATTGCACCCTGCGTATGTGCTGTTCAACCGGGAAGTGCCTTAACAAAGAAGAAAAAACGGAGGAACAAAAAAATGACAACAGCATATCTGTACAGCGGCGATCATTTTGTGCGTACACAGGAGAAGCAAAACGGAGTGTGGATAAGAATGAACGCTCCTACGGACAAAGAACTGAATGATCTTGCGTCCGCGCTGAAACTGAAAATCGAACAGGGAGCCGCGGCGGCATCGATCGGCGGCAAGGAATACCGGGTGATCCTTTCCGGGCAGCGGATCGTTACGATTTCCGATTCCGCATTAGAGCCCGAAGAAGACGAGGCGCTGTCCTCGTTTGTGAAAACGGTAATGGCGGTGACCTTCCCCGATTATTTTGTGAACGTAGATCCCTGCGATGTGCTGCCTATCATAAACGGTATGGACTGCCATGTGGTGTCGTTTGCGCTGGAAACAGAGGATATTCCTGGTCAGCTCGCCGCGAAGCTGCCGGAGGATATCGCGGACGTGAAGGGGTTCATCGGCGTATTCTGCATATCGGAGCAACTTGCATCGGAGCTTTTGAACGGCATGCAAAACCGCATCGGAAAGGATGCTTCCTTTGTATGGGTCAATCCGCAGTCTCTTGCGCAGGAAGCAAATGTGTCTCTGATTCTCGCAAAATAATCCCGCGGAATGGTGCGTATGGATCTTTGAAAAATGCGCTATTATTCATCGCACAAAACGTTTCTGAAAAAGAATATAGTCTTTGGCTGACAAACAGACCACACAGCAGACTTTACAGTCAATTGTGTGGTCTGTTTGTGTGCGCCGGTTGTGACAGCAACTGTATCAATCCTCCTTGCAGCTGCGCCAACCGGTGCTATGCTCCTGTTTACACCTCAAGTTTTTCCAGCAGTGACGGGAAAAGGCGCAGGCTCCTTGGCAGGATCCCGTTCATACAGGCGATGGCAACGCCATAATTGGTAAAAGGCACGTTCTGATCCTGCGCACACTTCATGCGATAGAGCATTTCGCGCTCGGAGAGCATACATCCGCCGCAATGGAGTACGAGAGAATAGCCGCTCAAGTCCTCCGGAAAATCCGTGCCGGAGCTGAATCCGACGGAAATATCCGCGCCGCAGTATTGCTTCAACCATCGCGGCAGCTTCACAGATCCGATATCTTCGCACTGCCGATGGTGCGTGCAGCCTTCGGAGATGAGGATCCTATCGCCGTCGCAAAGCTGCTTCAGTGCCGCCGCGCCGCAGACCGCTGTCTCCAGAAATCCCTTGTAGCGTGCCATGAGTATGGAAAACGACGTAAGCGGAATGTCCTCCGGAACGATCTTTGACACAAATCCGAATGCCTGTGAATCTGTTACGACCATGTCCGGCTTTCTTCCAAGCGACGATAAAAGACCGACCAGCTGCGTTTCTTTGACAACGACGCACGCAGCGTCGCCGTCCAGAATATCGCGGATCGTCTGTACTTGCGGCAGGATCATGCGACCCTTCGGTGCGGCGCTGTCGATCGGCGTCACAAGTATAACAAGACCGTCAGGGGATACCAGATCGACGATCAGCTTTCGACCGTCCTCCTTGGGTGCCAGCTTGCCCAAGTGTTCTTTGAGCGCGAAAATGCCGTCCCCTGTCGCGGCGCTGACGCGCAGAACGTCCGCGGGAGCTGTGTCAAAAAGGTCTTTTTTGTTGAATACGATAACGTGTGGTATCTGCTTTTCGTGAAACAGCGACAATAGCTCCCTGTCGTCGGATTGAAGTCCCCTTGTTCCATCGACCACAAGGACGGCAATGTCCGTTTTGTTGAGAACCCGCTTCGTGCGCAGTACGCGTTTCTGACCGAGTTCAAGCTCATCATCGTCATAGCCTGGTGTGTCGATGATCAGGACAGGACCGAGCGGCAAAAGCTCCATTGCCTTTTGTACAGGGTCTGTGGTGGTACCCGGACGGTCGGAGACGACTGCCAGGTCCTGACCGGTGACGGCATTGACGACACTCGATTTTCCGGCGTTTCGCAGACCGAAAAATCCGATATGCAGACGATTGGCGGATGGGGTATTGTTGAGGCTCATGGCTCTACCTCCTGAAAATGAAATACAGGTGAATTGGGAAGTCTCTGATTTTTCAGAAACAGAAGCGGCTGGACGGGGCAAAGCCGACCGGAAATCCTTCTTCGTTCCATTGTACCTTCTGTACCTTCCAAAAAAGAAAAACGTATCCCTTACAGATACGGCTCATACCCACCTGCGTACAGCCGCGGCGGGGAAACACATATCGCTTTCGCCGCAATCGGAGAGATCTCCGGATTTTGGCGTCAGGGAGCTGGAAAATGATTTGAAGTTTTGTACTTTACTCGGAATAGATCTTGCCGGAGTACATGGTTTTGGCACTTACGCCGGGAAGACGACCGAGCTTGCCGGTGAGAGTGTTGACCGCATCCTGCGGTGCCTCCATCACAACCGAGATGATGTTGAGCCCGCGCTTCTGATACGGGATACCCATCCGTCCGAGAATTTAAGGTGAAAATTCATGAAGCAGCGCATTGACTTTGTCCACGCTGCTTCCCGTTTCTAAAAGAATGCTGACTACCGCGACTCTTGTGTTCATGCTGTTCCTCCATTTTCTTTATTATACCACATGTCTCCGGTCACTGTCAACGGTATGTAGAAAAATCAATGATGCTCGCGCTTGTCAGCAGCTTTTCATTTCTGGTTGATAGGGGCAGCGTGGCTGATCACTGTGTAACATATAGGATGAATAGACATAGCGAGAGTGCCGTTCCCTTGGACCTAAAAATCTATGGATGGAGTCTTGCTGTGTCTGTTGTCTGTTTCGCAGCGTTTTCCGACTATCCAAGCGGAGCGATATACCCTCGCAAACGATGGATATAGGACAATTCCGCATGCCATTTGAGGGAAACTTATAGATATGCTGTCTGGAAAACGTGCTGCTTTTTGAAATATTGTGAATTTTTATGCGAAATCTTGACAGCTGCGGAAATTTATGCTATACTATAGAGGTTAGCGAAACCTAACCAATAAGCGGATAAGAAAGGATATGGAATGAAAAAAGCCATTCTGTCGGTCAGCTACGGAACAACGGATCCGGCGCAGCGCGCATGCACCATCGAACGGGTAGAAAACCTGTACCGGCATGCGTTTCCGGACTATGAGATCTTTCGTGCATATACGTCAAAATTCGTGCTGAACGCCCTGCACAAGGCAGGAGAGCGGGCAGATACGGTCACTGAAGTGCTGGACCGCCTTTGCGCAGCGGGATTTGACGAGGTATATGTCCAGCCGACACATGTGATTGCCGGCGGGGAATATGACAGAATATGCGAGGACGCGCAGACACATAACGACAGCTTCAAGCGACTGTACGTCGGAAAACCGCTTCTGGATTCCGTGGAGGACAGCGAGTACATATGCCATTTTTTTGCTGGAAAGTTAGGGAAAACTAACCATGCAATTGTCCTTATGGGTCATGGCTCGGTGCATCCGGAAAATGAAAAATATACACTTTTGCAGACAACGGCACGGCGGCTCGGATATGAATTTCTCTTTGTCATGACATTGGAAGCGTCTCCGTCTGTACAAGAGGTTATCCCCATGATCCGGGACGCGGGATATAAAAATGTCCTGTTGACGCCGTTGTTGTTCGGAGCAGCCGGTCATGCAAAGCGCGATATGGCGGGAGACGGACCGGACAGTGTCGCCTCTATTCTGCGCGCCGGCGGACTGGAGGTAGAATGCTTAGTCAAGGGACTTGGCGAATACGACGCCATCGCAGACCGGTATCTCGAACACCTGCGCCGCGCGATGACGGAATGAAAACCGTACAAAAAGAATCCCCACAATACGAAAGGAACCACAATGGGAAAAACCGTAATAATCTTCTCGACCATCACCGGAAACGCCTTCAAGCTCGCAGAAGCCGCTGCCTCTGTTCTGCCCGAACACGCGGGACCGTACAACATCCGCTATGTGAACGACGAGGTGATCGACACCTTTGACACGTTCGTTCTCGCCTATTGGTGTGACAAGGGGAGCGCGGATCCCGATACGATCGCGCTGATCCGGAGACTGTATGGGAAGCGGCTCATTGTGATCGGTTCGCTCGGTGTGGCACCGGATACAAAGCACGGCAAAGACGTCTTTGCCCGCGTGTCCGCCCTTGCCGCGGAGGACAATACGCTCCTTGGACACTATCTTTGCCAGGGCGCGATCGACCTTGCGCGAACCGGAAAAAAGCTGCGGGACGGCAAAATTACCCAGGCGCATTTCGAGCGGCAGAAGCTCTCGCAGGGACATCCGGACGAAAACGATCTCGCGGGCTGTCGTGCGGCGGTACGCGATTTCCTGAAGGACGCATAAGACATGGCTGGGATGAAAAAGCGCATCCGTGCCGTTGTCGTGATTGGCGTGCTCCTTGCCGTAAGCGTCCTTGCGGTGGTGTTCTGCGTCGGCATCGGCACGATCGAGTTTACTCCGCGTGAGGTGCTGCGTGCCATATTCGTGGACGACGGCTCGCCGTCGCGGCTCATCATCTGGAACCTGCGTTTTCCAAGGATCCTGACAGGCGGGCTGGTGGGGATATGTCTCGCGCTGTCCGGCTGTGTGCTGCAGGGTGTGATGCGGAACAATCTTGCTTCTCCGTCCACCATCGGCGTGACCGGCGGCACGAGCTTTGTCGGATATCTGACCCTTGTCGCGTTTCCCGCCTATTCGTATCTGCTTCCGATCGGCTCTATTGTCGGCGCATTTGTGACCACGATGCTCATCTACGCGCTCGCGTATCAGAAGGGCGTGAGTCCGGTGCGCATGATCCTGTCCGGTATGGCGGTGTCCGCGTTGTTCGGCGCCTTCAACGATATCATCAAAACGCTTTTTGCCGAATCGCTTGGAAACGCGTCGGGGTTTCTTGTCGGCGGACTGAACGGCTGTGGCTGGAAGAGCTTCCAGATGATTTTTCCGTACGCGCTTGCGGGACTGCTTGTATGCCTCTTTTTGCCGTCCAAAATGAATATCCTGATGCTCGGAGACGAAACGGCAAACGCGCTCGGACTGCGGACGGAGCTGTTTCGGTTCCTCCTTATCGCGGTGTCCTCGCTTCTGTCCGGTGCGGCGATCGCTGCGGTCGGTATGCTCAGCTTTGTCGGGCTCATCGTACCGCACATCGCCAGACTCCTCGTTGGTTCGGACTATCGGTATTTGTTCCCGGCGTCCATTTTCCTTGGCTTTTCTCTGATCGTCATCTGCGACACCATCGGACGGGTGATTATGCCGCCCGGAGAGGTCCCGGTGAGCATTATCATCTCGTTTATCGGCGCGCCGTTCTTCCTCTTTCTCCTGCGGTCGCGCGGAAAGGACGGAAACTGACATGTATTTCGGATTTCAAAATGTATCCGTCCAGTACGGGAAGAAAACGATCCTGTCGCATTTGACGCTGGAGGTACCGAAAGGGAAGATCATGACGCTGATCGGGCAAAACGGCTGCGGAAAATCGACGCTGCTCAAAATCATTCCCCGCGCGGTCACACCCAAATCGGGCTTCTGCACACTGGACGACAAACCAATCGGAACATATCCTGCTAAAGTGCTTGCGAGGAGGATCGCGTATCTCGCGCAGGTGCACACTTCACCGCCTGATATCGATGTGCGTACGCTTGTCTCCTATGGGCGGTACCCCTATCGGCGTGCGGGATGCGGACTGACCAAAGCCGATGGGAAGATCATCGCGGAGGTGATCCGCATGACGGGCTTGGAACCGCTCTCTGAACAACCGCTTGCCACACTCTCGGGCGGTGAGAGACAGCGGGCGTGGATCGCGATGACCGTTGCGCAGGAGCCGGAGATTCTCATTCTTGACGAGCCGACGACGTATTTGGATATCGGATACCAGATGGAGGTTTTGGAGCTGGTGCGTCATTTGAACCGTACGCTTGGCATCACAATTCTGATGGTGCTGCACGACCTGAATCTCGCGGCACGGTATTCGGATATTTTAGCGGCGATCCGGGACGGAAACGTCTATACCTCCGGCACGCCAGGCACGGTACTGACCCCGGAAAATCTGCGCGCGCTGTTCGGCATTGACGCGACGGTCACAAGAGACGAAGCGCACGACTGCCCGTTCTTCATTCCCAATTGATGTATTCCCGCGTTTGGCGGAGGATATAAATGTTCCATAAAGAAAGGATAGCAAAAAACCATGAAAAAATTCCTGACCTTAGTTCTTACGGCAGGGCTCTTGCTCGGCGCGTTTGTCTCCTGCGGACAGAGTGCCGACACCGAAACACAAGCTCCCGATACATCCGCAAATGTGGAAACCGTCGGCGATACCACGGAGGATACAAACGCGGATACCGCTGCACAAACGGATACAGAAGCTGCGGAGACGGATTCCGTTGACACAGCGGCTGCCGAGGCACTGCGCGCGTCTTTCCTCGAAAAAGCGGACGCTGTGGTCGTCAATGAGGATTCCGTTACGTTCACAGACGCGTCGGGGAAGGACAGCGTTACCATACAGAAAAATCCACAAAAAGTGGTCAATCTCTATGCCAGCTTCACAACGCTCTGGTATGAGGCAGGCGGAGAAGTGGCGGGACTGATCGGCGGCGATTCGTCCGTTGCGCTCTATGAGGAGTATATCGGACGGGATATTACCGCAGATGCGGGCGTGACCACAGTGGCGACCTCCTCCTCCGGCAAAAAGTGGGATACCGAGACCATCGTCGCGCTGCAGCCCGATCTCATCATCTGCTCTACGGCAATGAGCGGCTACAAGACGATCGAAGCACCGGCGGAAGCGGCAGGCATTCCGGTGATCGCGATGCGCTACAACGATTTCTCCGATTACCTTATGTGGTTCAAGGTGTTCGCGAATCTGACCGGACATACGGAGCTGTGGGAAGAGGTCGCGCTCAAGTCTTTGGATGAGGTAGTGGACGTGCTGCTCGCTTGCCCGACGGAGAATACCCCGCGCGTGTTCTCCATGTTTTCCTCCGCGGACAATCTGCAGGCGAATACCTCCGGTACCGTAGTCGGCGGTATGATCGACGCCATGCACGCGAAGAATATCGTGGACGAGTGGGAAGGCGCGGCGGAAGCGGAGAGACTGGACATCAATCTGGAAACCGTGTTTGCGGCGGATCCCGATATCATTCTCGTACAGTGCCATGCCGGCAAAGAGGACGCGGAAGCACTGGTGGCGTCCTTATACGGCGACAATCCGGTCTGGCAGTCCCTCACCGCGGTACAGAACGGCAAGGTATTCTATCTCGAAAAGAGCTTATTCCACAACAAGCCGAACAGCCGCTTTGCCGAGGCATATAAGGTTCTCGCCGGATACCTCTACCCGGATCTGACATTCTGAAAAAACGAATCGCATCGACAGACACAGGAAAAACGCGAATATAAATAGAAAGGATGGAGTTTCTCCATCCTTTCTGGCATATGATCTGTTTATTTCAGAAAAGCCATTACAATTTGCCCATTTTTTCGATATATTGAGGGGAATTTTCAGAGCCTGTCATTTCAAGTCTAATCACCTGTTTCGGCTTTACTGTCTCACTCCAGCAGGTCCAGTATTTCGTCTGCCGACATGCGTGTGATGTCCGCTTCTCCGCCAACTGCAAGATTCGACAGATCCGCCTTGCTCTGTTGCAGGCGCAGGATACTTTGCTCAATGGAACGATCGGCGATCAGCTTGTAAATCTGTACATTCTTTGTCTGTCCGATGCGGTAAGCGCGGTCGGAGGCCTGGTTTTCGACAGAGAGGTTCCACCATGGGTCGTAGTGAATGACGATGTCCGCGCCGGTCAGATTCAACCCGGTTCCGCCCGCTTTCAGAGAAATCAGGAAGACATTGGTATCATCCTCGTTGAAGGCATTGACCAGCCGGATGCGTTCCTGTGCCTTCATGCTGCCGGTCAGGGTGTAGTAGGAGATGCCTTCTGCTTTCAACCGATTCGCGATTCTGTCTATCATCGAGGTAAACTGAGAAAACAGGAGAATTTTATGTCCGGACGCCAGACAGGTGCCGATCAGCTCCATACATTGTTCCAATTTGGCGCTTTTTCCGGTGAAGTTTTCATAGATCAGACCAGGGTCGCAGCAAATTTGCCGCAGTTTGGTCAGCATGGCAAGAATTTTGATTCTTTCCTGCGGCATGCCGGACGAAATGACGCCCATTTCCCGCTTTACCAACGCCACGTTCGCGTCATAGAGCTTGCGTTGCTCGCTTTCCATTTGCGACACGAGTACCGTTTCAATTTTGTCCGGCAATTCGCTCAGAACATCTTTTTTTAGTCTCCGCAGAACAAAGGGAGAGACGCTTTTTTGCAGTCCGTGGGTCGCGCTTTCACTTTTTTCGGAAACAATCGGCGCCTCAAAGTGCTTTTTGAAATGCGCATAGTCGAAGAGATACCCCGGCATGATGAAATCAAAAATACTCCACAGCTCCGCAAGACTGTTCTCCACCGGCGTTCCGGTCAGGGCAAAACGAATATCGGATTGGATCGCTTTGACCGCTTTTGCCATCTGTGTGGTATGATTCTTGATATACTGTGCTTCATCGAGCAGGTGATAGTGAAAGCGAATGCCCTCATACTTCGCAATATCTCTTGTCAGTGCGGAGTAGGAGGTTATGACAATATCATACTCCCGTATTTGAGAGATCAGCTTATCCCGTACCGCGGCAGTTCCGACCACCGCGACCGCCTGCAGCTGGGGCGTGAATTTTTCGATTTCGCTCACCCAGTTCAGCGTCAGGGACGAAGGGCAGACGATGAGATTGACCACATGCTCCGTGGACTGCTGCCTGGCGTCCAGCAAAAGCGCAATCGCCTGTAAGGTTTTACCAAGCCCCATATCGTCTGCCAGGATCCCGCCGAACCCATAAGCGGAGATGGTGTGCATCCAACGGAATCCTTTTTTTTGATAATCGCGCAGGATGGTTTGCAGAGAATCCGGAATGCAGTCGTCGGCGGAATCCTCCAGCTTGTCCCGGTAGTCTTTGACGATCTGTCGGAAATCTCCGCTCTGCTGCATACGAACACTCTTTCCATTCGCCAGGCTGTCCAGATAGAGCATCCGGTATTGCGGAATTTCGATGTGCTCCTTCAGAAAATCCCGGTCTTTCAGATTCAGATTTTCAGCCAACTCATTCAGCTCCGCAACGGAATTGTCGAGTAAGGCAAAGGAGCCGTCTTTCAGACGATGATATTTTACGCCTTTGCGATAAGCACCGAGGAGCGCGAGCAATTCCTCAGTGGAATAGTTCTCGTCGGAAATGCTCAGCTCCAGCAAATTCCCTGCGGGGTGGATGCCGACTTTTGCTTTGACGGGCGGTCGAATGGAGAGGCGCTTTAACCGCTCACTGGCATACACTTCCATCTGTCGGGAGAGCTCGGGCAGTCCCTCTGTCAGAAAGGCATAGATCGCGTCGGAATCCACAATGACAAGCGGATGCTGTACACTTGTCAGATTCCTGGAAAAATAACGCAGGACCTGTTCTATCACGCGATTTTCCGCAACGGGGTCAAAGTGCATTTTGGGAGACTGTGAGGTATCAAAAGCAGAGATGGTTTTGTCACCGTATGAGAAGGTAAGATTGCCGATGATTTCATTGTCCGCGCCATAGTCCAGATAGAGCTGCGGGACCATATCCGGCGGTATCCACGCATCCAGTGCTTCCAATCCCGCAAAGTGCACAAGGTCCCGCATTGGCTTGATGACCGCTGTATAGAACGCGGGAACATCCGCTTTGGAAATATATACCTCACTGTTTTTGGACAGATAAGAAAACAGATCGAGGACTGTTTTTGTAAAGCGAGGGGTGGTCAGGTAGAGTGTATCGGTTTGCGGATCCAGAAAACACGCGTGCTGCTCTCCTATGCCGAGAAGTCTGAGTGCGGAATCCGCGCCCAGCTGAAACCGATCATTTTTTGCCGGAGTAATGGTAAATGTGAGCTTGGGATCTTCAAACCGAATCGAACAGTCTTTTTCCTCGAAGGATATGGTGTCGTTTCGGATGAGCTCAAAAAAGCGATCCAGCACGATCCCTTTCAGGGAAACGGATCGGTCGGAAAAAGAATAGCTTTGCCCATAATGCAGCGCAAGAAATGAAAATTCCAGGAGTTCTCGGCTCTTTTCGTCAAGAGCTTCATACGTATGTCGAAATTCCAGTTCTTTCCCGTATTTTTGCGTGAGATGGTGCTGGAAGTTGCTGTAGAGCTTTTGAATGTTTCCGACTGTGTACATCCTGCTTTTTCCGATTTTGAGCTCGTATTTCAGATCATAAAAATAACTCAGAATCGGAATGATCCGAACCTTTTCGGTGTATGTCAGTGCTTCCACCTCGCTTTTCCGGTCATTGTATTGGCGGATCAACGCTTCGATACCGGATGAACTGATTGTAGCGGGATTTGGTTGGAGTTTTTTTTCAAGCAGCAGGAAAACCGCCGCAAGATGCTTGCAATAATCGGAGTCGGAATAGGGGCAGTTGCAGGATGGTTTTGTGACGGTTCCATCCGGAGACACCTGCATCTGCACCTGATATTCCTGACTGCCTTGCACCGTTGCATGCACTGCTCCGTCCGGTGAGCAGGTCAGATTCCGCACACGTCCCTGCCGGACATATTCCTTCCCGCGCTGCAATATGGCAGATCGAAAGTGGGCTCGAAAATTCTTGATGGTAAGCATGAGTGGTTGGTCTCCTTATTTGAGGAATATGCGCAGTGAGAAGCGGCAGAGCACAGAACATTATTTATTCTTGCTTTGAAGTTTGGACAACAGGCATACCGTCTCAACATGCCCGCTTCGCGGGAACATATCCACCGGCTGCGCTTCGCCGATTTCGTAGCCATGGTCGTGCAGGGTGCGCAGATCGCGGGCAAGGGTGTTCGGATTGCAGGAAACGTAGAGCACATGCGCGGCGCCGGAATGGAGGATCGCTTGGCACATTGCGTCTCCGAGTCCCGCGCGCGGCGGATCGACGATGACGAGGTCCGGTGTTTTCTCGTATCGTGCGAAAGCGTCTGCTGCGTTTGCGCGGAGGAACCGGACAGCAGGCACGCCGGTCTGCACCGCGTTTTGCATGGCGTCCCGGACGGCGTCCTCGTTCAGCTCAATGCCGGTAACATGCGCGTCCGGGAACGCCTTTGCGACAGACAGCGCGAAAAATCCGCTGCCGCAGTAGAGATCGACCACATCCGCATGTGGTTTTCCCGCGAGCACCGCGCGCGCACGTGACAGTACCGCGTCGGCAAGAACGGCAGCTCCGGCGTGATTGACCTGAAAAAAACCATCCGGGGAAATGCGCAGCCGCAGTCCGAGAAAATCGTCCGTCAGATACCCGTCGCCGCGCAGCAGTGTATACCGTGGTCTTGCGTATTTGCGCATGTCCCGCCGCCCGTTTGCTTTGCCAGCCGGATCGTCCGCGTGCAGCACACCGGTTATGGCATCGGGAAACGCGTTATCCACAGCGTCGGCAAAGGCGAAAAATGCGGCAGGACACGCCATTTCGTCGCCGGTCGTTACGGTCAGAAGCGTTTTGCCGTGCGCGTTCTGCCGGAGATACAGCGCGTGCAGGTCTTCGCTGCAAAAAGCGGGATTGCTTTTGCCGTACGCGCATACAAACGCCGCGATTTCCCGGAACCGCGCCGACAGCAGCGCGCAGTCCATGCTTTCCGCCAGCACCGTATGCGATTCCCCTGCAAAATAGCCAAGCGACCGTTCTCCCGATGCCGTGCGTGGTGAAAAATGAAAGAGCACCTTATTGCGGCACCCGTGCTCCGGCGTGGCGATGATTGGCGCAACCGGAACTTTGACCAGACCGACGCGCCGCAGTGCCTGTGCAACCTCTCGACGCTTGCAGTCCAGGGCGTGCTCCGCTGTAACATGGCGCAGAGTACAGCCGCCGCACCGGTCGTACACAGGACAATCCGGCTGCACACGGTACACGCTTGGTGTCAAAAGCTCCGTCATGCGGCAAATCGCGCAATTTTTGCGTATTTTCGTGACCTCACCCATGCAGACGTCGCCCGTGACGCCGCCGTCTACGAAACAGACCATCTCCTCCATTCGCGCGATGCCTTTTCCCGCTGCCGTATCGTCCGTGATCGTCAGTCGCAGCTGTTCTCCTGTTTTCATCGTTCCATACCTCGCATAGCGTTTCTTGCTAAAAGTATACCACATCCACCTATCCTTGTCAATCACATAACGCGTCCGCGACGCATAGGCTATAGGGAAACCAGGTGAGAATGAAGGTCTGGAACGCTGTGACATCAATTCGGCGTATCCTTTGGCAAAAGAAAGGATTTTTAATATGGATCGCTATGCATCAAAGAGTATGTCCGGCTGCATCATCGCCATGCGGTCGCAAACCTACGCCTCCCGCGGCAAACGCACACTCGCAAAATGCGGGATTTCCGCGGAGCTTGTCTCCATTGACCCTTCGCTGACCCGCCACGGCTGTGCGTACGGTTTGGAGATTTACGGCGATTGCCAGGCGGCGCGCACCTGCTTGTCGTCCCATCATGTGCCATTTGGCGACATACTGGGCGGCTATGGAGGATAAAGGGATATGTTTTGCCGGAAACAAACTGAGAAACTCTTATATCTCGACCATGGCGCTACGACGTATCCGCATCCGCCCTGTGTCCTGCACGCCATGGAGCAATGTATGGACTTCCACGGCGGCAATCCGGGCAGAGGCGCACACCGATTGGCGGAAAAAGCGGCGGAAGAGGTCTATTCATGCCGGGAGGTTGCAGCGGATGCGTTTCATCTTGCGCCGGAGGGTGTTGTGTTTACGAAGAATACAACAGAGGGACTGAATATAGTGCTGTTCGGACTGTTACAGCCGGGAGACCACGTATTTGTGGACGATATGGCGCACAACGCAGTGTACAGACCGCTATGTCATCTTGCCGAAACGCGCGGCATCACATACACCCTCTACTCCTCCACAGCGGAAAAAGAGGCTTTGTACGCCTATTTGGACGCTCACAGCACACCGGAGACAAAAATGCTCGTCTGCACGCAAATGTCGAATATCTGCTCCCGCGTCGCGGATATGACGTCCATTGCTGCCTATTGTCGGACGCGCGGACTGTTGTTGGTTGTGGACGCGGCGCAATCCGGTGGGCATTTGCCCATCGACGTGGACGGTTGGAAAGCGGCGGCGGTATGTCTGCCCGGTCACAAGGGACTGCTTGGTCCGCAGGGTACGGGACTGCTCCTTCTCGGGGAACACGCAGAGCAGGTCGCGCCGTTTCTGTTTGGCGGTAGCGGCTCTCATTCGCTGGACACGACCATGCCGGCGGATTTGCCGGAGCGTCTCGAAGCCGGTACGCTGAACACGCCTGGGATCGCCGGATTGCGCGAGGGAATTCTGTATCGGCGGGCGCATCCGGAACTGGCGGAAACCGCGGCACGTCTGTCCGCCAAGCTTGGCGACGCACTGTCGCGGATCGACGGCGTGGCGGTACACGGTGCATATGACCGCGGCACGGTGTCGTTTACAAAAATGGGATTGCCGCCCGGAGAGATTGCGCATCGGCTGAATGCACATGGCATTTGTGTCCGCAGCGGCTATCATTGTGCACCTCTTGCCCACAAAACACTCGGTACCGCGGAGAACGGTACAGTGCGCGTGAGCTTTGGATACGGCAATCGTGCGGCAGATGTGGAGCGGTTTTTGGATATTTTCCATAAGATTTGAAAAATGTTTACAAAATGCTATCGTCAAATCCATTGACTAATTCCGCCATACAGGGTATAATTAGATAATCACCTTATAATAGGAAAGGAATTTATAGTGTATGGCTGAAAAGAATACGACAAAGGCATCCGATAAGATCAACCGCGCCGAAATCCGCTCCACGGTAGACGGCACATTTCTGTTATATAAAAATCGTCCGCTCGTGCGTGAGGAAAACATCCTCTGCTACGGCAGTCTGGACGAGGACTACGTGGTGGAAATGGTCATCATGTCGATGAAGGAGTATAAGGGCAGTGAGGTGCCGGATAAGGTTTTTGTGCAGCTTCTGAAAACGGATCAGACGCTTCCGAAGGACAAACGGGTTGTGCGGCAGGCGATGGAGGATGGTCTCTCCGGCGCGCTGGATCTGGGCACAATCTGGCTGGATCGCTATCTCGCTTCTTGAAATTTCGAAAAATAAAGCATAATTTTTCATTTTACCCTCTTGACAAACCGCGCATACTGTGCTATACTATCGCCAGAACAAAACCGCAGAGGACGGGTGAGTAGATCCCGTATACGGCACACAGAGAGTCGCAGATGGTGGAATTGCGGCGGCATCGGTACAGGATCGAATGGACGTCTGAGGGCAACCAGAAATGTTCGTCATCTATTATGATAAAACGGATTCGTATCCGTTTGAGTAGATGCGGGAGAACAGAGTATGCGCGCCGGAGATACAGCTTCTCCGTGAACAACAGCGGCGTATGCAAGTACGCAGAGAGGATGACAGGGCATGCATTGCTCGATCATCAAGCCGGGTGGCACCACAGGGACCAGATTTCTTGCTCCTGTCCCAGCAATTTCGGATTTCGATTTTGCCGGGGCGGGAGTTTTTCGTTTCCCGGAGAAGGAGCACACATGATTCGCAAACACCGCTACTGGCGAGCATTCGCCGTGTGAAAGACAAAAGAAAATGCAATCGTGCCGGACAAAGAAGCCGGCAAAAAACAAAATGTACCGCGAATGCCGGTGCGAAAAATTTATAATCATTCAGAAAGTGTGTGTAATTATGAAAAAGTCTGTTTCTCTCGCTCTTTCGCTTCTCCTTGCCGTCTCCTCTATGACCGCCTGCTCCGGTACAACGGACGATCCATCCACCTCCGAGAGTGGTACCGGCACGACAGAAGTCGGAAAAACCACCTATAAAATCGGCATCTGCAACTACGTGGACGACGCGTCGCTGAACCAGATCGTCGACAATCTGGAGTCGCAGCTTTCCGCCATCGGCGCGGACAAGAACGTCACGTTCGCGATTTCTTATGATAACTGCAACGCGGACGCGAATCTGCTTTCCCAGATCATTGCGAATTTTGTTGCCGACGATGTAGACCTCATGGTCGGTGTCGCTACGCCGGTCGCGATGGCGATGCAGGCGGCTACGGAGGATACGGAAATTCCTGTGGTGTTTGCCGCTGTGTCCGACCCGGTTTCCGCGGGATTGGTGGAAAGCCTGGAAACGCCGGGCGCGAACCTCACCGGCACCTCGGATTATCTCGACACTGCGTCCATCATGAACCTGATCTTCGCTGCCGATTCGGATGCCGCCAAGATCGGACTTCTCTACGACATCGGTCAGGACTCCGCGACCACGGCGATCGCGCATGCCAAAGCATATCTCGATGAAAAGGGTATCGAATATGTGGAAAAAACGGGCACCACAGTCGATGAAGTGGCCCTTGCCGCCGATGCGCTGGTTTCCGCCGGTGTGGATGCTGTGTTCACGCCGACCGACAACACGATCATGAAGGCGGAGCTGACCATCTATGAAACCTTCGCCAACGCTGGAATCCCGCATTACACCGGCGCAGATTCCTTCGCGCTGAACGGTGCGTTCCTCGGCTACGGCGTCGACTACGCGAACCTCGGCGTACAGACGGCGGATATGGTGGCGGAGATTTTACTCGATGGCAAGGAGCCTGCCACTCTCGCGGTCAAGACCTTTGATAACGGCACCGCGACTGTCAATACCGAGATCTGCGCGGCGCTTGGCTACGACTATGACGAAATTGCCTCCGTGTTCGCGCCGTTTTGCACCAAAGTACAGTCCATCGTGACTGCCGAGAGCTTTGACGACCTGCAGTGACACTGTCGCCGCGATAACGCAATGTTTCGCTGACTATTTATAAGGAGTACGTCCATCATGTCGCTTTCCTCGATTTTGTCTCTCGCGCAGACGGCACTGGAGCTGGGGCTCATCTCGTCTTTAACGGTGCTGGCGTTGTTTCTCAGCTATTCCATGCTGAACGTGTGCGATCTGTCCACGGACGGCTGCTTTACGCTGGGCGCTGTCACCGGGGCCGCTGTTACCCTGGCGGGCCATCCGATTCTCGCTTTGCCTGCCGCGATCGGCGCCGGGATGCTCTCCGGCCTTGTCACCGCGTTTTTACAGACGAAAATGGGCATCAACAGTCTGCTTGCGGGCATCATTGTGAATACCGCGCTGTATTCTGTGAATATCGGCATCATGGGCGGCTCCTCGATTCTCAACCTCAACAAAACGGATACCCTGTTTTCCATGATTAAAGCAGTGCTTAAGGATACGCCGCTTGCAGGGGAATATAAGCTCCTCGTCGCGGCTGCGGCAGTGGTTCTGGTCGGTGTGTTTTTGTGGCTGCTGTTACGTACGCGCGCCGGATTGGCAATTCGCGCGACCGGTGACAACCCGGACATGGTGCGCTCGTCCTCCATCAATCCCGTGCTCACCACCATCGTTGGTCTGTGCATCGCAAACGGTTTTACGGGACTCTCCGGCTGCCTCCTCGCGCAATATCAGAAATCCGTGAACATCGACATCGGCTCCGGCATGGTCACCATCGCGCTGGCGTCGCTGCTCATCGGTCATGTTTTTCTGGGCAGACGAAAAATGGGACTGCGTCTCTTCGGCATGGTGCTCGGCGCATTTGTGTTCCGCCTGGTCTATACCGTCGCGCTCCGCTTTGATATGCCGGCATTTATGCTCAAATTTGTGTCCGCTATCGTGATCGTCTGCGCCATTTCGCTGCCGTATCTGCGCAGTCAATATCCACTGTTGCGTCGCAGAATTGCCGCACGGTTTGGCGCCCGGAAGGAGAGATAAGGTATGTTACAGCTGCAAAAAATCCAAAAGACCTTTCATCCCGGTACGCCGGACGCAAAAACTGCGCTGGACGGCGTGTCGCTCCACGTGAAAAAAGGCGATTTTGTCACCATCATCGGCGCGAACGGCGCGGGAAAGTCCACGCTGTTCGGTGCGATCGCCGGCGGCTTCATCACGGACGCGGGAAGGATCTACCTGGACAGACGGGATATTACGCTGACGCCGGAGCACAAACGCGCCCGTGAGATCGGCAGACTCTTTCAGGATCCGATGCGCGGTACGGCGCCCGGTATGACCATTTGCGAAAATCTGGCACTGGCGGCAGGACGCGGCTCGTGGCTCCATATGCTCTCGAAACGGGACAGAGACGACTTTAGAGAGCGGATTGCAATGCTCGGTATGGGTCTGGAGGACAGAATGAACCAGCCGGTCGGTCTGTTGTCCGGCGGTCAAAGGCAGGCGCTCACCTTGATGATGGCGACATTTCAGCCGCCGAAGGTGCTGCTCCTTGACGAACATACAGCGGCGCTCGATCCGGGCACAGCGGAAAAGGTTCTTACACTCACAAAGACCATTGTCGCCGAGAACGCGCTGACCTGCATGATGATCACGCACAATATGGCTTCTGCTCTGGAACTGGGCAACCGCACGATCATGATGGATCGCGGGAAGATTGTGTTTGACACCACCGGGGAAGCGCGCGCGCACCTCACCGTTGCGGATCTGCTCGAAAAATTCCGGGACGCCGCCGGGAAAGAGCTTGACAACGATCGTATGCTGCTTGTGTAACAAGGTCTCCAAATATATAGGAAGTTTTTGAGACGGGAAGACGTACCGATAGTACGTGCTTCCCGTTTTTTTCACATGTTTATCACCCTGCTTTCTCCAAAAATTCGAAAAGAAAATTATATAAAACCATTGACGAGTTATAGAAAACGTGCTATAATATATACAGCAAAAAGAGGAAGGGACAGAGATATGTCGAAGAAAATCTTATATAGTCTCATGCTCTCCGAGGATGTCATGCGCGAGATCGACGCTCTGGCGCATCGGATGGGAACGAATCGGTCGAATCTGGTCAATCTCATCTTAGCCGAGCGTGTCGAGGTCAAGACACCGGAGCAGCAGATCAACGATATTTTCACCACCATGGAACAGCTATTTTCGTCGTCCAGGGAACTGATCCCCCTGTTCACCCCGAATACCCAGCGTGTCACGGTACGTTCCAGTCTGGCGTATAAATACCATCCGACATTGCGGTATGAGGTGGAATTGGAGCGCGGCTTTTACCCAGGCGAGCCGATTGGTACGCTGATGGTCAATTTCCGCACCCAATCGCAGGGACTGCTGGAATTGCTCGGCAGATTTTTCCGCTGCCTGAGCCGGATCGAGGATCGCCTGCTGCCGATGGATGTATCGTACACGATGGACAATTGCCGCTTCACGCGCACATTATCGTATCCGGCAAAAAAGGACGGCGCGGACAACGAATCCATCGACGCGGAGGCGATCTCCAAAGCCATTACCGATTACGTAAGCCTCATCGACCGCATGCTCAAAGCATGTATCGGCGGCGCGGACGCAGCGACATTGGCGGATATGTACGCCGCGGATCTGGCAGAGCGTACGGTACTACTCTAAGTGCGAAATACACCTGATAGACAAGTAATTACGAATAGAAAGGATGAAAATCCTATATGAACGCAGAAAAATTCACACAGAAAACCATAGAAACCATCAATGAAGCCCAGAATATCGCGCGGGATCATGACAACCAGACATTGACGGCAGAGCATCTTCTGTCCGCGCTGCTCTCGATGGAGGGCGGTCTGGTAGGTACGCTGATCTACAGAATCGGGCAGAAGTCCGGCAATACGGACATCGTCGGCGCGATGCTTGGAGAGGTCAATGCCGCCATCGAACGGCTGCCCAAGGTAAGCGGCGGAAACGGCGAGCTGTATCCGTCGAGCGAGGTATCGGCGGTGCTGCGGTTCGCGGAAAAAGCGGCGAACGGCATGAAAGACAAGTACATCTCCGTGGAACATATCATGCTCGGACTTCTGGCAGAGGGCGGTCGTACCGTACAGGATATTTGCGCGAAGTACGGCGTCACAAAAAAGGCGTTTACAGATGAGCTTGCCAAGGTGAAAACCTCCCCTGTCACGAGCGACAATCCGGAGGACACCTATGACGTGCTCCAGAAATACGGCAGCGACCTTGTAGAACGCGCCAGAGAGCAGAAGCTCGACCCGGTGATCGGCCGTGATTCCGAGATCCGCAGCGTGATTCGAATTCTGTCGCGGAAATCGAAGAATAACCCGGTGCTCATCGGCGAACCCGGCGTCGGCAAAACGGCGATCGCGGAAGGTCTGGCACAGCGGATCGTGCGCGGCGACGTGCCGGACGGACTCAAAGAAAAGACCATTTTCTCACTTGATATGGGCGCGCTCGTTGCCGGCGCAAAATACCGCGGTGAATTTGAGGAACGGTTGAAGGCGGTGCTGAACGAGGTCAAAAAAGCCGAAGGCAAGATCATCCTCTTCATCGATGAACTGCACACCATCGTGGGCGCCGGCAAAACCGAGGGCTCCATGGACGCTGGCAACCTCTTAAAACCGATGCTGGCGCGCGGCGAACTCCATTGCATTGGCGCGACGACACTGGACGAATACCGCAAATACATCGAAAAGGACGCGGCGCTCGAACGGCGTTTCCAGCCGGTCATGGTGGATGAACCGACTGTGGAGGATACCATCTCCATTCTCCGTGGTCTGAAAGAGCGGTATGAGATCTTCCACGGCGTACGAATCCACGACAACGCACTGGTGGCGGCGGCGACGCTTTCCCATCGGTATATCACCGACCGTTTCCTGCCCGACAAGGCGATCGACCTGGTCGATGAGGCGTGCGCGATGATCCGGACGGAAATCGATTCCATGCCGAGCGATCTCGACGATCTGCGCCGGGACATCATGCAGCTTGAAATTGAAGAAATGTCGCTGAAAAAAGAGGACGACCGTCTCTCAAAGGATCGTCTTGCAAAGCTGAGCGCGGAGCTTGCCGATAAGAAAGACAAGTTCAACGAAATGAAGGCGACGTGGGAAGCCGAAAAGCAATCCACGGAAAAGGTCAAGGAGCTGAAAGCACGCCTGGAACGCATGTCCGGCGATATCGAACGGGCGCAGCTGTCCGGCGAATATGAAAAGGCGGCACGGCTCCAGTATTCCGAGCTGCCCGCACTGCAAAAGGAACTGGAGGAAGCCGAACGCACCACAGAAGAACAGAACCAGAAGATGCTCGTCCGCTCCACAGTGACGGAGGAAGAGATCGCCGAGGTTGTGGCGCGCTGGACGGGCATTCCGGTTTCCAAGCTCGTAGAAGGCGAACGGGAAAAGCTCTTACATCTGGAGGACGTACTCCATAAGCGCGTGATCGGGCAGGACGAAGCGGTTCGTCTGGTCAGCGAAGCGATCCAACGCTCGCGTGCCGGTATTTCCGACCCGAACCGTCCGATCGGCAGCTTCCTCTTCATGGGACCGACCGGTGTTGGCAAAACGGAGCTTGCGAAAACACTTGCCGCAACGCTCTTTGATGACGAGCACAACATGGTGCGTATCGATATGACGGAGTACATGGAGAAATACAGCGTGTCTCGTCTGATCGGAGCGCCTCCGGGATATGTGGGTTACGATGAGGGCGGTCAGCTCACGGAAGCGGTACGCCGTCATCCGTACAGCGTGGTGCTCTTTGACGAGGTGGAAAAGGCGCATCCCGATGTGTTCAACATTCTCCTGCAAATCCTCGACGACGGCAGGATCACGGACAGCCAGGGCAGAACGGTCGATTTCAAGAATACGATCATTATCCTGACCTCCAACCTCGGCAGCCAGTATCTGCTCGACGGTATCACAGCGGACGGCGAGATCAGTGCGGACGCGCGTGCCAAGGTCATGGCAGATCTGCGCGCGTCGTTCCGTCCGGAGTTCCTGAACCGACTGGACGAGGTCATTCTCTTCAAACCCCTGACGAAGGAAAACCTGACCGGCATCGTCGACAACCTCATCGAGGGGCTGCGCGCGCGTATGGCAGACAGAACGGCAGGCGGCGGACTCGGACTGGAGGTCACGGACGCAGCAAAGCAGGTCATCATCGACAACGGCTACGATCCGGTCTACGGCGCACGTCCGTTGAAGCGGTATCTCCAGAGCGCGGCGGAAACGCTCATTGCAAAGGAGATTCTGGCGGGCAATCTCGATACCGGTACAACCCTGGTGCTCGACGCGCAGGACGGCAAGCTCGTTTGCCATCCCGTTTTCTACGGCGAGGTGCATTGAACCCGGAAAAACCTATATCAAGCGGCGTATTTTTTCGCGAAACAAGCGGAAAAACGCCGCTTTTTGTGCTATGCACAAGGATTCGGCGGCAAATGACGGTAAGATTGTGCGATATTTTCGGAAATAGGACTTGCAATTTTTGGGCACGCGTGTTATAATTATGCAAACGGATGAATACATTCCATTCGTTTTCAAAACAGAATCCAGAAAAGATATAGAGGCGCGATACGTAAGAGTAGCCGCTCCGGGATCCTCAAAGATCAACGCGGGGCGCGGGAAAGGACAAATCGCCGAAATGGTTTTCCGTTTGAGCGGGGAACTGTTGGACGCAGAGAAAAGATCCCTGCGGCTGTCGCAAACGCGGAGTGCTATATCCGATCCCACATTTCTGCGATCGATGGCAGTATCGAAAACAGAGCGGTCGGAGCATTCCACTCCGGTCGCTTTTCTGTTATTCGCAAATATATAGGGAGGTACTTCGATATGAAGACCAAGACGCTTGCACTTATCCTTTCCGCTGTACTGGCATGCTCGCTGTTCACTGCTTGCGGAGGCAGAGAAAAGAAGGATCTATCGACCGCGAAATCTCTGGCGGATCTGAGCGGAGCCGTCATTGGCGCGCAGACCGGCACCTTCCACCTCGAAGCCGTTGACCAGATCGACGGTGTGACAAAGAAGGACTACCCCGATTTCACAGACCTTCTGAACGCGCTCCAGTCCGGCGCCATCGACGGCTACGTCGCCGAGGAACCGACCGCTTATGACGTTTGCTCGAAGGATTCCACCCTCGCGTTCGTGCCGCTGCTCAACAACGACACCGGATTTACGGCAACCGACGCGGAAACAGGCATCGCAGTCGGCTTCAAGAAGGGCTCCGATATGGTCGAGGTTGTGAACGACATTATCGACGATATTTCCAGAGAAACCAGACAGACCCTGATGCAGCAGATGGTCGAGATCGGCGCCGACCCGGACACTGCGTATGACGGCGTGCTTGCGCTGCAGATCGACGAGGGCGACACCTCGAACGGCACACTGCGGGTCGCTATGGAATGCGCGTATGCTCCGTTCAACTGGACGCAGACCACCGACGCAAACGGTGCCGTACCGATCTCCGGTCAGGACAATCTGTACGCGAATGGCTATGATGTGGTGATCGCACGTTACATCGCCGCAGCGCTTGGCATGGAGCTGGAGGTATATGCGTACCAGTGGGATTCCCTCATCGCTGCCGTACAGTCCGGTGCCGTAGATGCCATCGCAGCCGGTATGAGTCCGACGGCGGAGCGTGCCAAGGAAGTCGATTTCACGGACTGCTACTACAACAGCAACCTCGTTGTCATCTACAAGAAGTAATCAGGCTTCGTTCTATGTAAGAACCATCGCGGCGCATCCCGGTTTCTCTCTGGGGTGCGCCGCGGCATGAGAAATTCATTTCGGAGTATATATATGCAATTTTTTGAAGGTGTGGTCGGGATCGTCACACAGTACTGGAAATATCTTCTCTCCGGCGTGGGCTATACGATGCTCATTGCTCTGATCGGTACGATTGCGGGCTTTGTGATCGGACTTTTGACCGGTGTGATCCGCACATCGCCTTTTTCCAAAAAAGCCGTTCTTCGCGTTTTGCACAAGATCTTAAACGGAATCATCGCCGTGTATATCGAAATTTTCCGCGGCACGCCGATGATGGTACAGGCGATGGTCATCTACTGGGGCTACGCTTTCGCAAATGGCGGACAGACGCTTCCGCTCATTCCCGCCGGGCTTTTCATTGTATCCATCAACACAGGCGCGTATATGGCGGAAATCGTGCGCGGCGGCATCATTTCCGTTGACAAGGGACAGCTTGAGGGCGCGTACTCCGTCGGCATGACCCACTGGCAGTCGATGGTAAAGGTCGTAATCCCGCAGGTGCTTCGCAACATTCTGCCGTCCGTAAGTAATGAATTTGTCATCAATATCAAGGATACCTCGGTGCTGAATGTCATCGGCGTAACGGAGCTATATTACATGGCAGGCGTGATCAAGCGGATCAATTTGCAGACATTCCAGGTGTACGCCGTCATTTGTGTGATCTACTTCATTCTGACGTTCACGATCACCCGCATTCTGCGTTTGGTGGAAAAGAAGCTTGAGGGCAGCGATTCCTACACGATCTGCGGCTCACAGTCCGATTTTGCGGCGGAAATTCACGTGCAGAACCAGTCCGGCGCGCCGATAGGAGAATAAGGGGAACGAACGATGGATGAAATCTTACATATTGAACATTTAGAAAAGCGTTTCGGCGATCATATCGTGCTCCGGGACATCGATCTGTCGGTGCATCGCGGCGAGGTCATCAGCGTGATCGGTCCCTCCGGTTCCGGAAAAAGCACCATGCTCCGCTGCATCAATTATCTCGAGGAACCGACCGGTGGCAGGATCCTGTACGAGGGCAAGGACGTTTCCAATAAGGAAATGCGCCTGTCCGAATACCGCGCCAAGGTCGGCATGGTGTTCCAGCAGTTCAATCTGTTCGGCAACATGAATGTCCTTGCGAACTGCGTGTGTCCGCAGACGACGGTGTTGAAGCGTTCCCGCGCCGAGGCGGAGAAGATCGCGAAGGAATATCTCCAAAAGGTCGGCATGGCAGCTTATATGAACGCACGGCCGGCTCAGCTGTCCGGCGGTCAAAAGCAGCGGGTCGCGATCGCACGGTCGTTGTCGATGCACCCGGAGGTGATCCTCTTTGACGAACCGACCTCCGCACTCGACCCGGAGATGGTCGGCGAGGTATTGGACGTAATGCAGTCGCTTGCGAAAACGGGGCTGACTATGATCGTTGTCACACATGAAATGGGGTTTGCGCGCGATGTGTCCGACCGCGTGATCTTCATGGACGGCGGTGTAATCTTAGAGGACGCATCCCCGGAGGAGATTTTTCAAAATCCGAGAGAACCGCGAACGAAGGAATTTCTCACGCGGTATTTGCAGAGATAAGACAGCTTTTCACAGAACAAAAACCGACGCGGATCCGTGGATGGATCTTGCGTCGGTTTTGTGTTGTGTGGCTTTTCAGAATGTACCGCCGCGAACAGAGACGGACAATCCCGCGCATACACAGGATTGTTTCACTCTATGAACATCGCGTCCCCAAAAGAGAAGAACCGATATTTTTCCCGCACTGCCTCCTCATATGCGGCAAGCATCCGATCTCTGCCTGCCAGTGCGGATACGAGCATGAGCAGCGTGCTCTCCGGCAGGTGGAAATTTGTGATGAGAGCGTCCACAATTTTGAAACGATAGCCCGGATAGATGAAGATTCCTGTATCCGTTGCGACCGGGTGAAGAATCCCGTTGTCATCCGCGGCGCTTTCCAGTACCCGGCAGGAGGTGGTGCCGACCGCGATCACTCTACCGCCCGCCGCGCGTCTCGCGTTGATTCGATTTGCAGCGTCCTCCGTCACCCGGATGTATTCCGAGTGCATTTCGTGATCCGCAATGTGCTCCTCCTTCACCGGTCGGAACGTACCCAGCCCGACATGTAGCAGGACCGGAACTACATCGATCCCTTTTTTGCGGATCCGATCGAGCAGCTCCGGCGTAAAATGAAGTCCGGCGGTTGGTGCGGCGGCGGAGCCCTCCTCGCGGGCATAGACAGTCTGGTATCGCTCCGGGTCGCGCAGTCTTTCGGTGATATACGGCGGCAATGGCATGGTGCCGAGCTTGTGCAGCGCGTCATACACGGTCTCACAGTCCTCGCGCACCGTAAAACGCACGATCCGACAGCCGCCGTCGCCGATGGACTGTATATGGCCGCGCAAAAGATCGTCTCCAAAGGACAACACGTCACCGGGCTTGGCGCGTTTTCCGGGACCTGCCAGCGTCTCCCAAACGTCGTTTTCCACCTGCCGGAGCAACAGCAGTTCCACCGGAGCGGTGCTGTCGGTCGGCTCCAGTTCTCCGGAATCTGTATGCCGCAGGATCCGATGTCCTACAATGCGCGCCGGGATCACGCGGGTATCGTTCACGACCAGCACGTCCTCCGGGCGCAGATAGTCAATGATGTCGCGAAAAATCCGGTGCTCCACCTGACCGATCGGCGCGTTTCGATCCACGATCATCAGCCGGGACGAGTCGCGCGGCTCCACAGGCGTCTGTGCGATGTAGGATTCCGGCAGATCGTAGTGAAAATCCGACAGGGTCAATGTGGTATCCGGCAGTGTATTTTTAATCATGTTTTCTTCTCCTGAGCTCTCCCGAACCGATGCGCGCGATGGTACAAAACGTCTCTGCTTCCATGGGGGAGAAAAAATGCGTATGTCGATTGACAAGTTCTTTCCGGTATGGTATGATATATGCGGTCATACCGACTGTCACAGAACGGGAACGGCGTACATATACTGTGCCTGAAGCCGTCGTACGGCATACGTATATTATAGTACAGAAAACGCCGGTTTTCAACTGGTTTTTCATTTTTCGCCGGAATTTTCATGAAATTACGGGAAAGGACAGGAGCTTCGGTATGGCTGACAGAACGGAGACGACAGCGCATAGAGCACGCGTTTTTACAGGAGCCGCAACGGCGATCGTCACACCCTTTGCCGCGGATGGCACGATTGATTATCCGTCTCTTGGGCGAATGATCGCACGGCAGATCGACGGCGCCATTGATGCGCTGGTGGTCTGCGGGACAACGGGGGAGGCGGCATCCCTGACCGGGGACGAATACCGCGCGATCCTGCGATATACCGCCGATGCGGTGCAGGGGCGTGTGCCGGTGATCGCCGGGTGCGGGTCCAACGATACGGCGATGGCGATCGAGCTTGCAAAGTGTGCCTGCACGCTTGGCGCAGACGCACTGCTCGTCATCACGCCGTATTACAACAAAGCCACGCCGACGGGGTTGATCCGTCATTTCACCGCCATCGCGGACGCGTCCGACAAGCCGATTCTCCTCTACAACGTGCCGTCGCGTACCGGTGTGGACATTCCGCTGTCCGTGTATCCGGTGCTGGCGGCGCATCCGCGAATCGTCGGCGTCAAGGAAGCGTCCGGCGATCTCGCAAAGGCTGCGCACATCGTTGCCACGTGCGGACCGGATTTCGCACTCTACAGTGGTTCGGACGATTCCATCCTGCCGAATTTGTCCATTGGCGCCGACGGCGTGATCTCGGTGGTGTCCAATCTTTTGCCGCGGGAGACACATCTGCTGTGTGAACGGTATTTTCAGGGAGACACAGTCGGCGCGTGGGAAATACAGCGAGCGCTTCTGCCGCTCATAGACGCGCTGTTGGCGGAGGTCAATCCGATTCCGGTCAAAACGGCGTGCGGTATGCTCGGCCTGTGTCAACCGACGCTGCGTCTGCCGTTATGCGAAATGGAAACACCGCACCGCGCGGCATTGGAAAAGGCACTGGCGGACTGGCACCTGTACGCGAACTGAGAGGGGGATGGCGATGCCCACCATTCTGCTGTCAGGCGCGTATGGTCAGCTCTCGTCCGCTGTCGCACGATTGGTACGGGAACCGTTTTCCATTCTCTGCGGCGTGGATCGGTCGGCTGCGCCTACGGGAGATTTGGACGGCGCGTTTCCGGTGTATCCGTGCTTTGACGCGGTTCCGGTTGCGCCTGCGCTCATCATCGATGCGTCTCACCACACCGTCCTATCGCCTCTGTTGCAATACGCCTGCGCGCATCACACGCCGGTGGTGCTTTGTACGACCGGTCACACACCGTCGGAGACATCGCTTATCGCACAGGCAGCGCGCGAGATCCCGCTTTTGCAGTCGCAGAATATGGCGATGGGTATCCACTTGATTGCAGCCCTTGCCCGTCGCGCCGCAGAGGTACTCGGAGCCACCTACGATGTGGAGATCGTCGAGGCACACCACAGACGGAAAACAGACGCACCGAGCGGCAGCGCGTATTTACTGGCGAACGCGGTATCCGAAGCGTTTCCGGAAGGCAAAACGATGGTGTACAGCCGCCACGACCGCGATACGCCGCGCACATCCCGTGAGATCGGCATATCGTCCATACGCGGCGGTACCATTGCCGGAGAGCATACAGTGTTGTTTTGCGGCGAGGACGAGGTCATTACGATTACCCATCGCGCGGAAAGCCGTGATCTCTTTGCGCTTGGCGCTTTGCGTGCCGCGGCATTTCTCATGGACAAACCAAACGGCTTCTATACCATGGACGACGTTTGCAAATTATAAACGTACAAAACTACGGAGGTACATAGCTATGTTTACACCAGGACTTGTTTCCGTTACGTTTCGACCGCTTGCCAGATGGGAAATCGCGTCTCTCATGCGGGAATGCGCGTTGACCGCTGTCGAATGGGGCGGCGATGTACATGTTCCGGCGGACGATCCGACAGCCATCGCAGACGCGGTGCAGGTCAGCCGGGACAACGGGATCACCATCGTATCCTACGGCTCCTACTATCGCGCCGGTGCGACCACGGACGAAACGACCGCGGAATTTCAGAAGCAGCTCTCCGCCACTGTAGCGCTGGGAGCGCCGAATATCCGGATCTGGGCAGGCACAAAGGGCAGTCAGACAGCGACGGCGGCGGAACGGAAGGCGTTCACGGATGATATTCGCCATGTGTGTCGGCTGGCTGCCGCGAAACAGAAAACGGTCAGCCTGGAATGCCATAACGGCACGTTGACGGACGATTGCGATTCCGCGCTGCGTCTGGTGGAGGAGGTTGCTGCGGACAATCTGCGCCTGTACTGGCAGCCGAATCAATTCCGGGACGACGCGTACAATCTCGACACCGTCCGCCGCTTGCTGCCGTATACATCCAATGTACACGTTTTCTCCTGGACGAGTCACGACGGCAGAACTACGGAGATGTACCCGCTTGACCGTTTTGCGTCGCTTTGGCGCAAGTACATCGATGTGCTGCGCTCCGACAACGTAGATAGAAACCTGCTCATCGAATTTGTCTGCGACAACACCACCGATCAGCTGCGCCGGGACGCCGAAACGCTGCTTGGCTGGCTGTGAGCGATTTCCGGTAGCAAAAGGCAGGATTTTCCTATGGTAAATATCGAACCGGGCAGATACCGGCATTACAAGGGCAGGGAATATGAGGTTCTCGGCATGGCGACGCATTCGGAAACGCTGGAACCGATGGTGGTGTACCGCGCGTTATACGGAGATGGCGCGGTCTGGGTGCGCCCGGCTGCCATGTGGTACGACCCGATTGAGACGAAAGACGGTATGGTCACGCGATTTACGAAAGTCGATTGCACCACTTCGCTGTAGTGTGGCAGGAGAAGCATCCGTGAATTGCTGATTTCGCCGAAATTCGACAGATTTCTCGATTTGTTCAAGGCATGGACACAATTGTGTGGTACAATAAGTTCATATTTTTGAAGCATATACAGAATATCATTAATAAGGAGAACATGTGGGACAGCTTCGCCGCACTCGGATTGCCCGAATACGGCGCTGTCCCGTGCCATGTTATGAAACATTACGCGGTACTATACAATCCGCTTGCCGGGAATGGGCGCGGTAAGGAAGCTTCTCTCGCGGTGCGGGAATATCTCACAGACGGCGAGGTTACATTTACAGATATGACGTCTATTGCGGATTATAAAGCGTTTTTCGCCTCTCTTCCGACCGACACAGAGGTTGTGATCGCGGGCGGCGACGGAACGCTCAACCGCTTCATCAACGATGTGGACGGACTTGCTCTGCACGCGGATATCTATTATTACGCAGTTGGCAGCGGCAACGATTTTCTGCACGATCTCGGGAAAAAGCCGGGCGACGCGCCATGCCTGATCACGGAGTACATACAGAATCTGCCTGTAGCAGAGGTGAACGGGAAGCGATATCGCATTCTCAACGGCGTTGGCTACGGGATCGACGGATACTGTTGCGAGGTAGGGGACAAGCTGCGGGCGACGGCTCCCGGCAAACCGATCAATTACGCCGGTATCGCGATCAAAGGACTGCTGTTCCACTATCCGCCGAAAAACGCAGTCGTCACCGTCGATGGTGTGGCGCACCGCTATAAAAAAACATGGCTGGCACCGACCATGAACGGCAGATACTACGGCGGCGGAATGATGCCGACCCCCGAGCAGCACCGCGGCAATGCGGACGGCACGGTGTCCACGATGATCATGGCAGGCTCCGGCAAGCTGCGTACACTGATGATTTTTCCCTCGATTTTCAAAGGGGAGCATGTCAACTACAAGCGAACCGTCCATGTGCTGACGGGCAAGACGATCAAGGTCGAATTTGACCGCCCGACCGCGCTGCAGATCGATGGAGAAACAATCCTTGGCGTAAAGGAATACACCGTATACGGTGGGAACAAAAATGCGGCGCGCCAGACGATGGCAGAAAGCGCTGCGACCGTTTGAATCGAATTCGAAAGACCTGTGCGAGAGTGCACGGGTCTTTTTGCGTCTTAAATTCCTCTCTAACGTGTATGAAAAAACGTGCTCATGCAGAAAAAAAGACCGCCTTGCGGGGGCAAAGCGATCTTTTGCTTGCGCTTGTGAATTAGTGAATGATGTAGCGTTCGGTGTCCTTGTCGAAGAGGTGTACTCTGGACATATCGAAAGCAACATTGACGATGTCGCCCGCGCGGGTGGTGGAACGAGCGGATACGCGTGCCGTCATGGTGGTTTCTTCCGCTACGAGGTACAGATAGATTTCTGCGCCCATCAGCTCGGTCACTTCTACGTCGCATTCGATCACGGCGTCAGACATAGCCTTGAGGGAAGCAGCGTCGTCGTGGATGCATTCCGGACGGATACCGGCAACAACTTCCTTGCCTACGTAGTCCTTGAGAACCGGGTTGGCAGCCTTTTCAGCCGGCAGCTTGAGAGAGTTGGAGCCAAAGGTGATGTAGTAATCTTCGCCCTTCTTCTCCAGCACGCAGTTGATGAAGTTCATCTGCGGTGTGCCGATGAAGCCTGCAACGAACAGGTTGACCGGGGTATCGTACAGGTTCTGCGGGGTATCTACCTGCTGAATCAGACCGTCTTTCATAACAACGATACGGGTAGCCATGGTCATAGCTTCGACCTGGTCGTGCGTAACGTATACGAACGTGGTACCGACTCTCTGGTGGATCTTGGTAAGCTCGGTTCTCATGGCAGCACGGAGCTTTGCGTCCAGGTTGGACAGCGGCTCGTCGAGAAGGAATACCTTCGGGTTACGAACGATAGCACGACCGAGCGCAACACGCTGCTTCTGACCACCGGACAGAGCCTTCGGCTTTCTGTCGAGCAGGTGGGTGATGTCGAGGATACGGGCAGCTTCTTCTACGCGGCGTTTGATTTCTTCCTTCGGTGTCTTGCGGAGCTTCAGACCGAATGCCATGTTGTCAAACACGGACATATGCGGGTACAGAGCGTAGTTCTGGAACACCATCGCGATGTCTCTGTCCTTCGGAGCCACGTCGTTGACGAGCTTATCGCCGATGAACAGTTCGCCCTCGGAGATTTCTTCCAGACCGGCGATCATACGAAGGGTGGTGGACTTACCGCAGCCGGAAGGGCCGACGAGAATCAGAAATTCCTTGTCCTTAATGTCCAGACAGAAGTCGGATACGGCAGTAACGCCGCCGGGATATTTCTTGTAGATGTGTTTCAGGGATAAGCTTGCCATTCGAGAATCCTCCTCATGGATTGTTTACTGAATATATGCACGGAGCCGGGAAAAAACTACCACGGATCCGGGGTGGGCAGGGTACTCACCCATATCTGCTATGCTATATTATAGCAAAAAGAGCCGGAATAGAAAAGAGTTTTTTTTACTGAAATTCCGTTTCTGCCTTTGTGTACTTTGACCACTACAAATGCCGTTTTTCGTTTTCATGCAAGATGGCGTCTTTCATAAAATGAAAAAAACATGTGCACTCGTTGCATGGCTAAACCTTGTGTGAAAACGCGGCACAAGGTGTGTTATGTGCCAGTCAGACGCTGGAAAAAGCACGGAACAGCCGGGCGGTGTGCGGCATCATCCGGAAGGTGTGCAGACTTTCCGCCGCGAGATCTTCCTTCGCCCAGAGATCCCGCACCACACCGCTGTATTCCGCGGGCAGGGACAGCTCCGCTTCTTCTTCGCCAAGGTTGAAGAACGCAAGCGCGTGGGAACCGTCGGACAGCGATTTTATGTAGAGCTTTGTGTACTGACGCAGCGCGTGCTCCACGTCGTGGGTACGGTGCTCAGCGGCACAGTAGGCGCAGATTCCGCGTGCGTCCTGGTTCACGGCGAGTACCTCGTCGTTCGCGAACAGATCCATCTCAAACGGCGTCAGGCGATCGAGATCGCAGGAGAGCTGGATCGGGGACGGAAAAACGGTGCGGATTGTGAACGTGACAATCTGTTCGTCCTCGGTGAGGCGACATTCCTTGTCGCATTGCGTACCCACCTCCAGCATATCGAGATCGAAATAATGCCCATGCCCCGTGACGCTTGCCCAGCGATCGGAATCAAAACGTCCGAGTACGTTGTCCCAGCGGTCCATGGAGTCGCTGTTGGAGCGGAACGACGTGCAGTTCGCTACCCAGAAATCGCGGAACCACCAGTCAGCGGATACGGTCACGCAGAACGCGAAATCCCGTTCTGTACCCTCCAGCGCATCCTTCATCAGCTTGGCGTTTTCGGTATCGAACGGACCCCAGTCGTATTTGCAGTGTGTATTCTCCGTCTCTTTCGATTTTGCCGGAGAGAATGCCGTTTTCCGCATCCAATGTCAGCCCGTCCGGCAGACCGTTGATGGCAAAGGTGATCGGACGCGCGCCGGTTGTCGGGATCCGCCAAAGGATCGGCTTGCCGGTAGAGGCGCCATAAACGCCGGGTGCGTGGATCTTCGGACTGCCTGTGCGCGGAGGCGGTGTGTGTGCGATTTTTGTATACATGATCGTATCCTTTCGCTGTGCTTATATTGCATTGAAGAAAAGTGCAAAATATCAGATGGCGCCGTCTGCCTTGGGAATGCCTTTCATCGTGAGCGAAAGCCGTTTGCGTGCCAGATCAACGGACAGCACCGCCACACGTACGCGGTCGCCGACGGATAGCACCTGCGACGGATGCTTTATAAACTTGTCCGCGATCTGCGAGATGTGGACAAGTCCGTCCTCATGCACGCCGATGTCTACGAACGCGCCGAAATCGACCACGTTGCGCACTACACCATCGAAGATGTCTCCCGGCTGCAGTTCCTCCATGGTGAGCACCTTTTCCCGAAGTACCGGCGCGGACAGCTCTTCCCGGATATCGCGTCCCGGCTTTTCCAGCTCCGTGAGAATGTCGGCCAAGGTTGCCTCACCAACACCCGCATCCGCCGCGAGCCGGGAGATTCCGTACGATTGCGCCTTCTCCCGGATGCCGGACAATCCGCCGGATCGGAGCGACGCCATCGGATAGCCGAGCGTTTCGCAGATCGTTTTCGCCGCCGCGTAGGATTCCGGATGCACACCTGTGTTGTCGAGTGGTTCGCGTCCTCCGGGAATACGCAGGAATCCCGCCGCCTGTTCGTACGCCTTCGCACCGAATCGCGGCACCTTTTTCACCGCGCTGCGGGACGCGAATTCGCCGTTTTCCTCACGGTATTTCACAATGTTCTTCGCGCACGTGCCGTTGATACCGGCTATGTAGGAGAGCAACGGCGCGGACGCGGTATTGAGATCGACACCGACCGCGTTTACACAGTCCTCAACTACGCCGCCCAGCGTTTCGTTGAGCCGACCGGCGTTCATATCGTGCTGGTACTGACCGACGCCGATGGACCGCGGTTCGATTTTTACAAGCTCCGCAAGCGGGTCCTGCAGCCGTCTGGCGATGGATACCGCACTGCGCTCTGTCACGTCAAAATCGGGAAATTCCTCCGCGCCGAGCTTCGATGCCGAGTATACAGACGCGCCCGCTTCCGAGACGATGGTGTACTTCACGCCCGGCGTTTCCCGGATCACGTCCGCAATGAACTGCTCACTCTCGCCGGACGCCGTGCCGTTGCCGATGGAAACAACGTCAACGCTATATTCTCGGATCAGACGGAGCACCGTTTCGCGGGATTCGCGGATCTTTTCGTGCGGTTTGGTCGGATAGATCACAGCTGTTTCCTGTACCGCGCCTGTTTTGTCGACCACTGCCAGCTTGCATCCGGTGCGGTAGCCGGGATCATAGCCAAGCACCGTCTTGCCCTTGAGCGGCGATTGGAGGAGCAGGTGGCGCAGGTTATCGGCAAATACATGGATCGCGCCGTCCTCCGCCTTTTCTGTCAGCAGATTCCGCACCTCACGTTCCACGGATGGATAGAGCAACCGGTCATAGGAATCCGCGATCGCTTCGTTTATGAAGGGATATGCGGGACTACGGCGGTTTGTAATGAGCTTTTCCGAGAGCATGGAAAGTCCGCGCGCTCTCTCCAATTCCAGCGTGACCTTGAGCGCACCCTCCGCTTCTCCGCGGTTGATGGCAAGCACTCTGTGGGACGGAATGGCGGACAGCTTTTCCCGTGCATCGTAATACTGCTCATATACGGGCATATCCGCCGCTTTTTTCGTTACGATCTCGCCCTGTTTCCACAGCAGATCGCGCAGTGCCTGCCGGATATCCGCCCTGTCCGCGAAATTCTCCGCCAAAATGTCGTTCGCGCCGGCAAAAACGGCGTTCGTGTCCGGCACATCCTTTTCCGGGTTGACATATTTTTCCGCTTCCTCCGCGAGAGCAGGGTGATATTCCCGATTCTGGAGAAGCAGCAGCGCCGCAAACGGCTCCAGACCGCGTTCTCTGGCAATGGACGCTCTTGTACGCCGTTTCGGGCGGTATGGACGGTAAATGTCCTCGACCTCGGTCATGGTCAGCGCATCGTCAATGGCGCGGGACAGCTCCGGCGTCAGTTTATCCAGTCCTGTGAGCAGCGCGCGCACCTCTTCCTTCCGCTTTTCCAGACCGCGCAGATAGGTGAGCCGTTCCGTCAGCTTCCGCAGCTGCTCATCATCCAGACCGCCGGTGACCTCCTTGCGATAGCGCGCGATAAAGGGGACGGTGTTGCCGTCGTCCAACAGCTGTACTGCGGCGGCGACCTTTGCGTCCGGCAGGGATAGCTCCCGTGCGATTGTTTTTAGAATATCCATTTTTCTTCCTTAATTATATGTACAGTGTGTTCCGCTCATACGCGCTCACCGTCCGCCCAATCGAGAAGCGAAGCGATTTCCAACGTAGTCAAGTAGCGCCATTCTCCGGGTGAAAGCGACGGATCGAGTGTAAGCGGACCGAATGTAATGCGTTTCAGTGCAGTGATCTCGCTTCCGGCGGCATGGAACATCCGTTTGATCTGGTGAAATTTGCCCTCAGTCAATGTGATCTCCCCGGAAAGCCTGTCGGAATCCGGGCGCACAATGGCGGGTTTGGACGTAAAATCGCCGAGATCCATACCGGACTCTATTTTCGCCTGTCCCTCTACGGTCAGCGCGGGATCACAACGGTACCGGTAGACCTTTGGCACATGGCGACGAGGCGAGAGCCATTTGTGTGCGCTCTGACCGTCGTTTGTGATGACGATGAGTCCGGTCGTGTCTTTATCAAGCCTGCCGCACGGGAACATCCCAAGCCGTTTGCAATTGTCCGGCAGGAGCGACATGACCGTGGGCGTATGGTCGTTGTCTCCTTCCTCCGATGCGCTGATGACCCCGGCGGGCTTATATAATAAAATGTACTGGAACTTCGTCCACGATACCGTTTTGCCGTCACAGTTCACGTGCGCCGATTCCGCGATGTGCATAGATGGGTCACGAACGATGACGCCATCCACGGTGATTCTGCCCGCACGCACCGCAATCCCGGCTTCCTTGCGAGAAAAAAGGCCGGATTCTCCCAGATATTTGTCAAGCCGCATATGAAAAATTCTCCGTTGTGGCGAAAAATGGTGTGTCAGGTCGCGAACAGCAGCCACAGAGCGAACAGCACAGAGCCGAGGCAGAACAGAGCGATGAGGCCTGTCCCGAAGCCGACGCGAAACGAAACCCAGAATTTACGCCAGAAATGATAAAAACGCATACGATACTCCCTGTAGCGCGGCAGGGAAGTGTGGGATAAAAACACAGCCGCGCGGATGTATCGTAAGTATAGACTATGATACCATAAATATGCGGAAATTGCAAGAGAAAAAACAAAAGCCGATGGAGTTCTATCCATCGGCTAAAAAGGAGACCTATTTGGATACAAGCCGTTTAGGGCATGGAATCGTTAAAAACTGCGGTATCGTTAAATTTTACTCTTCCACAAATGGACTACATACTACGGTATTTGTTTTTTCATGAGTCTATGTTCTATCTTTAGGGGCAGTTGTTTGTTTCAGCGGTTCTCTAGCGATTCGATTTTTTCTTATAGTCTGTCAGCTACTCTCTTGTAGCTGTTTTTTCTACAGGCAATCCTGTTTCGGCAGCAATTTGTCTTATGGAGCACATGATGGAATGCCATGAAATATCCGATGCAT
>CAKRZR010000020.1 GCA_934433485.1 uncultured Eubacteriales bacterium | reverse complement strand
CTCTCCGTCTTTTGCAGCCGCTCCTGCTCACTCTTTTGCATCAGCACGGAGAAGGCTGCGGGGGTGATAACGCCGCACACCTTGTCCTCATAGAGCTTGGAGGTGGATTGCTCCAGCTCAAAAATGCGGCGGCACAGCTTCGTGATCTCCTGTCGGATACCTTCCATGTGCTCGGCGCTTGCGGCGCTGCGTCTCCCGGTTGCCCTGAAGGGGTGCTTTGCAGTCGGCACAGATGAGCTTGCCGGTGAACAGAAAGGGCTTCGGCGGGGCGTTGTCCGCCGAGCGCCGCGTCCTTTCACGGTTGATGGACTGCACTTCATTCCACACCTCCGGCGAGATGATGGCTTCATGCAGAGCCTCATGCCGTATCCATTCGGATTCCGGCTTATAGATCATGGTGTCGTCCTTATAGGAGCGCGAGCCGGTCTGGTTCTGAATGAGATTTCCGGTGTAGACCTCGTTTGTCAGTATGTTCTTCACCGTGGCGTACATCCAAAGGTTCGCGTACTTGCAGGAGCCGTTTCCGTACCGCTTTGCCCAATACCAGCGTGGGGACAGGATGCCCTCGCTGTTCAGCACAGCGGCGATCTTGCCGTAGGCCATGCCTGCCCGCCGCAGCTCAAACATACGGCGCACCACGGCGGCTGCTTCCTCGTCGATCACCAGCCGGTGCCTGTCCTCCTCGCTCTTGCGGTAGCCGTAGGGCGCGTAGGCGGCGATATACTGGCCGCTGCGCATTTTGGCGTGAAGGACGGATTTTACCTTATTGGAGAGGTCTTTCAAATGGTAGTCGTTCATCAGACTGCGGAAGTGCAGCATATCCGTGTTGTCGCCCTCGGTGTCGAGGCAGTCAAGGACGGATACGAAGCGGCAGCCCAACGAGGGGAAAATGACGTCGGTATAGCGTCCGACCTCCACAAAATCACGGCCCAGCCGCGATAGGTCCTTGACCAGAATGAGATTGATCTTCTTCGCCTTCACATCTTCAATGAGGCGTTTTACGCCGGGACGGTCGAAATTCGTACCTGAATAACCGTCATCTGTTCCTGAAAATCAATAGATTTCACGAAATTCATCATTATACTCCGCAATTTCTTGCGATGTTAATGTTTGAGGTGCGGAAAGTGCCTTTTTACTTCTACAAAATCGGCTATTGCGATTTCGGTGATGAGGTTCACCGCAGAACAAAAAGTTTTCATCAAATGGTGCTTCTCTAATTCGTGTACCCGACGTGCTGAATGATGGCTTTTTTAACGCTTTCAACCCAATTCACACGAATGGATGAAGTCGGATACACCCATCTTTGAACAACGGCTCACAGGTCAGATAATAAGCGATTTTCAACCCTTAAATGTACAAAAACAGGCAGCACCCAACCGAAGCTGAGTGCCGCCTGTTTTGTTGTCCAATCCTGCCTAGCAGCTGCCGATTTTGTAGTTTTCTCAAATTACTGTCTTATCGGCACACGGCTAAACTTCCGCTTTTTTCTTGACTTTCCGCGGCATTTGTGCTATAGTATTCCATGCACACAATAAATCGTTTTACTTTGCACTCCCCCATACCTGTGCGCAATTCTTCTATTACTGGCGGTGTTTATGCTCTATACGCTTCTTGTCTTTGTCTCCGTTGTCTTTCTCGCGCTCCAGTTTTCCGTGAACAAGGCGTACCAGAAACGCTATGGCGCGGGGATCGTCGCGTCCCTGACCTTCACCTCCCTATCCGGCCTTTTGACCGCGCTGCTCTTTTTCTGCGTGAACGGCTTTTCGCTCCATGTCACGCCGATCTCCCTCCTCTACGGCTGCGGGATCGCGGTACTGTGTCTGACGTACAATCTGATCGGATTCCGGATCTTCACGATGGGTTCCCTGTCCATCTACACGCTCTTTCTCATGCTCGGCGGGATGATCCTGCCGTATTTCTACGGCGTGCTTGCCCTCAATGAGCCTGTTACGGTGGCGCGGATCGTGGGACTGGTTATCCTCATTCTCTCGCTCTTATTCCCACTGTTGGACGCGCGGGAGAACGGCGGAAGCGGCAAGACAAAGCTTCTGCCCTTTTTCTCGCTGTGTGTGCTCGTGTTCTTCCTAAACGGCGGCGTGAGCATCCTCTCGAAAGCGCACCAGACCACCACCTATCCGACGGCGGGCACCACAGATTTTGTGATCCTGACAAACGGTATAAACGGCATCCTCTCCGCTCTCTCTCTAGGGATCGTCACCCTCTGCAAACGGCGCGCCAAACCGATCCCCGCGGTACCACCCACGAAGCGGTGGCTTGTCCTGATGCTTGCCTTAGCCGGAGCCGCCTGCAACGGGATCTCGTATTTCCTGCAGCTTGTCGGCGCTGCACACATTGATGCGTCCATGCTCTACCCGCTTGTGACCGGCGGCAGCGTCGTATTGTCCGCTCTTGCCGGGATCGTGTTCTTCCGCGAGATCCCGCGGAAATGGTCGCGTATCGGGCTTGCCGTCACCTTCTGCGCCACGCTGCTCTTTCTGTTTTGATATAAAATTTTCAGGAGATTCCTCATGACTGTACGTGAAAAAATTCGCTCTCTCCCGCTGACGGACACGCAGATCGCGTTCTTCTATCTCGGGCAGGAGGGCTACCTTCTCAAATTCCGGGACCAATACATCCTCATCGACGGCTATCTGACCGACTTTCTCGACCGCACGCCCGGCAAGGATCCGCGCCTGTTCCGCCGTTTTCCGTCTCCCCTGACCCCGGCGGAATGCGATTTCGTCGATTTCGTGTTCTGCTCACACAACCACGGCGATCACACCGATATTGCCACCATCGAAGGCATTGCCGCCGTGAACGACCATGCCGCCTTCTGCATTCCCGCCGCGTTTGCCGACGAGGTCGCCGCGATGGGGGCGAAAAACGTGTGTCCGCTCGCCACGGATGCGCCGGTCCGGCTGACGGATTCGATCACTGTGACCGCAATCCCTGCCGCGCATGAGGAGCTGCACCCGACAGGCGACGGCAACTACGCGGAGAACGGCTTTGTGTTCGATTTTGACGGAATACGCGTCTATCATGCCGGGGATTCCTGTATCTACGACGGCCTGGAGGAGCGTGTGTCCGGCGCAGACGTCGTGATGCTGCCTGTCAACGGGCGGGACTATTACAGACGCCACCGCAACTGCATCGGCAACATGGACGCACTGGAGGCAATCACCCTTGCCCACCGCGTCGGCGCGTCACTCTGCATCCCGATGCACTACGATCTCTTCCCGCACAACCGGGTCTGTCCGGCGAATTTCGTGAACACCGCAGAGCTGTACCGCGAGGAATACGGTGCGCTCACTCCCTATCACCTGTTCCAGCCGGGCGAGGGCTATATCTTCACGCCGGGACTGTAAGATTATCTGTTTTGCGCGCCCGAACACAAAAATCCACCCAAAAAACGACTGTACGCCGGAGCTTTGCCGGAATACAGCCGTTTTTTTGCGCATTTTCCGCTTTGCAAGCACCGCTTGCGCGGTCTTATTTTGCGAAATACTGCCGCAGCTTGTCCACATCCCGCTCGATCACCGCTGAGAGGATCGCTTCCCACGGAATGGACTGCGCGTCCGTGACGATGGTGCGCTTACCGGAGAAGTCGCCGTCGATGTCCCCGGAGAGGATCGCGTAATCGGTGTTCACGTCGCCGCCGATGTCTCCCGTGACCGCGATGAATTTCGCCTGTACATCCCCGCCGACATCGCCACCTACCGTCACCGTGCCGTCGTCGCAGGAAAGATCGCCGCTCACCTCTCCGTTGACGGTGATGGTATCCGCTTCCACATCCCCGCCGCAGGAGCCGTTGATCGTAAGCGTAGCGGACTCCACATCTCCGCCCACGTCTCCGTTGACGGTGAGCGTAGTGGCATTTACATCGCCGCCGACATCGCCGTTTACGGTGAGCGCACCGCCTCCGACGTCTCTGCCGACGTCTCCGCCAATCGAGACCTGCCCGCTCTGCGACACATCCCCTCCGACATCGCCGCCCACATTTATGGGGCCGCCTGCCGTCACATCTCCCTCCACGTCTCCGCCTACAGCCACGGGAGCGCCTGTCGTTACATCACCGTTCACATCGCCGTCTACAGACATGGAAGCGCGGGTCGTCACATCGCCGTTCACGTCTCCCTCCACATGTACCGACAACATGCTGGTCAGATCCGCACAGCTGCCCTCCAAAACGATCTGCAGCCGCTCGGCAAGCGGTACCAGCACATCTGTCCTATTGCCGTTTGTATCGAGCACAACGACCGTGTAGGACGCGTCCTCGTCGATGCTGCCGATCCGTACCGTGCGTTCAGGCAGATCGGCAATATCGTCCTCAATTCTGATTTTTTCCGCAAGCTTTGTGAGATTCGCAAGATCTGTAAGCTTTCCGAGCTTTGAAAGATCCGTAAGCTTTGTGAGTTTTGTGAGCTTTCCGAGCTTCGCAAGATCCGCAAGCTTTGCGAGACCAGCGAGATCGGCAAAGTCTTCGGAATCCTCGGGGTCCTCTGGGTCTTCCGGATCTTCTGGATCCTCAGGGTCTTCTGGTTCCTCTGGATCTTCTGGATCTTCCGGATCTTCCGGATCTTCCGGATCCTCGGGTTCCGCGGGATCTTCCGGTTTCTCAGGCTCTTCCAGCTCTTCTGGTTCTTCCGGCTCCTCTGGTTCTTCGGAATGCATCTCCTCTTCCGTCTGTACCACGTCTGTCGATGCTACCGCGTCCGATTCCTCCGTCAGACCAAGGAAGTGATCCGTGGTCTCGCCGAAGATCTCCGCGAGCTTAGGTAAAATGAGAATATCCGGCAGCGTCTCGCTTCTCTCCCACTGTGATACCGCCTGGTGCGTCACGCCGAGAAGATCCGCCAGCTCCGACTGCGTGAGATTGTGCGCCTTCCGCAGTGCCGTGATCCGCTGTCCGATGATGTTTCTGTCGATCATGTGTGTCCTCCGTATATGATGTATTTTTTGAAAAACCGTGTCCCGGGCGGTCGCTTTTTCTGAAACCAGTATAACAGACCCACGAAAAATTGTCAATCAATTATTCGTTGCAAAGCCGATTTTTCATTTTTGCAAGCGCCACTTGCATGATTTTTCCTATCGGAGTGCACCGCTTTCCCCTTTGGCGCATATCATATAGGTGAGAAAGCGAGGTGTTTCCATGACAAAACAGAATGGAAGCGGCTATTTGCGCGTCTGGGTCACGACCTGCGGACAGTCCTTTCCCGTCGTTGGCGCGGATGTGGAGATCTGGGAGCCGGGCGGCGGGATGCTCTATCGATTGAAAACCGGATCCGGCGGACTCACGCAGACCGTGGAGGTCCCTGCCCCCGCCGCAGCCGAAAGTCTCACCCCGGATGGCGGCACACGGCCCTACGCCGTCTACACGATCCGGGTCTTGGCGGACGGATATACCCCCGTGCGCGATCGCTCCGTCTCCGTATTCGACGGGATCACCGCGGTCCAGCACGTCATCCTCCAACCATCGTCCGGCGGCGCGCGGGACAGGAACCGAGCGGAGATGCCGATCCAGCTGCATGAGCCGATCGCAGAAACGGATGACGAATCGGAGGAAGAGCTCTACACGCGCCCCTATCCGCAGTGGAACGGCATGGGAAAGGACGATCCGGCGCGGTCAGATGAAAAAGGCGGGGATGGGGAGGCGGAATCGTGAACGGAAACGTCCTGCTGCCCTACATTCCGGAGACGATCACGGTTCATCTCGGTCCGCCCTCCGTGGACGCCGCCAACGTGACCGTGTCGTTTACGGATTACATCAAAAACGTGGCGTCCAGCGAAATCTACCCGACCTGGCCGGAAAACGCACTGCGCGCGAACATCCTTGCCCAGATCAGCTTCACCCTGAACCGCGTCTACACGGAATTCTATCGGAGCCGGGGATACAGCTTCGACATCACCAATTCCACCGCCTTCGACCAGTCCTTCGTCAACGGCAGGGATATTTTCGAGAACATCTCACAGCTTGTCGATGAGATATTCGACCAGTATCTCCGGCGCACGGGCAGTGTGGAGCCGCTGTTTGCCACATATTGCGACGGTGTGCAGGTGCAATGCGATGGTCTGTCGCAGTGGGGGAGCGTGGATCTCGCGGAGAATGGCAGGACGCCTTACGAAATTCTTACCTATTATTATGGCGACAATCTTGCCATCGTCCGCAATGCCCCCATCGCCGCTCTGACCGAATCGTATCCCGGCACCACGCTCCGGCTCGGCAATTCCGGAAACGAGGTCCGCTATATTCAGCTCCGGCTCAATCGGATCGCGAAAAACTACCCATCCATACCGACCATTCCGAACCCCGACGGCATATTCGGTCCGGAAACAGAGGCGGCGGTGCGGGAATTTCAACGGATCTTCAATTTGACCGTGGACGGCATTGTCGGGCGCGCGACGTGGTACAAGATCGTTTCGATCTACGGCGGGGTAAAGCGACTGACCGATCTGGCAAGCGAAGGGATCTTTCTCGATGAGGTGACGCAATTGCAGCCGGAGATATTGCAGCGCGGCGACACCGGGAACGATGTACGTGAGCTGCAATATTACCTCAACTTCATCGGCACATTCAACAACCAGATCCAGCCGGTCGCCATCGATGGGATCTTCGGCACGGCGACGGAGCAGAGCGTTCTCGATTTCCAGCGGTATTACGGACTGCCGGAAACCGGGGTCGTCAATGTCGTCACGTGGAACGCCATGCAGCGCACATACCTCGATCTGCTCAATTCCCTGCCCGCTTCTGCCTTTGACGACGTGACACTTCTCTATCCCGGCTACGTTCTCCGTATCGGCGCGCGCGGTGAGGCGGTCACGGCATTGCAGACATACCTGAACCGGATCAGCGACACGTATCCGACCATTCCGAAGCTCACCATCGACGGCGTGTTCGGCTCTGCTACGGAATCGGCGGTGCGCGCGTATCAGGAACTATTCGACATTCCAAACACCGGGGTCGTCGGCTCCGTGACGTGGAACAGCATCACCTCCACTTATCAATCCTTGTGAAAACGCAACCGGAAAACGGGATCGGCTCTCCGCGGTCCTGTTTTTCGTTCTGCGCGCTGTCATGCGCTGTCTGACCTTTGCGATCCATTTTTGATTTTTCAAAAAAGTTTGATTTTGAAAGAAACAGCGAGAATCCGAGAGCTATTTTCGTTTTATCGTCCCTCACAACGGATATTTGTCTTTCTTTGACTTTGACTTTTTCTGACTTTTGCGGTATACTATAGGCACAATGAAGGTCAAGGATAGTCAAAGACAAATGATGATCCAAATGAGATGTACCGGATGGACAGGTCAGCAATCGATACTCGATGCGCGATGGACCGAAAGGTACGGAAACCTTCGGGGAGGATGGTCACATGGTTTTGTCCGATCACATCGCCGGACTGCTGGAAAAGATGCTGGAAGACGGCGGCGGACAGGTTGAGGTCAAGCGGAACGATCTTGCGGCACAGCTGGGCTGCGTACCAAGTCAGATCAACTACGTCATCACCTCCCGATTCACACCGGAAAAGGGTTACGTCACGGAAAGCAGACGAGGCGGCGGCGGATACATCCGGATCATCCGGGTGCAGATGTCCAAAAACCAGTATCTGATGCACTTCTTCCACGCCATCGGCGATACGCTGGAGGAGAACGAAGCCCGTGCGTATCTCAAAAATCTGCTCGACCACGGCGTCATGAACGAACGGGAAGCCCGTCTTGCCATGGCGGTCATGAGCACGGCGACCATGGAAAAATGTCCGGCGGAAAAACGAAACGCAGTACGCGCGGACATGATGCGGCACATTCTGATGTGCTATATGCTATAAATCACACCGAAAGAGGGATATATTATATGCTTTGCGAAAAATGCGGTAAGAATGAAGCGACATTCTATTATAAGGAAAACATCAACGGCACGGAAAAGGCATATCACCTGTGCGCCGACTGTGCCAAGAAGCTCGAGGAATCCGGCGAGATCCGCTCCTTTGACGAGAATTTCTTCAGTTCCATGAACAAGATCTTCTCCGGCGACAATCTCTTCGGCAGTCTGTTCGCACCGATCGGTCAGAGACACGCTCTGGGCGCCGGCGGTCGGGAGAAAAAGACCTGTCCGCTCTGCGGCTCCACATTCGAGGACATCGTGGAAAACGGCAAGCTCGGCTGTCCGATGTGCTATGAGGTATTCGGCGACGCGCTCCCGGCTACAATTCAGCGCATTCACGGCAGAACAAAGCACACCGGCAACGTTCCGAAACGGTTCCGCGCGGCGTTGGAAGCAAAGGAAAAGCTACAGAAGATGGAGGACGAGCTCCACGAGGCGGTCAAGAACGAGGAATACGAAAAAGCGGCAGAGCTGCGTGACGCAATCCGCGCATTGAAAGCTCCGGCAGCAGAAACGGCAGCGACAGAAACGGAAGCGAAAGCGGCTCCGTCCTGCTCTTGCTGCGCGGAGCATACGGAAGAGACGGGCGAAGGGAAAAGCAAAAATCCGACAGAGTAAACGGGAATACAGCAGCGATTTCCATAGAGACAGATGCGGAAACGAAAGGATTGAATGATATGTTAAAGAATTGGTATACAGAATCCGGCAAGGACAACGATGTGGTGGTCAGCTCCCGTGTACGGCTCGCAAGAAATCTGGCGGCGTATCCGTTCCCGGACTGCATGACGGAGGAGCAGGAAAAGGAAGTCAAGGACATTCTGACAAAAATCTACGCAGATTGGGAAGTCACGGATATGGCAACTCTATCCGCGGCAGACAAGGCGTCTCTCGCCGAACGCGACTTCATCAGTCCGGAGTTTGCACGCGCTGCGCATCCGGGTCTGTTGTTCTCCCATGACAACACCTATATCATGGCGCTGGAGGAGGATCACGTACGGATCCAGTCCGTTTACGCAGGGCTGGCGCTGGAGGAGGCGTATCAGGCGGCTGCGGAAGCGGACACACTGCTCGACGATGGCGCGGAGATCGCGTTCAATGAGGACTATGGGTATCTGACCCACTGCCCGACCAATCTCGGCACAGGCATGCGCGCATCGGTAATGGTGTTCCTGCCTGCATACACGAGAGCGGGACTGATCCGCAGACTGCAGATGCAGCTGGAAAAGATCGGTCTGACCGTGCGCGGTATGGCGGGAGAAGGCTCCGGAGCGGACGGCTACCTGTACCAGATTTCCAATCAGGTCACGCTCGGCATCACGGAGGAGGAAACGATCCGCAAGCTGCAGGCTGTTGTGGAGCAGCTCATCGCACAGGAAAGAGATCTGCGCACCAGAAACGCGGAGGAACACGACAGCCGCGAGGTACTACGCGACAAGGCACGCCGCTCACTCGGTATCTGCCGCTACGCCACCAGACTGAGCGCGGAAGAATTGTACAGTCTCTATGCCAACCTGCGTCTGGGCGCATCCCTCGGTCTGCTCGACACGATCACACCGCAAAAGGTGGACGAAATGCTGTTTTGCTGTCTGCCCGGTGTCGTGACGGCTGCGTCCGGCTGCAAAACGGTCGGCGAACAGAACACCGCGCGTGCAAAAACCGCTTGCGAAATCCTCAGCACGGAAGAAAAGTAATTTTCCCCCGGAGATCCTCCGCCACAGCGAGACGACGGGAAATCTCCGGGGAAGCTGTGTATACGGGCAAAACGGCGCGTATACTATATATAAATAAGGAAGAAACAACACGCAAAAAGGGGGCAACCATATGCCGATCGGATTCACGAAAAAGGCACAGAACGCACTGAACCGCGCGCTTTATTATGCCTGTGAAATGGGTCACACCTGCGTCGGCAGCGAGCATCTTCTGCTCGGACTGCTGTCGGAAAAGGAGGGCATCGCGGAATCGATCCTGGAACGGCGCGGCATTACCTTTGCAGCGACGCGCGAACGGATCGTTGAACACGTCGGCACCGGAGAAGCGACCCGACTGACCGCTGCCGACATCACACCCCGAACCAAAAAAATCATCGAAGCCTCCGCCAGAGTCGCCATGGATCTCGGTCACGGCTACATCGGCACGGAACATCTTTTGTGCGCGATCTGCGATGAGCCGGAATGCTTCGCTGTCGGACTGATGCAGGCGCAGGGCGTTTCCGCGGGAGACGTGAAGCGCGATATCGTGTCGTATTTCGGACAGAACGAAGGCGATAAAGCGGATAAAAGCAATAAATCCGCGGAAAACGATCTCAAGGACGCGGCAACCCTCTCCGCCTATGGCAGAAATCTCTGCAAAATGGCAAAGGAGGGCAAGATCGATCCCATCATCGGCAGAGATGCGGAAACAGAGCGGGTAATCCAGATCCTCTCGCGCCGGACAAAGAACAACCCATGTCTGATCGGCGAGCCAGGTGTTGGCAAAACCGCCGTTGTGGAGGGATTGGCACAGCGGATCGTAGACGGCATGGTACCGGATACGCTGCGCGACAAGGTGATCGTCACACTGGATCTGTCCGCCATGATCGCGGGCGCAAAGTACCGCGGCGAATTTGAGGAGCGGATGAAAAACGTCATGGACGAGGTGCGCCGGAATCCCGACATCATCCTCTTCATCGACGAAATCCACACCATCATCGGCGCCGGCGGCGCGGAGGGTGCTGTGGATGCTGCGAACATTCTGAAGCCGGCACTGGCACGGGGCGAGATCCAGGTGATCGGCGCAACGACCATCGACGAATACCGTCGGCACATTGAAAAGGACGCGGCGCTGGAAAGACGGTTCCAGTCCGTGCTGGTCGGAGAACCGTCGCCGGAGGACGCTGTCCGGATTCTGTTCGGTCTGCGCGACAAATACGAGGCGCACCACAAGCTCAAAATCAGCGATGAGGCGATCCGCGCGGCGGTTTCTCTCTCCGTGCGTTACATCGGCGACCGGTATCTGCCAGACAAGGCGATCGACCTCATCGACGAAGCCGCCAGCAAAAAGCGCATCTCCTCCTTCATGCCGTCCGCGGATCTGCGGGACACGGAGCAGCGGCTCAAGGCAGTCACGGCGGAAAAGGAGGAAGCGATCCTTGCCGAGGACTACGAACGCGCCGCCGGACTTCGCGACACGGAAAAGCAGCTGTCCGATAAGCTTGCCACAATGAAGGGAAACGGGCAAAAAGCCGCCGATCTCGTGGTAACGGAGGACGACATTGCCGACATCGTGACGGCGTGGACGGGAATCCCCGTGAAAAAGCTGGCGGACGAGGAAGGCGAACGCCTCTTGCACCTCGATGAGATCCTCAAAAAGCGGCTCATCGGTCAGGATGAGGCAGTGGAAGCGGTTGCCCGTGCGATCCGCCGCGGCAGAATGGGTCTCAAGGATCCGCGCCGTCCGATCGGTTCGTTTATCTTCCTCGGTCCCACCGGCGTGGGCAAAACGGAGCTGACAAAGGCGCTTGCGGACGTGATGTTCGGAGACGAGAGCGCGATGATCCGGGTCGATATGTCCGAATATATGGAAAAGCACAGCGTATCCAAGCTCATCGGTTCGCCGCCGGGCTATGTCGGCTACGAGGAGGGCGGACAGCTCACGGAGAAGATCCGCCGCCATCCGTATTCCGTCGTGCTCTTTGACGAGATCGAGAAAGCGCATCCGGATGTGTTCAACATCATGCTTCAGATTCTGGAGGACGGCATCCTCACCGACGCGCAGGGCAGACGGGTCGATTTCAAAAACACGATCCTTATCATGACCTCCAACGTCGGCGCGTCCGGTCTTACTACGAAAGCGCGTCCGCTCGGCTTCGGCACTGTCGGCGACGCAGAGGTGCGCGAGGAGGAAAAGCAGCGCGACGCGGTCATGGAAGCATTGAAAGCCACGTTCAAGCCGGAATTTCTCAACCGTCTCGATGAGATCATCCTGTTCCGCAAGCTCGACAAGCCGGATATCGAAAAAATCACGAAAATTCTCCTTGCCGAGGTGGAAAAACGCACTGAGGGACTGGGCATCCATATCACGTTCACGCCGGAGGTCGTCTCGTACCTTGCCGACGAGGGCTTTGATCCCGTCTATGGCGCAAGACCCCTGCGCAGAGCCATCGTGCGCCGCGTAGAGGATCCGCTGTCCGAGGAAATGCTCCGGGGCAATGTAGAAAGAGGCGATACCGTGGACGCCGTGCTCGCGGATGACAAAATCGCATTCCAAAAACGCGCGGACATTCCGCCGGTCGATGTGGCAGAGGTTGCGAACACTGCCGCGCAGTCCTAAACCACAAGATAGCCGTATCCGACAAAATCGGGTACGGCTTTTTGCACGGCAACAGCATTTACTTTTTTTCAAAGAAAAACAGGACAGACATCCCACTGTACCGAGGTAACAAAGTCGCGAAGAGTTTTTTGATAGTTTGTAAAACTTCATTTGATGCACCGGAATTGTACAAACGATATCCATTTTATCCCAGATAGAAAGTTTTTGAAGGGGTTTGGGGAAACTTTTTGAAAAAAGTTTCCCCAAGTCCGTTTCCCAAAAAGGTAAATGCTATTGCCCCGCGGCTTTTTGCGCTTTCTCTTGATTTTATATGGATTTTATGGTATGCTATAGAGACTATAGAAAAGGAGTGTGGCTCTATGGACGATTCTCTGCATGCGGAGCAGTATTATGTCCGTTACGACTACCAAAATCCCGCGGAGGAAGGGCGCCTGTGGCTGTCCACAATACGGGTTGTCCCAAATGACGCGCGGTTTGTCCTGCAGATCCTGCACGGTGTGGACGAGCATAAGGGACGCTATCTGCCGTTTATAGAATATATCGCGCGGCGCGGCGGGATCGTTGTCTGCCACGATCGGCGCGGTCATGGGGAAAGCGTATTTCCGGCGGGACTTGGCTATCCCGGCGACAATCCGGACGAATACGTGCTCTCCGACATCGACGCCGTGTACGCGTCTGTGTTCCAGCCAATCTCCGACGACGGGCTGGTTCTCATCCACGACGAGGACTACCCGAGAATCGATCCGCTGCCTCGGTACCTGCTCGGCTTTTCGATGGGTGCTCTCGAGGCGGCTGCCTATCTTGGTGCAAACGACGCGGGACTTGCCGGATGCTTTTTCTGCGGTATGCCCCATCGGGAGCCGTTTGTGAATCTCGCGCGGACGTGGGTATGGTTTTTATCCCTGTCCCGCCCTGAAACGGATCGTCCGCTTCTTATGAATCTGTACGCGCTGGAACGGTACAACGCGGCATTTCGTAAAAACGCGCGCCATCCGGAAAAGGAACCGGACAAGTCCAGGTACGCCGATAATGCGGACGCAAACGAGTATCTATGGCTGTCCGAGGACGCGGAAAACCGCAGACAATTCGCAGCCGATCCACTCTGCGGCGCCGATATGACCATCGCACTTTTCCGCTATCTTCTCCGGCTCGTCCACGACGCCTACAAGCCCGCGTATTACGACCGCCTCCACCGAGATATACCGCTCTGGTTCTTTTCCGGGGAACACGATCCGATCGCCGGTGGGAAAAAGCATACGGCAGATACCGAACGCTTCTTCCGGGATATCGGATACAGCACCACGGAAAACCGGCTCTTCCCCCACATGCGCCATGAAATTTTCGAAGATACCGACAGAGAGAGCGCCTTCCGGTCCGTCGTGGACGCGATCGATTCCGTAAACGAAGCGGCAATGGATCATCTCACCGCGCTCTGTCAGGCGGATGCCGTCGATTATACGGCATCGGACACGGAAAAAACCAAATAATCCAACAGAGCGGGTTCTTTCCGATTCAACGCCGCAGGTGTCCCCAAAGAAACCACAGTGCAGTGAGAAGCAGACCGAGGTTCACCTGTACGCGCATACAGATCCACACCACCGCGATCCACAGGGCAACGACAGTCACAAACGAAAACGCGCGTGCGATCCGACAGGCGGTATCCGGCAGAAAGCGCATGTTCAGCAGTACCTCAAGGGCAGCGCCGCCGTCCAATCCCTGCACCGGGAGCAGATTGCAGCCGGACAGCGCGAGATGATAAAGCACCGCGTCCGACCATCCGCAGAGATACGCCATCCACGCGCCAAGCAATCCGGCGGCACTTCCGGCAAGCAGTATGGCAAGCTCTCTGCCGTAGGACACCCCGCTGTAGTCGATGCACAGTCGAAATCCGACCGCACCAAGACGCAGACACCGCACCGGCACGCCGCAGAAATACGCCGCCGCGATGTGCCCGCCCTCATGCACGAGCACGGCGCAGAGAAACGCACAAAATATCCCCATCGCGCACCTCCGCTATCGTTCAGGCGGCAAACAAAGCGGACAGCACGTCGGAGAGATATTCCCACAGATTCCATTCCCCGTCCAGATACCCGGCAGGCGCACTGTCTGTAGGTACACGAAAATCCCCGGATACGCGCTGCACCGCCATGACCGAAACGGCGTCCCGCGCCATTGTCTCACGCTGCATCCCGCGCCGGATCTGCACACCGCAGAACAACATAATCGCCACGCAGCCTGCAAGGAGTACGAGCCGCGCCGGTTTTCGCCTATCCCGGACATGTGGTGCCTGTACGCGCGTCCTGCCGTAGGTGACTTGTGTGCCAGAGGTGTGTTTTTTCATATTCCGTTCCCTCCAATCGCCAAAAAATGCCGTGAATGCGCCTGTTTTTGTCTTTTTCCGCACTGATTTTCCGTGAACCGTTGACATATTCCACCGTCTCGTCTATAATGTACCCGTATACGTATACGTATTTTTCTTTTTCGAAGGACAATTGTACTATGTCAGACAACCATCTCACGCCGTACCATTCCTCGGTCACAAAAGAGGATCGGCTCCGCGTTACCCATACACGCCCCGCCGTTTTCTGGATGACGGGACTGTCCGGCTCCGGCAAATCCACCATCGCGTCGCGGTTTGAAAAAATGCTCTCCGAAGCGGGACACGCGGTTTTCATGCTCGACGGCGACACGGTGCGTACCGGACTTTGCCGCGGTCTTGGCTTTTCCCCGGAGGACAGAGCGGAAAATCTCCGCCGGATTGCCGAATGCGCACGCCTCCTTGCCCTCTCCGGTCAGGTTGTGGTCGTATGCGCCATTTCCCCGACCGCCGCTTCCCGCAGGACCGCGCGGGAGATCGTGGAAAGAGACGGCGGCGCCGTGTTCCACGAGGTGTACGTAAAGGCATCGGTGGAAATCTGTGCCGCAAGAGACCCGAAAGGACTCTATAAAAAAGCGTTTGCAGGAGAGATTGCGGACTTCACCGGGGTTTCCGCTCCCTATGAGGTACCGGAGACGCCCGACATCGTCCTCGACACGGCAGCGAAGGACGCGGACACCCTTGCCGCTCTTCTCTGCCGCGCCGCCATCGAGGACATCTACCGCCCGACCTATCTGCTGTCGCGTATGCTCTCCTGCGGTGCGCGTGCCGCCCATACCATTCTATCGATCTACAACGGCGAATATGCCGTTTTCTTCAAAGAGGACGCTTCTCCGCTGACCACCGCCGACACAAGCTCCGACGCGGTGATCTCCGCCTATCTCGCAAAAACCTTTCCGGAATACGATATGCTCTCCGAGGAGGAAGCGGATGATTCCCGCGACGCGCACGGTATTCCCAAACGCTTAAACGGCTGCGGCACCTTCATCGTCGATCCGCTGGACGGCACGAAGGAGTTTATACACCGAAACGGCGAGTTTTGCGTCAGCATCGGCTTCGCGGATCATCATCGCGTGCTGGCAGGGGTGATCGCCGTGCCGGTACAGGGGATCCTCTATTACGCCATGGAAGGCTGCGGCGCGTACAAGCTCACCCTGCCGGACGGCTTTGCCGGAGAACTGCCGGACGAAGCGTGGTTTGAAAATGCCCTCTTTGCTCCGGCAGACAGGATCCACGTTTCCGACCGGCATGCGGATCTGCGTGTGATGGCAAGCCGTTCGCATGGGGACCGTCAGACCGAGGCGATCCTCGCGGACAACGCTGCGCGCATTGCGGAAGTGATCACAGCGGGCAGCTGCCTCAAGGGCTGTCTCATCGCGGAGGGCAAGGCGGACGTTCACTATCGCTACGGTGCATTCATGAAGGAATGGGACACAGCGGGCATGGAGATTCTCTGCAAGGAGGCCGGCGCGTCATTCACGGACGTACACGGTGCTCCGCTTTGCGCCAACCGTGCCGATCCTGTCAACCGGAACGGCTTTCGCATCCTCAACGCACCAGAATCCGCCCTCGACACCACAAGCGCGGACGCACTATAAAAGCGCACACCCCGGCAGATCGGTTTCCGTCCGGGAGAAAGGATATATTGTCAAAGCTATGAACTACAGTCATCTTGATATGCTCGAATCCAAGAGCATCCACATTCTGCGCGAATCCTACGCCGCGTTCAAGAATCTGTGCATGCTCTGGTCGATCGGCAAGGACAGCACGGTGCTATTGTGTCTGGCGCGCAAAGCGTTTTTCGGACATGTGCCGTTCCCGCTCGTCCACGTCGATACGCACTATAAAATCCCCGAAATGATCGAATACCGCGACCGGCTCGCCATGGAGTGGAATCTCGACATGATCTACGGCGAAAACCGTACGGCACTGGACACGAAACAGACCTTCCCGGACGGCAACGTTTCCCGGATCGAATGCTGCCGGAACCTAAAAACGGAAGCGCTGGCACACACGCTCTCCGGGGAATGGCCGCGGTACCGTCTCAATCACCAGACCGGAAAATACGAGGTCGACCCGAACAAGGAGCCGTTTACGGGCGTCATTGTCGGTGTGCGCGCCGATGAGGAGGGCAGCCGCTCCAAGGAACGGTACTTCTCCCCGCGCAACGTGAACAACGACTGGAACGCCGACGATCAGCCGCCGGAATTCTGGGGACAGTACAAGACGGACTTTGCGCCGGGCACCCATGTCCGCATTCATCCGCTGCTCGACTGGACCGAACTGGACATCTGGGAATACATCAAGCGCGAGGGCGTGCCGGTCGTATCTCTGTACTTCAATCAGGGCGACGGCAAGCGGTACCGTTCCCTCGGCTGCTGGCCCTGCACAAATCCCGTGGAATCGGACGCGTCCACCCTGGACGAGATCATCGAGGAGCTGCGTTCCGGCAAATTCGCGCGGGTGGCGGAGAGAAGCGGTCGTGCGCAGGACAAGGAAGACGGCGGCGGACTCGAAGCACTGCGCCGCGACGGATATATGTGATTTTTTGCGAGGCACAATATGACAGACAAGCAACATATGAATATCGTAGTGGCGGGTCACGTGGATCACGGAAAAAGCACCGTGATCGGCAGACTGCTCGCGGATACGCATTCCCTGCCGGATGGAAAAATTGAACAGATCCGGGAAATGTGCCGCCGCAATTCCAAGCCGTTTGAGTACGCGTTTCTGCTGGACGCCTTAAAGGACGAGCGCTCGCAGGGAATCACCATCGATACGGCGCGCTGCTTCTTTGAGACGGAAAAGCGGAAATACATCATCATCGACGCGCCCGGACACATCGAATTTCTCAAGAATATGATCACCGGCGCGTCCCGTGCGCAGGCGGCTCTGCTCGTCATCGACGCAGCGGAGGGGATCTGCGAAAACTCCCGCCGGCACTGCTACATGCTCGAAATGCTCGGGATCACGCAGATCGCCGTACTCGTGAACAAAATCGACTTAATCGGCTACGACCGCGCGCGCTATGACCAGATCTGCCGCGATTTTACGGAATTTCTCGCGAAAATCGGCATCCAACCGGCGGCGTATATCCCGGTGTCCGCCATGGACGGCGACAATATCGCCTCCCGCTCGACGCACACGCCGTGGTACGACGGTCCGACCGTGCTGGAAATGCTCGACCGCTTTGTCGGCGGTACCCATAACGACGCGCTGCCGCTCCGGATCCCGGTGCAGGACGTTTACAAATTTACCGAAGGCGGCGATGACCGGCGGATCGTTGCGGGTATGTGTGAATCCGGCACGCTGCGGCCGGGCGATCACCTGATCTTCTATCCATCCGGAAAAACGACCGACGTGGCGCGCATTGAGGAATGGTACATGGATCCATCCGCCCATCCGGCGCCGACAGAGGTCACGTTCGGCAAATCCTGCGGCTTCACGACCACGACGCAGATCTACGTGCGGCGTGGCGAAATCGCCTGCAAGGTCGGAGAGGAAGCGCCCAAGGTCGGCAAGACATTCCGCGCGAGTGTATTCTGGCTTGGCTCCGATCCGCTGGTAATGGGCAAGGAATACGGGATCAAATCCTGCACGGCGAAAACAACCTGCAAGGTGACGGCGATCCATAGTGTCCTCGACGCATCCAATCTCGAAAAGGATCACGCGCCCACCTCCGCCGGAAAGCACGCGATCGCCGACTGTACCTTCACCTGCGAGCATGATATCGCCTTTGACGTGGATCCCGCGCTGCCCGCGACCGGACGGTTCGTCCTCATCGACGGCTACGAAATCTCCGGCGGCGGCATCATTAAGGAAGCATTGGGCGGCGATGGCAAAAAACGGAACGACAACCCGCTCACGCCCGGTGAGAGACGGCGTTACCTCGGACAGCTGCCGCTCGCGGTACACTGCCCGGACGCAAACTACGCGAAGATCCTCGAGCGCGCGCTCTTTGAAGAGGATCGCATCGCCTACTACGCCGTGGAGGACAGCGCTGTCCCGACTCTGCTTGACGCGGGTCTGGTCGTGCTGACTACCGCAGATATTCCAGACGCCTATACATGCTCCGGCAAGCTCGAGGACGACATCACCGCGATCCTGCTTGCCACCAAGGCGGGACTGTAATCCATCTTTATACGCTCTAACGCACATTTTTCCCCGGAGGCTTCGCGATTGGTCTCCGGGGATTTTGGAAACGGAGGATTTTCCTATGTCAGACGTTTTTCACGCGCTATGCCTCGCCGGAGAACCGTATGCCGCAGGACTGATCGAATCCCCGGAGCGTTCCCCGCTTTTCCGCCACGCAAATGCCTACGCGCGTTTCTACAGGGAGGCTGCGCTCACTCCCTACGACGGCGGGCTGCTCTATCCGTGCGGACTTGCCATGCGCCACAACAGCGGCAACCGCGCCATGTGCATGAAGCCGGACTTTTCGTTCACATATTCCCTCGATCTTGCCGGACTGACGCGCAAGGTGCCGGATGCCGCGGACTATTTTTCCCGCGAGATTTCGCTTGTCGCCCCGATCGATACGGTACACATTGTCGGCGGCGCAGGGTTCACGCATTCCTTTATCTGCTACCGGCGGATTCTGTCGGATGGGCTGTCCGGCTATCGCAAACGGATCGACGCGCTGCCCGATGGGGATTTCCGCGACGCGATGACGGTGCTTCTCGACGCGATTTTCGACTACCGCGATCGCTGTCTTGCCCATCTCAGAGAACAAAACGTGCCGCAGTCTCTCATCGACGCACTGTCCTATGCGCCCGAGCATACACCGCGCAATATCTATGAGGCACTGGTAGCATGGAATTTCGTGTTCTACATTGACGGCTGTGACGATATCGGCGGACTGGATCGTTGGCTGCTCCCGTATTGGCACGGCGAGGACATTGTCCCGCTGCTCTCGGAGCTGTACGCCCATGTGGACGCCAACAGCGGCTGGTCGGGCCCGCTCGGTCCGACGTACAACGAACTGACCGTTCAGTGCATCCGGGCAAGCGCCGGACACCGCCGCCCGTCTCTGCAATTGCTGGTCACGCCGGCGCTGCTCTCTCCCAAGCCCGGATCGATCGAGGAAGCGGTTCTTACGGCGACATACGAAACCCTGGCGTCCAGCTGTGGGCAGCCGGCGTTTTACAACTGGGAGCTGTACCGGCGCGAAATCCAAAGCAGACTGCCGGAGGTAACGGAAGCGGACCTGCAGTCTCTGGCGTTTGGCGGCTGCACGGAGACGATGATCGAGGGTATGTCCAACGTAGGCTCCGACGACGCAGGCATCAACACCGCGCTGATCTTTGACGAATACTTCAGAGAGCACCTTGTCGACCACGATACCTTTGACGCATTTTTGGAGGGGTATCTGCAAAAAGCGGAGGACGGCATCGCCGAGGTCTGCACGATTCTGGAAGAGCACCGCAAGACCCGCGTGCGCTATCGTCCACAGCCGGTGCGCACCTTGTTTGTGGACGACTGCATCAATACGCAAACGGATTTCAACGCGGGCGGCGCGCGTTATTACTGGAGCGTCATCAACGTCGCGGGACTGATCAACGTGATCGACTCCCTCTCCGCCATCGAAACCCTGGTCTATCGCGAAAAGCGGTACGACGCCGCGACGTTTATCCGCCTGCTCGAAACACGCGATCCGGTATTTTTGGCACAGTGCGCGCGTTGTCCAAAGCATGGCGTAGCGGACCCGGAGGTCGGGCGGATCGCCGGGATCGTGTCGGAGCGGATCTATTCGGCGTTTGAGACCCATACCTGCACGCCGCGCGGCAAATATTTCCCGGTTTCGAACCAGTTTGTCACCTACGTCGACGCCGGTCGAGGGGTACGCGCCACACCGGACGGCAGAGCGGACGGCGATCCCCTGTGCGACTCCTGCGGCGCGATCCACGGCAGAGATACGGAGGGGCCGACCGCGATGCTTTCGAGTACCGCCGCGCTCCGTCTGTCCAAGGCGCTCGGTTCCCCGGTGACGAATCTGCGTATGGCAAAGGAGCATCTCTCCACGCTGCTGCTGCCGCTGCTTTCCGCGTTTTTTGCCGAGGGCGGGATGCAGCTACAGATCACCTGCGCCTCCCGGGAAGAGCTTCTCGACGCGCTCGACCATCCGGAAAAGCACGCGTCTCTCATTGTACGCATCGGCGGCTACTCGGAATACTTCAACCGGCTGTCCCCGGAGCTGAAGCAGTCCGTAATCGCGCGCACGGAATATTGATTTCTATAGTCTTTGGCAACACGAAAGCGGGTCCATTCCGGTGGATCCGCTTTTTCGCGCATATCGGACAAGGCACGGCGCATAGGGTACCATATCTCAAAAAAGGAGCGTGATCCCTGTGGCGAAACGAAAACCGGTCGTACAAAATGTGTTTTCCAAAGGTGAACAGCCCGATCCGGACGCGTTTTTCGCCTGTGTACGCGCGTATATCCGGCTGATGGAACGCGCACGGCGGAATAACCGGGCATCCGAAAAGGAGCATCCATGAAAGCGGCGCTCTATTGCCGGTTATCGGAGGAGGACAATAACCGGGGAGACGCGGATTCGGTGAGCATCCAGAACCAAAAATCCATGCTGGTCTCCTACGCCGAAGCGCACGGTTGGGAGATCTACGCCATCTACTCCGATGACGATTATGCGGGTGCGGACAGGCGGCGTCCGGCGTTCAATCGGCTCATAGCGGATGCCGAAGCGCGCCGATTCGACATCGTGCTCTGCAAAACGCAGTCCCGATTCACGCGCGAGATGGAGCTTGTGGAGAAGTACATTCACGGACTTTTTCCGCTATGGGGCATTCGCTTTGTCAGTATCGTGGACAACGCGGACACCGCCGTGCCGGGCAATAAAAAAGCGCGGCAGATCAGTGGTCTTGTCAACGAATGGTACCTTGAGGATATGTCGGAGAACATCCGCGCGGTGCTCACGGACAGACGGCGCCGCGGACTGCACATCGGCTCGCACGCCCTCTATGGCTACCGAAAGGATCCCGACCAACGCGGGCATCTCATCCCCGATCCCGTCTCCGCCGCCGTTGTCCGGGAGATTTTTGCTCTGTACGCGGCGGGATACGGCAAAACCGCGATCGCCAGACAGCTCAACGCACGCGCGGTTCCAACCCCGGCAGACTATCGCACGGGACGCTCCGGCGCTCTCTGGCAATACGGCACCATCGGCGCGATCCTGGAAAACGAAATGTACATCGGCAACATGGTACAAGGCAGGTACGGCAGTGCGTCCTATAAAACAAAGAAAAACCGCCCCAGGTCCCGCGATTGCTGGATCATGGTCGCCGGTACGCACGCGCCGATCGTAGAGGAGGAACTGTGGCAGGCAGTGCAGGATCGCCTCCGGAATCGCACAAGACCGTTTACCGGCGGCAAGATCGGCGCGCTTGCGGGATTGGTGGTCTGTGCACACTGCGGTGAGACGATGCGCACCGTCAAAAATCGCGGCAGACGGTATTTTCAGTGCCGCACCCGGTACCTGTCTCCCGATCGCTGTCCCGGTGCGTTTGTGTCCGCCGCATGGCTCATGGAGGAAGTGCGCGTCGCGTTCACGGATTTTACCGCGCGGTTTGCCGACTGTCTGACCGTCGACGCGCTGGCGGATTGTCTGGATGACGACCGGGAAACGGATCCCCAAGCGGAAGCGGACAGCTTGCTACTGAAAATCGAAGAATACAAGCGCGCGGCAGCGGAACTATACATGGACAAGGTGCGCGGCACGATCACAGAGACGGAGTACGCCGAGATGCGCGCGTCCATCCGGCTGGCGAGAGAACAGTGTGAAAAGGCGTACGAGCGTTTACTGTCCGAGAGCGCGGACGGCACAAACGAGCGCACAAGCGCGGACAGACTTACAGAATATCTGACGCCGGATACGGTATCCCGACCGCTTGCGCAGTGTCTGATCTCCTCCATTGCCGTCTCCCACCGGACAGACGACGGCGCGATCCCGGTGACGATCCGCTGGCGGTTTTAGACCGGTTATACGGTTGTGCTAATAAAGATACAGCAGAGCAGAAAGCGCGCGTAACCTACGACAACCTACTGCGCCTCATCGACGACCGCGATGTCTGCGATGTGCTGAAGTTCCTCCGCGAGCGCGAGATCGTGCATTACCAACGCTTCGGCGAAGCAAATCGTGCGGCGCGTAAGTCTACAACGGGTATAGTCCTGTCCTAGTTTGGATATTTTTCATCCGTTTCCGCGCAACTGTGGAAATCTTTTTGCGTTTTTTTGAATAATTTTCGAAAAAAGTATTGCAGAATCGCGACAAATGCGGTACAATAAGAAAGTCAAACATTTCGCCCGGTTCTGCCGGGAAACTACTTTGAAAGGGCAATTTTATGCAGCAACGTGAAAAATTTTCCTCCCGGCTCGGATTCATTCTGATCTCCGCCGGATGCGCCATCGGTCTTGGCAACGTCTACCGGTTCCCAATCATCACCGGTGCGTACGGCGGCGCGATCTTCGTCCTCATCTATATCGGGTTTCTGCTGCTCCTCGGTCTGCCGATCATGACCGTAGAGCTGGCTGTCGGACGCGGCAGTAAGCGCAGCATCGCCTCCTCCTTCGATGTGCTGGAGAAAAAGGGACAGAAATGGCACCTCATGAAGTACCTCGGCATCGGCGGCAACTACCTGCTCATGATGTGCTACACCGTCATCACCGGCTGGATGCTCATCTATTTCGTGAAATACCTGACCGGCTCCATCATGTCCGCGCACACCGTGGAAGAGCTTGGCGAGGTATTCGGCGCGCTTGTTTCCTCTCCTGTCAAAGTGATCGCCGGCGCGTACGCAGCCATCCTGCTCGGGCTGTTCGTCTGCTCGCTCGGTCTGGAAAAGGGCGTAGAGCGGATCACCAAGGTCATGATGATCGCGCTGTTCGTGCTGATGATCGGTCTCGCCGTATATGCCTGCACCCTGCCCGGCGCCGGTCGCGGGCTGCGCTTCTACCTTGTACCGAACGCGGAAAACATTGCACACGCGGGTCTCGGCAAGGTCATCAACGCCGCGATGGGACAGGCATTCTTCACCCTCTCGCTCGGCATCGGCTCCATCGCCATCTTTGGCAGCTACATCGATAAAGATCGCAGACTGCTCGGCGAATCCGTCACCATAATCTCTCTCGATACCTTTGTCGCGCTGATGTCCGGTCTGATCATCTTCCCGGCGTACTACACCTACAACGAATCCATGATTCAGGGGGAAGGCGGCGCAGGCTTCCTCTTCACCACGTTCAGCTCCATTTTCAACAACATGGAGGGCGGTCGTATCCTCGGCACGCTGTTCTTCCTGTTCATGGGCTTTGCCGCCATGTCCACCGTCATCGCCGTGTTTGAGAACATCATGTCGTTCTGGCTGGAGCTCACACACCTGAAACGACCCGTCATCGCGGCAATCAACATCGGTCTGATGCTCGTGCTGGTGCTCCCTGCCGTATTCTCCCTCAACCTCATCGGCGATTTCACGATTTTTGGCAAAACCATCATGGATCTCGAGGACTACATTGTATCGAACCTCCTGCTCCCGATCGGCTCTCTCTTCTACGTCCTCTTCTGCACCTCCAAATTCGGCTGGGGCTGGAAGAATTACATCGACGAGGTCAACATGGGTGATCACGGCGCGAAAATGCCCGCCTGGATCCGTCCGTACATGACGTTCGTTCTGCCGATCATCATCATCGTCGTACTCCTGCTCTCCGTATTCTGAGTCGAAACACAAATGAACCTCCCTATCTGTGCATATGCATATGTCGGGAGGTTTTTTTATGGCAGAGAACCGATTGGACGCCATCTATGCCCGTCAGTCCGTGGAACGCGCCGACAGCATATCGATCGAGAACCAGATTGCGTGGTGTGTGGCGGAAACACGCGGGAATCCTTATCGTGTGTACAGCGATCGCGGCTACAGCGGCGGAAACACGCACCGTCCGGCATTCGCGGCAATGATGGAGGATGTGCAAAACGGTCAGATCGGCCGCATGATCGTCTACAAGCTCGACCGTATCAGCCGTTCCCTGGTCGATTTCGTGAACATCACACAGGCGCTGAACCGTCGCGGCGTCGCGTTTGTGTCCGCTACAGAGCGATTTGACACCGCATCGCCCATGGGGAAAGCCATGCTTGGCATCTGCATGATCTTCGCCGAGCTGGAACGGGACACGATCCGCAAGCGCGTAACGGATGCCTACGCTGCCCGCTGCCGTCGCGGATTTTACATGGGCGGCAGGATTCCCTACGGTTTTCGACTGCGCGAAACGGTGATCGACGGAATCCATACCGCGATGTACGAGCCGGAGGAAGCGGAGGCGGCGCAGATACGGGAGATCTACCGTCTGTACGCAGCTGGAGACGACACGATGCAGTCCCTTGCAAAACGGCTGCCGGAATGCGGGATTCCCCATCTGCGCGGCGGCACATGGATCTCGGCACGGATCAGTGAAATGCTGCGCAATCCCATCTACGTATGCGCAGACGGACGGATTCGGGATTATTTTCTGCAAAACGGCGTCACGGTACCGGAGGACGCAGCGCACTTTACGGGAAAAAACGGGTGCTATCTATTTAACAGTGCGGGAGAATCCGTGCTCATTGCGGCACCCCATGCGGGACTGGTGGACAGCGGTCTGTGGCTCGCGTGCCGGCATAAAGCGGAGCGGGCACAGAGAACGCGGTAATTTGCACGCTTCGGCGACGCGCTTCGTGTGGCACAGGACAACATGGACGCCCAAAACTTCTACGGTTGGAATCCCGCGTTTGACCGCAATATGCCAAAGGCAAACGAAAACGGACAAAACCGCCGTCCCGGCTGCGGCTGCAAGGGATAAAGCACTGCGCAAAGTCGTGTAAAATAGAGGAATGTACAACAAAGGCGGCTGTCCGCGATCCTTGTGACCGCAGGCAGCCGCCGTTTTTTATTATAACGTCCCGGACGCGCGCATGATCGCCGTGATCGCATCCGGGATCTTCCCCGCGGTGTCTCCGGCGGTCTGCGAGATCGGATTCGTTTCCGCCTGGGCAAGCTCTCCGGCAAGTCCCGCGATGTACGCACCACAGGCGACGGTCTCCGGTGTGGGCGCGTTGTACCCGAGCAGACCCGCAAGAATCCCGGACAACACGTCTCCGCTGCCCGCTGTCGCCATACCGGGACAGCCGCGGTGCACGATGTACGTCTCGCAGCCGTCCGTCACCACCGTCGCCGTGCCCTTGAGAAGCACCGTCGCTCCGCAGTCCGCAGCAAATTCCTCCGCGTACCGCACCGGATCGGCAAGCATATCCGCGATCTTCACCCCGGACAGCCGCTCAAATTCCTTTGGATGCGGTGTAAGCACCACCTCCGCCTCCGTTTGCCGGAGCAGCGTTTTGCCGTCCTCGCCCATACGCGCCAATGTGTTCAGTCCATCCGCGTCGATAAGGAGACGGCCGCGATACGTCTTCAGCACATGCGCGAGCATTTTTTCATACGCCGGATCGCAGCCCCAACCCATACCGATCGCCGCGGCCGTCGTACCGGCAAGCGCACGGTCGATCTCGTCGGGAGCACAGACCAGGGTGCCGTCCGCGTTCTCCGCAAGCGGGAATACGGTGCTCTCGAGAACATACTGCCCGACAAGTGGCGCCACAGATGCCGCAACCGCCAGCCGTACCACGCCGCAGCCGCTGCGCAGTGCCGTTTTTCCACAGTCCGCGAGGGACACAGCTTGCACCTGTGTGCACGCGAGGTTCGCCAGCTTTGCGGCGCCGCTGTAGAGGCTGCATCCGCCGAAGATCGTCACATAGCCATAGCTGCCCTTATGGGAATCGTTCTTCCGCCTGCGCAGCACGGACGCAAAATCCCCCATCTCCGGTACGCGAACCGTCTTGCCCACAAGTGGGATGCCAATGTCGTACACCGTAATCCTGCCGCAGAGATCCTTTGCCGCGCCGAGCAGATCGCCGTATTTCAGACTACCCATGACAACCGTTGCGTCCGCGCGGATACAGTCGCCCGCCGCCTGTCCGGACAAACCGGATACGCCGCTTGGAATGTCGATCGCCACCACATAGGCGCCGCTTTCGTTTACGGCACGGATCAGCGCCGCCGCGGACACCTCCGCCACACCATGAAACCCGGTGCCGAACAGTCCGTCCGCAATCGTACGATAGCCGGTGAGCGCTTCCCCCTGCCACAGCCGCACCGGGATACCTGCCGCCTGCACTCGCTTGAGATAGCATTGTCCCTCCGCGCTTGCCTTGTCCTGCCACCGGATCACCTCGCATGGGATCCCGGCTTCCCGGAGACAGAGCGCCAATACATAGCCGTCGCCGCCGTTGTTTCCCGTGCCGCAGACGATACCGACCTTGCCCTGCCATGCGTGGCTTTCAAAAATCGCGCGTCCCGCACGTCGAAGCAGCTCTATCGCCGATGTCCCGCTTTCCACCGTCACCCGGTCGGACTGCCGCATGACGGCGGGAGATACCGCGTACCGCATGATTTTGCACCTGCCTTACTCTATAATGGATTCTGCCGCCATAGTGAACACACCGGCACGCCACTTTTCCGCAGTTACATCGATACGGCAGAGTGTGTTCGTGCCCCATTCCCCGTTCAGCTTTTTGTCATTTTCGAGATCCACCGGTACGGTCGTAATGACAAGCGGTACCTCCGCCGCAAAGGTGACGCGCACGTTTGCCTGCGGGAAAAAGAGCGTATTTCCGTCTATCTCCGGTTCCGATACGGTCAGCCAGTGCCACGATACCGGCTTTCCCTCCGTCAGCGACAGCGTATCGACCACCTCCGCGCCGTTTTCCGTCAGGCGGGACGCGCGGGTGTATTTTTCGATCCCGGCTTCTCCCGGATACGCGTCTGTCAGCGTGTAGTGCACCGATTCGCCGTCACAGGTCGGCTCCGTCGCCCGGAACTGACGTCCGGCACGCTGCTCCACGCCGTCGATCACAGGCAGATTGTGATACACGGAACGCATGGTCCAGAGCGTGTACCGCTTGTCGGAGAAGGTCGTTTTCGTGTAGGTCGCCACCCCGCCGTCGATGAATACCGGCTCTTCTCCGCGAAACAGGACGATATTGCCGACGTCGTTGTGGTTGTGGCTTTCCGCGTTGTGCCCGCCCTTTGCCGCCAGTTCCAGACCCGTTTTCGCGTTCTTGGCGATGAACACCTGCAGGTTCGGGTAGTAGATTCGATCCGCCGCCATGTAGGATACCGCCTCTGGCTTCTCCTCCAGCAGATTCTTGATCTGCCGGTACGGCGTTGTCGCGCTCCAGAATCGGTATGGCGCATCCGACCACAGCTCGTATGCCATCGCCGTGAGCTTATCGGAGCCTGTCCGTCTGCCAAACCGCGCGATCATCCGGCTGTCGGCGTGCAGGCGGTGTGACGCGTCCGCGAAATTGACATAGGTGTCGCCACGGAGCCGGAAATCGGCGATATATTCGCCCATTCTTTTCACAAGCGGCTCGTCAAAGATGTCCACCTTACCGCCGGTCAGGTCGTACAGCACCTCAAGACAGTCGAAATACGACGCGCCTGCGACACCCCAATAGCCCGGTCCCTCGTCACAGCCGCCGTCCTCCGGGTAATCGCGCGTGAACCGGTCGAGGATCACCATTGCTTTCTCCACACCGGCGGTGCGCTTAGCGAGGTCCGTTTCCGTGAGCAGGATGGTCGTCAGCACATTGGAGATGATCCACGGCGTCCAGTTGTTGAGCGTGTTTCCCCGGCTGCCCTGCCACCACATCGAATCGGAATAGGTGTAAAACGGCGTCAAAATCCGTTCGCGCAGTCTGCCTGTAATCCGTCGGCGAATCACAGGGGTCACGCGGTCGAGAATTTCCGGCACCAGATGGACAATGAGCGCGAGGTCGGCTCCCGTAGCGGCGGCAAAGAGGTCGATGTAAAAGATGTCATCGTCCTCCCCATAGCCAAGCGCGTCCGGTAATGCCTGCCATTTCCCGTGGCGCGGATTGTTGTGCGCCGGGATGACCCAGGTCGCCTCGTCGCAGATCGCCCAGAGGTAGTCGATGAGCAGATCCGTGAATCTGCCCGCCCTCTCCGCGTATTCCGCCAGAGCCAGGACCAAAGCGGCGTTGCGGCGGGTGAAATATGGTCCCTCGTACCGATTGCGGTTGCCGTTTTCCGCGTATTCCCGATAGAGCGACGCGGGTAGAAACGGCACAGGCTTCTGCAGCTGCTCCTCCGCCAGCGCAATGATCCCGGAAAAGTCCGCATCGGCAAGCGATTTCCCCTTATCGGAGAACAGGCGCGCGGCATCGTACGGCAGAACCCACCCGTCGGCGTGCAGATTTCTCATCTCAAATAGCTTTCCCATATGTCCGTTATCCTTTCGTATAGAACCAGATCCGTCCCGTGCGGCGCGGCAGAGTCACCGTAAAGCCGTTCCGCAGCGCGTCGGCGGTTTTTTGACATGTGTTGCCGTCCTCGTCCGTGAAGGTGTAGACCGCGCCGTCCTCGATGTACAGAGAGAAGGTCGCCGTATCGTCCTCAACCAGCGTATTGCGGATCACCTGCACAAACCCTTCCCTCTCGCCGTCAAACTGCATCGCGTACCAGTCGTGGGCGTCGGCGTCCGTTTCCGTGAGCGGATAATAGTCACAAGACAGCTCCATCTCCGCCGCGCGCCGCCACAACGCCTGCATCCGTCTCGCTCTGCCGTAGTCCGCTTCTCCCGCCGTATAATGGAGCATATCGGTCAGCGCAGGCGCCATCGCGTTTTCGTAGGCAAATTCGTCCGGTACCGGGTGATCGCCGCCGCCATAGGTTCCGTCCGGCTTGTCCCAGCTCATGTTGTGCGCCCGGAAATACGGGATCCACGCGAACATTGTCCGGTGCTGCTTCTGCTTGATCGGGTGATTGCCGTAGCCGACGTCCGTATAGTGGAGCGGTACCGCACGGCGCATGGTGTCGAGGTCGTTCCGCCGTCCGCCGCTGGCACAGGAGTCGATCCACAATCCCGGATTCCGCCGAATCAGCTCATCCCAGTAACGCAGATAGCCCTGTACGTGGTGATTTTCGACCGCGCCGACCCGATCCTCCGCTTCCGCCGCCACAAAGCACGCAAGCGGCGCAAAATTGAAGTCCTGCCGGTACACACGAATGCCGGATTTTTTGATCAGTCCGTCCACGTGGTCGATGAGCCACGCAAGCGCCGCCGGATTGCCGAGATCAAGTAGGTGGTTGTCGTTGTGGTGCGCCGGATCGTCCTCACACGGCTCCGGAATGGGCAAAAGCCAATCGTGGTGCTGTTCGTGGAGCCATGTGCCCGTGACCACCCGCTCCGGCTCGAACCAGAGTAAAAACCGCACGTCATTATCCCGACACAGCTCACCAATCGGCGCCAAACCATGCGGGAATCTTGTGGGATCCGGCTCCCATGTGCCGATATACGGCCAGTTGCCGCCGCATGGATACCACCCCGCATCGATCCACCAAATGTCCGGATGGATCCCGTTTTTCAGATAGGTTTGCAGTGCGCCGCACTGGTTTTCCTCCGCCGCTCCGGTGAACTCCGGCATGCCATCGGCGCAAAAGTTGTGCATGCAGCAGTACGGGGACAGCGGTGCTCCGTCCTCGCGCGGCAGAATATGCGCCATGTACCACCGCCGCCACAGGTTTCGACCATGCGCCTCGTCGCCGGTATAGCACAGCATTGTCACGGACGGCGTGCGGATCGTCTCACCGGGATGCAGCTTCATGTGGCACCGCCGCTGTCCGACGAGATATTCCGTACCGTCCGCCGTCTGCCGCACGGACGCCTGCCACATCGACGGGTATCCGATCCCGATACGCACGCTGTACGCCCGGAAGCGTAAGATCATATATGGCGCCGCGCCGTGGCAGGAGGTACCGTCGTCCGGGAAGATCGTGCGCGTTTCGTTTGTCACCGGATCCGTGAACCACGTGTAGCCGTCCTCACCACAGGTGTCGCCGTTGCTGTGGACAAAGTGCGACTCGCTCTCTGCAAGCACACCGCCGATGCGAATGTCGGAGAGAATTCCGGTATCCGTCTGCCCGCGGTTGGTGAACGTCGCCGTCCATTCGCGCACTGGATAGTCGCGGTACTCCGTCTCCGTCAGCCGTACCTCCAAGCCATCCGGAGAGGTACCGGTATATTCATAGCGGAGAATGTTCGCGTCCGCATAGGAATACGCGCTTGTCGAATGAAAGTCCGCCGGGATCCCGTCCACGATCCGATCGCCGTACCGAAAATGGATCGGCAGAGCCGTAGGCTCCCGGGACGGAAATACGGCAGCCGCGCGGGTGAAGTCCGATTTCGTGGGGTTTGTCATACTGTTGGCCTCCTCAATATTGTATCTGTCCGATGGGATTCAGTTTCCGGTATTGTCCGTCTCCCGCTCCCTGCGCAGCCGGTCGAGCTGGAGTCGGATCGCGGGCATGGCGGACAGGGTGGGATCCCGGTCGATCACCGCGCGCGCCAGAGACACGCTTTCCTCAATGAGAGCGGTATCTCTGCAGGACGCCGCGAGTCGGAACCGATCCTCACCGTGCTGTCTGGTGCCGCTGCCGGTGATGAAGTCGCCCGGACCGCGCAGTGCCAGATCCATTTCCGCGATCTCGTAGCCGTCCGTGTATTTTTTGATCACGCGCAGCCGCTCCAGGGAGGATTCCTGCGTGCTGTCCGTCACCATGACAAAGTACGATTTCGCCTGTCCTCTGCCGACCCGACCGCGCAGCTGATGGAGCTGGGACAGTCCGAACCGTTCCGCGTTTTCGACGATCATGAGCGTGGCGTTCGGAACGTTCACACCGACCTCGATCACCGTTGTGGAAACCAGCACATCGACCGCCCCGGCAACAAAGCGGCGCATCACCTCTTCCTTATCCGCCGGACGCATCTTTCCGTGTACAAATGCCACCGACAGCTCCGGCAGCTCCTTTTGCAGCGTTTCCGCGTAGGCGACGGCGGCTTTGAGCGGCGGTTTTTCCTCCTCCGGCTCTAAGGTGAGCTGCATATTGGCAAGATCCTCGGGATCCGCGCTTGCTTTTTCCTCCGGCTCCGCTTCCTCCACCGCGGGACAGACCACGTATGTCTGGTGACCCTCCGCCTTCTGTTTCCGGATGAAGCCAATGAGCCGCTCGTGGAAGGTGCCGTCCACGAGGAAAGTGTCGATCTTCTGCCGTCCGGCGGGCATTTCGTCGAGCACGGAGCGGGACAGTCCGCCGTATGCCACGAGGGACAGCGTGCGCGGGATCGGCGTGGCGCTCATCACGAGGCAGTGGCAGCCGTCCCCCTTGTCGAGGATCGCCGCGCGTTCCATGACCCCGAATCGGTGCTGCTCGTCGATGATGACCATGCCAAGGCGGTCGATCACCACGGATTCCGTGAGCAGCGCGTGGGTGCCGATGATGACATCCACCTTACCGCTGCCGTCGATGGTCAACGTCTCGTCCGTCAGCGCGTCTGTGATCTGCGCACGCTTCTTCTTCGGGGTCGATCCGGTGAGCAGCTCCGCGCGGATGCCAAGTCCGGCAAACAGCGGCGCCAGATCGGCATGGTGCTGTGCGGCCAAAATCTCCGTCGGGACCAGAAGCGCGGCTCGGTATCCGTTTTTCACCGTCAGATACGCGCCTGCCGCCGCCACGACCGTTTTCCCGCTGCCCACGTCGCCGATGAGGATCCGGTTCATGCGGTTCTTTCCGGACACGTCCGCCGCGATCTCCGCGATGGCACGGGACTGCGCGCCGGTCAGGGAGTAGGGCAGAAGCGCCGTCAGCGGTGTGGTATCGGTGTCCGCCATGACGCATGGATTCGGCTTTGCTTCTCCGGCACCGCTCTGCGCCATACAGAGAAACTGGAGGAACAGCTCCTCAAAGACCAGCCGCCGTTTTGCTCGCTCAAGATCCGCCATGGTCTCCGGTCGATGCAGCGTGCGGATCATATAGGATCGTGCCGGAAGCGCCATTTCCTGCAGGATCGCGGGCGGTAGTGTTTCCGCAATTTCCGCACCGCAGAGACGCAGCGCCTCGTCCGTCATCTGATGCATCTGTTTTTGCCGGATCCCGCCGGGCAGCGAATATACCGGGACGATCGCCGGAAGCGGTTTGTCCTCCGAAAACGGCTCGTAGATCGGATTGGCAGTCTGCATTTTTCCGTTCGGCGCGCGGTTGTACTTGCCGAAAAAACGATAGGTCGCACCGATATGGAACGCGTCACGCACATAGGGCATGTTAAAATACGTGACCTCCAGCGTCCCCGATTCGTCGAAAACGCGGAACTTTGTCAGACTCATGCCGCGTCGGATCACGCGGAACTGCGGCTCGGTCGCGACGGTGGCGAGAATCGCGCAGGGCGTGTTTTCATCCAGCTCCGCCAGGCGTGCAATGGAAACAATGGTGCCGCGATCCTGATATGCCCGCGGGAAATCGAGCACAAGATCCCCGAGGGTACATATTCCCGCTTTTTCCAAAGCCGCACGCCGCGCTTCTCCTACGCCAGCCAGCGCCAGCACGCTTCGATTCCAGTTTCCCATAACAGTATCCGCCGCCTTTTTTATCTATTGTAGTTATCATACCATATCACACCCCTGTTTGCAAGCGTTTTTTCGGGAGATACACGGAATTGACCGAGGTTTTGCAAAAAAAGCTTTGGGATGCATCATTCAACACCCAAACAACCGGAAATCAAACATTTTTCCCGCTGCCCATTGACGGCGGCGCGATTTTTCTATACAATACATATAGTTAAAATATCTGGTGCAGCAGCACCAAAGGCAGGATATAAAAATGCACACAAAGCAAAGCCTTATGGACGATCTCTATCGCATGCACGCGCCGCAGAATCTGCCGGTCATCGTACACACGTCGCTTAAAAAGATCGGTGCGTGCGAGGACGGCGCGGAGGGAGTGCTCTCCGTTCTCATCGACTATTTCACAAAGGACGGCGGACTGCTCATCATTCCGACACATACCTGGCGCAATCTTAGCCATCCGAGCGCGTATACTCTCGATATGACGCCGGTCGGACAGGCAGAGGTACGCGCATGCATCGGCGTACTTCCCTCGGTCGCCGCCTATCATCCGCTTGCGCATCGTTCCCGCCATCCCACGCACTCCGTCGCCGTATTCGATGGCACGCCCGCGGGAACGCCAGGTCGCGCCGAGGACTATATTCGCCGGGACGATCGGGAATGCGGCTCCTCCACACATCCGGACGGCTGCTTCGGCTCGCTGTACGCGCTGGGCGGCAAGGTATTGCTTCTCGGCGTTGGTCAGCAGAACGACACGTTCCTCCATGCCATCGAGGAAATCGTCGGCGTCCCCGGTCGACTGATGGAGGAGGCACAGGTGCTTACCGTGCGTCTGCCGGATGGAACGGTGATCGAAAAAAGGCAGCGGTGTCACTGCGGCGGCGTGTCCGGCAGGTACCCGAAATTCGAGCCCGCCTTCCGGTACCATGGCGCCATCGTGGATGGTATGTTCGGCGACGCGAAAACGCAGCTGTGCGACGCGCGGCGCATGACACAGACCATTCGTCAGATCAAAGAACGCGCTGGCGACAGAGATCTCCTGCTCGATGACGCGCCTTTGGAACCATCGCTGTACGAATAAAAGCACCCATGTGGCAAAGTATACAACACGACGAAACTTTACCCGGAAAATTTCCGCTCTCTCTCCATACTCCTGCATAAAACACACTGTTTTGTGCGGGAGTTTTGCGTTTTATGCGCATTTATATATCCATATATATGTATTTATATCCACTAAGCACCACTTATTTGTATATTTATACCCCTCGATATACAGTCGTATGCAGTCTTCACCGACGAGGATCTTGAATATTTTTGTAAATACCTCTTGCAATTCCTGTATGTTTATGCTATAATATTCGCATCAAAGGAGAAACGCACGGCTTCATCCGGTGCGTCCCTCTACGCCGGATACGCGGATATACGCGTGTATATTCGGTCACACAAACATATGCGCCATTTTATGCGAAAGAAACGCATACAGATACGCAAACATCATGGAGGAAAGACAAATGAAAAAGCTTTTGACACTCACTCTGGCACTGCTTATGACAGTCGGTATGTTCGCCGCCTGCTCCTCGGAACCGTCCGGTCCCGTCGTCAAGGTCATTGAGATCAATCTGACCGATGAGGAATACGCCTTCGGCGTAGACAAGAATCAGCCGGAGCTGCTCGCGTCCGTAAATGAAATCATTGCGGAGATCATGGCGGACGGCACGTTCGACACCATCTGCAACAACTACTTCGGCGATGGCACCCCCGTTGCGGTAGCATCCGCCGTTCTCGACGAATCCAAGGATCAGCTCGTGGTCGCCACCAACGCCGCTTTCGAGCCGTTTGAATACACCTCCGGTGATTCCTACTACGGCATCGACATGGAGATCGCCAAGGTCATCGCGGACAAGCTCGGCAAGGAGCTCGTGATCGCCAACATGGACTTCGACGCGGTTTGCCTCTCCGTCGGTCAACAGAAAGCCGACATCGCTATGGCAGGTTTGACCGTGCGCCCCGACCGTGAGGAATATGTATCCTTCTCCGATTCCTACTACAACGCCGCGCAGAAGCTCATCGTCAAGGCAGACGACACCTCCTTTGACGCGTGCAAGACCGCTGCGGACGTAGAAGCCATCCTCAAGACGAAGGACGCTTCCACCACCATTGGCGTGCAGACCGGCACCACAGGTCAGTTCTACGTAGAAGGCGACGCGGACTGGGGCTTTGAAGGCTACGCAGTCACCTGCACCGGCTACAAAAACGGCTCCCTTGCCGTACAGGACCTCATCAACGGCAACATCCAGTACGTTGTGATCGACTCCGCACCGGCAGCCTGCATCACCGCCGCGTACAACGAGATGAACTGAGCACGCACCGATCGGTGTAACGAGTCACAGAAAGACAGCGGGAGAATCCTCCGATTGCGGGGCGTTCTCCCCTGTTCCTTGTCATGACATCTACAGAACGGAGAGAACATGGGCAGCTTTTCCAAGAAAATCGCGCGGTTTGCCACCATATTCATTGAACAAAACGGCTACGTCAAGGTACTGGAGGGACTGAAAAACACCCTCCTCATCGCGGTATCCGGTCTTGTCATCGGCATCCTCATCGGCATCCTCATCGCCGGTGTGCGCGTTATGCCGAAATACAAGCGGCTCCCGCGCATTCTCAATTCCATATGCAGCGTGTACGTCGCCTTCTTCCGGGGCACGCCGATGGTGGTACAGCTACTTCTGTTCTACTACGTGCTGTTCCCGCTTCTCGGCATCAACATCACGGGCGTGCAGATCTCCATGATCGTGTTCGGTTTGAACAGCGGCGCGTACATCTCCGAGATCATGCGCGGCGGCATTCTCTCCGTGGACGGCGGTCAGATGGAGGCAGGGCGCGCGGTCGGTCTGTCGTTCTTTACTACCATGCAGAAAATCGTCATCCCGCAGGCGATCAAAAACATTCTCCCCTCGCTCGGCAATGAGTTTATCGCCCTCATCAAGGAAACCTCCATTGTCAGCTTCGTCGGCGCGGCGGATCTGTACGTGGCGTTCAACCTCATCGGCACGAACAGCTATGAGTTCATGGTGCCGTATCTCGTGATGGCGCTTATCTACATCGTGCTCGTGCTGATTATCTCGGCAGGCATCAAGCTCATGGAAAGGGGACTCGGGAAAAGTGATCGACGTAATTGACTTAAAAAAGAGCTTTGGGACGAACGAGGTCTTAAAGGGGATCGATCTCACCGTCAACAAGGGCGATATCGTGTGTATCCTCGGTCCCTCCGGCAGCGGCAAATCGACCCTGCTCCGCTGTCTGAACTGCATGGAGGATCCGACCTCCGGCAGCATCATTTTCAACGGCGTGGACATTGCCGACATGCGCGTGGACATCAACATCCATCGGCGGCACATGGGCATGGTGTTCCAGCAGTTCAACCTGTTCAACAACAAGACCGTCATTCAGAACATCATGCTCGCGCCGGTCTTTGTCGGCATGGAGAACTACCGCAAGGCAAAGCGGCACAACGCGTGGACAAAGTTCGCGAACGCGTTCCGCAAAGAGAAAAAGCCGCTTGTCGAAATCGCGGAAACACCCGCGCAGATCAAGGAAAACGCGAGAGCGAACGCCATCCGGCTCCTGCAGCGCATCGGACTGGAATCGAAAGCGGACGTGTATCCGGCGACGCTGTCCGGCGGGCAGAAGCAGCGGGTCGCGATCATCCGGGCGCTTGCCATGAATCCGGACGTGATCCTCTTTGACGAACCAACCTCCGCGCTGGACCCGGAAATGGTCGGTGAGGTGCTCGATCTGATGAAATCCTTGGCGGACGAGGGCATGACGATGGTCATCGTAACGCACGAAATGGGATTTGCCCGCGAGGTCGCCAACCGCGTGATCTTCATCGACGAGGGCAAGATCCTGGAGGAAGCGTCCCCGGCGGAGTTTTTCGGCAACCCGAAGCACCCCCGCCTGCGCGATTTTCTCTCGAAGGTGCTATGAAATGAAAAATGCTGCCGCATGGCGGGAAACGCTTCCGTATGCGACAGCATTTTTGTATTGTGCGGTTATTCCACAAGATAAATCGCCGCACGCTCCAAATGATTGTCAAAGCTGACTCTACTGATCCCTTCGCAGCCGACTTTTCCGGCGGCTTCACCGAAGCGTTTTGCACTTGCAAGCACTTCCACATATTCCGCAGAATCCAGTCAGGAGAAATCGACGTGCCTCGGCAAGCGTTTCGTCATAGACAGTGACAGCGTCCTCAAGGATACAGTACAATTTCCCGTTTGCCGCGAAGAAAAGAGGCGTGCTGCCGCCATCGTTTATGGTGCACCGGGCGAGAACGGCGCCGTCCGATCGGAAAAGCAGGAGCAGAGAATCCTCTTTCCCACCGCCGTAAGCATATGCCACGTATACATCCGATGTATAAAGAAACACCTGCCGGAGCAGATGTTTCGGAGATGGATTCGGAACGGAAACGGTTTCTTTGTATGTCCCGTCGTCGGCAATGGTGGAGAACTGTCCCTGACTATAGATGCTCGTTTCTTCCCGCGATACCGCAACACATGGTCCCATGGCAAAATCAATCCCGCTTACCGGCAACGGCACAGCGGTATACGCGTGATTCATCACGATGCGCTCGCGTTCGGACAAAGGTTTGTGGTATGGCGGCACCCGATAAGCGGTAGTACAAGAAGCAGCACGAGCCACAGCGCAAGAATCCGTTTCATAGGATGAGGTCTCCATTCATCAACTGATCATGTAACCGCAGTAAGAGCAGCGAATGTGTACCTCATGCGCTTCGTAGTACAATTCTTCTGTGTGGGTACGACTGCTCAGTGTGTGATTATACATGGTGGAATAGCTGCATTTGGTGCAATACTCACTGCACTGTACGTATCCAGTCCGATAACAATAGGTACTGTCTGTGCCATAATCTACATAATTCCCGTGGTTATGGACAATACTGTGCGGAGGGCATTCGCTTGCTGTGACAGCCGAAGTCGGAATCACCGCACCAGTCGCGCACATAGCGGTTGCGAGTACGGCGATCATCGTTTTGCGGATGTTCATTTTTTCATAGTAGGTCACCTCTAAAAATTCCCCGCACCATCCCCGCACCATATTGAAAAAATTGCAAAATGCTGTATAATAAAAGCAAACGAAGTAAGGCGGTAGAAAAAGATGCAGAT
>CAKRZR010000019.1 GCA_934433485.1 uncultured Eubacteriales bacterium | reverse complement strand
ATCACAATAGATCAGTTGGAATTTTATGAATGGGGGTGATCGATATGGTATTTTTCCAGTGCTTCGAATGCACAGTGTTCCATCCTATGCCTAATACATCGGATAAACATGAACTGATCAAAACAATACTATATCCGATTAAACGCATTCATATTAGCGCATAGGGTTGGTCACAGGATAGTTGCTATTCCTGCGAATCCACACTATGCGCTTTTTTCAAGCAAATTTAAAAGCGTAGTAAAGTCATAAAATCTGGAGGTGATGAAAAACGAAAAGGGTTCTGAAATCATTGATTCTTGCGTTTCTTGTGACGTTTTTACTAATTCTCACTCTGCCTTCATGTACTTTCCAATCATCTGACATTTCTTTATCACAAGATTTTCCAGTTGAGTATAACGAAAATGGACTTGCAGTATTAACTTGAAGATTACGCATTTCTTTGTTGTTATTACATGAACGAAGGACTTCAGCAAATCAGAATGTCCTCAAATATTGAGTACATTGGAGTAAGTGCATTCGATAATTGTATTTATTGGGAAACCATAGAATTCGATTCTGTTCCACAAACCACTGTAAGTATCAATGATAAAGCTTTTGCGTACTGTTATTCACTTAAAGAAGTACAACTCCCGGCATCTGTTTTATTTGGCAACAATGTCTTTGAGGGTACTGAACTCGACAAAGACTACTCTTCACAATATAACAGTCTCCCAGCCACTACCGCCCCCCCCTGAAACTCTTCAAACAGATTCGGGAGAAATGGAAATCGTTCCAGAAATCACCCACACAAAAAATGAGAAAAAACCACCAGCTATGCTGTCTTTAGACAGAAGAAAAAGCCCTCCTATGATACATAGCCGCTGACGTAGTAATCCTCGTAGATGATTTTATAAATCTGGTCGCTGACGATGCTGGTATCGTACACGAAATAGAGCAGCTCGTCTATGTAACCGGTCCAGCAGTCGGTGCTGGCGTTCGGGAAATTGTACTGTTCAAAGGTGCAGTTTTTCATGCCGAGCACCGTGGTGCCGAGCGAGAGGATCTCCGCGTCCGTGAAGGAGGTGGCGCACAGTCCGGCGGTTTCCCGGATCAGCTCCGGGTACTTGGCGACGCTCAGCCCTTTGAATTTTTCGTACAGGGACGCGACGATCTTGCGCTGTCTGGTATTGCGCGACAGGTCGTTGTCGATATATCGCAGTCTGGCGTAGGACAGCGCCTGTTCGCCGTTTAAGTGGTTCACACCGGGCGTCATGATGTCGCGGAAAGCGGTGATCGCCTGGATCTCGTCCTCCCGCAGCTCCACATCCACACCGCCCATAACGTCGACAAGGCTTGTGATCTGCTCGAAATCGACGGCGACATAATCCTCGACGTGGAGATAGAAATTCTCGTTCAGCGTCTTGACCGCGAGCGGTGCGCCGCCCATGGAATAGGCGTAGTTGAGCTTGGAATGCGCACCCTTTTCGGAGATATACGAATATGTGTCGCGCGCGATGGAGATGATTTTCACTTTATTGTGGATCGGATCGACCGCGGTCAGGATGATGACGTCGGAAGCCGTTTTCGCGTCCAGACCGTAGGCGACAAAGACCTTGATCTTATCCGATCCCGGCAGGAGATAGCTCATGTGCTGGTTGAGCTGCACTGCGTCGCCGACCGGTTTGGTCTCGACGGGCTTGGTTTCGGGTGTCTTTGTCTCGGGCGCTTTGGTCTCGGTTTCCGGTGCCGTCTCCGTTTCCTGTACCACTTCTGTTTCCGGGACGGTTTCCGTCTCCGTTGTATCGGCGGTGGCTGCTTCCAGGATCGCAATCGCCTCCTCCGGCAGCTTCAGATCGGTGAGGTTGCCGTCCTCGTCGAGAATACCCTCGGAGACCGTTTCCTGTTCGATCGTCGGTACACGGACGATGTTTCCGGTATCCACGACCGACAGCGATTCCGGTACGACAAACTTGTCCCTGTCCATCCTGCCGAACAAATACTGATACCCCGCGACCATGGCAGTCGGAATGAGCAGTGCCACGACCAGCGCGATGATTCTTCCCTTTTTCACGAAATATGCCTCATATTTTTTGATACAATGCGATAACGTAGGTATTATAACAGATTCCAGCCCATTTTGCAAGGTGCTGACGGTGCCTATTCGCCGAAATCGCGTGAATTTTTTCACATATCTCTTTACTTTTCGCGCCGCTGCTGTTATAATATAGAAAAGATTCCCGTACACGGGAGGAGAATCAGGGAGGAATCCACTATGTCATACACCATAGTCGACGCCGCGGAATACACCTATCCGGGAGAATGGTCGTACCGTTCCGGAACAAACGCCATCGCATTGGACACACCGCGCCGTACCTATGCCGCCGTACAGATCCTGCTGGGCGATGTGCCGAGCGATGGCAAAATCACCGTGCAGATGGACGACGTGCCGTTTGCCTGCGAAATCTACGGGCTCTGCCCCGTTATGGTTGAGCGCAACGAGGGCATCGCACCGGAGAACCGCGCGCCGCATTATCCAGAACGGATCGCGCCGTTTCTCGTATACGACTGCCTGCGCCCCTATGACGGCACCATTCCGGTGACAAACGGCGAGGGCGGTCTCTATCTCGCGTTCGTGATCCCGGAGGACGCGGTACCCGGTACATATCATGGACAGGTTGTGGCAGGCGATGCAGTGATCCCGGTGCAGATCGAGGTTTACGCCGCCGTCGTGCCTGAGGAGACGCTGACGATCATCCAGGGATACGCGACAAGGCAGCTGGAAACGTACTTCCACGTACAGCCGGGCACACCGGAATGGGACGAGATGGACCGCCGCTGTGTCGCGCTGCTCCGCCGGATGCACCAGAACATGATGTATATGGGCGGTCCTGTCGTAACCGCTCTCGGCGACAACAAATACGCCTTTGATTTCACGCCGATGGAGGAATCCATGCGCCGGTATTTCGCGCTCGGCATGAAATACTTCAACGGTCCGAGCGTCGGCTGGCGGAAGAGCTGGCACGAATCAACGATTCTCGTAAACGGCGATATCCCGTCGATGTCCTATGAGGGGTATTGCTATCTGTCGCAGTATCTCCCGGCGCTGCACGACATGCTTGAGAGAAACGGCTGGCTCGACAAATTCATCATGGGCGTTGCCGACGAGCCGAACACCTACAACGCCACCGAATTCCGTGCGCTCTGCGGTCTGATCCGCAAATTTGTGCCCGATATCCGCCTCGTGGACGCGATGTCCTACGGCAATCTGCACGGTGCGCTCGATATCTGGGTACCGCTGAACGCCGAATACGACCGTCATCAAAAGGAAATGGAAACCCTGCGCGCGAACGGCGACGAGATCTGGCATTATGTCTGCTGCGGTCCGCGGGAACCCGGCTATATCAACCGGTTCATGGACTATCCGCTCCTCTCGACGCGCTATCTCTTCTGGGGCAACTACAAATACAATCTGACCGGATACCTCCACTGGGCGGCAATGTGTTATCAGCCGGGACAGGATCCCTTCCAGGAAAACTGCCCGGAGCACCACAATACAGACTCCGTCTGCCATCTGCCCGCGGGCGACACGCATCTGATCTATCCGAGCGACAAGGAACCGTGGATGTCGATCCGGCTGGAGAACCACCGTGCGAGCGCCGAGGAATACGAAATGCTCAAAAAGCTCGCCGAGACAGACCGTGCCCGTGCGGACGCGATCTGCGACCGCGTCTTCCGCTCGTTCCGCGATGTGGAATACGACCCGCATGTGTTCCGTGCCGCGCGCCGGGAGCTGCTTGCCGCTCTGTCCTGACAAAAAACGCAATCTATTTCGACAAAATCGCACAGGAGAATCCCGCACCGCACGGATTCTCCTGTGTTTTTCTGCTCTTGTAAATCCGCGCACGATATGGTATACTATAGAAAGGTTGCCTTATGACAACTGTTTTCATTCTCACAGTAAGAAGGTCGTATCTCTTGTACATTCCGCAAAAATCGCGCGTGGATTTCCTCTGCGGACTCCGACAGGGCATCCCGATCGCGCTTGGCTACATTTCCGTATCATTCGGCTTTGGCATCGCCGCCGCCAACGCAGGGCTGTCTCCGTGGATCGCCCTGCTCCTTTCCATGACCAATCTCACCTCCGCCGGTCAGGTGGCGGGACTGTCCATCATCGTCGCAGGGGGCAGCTATCTCGAGATGGCGATCGCGGAGTTTGTCATCAATCTGCGATACGCCCTGATGAGCCTTTCCCTCTCGCAGAAAGCGGACAAATCGCTGACTGTGCCGCACCGCCTCGTCACCGCGTTCGGAATCACGGATGAGATTTTCGCCGTCGCGTCGGGCAGACCGGGCGAGGTAAGCCGTCAATTCCTGTACGGACTGATTCTGCTCCCGTTTCTCGGCTGGTCGGCTGGTACACTGCTTGGCGGGATTGCCGGGAATATTCTGCCGCCGCGTCTGTGCAGCGCGCTTGGACTGGCGATCTATGGGATGTTCTTCGCGATCATCATCCCGCCGGCACGTCAGTCTCGCGGGATCCTCACCGTGGTGCTGCTCGCCGCCGTGCTGTCCTGCGCCATCCGCTACCTGCCGATTTTCGCGGGCGTCTCCTCCGGCTTTTCCATCATCCTGTGCGGTGTGTTCGGCGCCGTCGTCGGTGCGGTTTTCTTCCCACGCAGGTCGGATCCCGCGGATGGAGGTGACAAGGCATGAACATCTTTATCTATATCGCGGTGATGGCGGGTGTCACCTACCTCATGCGGATGCTGCCGTTCACGCTCTTCCGCCGCAGGATCACCTCGCGCTTTCTCAAAGATTTACTCTATTACATCCCGTACGCGGTGCTCAGCGCCATGGCGATCCCTGCGTCCTTTTACGCGACCGATCACCCATTGTCCGCTGCCGTCGGCGTGGTGATCGCTGTCATATTCTCGTTCTGTCGCAAGAGTCTGCTTGTCGTGTCCATCGCGGGCGTGGTCGGCGCGTACCTGACGGAGCTGATTCTGGCGGTGCTGTAAAACGTAAAAAAATCTGTCCGTCCCGGGCGGATTTTTTCGTTTGCGGTGAAAGATTCCACGCGCGTTTGCGTCTTATAGGATAGAAACAGGTAAAAAATAGGAGGTGCGTCTTATGGTTGATATAAAGGAAAACGAAATTCTCACCGCTTTATCCGCTCCGAACACCCAGGAAGCGGGACTGTCCGCCGCACGGGACGCTTACGGTGCGCTTGTCCGTCGGATCATCGCGAATGTGCTCACAGATCCGGGAGAGAGAGAGGAATGCTTCGCGGATGTGTGGATCCGGCTCTGGCAGACCGTGCCGCCTGCGGAACCTAATTCCCTGCGCGCCTATCTCTGCCGGATCGCCCGAAACGCTGCGCTTGACCGATATAGAAAAGCCCATGCCGCACGGCGTGACCGGAGCCGGATCGACTTTCTGCCAGACGCGGAGCTATCTGAAATTGTCGATCCCACCGCGGATTCCGATCCTGCCCGCACCGTGGAAACCGGTGCGCTTACCGCGGCAATCGAAGCGTTTCTCGACACATTGTCCGCGGATGACAGGCGGCTTTTTGTTCTCCGGTACTGGTTTTTCGATCCGGTCACAGCGGTTGCGAAAGCTTGCGGTATCAGCGAAAACCGCGTGTCCGTGCGACTGTGTCGGATTCGAAAAAAGCTGCATAAATATCTGGAAAAGGAACACATTCTGTAGGGAGGAGTCACGATGACAAACGAAAAATTCGCAAAGAACATCTTCACAGACGCAGTCGGCGCAATCGACGACCGGTATCTACTGGAAGCGCTGGATATGCCCGCTAAAAGGCGGAAACCGCATCGACTCTGGGTATTGGCAGCGCTGGTCGGGTTGGCGGCTTGTCTCGTCGGATTCCGGATGCTGTCGTATCTGTTTGCGCCCGGATACGGCTTTCTGCCGGAGAACAGTGTAGTTCTGTACGGTACGACGGGACCGGTAATGCTCGGCGATACGACGATAGACACGGTGCTACTGTCCTACGACGCGTCCCTTACCGGAACCGTCGATGAATACGGAAACACGCAGACCGGATGCAGCATGCAGATCTGGCTCTACCGTGCGGAGGAAGAAACGGATCCGCTGTTCCCGGACGGAAGCATGCCGGAGTGGATGGACGCGCGCCTTTCCATTGCCGGAACGGAATACAAACCGACTGGCGGATCTTGGGCGTCGGTCGGCTACACATGCCTGCTCTACTGCAACATCCCGTTTACCGGGGAGATCACCCTGACGGACAACCATCTGACAAGCGTTAAAATCCCGCTCACAAAGTTGGATACGGCGGCCACCCCAGCCACGGCACAGTATGAGAAGCTGCGTTTTTCTGCCCTGCCCGTTTCGCGCAACCTCAGCATCCTGCAAGTCACCGATCCGCTCTCTGACGCGATCCTAAGCGACGCGGAATACGCAAACGGCGCGATATCCGGCAAAACGCAGTTTTCGGATGGAACTATGGGTTTTCTGCAAGGAAACGCGCTGCTTGGCAAAATCCCCGGAAATACGCTGTCCGCCGGAAATTACGGTGTTTACGCCGGTGCGGAGTCGTATCTCCCGGCAGACGCGGAAACCTCGATCACAGCGATCATGCCGGAGAGGATCGCATACCATTTTGGCTTTCTCTACCTGAACAAGGACGGTGTCCGCGCGCTGCCGACGTTTTCGTTCCCGCTCATGGCAGTCGGCGAAAGCATGGACTGTGATTTTGTCGCGTACCAGACAAAAGGGTTGACGGTACAGATCACGCAGATCACACGCACCGACACCGCACAGTTCGACTATACCTATGACATATCCTGCCAATACGCATACTGCCGGGATTTCTCCGTGGATATGCGCGAACGCAGCATCGGAGCGGCGGATTTCCAGTATCCGACCGGCTACCGTGTCACATCGGAGACCTACCCGCGCTTTTTCGCCGCAGAGACCATAGACGGCGCGGAGGTACTGGTGGCATACACGGGTCTTAGAGAGGGCGACTATGTGATTCTCCGCGAAGGCGACATGATCACCACCGGGATCACGGATCTGCGGTACACAGTCGCGTGCGAGGACGGCGCGGCACTGGCGGTCATAAAAAAGGAGGAATGAGCGATTGGCTGACGAAGAACGGCAATTTCGCACCATATGGGAACTTTTTCCAGGAAAGCCATTGCAATTTTCCTCTTTTTGGCGTATACTATACACAAACTGTGTACATGCGCAGGACTCACATATGGATCGTATTCCGCAAATGTACAGGTATTCACTTTGAAAGGACGTCACCATGACACGCTCGATCGCTTTGCTCTCCCTCTTTCTGACCGTTCTGATGATCGTGGGACTTTTCCCCGTTACAGTACAGGCGGCAGACGACCCGTTTTCCAAATTGTATCCTTCTCTCCTCGACGAAAGTGTTCTGGAAACCACTTTTGCCGAGAAAACAAAGGGGCTTTTCTTAAGAGAAGAACTCTCCGAATACGCCTACAACGCCATCCGGTACCACATCCAGTCGAAAACGAATGATTATCGTGTGGCGAAAAATCTGTTGCAATTATACAAAAGTGTAGACGGTAATGTTATTTTCTTTTTTGAAGGCTGCAGTGCCAACCTCAAGGACAGCACGCCTGTGAAAAGCGGTTACAGCTACGATGTCAAAAAGAACCGTTATAATATGAGTGCTGTTTGCCTTGTTGTCCGTGCAGATGGAAAAGGGCGTCCCTACATCGCTTATGCCACGAAAGACGCCTCAACAATGGCGGATAACGTGCGTAAGGAATCTTTAAACAACGGTACGCCTGTCTCCATCACAAAAGACGGTATCTACAATATTAGCGCTGTGAACCACCAGGGGAAATACGGCGCGCTGAACATCCAGACCACGGCAGGCAGCGGTGTACGGTGTAGTGAAAAAGGTGCGAGCAATCTGAACGCCAGAGGCACGGGAATCAACATCCATTCCCGCGGGTATGATGGTCCGAACCTGATCAAAAACACTACCCGCTCCTCTACCGGTTGTTTCAACATCGGCAGAAAGAAAAACAATCCAGACTTCAACGCTTTCATGCTGGCTACAACCGGACTGGATCACGCATACACGAATACATTTAACGACAAGAAAACAACACTTGGTGTAAAAAAAGGTTCAACCGTCGGCATCACCATCGTGGACCGCTCCAATTACATAGATTCGCTCAAGGTCATCTACGGCGACGACAATCCCTCCGCCAAAGGCGCCAAGACCGCGGACGAGATCGTTTCCGCCATCACCGCGGGTTCCGCACAGTGGCACAACGACATCGTATCCGGTATGGTGACGAATACCCTGCGCATCACCTCTCCCACAAACCACGCCGCCGTGGACTGTAAAAACGGCTTGTCCTTAAACTGGATCCCCGTAGACGACGCCGCGCAGTACCACATTACCGTGGAGGATCTGACCGGACTGGACGGTCAAAAAGGTCCGTATGCCGGGTACTTCATCTTTGACGGCACAAAAACCTCCCGTACGATCCGCCAGTTCCGCTATCCGACCGATCTCGGTTCCTATGTGAACAACGGCACCTTTGTAAACGGGCACCGCTATAAGGTCACCATCGATGCGTATGCCAATAATTACGCGCCGCTTGCCAAAGGGGAGATCATCCTCACGGCAAAGTGGACGGAAGAGGAAACGCCGACAGTATATACGCCCTCGCGCGACATTATCCTGCTTCTGGACGGCTCCGGCTCCATGAGCAATACCGCTTTTTCGGAAATGCTGTCTGCCGCGGAAGTCTTTGCAGAACAGGTACTGACCGATTCCGGCAAAACGCGTATCGCGATGGCGGCTTTCGGCGACGATCCCGCGATTTTCTTCACGGCAAAAAGCGGCGATTCTGCTTTCTATGACAACATGGACGATATCCGCGCCGCGCTGAAAAACGGCTATCGGGACTACGGCATGACCCCGATCTCCGACGCGCTGCTCCGTGCCGAGGAAAAATTCGCGGACAGCACCGCCGAGCGCAAGATCATTCTGCTGCTCTCCGATGGTGAAGCGAACGAATCCTCCTCCGCGGCGGCAAAATACGGCACGTCCGGTCCGTTCAACTCCTCCGCCTCCAACAACGCGTACAACATCGCCGCACACCTTGTGAACAATGAGGATGTCTACATCTACACGCTTGGCTTCGATCTGTGGGAAGGCGGCACCGCGGAACAGCTCTTACAAGGGATCGCCGATCTGCATGGCTGCACCTACACGGCTGTCAAGGATGTGTCCGACCTGCGCTTCAGCTTCCTTGAAAACGCGGACGATATTCGTCTTACCGGCAGTCAGATCCTCATCAAGATCGCATGCCCGGTAGAAGTATATGTCTCCTATGAGGACGAAATTCTCTCTTCCGACCCTACGTACCCGTCCTATGCGACGAGCTTCGGCACACTGGAGGTAGATGATGCGCACGAGGTGAAAACGCTCCGTCTGGACGCCTCCAAGACGTACGAAACGCACATTTACGGTACCGGCGACGGTGTGATGCAGATCACGGTGGAATATCCCGGCGAAGAAAAGGAATCGGTACGCTTCACGGACGTACCTGTCACACCCGAATCGGAATTTTGCTATGAAACCGGCTCCGGCAAGGTCACGCTGCGTGTGGACAACGACGGCGTGGAAGGCTACGACGAGGTAATCACCGGCATACGCTACTTAGACGGAGAAATCGTGGATGACAACGATCCCGACGACGATCGTGACAACGACGACTGCGGCTTTAACCCGTTCGGCAACGGCACGATGCCCCGGCTGTTCAGCGTAACAATACGCGTCGGCGAAGGCGGTTGTGTGAACGTACCGGATTCGTTCTCCATCGCGTTCGGCGCAACACGCACGATCAAGATCACCCCGAACGAAGGCTACGCAGTGGCGGATGTGATCGTCAACGGCAAGAGTGTCGGCGCCGTCACGGAGTATAAGATCACTCCGGCAAGCTGCGACAGCACTATAGAGATCACGTTTGCGCCGATTGGAGAATAACCACGCCAAACTATAAATCCCCCGTATCACCCGATGCGGGGGATTTTCCTTTTCCCTGCCACAATTTTTCCAAAATCCCCTTGCAAATCCGCGCAAACTCTGGTACAATAAGCATACATCTACAAAACAAAGGAGTTTACCACCATGGGAGAAGATAAAGTCGTCGCGATGGTCGGGGGAAAACCGATCACGGAAGCGGATGTCAGCCGGGAAATTGCCAGAATGGGACAGAGAGGTCAGAGCTACAATACGCCACAGGGCAGAGCGATGGTGCTGGAGCAGCTCATCAATAAGCGGCTCTTTTTGCTGGACGCACAGCGCAATCTCTACGAAAGAGAACCGGCATTCAAGGAACAGCTGCAGGCGGTCAAGGAAGAAATGCTCACGAGCTACGCGGTACAGAAAGCCGTGGAGAGGGTGCGCGTGACCGAGGAAGAGGTCAAGAAGTACTACGAGGAAAACAAGGACAAATTCGTGTCCGGCACCAACTATAACGCCAGCCACATTCTCGTCGATTCCGAGGACAAGGCGAACGAGCTGCTCGGTCGGATCAACGCTGGCGAGATCACCTTTGAGGACGCAGCGCGTCAGTTCAGCACCTGTCCGTCCGGCAAACAGGGCGGCGAGCTCGGCGATTTCACCTCCGGACAGATGGTTCCCGAATTTGAAAACGCGTGCGCCGCGATGGAACCCGGTCAGACCACAGGACCTGTCAAGACGCAGTTCGGCTACCACATCATCCGTCTGAACAAGAAGGAAGAGGGCGGCGACGTCAAGTATGCCGACATCCGGGAAGAGCTGACGGAAGCTCTCCGCGGCGAAAAGCAGCAGGCAGCGTACCAGAGCAAGATCAACCAGCTCAAGCTCCTCTATCCCGTAGACAAAATGTAACCGAAAAATACCGGGAGGTTTCTCCATGTGAGATTCCTCCCGGCTTTTTCTTATTTTCCGATTCCTAAAATCAGAGGATTTCTAAATCCACGGAATCTATCTCCGGCTCCGCGATTCCCTCCGGCATATCCGTTTCAAAATAGATCGTCCCGCGATCCTCCGGCAGCAGCGGCTGTATCTGCAAACGCAGCTTTCGCACCTGCCGCACGTCGATATACCAAAGGTCGCCGTCGCAGAAATGGTCGGACAGCAGCGTGCCATCCGCGGCATAGGCGGCGGCGACATTTCCGAGCACGCGCACGGCAATCGTATCGACATTTTCCGGAATGTCCGCCGCATATTCCACGGTGTGATCGACAAGAGCGGATCCGTCCAGGCGGCGCAGATGCGAAAAGGCGGCAAAGGACAGCGTATTATCCATACGCACGCAAGGGATTCTCGCGCCGAGACGCTTTGCCGGTCGCGCCGGATTTTCAATTATAAGCGCCACACCGTCCAGGGCCGGACACGCGGCGAGCGGATGTACCGTGCCGTCCGCCAGACAGATCACCGGTTCCACACCGCATAGCGGCACAAAGCGGATCTGCGTTTCCGTGCACGCTACCGGCATGGCGGTCACGTAGCGCACCGTCTCCCTGCCGATACGCATGCCAAACGGAAAGATCCCGCAGCCATTCTCCGGCAGTGTGAACGGAATCGTATAGATCTCCGTCGCTGTATCCACGGTGAGCGTCACCTGCTTTTCTGCCATTTTCCCGCCGTGGACGTGGTTGTTGTAGAATACAAAGCCGCTTTCCCCATCGGAGCGTACCGCAATCCGCGGCGTGGATGTGTCCGCAAGCTCGTGCGGCATCTCATCCGGGAAATACGGCGCCATCACGGCAAGCCTCTCTCCGTATGTGTCCAGAAACCTATGGAGCTCCCGCAGACCGTAATAACTGTCGCGCACCTGACCGCAGTCCCCGATGGGAGCCTGAAAATCGTAGGACACGATCGGGCAGTCGTTCGGATACCCGGTGACGCGGCTCTCCTGATATGTGACAAGCGCGCCCTCTGCGTCCCGCTCCACCGGGTTCACGCCGCCGTGGTACATGTAGTACCCAAGACCGTTCACACCGGAGCCAAGCTTACAAACCGCAAGCGCGGTAATGTCCGCCTCCACAAAAACCGGTCGCCTGTGATACGTATTTTGATTGCCGCCGCCCAGCTCACAGGTCAGAAACGGGTACTTTCCGCGATACGGATCCTCTGTGCCGTCCGTCTGTCCCAGCAGATCCGCGCCGATCACGCCATCCTCTCTAACACGCGAGAAAAAGTAGTTCGCGTTGGGAGACAGCGCGTGCGTATGTCCTTCCCATGGCGCTTCCGGATAGCCGCCGTACATAGGGCACAGCGTATCCGGCAGCTTTGCCTGTCCCCAGCCCGTTGCCGACCACAAAGGCGCTGTGAAGCCAATATCCAGGAGCATTTTTTGCAGCGCGGCAAGATATTCTGCGTCTCCGGTCAGCTCATTTTCCACCTGGATTCCGATGAGATTTCCGCAACCGGCTAGCTCCTCGTAAACCCGTGTATACAGCCGCCGCACATATGCCATGTATGCGGAATCCAGACTGCGCAGACGCAGCTTTTTCTCCATGAGCCAATCCGGGAATCCGCCGTATCTTGCCTCGCCGTGCGCCCATGGACCGATCCGCAGGAAAAACGGCAGTCCAAGCGTGGCACAGGTATCTGCAAATCGACGAATATCGCGTCTGCCGGTGAAATCGAAAACACCCTCTCTGCTTTCGTGGTGGTTCCAGAACACATACGACGCGATCACATCGATCCCGCCAGCCTTCATTTTCCGCAGCTCCGTTTCCCAGTCCTGCTCCGGCACGCGGGAATAGTGGAGCTCACCCATCCGGTAGATGTACGGTTTTCCGTCGCGCAGAACGCAGTCGTGCGTCACCGTGTAGCCTCTGCCTGCCGCGCAGCCGGTCATCCCGGTCGGTGTAAGATCCGGCTTTCTTTGCTGTACATGAATGATCATCGTGCATCTCCTTCTAAAGAACCTCTGAATAAATCGGTTTTTTCGACAAAAGACTAAAATATAAGGGTTTTATCGCAAAAATAACCTTAGATCAGAGGCTTCCTGATTTTCTATTCTTTCAAAATAGCGCCTTTACCCCGTAGGACACGATCGACATGATGATCCCGGCAGCGACGACGCCGGCAAAAATAGAGGGGATCGCGTGCTTCCATTTCAGGCGGAACACCGCGGCGACCAACGCGCCCGTCCAGGCGCCGGTACCGGGCAGCGGAATCGCCACAAGGACAAACAGTCCGAACGCGGCGTATTTTTCCAGCATATCGCTTTTGGACAGCGCGCGCGATTCCAATTTGTCGGCGACTTTTTTGAATAAACCCTCGCGCGTTTTCATCCAGTCGAGGATCTTACGGATAAAGAGCAGGATAAACGGCACTGGCACCATATTGCCGAGAATCGCGGCGATGAGCACCGGCAGCAGCGGCAATCCTGCGGCGACTCCGTACGGCACAGCCCCGCGCAGCTCGATCACCGGCACCATGGACATACCGAAAACAATCAGATATTTGGTAAGTGTGGACATAGAATGCAATTATACCCTTTCAAAGCTTTGGTTATCTGTGAGGATCCGCACCAGACTGCCGGCGATCTCCCGCACGCCCGCGACGTTCGGATGCACAAAATCCCCCGACAGTCCATCCGCGCCGCGGAGCAGCGTTCTGCCGTCGATGTGGCGTAGCCGTGGATCCGCCCGACGCGTGCAGGCGTTTCGCACGATCTCGCGGAAGGCGCCGGTCTTAGCGTCTCCCAAAAAATCGCCGAGATGATAGAAAATATCGATCACAAAGAGCTTTTTGCCGGGATTTTTCCGCAGCATCGTGTCAAGGAGATAGTCCACACGCGCTGCAAATTCCGTCTCGGACAGAGAGAGCGCGTTGATTCCCAGCTCCAGAATGGCGAAATCCCAGGTACGCGGATTTCTCTCACTGCCCTGCTCGGCGATATAGTCGGCGACCGCGCGCTCCAGGAGACAGGATCCCGCAAAGCCGAAGCTGTAGAAATCCGCGTGCAGCCGTGCGCCGATTTGCGCGAGATACGTAAGATTGGCGGAGCAGGCGAGACTGCCGTGCGTGATGGAGGATCCGTACATCAGAAACCGCTTCTCCGGCACCTCGGATGGCTCCGGCGGTCGGACGTCTCCCTGCGCGTCCATGAGGATCACCTGCGCGGAATCGAAGGTCAGGCGAAGCACGCGCGGATCGTATGCGTAGCCGGCAGCGTCGCTGATCTTCCGGAGCATGGCGGGATTTGGGTGGTTCTCCAGTGTGATCGTCGTCGGCTCATAACCGATCGTATAGGACAGCGTCTGCCAGCCGGACTGCACACCGCCGAAATAGAGGAGCGCCGTTGTATGTGCGCCGGGCGTGTCCATCCGCAGCGTGATTTTCGCATTTCCGGAGCATAGGACGAAGCGGATCTCGCACCCGGCGGTATTGCACGCCATCCGCTGTCCCTGTTCGCTCATCGCCGCGCGTACATCCGCCGGGACACGGGACATTCGCCAGCCGCCGTCCGGATGCGGAAGAAGCGCGGCGACGTTGTATAGCTCGAAATTGTTGTAGATCATAGCGTATTTCCTGTCTTTTCCGTCTCCGGTACAGTGGTATTTTCCGCCGCGGAATCAAGCCACAGAGAACGGATGGAGCCGTTTCGCACAAAGGTATCCCCTTTCTCCCGCAGACACGCCGTTTCCATTTTCTCGTCCGTCCGGCAGACTACGGCGGTATCTGTCAGATTGCGGATCGCCACGGACGGCTTCTCCGGGATTTTGTCCCGTTCTGCATGGCGTACAAATCCGTCGATATGGACGTTTTTCGGGATCGATTCGCACACGATCAGCCCCCTCTCGCCGGATTCCATCGTCGTCCACACGTGCATGTTGCGGATCGTGATGTCCGCAAGCAGTCCCGCGCCGCGCGGATATTCCACTTCCGTGACAAGCGGGGTCCGGCAATAGCGCGCGCCGTCGATGTTGACAGCGAAATGACGGCAGCCGGCATACACATTCTCAATGGTGACGCGGCGGATCGGCGATGTCACGCTGAGCATTCGGAACGCCGTGTAGCAGTCCTCGGCAAAGACATTGCGTATGGTCACATCCTCGATCGGACCGCGGCAGATATCAAAATTCTCCAGCCGCGCCATGGAATCGTCCGCGTTCAAGGCAATGAGATCGTCGTTGGTCTGTCCCGGTGACGCGGTGATATTCTCGATCAGCCCGTCGTACACATGGCCGCCGAAGTGGAGCCCATCCTGGTTGTACGCCGGACGTACGGCGGAAAACCGAATATCGCGGATGGTAAAACGGCGCAGTCTTGCCATGCGGATATGATACACGGTAGAGGAGCGCATATCGAGTCCGGACAGGGTCAGATTCTCCACGCCGCAGAAATTGAGCGTAGAGCCGGACCAGGCGTCCTGTGCGAACAGATCCGCGGGTTTATCGTTGTTTTTTCCGTCGTAGTTGCCGTCCCAGATCCCGCCGGTGATGGTGATATTGCGGTTGCCGGAGACGGTGTCGGCGTTTGTCAGGAGAAAATCGCCGCGTTTTTTCGGCTTCCGCTCACATAAAAACAGCCGCGCCATGCCGTCGCAGAGAATGTGCGTATCGGAACGCACGCGCAGGGTTTCACCAATGCGGTATGTGCCCGCGGGAATATACACGATCTCGGCGCCGGAATCAAGGGCTGTCTGGATCGCGTGCGCGTCGTTGTACTCCCCGTCCCCGGTCGCGCCGGTATCGCGGACATTGCAGATGCTCTTCATGAAAATCCTTTCCACGGAGGAAGGCTATGCCATGCCTCCGCTTATTTACATGCTCTTTTCAGAAATGTGTGAGAAAAAGCCGCACTCTCCATCGCTGCCTCCGAAAGAGAGTGGTGCATGGATCCTGCGGCTTTCTCTGTTATTTGTGTATCGTGTTGCTTGAAGCTTACGCGTTGATGGAGTAAATCACGTCCGCGTCCATTTCGATAGAGTCGGCGTTTTCCTGGAGCATTGCCGAATACGCGTTGTCGCGCAGCGCTTCATCGGCGTCGCATACCCATTTCGGTTCGCCCTCGCCGACGTAATACATGATGTGATAGCCATAGTCCGTTTCGACGATCCCGTGATCGCCCGGTTTTCTTGCGTCGTCGAAGAGCCAGTCGTTAAACTCCGTGATCATCTCGCCGGGCATAACGTTTTCGTACAGTCCGCCGGTCGTCAGAGAACCGGTATCGGAGCTGTATTCGGTGACAAGGGACGCAAAGGTATCGAGCGAGAAGCCGGAATCCTCCCAGGTCTTGTATACCTCGTCCGCCTTCGCCTGCGCGTCGTCATAGGCGCTGGTACCGATCAAGATATGGCGCACGGAGCGGGACGGCGTCTCGTCGCGATATGCCGCCTTTACAAGGTAGTACACGGCATAGGACGAACCGCCGCTTTCCGTGATGACTGTGGTGTCGCCCGGCTTTGCGGAAAATGCCCAATCGCTGGCGGCGTTTCCGGCAGTCGCGGTCAGGTGCGTGATATCACAGCGTGCAGCGAGATCGACCGCGTCCGCTTCCGTTTCGCCGAGATTCTCCACCGCGTACGCGGCAATGGCGGCACGGAAATCTTCGGCGGTTGCGGCGGCAGCGATGATATCCGCGGCTTCCTTCGCCCTGGTCGCGGCTTCCGTAATGCTGCCGGTCGGGTTGCCGTTTTCGTCCTTCGCCATCAGATCGTCCTGCTTCACGGTATAGGTGATGAGATCCACACCGTCGTAGGAGGTCTTGTTTTCCTCGTAGTACTTTTCGTAATCGTCCATGGTATAGGACAGCTCGGACTCAAACTTCGTGGCATATTTTGTGGCAAGCGCGGTCAGCTTGAGACAATCGCGTACGTCCGCTTCCTCCACGTTCCCGCCAAACATCGCCATGAGGTAGGTCTGAAGCGTGTATCCGGCCGCTTCCGCGTTCTGGGTCAGCGCTGCAACGCTTGCGTCGATGGTGGATTCGTCATCGGCGTCCAGCGTCATGCCTTCCTTATTTGCGGCTTCACAGAGGGAGAGAATCTCCTGCACATAGTTCGCCGCCATCGCAGCCATGTAATCAAACCATGTCGCCTCGTCGGAGTAGTTCTGCGCTTTCAGGGACTTGGAGGTATCCAGTCCGTAGTATGTGGACAGAATGCTCGCGTAAGACTGGTAGCTGCTGTAGAAGAAGTAGGTCATCATCGCGCCGTTTACTTCGTAATGCTCGCTGGACAGCGCGACGGAGCTCTTCATTGCCGTATTCGTGGGCGATGTGTTCGCGTAGATCGCCAGTCCGATGACGACCGCCGCGATAACGACCACCGCCGCGATGATGAGAATGGTATTCCGCCTGGTCTTTTTCGGATCGGCGGGTGTCTGCACGTTTTCGTTCATATACATTTCCTTTCGATGCTTCTCTCGTTCTCCGAGGACACACTGCCAGTATTATACCATATTTCGCCGGGCAATGCAATTCCTTCCCCGGTTTTTCTGTGATTTTTGGCGGAAAGTTTTGTGCCCGTGCTGTGAAAACCGTCCATTCGCGCGCCTTTTTGCGGGATCTGTACCCATCTTGTGCGAAACGACCGCATGCAAGCCATACCAACGGTATAAAATATTTTCTACAATTCGTATGATAAGTGGGTTTTCATCCGCGCCGATTTCTGCTATACTATAGGCAACAAATCTGGAAAGGACATGGGAAATATGGTAACAAAGCTCGCGGACAATATACGGCGGATGCGTAAGGAACGCGCTCTGACACAGGAACAGCTCGCGGAGGTGCTTGGCGTAACGGTAGGTGCTGTCTACAAATGGGAGGCGCGTCTGTCGCAGCCGGAATTGTCGATGGTCATGGAGCTGGCGGACTTCTTCGACACCTCCGTGGACGTTCTGCTCGGCTATGAAATGCGCGACAACCGACTGGACGCATGTCTCGCGCGGCTCCAGAAGTGTCGGAACGACAAGGACCCGGCGGGACTGTCGGAGGCGGAAAAGGCGCTGAAAAAGTACCCGAACCATTTTGAGATCGTGTACTACAGCGCGGCTCTGTACGGCGCGTTCGGCATGGAACGACACGACAAATCCCTGCTGCGCCGTGCCGTGAAGCTGCTGACGAGTGCACAGTCGCTCCTCGCGCAGAACCGTGACAGCCGACTGAACGAGGACACCCTGTGCGGCGACATGGCGGCGCTGCTGCTCAATCTGGACGAAGCGGAAAAGGCCGTGAACATGATGAAATCCCACAACGCGGGCGGTATGTACAACGATCTCATCGGGATCACGCTGACCAGTGAGCTGCACCGGTCGGACGAAGCCATGCCGTACCTGGCGCAGGCACTGCTGAACAATATCGCCTCCCTGATCCGGGTCGTAATTGGATACTCTGACGCGTATATGTGCAAAGGGAACTATGCCGACGCGGAGGAAATGCTCCGTTTTGGAATCGCGTTTTTCCACGGTTTGAAGCTGCCGGAGCATGTCAGCTTTCTCGACAAGCTCGATGGACTGCTGTATACCTGTCTCGCGCAGGCATTGTGGCAGCTGGGACAGCTGGAAAACGCGCGTGCCGCCTTAGCCGAGGCGTTATGTCTTGCCGACGCCTTCGACGCGCAGCCGAATTACGATTCCCGCGCACTGCGATTTCTACAGGATGCGGAATCACACAGTCTGTACGACGACCTTGGCACCACGGCGCGTGTCGGCATTGAGAACACCCTGCGTTCTCTCGACAACAACACCCTTTTCGACCTCTGGAAGGAGATGACCGACAATGGCACGGCCAGCCACTGATCCCACGCGGCGCGCGCTTACCGCACAGTTTTACCATGGGAACCACGCGCTCTTTATACTCTCCGTCACAGCCTCTCTCTGCGCAGGGAGCTTAAACCTGCTCCTATCGTGGCTCCTGCAGCAGACGATCGACACCGCATCCGGCATACAGAACAGCATGCCGCTTTCGCTTCTTGCCATCCTCTGCGCGGCGCTTGTCGGACTGTGCGTCATGTTCTCTCTCTTTGACGCCACGGTGCGTCCGCGGTTTCTTGCGCGAGCGATGCGGCAGTACAAGGATTTCGCGTTCCGCAAATTGATGGAAAAGAGCATTTCTTCCTTTCGTGCGGAAAACACAGCGACCTATCTCTCCGCGCTGACAAACGACGCTGCCGCCATTGAGACAGACTATCTGGCAAATCAGTTGTCCATGGCGACCAAGCTCGTGACCTTTGCGGGCGCGCTCTGTCTGATGCTGCGCTATTCGCCGATTCTGACCGGGATCGCCGCCGTCTTGACCGCGCTGCCGTTTGCCGCTTCCCTGCTCTGCGGAAACGGACTGGCAAAGGCGGAAACACGCGTATCGGAGGAGAATCGGGATTTCACCGCCGCCCTGCATGACTGCCTCGCCGGATTTTCCGTTGTCAAAAGTTTTCGGGCGGAGCGGGAGATTTTCTCCATGTTTGCCGCGCACAACCGCTCTCTGGAGGCGGAAAAACAATCGCGTGCGCACCGGAAAGCCATGATCTCCATGGCAGGCGCCGTGACCGCTGTATTCGCGCAGCTTGGCGTGTTTTTAGCGGGCGCATGGCTTGTGCTCTCGGGCAGCGGGCTCACGGCGGGCGCCGTCATCCTGTTTGTCAACCTCATGAACTTCACCATCGATCCGATCGCCGCTCTGCCAGGCTTTCTCGCCTCCCGCAAAGCCTCCCGCGGTCTTGTCGCAAAGCTCGCGGATGCGCTGGCGCAAAATCCGAGCGCGGACGGAACGGTCATCCTGCCGCGGCTGACTGCCGGGATTTTCCTTGACGACGTATCCTTCGGCTATACGGCGGACACAGAAGTGCTGCACCATATCACGGCACGGTTTGCCGCCGGAAAATCCTACGCCATCGTCGGTGCGAGCGGATGCGGGAAATCCACCTTATTAAATCTTCTGCAATCCCCCGGCACCCCGTACCGCGGCAGCATTTGTTTCGACGACGTGGAGCTGCGGGATATTTCCCCGACGTCCCTGTATGAGCAGATCGGCTCCATTCAGCAAAACGTCTTTGTGTTCAACGCGTCGATGCGGGACAACATCACCATGTTCCGCGATTTCCCGTCGGCGGCGGTAAAGGACGCGGTCACCCACGCGCATCTCACGGAGTTTGTCGCGGCGCGCGGCATGGACAGCTCTGTCGGCGAGGGCGGTTGTACGCTGTCCGGCGGAGAAAAGCAGCGCATCTCCATCGCGCGGAGCTTACTCAAAAACGCCGATGTGCTGCTTGTGGATGAAGCGACCTCCGCGCTCGATCCGCAGACGGCGCACCAGGTCTCCGCCGATATTTTGTCTCTCGCCGGCATCACGCGGATCGTCGTCACGCATACACTGGAGGAATCCCTGCTGCGCCGATACAACGGGATTTACGTATTGAAGAACGGAACGATCGCGGAATCGGGTACCTTTGACGCGCTGATGGCAAAAAAGGGCTACTTTTACGCACTGTATACCGTGGCGCAATAATCGATTCCAATCGTGCGGCTCTGCCACAATGCAACTTTTTCAAAAAAATTTCAAAAAGCTCTTGACAAACCGGGACAAGTGTGGTATCATATATGAGCGTTCAGAAAGAGCGTGTGCGCCCTTAGCTCAGTGGATAGAGTGCCCGGCTACGAACCGGTAGGTCGTAGGTTCGAATCCTATAGGGCGCGCCAAAGTACGAGATGTTGGAAACAATGTCTCGTATTTTTTATTTTTCTTCACATTCTGCCAATTGCATTTTACCCGCATCTATGCTATACTGTAGGAAAACTGCGAAAGGAGACTGGCGACGCACAGAACCAATCGTACATCCATCTCTGTCGCGTTCTGCTGTGTATCCAAACCAATGAAATATCTCGTCAGCGCGTGCCTGCTCGGCATTCCGTGCCGCTACGACGGACAGGCAAAGCCCTGTGAGGCAGTGATCGCCCTTGCCAAAACGCACACGCTCATCCCGTTCTGTCCGGAAATCTACGGAGGACTTGCGACACCGCGTACACCGGCGGAGCTCCATTGCGGGCGCGTGGTCACAAAAGACGGACGTGATGTAACCGAAAATTACGTCTCCGGCGCAGCGATTGGTCTATCGCTCTATCGCACCCTTGGTTGTGACGGCGCGATCTGCAAGGCGAAAAGTCCGTCCTGCGGCGTCGGTGCGATCTATGACGGTACCTTCACAGGCACATTGCTCCCCGGCGACGGCGTGACAGCGGCGCTGTTCCGGGAAAATAAGGTCCCCCTATGCACAGAGGAGACGCTCGAGAACCTTGTATCCTCCATAGATATTCAATAACGATCCCAAAAGAGGTGAATTTTCCATGCAAACCATTCCCTTCACGAAAATGCACGGCTGCGGCAACGATTACGTCTATATTGACCAGTTCGATACGCCGTTTATCCGCGATCCCGCCGCGCTTGCCGTCCGATTGTCCGAGAGACACCGCGGTATCGGCTCCGACGGACTCATTCTCGTGTGTCCGCCGCGCGATAGTGCAAACCACGGACGCATGCGCATGTTCAACGCGGACGGCAGTGAAGGAAAAATGTGCGGCAACGGTATCCGCTGCGTCGGAAAATTCCTGTTCGATCACGGATACGCCACCGCACCCGTCCTGCGCATTGAGACTGCGGCAGGGCTGCGCGTGGTCCGACTGCGGATCCATGACGGGATCTGTGACGGCGCGTCCGTGGATATGGGCGTAGCGTCCCACACGGGTGCGGAAATTCCGGTGAACGCCTGCGACACACAGCATATTCCGGTGATCGTGGACGGACAAACGATCCTCCTCTGTGCCGTGTCGATGGGCAATCCGCACGCGGTGCTGTTCACGGATGTTTCGCCCGAGACGCTGCCCATCACGGAGATTGCGGGAGAGATTGCCGCATACCGCACCGACTACGGCACACCGCTGTTCCCGGAGGGTGTGAACGTGGAGTTTATCCGTGTCCATGACGCGCAGACGCTGGAAATGCGGGTCTACGAACGGGGCAGCGGAGAAACAATGGCGTGCGGTACCGGAGCATGTGCTGCCGTATGCGCCGCGATCCGAAACGGATACAGCGCGTTTGACACGCCGGTAACGGTGCATCTGCGCGGCGGCGACGTACAGGTGACGGTACAGCCGAACTGGCAGGTCACCCTCACAGGTCCCGCAGAAACCGCGTTTGTCGGTACATTTCAATCAGGAGACGAGCTATGATACAGTGCAGAATGAATTCCCATTTTCGCGCCCTTGCGGACAGCTATCTGTTTTCTTCCATCCGCAATAAGGTAGATACCTACAAGGCAGCCCACCCGGACAAGCGGATCGTTTCCCTCGGCATCGGAGACGTAACGCAGCCGCTTGCGCCAATCGTGGTGGACGCGATGGCACAGGCAGTCTATGAATTGGGCGTCAAAGAGACATTTCGCGGATATCCGCCGGAATACGGTTACGATTTTCTTCGTGACGCGGTCTGTGCGCATTACGCCCTCTACGGCGTGCCACTTGCACGTGCGGAGGTGTTCTGCGGAGACGGCGCGAAGTCGGATCTCGGCAATCTCACGGACATTTTTGGGGACAACGAGGTGCTCATCCCGGATCCGGTATACCCGGCGTACGTGGACGCGAATGTGATGGCAGGTCGACACATCACCTACATTTCCGGCGAAAACGGCGCGCTGCCCACACCGGACGATCTGCCGCACGGCAGCGGATTTGTCGTCTATCTCTGCTCGCCGAACAACCCGACCGGCGCAGCCTATACGAGAGACGAGCTTGCCGCGTGGGTTGACTACGCCTGCCGCACCGGCTCGCTCATACTATACGACGCCGCGTACGAGGCGTTTATCACCACAGACGCGCCGCACAGCATTTTTGAGATTCCGGGCAGCCGGGAATGCGCCATTGAGATCGGCAGCTTCTCCAAATGCGCCGGATTCACCGGAGTGCGCTGCGGCTGGGTCGTGATCCCGCGCGAATTGACAGCGGACGGCACTTCCGTAAGCGCGCTTTGGGCAAGACGGCAGGCGGCAAAATTCAACGGGATTTCCTACCCAGTCCAGCGTGCCGCCGAAGCTGCGTTTTCCGCGGATGGCTGGGCAGCTTGTCAGGCAAACATCGCGTATTACAGACAAAACGCGGCGGCAATTGCGTCCCTGCTCACGGAAAAAGGCGTTTCGTATACCGGCGGCGTGGATGCGCCGTATATCTGGCTCCACTGCCCGGACAATATGGCGTCGTGGGATTTCTTCTCGTACCTGCTTGAAAACGCGCAGGTCGTCGGAACACCGGGCGTCGGCTTCGGTGAAAAAGGAGAACACCATTTCCGTCTGACAGCGTTCGGATCGCACGAGGACACAGCGGAAGCGATCGAACGGCTGCGGCGCGTGCTATAACAGACAGAAGTACATCAAAAGGGGGGATCGAACATGCAATCATTACAGAATCTATTCCGCCGTTACACCTTCACCGGCGCGGACGGCTTTACAATGCCCTATCGGCTATACATCCCAAAAAATTACGACTGCGGCGAGCGGTATCCGCTGGTCGTGTACCTGCACGGCGCTGGCTGCCGCGGTACCGACAACGAACGGCAGTTAGACGTGCTGGAATACGCGTTCCGCAACGAAAAATCTCCGCTTTACGACGCGGTCATCTTAGCGCCGCAGATGGCGGAAACGGCACAGTGGGTGAACGCGCCGTATGAAAGCGGGCAATATCGGACAGCGGAGGTGCCGGAATCGACGGAGCTTGCCACAGTGATTTCGATCATCAGCTATATCAAGAGCTTTTGCAACATCGACGAGGACAGGGTCTACGCCGTCGGTACGTCGATGGGCGGCTTTGGCGTCTGGGATCTGCTCACGCGGCATGGCAAACTGTTCGCGGCGGGGATCCCGGTCTGCGGCGGCTGTGACGTGACCCACGCTGCCTCTCTCGCGCAAATCCCGGTCTGGGCCTTCCACGGCTCCGAGGACACGGCTGTTTCCCCGGACGGCGATCGTCTGATGTACGCCTGCATCCGCAAAAACGGCGGTCTGCTCGCGCGCTATACGGAGTTCACCGGCTGCGACCACGCGATCTGGGACCTCGTCTACAGCGACCGTGAGGTATTTGAGTGGCTGTTCGCCCAGTCCCGTCATGACCGGCGCGTCGCTTGGGAAAAGGCTGCCCGCAACCGCAAAAAAGCCATCGCGGCAGGCGGCGGGATCGGTGCGCTCCTTCTCGCAGGCGCGGCAATCTGGCTCGGTTCAAAAAAACGGCGAAAATAACGCGAGGAGACGGGGAACGCGGCTTTTGAAAAAGCCTGGCAAAACCTTTTTTGATCGGATGAAGAAAGGACTCTGCAAGAATGTTTACGAACACGTTATATCGGCTGGTGCATGACAAAAAGTGCGTGCTCGGGTATTTCGGCGGCTCGATCACGGAGGGTGCGGGGGCTTCTTCTCCCGCGACGTGCTATCGCGCGCTGGTGACGGAATGGTTTCGGACACGCTGGCCGGACGCGGAGATTCGGGAGATCCGGGCGGCAATCGGCGGCACCGGCTCCGATCTCGGCATGTATCGGGAGGAGATCGATCTGCTCTCGGGGGAGCCGGATCTCGTCTTTCTGGAGTTTGCCGTTAACGACGGCGGCGTGCCGTATGAACGGATCCTGCGGCAGGGCGAAACGATCCTCAATAAGCTGTACGCGCACAATCCGTACGCCGAAGTGGTGATCATCCTGACGACAACGGGCGCTGTGTGCGATATGCTGGAGAAGGGCGGCGAATATATCTCCCGCAGCGCGTATTGCACGCTGGCGCACCGCTATGCGCTCCCTGTTATCGATGTGGGCAACCCGCTGCACTATGCCGTGATCCGCGCGGGCGGCGATTTCCACACGTACACGACGGACACGGTGCATCCAAACGACGCGGGCTACGCGATCTACACAAAGACGATCACGGAACAGATGACGAAATGGTTGGACGAGACGACCATCCCGGATATGCCTGCGAAAGCGGTACTGCCGGAGCCGCTTTGTCCGATGCTCGATCTGGACGCGCGGATGATCGACTGCGGCGCACTGGACGGTCTCACCACGGACGGGTTTGCGATGGTGGAGGAGACGATGTGCGGCAGGTATCCACGGTATTTTGCGGGGACAAAGCCGGGGGACGCGTTTTCTTTCACGTTTACGGGCAGGTCCGCCGGGTTCTACTGGATGCTGGCGAAGGACGCGGGAGATGTGGTCGTGACCGTGGATGATGGTGAAGCAATGCCGCTGCGCGCATGGGATCACTACTGCAAAGCATTCAACCGCGCCGGCCCGTCCTTCTTTGCGCACGATCTGCCGCACGGGACGCACACCGTGACCGTGAAAATCGCGGACGGCAAGGCGGAGGAATCCGAGGGACACGCGATCCGGATCGGCTGCATTCTCGTATCGTAAACAAATATACGCGGAGATCGGAGCGGATTCGGTCTCCGCTTTTTGCGTATACAGGAACGCAAGCGATACTTGAGTCGGCGGATTCTGCCGTGCGGCAACCGATTTTTTCCGACACAAGCAACGCTTTATTGTTTTTTCGCGCCGCGTGGCTTATACTGGTGGCACCGGAGGAAAAACAAATCTCCGCGACAATCCTATATGGGAGGACACCACGATGGCAAACAAGGAGGATAAGATTATGTTTGAAATGCGAGAGGTCGGAAAGAGAATCACCGAGGGCAGGCGGGCGAAGGGCATGACGCAGATGGCGCTGGCGGACGCGCTGGGGATCAGCTATCAGGCGGTCAGCAGCTGGGAAAACGGACGGACGATGCCCGATATTTCCAAGCTGCCGGAGATTTCCGAGATCCTTGGTATCTCCGTGGACGAAATACTCGGGAAAGAAGCCCCGGCGGTACAGGCGGCGCTCACGAACGACACCGAAGCAGTGCTCACCCCGGAGGACATCGCCGAAGCAGCACCTATCCTGCCGGACGAGCGGGTGGAGGAGATGGTCGAGAAGCAGATGGAGCCGGGGCTTCAGGAAGTGGATTTCTCCACCATCCAGTCGCTTCTGCCGTTTCTAAAGGGAAAGAATTGCGATCGGATACTCTGGTATTTATATGAGCGCGGCGATTTTGAGCATTTGTACGCTGCTTTGCCGTTCGCGGACAGAGACACCATCGGCGAAGTTTTTTTGCGCATGGTCGCAGCTGGACAGGATGCGAAGCCACTCATTGTTTACGCTTCCAATGCAGTCCGGAACGAGGGCTTCCACATCGCGATACAGAATGAAAACTGGGAGATGGCAAAGAGCTTTGCGGCGTTTGTCGACCATGCTGTGATCGGCAAGGAAATGCTGGATGTGGAAAAATCCGGGAACGGAGACAGGCTCCCGCTCTACCCCTTCCTGCAAAGATCCGATATGGATCCGATCGCGTGGGAACGGTATCGGAGAGAGGGTGTAGATGGGCTGGCAAAAATGCGCGTATTTCTCTCCCGCGATACGATTGTGGAGATTGCAAAGGATTCTGTCGTGCGCCACGGTCTTGCCTCTATCGTACCGCTGCGCGCGTTTATTCCCACAGACGCATTGACACAGATTTTAAGCTCCGCCCTGGAGCAGAACTGAGCGGAATCGGTACAGGAGGAGGAAGAAAACCATGTTTGCAATGAAAGAGGTCGGAAAGAAAATCACCGAGGGCAGGCGGGCGAAGGGCATGACGCAGATGGCGCTGGCGGACGCGCTGGGAATCAGCTATCAGGCGGTCAGCAGCTGGGAAAACGGTCGGACGATGCCCGATATTTCCAAACTGCCGGAGATTTCCGAGATCCTTGGTATCTCCGTGGACGAAATACTCGGGAAAGAAGCACCGGCGGTACAGGCGGCACTCACGAACGACACCGAAGCAGTGCTCACCCCGGAGGACATCGCCGAAGCAGCACCTATCCTGCCGGACGAGCGGGTGGAGGAGATGGTCGAGAAGCAGATGGAGCCGGACGCCGTGGAGCTGGACTACGACGCGGTCGAGCCGCTGCTCAATTATCTTGACGAAGACACCTGCGGGAAGATTTTCCATAGGCTGTACGAAAATGGCGAGTACGCGAAAATGGTGAAAATGCTCGACTATGTAGAGGAGGATGCCGTGGATGAGGTGTTTCTCGGTATGGTCGCGGATGGCAAAGAGGAGGCGCGCAAGCTCCTCGACCACGTGAGCGACGATGCGGCGAATAAGGCGTTCCAAAGCTGTGTGCGGAATGAGTGGTGGGAAATGGCAAAACGTATGGCGGATTACGTGGACGAGGATGTGATCGGCGCGGAGATGCTCGCGCTGGCACAAGCCGGGAAGCTCGACCAGCTGCCGTTATTCGACTACCCGGACGAGGACGATATTGCAAAGATCGCGTGGGACGCGTACCAGAAGGGCGGCGTTCCGGCGGTCAAACCGATGCTCGACTATATCTCCGAGGACGGTATCGAGAAAATCGCGTGGGACGCGTACCAGAAGGACGGCTTTCCGGCAGTCAAACCGATGCTCGACTATATCTCCGAGGACGGTATCGAGAAAATCGCGTGGGATGCGTACCAGAAGGACGGCGTTCCGGCGGTCAAACCGATGCTCGACTATATCTCCGAGGACGATATTGAGAAAATCGCCATGGATGCGGCCAAACGGCACGGTATCCCCGCCATCACGCCGCTGCTCGATTATCTGGACGAGGACTTTCTCAAAGAAACCATCCGCAAGGCATACGGCATATAAATAATAAATAAATTGCGGCGGTATCCCGGGAATACGAATTTTCCCGGATACCGCCGTTTTTGTCTGGCTGACGCCATTCCAATTTACTGTGGGCAGACCGGGGTGCGATTTCCAGATTCCCTGTATGATTTTTTGGAAATACACCGCCGCACGTTTTTTCGCGTTTTCTCTTGCATTTGTGTTCTGTTTCTGTTATACTATTGGAACGCGCTATTTTATACGTTCAAACGTTTGCATAGAGAGACTTCACACGAAAATTTCCCCAAGAGCATCGTCTTTTCTACATATTTCACATAAGAAAGGGAATCCAACATGGATATCCGCACCGTACCGCAGAATCCGAACGCGCTTCCGGAGCCGCCTTTCCGCAAAAAGCGTACCGCGCGCCTTGTCACAGCGATCGTTCTGTCGATTTTCTGCGTGCTCTCCACCACTCTCGCGCTGCTCTGTCATTATACGCAGTACCTGGTATCGCCGGAGCTGTTCTATCACTGCTCCGAAGAAATGGATCCGACCGGTATCGTCGTCGCCCTGGAAGAAAACGGGACGCCGTTTACGCTGGGCGAGGCCATCGTCGCCTGCTTTGACTCCCTGGACATCGCCGTGACCCACGAGGAAGCGCGGGAAATGCTCGACCGATGCGCCGTTCCCTCCCTTCTGACCAGCACGGCACAGGATGTGAGACGGAATTTCGCCTCCGGTACCGTTTCCCTCATGACCGAGGACGAGATCGCCGATTTCATGCTCGACGCCATGGACGATGGAATGTTCCAGTTTCTCTCCTATCTCGGCGATCCGCATGAGCTGACCGTGTACCTGTTCGCGCGCGCCGTATCGCTCATCCCCATTGAAGAAATCGCCGACAGCTTCGCGCCTGTACGACCGCTGTTTTCGGAAAGGCTCCTCGTCGTCTCCACCTCTCTCGCCATCATTTCGTTCTGTCTGCTCTTTCTCACCGGCGAATGGCACACCACGCTCCGCTTTGTCTTTCTCGCCGACTGCGTTTCTTTCCTCGGATTCACGGTGCTCTGCGCGAAGCTCCCGTACAGATTGCGCTCCATGGACAGCATGCCGTTTTTGAACGCGGTCTGCAAAAATGTCCTCTACCAGTTCCGCGTTAATTTTCTCATCGTGGCGACCTACTGCCTGATCCTGTTTGTGATTTCGCTGGCTCTGTATCTGTGCCGCCGCGCACTCCTTCGTTCAAAAGCGCAGGATTCGCAGGAATGAGTCCTGCGTTTTCCGTTTTCTTGTATAGCGGCAACCGCGACGTGCCAAAAAAGTAAACTTTCTATAAATTCGGGATTTTTTTGCGCCGGAGTGTGGAAATTTCGGGGAAACTGTGCTATAATATCTCATGCGGGCGCGAGGCTGTAGGCTTTTTCGTGCCTTTTCCACCGTGCCGCGTCAAAATGCGTCGCTTTTCCGCGCGGAATGGCGGCTATCCACTGTGTCAGCGCAACAAATTTATATACTATTTTTCGGAGGTAATCAATCCAATGGCCAACAAGTATGTTTACCTGTTCTCCGAAGGCAACGCGAATATGCGTGAGCTCCTCGGCGGTAAGGGTGCAAACCTGGCAGAAATGACCAACATCGGTCTGCCCGTTCCGCAGGGCTTCACCATCACTACGGAAGCCTGCACCAGATACTATGAGGACGGCAAGACCATCGCGCCCGAAATCATGGACGAGATCAACGCATACATCGTAAAGATGGAAGAGATCACCGGCAAGAAGTTCGGCGACCTTGAAAACCCGCTGCTCGTTTCCGTTCGTTCCGGCGCGAGAGCATCCATGCCCGGTATGATGGACACCATCCTGAACCTCGGTCTCAACGAAAAGGTTGTCGAGGTCATGGCAAAAAAGTCCGGCAATGAAAGATGGGCTTGGGACTGCTACAGAAGATTTATCCAGATGTACTCCGACGTCGTTATGGAAGTCGGCAAGAAGTACTTTGAACAGCTCATCGACAAGATGAAGGAAGAAAAGGGCGTTACTTTCGACGTAGACCTCGACGCGAACGACCTCAAGAACCTCGCTTCCCAGTTCAAGGCTGAATACAAGGCTAAGATCGGCGTGGACTTCCCGTCCGACCCGAAGGAACAGCTCATGGGCGCAATCAAGGCCGTGTTCCGTTCCTGGGACAACCCGAGAGCGAACGTATACCGCCGCGACAACGACATCCCGTACTCCTGGGGCACCGCTGTCAACGTGCAGATGATGGCGTTCGGCAACATGGGCGACGACTGCGGTACCGGCGTTGCGTTCACACGTGACCCTGCTACCGGTGAAAAGCACCTCATGGGTGAATTCCTCACCAACGCACAGGGCGAAGACGTCGTTGCCGGCGTTCGTACTCCGATGCCGATCGCACAGATGGCGGAGAAGTTCCCGGAAGCATACGCGCAGTTCGTTGACGTTTGCAAGATCCTTGAAAACCACTATCACGATATGCAGGACATGGAGTTCACCGTAGAACACGGCAAGCTCTTCATGCTCCAGACCAGAAACGGTAAGAGAACCGCTCCGGCCGCTCTCAAGATTGCCTGCGACCTCGTAGACGAAGGCATGAAGACCGAAGAAGAAGCCGTTCTCATGATCGACCCGAGAAACCTCGACACCCTGCTCCACCCGCAGTTCGACACCGCCGCTCTGAAGAAGGCACAGGCGATCGGCAAGGGTCTGGGCGCGTCCCCCGGCGCTGCCTGCGGTAAGGTTGTGTTCTCCGCGGAAGATGCGAAGGCATGGCAGGCAAGAGGTGAAAAGGTTGTCCTCGTTCGTCTCGAAACCTCTCCGGAAGACATCGAAGGCATGAAAGCCGCACAGGGCATTCTGACCGTTCGCGGCGGTATGACCTCTCACGCTGCTGTTGTTGCACGTGGTATGGGTAAGTGCTGCGTTTCCGGCTGCGGCGACATCAAGATGGACGAAGAAAACAAGAAGTTCGAGCTCGCCGGCAAGACCTTTACCGAAGGCTCCTTCATCTCCATCGACGGTTCCACCGGTAACATCTACGATGGTCTGATCCCGACCGTGGACGCTTCCATCGCAGGCGAATTTGGCAGAATCATGTCCTGGGCTGACAAGTTCAGAAAGCTCAAGGTTCGCACCAACGCCGACACCCCGCGCGACGCCAAGAAGGCACGTGAGCTCGGCGCGGAAGGTATCGGTCTGTGCCGCACGGAGCACATGTTCTTCGGCGAAGGCAGAATCGATGCGTTCCGTGAAATGATCTGCTCCGAAACTGTAGAAGAAAGAGAAAAGGCTCTGGCGAAGATCCTCCCGATGCAGCAGGCTGACTTTGAAGCCCTTTACGAAGCGCTCGAAGGCACCCCTGTTTGCATCCGCTTCCTCGATCCGCCACTGCACGAGTTCGTTCCGACCTCCGAAGAGGACATTGAGATCCTCGCTGCTGCACAGGGCAAGTCCGTTGAAACCATCAAGAATATCATCGCTTCCCTGCACGAGTTCAACCCGATGATGGGTCACCGCGGCTGCCGTCTGGCTGTTACCTACCCGGAAATCGCCAAGATGCAGACCTCCGCTGTCATCCGCGCTGCCATCAACGTTAAGAAGGCACATCCGGATTGGAACGTTGAGCCCGAGATCATGATCCCGCTGGTTGGCGAGGTCAAGGAGCTCAAGTACGTGAAGCAGTTCGTTGTGGAAACCGCTGACGCGGAGATCGCCGCTGCCGGTGTAGACCTCAAGTACGAAGTCGGTACCATGATCGAGATTCCGAGAGCTGCTCTGACCGCGGACGAGATCGCTAAGGAAGCGGACTTCTTCTGCTTCGGTACGAACGACCTGACCCAGATGACCTACGGCTTCTCCCGTGACGACGCTGGTAAGTTCCTCGGCGCGTACTACGATGCGAAGATCTTTGAATACGATCCCTTTGCGAAGCTCGACCAGATCGGCGTTGGCAAGCTGATGGAAATGGCCATCTCCCTCGGCCGTCCCGTCAACCCGAACCTGCACATCGGTATCTGCGGCGAACATGGCGGCGACCCGTCCTCTGTTGAATTCTGCAACAAGATCGGTCTCGACTATGTATCCTGCTCCCCGTTCCGTGTGCCGATCGCTCGTCTTGCCGCTGCACAGGCTGCGATCAAGCAGAAATAAGCGATCCACCACGATCACAATATAAAGCAGATACCCCCGTATGCGACGAGTACCTTTGCCGCATACGGGGATATTTTTCTGTACAGCAGTGTACACACTTACGAGAAAATTTCCGGTAAAAAACAATACTGCGGTTTTCTTACCTCATTTTTTCGCTTGCCCCATTGACAAACCGCATAGTTTCCGTTATAATGAAGTATCGACTATAAACCATTTCATACACTGGAGGGACTTTTCCATGCGAAAGACACCGCTATTCCGTCTGTTCACCACGCTGCTGCTCGCTGTCACCATCCTCTCTCCGCCGTACCCCATTCTGTTTCCGCAATGGGAGAGATCGCTGGGCAGGTTCTCGCTACGGATATCACCGCCTACATAAACGGCTTCCCGATCCCAACCTACAACATCGGCGGCAAGCTCTCCGTGATCGTCTCCGATCTGCGTCAGTATGGCTTCACCACCGTCTACAACGACGCTACGCGCACATCCTCTGTCTCTCTGCCAAACCAAATCGAAGCGAAAAGTACGATCACACCGCTCGCAGTCACCCAATCAGCTGCCGCCGTCGGTTCTTTCGTGATGAATGTGTACAAAAGCGACATCACCGTCCAGGTCAACGGCAAAATGGTGCCCGGCTTCAATGTCGGCGGGAAAATGGCGATGTACTTCTCCGATCTCGCGGCGTTCGGCACCTGCGCCTACGACAATGACAGCCGCGTCAGCACACTCACCATTGATACGCTGCCATTTAACGACAAAAGCCTCCCGACCGCGCAGTACGACGTACCCACAGGTGGCGACTACCTTTATCACTATCTGGACAAATCGGATTCCCGCATTTCCAAGGATTTCTCGATCGCGCACGGTGAACCATTCAGCTACCACATCGTGAATCCGACGACGAGTATCACCCAGCTTGTCTACTCCCACGCGCTACTTCCCAATACGTGCTATCGGGTACAGGTGGATGTCCGGACGGCAAACTGCGCAGATTCCTACGGCGCCTGCATCTTCACGCAAAACAGCTCTTTATCGAACGCAAATTATTCCTCACCCGTGAATGGCACCTCCGACTGGACAACGCTGGAATGCCTCGGCTTCACAGACACAGACGGCGCGCTCCGTGTCGGCTACTGTCTCGGCACCGGCAGTGATGTGGCAAAGGGTGAGGCTTGGTTTTCCGGTCTCGCCATCGAGGAATTCCACCCATACAGCGAAAGCGATTTCCACTTCAACGTCTCCGATTACGGTAAAGCGGATACCGTTTCTCTTTTGAACAATCCGGACAACAACCTTCTCTTCACCATCTCCGGCGACCATCTGCAAATCACAGGGAAGATCGTATATGAAGGGTTGACGGAGCTGCGGCTGACCTGCGGTCTCTATAAAAACGACCAGAAAATCATATCCGTATCGAGTGGAGAAGCCTTTTCAGTAGAGCTTACCATTCCTCCGATCCCCGCCGGAAACCTCACTTCCACGAATGTTACCATACCCGCGGCTGATTCCCTTAGGAATCTCCATTTCTGCGCTATGCGCATTCCATGAAAGGCTTCATGGATAAACATAGTCCCATTGAACCCATCTGTACGGTAAGGGTGTACTGCATCCTTACCGTACTTTTTTCTTCTCCGGACCTGCCGCACGCAATCTGGCGGCAAAATCAACACACAGCTTCTATTCTTTTTCGGAGCAGACCATAAGCTGGATCTCGTTCTCCGATGCAGGTTTCCCCGTATAATCCGCCCAGCTGTCGAGGACGCGCAGTCCGACAGAGGCGCATATCTCCGTAAGCTCCGCAAGCGTGTACAGGCGGATCGGATTTCCTTCTGGTATCTCCGGTTTCGTGAGCGGCTGATCGTATGCATAGTCGCGCTGCCCATACAGCAGGATCCGCATCTTTCTGTCCCATTCAAAGGCAGACAAGTTCAGACACCTCTCGCCTGCTTCCCACAGTCGGCATGGGAAATGACTATCGGCATAGCTGCCGTTCATCACGTCCATAAAATGCCTCCCACCCGGTTTGAGCGCCTTGGAGACAACGGAAAATATTTTTCGGTTTTCCGCATCGTTTTCAAGATACCCGATCGCACCGTCTGCCATATTCAGAACAGCATCAAATGTCTGCTCGAAATTTGCCTCGCGAATATCCTGACAGAAAAAACGCGCATTCAATCCCTCTTTTTGCGCGACCTCCTCGGCAAATCGGATGTATGACGGCGTACTATCAACACCGGTTACCGCAAAGCCTCGTCTCGCCAGCTCCAGAGAATGGCGACCAAAGCCGCAGGCAAGATCCAGCACGCGCTCGCCGCCGCGCAGACCCAGCTTCCGTATGATAAAATCCACCTGCCGCCCGGTATCCTCCACCCAGGATTGGTTTTGGATATCCAGTGTCCATACTTTCCTGTACCAGTCGCTTTCCATTGGTTTCATTGCAATTTTCCTTCCTATTCCATTCCATAGGAAATGCCGCTCACTGCTCATGGATTTCCTGTGATCTCCCGCAAAACAGGTGTATGCCCAACGCCGCGTTGAAGCCCGTCGCCGCGAATACACTGAACCGTTCCACGACGCCGAAATATGCTGCCGGGACGATTTTCATCCCCATCGCACCGACAAGCATCATCAAAAGTGCAATCCCGGCGCATATGCCATAGGAACGGCATGCCCTCTGCTTCGCGCCGGCAACGATGATCACCGTCAGCGATACGATGGACAAAAGCACCACGGCTGCGGTAACAACCATATGCATGACATCCTGAAAAGCGTCCGCGTTTTTCGTCCTTGAATACCGATACACACGGCGGTTGCGCAGACCACCTCGCACACGTTATACACTGCGCTGAGTTGGTTCCAAAGAGCAAGCGACGGCGCGTATGCGGCACTCAGGTCGCTGACCGCCTGCGCCATCCAGTTATAGCCCGGATACGCCATCGGCGCGAACAGAACCGCTGCGGCATAGGAGCAAAAGCTGGCAATTCCGCACAGTCCCCATTTTTGAATAAGTGTTTTTCTCACACGATTCCCTTTCTGACCGTTTGTTTGGGAAATTCGCGGTTCGCTGCTATGCAGAGCCGCCTTTCCGCCAACCTTATTATAAAAAACGGGCGCGCTTGTGTCAAGCGTTACGCGCAAATCTCAACACTTTGCAGCCGTGACAAAAAACAGCCGTTTCCGCGATCCTCCCATCGACAAAAACGGCTGATTCGATTCAAAACACCAGCATTCCCAAGCAGGCAGACAGCGCAATCACCAAAATCGGCGCAAGCGGACGCTTTTTTATACGGCGGCTGATCAGGTCACAGGCGATAAGCAGAAAAAACACAAGTATCGCGCGCCAATCCAGGCAGAGCGCACCGTTCCCGAAGCCGACAAAGGTGCCAAGGCTCATGGTGATTGCGGTGGACAAAATCATTCCAACGACGCATGGTCGCACACCGGAGAGAAACGCGTTTGCCACCATTCCGACCCGTGCGTTCCGCAACAGTTTACCGGACAGCATAGCGATTGCCGTGATGATACAAAACGACGGCAGCACTACACCGATCGTCGCTGCCAGGGCGCCGATAAAACCACCGACCGTGGAACCGATGTAGGTCGCCATATTGACAGCGAGCGGACCGGGCGTCGATTCGGACACGGCGATCAGGGAAACAAACGCTTGCTCTGTCAGCCAGCCGTTCGCAAGGACTGTATCCTCAATCAGCGGGATCATACCGTATCCGCCGCCGAAGGAAACCAGACCGATCACAAAAAAGGTGAAAAAGAGGCGCAGGATGATCACATTCCGCCTCGCTTTCCGCGCACAAGCTGCCAAAGAACGCCGACAGCACCGCATATTACGATATAATATATAGAGGAAAACGATACGGACAAGAGCGTCAGCAACGTCATAACCGCGAGAACGGCGAAAAACAACCCTTTTTCCAAGCGACTTTTGCCCATACCGCGCACCAATTTGAGACCGGCGGAAAAAATCAGATAACAGACGGCGCACTGGATGCCGCGAAACGCCTTATTTACCAGCGCAATTTCCAGAAATCGGTCAAAGAAAAGAGAGATCAGGTATAGAAGCACAAACGACGGCACACATACCGCCACCGTCGCACACATAGCGCCCCGGATGCCTGCGCGCTTGTACCCAATGTAGGTCGCCGCATTGATGGCGATCGGACCGGGCGTCGACTCCGCCATTGCAACCATTCCGAGAAATTCGTCGTTGTCGAGCCAATGCCGTTTTTCAATGCACGTATCCTCCAGCAGACGCAGCATTCCGTAGCCGCCGCCGAATGTGCATGCGCCAATTTTCAAAAAAGTCAAAAACAAAGACACAAGCGTGCCGCCGCATGTCTTTTTCATGCCGCAATCCATTTCGATCACCTCCATCCATAGTATACACGCCCTCTTTACATAATTCCATATCTATGTTATAATAGAATCCATAGATATTCTTTTATCCATGAGAGGTACGCTATGGACATTCGACACCTGCAAATTTTTGTAACGGTCTTTGACTGCGGCGGAATCACGGCGGCGGCGGATCGCCTGAACGTCACACAGCCCTCGGTCAGCATCGCGATCCGGGAATTGGAGGCATACTACCATGTCAAGCTCTTCGACCGGATCAACCGCGGCATCTATCCAACGGAGGCGGGACGGCTGCTGCGTCAATACGCGGACGCGATTCTGACGCCGTTTGCCGAGGCGGAATCCGTTCTGCGCACCGGACGCGCGTTTGTCCAGTGCCGGATCGGCGTGAATGTATCGGTGGCGGAGGCGTATCTGGGCGACTGGATAGAGACGATTCGCAAAACCGCGCCGGAGATTGCGTTGACTGCCTTTGCCGACAACAACGAACGGCTCGACCGGCTGCTCACGGAAAACCGCATCGATCTTGCCGTATACGACGGGGCCATCGACCGCGCGGCAAAGACCGTCCTGCCTCTGTTCTCGGAAACGGAGGTCGCCGTATGCGCGCCGGGACGATACGACAGCGATACAATCACGCCGGAGGAGCTTTCGCGCCATCCGCTTCTTCTGCGGGAGATCGGCAGTGGGCAGCGCTCCGCCGTAGACAACGTGCTGTCCCCATTCGGATACACGTGCGCGGTCACAAGCGTCAGCACGCTGGCATTGGTGGAGCTGGCAGCACAGGGGATCGGGTTTGCCGTGGTGCCGATGCGGTTGGCGAAAAGTGTCTGTACAAAATACGGTCTGCGCCTCTGCACGATCGCGGAGGCTACCGGTGCGGCTGCGATCCGGCGGGCGTATGTGCTTGCCCATTTGCGCCACAAGAACCTGACCCCTGCCATGCGCGGTGTGATGGAGGTGCTGCAGAGCTGTGCGGCGGGACTATCAGACCGTTGATGTATGGAAATCTCCCCATTCTACAACGCATACAACTGCAAGTTGTGCTTGCCAAAAGGACAGTTGTCCATGTCAAGAGCCAGTTGCTTGACAGAAAGCTGTCATTGTGGTATCCTTATGGCAGAAAACATCCGGGGCAAAACCCGGCGGGAGGACACAGATGAAAGACAAACCGATTGAAAAGGAACAGAAAAAAGACAAACCAAAGGCGGAAAAGCCAAAGTTCGGCATGTGGTCGAACACGGTGTTCATGCTCCGCACGGCATGGCAGGATAAAGAGGGAATGGTCATCGTCCTCTGCGTCCTGACCGCGCTCCTCGCCGTAGCAAACAGCCTCTTACAGCTCTATGTCACGCCGGTGCTGCTCGACAACGTAGAATCGCACGCCTCCATCGGAACGCTTCTCGGAACGATCGCCGCCTTTACCGCGGGACTGCTCCTGTGCGCCGCGACCTCCGCCTATATCAGCGAAAACACCATGTATGGCAGGATCCAGGTGCGCCTCGCCATCATCCGGCAGATGGGGATCAAATCGGCGACGACCTCGTTCCCGAATCTCTATGACGAGAAATTTCTGAAGCTGCGCGCGAAAGCCTCCGTGGCGACCTCCGGCAACAGCGAGGCGACAGAGGCGGTCTGGACTACGCTGTCGACGCTTTTGCAAAACATCCTCGGCTTCATTCTCTACCTGCTTCTGCTCTTCTCCCTCGACTGGCGCATGATCGCCGTGATTCTCGTCACCGCCATCGCCGGATACATCGTCACAAAGTATGTCAGCGAATACGAATACCGGCACAGAGAGGAATTCGGCGCGCTGGAAAAGCAGTTATTTTACATCGACCGGGTCGCCAAGGACCGCACCTGTGCCGCCGACATCCGTATTTTCCATCTGCTGCCATGGCTCAAAGAGGTGCAGGACAAGGCACTGACCGCGTATCAGGCACTCTCCGTCAAGGCGCAGAACATCTATATCTGGGCATCCATCGCGGACCTCGTGCTTGCGTTTCTCCGCAACGGGATCGCCTACGCGTATCTGCTCTCGCTCTGTCTGGACGCCGGAATGCAGGTGTCGGAATTTCTTTTGTACTTCTCGGCGGTCGGCGGATTCGCGGCGTGGATCACCGGGATCCTCGGCAATCTGAACACCTTACATAAGCAAAGCCTTGATCTCTCGACGGTGCGGGAATTTCTCACCTATCCGGAATCGTTCTCCTTTACCGGGGCTCCGCTTCTTCCGGAACCGGACAAGGCGTACACCATCGAGCTGCGCGATGTGACCTTCCGTTATCCCGGCACGGAGCGCAACATCCTTGAACACATCCATCTGACGCTCCATCCCGGGGAGAAGCTGGCGGTCGTCGGACTGAACGGCGCGGGTAAAACCACCCTCGTCAAGCTGCTCTGCGGCTTCTACGATCCCACGGAGGGCGCGGTGCTCTTGAACGGCAGGGACATCCGAGAGTACAACAGGCAGGACTACTATTCCCTGTTTTCCGCCGTGTTCCAGGATTTCGACACGCTTGCCACCACCATCGCCGCCAACATCGCGCAGACGGAGGACAACATCGATTACGACAGAGTATGGCACTGCGTCGACGCGGCGGGACTGCGGGCAAAATTTGAGTCCCTGCCGGACGGACTGGAGACGAAAATGAACCGGGACGTTTATGAGGACGCGGTGGCGCTCTCCGGCGGCGAGACCCAGCGGCTGGTGCTGGCACGCGCGCTGTACAAAAACGCGCCGATTCTGATGCTCGATGAGCCAACCGCGGCGCTGGACCCGATCTCCGAGGCGGAGCTATACGAAAAATACAGCGAGATCACCGCGGGACGCTCATCCCTGTACATCAGCCACCGACTGGCGTCCACACGCTTCTGCGACCGGATCGTCCTTATCGGCGACGCACAGATCTTAGAGGAAGGCACACACGAGGAGCTCTTGGCAAAAGGCGGAAAATACGCGGAGCTGTTCACGGTACAGAGTCACTACTACGCGGATTCCGCCGCAAACGAAACGGAGGATGCGGAATGAAAAAGAATGCATCGAAATCGAAAAAAACGACGCTGCGGCAGGCGTTCTCCATCAATCGCCGCGCGTTTGGCATGTTATTTCACAAATACCCGCAGATGTTTCTCTCCCGGCTCATCCCGGTGATCTTCGGCGCGCTGACACCATACGTCGGTATTTACCTCTCCGCGCAGATCATCGAAGAGCTGTCCGGAAACCGCGATCCGCTCGTGCTGCGGAATCTGGTTTTGGCAACGCTGTTCTCCGCCGCCGTCATCTCGCTTGTCACAGCACTGCTGAACCGTTGGCGGGAGACGCTCTGCTCCACGATGTATTTTCAGGTTGAAGGCTTCTTCGCGGAAAAGATGCTCTCGCTCGATTTTCTCTCCATTGACGACACGCACACGCACGAAATGCTCTCGACGATCCAGCAGAACCGTAACGGCGGCGGCTGGGGACTGTTCCGCGTCATCGACAACGTGGAATCACTGCTCTCCGGCTTCTGCAATCTCTTCGGCGGAATCGCCCTGACTGTCACATTGTTCGTGCAGCGTGTCCCGGACGACAGCGGTGCGTGGACCGTTCTGAACCATCCGCTTTTTGTGCTCGCCGTGGTGGCACTGCTGCTCTTTGTGACCTATCTCGCCCCGATGCTGTCCACAAAGGCGAACAGCTACTACGCAAAAGCGGCAGGGAACCATAATCTTGGCAACCGCCTGTTCGGCTTCTTCGGCTTTCTCGGCAACCGCAACCAGTACGCCGCCGACATCCGTATCTACCGGCAGGGGGATATCTGCGCGAAATACTGCGCTGACAAAACGGCTACCTTTGGCTCCAAGGGTCCGTTTGCACGACTGGCGCGCGGTCCGATGGGACTGTACAGAGGCGCGTCCGCTGCGGTATCCGTACTTTTCACAGGGCTGGTGTATGTGTTCGTTTGTCTGAAGGCGTGGGCGGGCGCGTTTGGCGTCGGCGCTGTGACCCAGTATGTCGCCTCGATCACGCGGCTGTCCGGCAGTCTGTCCTCGCTTCTCTCCACCATCGGCGATATGCGCAACAACGCGCCGTTCCTCTCGCTGATATTTGAATTTCTCGACATTCCATCCGTGATGCAGAAAGGTGACCGTCCGTTTCCGGCAGGGGATTCGCACGAGATCGTGTTCCACGATGTGTCGTTCCGCTATCCGGGCGCGAAAACGGACGCGCTGTCCCATGTAAATCTGACCTTTGAAACCGGCGAACGCATGGCAGTGGTCGGCAGAAACGGCAGCGGCAAATCCACGTTCATCAAGCTCCTGTCCCGTCTGTACGATCCGACCGAGGGCTATATCACCATCGACGGCGTGGACATCCGCGAGATCGACTACACAGCCTATCTTGCCGCGTTCGGCGTAGTATTCCAGGATTTCAAGCTGTTCTCCCTGCCGCTTGGCGAAAACGTCGGTGCCGGAAAAGCCTATGACTGTGCGCTTGCCGAAGCCGATCTGACAAAAGCAGGCTTCGGGGAACGGCTCGCGAAAATGGAGCAGGGACTGGACACCTATCTCTACAAGGACATCCGCGACGACGGCACCGATCTCTCCGGCGGCGAGGCGCAGAAGGTGGCGATCGCCCGCGCGCTGTACAAGGACGCTCCGTTTATCATCCTGGACGAGCCGACCGCCGCGCTGGACCCGATTGCGGAATCGAAGGTGTACGAGAGCTTTGACGAGATCGTCGGCGATAAAACGGCGGTCTACATCAGTCACCGTCTCTCCTCCTGCCGCTTCTGCCGGGACATTCTCGTATTCGACGAGGGCAAGCTCGTGGAACGCGGGGCGCATGAAACGCTTGTGGCGTCCGGCGGCAAATACGCGGCGCTGTGGGAGGCGCAAGCGCAGTATTACAGGCAATAAAGCGTCGCGGCAGAATGTTTTGACAGGCTAACAGTAACCATACAGCAACAATATTTGTCGTATCCCATTGACATTTCCAAAATTTCTGCTATAATAGTTCCGGTATTTTTCGCAAACGGGAAATACCGGAAATTTTTTATACCAATTTCGGAGGAAATTATGGAAAAGAACACCTCAACTTTCGGAGCGAAATGCAGACACGTATGGAATTATTTTTCCCTCTACGAAAAGATCTGGTTTTTCTCGATCCTCATTCTGGCATGCGTTTTTGCCGTGCTCTTCCCGGAGGAGGACGTAAACGGCGTCCGCGGCTCCATCATCATGGGACTGTACCTCGCGGATACGTTTTTGAACATTCTCTGTGAGCTGCTCATCTCCAAGCAGAGCAAGTGGAACTTCATCGTCTCCCTGTTCGTGGAAATCACGGAAATTCTCATTTGTATCGTATTGTCGTATCGCTTTGCCACCATGGCGTCCACTTTATTCTTCTGGATCCCGATCGACATCATCAGCTTCGTGAACTGGCACCGTCATCCCGACAAAAAGGACGACGAGCTGACCGAGGTGCGCAAGCTGTCCGGTTGGGCGGAGGTCGCGATCATCGCGGGCATTGTTGTGTGGACGCTCGGCGTGGGCTATTTCCTCACCACGCTGGACATCGGAACCGATCTTTTCGGAGGGAATCAGACGCTGGAGACGTGGGTCTGCTATCTGGACGCGTGCGCTTCCGCAGTCGGCATCTGCAACGGTCTTTTCATCCTGTTCCGTATCCGGGAGCAATGGATCGCGTGGTATATCAGCGCACTGCTGGAAGCAACGATCAACATTCTCTCCGGACAGTACGTGCTCCTGGTGCTGAAGGTAGGCTATCTCACGAACACCACCTACGGCTATATCAAGTGGACGAAATACATCAAGGAACACAAAAAAGAGCTGGAAGCGAAGAAACAGTTCAGCCTATTGTAAAAAAGAAAAAACGCGGAAGGAAAGCTCCCTGCTGGTAAGACAGTAAAATTTAATTTTCTTGGAACAGGCATGATCTCGGTCATGCCTGTTCCGCTTTTAGCAGCTCATCCACGGGAATGTAGCCCACAAGGTCGTACTCGATATGTACCTTCTGTCTGCGCTTGCCGCTGGACTTGTCCGGTGCATCTACATAGACCGCCTTGACAAGCTCTCTGAGGGCATAGGGGGTCAG
>CAKRZR010000018.1 GCA_934433485.1 uncultured Eubacteriales bacterium | reverse complement strand
ATATCGTTTGTGCAATTCCGGTGCATCATATGAAGTTTTACAAACTATCGGAAAACTGTTCGCGCCTTCTTTACCTCAGCACAGTGGGATGTCTGTCCTGATTTTCTGTAGCCTCACAAGCGGTAGTTTCCGATAAGGCTCCCGCACAACACCGTAGCATCGCAGAGTGCTGTCTGACACAAGACGCACGATATTTTCTCTCTCCAATCCATGACTCCTTCCACCGCAAGCGGTCCCCCTCCCTCGCGAGGGAGACTTTTAGACGTATTCTCGCTATTTTGCTTTTTTATATGCTGTTGCCGTGGTGTGCGTTTCGTGCGCAAAATTCTTGACAAAGGCGCGTTTTTGTGGTATACTATTGCCGTAGGTGAGCGGGACTGCTGCGTGCCATGGCGCCGTAAGGTATTGGCATGAGGAAAGTCCGGGCTCCGCAGGGCAGGATAACGGATAACGTCCGCCGGAGGAAACTCCCGGGAAAGTGCAACAGAAATAGACTACCGTGGTTTTCCGCGGTACAGGTGGAAAGGCGAGGTAAAGGCTCACCGGCATGACAGGCAACTGTGTGCAAATGTAAACCCTATCCGGAGCAACGCCCGCAGGTCGCCGAGCAATCGGATGTCTGCCCGACAGAAGACAGCGGGGGGCTACAGTCGGCTGGCAACAGTCGGAGGAGATAGATAGCAGTCACGCGCAAGCGTACAGAACCCGGCTTACAAGCTCGCCTACAATATTCGTACGATACGTCCGCACGATCTCTCGGTCGCGCGGGCGTTTTTTTCGGCAGCGAAGGAATGTGCGCCGCAACGCAATCGTTTTCTTCTTTTTGTTGTTAATGCACAGTTCAATTCCATATAGCAGAATTACCGGCACCGACGCCGTCTTTGAAAGCACGCTCGCCGCACTGCAAGCCATACCCGCGGGAGAACACGACTATCTGCTCACTGCGAAGGCAGTCGCCGCTGACGGAAAACCGATCGCCACGGCAAAGCTGAAGCTTGTAAATCTTCCATCAGACAATACACTACGCAGTAAAAAATCGGATTATTACGAAATCACCCTTGCGGAATACACCCTTTCCGACAACTACATGCTGTTTCTCCAGTAACACCCACCCGTCGGGGATTTTTCCTCCGGCGGATTTTTTATCCCGAAAACATTGCAATTCCCGCCGCGGTTGTGGTATAATAATAAGTAGAATTGTATTTTTCCGGAGGGATCATGGATCTGCACGCGTATTTTGCCGTACAGGCGACACGATGCCGCACGGACGCGGATTATATGGCGCTGGCACTCGTTGCCGCGGAGATTTCCGGTGCGCGCGGAGAGGTCCCGGTCGGCGCGGTATTGGTGCATAAGGACCGCGGATTTCTCGCATACGGCGTAAACGGGCGCGAAATGGCGAAAAACGCGCTGTGGCACGCGGAAATGGAGGTCATCGACCGGGGCTGTCAGGTACTCGGCGGCTGGCGGCTGACCGGATGCACGTTATATGTGACGCTGGAGCCGTGTCCGATGTGCGCCGGGGCGATCTGGAACGCGCGGATCTCCCGCGTCGTCTATGGAGCTAAGGACAGCCGCGCCGGGGCGATGGGCTCCGTATTCGCGATGCAGAGCTATCCCGTCAACTGGAAGCCGACCGTGGTGTCCGGCGTGCGCGAACGGGAATGCCGGGCGGTTTTGCAGACATTTTTCCGGGCAAGGAGGGGATGAACGATGGCAGATACGCTTTATCTGGATCCGGCGGAGACGCTTTTTGTCTCCGATCTCGACGGTACACTGCTCACGCCGGGCGCGGTACTGCCGAAAGGCGCCGTGGAGAAGATCCGCGCGCTGTCCGACCGTGGGGTGCGTCTGACCTACGCGACGGCGCGGACCATCCGCTCGACGGCGTTCATCTTAGCGGGAGTGCCATTCCCTGCCCCGGTCTCGCTCATGAACGGCACGTTTCTCCGTGACATGACACGCGGTGTGTATGTGCGGCGGCACAGCATCAACCGGGCGGCGGCGGCGCTGGTGCTGTCCATGCAGGCGGAGCCGTTTATTTATACATTGGACGGCGCGGACGAACTGTTCACGGCATACCGGAAAATCGCGAATCCGGCAATGGCGGCGTTCATGCGCGAACGGATCGAGCGGTATGGCAAGCCGTTCCGGAGGCTGGATGGCAGTCTGCCGGAGGGCGAGATCGTGTATTTCTGCTATCTCGACACGCACGCGGCGCTCTTGACGATTTACAACGTGCTGCGGGAAAATCCTGCGGTGCAGTGCGCGTTCTACCCGGATCACAACGACGCGGACACGTGGTATCTCGAGGTATTTGCCGTCGACGCGTCCAAGGGCAACGCGGTACGGGAGCTGCGGGAGGTCACCGGCTGCAAAACGGTCGTGGCGTTCGGGGACAACTACAACGACATCCCGATGCTAGCCGCCGCGGATTACGCCGTAGCGGCAGGGACAGCCCCGGACGAGGTACGCGCGGCAGCGGACGACACGACGCCGTCCGGCATGGGCGTGCTCGACTGGATCGAGAGGCACGTGCGCGGATAAATATGCAATCTATTATACAATAAGGAAGCGATAAAAAATGGAACTGACGGAGATTAAAAGCGAGGTTTCGGCGGCATGCGCGGCGTTATTGGACGCGGCAAAGCTGTCCGCGGGGGAGATTCTGGTGGTCGGCTGCTCGTCGAGTGAGATTTTAGGCGGCAGGATCGGGACGTACTCCTCCCCGGAGGTGGGTAAAGCGGTATTTGACGGGCTGATGGAGGTGCTCTCTCCGCGCGGAATTTATCTGGCGGCGCAGTGCTGCGAGCATCTGAACCGGTCGCTGATTCTGGAAAGGGACGCGCTGCCCGGTGTGCGCGGGGTCAATGTGATCCCACAGCCGAAAGCGGGCGGATCCTTCGCGACGGCGGCGTACCACGGCTTCGCGCATCCGATGGCGATTGAGGGTGAGGGCGGCATCGCGGACGCGGGAATGGACATCGGCGGGACCCTCATCGGGATGCACTTAAAGCCGGTGGCGGTGCCGGTGCGTCTGCCCATGCGTAAAATCGGCGAGGCGGTGCTGATCGCGGCGCGGACGAGACTGCGGTTCGTGGGCGGCTCCCGTGCGGTGTACGATGAAAATCTGCTTTGAATCGCTGTCTGTCAAGAATAAATAAGGAAAACGGGAATCGCATGGAACACGAAACGATTATCAATCACCATCCGGAGGGGATCACCCTGCCGCCAGAGGAAGAGCTTGCACAGGCGGCGCGGTTTTTACGCACGATCGGCGACCCGACCAAGCTGCGCATCGTCTGCGTGCTTGCCGGGATCGGCGCGGACGGCGAGGGCGAGCGCGAACGCGAAATCTGCGCAGGCAGTATCGCGGCGGCGCTCGGCATGACAAACAGCGCGGTCTCGCACCAGCTGAGGATCCTGCGCGACGAGGGGTTGATCCGCTCCCGCCGGGTTGGCAAGCACGTTCTCTACACCCTCGACGACGACCACGTCTACGAAGCGGTCGCGATGACCATGGAGCACATCCACCATCGCCATTGAGGGGGACATGGGGGGAGACGGGGAGACGCGGAGAAACGGTCGCTTTTGAAAAAGCTCCGCAAAACTTTTATGGAAAAAAGGACAGGATTTTGTTTGTGCAGGTCCGACTGCTCACCAAAATAGAGTAGCCTGAATTTTGAGAAGACCGTTCGTTGACCTCTCTCCTTATTTCCACGTTTTTACAGCTACTTACTTCACCATTTTCCGGAAATTACCATATGTCTACGCCACCGCTGCGCGTCCGTTCACGGGATGTGTTTTATCAGAAATTGGACGTGCACAGGTCCGCTCGGAACAAACGGCGTCGGTTTGGTAAAATTTTCAAGGAGGCAGAGCCATGTACACGACAGAACAGATCCGCCAGACCTTTTTACGGCTCGGGCTGGCGGTCCCGGAGACGATCACGCCCGACCGTGAGACGCTGTTCCGGCTCCAGCGCGCGTTTCTCCAGGCGGTGCCGTACGAAAACCTCGACATCTTAGCGGGCAGACCGCTGTCCCTCGCGGAGGACGCGCTGTACGACAAGATCGTCACACGGCGGCGCGGTGGGTACTGCTTTGAGATAAACGGATTTTTCGCGGTGCTGCTGCGCTCCATGGGATACACGGTGACGGAATATCTGGCACGGTACCTGCGCGGCGAGACGGCGATCCCCATGCGGCGGCACCGGGTGCTGCGCGTCACGGCGGACAACGGCAGCGAATGGATCATGGATGCGGGGATCGGGCAGGAGAGCTTCCGGCAGCCGCTGCCCTACGGCGACACGACAGCGGAGGTGAACGACGGTTTCCGCGTATACCGGCTGCGCAAACGGGAATTTTACGGCTGGGTGATTGAAGATACTCCGCTTATGGAAGATACCACAGTCGGCGAGGCGGTTTTCCGTCCATTCTACAGCTTCACGGAAGAGCCGCAATTGCCCATAGACTACGAAATGCCGTCGTTCTGGTGCGAAAAGCATCCGGATTCGCCGTTCACGAAAGCGCCGATGCTGGCGATCAAGACAGAAACCGGACGTGTCGCCATCGACGGAAACCAGCTCTCCCTCTACGAAAACGGGACGGTGACGCGGCGGAGCTTTGAAGAAGCGGAATACCCGGCGCTGCTTGCGCGGTATTTCGGGATCCGTTTATAATGCATACAGAGAAAAAGCAAGGCGATCCGATAAAGGACGTGCCTTGCTTTTTCTGTGCGGTGTCTGCGATGGTGCACAGATGCCGCTATGTAAGGTTGTAAGGGGGACGCAAATGTAAGGAAATTATTTCACCTTCTGCAGCGCTTTGTGCAGCAGCGGAACGCCGATCACGGTCTCGATCATCTCGGGGATCATGAACGTGCCGTTGTAGATGAAGGAGAAGAGCCATTTGCCGTAGCGGTTGACGATATGGGTCGGGTCGTCGGCGTACCATTCCAGGTCGAGGGCGTACCAGATCACAGCGCCGGAGAGGATGTGGCAGACAAAGCGCAGCGCGGTTACAAGCAGTGCGCCGAGGATGGCGGATACAAAGAGGTTGGTCGTTTCGTTTTTCGAGAACTTGACGTTCCGGAAGATGCCGCCCAGACCGAGAACGGTGAACGCGAAGATGTAATCGAGCAGAATACACCAGACCTTACCGGAAATGCTCGGGACCCATGCCACGCTGGACAGCCCGAGGATCAGCTGCAATACGGAATATACAAACGCGGCAGGCAGACCGACCTTCACACCACGCCGGAGCGAGAGCAGGATCATCGGCGCCATCGACAGAAGCGTTACACTGCCGCCGTAGGGAGCTTCATATACCTTGATGAGACTGAGCACCGTGCCGAGCGCGATCATAATGGCGCATTCGACAAGAAGATGGATTTTTTCGGACGAGGTTTTTGCCATTGCTTTACTCCAAAAGACGATAATACAGACCGCGAAACAGAAAAAACTCCGCCGCGGCACCAGAGCCATGACGAAGCTTACACCTTTTGCATAATGGCGGATCCAAAATCCATTACACAAACAAATCCTCCCTACGCCGGTATTGCCCGGATCAGGTAGAAGGGTTCGGCACTCCGTCTCAGCCACATGGCACCCCTGGTCTGTTCGACAAACAGTATACCAGATTCGCCGCCATTTGTCAAGAGCTGCGCAGGACGAAAATTTCACGCAAGGCACGGTGATTTTTGGATAGTTTTACGCTGGGAACACCATTTTTCGCCATTTCTATTGACAAAGCCGCCGCGATTTTGTACAATAATGGCAAACCATCCCCACAGATGAAGGAGTGATTTTATGGATAAAAACCTCAGCGATGTCCTGTATGGCAAGGCGGGCAACTATATGCTCCCCTTCTACTGGCAGCATGGCAACCATACCGAATCCATCCCCGCGGAGGTCGAGCGCATCTATCAGAGCGGCTGTCGGGCATTCTGCGTGGAATCCCGACCGCACCGCGATTTCGCCGGAGACGGCTGGTGGCGCGATATGGACGTCATTTTAGCCGAGGCGAAAAAGCGCGATATGGGCGTGTGGATCCTCGACGACGACCATTTCCCGACCGGGCACGCGAACGGCGCTGTGAAAGCCCATCCGGAGCTGCGGCCGTGGCAGATCGGCGAGGAGCACCTCGATGTGGTGGGACCGCTGCCCGCCGCGACGATTCTTTTGCGCCGGATTCCGGACGAGGAAAACCGCCTCATCGGGATCTACGCCTACCCGCGCACCGGAAACGGAGAGGAAATCGCCCCGGAACCGATCGATCTGACCGCGAATGTAAACGGCAGGTACCTCCGCTTTGACATCCCGGACGGCTGCTATCGGATCTACTTCCTCTACCAGACCCGGCAGGGCGCCATGTCGCAGGAATACATCGATATGATGAACCCCGATTCCGTCCGTCTGCTCATCGATGCCGTGTACGAGCCGCATTACGCGCACTACAGGGACGAATTCGGCAAGACGATCCGCGGTTTTTTCTCAGACGAGCCGCGCATCGGCAACACGTGGTTCAGCGCGCACGCCTGCGAGTACCGGTATTACGAAACGCGCATCGGTCTGGCCGGTATGGCGTATCCGTGGCGCGAGGGTGAAATGGTGCGCCGCATGACGGAGGTCACGGGATACGATCCCATGCCGTATATCGCCGCGCTCTGGTGCGATATGGGCAAAAAGACCGCCGAGATCCGCCACGCCTACATGGACGCCGTATCGAGCCTGTATCGCGACAGCTTCACCCGCCAGCTCGGCGATTGGTGCAGAGCGCACGGCGTACAGTATATCGGTCACATCATCGAGGACAACGACTCGCACGCCCGGCTCGGATGCAGTGCGGGCCATTATTTCCGCTCCCTCGACGGTCAGGATATGAGCGGCATCGACGTAGTGCTCCACCAGATCATGCCCGGCATGGGGCAGTACATCCACACCGCGTCCGCTGCCTGGAACCGTTGCGATCCCGCCTTCTTCGACTGCGTACTTGCCAAGCTCGGCTCGTCGTTCGCGCATATCAATCCGCAGATGGAGGGACGCGCGATGTGCGAGATCTTCGGCGCGTACGGCTGGGCGGAGGGCGCGTCCTGTATGCGCTATCTCCTCGACCACATGCTCGTGCGCGGGATCAACCAATTTGTGCCGCACGCGTTTTCGCCGTCGTTCCCGGATCCCGATTGTCCGCCCCATTTCGGCGGCGGTGGTGTGGATCCGCAGTACGACGCGTTCTCGACCCTGATGTGGTACGGAAACGCCGTCGTTCACCTCTTTGAGGGAGCCGTGCACTGTGCCGACGCCGCGATCCTCTACCATGGTGAAGCGGAATGGATGAGCCCCGTAGGCACCGCGATGACGACCAGTGTCCCTGCAAAGCTGCTTTCCGACGCGCACATCGACTACGACATTCTGCCCATCGACTGCTTCCTCACCGAAAAGGAAAACCACGGCGCGTCCGTGTATCCGGCAAAGCTCGCGCGCGACGGTTCGCTCAAGGTCGGCAAGGAGAGCTACCGCTGTCTGATCCTGCCCTATGCCCCGGAATATCCGAAAACGTTCCTTGCCGCACTGGACAAGCTCGAGAAAAAGGGACTGCGCGTGTATCGGCTGGGCGTGGACACGGACGAGAGCACCCTCGTCTCCAGGCTGCGGCAGCAGTTCACACCGGACGTGCAGATCGGCTTTGGCTATCCGGAGCTGCGGTACTGCCACTACCGGAGAGGCGGCGTACACCTCTATATGTTCGTGAACGAATCCGCATCGCAGGTTGTGGACACCACCGTAAAGCTGTCCGACATCGGCGACGACGCCAAGCTCATGTCCCTCGATATGCTGCATGACGACAGAGATCTGCGCGCTGTGCGGGCGGATGCTTCCGGCGTGCACCTCCATCTGGAGCCGTTCCAATCCGTGATCTGGATATACGATCCGCACGTGGCGAAGGACGTGGAAGCGTCTCTTATGCCGCCGCTTTATCTCACGGACAAGGCGGAGCTGGAGCTGTCGTACACCGTCGCGCTCTCGCCCTACAACCAGCCGGGCGTCTGGGAAACGATCGTGGAAAACGGAACAGAGCTGCCCGACATCTCACGCGAACGCCCCGATTTCTCCGGTACGATCCGCTACACCGCGTCCTTTGACAGCTCGGAGCTGCCGCAGGTGCCTGACGCGGAATTTTATCTTGTACTGCCCTACCTCGGCGAGAGCGCGCACGTGTGGTTGAACGACATGGAGCTCGGTCTGCGCGTCAATCCGCCATATCGGTATCTGCTCACGCCCGCACTGGAGGGCGGTAAAAACGAGCTGATCATCGAGGTACAGAACACGCTTGCAAACGCGGTGTGCGACCACTTCTCGACCTACATGGCGATCCGTCCGGCAGGGCTGTTGGAAAAGCCGTACATCGCCTGGGACAATACGCTCACGGGAGCCAGAAAAATCATGCGCTTTCTGGACGTGCTGCAGTACGACAGGTACGCAGACAAGGATTCGGAAGAGTAAGGCTATTTTTGCGCGAAAAGCCATAGATGCAGCGTTTCCTTATTGACGACATTTCCTCACCCTGTGGTTGCGCATTTTCCGAATAGTGCGCTTCTGCCCTTCTTTACTTCCGTCGCGCCACATGGTACAATAAACAGTCACCTGTCCGGACATACTCCGACGGAAGCGGCGTCCGCAATAAGCCTGCGAGAGGATCGCGGGCTTTTTTGCATGCGGACAGAGGTGGGCTGTCGATTTTCCATAGGGCAACTTCTCCATTTCCCGTCCGATTTTCCCGCGGCGAAAGTTGTGGATTTTGTCCATTTGCTTTTTCAATCGATTTGTGGTATACTATATATAGTGAAATCGCACGCGCTGATTCTATATATAGCGTTTCGCCAGGTGGAGGAAAAGATATGTTTGCGGTTGGGGAAAATGTGCTGTACGGCACGGACGGTGTTTGCACGATTGCGGAGCATGGCATGCGCAATTTCTTTGGGAATGTGCGGGAATACTATGTGCTGAAGCCAAACGCACATCCGGACGGGGTCGTCTATGTACCCGCGGACAATCCGGTGCTGGTCGAGCGGATGCGGCGGCTCCTGACAAAAGAAGAGATCGACGGGATTCTCGCGGAATGCACCGTCACAGATGACGAAAACGGCGAATCTCCGGACTGGATCGCGGACGACGGCGAACGGAAGCACACCTACGACGCGATCCTGCAAAGCGGCGACCGCCAGCGGATCTTCCGAATGATCCGCGCGCTGTATCTGCACCGGGAGCACATCGCCAAGCGCGGCAAAAAGCTCCACATCGCCGACGAGAGATTGCTGCGGGACGCCGAGGGGCAGATGAACGCGGAGCTTGCGCACGTGCTGTCCATCGCACCGGAGGAGGTCCCGGCGTATGTTGCGAAACGGCTCGACGGCAAGCGGGGATAGGATACAGGTACACAAAAAGGCTGCGTACACAGGGGAATCGCTCCCCTGCATACGCAGTCTTTTTCGCTTAGTCCGCACCGCCGCCGGGGTTGTTTGCCTTTGCCGTGATCTCCGTGACCGCCAGCCTTGCCACCATCGTCCGACCGATCGCCGCACGGTTGTAGGGAAAATCGCGGGTCGTCTCGCTCCGCGCCATGATCACCTCGTCGAGGGCGCGCTCTCTGTCCTCTCCGTTGAGAAACGTCACGCTCGCCTTGCCCATCACGGAACGGTATCGCATGGTGGCGTCTCCCTTTTCCGGGATGCACTCGATCCCAAGCGGCACGTCCATCTCAAAGCTGCACACCGGATTTTCGGACAGCAGCATATATTTCCGTCCCGCCATCGCCCCGTGGATGTAGAAGCACAGCACACCGTCCTCCATCCGATAAGCAAAGTTGACCGGCACAATGTACGGATAGTCGCCGTCCGCCAGTCCCAGCCGCAGAATTTCGCATTCGTCCACGATCGCCAGGATCGCCGCCGGATCCGTTATTTCTCTGTCCCGTCTGCGCATATGGTATACCGTCCTTTTGGATGTAGTGTAGTCACCCTATTTTATCACGAAATACATCCCATTCGTTAGATTCCTTGTCTAACGAATGGGGGCTTGACATTATAAACATCCGTTTTATGGTTTACAAATCTGACACGGTGTATAATCTCCCTCAGCAGCCTCATTCGCACTTATGTATTCTCTGTTCTCTGTATCTGGTAGAGCTGAACAGCTGCTTCGGTGGTATACACCTGTATTTTTGTTTGCAATGTATGTGCCATCTGTCGAGGAAGTTGTACCAGATGCTCCATTGGAACTATTTTCGACCACAACACAAATTCGCTCAGAAGTGTATGCACCATCTGTCAAAGAGAAATAGCCGGTTCCAGGAGAAAGAGCAGTTACAGTGAGTGAAACACCCTCCTCTGCAATGTTATCAATGTTTATATCGGCAATTTCTGGATTTTCATTTATAATATGCAGTTTGTCTACGGAAACATCGTGTAATTGACATCCAATTCTTTCATACCCGTTCGTGCTAAGAAAAACTGAAGCAATATCATCAACAAAAACAAAAGGAGCTGTGGTTTCAACAGGTCTTTCCTGCGATTCCATCGGATCAGGCAAAGTGCCATTATGCGGACGCAGAAAAATCATGACTCCGATAATCATCAAAATAAGTACAATGATCACGATAGTGGATAACCTACCGTTGTTTCGCATACATTGCGTTTTTTCAAGAGAAGAGATCGTCCGCGTATGATATAATCCCGTACCAGGAATACCAGTCGTGACCTTAATTTTGCCGTTTGTTGATTGTGTAAGTCGAAATCCCTTACCACCTACGGACGTGCTAATACCGCTTTTGCTTGCAGTTATACGGAATGGACCAAACTTTTTACTTTTACGCCAATGCCATCCCATAAAGTATCTCCCTTTTATCTGAGTTCTTAGTAGTATGCTTCAATCCATTTGACACATTCTATTGAAACAAAATCAAAGGATGCTATGCATACAAATCAATTACAAGAAACACACACCAGCATCTTTTAAATATTCTATGTAAAACATTATAGCATGTAACATACCAAAAAGCAATAGACGTCTCAAAAAAAGACGAGGCTTTTTCCGTTCCCCGTCTTTTTTCAGTGATTTGAAATATTCAACCGCACATTATTCCCACTCGTTACTTACAAGCTCAAACATCGGAAAAAATACCCGTTTCGTGGGGATTTTTTCGAGAGTGGGATGGATCGCGTCACCAATCAACCGCACATCATTCCCACTCCACTGCCGCACCCAACATCGGAAAAAATACCCGTTTCGCGGGGATTTTTTCAAGAGTGGGATGGATCGCGTCACGGTTCAACCGCACATCATTCCCACTCAATGGTCCCGCACGGCTTCGGGGTCAGGTCGTACAGCACGCGGTTGACGCCTTTGACCTCGCCGGTGATTCTTGCGGTGATCTTTTGTAAGAGCGCGAACGGAACGTCCTCTACGGTGGCGGTCATGGCGTCCTTGGTGTTGACGGCGCGCAGGATGACCGGGTACTCAAAGGTGCGCTTGTCGTCACGGACGCCGACCGACTTGAAATCCGGAACGACCGTGAAGTACTGCCACACTTTTCCGGCAAGACCGGCGGCGGCAAATTCTTCCCGCAGGATCGCGTCGGATTCACGCACGGCTTCCAGTCTGTCTCTCGTAATCGCGCCGAGGCAGCGCACGCCCAGACCAGGTCCCGGGAACGGCTGGCGATAGACCATGTTGTCCGGCAGACCGAGCGTTTTGCCGACCACGCGCACTTCGTCCTTGAATAAGAACTTCAGCGGCTCCACCAGTTCAAACCGCAGATCCTCCGGCAGTCCGCCGACGTTGTGGTGCGCCTTGACCGGACCGGATTCGAGGATGTCCGGGTAGATCGTGCCCTGCGCCAGGAATTCGATGCCGTCCTGCTTTCTCGCTTCTTCCTCAAACACACGGATGAACTCCGCACCGATGATTTTGCGCTTCTTCTCCGGCTCCGCGACGCCCGCCAGCTTATCGAGGAAACGATCCACGGCGTCTACGTACACGAGGTTCGCGTTCATCTGGTTGCGGAACACCTCGATCACCTGCTCCGGCTCGCCCTTACGCAGCAGACCATGGTTCACGTGGACGCACACCAGGTTCTGTCCGATCGCACGGATGAGCAGTGCCGCCACCACCGACGAATCCACACCGCCGGACAGGGCAAGCAGTACCTTTTTGTCGCCGACCTGCGCTTTGATCGCCGCCAGCTGCTCGTCAATGAACGCCTGCGCCAGCGCTGCGGTCGTGATCCGTTCCATCGTTTCCGGTCTCTTGTTCTGTTCCATACATTCTCCTTTTTTCGCACCGTTCCGGCCCCGGCAAGCGGTGCTGTTGTCCGCAAAGATAGCGCAAAACCCCGGTTCGCGTGTCGTTTGCCGGGGCATTGCCTTGTATACAGGTAGTATACCATATCCGCCGCCGGATTGCAAGAGCATTTGTCGGAAAATCCGGGGCAACAGCATTTACTTTTGGGGAAACGGACTTGGGGAAACTTTTTGAAAAAAGTTTCCCGGTCCCCTTCAAAAACTTTCTATCTGGGATAAAATGGATATCGTTTGTGCAATTCCGGTGCGTCAAGTGAAGTTTGTAAAACCTCAAGTTTTACAAACGATCAGAAAACCTTTCGGACCTCTTTACCTCGGCACAGTGGGATGTCTGTCCTGATTTTCTGTGTAAAAAAGGAAATGCTGTTGCCGTGTCGGAAAATCGACCAAAAAACGCATAGGGGACGGAATGGTCAAAGACAGAGCATATCACTTTTCGCCTTACTGTGCCTTTTCAATCAGCTCATCCAGGTACTTCTGTGCCTGTCCCTCGTGGCTGCGGTAATAGGAGGTGTAGATATTCTTGCCCTTGCCCGCGATGATTCTGCAGAGCAGGCCAAGGTTGTCGAGCGCGTAGCTGTAGATATAGCCGAAGTCCGTCGTCGGGTTGTCGCGGATGATGTCGATGATCTGAGGGGATACCGCGTCACGGACGTACTTTGTCTTTAACGCCTTCTCGTAATTTACCAGCGTCACACGGCGGTAGCTTTCGGCTGCCATGGCTTCCAGAACGAGGCAGCAGTCGTCGTACTTCGTGCAGTCCGCGGGAAGCGCGTAGAGCGGTGCGTCGTCGTGTACCAGACTCAGATAGGATTCCTGCTTTTCATCGTATTTCGGATAGGGGATGATGCCGTAGTTGTCCTCCATATCGCGGAGTCTGCCCGCCATATTCAAAAAGGACAGCAAGAACGCGTTTTTGCCGGAGATGAAGTTCTCGCGGATCTCCTGCAGACCTTCCTCCGTCGCGGGATAGAGCAGCGAACCTGTGTTGTCGTAGCAGAAGCGGAGGATCCACTCCATCAGATTGACATTGTGCTCGCTGTTGCCGTTCAGAACCGGCTTGCCGTCCGTATCCCGGGTGGTCATCTCTGCGCCCGCGTCATAGAAGAGGTGATCGATGATGTTGCCGGTGATGATGCCGTAGCCGAGCTGGTCGTTCGTGTCCTTGGCTCCGTCGCCGTTGACGTCCACATAGAACGCCTCGGACTGGCTGTAGAGCGCCTCGTACGTCCACTTGCCATCGAGCACCATCTGATAGAGATTGTCCGCGCTCTCAAAGTAATCTTCGTACAGCGGCTTGTTGAAATAGACGCAGCCCTGACTCGTGAGCAGGCCGGGGTTGATGTCGCCGGCTAAGAAATGGTACGTCGTGCCGTTGACGGAAAATTCCTTCATGAAATCGACCGCCCACCATGGCTGCGAAACGTCGATGTACGGCGCGTCGTTCACGGGGAGCAGGGAGCCGTTGGTCACAAAGGGCGCGAACCACGACTGCCACACGTGCAGAATGTCAAATTCATGGCTGCCTGCCATCAAAGACGCCAACAGCACATCGCGGTAGAGATCCCAACCAAGTCCGCCGTTGACGAACTGGATGTCCGCGTTCAGGCGGTCCTTTACCGCGGTATTTCTCGCGTATATCGCGTCGCCGACCACATCCGCGCCTTCTTCATCGCCAACAGCATCGTTCTGATACGCCTGCATATACGCAATGTGGATGGTTTCCCCTGCCAGATCCGCGTCCGCCGGCAGGGAGTCCTTCGTCTGCATACGGAGCGCGTAATCGTCCGGAGCCTCCGTTTCGGTTTCGGCAGAAGCGGTATTGGCGCCGCCTGTGGTATCCTGCCGCGGCTCTTCGGTCTCGCCGGAGGATGCTCCGCCGTTGCAGCCGGAGAATAAGAGAAGCCCGGCAAGCAGCGCAGCAATCGTTTTTTTCGCAGAAAGCTTCATGGTTTCTGTCTCCTTTTTTCACGTTCGCACAGAGCGTTTCTTTGTCCTCACCCGCGTACGGTGCTCTATCCAGTGAAATCCCAAAATTCATTCTGCCTTTCACCGACCCATCGTCCGCCTATGCCGCCGAGCGAAAATGCCGACGGCAAAACGGTTCGCAGCCGGTATTCCCGCGCGGTGAGGCAGTGATGGGCGATCGGGTGAAAACAACATCTTTATTATACCATATCCCGCATCGTTCGGCAATGACAAAAATTAGCGAAGGAGGGACAGAATCACTGTCAAAATTTACGATTCCGTAAACCGGGGATCGCCGGGGATCTCCAGCTCCGTGTTTTTGTGGTATTTCTGAAACGCGCGGTAAAAGGTGTTCGGACTGGTGTACCCGCATTCCGCCGCTGCCGCCGTTTTCGTCCATCCCTCCTCCAGGAGCCGATCCGCGTACCGGATCCGCAGGCGGTTGACGTACGCGCGCAGAGGCATGTTCAGGTACCGGTTGAAACAGGCGGAGAAATACGTTTCTGTATAATTATACATTCTCGCGAGCTGTCCCAGGTGAATATCCTCCGTAAAATGGTCGCCGAGATATTCCAAAATCTCCGTAATCGGGAACGCTGGCTGCGTCTCCTCCGTCTTTTTCACGCGGTGCGCGTCGTAGAGGATGCTCCAGAAGTCGTTCACAAAGCCGTACACGCGGTATGGGTTGCTCTGCCGCCAGATCGGAAAAAGCTCTGCGCAGAGGGAGCGCAGTCTGGCTCCGCTCTCCGGTGAAGTACGCATGGCTGCCGGCAGCGTGTATTCATCGTCGGCGCGATGGGGCAGATACATCGGAGACGCTAAGAAAATATAAATTTCCGCGCCATCCACGGCGTCATAATAATGAACCTTCCAGCCATCCACGAACAGCGCATCGCCGGCGTGCATCGTCCAGTGATTCCCGTCGACATGTACCGGCATGGCTCCCGCGGCGACATAGACAAATTCCAGGCTCCGATGATAGTGGATGGTGTCTGCGTATTTGCTGCGGCTGGTCGGATAGTAATACATGTGGAAATATCCGTCCTTATCCGCTTTCATTTCGTAATAGGAAAAATCGCTCATGGCACGCTCCTTTTTGCGTTTGATTTTTCATATGCAAACAGTATACCAAATGCAAACGAAAATTGCAAGAGCAGACGGCGATATGGCAGAGCTCCATGGAAAATATGGCAAAAGGAGTGAAAAACTTCACAAATACCATTGCAATTCGCGGGCGATTATGCTACAATATCCTTAAGCGACCGGCAGGCGGTGGATTCCGCTGTCGATCCACAACAATTCCCACGGGAGGAACTATGGAACAGGTACGTTTTGGCGTGGTCGGACTCGGCAACATGGGTTCGTCGCACGTGAACAATCTTTTCGGCGGCAAGGTTCCGGGCGCTGTGCTGACGGCGGTCTGCGATATCAAGCCGGCGAGACTGGACTGGGCGAAATCGGTCTGCGGCGACGCGGTATCGTATTTCGCGGACTACAAGGAAATGCTCGCTTCGGGCAAAATCGACGCGGTGATGATCGCGACCCCGCACTACTGGCACCCCATCATCGGCATGGACGCCTTTGACGCGGGCATCCACGTGCTGAGCGAGAAGCCGATCGGCGTATACACGAAGAAGGTCTACGAATTCATGGACAAGGCGGAAAAGAGCGGTCTTGCGTTCGGGATCATGTACAATCAGAGAACGGACAAGTTCTATCAGAAGATGCGCGAAATGGTACAGAACGGCGAGCTCGGCGAGCTGAAGCGCTGCATCTGGATCATCACGAACTGGTACCGCACGCAGGCATACTACAACAGCGGCGGATGGCGCGCGACCTGGGCAGGCGAAGGCGGCGGCGTACTCCTGAACCAGTGCCCGCACAATCTCGACCTGTGGCAGTGGATCTTCGGCATGCCGCAGCGGATCTTCGCAAGCTGCGCGATCGGTAAATACCACGACATCGAGGTCGAGGACGACGTGACAGCTATGGCGGAGTACGCAAACGGCGCGACGGGTGTGTTCATCACGACGACGGGCGAATACCCGGGCACGAACCGTCTGGAGGTCACCGGCTCCAAGGGCAAGCTGGTGTACGAGGACGGCCATCTGATGTACACGAAGCTCTCCGCGGACGAGCGTGACGTTACAGCCAACAGCACGAAGGGCTTTGACACCATTCCGAACGAGACTGTAGAGCTGCAGGTAGAGGGACACGGTGAACAGCATGTGGGCATTCTGAAGAACTTCACGAATCACATCCTGCACGGCGAACCGCTGCTGGCGCCCGGTATGGAAGGCGTGAACGGTCTGTCCATCTCCAACGCGATGATGCTCTCCTCCTGGAAGAACAAGTGGGTCGAGGTCAAGAACGACGGCGAGGAATTCTGGGAAGCCCTCCAGGAAAAGATCGCGACCTCCAAAGCCAAAGAAGACTCCGGCGTCGTATTCTCCACCGAGGGGACTTACGGCAACAAGTAATCTTTCTGGAACAGGGGGATGAGGGGAAACGCGGCTTCTTGTTAAGATGGAAGAATGCGAAAGCATTCTTCAGGAGAAATCAAAGATTTCTCCGAGCCTGTGCAAGAACCTTTTATAAGAAGATTGGTATAGATATAGTTTGTGCAAGTCCGACTGCTCACCAATTTGAGCGATCCGTTCCCCAATCGCAAGCGGCTGCGGGGACGCATACGCCTTCTACAGGGAGTGATTGCGGCTCTACAGTTTACTGTAAAGTTGCGATGTCTGGACTTCTATTCCTCATTTCTCTTCTTTTCCAAACAACAAAAATACCGGATAGACCTTGCGCTGTCCGGTGTTTCTGTATCGGGGTATTTTCTGTATCGTTATTCGTTTTACGGCATTTTTATATACGAAAGGGGCATTCTATGAGACCACTCAAAACAGGTGTGGCATATCACGGGAACCGGATGCTGCACTATGCGGAAGCGGACATGCACAATATCGCGGCGCACAACATGAACGTGGTTGTGCATATGTTCTCGCACAACGACTGGGAGCGGCACCACGAGGTGATGCGGCGGATGTTTGCCATCTCCAAGGACGCGGGGCTGGAGGTCTGGGTCGACAACTGGGGTTTGGGCGGACCGCCCGGTGACAAATCGCATTTTCTATCCTACCATCCGGACAGCCACGTGATCATGATGGACGGCACGATGGATCCGGTGACGGTGTGTCTGCACTCCCCCGATTTCCGCGACTTCATGAAGCGGTGGATCGACACGGTGGCGGACATGGGCGCGGAGACGATCTTCTGGGATGAGCCGCGTCTGCCCGTACACTGGACGAACGACGGCAAGCGGATCTTCTCGTGCGCCTGCCCGCGCTGTCAAAAGGTATTCGCGGAACGGTACGGCAAGCCGATGGCGGAAGCGGACGACCGGCTGCTGGAGGATTTCCAGGTCTACACGATCACGGAATATCTGCGCTTTGTGACGGATTACGCGGCGGGCTGCGGACTGAAAAACGCGGTCTGCGTGATGCTGGGCGACAACATCGGCATCAATCTGGAAACGAGCGGTTCTCTGGGCGCACTGCCGCATCTCGACAACATCGGCTCCGACCCGTATTGGGGCTATCGCGACGGCGTGCATCCGTACGAATTTGTCTACAACGGCACGAAGCGGAATTTGGAGATCTCGGCGAAGTACGGCAAGGATCACAACGTCTGGATCCAGGCATACGGTACGCCGCGCGGCAAGGAAGAAGAGATCGTGGCAGCAACGGAGGCCGCGTATGACGCCGGTGCGCGTACCATCCTCGGCTGGAGCTATTACGCCGGAATCTCGAACGACTACGGTGCGCAGAACGCGGCGCTTGCGTACAGACGGTACGAGGAAGCAATGGCGCGGATCTGGAGTATGGAGCGCGACCGGATTCTCGAGGAAAACCGCCGGCTGTACCGGAAATGAGCAAAACAAAAATACCGGAATCCCCTGTGGGGACCGGTATTTTTTGTATTCGTGCCGTTATTTCAGGGTGATCTCCGGTTCCGCGCCGCCGGTGATGCAGTCTCTGGTGATCGTGACCGCGGCAATGTCCTCCCGCGACGGGATTTCGTACATGATCCCGGTCATCACTTCCTCGAGGATCGACCGCAGTCCGCGCGCGCCGGTGTTCCGTTCGATGGCCTTTTCCGCGACCGCGTGCAGCGCGTCGTCCGTGAACGTGAGCTTGACGTTGTCCATCTCAAAGAGCTTCTCGTACTGCTTCGTGATCGCGTTTTTCGGTTCGCGCAGGATCCGGACAAGCGCGTCGCAGTCGAGGTTTTCCAGTCCCACAATCACGGGTAGACGACCGACCAGCTCCGGAATCAAGCCGAATTTGACGATGTCGTGCGCCGTCACGTCGTGGAACAGCTTCTGCTTCCGCCGATCCTCCTTCGTCTTGACGTCGCCAAGGAAGCCCATCGCCGACTGCCCCTCGCGCTCCGCGATGATCTGGTCGAGGGTGTCGAACGCGCCGCCGCAGATAAAGAGGATGTTTTCCGTGTGGATCTGGATAAACTCCTGGTTCGGATGCTTGCGCCCGCCCTGCGGCGGTACGTTTGCCGTCGTGCCCTCCAGGATTTTGAGCAGCGCCTGCTGTACGCCTTCGCCGGATACGTCGCGCGTGATCGAACGATTTTCGCTGCGCCGCGAAATTTTGTCGATCTCGTCGATGTAGATGATCCCGCGCTCCGCCAGCTCCACGTCGTAGTCCGCCGCCTGGATCAGCCGCAGGAGAATGTTCTCGACGTCCTCACCGACGTAGCCCGCCTCCGTCAGTGTCGTAGCGTCGGCGATGGCGAACGGCACCTCTAAGGTTTTTGCCAACGTCTGCGCGAGGAACGTCTTTCCCACGCCGGTCGGTCCGATGAGCAGCACATTGCTCTTTTGGATCTCGACTTCCTCCAGCGGGGTTACCTCGGCATTCTCGCCGTTTTTGGACGTGTCCTTTGACGCATTTTTTGCGGAAGCCCGCAGCTTTTCCATTTTCTGCCGCATGTCGTTGTGCATCAAACGCTTGTAGTGGTTGTATACCGCTACCGACAACGCGATCTTCGCGTCGTCCTGCCCGATTACATATTGATCGAGCGTCTCTTTCATCTCACGCGGCGTCGGCAAATGCGCATGAGAAACCGCCGCATGCCCGCCATCGTCCACTTCCTCACGCATGTGGTCGAAAATGATGTCGTTGCACGCCTCGATGCATTTGTCACAAATGAATAGTCCGGTCGGCGACGGAATCAGGAACTCCACCTGCTCCTCGCTTCTGCCGCAAAAGGAACAGGAGTGCGGAATCTGCACCCGACCGGAGTTTTTAATCTGAGCCATGAAATACTATAGCCTTTCTAAAAAAATAGGACGAAAATATTGGGAAAGGAAAATCGGGAACGCAATGCAAGTGCCGGAAGGAGTCCGGGGATAGGCGTGCCGACATTCAGACAGCCGGTGCCCGACTCCCCCGGTCCGATACATCGGACAGCCCCCTCATTCCCCACGTGCCCCTGTCATGCGCGGTGTGTTAAAACGCTGTCGATCAAGCCGTATGCGGCTGCTTCGTCGGCGGTCAGAAAATTGTCGCGGTCGGTATCGTTCTCGATCACATCGAGGGGCTTGCCTGTGTTCGCCGCGAGGATCTTGTTCAGCCGCTCCTTCGTGCGGAGGATGTGGTTCGCGTGGATCGCAACGTCCGTCGCCTGTCCCTGCGCACCGCCGAGCGGCTGGTGGATCATGATCTCCGCGTTCGGGAGCGCAAACCGCTTGCCCTTTGCGCCGGAGGAAAGCAGGAACGCGCCCATGCTCGCCGCCAAGCCGATGCACGTCGTGGATACGTCGCATTTTACGAAATTCATCGTGTCATAGATCGCGAGCCCTGCCGTGACCGAGCCGCCGGGGCTGTTGATGTACAGGTTGATGTCCTTATCGGGGTCCTGCGACTCCAGATACAGAAGCTGCGCTACCACCAGAGACGCCGTCGCGTCGTTTACCTCGTCCGAGAGAATAATAATCCGGTCGTTCAGCAGCCGAGAGAAAATGTCATACGACCGCTCCCCGCGATTTGTCTGTTCTACTACCATTGGTACCAGTGCCATATTCTATGCCTCCTTGCGGACAGTGATTTACAATTGTTTCGGAATGCTTGGTGAGTTCAGGTATAAATTACCAATCCTTCCAGTATTCCACGGAAAACAGCAGAGGAATTGCGGTGATACAGTGATTCTCCCCGGCAATTCCTCCACTTACTGCTTGTTGTTGATTGGTTTTTACGCGCTGTCAACGCCAGCGCAGTTTCTATTTCGGATTATTCAGCGTCCGCTGCTTCCGCTTCCGGTGCCTTTTCCGTGACGACTGCCTTTTCCTTGACGAGATCAATGGCCTTCTTCACCTTGAGATCGTCTGCGATCGCGTCAGCGGCAACGGCCGCCTTGATCTTGTCGACTTCCATGTTGTACGCTTCGGCGAGACGCGCGTATTCCGCTTCGATCTCCTCCTCGGTCGCTTCCAGGTTCTCCAAGGCGGCGATCTTTTCGAGGGCGAGACGGGTCTTTACCTGGCGCTCAGCGTCGGGACGCATGTTCTTGCGCAGCATGTCGAGAGTCATGCCGGTGTACTGGAAGTACGTGGACAGATCCAGTCCCTGCATCCGCAGACGGTTGTCGTAGTCGCGCACGAAGTTTTCCACTTCGTTCTCGTACATGCACTCCGGAATGTCGCACACAAGCTTTTCGCACAGTGCCTTGATGATCTGCTCTTCCACGGCGTTGTCGGCTTCCTTCTTGTGTCTCTCCGCGATCTTCGCCTTGATGTCGGCTTTGTATGCGTCGAGGGTGTCAAATTCGGACACGTCCTTCGCGAAATCGTCGTCCAGAACCGGCAGCTCGTTGTATTCCAGACCGTTGAGCTTGCAGTGGAACACGGCTTCCTTACCCTTGAGCTCGTCTGCGTGGTAGTCCTCCGGGAAGTTCACGGTTACGTCAAAGGTATCGCCGACATTGTGACCGACGATCTGATCCTCGAAGCCGGGGATGAACTGACCGGAGCCGAGCTTGAGGGTGTGTCCCTCTGCCTTGCCGCCCCCGAACGGTACGCCGTCGATGGTGCCTGCATAGTCGATGTTCGCGCTATCGCCGATCTGTGCCGGACGGTCGGTGACCTCAATCATACGGGAGTTGCGCTGCTGTACGCGGGACAGTTCCTCGTCGACCTCTGCGTCGGTGGCTTCCTTTTCGTCGCGTTCTACCGGGATACCGAGATAGTCCGCGATTTCTGCGTCGGGCTTTACGAAGAAGGTGGCGGTCATAGTAACGCCGTTGTCGTCGATGGTCTCTACGTCAAATTCCGGGCGGGAAACGACGGTTTTTTCAAAGCCTTCCATGGCGGCAGTATATGCGTCCGGGATGATTTCGTTGATGGCGTCCTCGTAGAACACTTCCTTGCCGTACATCTTTTCGACGATGGCGCGGGGGGCGTGTCCCTTACGGAAGCCGGGGATGGTGATATTCTTGCTCTGCTTTTTAAATACTTTATTGATCGCGGCTTCAAAGGTCGGACGGTCTACGTCAAAAACCAGTTTATATTGATTGGCAGCGATGGTGTCCAGGGACTTCTTGCTCATGGGTGTATACCTCCAAGTAGTATATAGCATTTCGCGCAAAAAGATACGCGATTCACATAGCTTTCTATATTGTACCTTTTTTCTATGCAAAAGTCAATGGCGATACGCAAAAACTTTTATGAAAATTCTGTGAAAGGGGGAGACGATGGGGGAACGGGGGAACGGGGGAACGCGGCTTCTTGTAAGAAGCCTGGCAAGAACTTTTATGAAGGGTTCTTACTATGACGCGGGAGGCTATAGCGCGCACCAAAGGCTCCCTCGTCGAGGGGGCTGTCCGGAATTTCACTCCACCTTTGCCGGGTAGAAGTCGAGGTAATCCGCGGCGATCATGTGGTAGGTGGTACCGTTTTCCGTAAACTGCGCGGGCATGGTATAGTTGCCGTGGATATGCCCGTACCAGACGTTTTCGATTTCGTATGTGTGAAACAGCTCCACAAATTTTTGCGCGCGAAAGCTGTTATAGATCGGCGGGAAATGCAGAAACACGTGGATCGGGACGTGGGCACCGTCTGTTGTAAGCCGGAGCTTTTGCAGCCTTTCCGCTTCCTTCAGGCACAGCTCCAGTCGGATCGCCTCGCGGTTCACGAGCTTTTCGTAATCGACGGGGGTGACGGTATTCTGCTGCGCTTCCTCCAAAAACCAGCCGCGCGTACCGCAGAGGATGACGGAGCCAGCGTCGCAGGCGTTGTTATAGAGAAACTCGATGCCGGAAATCTCCCGTTCGTCGAGAAACTTCCGCATTTTTGTGACCGTCGTCCACCAGAAATCGTGGTTCCCCTTGCCGATGTATTTTTTGCCGGGCAGCGCGGCGAGGAAGCGAAAATCCGCCTCCGCTTCGGCAAGGTTCATCGCCCAGGAGACGTCGCCGGGAATCACGACAGCATCGGCATCGGTGACGAGGGCACGCCATCTTCGCTCGATTTTCGCGGTATAATCCGTCCAGCGTCTTCCAAATTTTTCCATAGACTTTGGGACGGAGCCGGAGAGGTGCGTGTCTGCGATTGCGTAAACGGACATGTCAATGCGTGAACGGCACGTCGGGCATATCGGCTGGGTCGATCACGTCGCTAAAGCGCACAAGCTTTGTCAGCGTCGCCGTAAGCGGAGCGGGGATCTCAGTGCCGGTCGCGTTTGCCAGAGCGTCCAGCAGCGCCGCGCCGTCCGGATTTTCCGCGTTCACGCCGAGAGAACGACAGACGTCGGCAGCGAATTTGTACGGACTTGCCGTGGATGCGAGCACCATCACGCGGTCGTCGCCGGTTTCCGCGCGGTATTTTTTCACCGCTCCCAGACCGACGGCGGTATGCGGGTCGATGAGGTAGTGCGCGGACGCGTAGGTATCGCGGATGGCGGCGGCGGTCTCCTCCTCGGTGCAGTAATAGCCGGAGAAGAGCGCGCGCAATTCTTCCTGGAACTCCGCGGGCAGGGTGTATTTGCCGGTTTTGGCAAGCGAATCCATCAGCTCCGCCGTAACCTCCGCGCCGCAGAGCATATAGAGCAGTCTTTCGAGGTTGGAGGAAATGAGAATATCCATCGACGGGGACATGGTTTTGTGGAAATCGCGGGTGCGGTCGTAGGTGCCGGTGGCAATGAAATCGGTGAGGACGTTGTTGCGGTTGGAGGCGCATACGAGCCGCGCGATCGGGATACCCATTTCACGTGCGAGGTAGGCGGCGAAGATGTTGCCGAAGTTGCCGGTCGGGACGCACACGTCGATTTCGTCCCCGCTTGCGATCGTACCGCGGCGGATGAGGTCGCAGTAGGCGGAGATGTAGTAGACGATCTGCGGCACAAGTCTGCCCCAGTTGATGGAGTTGGCGCTGGAGAAGAAGAAGCCGTGTTCGTGCGCTTTTTCGGCAAGGGCAGGATCGGCAAAAATCTTCTTGACCCCGGTCTGTGCGTCGTCAAAATTGCCGCGGACCGCGCACACATAGACGTTGTTCCCCTCCTGCGTGCACATCTGCCGCTTCTGCATGGGACTGACGCCCTCGTCCGGATAAAACACGGCGATCTTCACGCCGTCGACGTCGCGATAGCCCTCGAGCGCCGCTTTGCCGGTGTCGCCGCTTGTGGCAACGAGGATATACGCCGTCTCCGTCTCACCGGTCATTTTCAGCGCGGAGGACAAAAGGCGCGGCATAATCTGGAGCGCCATATCCTTGAACGCGCAGGTCGGACCGTGCCACAGCTCCAGGGCGTAAAAATCGTCGGAGATGGGATACAGGGGCGCCGCGCCGCCGGGGAAACGCTCGTGCGCGTACGCGGTGTGGCAGTCGCCCTCGAGAATGGTCCGGTCGTATTCCGGCAAAAACATCGACAGCACATAGGCGGCGCGCTGCGGATACGTCATCTCGATGAGCCGTTCCACGTCGCCATGGGTGAGCTTCGGGATCTCGTCCGGCACAAACAGACCGCCGTCGTCGCAAAGCCCTTTCTTGATCGCCTCCGCCGCCGTCACCTTTTTCGGGCACGCGGAATGGTCGCGGGTGCTGATATATTTCATACAATTGACCTCTTTCTATATAATTGCAGGGGACGCGGGGGAAACGGGGGAACGCGGCTTCTTGAGAACGAACTTGTTCGTTCCAGCCTGTGCAAGAACTTTTATGAGGATAATGAGGATGGATACAGTTTGTGCAAGTCCGGTTGCGCACCAATGTGAGCGATCCTACACTGATTTAGTCAGTGACCCGACAGAAATTGTTCGCGAGCGTGCTGACCGAGTTTGGCTGAGCCAATGCATTGGCTCCCTAAACTGCATGATCCGCACACTACGGAGAGAGATTGCGGTCTTTCATTTGGTGGGATCATGGTGGAACCACCTCTGCAAATCATTGCCCGCTGTGCCGCTGTATCTTACCGTGGCAGGGATTCCGTCAAAAACCGCACGGCGTTGTCGCAGAAGATACCGTCCGTGTCGGATTCGCTGTAGCCGTGTTCTTTCAATACATGCGCGGCGTGCGGGATGTCGGCAATGGAGGTGCAGTCCGGGGGAAACTCCGCGCCGTCCCAATCCGCGCCGATGGCGATATGCTTTGTGCCGACCAGACTTGCGATATGGTCGATGTGGGGCAGCATGTCGGCGATGGTCCACGGACCGTCGGGCTTCAGAAACGCCGTGTACAGGTTGATGCCGATCACGCCGTCCAGTGCCGCGAGCCGCCGGATCCGATCGTCTGTCAGATTGCGGGTATGGGCGCAGACCGCGTGGGCGTTGGAATGGGTCGCGAGTACCTTGCCGCCCGTCTCCTCCGCCATATCGAGGATCTCGTCCGTCGATTTTTCGGACGCGTGGGACAGGTCTACGGCGATGCCCAGCCGGAAGCACTCCCGCACCGCCGCCCTGCCGAAATCAGACAGTCCCTTATCGGATTGGTGCGATCCGCCGATACAGGTTTCGCCGCCCCAAAGCGGGGTCAGGATGCGCACGCCGGCGTCAAAGAGGGTCTGCACACGGTCGATTTTGCCATCGAGAATGCGCCCGTCCTCCACGGTCAGCACAAACGCGATGCGCCGGTCGCTCTCACGGAACCGGTTGACGTCGCCGCGGTCGCGAAGCCATGGGATACGATACATGGCGCATTCCCAGAGGAGCTTTTCGCGCACGGCAAAGAACCGCCGCCAGCCCTCGTCATCGGAGAAACGGGTGGATGTAAAAATCGCCATTGCCTGGTAATATTTTGTAAAACAGCGTGCTTTTTCCAAGGATACGCAAAGCGGCGCGTCGGCAATGGACAGCTTGCCATCGTACAGCGCGGTCGCCGTATCGCAGTGCAGGTCACAATAACGCATGGGGAAGGCACCTCCTATAAAAATCAATCATTTCGATGTTTCCGATAATTCCGCTCGGCATGTACGGCGTCGGGATAATGGCGCACGGTCTGCACACACGGCTCTCCGTCCGTATCCGCGAGATAGACCTCCACGACGTCGAGCCGCGGGAATCGCCGGGTGAACGCCTCCGGATGCGCCGCCATGTAGGCACGGGCAAGCGCTATCATGTGCGTTCGTTTTCGCGCGTCTACGGCGTCTGCCGGTCGGGTCACGGGATCTCCCACAGCGACGCGGCGCGATTTGACCTCGACGAAGCAGAAATACCGCTCGTCCGGCGAGAGGCAGAGGATATCCGCCTCCCGATTTCCGACATACACGTTTCTGCCGACGATGGTATAGCCGCCCTTCTCCAAAAAACGCGCCGCCGCGTCCTCACCGATCTTGCCAAAGGCGCGCAGATTCTCCACCATAACGATCACCTGTTCCGCCAGGCAAACCCGAGAAAGGACCGGCGGTAAATCGGCGGCAGCTCCGCGCCCTTTTGCAAAAGTTCCCGCACCAGCTCCCGGTGCGCCTTTGTCGGATAGCCCTTATGCCTCGCGATCCCGAAGCCGGGGTACTGTCTGTCCCAATCGGCGCACATGCGGTCACGGGTCACCTTGGCTATGACGGACGCTGCCGCAATGGAGGGCGAGGTCGCGTCTCCGTGGACGACGGCCTTAGCGGGAAACGGAAAATCGCCGAGCCGGTTGCCGTCCACGAGCAGGAAAAACCGGGAATCCGGCAGGGCAGCCGCTGCCTTCTCCACGGCACGGCGCATGGCAAGAAGCGAGGCGTTTAAGATATTGTATTCATCGATCTCCGCCGCCGTCGCTTCACCGATCCCGCAGGCAGCCGCCGTGCGTGTGATCACGTCAAAGAGCAGCTCACGCTTTTTTTCGGACAGCTTTTTGGAATCGTCGAGCATCGCAAGCGCGTCTCTGTCCGCCGCCGACAGCATTGCAAAATCCGGCAGCACGCACGCGCCCGCGATTACGGAACCGCACAGGGGACCGCGTCCGGCTTCGTCGAGCCCGCAGATCACGCATCCCGTCTCCGCGGCGGTATGCTTGTCATAATCCCAGTCCAGCCGCGCGGGAATTGACGCTTTTTCTCTCATAGCGAGACCTCCGAGGGAATTTTATATGATTTTTATGAAATGGAAAATTCAGGGAAGCGTTGATTCCGGACAGCCGGTGCCTGACTCCCCCAGTCCGATACATCGGACAGCCCCCTCGACGAGGGAGCCTTTGGTTGTGCGCCGTCAGCCTCCCGCGCGAGGGAGGTGGCACTGCAAGTGGCGGAAGGAGTCCGGTGACAGGCGAATCGATATGTCAGACAGTCCGCACCCACTCATCGTTCCTCGCCGGTCTCCGGTTTTTCCAGTGTGATCCTGCCGATTTTGCCGCCGCGGAATTCATCGAGCAGAATCGCCGCCGCGCGTTCCGTGTCCAGTTCGCCGCCGGAAAGCAGAAAGCCGCGCTTTTTTGCCACCGCGTCAAGCAGCTCGTGTGGCTTTTTCTCCGCCAGTGCCGCGGCATCCAGCTTATAGCGCGCGCAGAATTTGTCCGGTGCGACCTGCATGAGCCGTGCGCACAGCGTTGCCGCCAGGGTTTCCGTGTCCAAGATGTCGTCCTTGATGGCGCCCGTCATGGCGAGGTTTTCTCCCGTCGTGGGATCGTCGAACTTCGGCCACAGCACGCCCGGCATGTCCATGAGATCGAGCCCGATGGCGGTCGGCACCCACTGCTTGGTCAGCGTCACGCCCGGTCTGTCCTCCACCTTGACCTTTTTGCCGCCGCACAGCCGGTTGATGAGCGAGGATTTGCCCACATTCGGAATCCCCACGACCATGGCGCGCAGCTTTCGACCGTGCATGCCCTTGTCCGCGTAGCGCTGCACCTTTTCCGCGAGGATCTGCCGGATCGTCCCGCCGATCTGCGCGATCCCCTCGCCGGTCACGCAGTCGACAGCCAGCGCGTTCTCACCGCGAGCCCGGTACGCCGCGATCCACGCTTTGGTCAACGCCGGATCCGCGAGGGACGATTTGTTGAGCAGGGTCAGAACCGGCTTTCCGGCGGTCAGCGCGGCGATCTCGGGATTGCGCGCGCTCTCCGGGATCCGCGCGTCCACAAGCTCCAGAACGATATCGACCTGCGAAAGATTCTCCCGCATCAGCCGCCTTGTTTTCGCCATGTGTCCGGGAAACCATTGGATCGTTTGTGATGGCATTTTTGCCTCCATGTAGTTATGATAGGATGGGGGGACGAGGGGGAACGGTCGCTTTTGAAAAAACTCCGCAAAACTTTTATGAGGGGATTGGTGATGGAATTTTGTTTGTGCAAGTCCGACTGCGCGCCAATGCAGGCAATCTTACACTGACTTTCGTCGGCGACCGTTCCCGCAAGAGGTGTGTTCCCCTATTTCTTTAGTCCAGTATGCCGATTGCTTCTATGGGAGACAAGCGGAAGTAGGCGCGACCCACGATGCAGCGGGCGTCCACGCAGCCGAGCTCACTCTGGCGGCTGTCTCCGGAATGGTTGCGGTTGTCGCCCATGACAAACACCTTGCCCTCCGGCACCGTACAGGTGAAAATGCCGTCCATGGTCATATTGTATTCGGCGGTGAGCGTCGCGTAGCCCACATCCAGATAGCGATACGGTTCCTCGACCACCTCGCCGTCGATGCGCAGCGTCCACGAGTTGAAATCGATCTCCACCGTTTCCCCGCCGACGGCGATCACGCGTTTGACCAGCGGCGCGTTGTAGGGAGCGGCGGAGATGTCGTGAATGACCACAATGTCGCCGCGGCGCGGTTCATAAAAGAGATCCGACACCGCCAGATACTGTTTATCCGCCAGCGTCACGTCCATGGAATGACCGTCTACGATGTTCAGCCGCGTCACGAACGCGAAGCACAGCATGACGAACATGACCACCGCCGCGATCATCTCCAGAGCTTCGTACACCGAGATCAGCCGTTTTGCCTGTGGATTTTTCGCGATTTCCGCCGCGCTCGCCGTGCCTGTGCAGACCTCGACCGCCGCGTTGTTGTTGCCGTTGTCCATACGTTCCTTCCTTATTTTTCAATCACTTCCGAGAGCAGCGTGTGCCCGGTCGGATTATAGTCGTTCATCGCCGCGCACGTCTTTTCTGTGAACGCGCAGCCTGCCAGATCGACGCGCGAATCGTACAGGAAATACGGCACCGGATCGGATGTATGCGTCCGCTTTTCGCACGGCGTCGGATGATCCGGCAGGCAGAGAAGCTTGAAATCCTCGCCGGAATCCACGAGATACTGGTACACGGGCGCGAGAATTTCCGCGTCGATCTTCTCGATTGCGGACGTTTTTTCGACCGGATTGCCCTGGTGTCCGCATTCGTCCGGCGCTTCCACATGGACGTACACCAGATCGCTGCCCCGCTGGAACGCGTCGATCGCCGCTTCTCCCTTGCCGAGATAATTCGTGTAGTAGTTCCCCGTCGCGCCCGGCACCGACACGACCTCGCAGCCCGCGCAGATACCGATGCCCTTGATGAGGTCGACGGCGCACACAATCGAGGCGTCAAGATTCCACTTTTCCCTGAACGACGGCAGCGCGGGTTTACGTCCCGGACTCCACAGCCACGGCGCGTTTGCGGGATTCTTGCCCTCGGCGCGTCTGCGCTCGTTTACGGGATGATGATCGAGCACGGCAAAGCCCTTTTCCATAAATTCACGGAACTCCCTGCCGCCGTCCTCGTCCTTCGGCAGATACGCGCCGATTTTCTCGCCGAGATGATCGTGCGGTCTGGCAAAATTGTACGTGGGATCGGCGCCCTTCCAGAGCATGCAGTGGCGGTAGCTCACGCCCGTGTACAGGTGGCGCCCCTCCATGGGCAGCGCTTCGTTCAGCGCCCGGACCAGCTCGTCCGCTTCCTCCGTCGAGATCTCCCCGGCGCTGTGGTCCAGGATCACGCGTTCGCCGAACGGCACGTCGCCCTCGGACAGCGTCACCACATTGCAGCGGATCGCGGTGTCGTCCGGCTCCATCGTCAGTCCGAGGCTCATGGCCTCCAGCGGCGAGCGACCTTTGGAATACACCTTCGGATCGTACGACAGAATCGCGAGATTTGCCGTATCGCTTTCCGGCACCATGCCGACAGGCACGTTCAGAACGGTTCCGCAGCGCGATTTGGCGGCGAGGGCGTCCATGGTCGGCTTATGCGCTGCCTCCATCGGCGTTTTGTCGCCCAGCATCGGAATCGGCCGGTCTGCCATACCGTCGGGAATGAGAACAAGATACTTCATATATAGAATACTCCTCGTGAGAAAAAATACAGAAAAAAGGCAAAAGCACCCCAAGTATAATACTGCCAATATTATACCATAACGCGCGCCGTTTGTGCAGCCTTCGCAAAGAAAAATCTACCCAAATTTTCCGTATTCGCCTTCTCGAAATTGGCGCAAATTTTATCACAGAAAAATTGCCGCAACCTATTGCATTCCCGCGGAAACTGTGGTACAATATGAAAGTATATGAGACTGGTTTTCAGTCGTACCCTCTCAGGCGCGAAAACCAATCGGGCGCTCTCTGCACCGCGGACTCGGAATGCGGAGGAAAAGAGCGCAAAAATAAAACATAGGAGAGAAATCATGCCAAACATTAAGTCCGCGAAGAAACGCGTAAAGGTTATCGAAACCAAGACCCTGCAGAACAAAATGTTCAAGAACCAGATGCGCACCATCGTAAAGAAGTACAACGCCGCACTGGAATCCGGCAACAAGGAAGAAGCCACCGCTGCGTACAAGGCTGCTGTCAAAAAGATCGACCAGGCTGTCGCAAAGGGAATCCTCCACAAGAACAACGCCGCGCACAAGAAGAGCGAATTTACCCTCGCGCTGAATAAGCTCGCATAAATATTCGCCACAGCGGCACAAGGGAATACCGAATCCAAAAGCATTCGTCAAACGGTTTTGCTCCCCGTTTCCGGATGCTTTTTTACTGTTCAAACAAAAAACAACCGGAGACGCCACCGTTTCCGGTATGCTCCGGCTGTTCTGTACCGATCTCGACCGCCAATTGGCGCGCACCCAAAGGCTCCCTCGTCGAGGGGGCTGTCCGATGTATCGGACCGGGGGAGTCCGGCACCCGGCTGTTCGATATATCGATTCGCCTATCCCCGACTCCTTCCGCCACTTGCAGTGCCACCTCCCTCAGGCAACACATTGTCGGAGAGGCTGTGGTGCGCCTCTGTCAATCGAACCACCACACCGTATTCTTCATGAGTACGGTGATGATGTCGATGAGCCACATGAACGGCACGCCGATGACAAGCACCAGCACCGCCACGATGACGCCGCCGAGGTTGTTTTTATCGAGACTGCGGCAGATGCGGTAGATCCACCACACGATGTCCACGCCCGGCAGCGCCAAAATGAGCTTCATGACCTGCGGGAGCGCGTCTATGGAATCGATGAGTGTTTTCATTTTGTATTCCTCCGTTGTTTTGATGTATATAGTATAACACCTTCCGCGCGCGATTTCCATAGAAAAACGCGTAGGATTTCGTTAAAAGTTTCTGAGAATCCCGTCCCCCATCAGCCGAGCGGTACCGGCGGATCCATTGCATCGAACGCCTCCGACAGCGCGTCCTCTTTTGTTGCGCAGGAAGTCGTGTACTGTCCGCGGAAGATCGCCTTCCACTGTCCGCGCTTGAATTTGTCCGGGTACAGGGTAACGATTTCTCCGTGGTATTTTACATACTCGTTCCCGTTGCGCGACTTCTTTCTTGGCAGATCCAAAAACGTCTCCCGCCGTGCCAGCCGGTTTTTGAACGCGTTTTCCCGTTCCCTGGCACGCGCAGGATCGCCCTCCATCCGCCCGGCGCACACACAGCCCGCACCGATCGTCCGCGGATATTCCGGGTGGCGCATCACGTGGACGTAGCGGATGATCTGCGTATTGCACATCCGACATACCCCCACCGGCGCGCCGAGATCGATGATATCCACGCAGCTCCAGCCCTCGTGCGGCACGTCGTCCCGTTTCCACAAATTGGTTTCGCCATCGTTTACGGGACGGCTCCATTCCGCGTTCCGGTACCGCATGGGCATCTCCGGCTTGCCCTTTTCCGGGACAGCCTGTACGGTCTCAGGGGGTTCCGGCACAGGTGCGATCTCCGGCGGCAGCGCTTCTGCTTCCTGTGTCTGCGCCGCTTCTGCGACTGTCTCCGACGCGTGCGGCGGCTGTGTTTCCGGAGACGCTGCGCCGGGTTCGAGGGAATCGACATTCTCCGTGCGCGCCGGCTCTGCGGCGGGAATCGACACGGCATTCTCCGTTTTCACCACATCGGACGCATTTTGCACCGGTTCGTTTTGCACGGCTGCGACAGTCTCCGAGCGCGTGTTCTCTATTTCCGGCTGTACGCGCTGTGTCTCCTGCGCCTCCGCCTCTCTTGCCTGACGCAGCGCCGCCTCCCGCATTTCCCCGAGCTTCGACCACGCGTCAAAATCGTAATCCATGGACACCGGTCGTGTCACGCCGTTTTCAAAGAGGATTTCATAGATCCGCCGATCCGTCCGCAGTCCCGTGACGATCCCGCGCCCGAACACCGCGTGCTGCACGACGTCGCCGATCTTATGCGCCGCCGCTTCGCTGTTTCCAGCTTCTTCCTGACCTGCCGCGCCCGGATACAGCTCCTTCGGGATTGTCCCAATGCGCGTATAGTTGTTCTCACCCATTTCAAAAAGGAACCGCGACGGTCGCTTTACGGCGGATTTTCCCTGTCCCTGTCCGATCGTGGTGCCCTCGGATTCCGTCAGATACAGCCGACGCATCGCTCTCGTCAGCGCGACAAAGCACAGCCGCCGCTCCTCCTCCAGTCCCGCGTCCTTGCGCTCCTCCAGCGTGCGCGCCGACGGAAAAATGCCCTCCGACAGACCACAGACGAAGCAGACGGGAAATTCGAGCCCCTTTGCCGCGTGGATGGTCATGAGCCGTACCGCGTCCGGCTCTTCCTCGCGCTCCGCGGATTCGACGGCGACCTGTTGCAGGTACAGATCAAGCGGATACGTCTCGCCCCAATCCCGTTCGCGCGCCACCGTCGTACGCTTCAGCTCCGCCAGGTTGTCGAGCCGCTCCATGCTGCCGTTTTCGCGGATGTACTGCTCGTATCCGGTCTTTGTCAGCACTTCATCGAGGATCGCGGACGGCGTCATCGTGCCCTTGCGGCTGCGCAGCTCCTCCACGGCGGCCAATAACGGCTCTGTTTTGGCGTTTCTGAACTGATTCTGGTATTTCTTGAGCGTTTGCCACAGCGACAGCCCATCGTTTGCCGCGAGCCGCTTCAGGCTTTGCATTTTCGCCTTGCCGAACTGCCGCTTCGGGACGTTGATCACCCGCTCCAGCGCCAGATCGTCGTCTCCCGCGACCAGGGACAGATACGCCAGCGCGTCACGGATCTCCATCCGGTCGTAGAAGCGCGTGCTGCCGTACAGGGTATACGGGATGCCTGCCTGCATCAGCGCCTGCTCGACAAAGCGCGACACGAACCCGGCGCGGTACAAAATCGCCATGTCCCGATACGGTGTGCCGGATTTTTGCAGCCTCTCGATCTCCTCCGTGAGGAATTTGCCCTCCTCGCGCTCTCCCTTCGCGTGCAGATGCACCACCGCCGCGCCATCCGGATCGGTCGTATACAGCGATTTTTTGATGCGGTTGCGGTTGTGGTCGATGAGGGTATTGGCGACGCGCAGGATATTCGCCGATGAGCGGTAGTTGCGATTCAGGAAAATCGTCTGCTCGCCGGGAAAAATCTCCGCGAAGTTCACAAGGATCGACACATCCGCACCGCGCCATTCGTATATGTTCTGGTCCGGGTCGCCGACGACAAACAGATTGTGGTGCTTCGCGGACAGCATTTGCAAAAGGCGCAGCTCGCGCCGGGACGAATCCTGGAACTCGTCCACCTCGATGTAGTATAGCCTCTCCGCCCACTTGTCGCGCGTCTCCGGGTACCGTGCGAACATCGTGAACGTAAACGCGATCAGGTCGTCGAAATCCAGACCGAACACGCGCTTCTGCCTGGCGAGGTAGCGATGGATGATTTCGCACTCGGTCGCGTCCGTGCAGCCGGGGATCGCGATCTCGGAAAAGCTGCCGTCGAGCATGTGCGGGACGTAGTTCTCCGTAGATTTGGTCTTGTGGATCTTGTCGAGGATCTTTTCAAACGTCGCGCGATCCAGCTTGATCTCCATCTCGCCGTAGATTTCCTCAAGGATCTTCTTCTGGTCGCCCTCATCCAAAATGCCAAACGACTGCGGATACAGGAGCCGGTGGATGTCCTCGCGCAGCACACGCACGCAGAATCCGTGGTAGGTCGTGATGAGGCTGTTGTCGTATCCCTCTCCGACCAGAGCGCGCACGCGTTTTTTCATCTCCCCGGCAGCCTTCGCCGTGAAGGTGACGCAGAGAATGTTGCTCGGATGGATGCCCGCGCCGTTTACGAGGTACGCGTAGCGATGCGTGAGCGTTTTCGTTTTTCCGGAACCGGCGCCGGCGATGATGCGCACGTATCCCTCCGTCGCCGTCACCGCCTCGATCTGCTGCGTATTCAGTTTCTCAAAAATGTTCTGCATAACAATGTTCGTCCATCCGCCCCCGTACGGCTCTTTATACCGCGCCGCTCAGCACCGACTCCGGCACCTTTTGCAGCGCGCACTGCTTTTCCGGATCCCAATAGCCCTCCGCGATGAGCTTGTCCCAGACCGGCGCGATGATCTTGATCGTCCGGCGAAATTCGACGTAGTGATCGCGTCTCTCGATGAGTCCCTCGTCCAACATGGCGCGCATGACCCGCTGCACCTCCTCCGACGGAACAGCGTTCCGGCGCGCGATCGCCTCCGCGGTTCCCATAAAGGTGGGCAGAATGTGGTCTTTATTGGCAATATAGGCAAAATTTTCCACCACCATCCGCCGGTAGCACGCCTCCTGCACATTCATTCCCGGCAGCAGGACATACGACGACGCTGCGTCCTGCAAGCGCCTGCTTACCGAATTCAGGATGCCGTATAAGAGCACGTTCTTTTTCTTCTTTTCCTTCAGATAGCGCGCGACGGACTGAAAATGGCCGTCTCCGGTGAATAATATGTAGTTTTTCACGCGTTTTTCCCGATCGATGCTCTGGTACATCTCATCCAGAAGCACAAAATCTGTCATATCCTTTTTGCGGTACGTGGAATTTTCCGCCGTGTCCATGACCTCCACCGAGAGCTTCTCCAGCTTTTCCTTTTCGCCAAAAAGGCCCGGCGAGGAAAAATCGGCGCAAAACAGGATCCGTCTGCACGTGTACTTTTCCGTGATTTCCGCAAGCCACGCCGTGGCGTCCGGCGCGATATGCAAAAGATTCCGCATCGTATAAAACCAATATTCATAATCCACAAACACAAGCGCTTCACTCTTTCGTGAAAAAAGCACCTTGCACAGCCACGCACTTTTGCGCACGGTATCACCTCGATCTTCCCCTATGCTTTTGGTTCGCACACAATTTCTCTATTCTAAAAATAGTATACCACATTTCTGCGTTGCATGCAATAGTATTTTGTATATTTTCCATGAATCCCGCGCCGTCTACAGTGTGCAAAAAAGACCCGGTGGTTTCCCATCGGATCTTTTGTCTTTTGCGGCCGCTTTATTCCTGTGCCGGCTTTTCCCCATAATAGTTCAGTAAGAAGTGGTCGAGCCGTCCGGCGCCGGAGGCGTTCGGCTGCCACGGTGTGAACCACGGATCGACGGAGGAATACCGCTCGGACACCATGAATTCCGGTGTGACGTTGTAGCGCAGGATGCCGTTTGCGTACTTGTCGGCTTTCTCCAATTCGCCGCGCTCCATCCACGCGTAGATCCAGCACGGCTCCGCGACACCGGTATAATATACGTGCCCGTACAGACCGTCCGCGCCGCACGCGTCGTTTGTCATGATCGCCGCAAGCCCGTGCTCGTCGTCTAAGAAGCCGATGTCGCGATAGAAATTCTCCATCTGCTCGAAGATCTCGGAGTGCGGATCCATGATGTCGAGTAAGAGCAGATACGGCGTGCCGTCGGTGTAGAAGCAGTGGTTGTAGCTGTCCTCAAACGGGACGCCCAGAATGTGCGGCATATTGTACGCGCGCTCGCCGTGGTGTTCCTTGGCGAATTTGTCCTGGACGCCCAGCAGGATCTCGTGATATTCCGTGTAAATTGCACGAATCTCCGCCGCGTCGTCCGCGCCGAATTTCTCATAGCACTTTGCCATGATTCCAAGCCCATACGCGTTGACGGCGTCCGTATACGTCCAGTGCTGCCCGATCTCGCCCCAGTCGGACGCCTGACCGGCAGAGAACAGTCCCTTGACCTCGTTTTCGGTGGCAAGCGACCGTCTGTACTGGATGTAGTCGAGGGCGAGATTCATCCTGTCGTGAAATTCCGCAAAGAGCGCGGGATCGTTCTTGACCATGAGGTGGTACGACAGACCTGCCAGGCACGCGCCGTTCGTGTTGTCCCAGCGTACGTACGGATTGTCGAGTCTGCCCTTTTCCTCGCCGTCTTTCTTCTGCCAGAGTGCGAAGAACATACGGTACGCGTCGGTGACGTATTCGGACAGTCCGACCCGGTCGAGCAGGGTCAGGAAATGCACCGCCTCCCAGATCCAGATGAATCTGCCGACGTCGCCCTGTCTCGCGAAAATGAAGTCCGGATCGACGTTGTTCTCGTACCGCTGGAGCATCTGGAGCATGACGGTGATGTTCTGCCGGAACATGTCCTCGGTGATCTTGCCGGGATTGTCCGGAAGGATACGCACCTTCTTCTGCACGTCCGCCCAGAACGCGGTGGTCAGGACAAGCGCGTCGTCGTAGGATTTGCAGCCGTCCACGGAATCCTTGCGCAGGACGAAACGGACAACGGCGGATTCGCCGGGATCGATGGAGTAGTCGTAGCGGTAGTAATCGTGCGCCTTGAAGCGGTTTTTCTGCTCATCGCGGGATACCCAACGGATGCTGCCGCACGTGTCCGCGGACAGAATGCGGATTTCGCCGTAGCCGTCCTTGGCGCGCGCCGTCATCGGATCGCCGTCGACGGGAGCAAACTGGTTCGCCCAGCAGAGATACCACTGGCGGACGTTGCAGTCGTACGGTTCATAGCCGGTGTCGTGCAGACCGGTGAGGTAGTGATCCATCGCCGACCAGCGCGGGAGAATACCCAGGGTGCCGCACGCGACCTCGTTGTGCGGATTGGTGAGCCTGACCTCACAGTACGACGCAGGCTTGCGCGCCGTGTCGCAGAACGCCGTCATCTCGATTTGCACGCCGTTTTCCGGATCCACATTGTATAACGTATAAATCGGCAGACCGTCCTCCGGCTTTTTCCACTCGGTCAGCTCCATATCGAAATCGCCCGGTTCCGTACCTGCGATGAGGTGCGCGCCGAAGCCGGGGAGATTGTAATGCCAGCCGTTGTAGCGCAGGTCGAGATCGACGATCTTCATATCGGGCTGCACCATGACGAGCCGTTCGGAGCCGTACGGATGGAGGTACACTCTGGAGGTTTTGGGTCTCTGCCAAGTTTCGATTTGCTTCATTTGTAAAATCCTTTCATAAGGGGGAATAACGATAGGGCAAGCACCGCTCCACGGGAACGATAGTTTGTTCTGCTCTATTATAGCATATTTCCCCACACAATGCAAGGGATTTGCATGAGAAAAAAGAGAGGAATCGTCACGATATGGCAGGCAGCCTGTGCCTGACTCCCCCAGTCCGATACATCGGACAGCCCCCTCGATGAGGGAGCCTTTTGGTGCGGTGCGTTCCCCAGCCTCCCTCTCCGACAACGTGTTGTCGAAGGGTGGTGCCACTTGTGGCGGAAGGAATCCGGGAATTGCGGATTTCCGTGACGCAAAAAGCATATGCTGTCGCAGCATACGCTGTCGCTCGGATGAGAAAAAACCGCCCAAACGCCGGAAACGCGGCGATCGGAGCGGTTCTTGCTATATTTGTTTGCAAATTGGGGGCAGCTCTCCCGGTTACGCGTCCTGCCGCCGGATTCTGGCGCAGTGTACCGATTTCTCGGCGCCGCGGACGCATATTGTTCCGGGAAATTGTCGACAATGGCTTAGGAAGCCTCTGATTTAAGGTTATTTTTGCGATAAAAGCCCTTATATTTTAGCCTTTTATCGCAAAAATCCGATTGATTCAGAGGTTCCTTAGTGCTTCTTCACGCAAGCGTACCCTGCGGCGGAAACGATGGCGGCAATCGCTGCGATCACACCGGCGTCAAAGGTTTTCGGCGCTTCGACAACGGTTTCGGCGGCTGCTTCCGCGACGGTTTCAACGGTTTCCGGCTCGGTCTCGGCGACTGCTTCCCTGGTGAGGAACAGCGCGACATTGTATACATCGCAGGACTTCAGCTCGGAATCGTCCATGCCGCTCGGCGCATACACGTAGAACTGGTGCTTGCCCGCGGTCAGCTCGATTTCGCCGATGACGGAGCGCTGCTCGTCGGATTCCTCAAGGTCGATGAACACGCGGTGCTCGCCCTTCGGGTCGTCTACGGAATAGTCGATACCGCGGTTCGCGCCGCCGGTACGGGCGATGTAGGTGATGACAAAGGAGTACGTGCCGTCCGCCGGTGCTTCAAATTCGTACATGACGTTCGTGTCCATTTTCACGCAGTACGCTTCGCCGCCGGAGGACAGATTGAAGATGTTCGTGCCGATTTCGCCGTTATAGGACGTGATGTTGTCCTGGTCGCCGGTGAAATCGAAGATTTCGGTGCCGAGATCGTCCGGAATGTCGTCGCTGTAGGTGAACGCCATCGCGGAAAGCGCCATCGCCGCGATCATAGCGACGGACAGAAGGATTGCAAAGAGCTTTTTCATATGGAAAGTACCTCCGAATCAAGATTTCCTGTACATTTCGCGCACGCGGCGTTTCGTACCGCGCGTACTGTGGGCAGTATAACACAGATTTTACAAAAAGTCAATGGATACCATCATATAGTGACATTTGTAACACGCTTTTTCGGCTCTTTCACCAAATCCGCATGTGAATATTCAGCAGAATCAACAGACCAAACCGCGTTTTTTCGACTCCAAAATCCCCCTTGACATTTCCCGCATCTTGTGCTACAATAATACCAACAATCCAAGTAGGAATTAAAATTCGGAGGTACCTATGCACAACATCCTTCCCGTAACGAACGACATTTTCTGGCTGGGCGGCTGTGACCGGCGGCTGGCGCTGTTTGAAAACGTGTATCCGATCCCGCGCGGCGTATCGTACAACGCGTATCTCGTGGACTGCGATATCGCCTCTCCCGGCAGCGGCACCGTGCTTGTGGATACCGTGGACCGCGCCGTTTCGGAGGTGTTTTTCGAGAATTTGGCCCACGCGCTGCACGGCAGAACGCTGGATTTCGTAATCGTCAACCACATGGAGCCGGACCACGCCGCGACCCTTGCCGAGGTGCTGCGGATCCATCCGGAGGCGACCGTGGTCTGCAACGCGAAAACGGTGACGATGATCGGGCAGTTCTTCGGTGCGGACTTCGCAAAGTCCCTGCAAACGCGTGTCGTCAAGGAGGGCGATACGCTGACGGTCGGCGCGCACACCTTCGCGTTCGTCATGGCGCCGATGGTGCACTGGCCGGAGGTCATGGTGACGTATGAGACGAGCGAAAAGGTGCTCTTTTCCGCGGATGCGTTCGGGACCTTCGGGGCGTTTGGCGGCAATCTGTTCGCGGACGAGGTGCCGTTCCGGACGGAGTGGCTCGAGGACGCGCGGCGGTACTATACAAATATTGTAGGAAAATACGGCACGCAGGTGCAGGCGCTGCTCAAAAAGGCATCGACATTGGACATCGCCGTGGTCTGTCCTCTGCACGGTCCGGTCTGGCGGCGCGACATCGGCTGGTTTATCGAAAAGTACGACAAATGGTCGCGCTACGAGCCGGAGGACAACGCCGTGGTCGTGATCTACGCATCCGTCTACGGGCATACCGCAAACGCGGCGGAAAAGCTGGCGTTTTCCCTGGGCAGCCGCGGCGTGCGGGACGTGCGGGTATATGACGCGTCCGTGACCCATCCGTCCTATCTCGTGGCGGAAGCGTTCCGGGCAAGCCACCTCGTATTCGCCTCCACGACGTACAACGCGGGGATCTTCCCCGCCATGGAGACGCTGCTGACCGACATCGCGGCGCACAATCTGCAGTCCCGGACGGTCGGATTCATGGAAAACGGCACATGGGCGGCAACCAGCGGCAATCTCATGCGGGAGAAACTGGCGAAATGCAAGAACCTCACGTATCTGGAAAACACCGTACACCTGAAATCCGGCGTGACGAGCGCAAACGCGGAGGAAATCGAGCGGATGGCGGACGAGATCGTCTCCACCATGGCGAAAGCGGAGGCGCAGACCGCACACAACGAATCGGCGATCGAGCCGGAGGCGTTCTACAAGCTGTCCTGCGGCATGTACGTTCTCACCACCGTCGACGCGAAAACCGGCGCTGACAACGGCTGCATCATCAACACCGCCGTGCAGGTGACGGACACCCCCAAGCGCATTGCCGTGACCGTGAACCGCGCGAACCGGACGTGCGAAATGCTCCTTGGCTCCGGAAAATGCGCCTTGTCCGCCCTGACCGAGGACGCGCCGTTTGCCCTGTATGAACGGTTCGGCTACCACAGCGGCAGGGACACGGACAAATTCGCCGGCATGGAGACGGAAACGCGGCTGTCAAACGGTGTGCGCGCGGTGACGGAGTACACAAACGCCGTGTTCGCCCTGCGCGTGGAGCGGATCGAGGAATTTGAAACGCACATCACGTTCATCTGCGCAGTGGAAGAAGCGAAGCTCGCTTTGGAAGAAGCGAAGCCCCTCTCCAACGCGCCAAGCGCCACCTACGCGTACTATTTCGCGCACGTCAAGCCGCAGCCAAAGCCCGCGTCCGACAGCGAGGTGCACGGCTGGCTCTGCAAGATCTGCGGCTACCTGTACGAGGGCGACGAGCTGCCCGCGGACTATATCTGTCCCCTGTGCAAGCACGGTGCGGCGGATTTTGTGCGCGTATGACACCAATCGCACCAGCGCGTCGCTCCGTTTCCGGTGCATTTTGACATCCACACGCCCTCTTTACCGCATTTCCACAAAAAGTTTCGGCAAATCCCTTGACAAAACCCGGAATTTATGCTATACTATCTTGGCAGGTACATCTGAAACGGCAGTACCTGCCTGTGGAGAAGTACTCAAGAGGCCGAAGAGGCGCCCCTGCTAAGGGTGTAGGTCGGGTAACCGGCGCGAGAGTTCAAATCTCTCCTTCTCCGCCATATCTGGACACCCATTTTGATACAAGAACGTACCGAAATGGGTGTCCTTTCTCACTATAAAACCGCCAATGGACAACGGAGATGTGTAAAACAAATACCAAAACAGGCTCCGCGCCAACATATCAGCCATAGCAGAGCCTGTTTTCCTATATTCTCGCTCAAATCCCCGTCCAATAATCCGTCAAGGTGTGTAAAATCTAACGATTCCCCTCTTTTTCCTTGGCAATGCGTATCTCCGTGCCATCCACGAACACAAACGTCAAGTCCCCGTCGCGGTGGACGATGGCGTACTTTACCATGACCATCCATATGGTGTCGTCCCATTCGGCCAGTATCGCCGGATTTTTTTGCACTTCCCGTATGAACTGTTCCATGGCTTTTGCTTGCCGGACGCGGGACTCCCGTTCTTTCTGTAGCCGGTTTCGTTCAGTGGTAGCTTTCTCATGCCGCTCGCACAGTTCCTCATAAGACCCACGAAACGCTTCCTCACTTTCGTCCGAGGAGGCGTTCTTTTTTACTGCTGTCCGCACCTGTTCCGCCACACTCTCCGCTTCTTCCACCTGTGCGGCAATGGCGGCGTCCCAATCGCGCAGGTCGGTCAGCGACTGCCGGATGAGCGCGCAGTCCTCTAGGATTTGCCCACGCTTTTCCATGAATTGCCCGTAGGCTTCCAGAAACATCCCGCGCACGGTCCCGCTTTCCAACGTCGGCGTCTGGCAACGCACATTTTCCTTCCATTTGTTATTGCACTGCCAGATTGTTTTGCGGTACTTGTCCGTCGAATGCCATACCTTGGACCCGAAGAATCCACCACAGTCCTCGCATACCAGTCTCGCAGACAATACGTCCTTTCCGCTGTATGTACCACCCATGGCTTTCCGCCTTGCAAATTCCGCCTGCACCTGCTCCCATTCCTCCGGGACGATGATGGCCGGATGGCTGTTCTCTACATAGTATTGCGGCACTTCGCCTTCGTTGGCTTTCTTTTTCTTGCTCAAAAAGTCCACAGTGAAGCACTTCTGCAATAGCGCGTCACCTTTGTATTTCTCATTCTGTAAGATGCTCGTGACCGTCGTCTTACTCCATACCGGTTTTCCGCTTGGTGTAGGGATTTGCATCTCTTGCAGCTGTTTGCAAATCATCGCAGGTGTCTTGCCCTCTAAAAAGAGTCTGTAGATGAGCCAGACAGTTTCTGCCTCTGCTTCGTTGATGATCGGCTCACCATCCTCTCCACGGTCATAACCCAGAAAGTGTTTGTAAGGCAGGTTTACTTTTCCATCCGCGAAACGCTTGCGCTGTCCCCACGTCACATTCTCGGAGATCGAACGGCTTTCTTCCTGTGCGAGACTGGACATGATGGTGAGCAGCAATTCTCCCTTGCCGTCAAAGGTATAGATGTTTTCCTCATCAAAGAAAATATCCACCCCCCATTCCTTGCACATACGGACAGTCTGTAGAAGTGTGACCGTGTTGCGTGCAAAGCGGGAGATAGATTTGGTGAGCACCATGTC
>CAKRZR010000017.1 GCA_934433485.1 uncultured Eubacteriales bacterium | reverse complement strand
AAGAGTAGGATGCCTTGCGGCCGGACAACTGTCGCATAAATCGGCGGAAAGGCGCATTGGAGCACGCCGACGATGGTAGCGTAGATTTCTATCATATGTATTTCTCCTATACAGTCCCCAGATTCCGCACAAACACCGCGTTCTGCGACCACTGGATCTCTGCGAGAACCCGCGCCAGCGTGTTTCCGTCCAGGGTCAGCGGAATCGTGACGCCACCAGCCGACGTGCCGACCGCTCGTCCCAGATCCGCGGCACCGGATAACGCCGTGTGCATGTCGATATGCGCCGGGATCGCCGTCTGCAGATCTGTCGCCATACCGCGCATCACAGCCGTGACATCCCCTGCGAGGTTTTCCGCGGACTGCACCTCGTCACGGCCGTTTTTGTCGATCGAGTCCGCAAGGCCCTCGACAAGCATCTCGGCGATCCACCCCATCTCCTTCGAGGGAGAGCGGATGCCAAAGAAGCTGCAGATCCCGTCCCAGAATGGAAATATGTGGAAAGCGCAGCCTACGATATCGATGCAGCAGCTGCGGAAGCCTTCGACCGGGATTTCCCACCGATGGAAAAAGCGTATCGGCTGAGCCAGGAACTGTTTTCATCTACAGCCACGCCACAGTCGCGCGATAAATCAACAGAAAAAGGCAACCTCCGCCGTGATTTCGGAAGATGTTACCTTTTTCTCGTGGGAAAGAATGCTGATTGAAGTTATGCGTTACCGTTTGCTATGGCACGTTCTCGATATGCTTCCAAAACCTTATCGCGTGCTGTGGTGGCTGTGTTCAGCTTTTTCTCATACCAGGAAGCGAACTCCTGACTGGGATTCTTCGCAAGTTCTGCAAAATGACTGGCATACGCGCCTCCGAGGGCTGTATTGTAGTAGCCTAAGTCAAAAATGCGGTTTCCTACGATGATATCGAGCATTGCGGCGCTTTCTTCATCCCGGGAATCACGGGTTTTTAAGGCAACGTCGTAGTATGCCGGGATCACATATTCTCTGCCGAGAATTGCCAGTGCTTCCAGTACCATGCTTGTATTGTCCGCAACATGGTTCGTGATTGGGACAAAGATCATGTTGGAACCGGCTTCCACATTTGCCATGTATTCGCTCTGTTCATCGTACTTCGGCCACGGCAAGATGCCGAATTCATGTTCCATTTCACGCATGACCTTTACGTCTGTGACACACGCGTCTACGAACAGGGAATGGCCGTCACGGAACAGCTCGAGGTTGTTCCCGCCCTCCAGATCCAGATAGGTATTTGGCGACTGCATGAGCGAGAAGAACTTTTCGTACATGGCAAGCGAGCGCTCATTGAATACGTCAAAGGCGTAATTCTCCTTCTCTGAGGTCACGACGCGCGAGCCGGAGCAGACAAACGCTTCTATTGGACCTACCCAGTAGAAAGACACATATCCGTAGATATCATTGTGTCCGATCACGCCGTCGCCGTCCAGATCCTGGCTGTAATCCTGGACGATTTTACCAAAATAATCAAATGTCCAGCCGCCGTCCTTTACCGTCTGATACGGGAATTCCAGATTGCTGTTTTTGAAGTAATCCTTGTTGAACAGCATGCAGACGGCCGCTCCGACGGATTTGTAGCTGATATCTCCTGTCATCCAGAAAATACCGCCGGGCAGTTTGAAATTCTCCACCGCGTCCTGATCCCAATAGCTCTTGGTCAGATCTATGTATTTGAGGGAATTCCAGTCCATGGCAAGCCCATCGTTCGCGTATTCCGCAACCGCGCGCGGATGCCCGACGATCCATTCGTACGCATCGTCACCGGCAAGGATGCTTTGTTTCGCGTCCGTTTCATAATTGGAGTCGGAGGAACGGGAATAGGTGAACGAGCACTGAAACCGTTCCTCTACCTCCGTGTTGCGCCGGAACACGGCGTCGTTTACCACCTCGCCGGTCTGTTCCTCCGCGATCATATCCGCGACCCAGCTATCGCTGTCTCGGATAAGCTGCCGGAACGCGTAGCCTTCCATGTCGAGGCGTTCCAGACCGGCAAGCGGATCTGCTTCTTCCGTTTCCGTCTCTGCTGTGGTATTTGTCTCTGTTTCTTTGATGGTTTCCTTCTCCGTGCCACTACAGGATGCCATTGCGGACAGCATAGAAAGAAGCAGGAATATGGTGAACGTCTTCTTCATTGTAGTGTTCCTTTCTGATTCAGTTTGTTTATCGCAGCCCCAGGGAGTGCAGGTAGTCTAAGCTCTTTTGCAGGCAGGCGAACGGATCTTCGTCGAAGCATTCGTCCTGCTCTACCAGAATGTGCTCACAGCCGCTGTTTTCCAGTGCCGCGAGGATGGCGTCAAAATCCAGAATGCCACTGCCGACTGGTGCGTATCTTCTTTCACCGTCCGGCAAAATTTCCATATCCTTGAAATGTACACACGGAACGCGACCGGACAGCCGCCGGATTTCTGCCGCGGGATCGAATCCGCCGTACTGCACCCAATAGGTATCAAGCGTGAAGCCCAGCTCTTCTGGGGCAAATCGGTCGGACAGATACTCCATATAGGTGCGTCCATCCGGTGTACGCTCGTACTCAAAGGCGTGGTTGTGGTACATTAGATACATGCCGAGCGTACGGAGCCGTTTCGCAGCGGGAGCAACGATGTTGCAGAACCGTTCCACGGTGGGCAGGGAACCGCGAAATTCCGGCGGCATATAGCCGATCCCGATCCGGGGACAGCCAAAGACCTTGTGTGCCGCTGCCTGCGCATCCGTCTGTTCCGCGATCTCCGGCAGCTCGATGTGGGTCAGAACGCAGCGCAGCCCGTTTTTACGCAGCTGTTCCGCGAGCCAATCCGCCGGATAATCGCATGTGCCGGATACCTGCACCGTCGTGTAGCCCATATCTGCCACACGTGTCAGCGTATCGGCAAAATCAGGGAGCGTCTGGCAATAATTCCGAACCGTATATAACTGTACGCCTACGATCATATCCATTACTCCGCAAATTCCGTGCCGAGCTTGGCATTTTCCAGTACGCGGACGACCTCTGCCGCCTGTTCCGGGGTGATCGGGTAGGGCTTATGGTTTCGGTATGCGTCGTAGAAGTAGTCCCAGACCACGTCCGTCTTGTCCTTGCCGCTCAGCTCGATGTCCTCCGTTTTCCACGTCAGCACCTCGTTGTTGCCAAACGTCGCACCGTCCGGGGTCGCGGGGTTTGCCTGGATATCCGCAAGCGGAACGGACGGATCGAGATAGCGCAGATGAAGCGTGTTGCCCTCGGAAACAAGACCGCCGCGCGTGCCGTAAAGGATGTATTCCGGTGTCGGAACCGCCGCGCCGCCGCTGATTTCCATGTCGACAATGCGGTTGTTTACCCCCTTGAACACGAGCTTGATGTGGTCCTCCGCATCCCCAACAGCGGCAACACGTTTGATATCGGCGTGCATCGCGGTGTATCCGCCGCCGCAGAAACGGAGAGAATGATCGACAATGTGCGGGCCCCAGTTCAAAAGCTGTCCACCGCCGAATTCCTTAATCGTCTGCCAGTCGTTGCGCCGCTGGTACTCGTTGCGCGTCAGCTTGATCTCATAGACCTCGCCGAGAATACCGGAGTCTATGATCTCGTTGACCTTGAGAAAGCCCTCCTCAAAGCGGCGATTGTGACGTACAAAAACGCGCGGTCCGGATGGCTGGGATCCGAGACGGTTCAGCTCGCAGGCCTCCGCATAGGTGCGGCAGAACGGCTTTTCCACAAGCACGCTCTTTCCGGCAAGCAGCGCCATTTTCGTGTGCGCGTAGTGATCCGCCGAACGGGTGGCAATGTCCACGACCTCGACCTCGGGATCTGCGATCAGCTCCTCGATCCGTCCATAGGTACGGCAGCCGAACACCTCCGCGTATTTTTCACAGCGCTCCGGGATCAGGTCACAGGCGGCGACCACCTTGAATTTGTCCGGACGGTCGCGCAGACATGACAGATGCACGCTCATTCCGATACGTCCCAGTCCCACAACACCTATCTTGATCGGTTTTTCCATATTGTTTTTCCTCCAAATAATAAAGTATGTAATACAATCGGTTTTTACGCGGATGCTTTACCGTCGTCCGTTTTGTCCCTCTGCTTTCGGTCGTTGCGCCACAGTCCGACCGCGATGGACGTCATGGCAAGCACCTCGTTGAGCGCACCGGACCACGCGCCGCACACCAGATTATAAATAAGCCAGCACGGCCCGACCGCAAGCGAGATGAGGCGGATCTTTTTCTCCTCCTTCATCCACAGGGCGACAGTGGACAACACGGAGCCGGCGATTGGCAGCAGATCCCACGCGGTTTTGTAGGTCAGCACGCCGGAGAACACCATAGCGGCTGCAAACAGCGCGAGCCATATCGGAGACGACGCCCATTTTTTGCCGTTCTGCGAAAAGACGAGCGTGCGGATAAAGGAGATAAGGTCAACACAGCCGCCAGCCACCGCACCGAGCAGAAACAGCTGCGCGGAAAACGACAGGCTTGCCGTCATTTGCAGCGCCATGATGTGCTGCCTTTTTTTCATCTGAAAGGACGCGAGCGAGCAGATCAGCCCCAGCACGCCGATGCATTGCGCGATGATATTCTGCATATTTTGTCAATTCTCCGTTTCTGTGCGCAAAAGAAACAGCATGCGGCGCGCGGGAATGGTGAAGGTGTCTCCTGTCTCTCCACTGACACGATCCTGCCACCGGTCGCGCAGAGTGAGCGTATACGGCGCGTCTGCCATATTGGAAACCGCCAGATACTCCCTCTCGGAGACAAACAGCGAGGCGTATACCTTCTCCGGCAGAGACGAGCGGATCAGATCGGCGTCACGCAGCTCCATAAATACGACCGTTTCGTCCGCCACCATCGGCTTGTAGAGCCGGAGATAGCGGCACCAGCGGGGATAATCCTCGGGATCGTCCGGAATCTGCGACCATTCGCTGTAGGTATATGGTCCGTTTGGATGCGCATCGGCGTATTCCCGCACTTTTTTGAAATACTGGTACAGATGATCCGGCTCCGTGGTGTGGTACTGCGTCACACCGGGTACGTCGATGCAGCGTCCCATCGTCGGACGGCCGTGTGTCAGGAGCGGGAACTGTACAAACGGGATCGTCGCCGTGAAATACGCGTCCATATCAAAGCGTTCTTTGCCCCACCCGGTCAGCCGCGGCTTGTCGGGACACGGGACAAGGTACGGCTCATACAGCTTCCCGGCACCACACTGCGCGTCAAATTCACACTCACCGACCCAGAGGTAGTCGTAGCATTTTCCGCGCACGGGCGGACGGCGATTGCCCCCGATGTGCAGCTTATAGATCCCGCCGCGCGATTTTACGCCGTCATAAAGCATATGGATGAGATCCTCCGCTTCAGGATCGTATGCGCCGAGCGGTTCGTTTTCTCCGTTTTCTCTCTCCGGCGGGATCGGGAGCTTCGGCGACGCGTCCCAGTCGTAGCCCCAGTCGTTGAAGATGCCGTCGAAGCCGTAGGTGTCCATGATCGCAAACGTCCGCGGCAGGATAAAGGCACGCCAGTATTCGCTGCCCGCGTTGGCACAGGTGTAGGCATAATGCATGTCGGTGCAGCCATAGGAACCCTGGAACCGCGGATCGTATTCCGGATCGTATTTGTGTATGTAGCTCGCGGAGCAGTAGGGAATGATCCTCACGCCGTTTCGGTGGCATAGCTCGACGAAGGACAGCATCCCCTTGTGGTCGCAGCTGTGCCATTTGTCGGAGCCATAGCGGCGGATGGTGTCGTTCCATTCCTCGTGTACCTGGATCATATCCACGCCGTTTTCCCGATAGGAACGCAGCAGTGCCTCGTCATATTCCGTCGGCGCGATGGACATAGGAGCCGGATAATCGCCGAGATAATAGATCACCTGTCCCGGCAGATAGTCGTGAATGCGCAGCTCGCGGGTACAGGCGTGTATATCCTCCCGTGCCCTGCGTAGATTTGCGATCCGTGCGCGGTGTTCTTCCAATGTGAGCGGTTTCATAGGTCCTCCTGTGGGGGCAGATATACGCGTTTTATATCGTAGGGCATATACGCCCACACAAGCGGCAGGCTCCATCAAGGACGACGGAAAACGCCGATTTCAGGTTGATTTTGCGCTCAAAACCATATATTCAAGCTTTTCAGCCCAAACTCGCGATGGATCCAGAGCGCATCCTTAGGAAAACGCGCGATTTGTTGAATTATTATAGCAGAAGTGTCCCGAAAATGCAAGAGCTTGCTCTAAAGAAACGCTGTCTGCGGTTATCAAAATTTCGTCCCCGGAGACGGCGCAGGGATGGATTGTACAAAACGCCTTGTGATGAAGCGCTTCCTGCTGTGCGGCAGACCTGTTTATAGGTGCAAAAACAGCCTGAGATTGTGTTTTCTTATTTTAGCGTTTTCAGATATTCGATTTGATCGATCGTTTTTCGAACTCTGTCGGTGATACGTACAGTACCGACATGGAAGATCGAGGTTTCCAGCGTATCGTTCAGCGGATCTGTCCAGCATTTCGGAATGCTCTCGATCCCTTTTGTCATGCCGAAGATGGAGCCGACTGTCGCGCCGTTGCAGTCCGTGTCGAATCCGGCCTCATTCGCCATGCAGATCGATCTGCCGAAATCTCCGTTCCCGTAAAGCAGGGAGGCGACCACGATCGCAGAGTTGGAAATGGCATGGCACCAGTCATGGTTGTTGTGCTCATCGTATCTTTCATGGATGGCTTGGAAGCAGTCTTTTTCTGATACACCGTTTTTATACCCGGTATACACGCCCATTAACGACTCGTACAAGCGGGATGTGGTGGGGATTTCGGCAAGTCCGGCGAGGATGACGTCCTCGAGGTTGTCGGTTAGGGCTGCCGCTGCGAGAGCAGCCGACACAAACATCGCGCTGTAGATGCCGTTTTTGACATGTGAGATCGATGCGTCCCGCCATGCCATATCTGCGGCGGCTTCCGGATCGCCGGGATTGATGTAGCCGTAATAGTCTGTCCGGATCTGCGCACCGATCCATTCCCTGTATGGATTCTTGAAAATAGCGGAGCACGGCGGTTCATAACCCTGAACGAAATTGCAGAACGCGACATGCTCTGCGGTGCAGTAGGAGTCCTTCGGCTGATAACGGACCCATGCCTGCATGACGTTCAACGGTGTGAAATGCTTACCATAATCATAGATAATCATTTGCGAGAGCACCGTATAATTGGTGTCATCGTCATACGGCATATAGGTCACTGTGTCCGCATATGGCTTGTTGCGTAGGTCGTATATGTATTTTGTAACGTCTATTTTGTCGATGTCGCTTTGTAGGATGTACCGACGCATCGGGTAATTGCCGATTTCCTTTAACAGCGGCACCAGTTCCTCCGTGCGGATGCCTTCCAGACTCTTTCCGAGTAGACAGCCGCAAATCCTGCCGAACCAGGCGCCTGTGAGTTTGCTCTCGCGAACGCTTTTTTCGTCGAGCTTTCTTTCAAACGCATATGGCTTGCGCAAGGCTTTGATTTCCTCTAATGTGGACGGTTCGGTATACGGATAACCTTCCCTCTGTTCCGCATTGGAGATAATCTCATAAATGACATCGCCGAATTTTTCCTTTATCCTGCCGATAGGCAGTTTAGAGATGGCAAAGAAAACATCCTTATATCTTTCAATGTCCAGTCCTTCGTCCATTCCCTGTTGGTATTCAAACTGGATCGCCGATGAATACATCTCCCATTTGTCCATATTCTGGTAGTTGGGGCAGATTTTGATTTTGCCACGGCTGTCTTCCACGGCGCGCATATCACGGTCTAAGATCAGGGCGTCCAAGGAAATGTCAAAACGCTTTGACATTTCGATGAATTTAGAGAGATCAGGAGTGGCGGTCCCGTTCTCCCACTTTTGCACCGCTTGCTTCGAGATTCCAAATTCATCGGCAAATTGTTCCCTCGTCATGTGCAGGTCGGTTCGCAGCTTGAAAATTCTGTCCTTCAGTTGCATACGCATATCTCCTTAAAGAAATTTTGGTATCTTTATTATACGATTTCCATTCGTATGCGTCAAGCAATCGCGGGTAACTATTTTCGACAACCGCCAGTTGTCACGCCGTTTTTGCTGCTGTCGACAGTAGAATGTCGGGTCGATCTTCCTGCCTTCAAGAAGATCTTTCGCTTTCTGGTGCGTCTCGTAACAGATCGATTTCGTGTCCGTCCCGGCAGTGGTGGTCAGGAAGTACAGCGGCTGCATTCTTGCGTCGCCGGAGCCTTTTGTCATGACGTCGAACAGCTTTCGGTTCGGCTGTGTGTGCAGCTCATCGAACACCACGCCGTGGATGTTGAAGCCATGTTTGGAATACGCCTCCGCGGACAGCACCTGATAGAAGCTGTTGGTCGGCAGATAGATCATGCGTGTCATAGATGCGTTGATCTTCACGCGCTTTGCGAGAGCCGGACACATGCGCACCATGTCGGCGGCTACCTCAAATACGATGGACGCCTGCTGTCTGTCCGCCGCACAGCCGTATACCTCCGCACGTTCCTCGCCATCGCCGCAGGTCAGGAGCAGTGCCACCGCCGCCGCAAGTTCAGACTTGCCCATCTTCTTCGGGATCTCGATATACGCCGTGTTGAACTGGCGGTACCCGTTCTCTTTGACCACCCCGAACAGATCCCGGATGATCTGCTCCTGCTAGTCGATGAGTGCAAACGGCTTGCCTGCCCACGTGCCTTTGGTGTGACACAGCGACTCGATGAACGCGACAGCATAGTCCGCGGAGTCTTTATCGTAGTGCTAAGTCTTTTCCATGAACGGCGTGGGTTTGTATTTCTTCCATTTCGGAATAGGCACTCACCTCCTCCCCAAAGAAAAAGCAGCCGCATAGCCGGGTGGTCGTAAAACAATGAATCCTCCGTATGGTTTAGATCATACGGAGGATTGTTTATGTCTATAGCAATTCAACCAATTATTGCGAATATCCACAAGAGCAGAACCAGGCGAAACAGTCAGAGTGGGAAACTGTTCGGAAAGCATTCTGAATCGCATTAGGAAGGATTTCCAAAGACCTGACTTTGAACTTGCGAAAAAGAGCCTTCACTTTCGACCAGAGCTTTTCAATGGGATTCAGGTCAGGGCTATATGGTGGAAGGAAAAGATATCGAATACCTGCTCGCTCCAGCAGCTGCGTTATCGTTTTGGTATGGTGTGACTTCATATTATCCATCACAAGGACAGAATCACGATTCAGATAAGGCAGCAAATCACACTCCAGGTACTGCTTGAATTTCTCTACTGTCGTGCCGCCTGAGAAAGTCGTGTAGTGCAGCCTTCCGTCCAATTGGACCGATGACAAAATCGTTGTATTTTTGGGTTTGGAAAGCGGCGCGGAATCCACCGCTCTGCTTCCGCCTTTAGCATAGGCATACCGCCATGTCATGTCGGTATTGCAGCCGCTTTTGTCCAGAAATACAAGATTATTTGTGTTGAACCCGGATATAATGCCGCTCCATGCTTTTCTCTTCGCCGCCACATCGGGGACGCTCCTGTTCGCTAGCATGGAGAGATTTCTTCTTCCGACGGTATCCCAGCTTCAGCAGCGCCTTTCGGACCGTCTCAATGCTGACGGTGAGATGCAATGTATCGATGATCTCCTGCAGCGTGATATCGGATTTGTTTTTAACCAGCTGATCGATGCTTTCGAGCTCTTCCGGGCTTAATGCCGGCTTTCTTCCTCGAGAGGATGTTCGTACTTCTAAAGAACCGGTTTCCTCCCAACGCTTTTTCAGACGATACACCGTGCTGCGATTTACCGAATAGCAATCCGCAACTTCCTGTACATTGTGTGTTTTTTCCACCGCTTCGATCAGCAGTTTTCTGGTTTCATTGTGTAACATTTGTATCACCTCTCCTCAATTTTACACCTTTTGTCAAGAGGTTGCACTATTTTCATGAACTGCTATAAACTGCATATTGGATTGTCCAGCAAATAAAACCACTGTGCCTATGTATACATCCTGAAGAACAATTCGTTTTCCATTCATATCGATCACACAGTCGTACGGACCGCCCTCCGGCATGGGCGGCAGCTGTACGAGCCATTTTTCACAAGTGCAAATCTGGTTCACTGTCTCACCATTCAGATATACAGTAATATTCCCTCTGCCTTGACCGAATATACGAATCGCTTTTCCTGCCGCAAAAACCATACCGGAAGTAAAAATCGGATGTAGCTTCATTCTTCCGTAAACAGCTTTTCTATTTTGCTCTCGATCTGATCCGTCCGCTTCGCCCAGTCGGAAACGAAGGTATTCACGCCCTTCAGCATCTTCGATTCACCGCATGCTGTGTTCAGAAAATCCGCCGTCCAACCATAGAGCTGTCCGATGTCAAGCGTCTGGGTGGACAGGAGAACGTCCATCATCTCAATATCGTTCGGGTCGGACACGCCTTTGTAACACATGTTGGTCTGGAGCACCGGAATGACGTTGCGGTACGACTGGTACGCAAGATAGTCCATGATCGCGCCTGTGCGCTCCGGATCCCCGGCGGTCAACGGAATGTTCAGCGCAAACGTGTACTGGCTCACCATTGTGTTGTAATCCGTCTGCTCCTCCATATATTTCGGCACCGGCAGAATCCCGTATTCCGCATCGGACTCTCTGTAGGTACTGGAACTGGTGGAACCGAGCGCGCCAATATAGAAAAGTCCTCTGTCCTCCAATAGGAACATGAATCCCTGGCATTCCGGCTTATTGATGAGCATGCAGTTGCCCTCAAGGGAGAAAATCTGCATGAGTCGATCGTACGCATCCATGGCACGGTCGATGGCGGTGTTGAGAACAGGCATGTTTTTATCGTCTTTCACGATCAACCGCTCACCGGACGCCTGCAGAAGCGTGACGGTTGCTTCCGCGTGCTGTCCGACCAAGCCATAGATGGCATCACCGCCGAGATCCGGCTTCCAATCCGTCTGTGTACCCATGCTGACCACGTTCGCAATCGCCTCATTCATCCGGTCGTATGTCCATTTTCCTGCGCGAACAAACTCATACGGTGTCTCCATGCCGTACTTTTCGTACATGCCGCGATTGAAGATAAGACCGTTGCTGTACGCGTAGCCCATCAGATTCACATAGTCGATGGTTGTGTAGAGCAGATTGTCGCCGATGGTCGCTTCTTTGATAAACGACTGGCTCCACCATTCCCTGTCTAGCAGCAGACTCTTCACGGTATGCAAATTCAATGTGCTCTTTCCGTCAAAGGAAGTGGCGCCGGAATAGTTGAGCGGTATATACACCACGTCGTATATATCCTCCATCGCCGCGACCGCCTTATTCATCATCGCGCGCATATCGTTCGTCTGTCCGAGCGAACCCTTGATGATCTCCAGCTTGATGTCAAGCGTCGCTTCCGCATCACGGTTCCGATTGTAGACCGCGTCCGACAGACCATCGCCGGTCATCTCCTCGTAATCGAGAATGTGATTGGAACCTGTCCAGAAATCGTCCTCCTGGTTCAGGATCGTGAATGTGTACCCGTCATACTTTTTCACCTCGGCGGGATACGTCGCTTCTGTTTCCTCGTTTTCTGTGGTACTAGCCGCTTCCGTAATCGACTCCGTACCGTTGTCTGATGTGGTTTCCGCGTTTCCTCCATTGCCGCAGGACGCGAGCATTGCCGTGAGCAGGAATAGTGCGCAGAGTCGCTTTGTCATGCCATGTTTCATTGCGTTTGTCCTCCGAATGTAAATAGATTTTTTAGGGATGCGTTGAAAATTCTAAGGCACCTCTGAATAAATACCCTTAAATCAGAGGCTTCCTAATAGATTCGCGCGCGGTCCACCTTTCATCAGTGTTCTCCTGACTTTAGGCTTGCATAGTGCGCTCTGTACTTACCGGATCGTTACATCGCTGCACCGGTTCAGACGGATAGGCATTTGCCCGTCCTGTACGCCAGTGACCGTATTGTTCTCATATGTGATTCCACGCATGTCGGAAAGATCCAAAATGGCGTTTCCGGCAAGATGGATGGCGTTTTCCGTAAAGCGGAGATTTTCGTGATAGAACGGAGCAGCCGTGGTCGGTCGAAAACCGCAGCCTGTCGTCACCGGGATCGCACAGTTTGTGAACGTACAGCGGCGAATCGTTACATCCTTGACCGGACCGTTTTCAAACCAGTAATTCATGTCTCCCGTGAAAGCGACGGAAAACGCCGCGGTCTCAAACGTGCAGTCCTCGATCACCACACGTCTGCTGGAGGAAATACGGAATCCGCCCATACACCGGCTGTGACACCGGCACACCTCGATCTCCGGCATCCGCTCGCTCTCCAGCATGTCGCCGTCCTCAATCTCCCCGATTTTTTCCGTGAACCGGACGCGCATATAGTCGCTGTCCCCCTCATATTCCGCTGATTCGACCACGCCGCGCGTACGCACCTCCTGCGTGTTGCCCTTGTAGATCACCACCGCGTCGCCGGGCAGAAAATACTCCATCTGTACAAGCGCCTGGGCCTTGCTCTCCACACGCAGCTCCCGTTCCCCGGTCTTTGCGAGACAGTAGAGGTAGTTGCCGTGGATGTTGATGGCGTCGTCAAGCATATTCTCAAATCGGCAGTCCTCCACGACGATCTTTCCGTCACAGTGGAACGTATGGAAGCTGTCTGCGTTGACGGTCACGACCCGGTCGGCGCAGGTTTCGTCTATGTACATGTCCAGCCGCCGTACCGTGATGTTGCGGCAGAGGTTCGCGACCACACCCATCGCGCCGATATGGTAGAAGCGGATATTCTCGATGGTGGTATCCTCTGAACGCTCAAGCAAGATCCCGTGCTTACGGCGATCCTCATGGGTCATGGCAAGGATCTCCCCAATGCGTGGTACAAAGCTCTCCGGCAGACCCGTGATGCGGATTTTCCGTTCCCCCGCGTCATAGGCGAAAAGCTGGTGGATTGGCAGCGGCGGCGTCGGACGGGGCGTGAGGTTGTCGCCGATCAGGGCAAGGATCACACCGCTGTGGCGCGACGGCAGTCTTGTTTCCGGATCGAAGCAGCGGAAGAGCATGTCGCCGTTTGTAAGCCGATGCTCCCAGGTGTCCGATACCGCAATGAGATCCCGTCCCTCGATCCGATACCGGTAGAGTGGCGGCACCTCGATCGTCACCTCGCCGTCATGGGAATCGAGCACGGTGCCTTCGGTGAAAAACGGTCGGTCGTAATCGATGGAGAAATTGCGCAGGGTCACGTTTTTGCAGTCAAAGAGCGCAAACGGCATGATCCGCCCATGGAAAATGAGCTTCGCGCCGGAGAGATCAATGGTGACGTTTTGCAGTCCCCGCAGGACAAACGCGGCAGTCAGCGGCTTATCGTCGCTGTAGACAAACGTCCACCACGGACGGATCACCTCTGTCGCGTCGGTGGGATAGATATGGTATTCCGCACGGTCGGCTACGTAGATTGTGTCGCTCTGAAACGAGGCGCCGGGGGTAAAAACCTGTTTTTGCATGAGAATTGCTCCTTTCTATCGATTGTCCTGTTCGGCGAGCCAGTCACAGAGCCGGATCGCGTCTGTCGCGGGAATCGCGTGACCGCCTTCGTCGGTGATGTTGCAGTAGGTGTCGTGCCCATAACCGTACCAAAGCGTTTTTTGTCGCATGGTATCGCGGTTCCATTCACACCGGAGCCAGACCGTATCGCCGTCCAGTCCGATGCGCTGTATACCCTCCCGATCCGGCGCGACGTCCGCGTTTCCGATGGTAAATCCATTCGGCACACCCGCCGCACAGAGCTTCCCGCGCAGATTCCGATAGCGGATCTGCAATATCGTCCACGAGGGCACGCAGTCGTCCGCCTCCGCTGTGATCTGTGCGATCTCCGGCTCCGCATTCCCCGTGCCATAAAGGAGGTGACACATCGCGTCGCAGGCACGGCTGCCCAAAATTTCCTGCGCGTCCGCGGAGAGGTGGATGAGATCGTCAAGATCAAGATCGTTTGTTGCCACGGTCGCAAGCGCAGGCAGTATGTGCGCCATTTCCCACTGGTGCCCGCGGTACCGTGACCAGACAGCTCCTGTGCTCTTGTATCCCGGCAAAAAGCAGCGGAACACCTGTGCCTGTACTGTGGGCAGCGTTTCCATGGCGCATAACGTCCGGAAACCGTCGCGCATGGCGGTGAACCTGTGGTCATACTCGTCGAGATCGCTGTTATAACCCTCGCCCTGGTACCAGAACAATCCGCGGATCCGACAGCCGCACAGACGTATTCTGCGATACGCCGCCGTATAGTAGTTGTCACCTCCATCCGTGGGTGGTGTCCACATTTCGATCGGCGCGCCGCCAACCGCCGCCGGGATCACGCCCTGTGGAACGCCGGTTTTCCGGTACATGGCTCGCGCAAAGAAATATCCCGGTCCGACGCCGCGTTTTTGCTCCATCGGCGGATCGTCGAGCACCGCGACGCCCGAGGTTTTCCGCGCGATCCCGTTTTGCTCGCAGGTACGTACATGCGCCGGATCCCCGGACAGCCAGAGCTGATGGAGCAACACGCGGGCACTGTCCCACCGATCGTCCATGTACAGTGCGCGCACCGCCGGATTTTCGGGTTCTTCCCGGTCGCGCTTCCGCAGCCGTCCCGCGCCTTCCATGTTGGACTGCCCGGCGAGGAGCCACAGATCGCCGACATATACGTGTGTATACGTGACCGACTCCACGTCGTCCGATATGGTGATCGTGTATGGCCCACCGACCGGAATACCGGTGAGCAGCGCGGTGTCCTCCGAAAGTATGCGGATTTTGCCGGGATTCGCGGAGAGCGTGCCCTGCCATTGTCCTGACAGTATCGTTTCACAGAGATCGTCGCCGTTTCTCTGGAGCAGCGCGCCGCATCGTATGCCGTATTGTATGTTCATTGTCACCTCCATCCGGCATCGCGCGCATATTCGGTCACGATTACCGGAAATTTTGTATTGTATTTTGCCTGGAATATGGTATAATGGAAAAAACAACTGTGGGAGGATGCCGCATGAAGCTCTATATTCAGACCGAACCGGAATTTGCCGCCAGTCTCTGGTACGCTTCCTTGCTCCACGGACTGTCGGAGGAAGCGCGCCGGAAACGGTACGAGCTCTGTTTTCTTTCCGAGGACGCAGACCCAGATACCGCGTTCGGAACAGACCGGCGACTGCTCATCGTGATCGCGACCTCGATCCACAAGCTCCACCGACAGCTCGCCGTACTGCGCGCGCATCAGGTCGACGTACTGCTCATCAACATCACAAGCGTATATGGTGCGCATGGAATCCATACGCTGACCATGGATTACGAGGAGGCTACAAGGCGCAGTCTCGCGTATCTGACGGGCTGCGGCAAATCCGCTCCGGCGCTTTTCTGCATTCACCCGGATTCCGGCTCCGATATACGCAAGGCGAATGCGTTTCTCGCGCACGGTTATCCCGAATCGCACATTTTCTGGAACACGGACGGGCTCTCCGCCTGCTGCGACGCGTTCTTTTCCCGCATCGACGGTTTGGATGCCGTGCTGTGCGCCAATGACATTGCAGTGCTCGGACTCATGCGGCGACTGCGGGAATCGGGCGTGCGCGTGCCGGAGGATCTTTTTCTCATGGGTTTTGGAGACATCATGAGCACAGCGTTTTTCACTGCGGAAGATGGAAATTGTCCATATCGGGTGACGACGGTAACGGTGGATCACGAGGAGATCGGCAGACAGGCGGTCGGATTGTATGCATATCTCTATAAAACGGACTGTCCGATCCACATCACCGGCAGACTGGAATCCGTTCTGCGCATCGGCGAGACCACTGCATTTCTATCCGAAGCTCCCCGAAACGTGCAATGGGCAGTCCAACCGTCCCTGAACACGCCTGTCACACAAGATCGACACAACTTTTATGAGGACGCGATGGTTTCAGAAATCATACGACTACAAAGCCTTCTTGCCGAAGCGGACGCGCTTGACAGGCAAATTCTCACAATGCTCCTCTCCGGCGCTACCATTGGCGCGATGACAGAACGGCTGTACATCACGCAGGGCGCTGTCAACTACCGCCTGAAGCGTATCTACAGTCGGCTCGGCGTGGACTCCAGACAAGGAGCGCTCTCCCTGATCCGCGAATACCTGTTGTAACAATGCAAAAGCATACGCACCTGCCACGCAGCTTTTCGGTCGCATGGCAGGTGTTTCATTACACGTGGAACGCCGTCTCCCAGATCGCACGCGATTTTTCAATAAGAGCGTCATAATGCGCGCGTCTTGCCACATCCGGCGGATCGATATAGCAATTGAAAAACGGTGTGGTCGCGAAATATCCGCTGTCCGTTTTCCCACGCGCCGCTCGGAATCCCGCCGTCGTCGACTGGCAAAGTGCTTCTGCATCCGCTGTTCTACCAAGGTCTCGAAGCGCGCACGCCTGCCAGATCGGAAGCAGCGGATTTTGCATATCGGAAAAGAAATCGACCCGCATCGCAAGGATTTTGGTATATATTTCCCGCGCGGATTCGCCAAGTCGCTCTCTGGTACGCGCCAGACCGTAGAGAATGGGTGCCAGCGGACTGTCGTTCCATAACCCTGCGCCAAGATTCTCCGGCAGTGTCAGTGCAGCCGTGAAAGCCGACTCCGCGTCCGGATATCGCCCTTCCCTATACGCCGTTTCTCCGATCTGGTACAGCGCTTCTAGATACCGGCTGGTCACGGCACTTTCGCCGCCCTCGCAGGGTGTAAACCGGTGCTCCCGCATCATCGCGTACGCCTTGTCCGGATTTCCGCGCGACAGCTCCGCCTGTACCCATTCGAGATAGCTGTCATCGCGCAGGTGATCGGGAGCGGTCAATGCCATACGTTCGCACACCAGCTCCGACTTGCCGCACCGATTGGCGACATTTGCCCACTCAAAGAGCAGCTGTGGCGTTTCGCACAGCTCCAGTGCCTCTGTCAGCTGTGTCAGCGCCTCCGTACGCTTGTCTTCACGCCAGTACCGGATCGCCAGATCCCGCTTTGCCGCCGGAGTATCAAGCGAACGCCACAGTTCCGCCGCAACGTCGTACGCATGGTCGTTATAGCAGAGACAGCCCAGAAGATACGCTGCGTCCGGATCGTTTTTGGACCGTTGGAGTGCTTTTTTCTCACACAGCCGGAACGGGAACGTGCGTCCGATTCCTATGGACGCGTCCGGCGTTTTGTCGATCATATAGTACACAATTTTATGCGCTTTGTCAAGCTCCACACAGGAAGAAAGCAGTTCCTTTCCCCAATCCGCGCAGCCTATGGCACAGAGATCCTCGTACAGATCCATCGCGGTCTCATCCGGCGCGCTGTGCAGACCACCCCAGAAATCATGCTCCGACTGGATTTTCAAACGCATGGCAGTGTAATTTGCGAGATGGAACAGCGGATCCGTCCGCCGCACCGCCTCTGTGATCTCCGCCGCACGCTTTGTATTCCCCATGCGAAGATATGCGATCGACACATACATGCGCGCGGTCAGATTGTCCGGAAAACGTGCCGCCGCGTACCCTGCATCCTCCGCCATCGCGCCAAAATCGCCGCACATGCCGTCCATGGCGGCCACACGGGTATACGCGCAGTTCGCGGTATCGGACAGTACGGCAGCCTGCCAGTACCATTCACGCGCTTCGTCGTACCGTTCCGTCGATTCCGCGCAGATGCCGTGCAGATAAAACACACGGCCGCTCTCCGGACGACGATTCCATTTTGTGAGCGTCTGCTCCACTTCCCGGAGCAGCGTTTCCGCGTCGTCATACCGTTTGCGCGCGATATATTCCTCCGCAAGCGCCGTTTTCACGGAAATATGATTTTTATCCAGCGTCAGCGCGCGTTGATAATACGCGCACGGATCGCCCTTTGGATCGCGGTATTGACGCATGTGCAACCCGACGCGGTAGGCGTCCTCGGCACTGGTGATATCCTCCGGCAGCGGCAGATCCCCGATCAGGGACACTTCTGTTCCGCACTTCTCCGGCGGCGCATAAGACAGCATCGATCTGCCGTTCTCAAGAACGGTGACCGTGCATTCCGCCGCAGACACGGGCAGTCCCCCGATCACGGCGTTTTGCAGGCAGGACAGGCGCACCTCTTTTTCGCAGATCACATCTCCCGCGTGCGCAAGGCGTACCGTAACCTTCCGTTCCTTACCCGTTGTCCCCATGATCAGGGTGTCATTTTCCGCGGACAGGGAGAAATTCCGGTCGGCGTAGAACGGGATCCCAGTGGCGGACAGCGGATACCAGAACTGCGAGAAGCATTTGGTCTCATACGGTTCAATCCACGAGAAATCCGGCTGATTTGAGGAATACGCGCTTGCCATCAGCTCCGCGTACGCGCCGTCCGAATCGGTCAGTGCCTTCTCCCACGCATGTGCCAGATCCCCGTAGCCCCAGGTGAACAGCTTTTTTCCCGGCGAGGTATGGCGGTTTGCCACATGCACCACACCGCAGTTTTTGCGTTTGTCATAGCCGCCGAAGAAATCGTATCGGGATGTATCAGCAAAAAGTGAGGTGGCAAATCGGATATCGCCGTGCCGTTCCAGATTCGCCGCGTCGCCGAAGTTGTGACCATTGTAGAAGCCGGAACCGATCGGATACGCGGCTGTGTCCCGGCGGTAGTGGAAATACGCGCGCCGCACGTCTCCGGGAAAGAAAATGTGGTAATCCTCGTGCACCGGCACCGCGGCGTTTTCCCACCAAAGGAATGAATGGCGAAGCGGCGTCCGGTTGAAAATACGCACCGCGGTCTCAAGCACCGTAGCATCCGGCCGCAGGCGCAGCGTCACCATGCCCTTCATCCGGTCAAAGGGATCGTGCTCCGACAAATGCACCGCCATCGTGCCGTCCGCTTCGGTCTCTGTGGCGTAGTCGACAGGCAGGAACGTGCTCGGACGATGGTGGTACGGCCAGTTGAACTCCACGCCGCCGGAGATCCATGAACCAAGCGCACCGATCAATGCCGGCTTGATAACACTCTGCCTGTAAAAAAAGTCGTAGCCGTTTCTTTTGTCGTACGCGCGGAAGATACGGCCGCCCAGCTCCGGCAGCACCGTGATCGCCACATAGTCGTTCTCCAATGTGATCGTTATGTATTCCCTGTTTTCTATGGTATCCGCGTGCATTCCGTTCACTACGGCGTTCGGATAAGGATTGCCGCTAGAGCGTTGATGGACACGGTTTTCCGCGAACATCGGCAGGCATTCGTACGGCTGCTCCGGATAGGTCGGGATCATCCTCTTTTCTATCGTGATGGGCATGTCAGTGCTCCTCTTTTTCCATTTTATGGTGTGCGATCATCTGCGCGTTGACGGCGGCGACAGCGGTTGTGAACGCGGCATACGGTGTGTGGCAGACATCCACGAAGCCGAATTGGAAGTTCTCACAGTCGTAGCGTCCCCAGAGAGGCTGATCGTTGTAGGCAAAATAGTGCGCGCCTACGGTATTCGGATGAGCCGCAGCCAGATGCATGTACCGTGTGTATGCCGCGGCGCGATCTGCCTGTGTCGCCACGGGTACAATGCCTCCTGCCGGCAGACCGGCATCCAGCGCGCCGAAATGAAATTCCCCGATGAGGATCGGCATATCGGCGTGCGCGACGATCGCCCGCAGGCTCTCGGTCGGGTCCATTCCGTAGTAATTCACGGAATACACGTCAAAGTGCCCGGCAGTACGGATCGTGAGCGGCGCGGCTCCGGCAAAACGCATGCCCAAATTGAGCCGCTTCGGAGCAATTTTTCGACACGCTTCGGCTGGCAAACGCACATAGCGGTCAATGAGGATCGCCGTAAATGCCCGCAGCGCCTCGCGTGCCTCCTCCGAAAACGACCCGGCACGGAACACAGGCTTGGAGAGTGCGTCAAAATCCGCGAAATCTGTATGCCACGCGGCGTTCAACAAGGCGATATCGTCGTTGTACCGTGCACGGAGAAATGTGATGAGCTGCGCCTTGGAAACATAGGAACTCTCTTTTTCGAGCAAACGCTCGGCAAGTGTCCATTCCTCCGACCACGCGAATGTCGGCTCGTTGTTCATGAAATAGCCGATGAGCCGGGGATCCTCGGCGTATGCCGATAGCTGCGCCGCGTATGCCTCCGACGCCGCAGTGTATGCCGGATCGAACACATCGGGAAACTCGCGGAAAATCAGCCGCTCCGTCGTCGGATACCGCTGCAGCATTGTCACGTACGGCATGCCGCTGTCCCGGATAAACGCGGGGTCAGAGAACATCGACAGCGTATTGACCGACCACTCCCGCAGACGCGATTTTGTGATTTTCGTCCACTTTTCACGCCAATTCTCCCCAAACACGCGGATCAGATTCGCCACCGCTGGGGCATAGAGCATCGTGTCCGCCGGGAACATGCCGTGGAACTTGCGCCGGTACAGCTCCTCGTCCTCCGCCAGACGCCACGCCTCGTTATAAACGCCGTCCTTCTGAGGTAGATTGCCGATCCAGTCCTCGTTTCCGCGCACCCAGCCATACTCGCCGGGATATACGCCAAATACGCCTGTCGAGAAAAACGCGTTGCCATCCGGTGTGACGAACCACCAGTGCCCGCCACGCTTTTGCACCGTGAACCGATCGGAGCACTCCGCCATCGGATATCTTGTGTCACCGCCATACGCGTCCAGACAGGATACTGCACCGCTATTCCGCTCCGATTCCATAAGCGCGGCGTGCAGATTTTCCCGCAGTTCTTCCACGGAACGTGTTTTTCCAGGCCATTCCCGATCCGCCCACTGACCAAGCAGATCGCACATCGCGTGATCCGGTTTGCAATAGACCGGCTCCGTGTCCGAAAAACGCAGATTCCGGAGCGTATACGTACAGCCGCACCCGGTGAATCCAATGGACACGCGGCGGATCTCGTCCGGGCGCATACTGCCACCGATGCTTGATTTGAGCGTGCCCGGCTCCATCGGTGGATAGTGGCATTCCCCACTCAGATACCGCAGGCGGAACAGCAGATCCACCGTGACGGACGGCATGAGCGCTACGGTATAGGAAAAGGTGCGGTTCTCCCCATGAAAGCGGACGTGACAATGCGTACAGAATTTGCAGTCGTTTGTCACGATTCCGGTAAGCAGCATGTTTGCATCACACGCACTGTCATCCGGAAATGGCGGCAGATGGATCCACGATTGTTCCGCAGTCTGACGGATCGTGATTGCGTCTGCGGTTTGGGCGACAATCTCGCATCCCTCGACGGCAGCATCAGTAAAACGCAGCAAGATTTCCATAAATTCTCCAATAGATTCAGTCATTTTGGAAATAGTATACCATAGATGGCGAAATATCGCAATAGAAAAGGAAACGGAAAAGTTACCGGGATTTTTACTATTGCAAATTCCTGCGCGACGCGGTATACTGTAGGCAGATGGTATAAAACCACCAATTTTCACTGTCAGGAGTTCGTATGGAACAGCTATATATGCTCGCGTACACACCCTATTCAGCAGGTACGCACACACTGCCTCAAGGCTATCGGTTTGTTCGCTTCACGGGGAGTCCGAAGGATATCTCCGATTGGAAGAGGATCATTATGGAGGAGCCTGCTCCAAAAGATGGTGCGGATTCCTGCTACCATCTAATGATTGAAGTCTATCCGGACATTGTCCAAACGACGGACATTCATTTTATCGAAAACACAGTCGCTGAGCGCGTGGCAACAATCACCACGATCACACATGCCGACGGCACAGGGTATGTACATATGGTGAAAGTAATGAGCAGTGAGCGTGGTCGCGGATTGGGGCACTGCATGGCGGAATACGCGCTACGGGAATTTTCACGACGTGGTGCTACAGAAGTGCTCCTGTCCACAGACGATTTTCGTCTTCCCGCCATCAAAACCTATCTGGACGCAGGATTTGTCCCGCTTGTCCACGCACCGCAGGACGATCCGATTCATCATAGATGGGATGTGATATTGGAAAAGCTATCCTATCCATCCGTAACGCGCATATGGAGAGAACATACATGAAAACCATACGCTTCACTCCCAACGGTCAGAACCGTACCCCGGAAGTAGTGGAAGCTCTGCGGCAAATCGCGGATGGCACCACAATCGAATTTGCACAAGGTATTTATGATTTTTATATGGACGGTACGTATACAGGCTGCTTCTATCCGGGCTGTAACCGCAACGGAGACAAACGTGTGGTTTTCCCGCTGCTGCGCGTCAAAAACGTGACGATCCTCGGAGACGGTGCGCACTTTCTGTTTCACGACCGTGTATTTCCATTTGTTCTGCAGGACTGCACAGGTATAACTATGCGTGGCTTTTCTGTGGATTACGCATTCCCGCTTTGTATAGAAGCGCACGTTTCCGCTGCGGACAATACTGGATTTCTGCTTGCAATGGATCACGAGTATTGTCACACAAATGCCCAAGGCAATCTCTGCGTTTCTGCGGGTATAGAGGTGTTTTCATCAAGAGAGCGCCGTTTTTTTCTGGAGGGACGTACATGGCACGGTTACCTTGCCTGTGGGGACATTCTGTTCGCGACAGACAACGCGCCGGCGCCTTTTGTGTTCTGCGACGCCATGGAAGTGCCGCACGGAATCTTTTTCCGATATCGTGCGGGAAGTGAGCGTATGCCTCTTCCGATTGGCAAACGGGTTCTTGTAAGCTATGATGAACTGCGGGAAAACGATGTAATCTTTTTGGAGCGATGTCGCGATACCATAATCGAGGATGTGCGCATATTCCATGGTCCGGGTATGGGCATTGTCGGTCAGTGCGCGGAAAACCTGACACTGCGGCGGTATGTTGTGGATCCCGGCGACGACGGACTCTATGCGACGACGGCAGACGCAGTACTGCTCACAAATTTTTCGGGTCTTGTGAAAATGGAGGATTGCCGGATCGACCGTTCCGTAGACGACGCTTTAAGCATCCATGGTTTTTATTCCCGGGTCGATGCGGTCACGGACACATGCAAAGCGGAAGTGCGTATGGTGCATCCGTCGCAGGCAGGGACCAATCCGTATTTTCCGGGTGACACAGTTGTGATTACAGACGGCACGACCTATCGGGAAAAAGGAAAGATTACCATCCGCCGCTCCTATAGACGGGACGACCCGGCGTTGTTGTACCTCGAAACACAAGAGCCGCTATGCGGACTTTTGGCGCCGGGAGATATTCTTGAAAACCGTGCTCGAACACCGGATGTGGAGATCACCGGCTGTACATTCCAAAACTTTCCGGCAATACGCCTATCCTCGGCAGGGAAAATGGTCTTTGCGCACAATATGGTTTCACAATGCAAGGCACTGCTTGTCAACGATCTGATACGCTATTGGAGCGTGTCCGGCTGCGTACGGGATTTGACTATCCTGGACAATGTCTTTTCCGATATGGACACTGGCATACGGATTTTTTCGGAACGCCCGGCAGAATCGGATGTGCGTCATCGGAATATCCAGGTCACAGGCAACACCTTTGAAAACTGCCGGATCGGAATCTCGTCACAAGGAGCAGACGAACTGCACCTGATGGAAAATACATACCGCAATACAGCGAAGGAGTGGATCCGCGATGACGGCATGGATGCAGGGTTTGATTGATTCAAGTAAGATCATACGTCTAAGCTTTTCAAAATCCAATTCCACATATACCAAAAAGGATAGAGAAACTCCATCCTTCAGATTACTGACAAAGCCCAACTCAAGCAAGAGATGGGCTTTGTTTTATGTTAAAGCAGAGAAAAAGGACAAAGAAATTGGAGGTATTCCTCGAGTAGAGGCCTTGTCAACCCCATTGCGTAAACACATCCTACCCCAAATCACAAATCCCAGCCAGCGCCCCACAGGATGTCGAGTTTTCCACGGATCAGGCTCCAGTTCGGACAGGGCATCGTCCATTTTTTTTTGTGACCATTCCTTTCGCTGCGCTCAAGGCACAAAAGGTAATGAAACCCGAATGCCGTAACGCAGACTTCAAAATTATGTGTTAAAATATGCTTGAGGAAACAGGTACACTACAGAGTACGTGGAGGTGAGTGGGCACAGCACGCGCTGAACCGCATTTTTATGTGTACCGACCGCTCTTTCAAGCACAAATCTGTGGGGCATCGTACCCCGTAATCTTATCTTTGGAGAGACAAACTACTCGTTTTTCAGCGAGCGGTCAGTCAATGCCTGTTTTCTCAAATACTTTGAGAGGAAGGAAAGTACTATGCTCAAAATCGTTTATCCCATTTGCTGTGGACTGGATGTCCAACGTGACTTCGTTTTCGCCTGTATTGCAACGACAGAGAACGGAATCACGACCTACAAAAGTCATCGCTTCTCAACCTTTACAAAAGGTTTGCGGGAGCTGTTATCGTGGCTTTTACAGAACAACTGCCGCGATGTCTGTATGGAAAGCACGGGAAAGTACTGGATTCCAATTTACAACATCCTTGAATCAGACTGCAAAATCGTTCTGGCACACCCCAAATATGTCAAAGCGATTCGCGGCAAGAAAACCGACAAAAAAGGATGCTAAGTGGATTGCCGACATTTTCAAGCACGACCTTGTTTCCGGCAGCTTCATTCCTCCTGCCGACATCTGTCAGCTTCGTGACCTTGTACGCTACAACGTCAAACTCACAAGCTATACCACAGGTGAAAAGAACCGTGCCCAGAATTGTCTGACCGTTTCCAATCTGAAACTTGACAGCGTTTTCTCCGATGTCTTCGGTAAAGCTTCCTCCAACATTATCGGTCATATCCTCGCCAATCCGTCGGAGAAAATCTCCGATGTGTCTGTCTTTCGTACCAAAGGCATGAAAGCAACCGATGAGGAAGTCCTTGCCGCCGTTGACGGTGAAATGTGTGCCAAGCAAGCTGAAAAACTGCGGATTATCCGCTCCCATATGGATGTGCTTGAACTCTGCAAGGCAAATCTGATGTCATTGATTCTCTCAACCGCCGAAAAAGATATCCCGGAGGTTGACCTTGTTTCTGATGTGGTACCCGTGCTTTTTTATGCCTCGCGAATGACCTTTTCAATATCCTCCGGATACACATCGTCCGTTTCCGTCCCATGCGGTGTATCAATGTCCGCGATAAAGCACGCGCCGTCGCCGAGGATCTCCACGATGGATGCCTCTAATCCGTTTTTCAGAAGCACTCTATCATAAAGATGTATTTCCATTATAGTCCTCCTACACAATTTCGATCTGTTCCGCCACTTTCCCCTTTTTCACTTCTCCTCCCCCATTTTCTCCCGCACCTCCTCCGCGCGCCTGCGGAAGATCCGGGGAAACGTATATCCGATGACGCACGCGGTGATGATCCCGGCGACGAGGTCGGCGATCCCCTCGGAAAGGTACACGCCGCGGTAGCCGAGGAAGTGGGTCAGGATAACGCACAGGGGAATGAGGATGACGACCTTACGCATGACGGCGAGGCAGAGGGCGGATTTTGCCTGCCCCAACGCGACGTTGATGTTCTGCAGGGACATCTGGACGAAGAACATGATCGAGCCGAAGAGGAAGTGGGGACAGTGCGCGGTCACAATCTCCGTCACGCGGTCCGACGCGGAAAACAGGCGCGCCCAGACCCACGGACACAGCATGGAAAACGACCAGACGGTCACGCAGTAAAGGAACGCGATCGCCGTAGCGTAGCCGATGCCGCGTTTCAGGCGGGATTCGCTGCCGCGACCGTAGTTATAGCTCACAAACGGCTGCATACCGTGACCGATCCCGTTGAGCGGCAGGGAGATGAGCTGCAGCGCGGAGAGCATGACGGTCAGTGCGGCGGTATAATCACCGTCGCTGCCGGTGGCGCGCTTGAGGCACACGTTGAACACGATCTGGATCGCGCATTCCGTGATCGTCATGACAAACGGTGTGACGCCGAGGGAAAAAATCGACCACACGCGCGCGCCGGACAGCTTCATATCGGGCAGGCGGAGGCGGAACAGGGATTTTTTCGAGAAGAAGAATCCGAATATGCACGCGCAGGAGACGATCTGCGAAAGCACCGTCGCAAGCGCGGAGCCTGCCACACCCATATCGAACACGTAGATAAACAGCGGATCAAGCGCGATATTCAGCACAGCGCCGCACAGCACGGTCGCCATGGCAAGCCCGGAATAGCCCTGCGTGAGGATGAACGGGTTGAGCCCCTGCGCGAACATGGCGAACAGCGAGCCGCACGCGTAAATACGCAGGTATGACACCGCGTACGCGACGGAGGCAACCGGGCAGCCGAACCACAGAACGATCTCCCGTGCCAGCGCAAAGGTCACAACGCCCGCCGCGAGTCCGATGATGTTCAGCAGGGTGAAAGCGGTATTGAAGATCCGGTTCGCCTCGTCAAAATGGCTCTCGCCCATCCGGATCCCCGCACGAGGCGCGCCGCCCAGTCCGACAAGATGCGCGAACGCGGTCAAAATCAGCGTCACAGGCAGCACGATCCCGAGAGCCGCCAGCGCGTCCATACCGCCGTCCGCCAATCCCGCGACGTACATCCGGTCCACGATGTTGTATAGAAACGTTACAAGCTGCGCCACCACCGCCGGTACGATCAGCCGTACCACAAGCGGAAAAATGATGCCATGCTCCAGCTGCTCCGTCTGACTGGTATTCTGCATGGCTCCTCCTTTTGGATTTTTGCTATTCTGGGGTATGGGCGAGGGGGACGAAGGGGAACGCGGCTTCTTGAGAACGAACTTGTTCGTTCCAGCCTGTGCAAGAACTTTTATAAAGGTGATTGGTGATGGGTGGAGTTTGTGCAAATCCGTGTGCGCACCAATATAGCTCCGTCCTTAGCCCGACGGGTATCGTTCGCGAGCGATCTCCGCCGGGCTGAGGATCGCTCACATTGGTGAGCAGTCGGACTTGCACAAACAAAATCCAATCCATCCCCCTAATAAAAGTTTTGCGGAGCTGGGAGAAATCTTTGATTTCCCCGGAAGAATGCCAAGGCATTCTTCCATTTCCCAAAAGCGACCGTTCCCCCGTTCCCCAGCCACAGTATCACCCGTTCAATTCAGCAACGTATTCTTCTAAGCATACGCCGGCGTCCATGATACGCTTGGCGTGGTAGCGGCCTACGAAACGCCAGTGCCACGGCTCGAAGCTGATCGTGGTGATGTCCGTCTTGTCGTCCGGGAAGCGCAGAATGAAGCCGAACTTCCATGCGTTGTCGCACAGCCACTGGTATTCCGCCGTGTACTGGAAATCCGTCGAAAACGCGCTGCCGATGTCCATATCGACGGCGAGACCGGTCTGGTGCTCGCTGGTGCCCGGTCGGGTCGAGTACGTGAGAACGATCGCCTCCGCCTCCGCCTGCGTCAGATCGGGGTTCTTTGCCATCTCGTTGCCGGTGTACGTCTCAAAGAGCATCGCCTGGTAATTGTAGGTACGGAAACCGCTGTTGACTGCCACAGTGGTGTACCCGGCAGCGCGCATCTCGCTGTACAGAGCGTCGAGGGCTTTGGCGGCGATCCTGCGCAGACGCTGGGTGGCTCTGCCGGACGCGGTTTGCGAAACGTCCACCAGGTCGTCCGGCTCGTAGGCGCTCGTTAAGGTGTTTTGCGTGTTGACCAGAATGAGATAATCGTCGCGGTTTTCGGGATTCATGTACTGCTCATAGGCGGAGAGATCGGTGGAAAATACGGGGATCTCGTCCGTGACCTCCTCGCCGGTGTCGGGATCGATGGTGGTGGTGCCGCCGGGTACGTTCGCCTGTCCCTCGGGAATGGTCTCCATCGGCGCGACGGACTTGAGCCGGAACGACGCCTGCAGGTAGGTGATCTTATCGGAGAGCGCCTTCCCGTCCGCGTCGGTCTCGGTTGCCGGATCGGCAATGCGGGCGATGGCGACAGTGCTATCCTCGACCTGGAGGGACAGGTTCTGCATGATCTGCGAAACAACGTCCGTGCTGACCCAGATCTCCTCGCCGACAAGCCGCGTTTCCCCCGCCAGATGCACCTCCTGCCCGTTGACAATGGCAGTGGACTGCCCTGCCGGGAACCGGATGTACTCCTCGCTGCCGGAGCCTGCGGTGTCCGTCTCGTCCGGCTCGGCGAACAGGAACCGGCGTTCCTCTGCCGTTCCCACTTCGGTGAGGTCGAGATAGTCCGCGAGATCCTGGAAGCACAGGTAATACGTGCCGCCGGCGTACGCGGTGTCAAAATCCGCCTTGCGCACCGTTCTGCCGCCGTAGGTGTACGTCACGGATTTCTCAGATACCGCGTCCGGCGTGTGGTGGAAGAAGATCAAAAACGCACCGACCGCCAGCAGGAGGAGTACTCCCAGTACGATCCCGAATACCAGCAGACGACCGAAAAATACGCGCCGTGCCTCCTTGCGCCGCTGCACCTTCGCGCGTTTCTCCATCATCCGCCGCATTTCCGCCTCGTGCCGCCGCCTGTCCGCCATCGCCGCCTGCCGCCTCCGATACGCCCGATACTCCGCCTCGGTCATTCTTCTGTTTCTTGGATCTCGGTTCATGGTATAGTACTCCTGTATTGATAAAAAAGGGGATGCGGGGGAACGGGGACGCTTCTTGAAAGAAGCTTAGCAAGAACTTTTATGAAAAGGGAATGGATGGGTGGAGTTTGTGCAAGTCCGTGTGCGTACCAATTTGGTTACATCCAAGTCCGCAGGAGATCGTTCTGGGGCGGCTGGACGGAGCCATCCGCCGTCTATTTGGAGAGATTGCGGTCATTAGGGCGGAGAAACGGGGATTTTACCGCACATTTTTCTACTCCTTAACGTCCGCAATCTCTCCCCGTAGTGTGCGGATCCCGGAGTTTAGCAAGCTAAACTCATGGGAGCCGCTCGCGAACGATTTTCTCAGGGAACGGATCACTCATATTGGTAAGCAGTCGGACCTGCACAAACTATATCCATCCCCAATCCCTTTATAAAAGCTTTGCCAGGCTTTTTCAAAAGCCGCGTTCCCCGCGTCTCCCCGCATCCCCCTATTCGTGCTTTTCGATCACGTGGAAATAGGGGCTTTCGGGGGAATTGAGCATACGGAACTGGGCGACTGTGTACTGGAAGCGCGACAGGGAGGCGAAATATTCCGCGAGCAGCTGTCCCTCCAGCGCGCCTTCCGCGTGCCCAGGATAGACCGCAACGAGCAGGACGCCGTCCGGCGCCAGCATCTCGACGGCACTTTGCACCGCGGGCAGCGTCGTAGCGCGCTTCGTCGTCAGGGATTTGTTGCCGTTGCCGGGGAGATAGCCCAGATTGAACATCCCCGCCTTGATCCCACCGCGCACGTATTCGGCAGCCCGGTCGTGCGATACACAGAGCAGCCGCCAGTTGTCCGGACAGCAGTTCTTCCGCAGATTCTCCGCCGTGTGCCGGAGCGCCGCAGGTTGTATGTCGAACGCTGTGACCTCGCCGCGCTCCCCGACCGTCTGCGACAGAAATACCGTGTCGTAGCCGTTGCCCATCGTGAAATCCACCGCACGGTCGCCCGGCCGCAGGTGCGCCAGAATAAAGTGCTTCTGCAGCGACAGCAGGTCAAGCATTTGCCGTCTCCGCCTTCGCGTACGCCATATCGAACGCACGCGCGTTGATTTCCCGCGCCTTCTCCGGCACGCACGCCAGCACCGCGGAGCGCAGAATCTCGCCGTCAAAGCCCAGTACCCGGTCCGCCAAGCCGATCAGCGCCACGTTCGACGCCTTTTCGCTGCCCGCCTCCCGCGCGATCGCCAGCGTGTCAAACGCGCGTATGTCCACGCCGAGCGCCATCATCTTTTCTACAAGCTCCGCCGGATATTCCGCCGCGCCCGTGATCACCGGCATCGGATTGATCTCCTGCGTGGACGTCACGATCACCCCGCCGATCTTCAGACACCGCAGCCACCGCGCCGCCTCCAGCAGCTCAAAGCTCAGGATCACATCCGCCTGACCGTCCCCGATCACCGGCGAATAAATCTTCTCGTCTCCGTAACGCACATACGTCACCACGCTGCCGCCCCGCTGCGACATTCCGTGCACCTCGGATACCTTCACGTCAAACCCGGCATCCATCGCCGCACGTCCGAGAATCTTGGAGGCAAGCAGGGATCCCTGCCCGCCAACACCGACAATCATTATATTCTTAATCATATGTTTACCTCATGTGATATGTATATTGGGGAGGAGATAGGGGAACGCGGGGGAACGGTCGCTTTTGGGAAATGGAAGAATGCCTTGGCATTCTTCAGGGGAAATCAAAGATTTCTCCCAGCTCCGCAAAACTTTTATGAGGGGGATGGATCGGGATAAAGTTCTTACCAAGCTTCTTTCAAGAAGCGTCCGCGTCCCCCTCGTTTCCCCCGCGCGTCCCCTCGTTCTCCTCCCGAACGAACGCACTTACTCCACAATCGCCCCAAGGCGGCACATTTGCGGGCATAAGCCGCAGCCGACGCACATGGTGGCGTCGATTTTCGCTTTTTTGCCCACGATCGAGATGCACGGACAGCCGATCTTCATACAGGAACGGCAGCCGACGCACTTCGATTCGTCAATGTGCAGCGCCGGCTTGCGCTTTACCGATTTGAGGAGCGCGCACGGACGGCGGGCAATGATCACCGACGCGCACGGTGCGGCAACCTCCTCGCGGATCACCGCTTCCAGTGCCGTCAGATCGTTCGGATCCACAGCGCGGATGTGACCGCGGTCGATGCCGAGGGAGGCGCAGATGTCCTCCAGACAGAGGTTCGGCGCGACTGTTCCCTTGAGCGTCTTGCCCGTGAGCGGATTGTCCTGGTGCCCCGTCATGCCCGTGATGCTGTTGTCCAGAATGATCGTCGTGGTGTTCCCGCCGTTGTAGACCACGTTCACCAGTCCCGTCAGACCGGAATGCATGAACGTCGAGTCGCCGATCACCGCTACGTATTTGTCCTCCTCGCCGCGCACCTTCGCCGTGCCGTGCAGGGAGGAAATCGACGCGCCCATGCAGTAGACGGAATCGATCGCGTCCAAGGGCTTCACTGCCCCCAGCGTGTAGCAGCCGATGTCGCCCGATACGCGCAGCTTCAGCTTACCGAGCGTGTAGAACACACCCCGATGCGGACATCCCGGACAGAGCACCGGCGGGCGCCCCGGAATCTCATCGCCCAGGAGCGTGTTGTCCGCTTCCTCGCCGAGCAGCTTTTCGCGCAGCAGCTGATCCGAATATTCCCCGCAGATCGGGAGCCGGTCCTTGCCGATCACGTCGATGCCGTGCTGGCGGCAGAACTCCTCGATCACCGGCTCCAGCTCCTCGACCACGATCACCGTCTCATGCCGCGCCGCGAAATCGGCGATCAGCCGCTCCGGCATCGGGAAAATCAGCCCCAGCTTCAGGTACGACGCGGAATCGCCGAACACCTCGCGTGCATAATTATACGCGTTGCCGGACGTGATGATCCCGACCGACGCGCCCTCGGACAGCTCTACGCGGTTGAGCTCTGTCGTTTCGGCAAATTCGCGCAGCGCCGCCAGATGCTCCTCGACGACGACGTGCCGCTTTTTGGCGTTTGCGGGCATCATGACGTACTTGCCGGGATTCTTCTCGTACGGCTTGATCTCGTATTCGGTGCGCTCACCTGTCTCGACGATCCCTCTCGAATGGGCGGCGCGGGTCGTCATGCGGAACAGCACGGGTGTGTCGAACCGCTCGGACAGGTCGTACGCTGCCCGGATGTATGCGACGCACTCCGCGGAATCCGCAGGCTCGATCATGGGCAGCTTGGCAGCGATGGCGTACCGGCGGCTGTCCTGCTCGTTCTGGGACGAGTGCATGCCGGGATCGTCCGCCACGCCGATCACCAGACCCGCCGAAATCCCGGTGTACCCGCACACAAACAGCGGATCCGCCGCCACGTTCAGCCCGACGTGCTTCATGCCGCAGAACGCCCGTCCGCCGCCGACCGCCGCACCGATCGCGCCCTCCAGCGCCACCTTTTCATTGGGTGCCCACTCGGCGTAGATCTCGTCGTATTTCGCAGCCTCTTCGGTGATCTCGGTGCTCGGCGTGCCGGGATAGCTGGACACAAATCTTGTGCCTGCCTCCCACAAGCCTCTGGCTACCGCTTCATTGCCTAACATCAGTTTTTTCATTTGTATGTTTGCTCCTATTTTAGGGTGATTTGTATCGATAGTTTAAGGGGAACGCGGCTTTTGAAAAAGCCTGGCAAAACTTTTATGAAAAAGGGATATGGAATTTCGTTTGTGCAAGTCCGACTGCTCACCAACTTGAGCGATCCGTTTCCTGAGAAGACCGTTCGCGAGCGGCTCCCATGAGTTTAGCTGAGCCAATGCATTGGCTCCCTAAACTCCGGGATCCGCACTCTGTTTTTTGCGATTGCTGCATATTGTATAGTGGGGCATTGGCAGAATACTGTCTTTGACTTTTTCTTTACGGTCTGACGCTGCAGAGTATGCGCTGCTTACATAGTCGGAACCACATCCGTTTTGTTTCCCTACTCTTTTCTATTATACAACATTTCGCCATGGTTTGCAAGGGTATATTCTGTGAATAAAAATGCGGCAGTGTATGGGGTGGAGAATTTCACAAGTCCATGCTTGCATTTCCCTCAAAAATGCAGTATACTATAGATATACACCTGTACAAGGAGGGGATCCTGTGTCCGCGGAATCAATCCGTATGCTTCTCGCGCCTGTTTTTTCACGCTATCCAATCCGTCGCGCCATCCTGTTTGGTTCGTATGCAAAGGGAACGCAAAACGCAAAAAGTGATGTTGACCTGTTGGTGGATTGCGATCTCCGCGGCCTTCGTTTTGTCGGCTTCATGGAGGAAATCCACCAGACCTTGTCCCTGCCGGTCGATGTCTTTGACGTAACACACATCGAAAAAGGTTCCCGCATAGAGGAAGAGATCCGGCACACAGGAGTGACAATTTATGAGAGATGAGGAAAGAATCCAGCAGATCTGCACCCATGTGCAGAAGATATTGCAGTATTGCAGTAATGTTCATTATGATACGTTTGCAAAAAACGACATGCTGGTGTAAGCCTGCGTCTCGTTTGGGATATTATTAGTGAGGACTTACCTTCCCTGCTCGCTATGCTGCAAAAGCTGTGACGTTTTCTGATTGCAGACGTATATTCTGTGCAAAAAGCCTTGCCGTATGATACAGCAGGGCTTTTTTGCCGTAAATAAACAAATGTACAGGATACAGAGGAAACCAATACGGGCGCAATCCAACGCGGAGGAAGGCTGAAAACGAATCTACAATAGACCATATCCCATATGTACTATATCCAGCACTATCTCCCCGTAGTGTGCGGATGCGTCCCCGCAGCCGCTCGCGAACGATCTCCGTCGGGTCACTGACTAAAGTCAGTGGGGACGGAGCAAAATTGGTGAGCAAACGGACTTGCACAAACTATATCCTGTCCAAATCCCCCATATAAAAGTTCTTGCACAGGCTGGAACGAACAAGTTCGTTCTCAAGAAGCCGCGTTTCCCCTCGTCCCCCTCGTTCCCCTTCCGAACGAGCGCACCTACAACCAATCACTCAAACGCTTTCATAAATTCTTCCAGCTTGGCTTCCGCTTTCGGGATGGCTTTTTCGTAGGCGGAGGCGTAGGGCTTGTCGTAGAAGATCGCTCCGTTGACGGCGCCGAGGACACCGCCGAACTCGTAAATGCCGTTGAAGTCGATGTATGTCGTGTCGAAAACGATGTCCAGCATGGCGAGGCTGTCCTCGTTGCGCAGCGCCTTGCCCTTCAGCGTCACATCATAGATCGCCGGACGGAGCATCTCAACCGATTTGTACTCCATCACCTCGGTGATAAAGCCCGTTTTGTCAATGTCGTCCTGCGTCAGCGGGATCGAAACAAATCCCTTTACCCATGGATTGATGTAGCAGACGTAGCTCTCCTGCGTGTCGTCGTACTTCGGCATCGGCAGGATCACATAATCGCTCTCCATGTCCCGGAACCGGCGCAGCGTAGATTCTACATAGTGGATCGCAAAGAGCGCGCGGTCATATTTGAACGTCTGGTCAAAGAGCAGCGTATTGTCGTTGTCGTTCTCGATCTTCTGGAAATACTTCGCCATCTTGTCAATCACCGCAACCGTCCGCTCGTCGTCCAAATGGATCGCAAGCCGCCCGTCACTGTCCGTCTCGCACAGCTTTACGTCGTTCGCTACCAACAGTAGCGTCGAGGTCAGATTGTTGTATTCCGTCACGATCCCGTAGAAATCATCGAGACAATGCATCTTCCCGTCGCCGTTCAGATCCGTATCCAGACCCTCGTATCGGCTGTACAGCTCGTCAAATGTCCACTTGCCGTCGTATACCAGATCGTAGATCGTCTGCTCGTCTACTCCGTAGTTCGCCGCCAAATTCAAATTCATGTACACACACGCCGGTCCGATAAAGGAAAACGGCGCCATGTCCCCAGACGTGAAGAACATCTTCCCGTTGTACTGCGTATTCTTGTACATGAGCGGGCTCCACCATTCGGCGTCCAGGGACAAATGCGGCACGTCCAGCAGATTGTAGAGCACTCCTTGCTGCACGATTGCGCCAAGCCCCGTGCTGCCGTCCCGCAGGGAATCAATGAATACATCGCATATCGCATCCCCCGATTGCACCGCGCTGCGAATCGTCGGCGCCATCTCCTCCGAGCCGGACCACTCCGGATACTCGATTTTTACATTGTACGCGTCTTCGATTTCTTTGTCCCGGTTGTACTGCGTGTCGTTCAGAATCTCTCCGGTAAGCTCTCCGCACTGCATGTTCAGAATCGGTATGTTCGTATCGTCCTGTACATACATCACATACGACGCGCCCGCGAAATCCCGCGCACCGAGCGTGTCCAGATACGACGTCTCCGAAACCGTCTCCAGGGCAGCCGCGTCCGTACCCACAGTCTCCCCGCCGACAGTCTCCGCCGTTTCCCCACCGCCGCACGACGCCAGCATCGATATCAATAAGAAAAGAATGAGCAGTTTTTTCATATGTACCCCTTTTCAAGAAAACTACTTTTGTAGTTATTCTGTTATAATAACACTGTGCATACAGTATAGCACATCCCACTAAAAAAAGAAAGAGGCGCCGCGAAAAAAGTGGCGCCTCTTTTGAAAATGAAAATTGTGTCGCTCGTGAACAGTCTTCTCAGGAAACGGACCAATCAATATTGGTGAGCAACCGGACTTGCACAAACTATATCCATCACCAATTCCCTAATAAAAGTTCTTGCACAGGCTGGAACGAACAAGTTCGTTCTCAAGAAGCCGCGTTCCCCCTGTTCCCCCTGCATAAAATCACTTTCCAGCCGCGCGATCCTCGTAGGCTTTCAAAGTTTTGTCGCGGGCGGAGGTGGCGGCGGACAGCTTCTTTTCGTACCAGGACGCGAAGTCCGGGTTCGTTTCTGTGGAGAGCTCCGCAAAATTGCTGGCGTACGCGCCGCCTAAATCCGTATTGTAGTAGCCGAGGTCAAACACGCGGTTTTCCATGATGATGTCCAGCATCGGCGCGGAGTCCTCGTCGCGTGAATTGCGCGTCTTTAACGCCACATCGTAGTACGACGGAATCACGTATTCGCGTCCAAGGATCGCCATCGACTCCAGAATCAGGCTCGTGTTGTCCGTCACCTGGTTCGTGATCGGGATGATGAACATGTTCGTGCCCGCGTCCACGTTCGTCAGGTACTCGCTCGCCTCATCGTATTTCGGCCACGGCAGGATGCCGAACTCCATGTCCATCTCGCGCAGCACCGATACGTCCGATATGTTCATGTCCACAAACAGCGCGTGCCCGTCGCGGAACAGCTCCCGGTTCGTGCCGCCGGAGGAGGACTTGAGATCCACAAACGTGTTCGCCGACTGGATCAGCGGGAAGTACTTTTCAAACATCGTCAGCGACCGCTCGTTGTACACGTCAAAGGCGTAGTCGTTGTCCGCACTCATCACCACGCGCGAGCCGGACGTGATGAACGCCTGAATCGGGCCGATCCATTTGAACGATACGTAGCCGTAGATGTCGTTGTCCCCGATCACGCCGTCGCCGTCCAGATCGCGGCTGTAGTCCTGCACCATGCCGAGAAACGCGTCAAACGTCCACTTGCCGTCCTTGACCATCTGGTACGGGAACTCCACCTGATTGTCGCGCAGATAATCCTTGTTGAAAAGCATGCAGTTCGCGGCGCCCAGCGATTCGTAGCTCAGGTCTCCCGTCATCCAGAAAATACCGCCCGGCATCCGGAAGTTTTCCACCGCGTCCTGGTCCCACCACGATTTCGTCAGGTCTACATACTTAAGCCCGGTCCAGTCCATCACAAGCCCCTCGTTCGCGTAGCTGGCGCAGGCGCGCGGATGCCCCACGATCCAGTCGTACGCGTCGTCACCCGCGATGATCCCCGGCTTCGCGTCCATCTCCGAGTTGTCATTCGACGAGCGCTGGTACGTGAAGGCGCAGTTGTACCGCTCCTCTAACTCCGTCCGCCGGCGGAAGATCGCGTCGTTGACCACTTCCCCGGTCTGCTCCTCTGCGATCATGTCCGCGATCCAACGGTCGTTGTTGCGGATGATCTGCCGGAACGTGTAACCCTCCATGTCCACAGTGGGCAGATGCGCCAGCGGATCCGCCTCTTCCTCCGTCTCCGTTTCGGATTGCGCCGTCGTATCCGTGTTTGCGGTATCGCCCGTGGCTGCCTCCGTCTCCTTTTCCGCGCCGCCGCACGCCGCCATGGACAGCAGCATCGCCGCGAGAAGGAGCATAACGATTGTCTTTTTCATTGGTTGTGTCCTTTCCGTGATAACTACGTATGTAGTTATTCTATATTTCTTTGTTTTGTGTGTATAGTATAGCACATTTCGCGCGGATTTGCAAGCGTTTTTGGCGATTGTTTTCGCGCGCGCAATCAAAAAAAAGCACTTGACAAAATCGCGCACATGGTGTATACTGTATGTAAGGTAAGTAAGGAATACAAGGAGGATAACCAATGGAACTTGCAAAGGTCACATCCAAGGGTCAGATCACCATCCCGCTTGCCATCCGGAAACAGCTTGGCGTACGCGAGGGCGATAAGGTGCTTTTTGTGGAGGAAAACGGAAAAATCGTGCTCATGAACGCCTCCCTGCAGGCACTGCTCGCGGCGCAAAAGGCGTTCTCCGGCATCGCAGAAAAAATCGGCGCGGCAAACGAGGATGATGTAACGGCAATGGTGAATGAGATTCGGGAGGAAAGAAGCAAGAAAGAGGATCTGTAAAAACAGACCCTCTTTTTTGTGCTTTCTTACATTATTCCCCTGCCCGTTCGCGGTAGGTTTCCAGCACCTTGTCCCGTGCCGTCGTTGCCGCGTCGAGCTTCTTTTCGTACCAGGACGCTACATCGTAGTTCTTCTGGCTGGCAAGCTCCGCGAAATGGCTGGCATACGCGCCGCCGAGATCCGTATTGTAATAGCCAAGGTCAAATACGCGATGCGCTACGATGATGTCCATCATCTCCGCGGAATCCTCGTCGCGGGAATCGCGTGTTTTCAGCGCCACGTCATAGTACGCCGGAATCACGTGTACGCGGCCTAAGATCGCCAGCGACTCCAGCACCAGTCCCGTGTTGTCCGCCACCCGGTTCGTGATCGGCACGATGAGCATGTTCGTCGCCGCATCCACGTTCGCGTAGTATTCGCTTGCTTCATCATACTTCGGCCACGGCAGGATGCCGAAATCGTAGTCCATTTCCCGCAGGATCGTCGCGCGCGCAACCGTCGTGTCCACAAAGAGCGCGTGACCCGACTGGAACAGCTCCACGTTCATGCCGCCCTTCATATCAAGATACGTGTTCTCTGTCTGCATCATGCCGAAGTACTTCTCCGCCATCGCCACCGAGCGTTCGTTGTATACGTTGAACTGGTATCCGTCCGCCTCCGAGGTCACGACACGCGAACCTGTCGATACAAACGCCGCGATCGGTCCTGCCCAGCAGTGTGTGACGTACCCGTAGAGGTCGTTCTCGTCCATCGTTCCGTCGCCGTTGAGGTCCCGGCTGCCATCCTCCATGATCTTCTGGAACATGTCAAACGTCCATGTGCCCTCGCGCGCCGCCTCATACGGAAATTCGATCTGGCTGTCGCGGAAGAAGTCCTTGTTGAAGAACATACAGAATGCCGCCGATACCGACTGATAGCTGATGTCGCCCGTGAGCCAGAATATGCCGCCCGGCATACGGAAATTCTCCACCGCGTCCTGGTCCCACCACGGCTTTGTCAGATCCAGATTCTTCAGCGACGCGAAATCCATTGTCAGCCCCTCGTTCGCATAGGACGCCGCCGCTCTGCCGTGCGCAACCACCCAGTCGTACGCGTCGTCCCCCGCCAAAATCCCCGGCTTCGCGTCCATCTCCACGTTGTCATTCGACGAGCGGGTATGCGTAAACCCACAGTTGTACCGCTCCTCGACCTCCATGTTCCGGCGAAATACCGCGTCGTTCACCAGTTCTCCCGTCTGTTCCTCCGCGACCATGTCCGCGACGTAGATGTCGTTGTTGCGGATGAGCTGCCGGAATACGTAGCCATTCATGTCCACCTTGTCAAGATGCGCCAACGGATCCGCTTCTGTTTCCGTTTCGCTCTCGCCCACAACGGTCGTGTCCGCCGTCGTGTCGCTGTTCTGCTCCGTCTCCTTCTCCGCGCCGCCGCATGCCGCCAACGACAGCAGCATCGACGCGAACAGGAGCGTGATGATCGTCTTTTTCATATGTGTGCCCTTTTCACAATAACTACTTTTGTAGTCATCTGTTTCTTTGATGAAGATACACACAGTATACCACAGTGCGGCGCAAAAAGCAAGAGGATCCGTGAAAACAGACCCTCTTTTTTGTTTATCGTACTATTCCCCTGCACGTTCGCGGTAGGCGGCGAGCGTCTTATCCCGCGACGCGGTGGCGGAAGGGAGCTGCTTTTCGTACCAGGACGCAAAATCCGGGCTGGACTCCTTGGCAAGTTCCGCAAAATGGCTTGCGAACGCGCCGCCAAGCTCTTCGTCGTAGTAACCAAGGTCAAATACGCGATTGGATACGATAATGTCGAGCATTTCGGAAGACTGCTCGTCCCGGGAGTCGCGCGTTTTCAGCGCTACATCATAATACGCCGGAATGGCGTATTCTCTGCCGAGGATGGCAAGGGATTCCAGCACCAGACTGGTGTTGTCCGTCACCTGATTCGTGATCGGCACAAACATCATATTCGTACCTGCGTCCACGTTCGCGGTGTATTCGCTCATCTCATCATACTTTGGCCACGGCAGAATGCCGAACTCCTGTTCCATTTCCCGCATCAGCGGCACATAAGATACGCGCATGTCCGTGAATAGCGAGTGCCCATCGCGGAACAGCTCTTTGTTCGTCCCGCCGGAATCCGAGGTAACATCCACAAACGTGTTCGCCGACTGGATCAGCGGGAAGTACTTTTCAAACATCGAAAGCGACCGCTCGTTGTATACGTCAAAGGCATAATCGTCCGCCGCGCCCTTTACTACACGCGAGCCGGAGGAGATGAACGCCTGGATCGGTCCGACCCAGCGATACGACGTATAGCCGTAGACGTCATCGTCCCCGATCACGCCGTCGCCATCCAGATCCCGGCTGTAGTCCTTGACCATCTCCAGGAACGTGTCAAAGGTCCACTTTCCCTCTTTCACCATTTCATACGGAAATTCGAGCTGGTTGTCCCGGAAATAATCCTTGTTGAACAGCATGCAGATCGCGGCGCCCACCGATTCATAGCTGATGTCGCCTGTCATCCAGAAAACACCGCCCGGCAGCGCGAAGCTCTGTACCGCGTCCTGATCCCACCACGATTTCGTCAAGTCCACGTATTTGAGCTTGTTCCAGTCCAGGGCAAGCCCCTCGTTCCCATATTTTGCCGCCGCTCTCGGATGGCAGACCACCCAGTCATACGCGTCGTCTCCGGCAATGATCCCCGGTTTGGCGTCCATATCAAAGTTTCCCGTAGAGGAAACAGAGTACGTAAACGTACAGTTATACCGTTCCTCCACTTCCGTATTCCGCCGGAAGATCGCGTCATTTACGACCTCTCCGGTCTGTTCCTCCGCGATCATGTCCGCGATCCATTGATCCTTGTCGCGCAAAAGCTGCCGGAACGCGTAGCCCTCCATGTCCACAACGTCCAGATGCGCCAGCGGATCCGCCTCGGTTTCCGTTTCCGTTTCGGATTGCGCCACCGTGTCCGTACCGGTCGTATCGGAGGCATCCGCTTCCGTCTCCTTATCCGCGCTGCCGCATGCCACCATCGACAGCAGCATCGACGCGAACAGGAGAGTTGTGATTGTCTTTTTCATGTCTGTGCCTTTCTGCAATTGTTATTTTTGTAGTCATCCAACATATAGTATAGCACATTTCGTCACAAAAAGAAATAGGAATTGTAAATTTCACATCAAAAAAGTGTGCCCATGCGGCGGCGCAGCCTATGTCCGGACGACCGTACGACAAAAAAGGATCCTCTGCCGGATCCTCCTTTGCCCTGTTATATTTTTATGCACGGAAGTATTATACTTTCCTGCATAACTCCGCACCTATAGTATACCACATCCCGCGGGAATATGCAAGCGGCGCGATTATTTTCCGCGCGGCGGGAAGTAGCCGTACCGTTTCGCGTTTGCGGCGAGGAACACGGCGGATACGATGAACGCGAAGATCTCCGCAGCCGTCATCGCCCACCAGATGCCGTCGAGCTCGAACAGCAGCGGCAGGGTCAGTACGGCGATCACCTGGAACACGAGGGTACGCAGGAACGCGATTGCCGCGGAAATGCCGCCGTTGCTCAGCGCCGTGAAGAAGCTGGACGCGAAAATATTGAAGCCAATGAACAAAAACGCGAGCGAGTACAGCCGGAACGCGTGCACCGTCATCGCGAACAGCCCCGCGTCATAGCCGACGAAAATCGACGCAAGCGGATCCGCCAGTCCCTGTGCCGCCAGCGCGAGAACAACGCCGCCCACGCCCATCAGAATCGTCGATTTTTTGAGCATATTCTGCAGCTCCGACCGGTTGTCCGCACCGTAATGGTAGCCGACAATCGGTGCCGAGCCGACGCTGTAGCCGATGAAAATCGCCGCAAAGATGAAGTTCTCGTACATCAGCACCCCATACGCGGACACGCCGTCCTCACCGGCATATTTGAGCAGCTGGAAATTGTAGAGCATCCCGACGATGGACGAGGCAATGTTGTTCATCATCTCCGATGATCCGTTCCCGCATGCCGCCAGAATCGGGCGAAGCTCCAGCTTCGTTTTCGTCAGGCGCAGCAGACTTGTGTTCGGGAACGCGAAATAAAGTAGCGGCAGGATCCCGCCGACGCATTGGCTCAGTCCCGTGGCAATCGCGGCGCCGGCGACACCCCAGCGGAACCCGGCGATGAACACCGCGTCGAGCACCATGTTCGTCACACCGGCAGCCACCGTCGCCGCCAGACCCAGCTTCGGACGCTCCGCCGCGATGAGAAAGCTCTGGAACAGGTTTTGCAACATAAAAGCCACGGAAAAGCCGATGCAGATGCGCCCGTACAGTATACAATCCGGCAGCATTGCCTCCGTTGCGCCCAAAAACCGCGATACCGGCTCTATAAAGGTGATCCCAACGACGGACAGCACGCCGCCCACGAGGATCGAAAGCCAGACCATCATGGTGAAATAGCGGTTGGCAAGCTCGCGTTTCCCCTCGCCGAGCACACGGGATACCAGCGCCGTGCCGCCCGTGCCGATCATAAAGCCCACGCCGCCGATCACCATGACAAACGGCATGACGAGATTGATGGCGGCAAACGCCGTTTTTCCCGCGACATTGGAGACAAACAGCCCGTCCACCACACCGTAAATGGAGGTGAAGATCATCATGACAATCGACGGCAGCGTGAAGCGGAACAGCTTGCCGTAGGTGAAGTGGTCGGACAGCGAAATTTGTGTTTTCGTTGGTTGCATACGCACGCCTTTCTATTTGGTTGTTCTGAAAGCATACAGGGGCTATTATATAATATAGGTAGCGTTTTGTCAAGAGAGAAACCGCGAAACGCACCGATTTGGAAAAATTATACAAAAAGCCGTCGAGGACATGGTTCGTTTTGCCATATCCTGCGACGGTTTTGCTGCCATGATACCATTTACTGCGCAAATTCCTTTCCCGCGCTGAGGAAATTCTTCGTCTTTTCGCTTTTCGGACTGTCAAATACCTCCTCCGGCGTGCCTGCTTCTTCAATCACACCGTCCGCCATGTAGATCACGCGATCCGCTACCGCCCGCGCAAACGCCATTTCATGCGTCACCACGATCATCGTCCGTCCATCGTCCTTCAGGCTCCGAATCACGCGCAGCACCTCCCCGGTCAGCTCCGGGTCAAGCGCCGACGTCGGTTCGTCAAAGCAGAGAATGTCCGGTGATAAGGCAAGCGCTCGCGCGATCGCCACTCTCTGACACTGCCCGCCGGACAGCTCGCACGGATACTGCGCCGCCTTCTCCGACAGTCCCACCTTTTGCAAAAGCAGACGCCCGTTTTCCTCAATCCGCGCGTACGCCGCCTTCTTTTCCGCCGCCGCTTCCTTCTTCGATTTGCCGGCAAGCCGCTCCGATACCATCAGCTTCGGCGCCAACGTCACGTTTTCGAGCACCGAGTACTGCGGAAACAGATTGAACGACTGGAACACCAGCCCGAAATGGAGCCGCCGCGTCCGAATCTCTTCCTCCGTCAGCTTGCTCTGCACGAACGCGTCCAGCACCACCTCGCCGCCGACCGTCATTCTGCCCTCGTCCGGCGTTTCCAAAAAATTCAGACAGCGCAGCAGCGTCGTTTTTCCCGAGCCGGAGGAACCGATGATCACGAGCACCTCGCCGCGCCGCATCGAAAAATCAATCCCGCGCAGCACCTCCGTCTGCCCAAACCGCTTGCGGAAGTTCTCTATTTTCAGAATCTCATTTTCCATTTGTATTCCCCTGCCAAACAAAATCTTTTCTTCTATAACGCTTTATCCGGGCGCCCCGCGTCATCCCTTGTAATAATCGAGCCTCTTTTCAATCCGGCGGAACAACAGCGTAAGAACCCCGCTGAACACGAGATAGAACGCGCCGGTGTAGAACAGGGGCCAGATCAGTCCGCTCATCTTGATGTACGCCTGTGCGCTCCAGATGATCTCGTATACGGCAATGACGCGCGCGAGGGACGTGTCCTTGACCAGCGTTATGATCTCGTTCCCCATCGGCGGCACGATCCGCTTCACGACCTGCATCAGGATCACGCGGAAAAACGTCTGCGAACGCGTCATACCGAGCACCTGGCACGCCTCATACTGCCCGCGCGGAATCGATTCGATCCCCCCGCGGTAAATCTCCGAAAAATACGCCGCGTAGTTGATTACGAACGCCAGAAGCACCGCCGAAAACCGCGGCATCAGTCCCCAGTGAAAGAGCAGCCCCGGTCCGTAGTAGATCACAATGAGCTGCAGCATCAGAGGCGTTCCACGGATGATCCACACAAACGTCTTTGACAGCCAGGCAAGCGGCTCGACCCGGAGCGCCCTCTCTCCGCGACGCAGCGTGAAGCCCCAGTGGTTCATCGACCCAAAGCTGATCACCAACCCCAGCGGCACCGCAAACAACAGCGTCAGCGCAAACAACAGCAGCGTCGTCCCAAAGCCCTTGCACAGGCTCATCGTTACAGACCAGAACATACTATACCTCAAAACGCAAAAATAGCGGATCCCAAGCCGGAATCCTGCTGTATTCTATATGGGAGCCGGGGGCGGAGGGAACGGGGTGAACGGTCGCTTTTGAATGAACGAACAAAGTTCGTTCCGGCTTCGGTAAAACTTTTTTGAAAAGGGGATATGGGTGGAGTTTGTGCAAGTCCGTTTGCGTAACACTATGCGCAGTCGGACTTGCACAAACTATATCTATCCAATACCTTTTATAAAAGTTCTTGCGCAGGCTGGAACGAACAAAGTTCGTTCTCAAGAAGCCGCATTTTCCTCCGTTCCCCTCGTTCTCTTCCCTACCCGACGCAATTACTTCGCCAGAGTCAGACCATACTTCGTGGCGAGCTCGCCAAGGGTGCCGGCGGAAATCAGCTCGTCCATTGCCTTGTTGAACTCCGCGCAGAGGTCGGAATCCTTGCGGAACGCCACGCCGTATTCCTCGTTCGTCAGCTCCGCCGCTACCACTAAATCCGCGTAGGACGTGCCCGCACCCGTCATCGCTGCCGCCATCGTCGCGTCAATGACACAAGCGTCAACGGAGCCGGACGCCACTTCCATCAGTGCCGTCGACTGATCCGTCACCGCCGTGTAGTTCGCCACCGATTCCGATACCGCGCTCTCGCCTGCGGAGCCAGCCTCCGCCGCGAACGACAGACCTGTCATGTCGTCAAACGTCGCGTACTGCGCCGCCTTGTCCACGCTCATCACAACCACCTGCTGGTTCTTCACATACGCGTCCGATACCGCGCAGGAGTTAAGGATCTCGTCCGTGATCGTCATGCCGTTCCAGATGCAGTCGATGGCGCCCGAGGACAGCTCGAACAGCTTGTTGTCCCAGTCGATGACGATAAATTCCGCCGTAACGCCCAGCTTTTCCGCGAACAGGCGCGCGAACTCCGCGTCAAAACCCGTCCATTCGCCGTTTTCATCCCGATAGTCCATCGGCGCGTACTCCGTGATGCCGATCACGAGCTTGCCTGCGTCCTTCACCGCCTGCATATCCGACTTCGAACCGCACGACGCAAGCATCCCGCCGACACACAGCGCGCAGAGCATCCCGCATACGATTTTCTTGACTGTATTTTTCATGTTGTTATCCTCTCTTATCCCCGGCATTCCCCGGCTCTTATATCGTTTCGCGCTTGTTTTATTGCTTTTGCGCTTCACTGTATTAAAGTAATATAATGATACCACACAAGAGACGATTTGTCAAGGGGGTGCGCGAAAATAATGGGCGAAAATTTGTGGGGGATGCAAGTGGCTGGTTTTGTTCTATCCAACTTGTAGGATACGAAATGTGCTGTCTGTGTTCAGGGATTGGTCTTTTATTTTCGATTGCGCATTTTTACTCTTTCTCCATTACACAATGATTCTTTTATCTCTAAACAACAAATTGCGTATTGTTTTCCGGGTGCAGGTACTGTATACTATAGTCGTAAGCTTACATCGCACATTCGAATCGAAAAAATGCAAGGAGAGAAACGATATGATAATCAGAACAGGAGAAAGAATCAGGCAGCTGCGCGCGAAAAAGAACGTCACGCAGGAGCAGCTCGCAGTATTCCTCGGTGTGACACCGCAAGCGGTGTCTCGATGGGAAAATGGAGTTTCCCATAGTAAAAGCAACACTATGGTTACTCTATAATTCCGATAAAGCGGTAGTAGATTTCGATTTTCTGCGTTCTTTCACCGTTTTCATCCTTTTGAGGTTCGTGAATAACAATCTTTTCAATCAGCGTATTCAGAAGCTCCGCGGTCAGTTCTGTGGGATGCGCATACTTTTTGATGAGCTCCACCCACTTCTCCGCATCTGATTCGCTCTGTTTGACTTGTGCAAGACTTGCCTTCAACTGTGCGATTTTTCCATCCAGCTCTGTCTGTTCCTCCTGGTATTTTTGGGAGAGCATATTGAAGGTCACCTCTAAAAATTCCCCGCATCATATTGAAAAAATCGCAAAATGCTGTATAATAAAAGCAAACGAAGTAAG
>CAKRZR010000016.1 GCA_934433485.1 uncultured Eubacteriales bacterium | reverse complement strand
ACCGGCATGAGGGAGGGGGCGAAGATGAAGAAGATGAAAAGATACTACTTGGCCTATGGCAGCAACCTCAACATCGCACAAATGCAATTCCGCTGCCCGGACGCTGTGGTGGTAGGGACGGCGGTGATACCGGATTACGACCTTCTCTTCAAGGGGAGCTTGACCGGTGCGTATCTGACCATTGAGCCGAAGCAAGGCGCGCAGGTGCCGGTTGGCGTGTGGGAGGTCAGCGCAGCGGATGAATTTCGGCTTGATCGGTACGAGGGATTTCCGAACTTCTACTACAAAAAGGAGATGCGGATTCCTGTTGCGGATATTCGCACCGGGAAGACACGACAGCGTGATGCGTTTGTCTACATCATGCATGAGGACAGGAAATTGGGGATCCCGACGAGTTTCTATATGAGGACGTGTCTGGAGGGGTACAAGGATTTTGGGTTTGATACGGATTTCCTGCTTGCGGCATACGACAGGAGCCTTTGAGAAATGGTAAAATTGCAAAAGCGGCTGTGTGATACGGCTGCTTTTTCTTTGGGAAGGAGGTGAGCGCCTATTCCGAAATTGAAGAAATACAAACCCACGCCGTTCATGGCAAAGACCTCGCATTATGATAAAGCCTCCGCGGACTATGCTGTCGCGTTCATCGAATCGCTGTATCACACCAAAGGCACGTGGGCAGGCAAGCCGTTTGCGCTCATCGGCTGGCAGGAGCAGATCATCCGGGACCTGTTCGGGGTGGTCAAGGAGAATGGCTACCGCCAGTTCAACACGGCGTATATCGAGATCCCAAAGAAGATGGGCAAGTCTGAGCTTGCGGCGGCGGTGGCACTGCTCCTGACCTGCGGGGATGGTGAAGAACGCGCGGAGGTATACGGCTGTGCGGCGGACAGGCAGCAGGCATCCATCGTATTTGAGGTAGCCGCCGACATGGTGCGGATGTGCCCGGCTCTCGCAAAACGCGTGAAGATCAACGCCTCCATGAAGCACATGATTTACTTACCCACGAACAGCTTCTATCAGGTGCTGTCCGCGGAGGCGTACTCCAAACACGGCTTCAACATCCACGGCGTGGTGTTCGATGAGCTGCACACACAGCCGAACCGGAAGTTGTTCGACGTCATGACGAAAGGCTCCGGCGACGCGCGCATGCAGCCGCTGTACTTCCTGATCACCACCGCCGGAACGGACACGAAATCGATCTGTTACGAGACCCACCAGAAAGCAAAAGACATTCTTGAAGGCAGAAAAATCGACCCGACATTCTATCCGGTGATCTACGGCGCGGAGGAATCGGACGACTGGACGGATCCGAAGGTGTGGAAGAAAGCAAATCCCTCGCTTGGCATCACAGTCGGCATCGACAAGGTCAAGGCGGCTTGTGAATCGGCGAAACAGAATCCCGCGGAGGAGAACGCGTTCCGTCAGCTGCGCTTGAATCAGTGGGTCAAGCAGGCAGTGCGGTGGATGCCGATGCACCTGTGGGATAAGTGCGGCTTTGCCACGAACGAGGATGATCTTGAAGGTCGTGTGTGCTACGGGGGCCTGGACCTTTCGTCCACCACGGACATCACAGCGTTCGTGCTTGTGTTTCCGCCTCTGGATGAGGATGACAAGTACATCATCCTCCCCTATTTCTGGATTCCGGAGGACAATCTCGATCTGCGTGTCAGACGCGACCATGTGCCGTATGACGTGTGGGAACGGCAGGGATTTCTCCAAACCACCGAGGGGAACGTCGTGCATTACGGCTTCATTGAAAGGTTCATCGAAGAATTGGGGGAACGTTTCCATATCCGAGAGATCGCCTTTGACCGGTGGGGTGCCGTGCAGATGATGCAGAATCTGGAAGGTATGGGCTTTACGGTCGTACCTTTCGGACAGGGCTTCAAGGATATGTCACCGCCTACGAAAGAGCTGATGAAGCTGGTGCTGGAACAGAAAATTGCCCACGGCGGGCATCCGGTGCTGCGGTGGATGATGGACAATATCTTCATCCGCACCGACCCGGCGGGCAACATCAAGCCGGACAAGGAGAAGTCCACGGAGAAGATCGACGGTGCAGTGGCGACGATTATGGCACTGGATCGGGCGATACGGTGCGGGAATGATGATGGGGAGTCGGTTTACGATGGTCGCGGGCTACTGTTCATTTGAGGTTTCCTCATGCCTAAATGTCGGTCATATGAAGTCGTAAACTTTATTTTTGGAAAGATTTTCAGACTTATATCTTTGTAACTATTGACTTTTTGGAGTTTTCGGGTATAATAGAATCAAAGAAAGTCAGGAGGTGCATTATGGCTGAATTGATCAACCGCCCCCAATATCTGAATCAGCTGATTCAAAACAAAGATGTAGATCTGGTGAAGATCGTCACCGGTATTCGTCGCTGCGGAAAATCGTCCTTGCTGGATCTGTTTCATCGCTATCTGTTGGAGAACGGCGTGCCGGATTCCCGGATCGTTCACATGAACATGGAATCCTTGCGTTACCGTGACTTGACCGATTACCTTTCTTTTTACGATTATGTCAGCAAACAGATCGCAAAAGACGGAAAGACATACCTTATCTTCGATGAACTGCAGGCTGTGGAACATTGGGAAAAAGCAATCGAGTCCTTCCGCTTGGATTATGATGTAGACATCTATATCACAGGCTCCAATGCCTATCTGCTGTCTACGGAATTTTCCACACTGCTCTCCGGCAGATATGTGGAGATACGGGTGCTGCCACTGTCCTTCAAGGAGTTTCTGGATTTCTACGAGTTTGCACCCGATGTGACAGTGGACGAAAAATTCCAGAAGTATTTGCAGTTCGGAGGAATGCCTATTCTGAGAGAATACAAGTTCAACGAGGCTCGAAGCAACCAGGCGCTGGAAGGTATCTATTCAACTGTAGTGCTGCGTGACATTTTGCAACGCAATAACGGCACAGATCAAGCCATGCTTCAAAAAATCATGCTGTTTTTATGTTCCAATATCGGTAGCATCACTTCTCCGAACAGCATTGGAAATGTACTCTCCAACGAGGGCGACATTCAAACAGGAAAGCAGAAGAACATTGCGGGGAAAACGGTGGATAAATATATTTCCATGCTCCGCAATGCATTTGTATTCTTCTCTGTCGGTCGGTACGATGTAAAAGGAAAACAGCTGCTCAAAACTCTTGGAAAGAACTATATCATCGACATGGGCTTTCGTAATATGCTTCTGGGCTACCGAGATGCAGACCGCGGGCATATCATTGAGAATATCGTATTTCTGGAACTGCTGCGCCGTGACTATCGGATATATATCGGAAAAGTCGGAGAGACGGAGGTCGACTTCGTTGCGGAAAAACCGAACGATAAGGTCTATGTTCAGGTTACGGAAAGTATGCAGTCACCGGAGACCCGCGAGCGAGAACTTCGTCCACTGCGCATGATTGGGGACAACTACGAAAAAATCGTGCTGTCTATGGATCGCAGCTTCATCAATTCCTACGACGGCATAAAGTCGCTGAATCTGCTCGACTGGCTGCTAAGCGAATAAACACTGCATTTTCAGAGCAGAATAAAAAGTTTTTGCAGTTCAAGTCCAAAACTCATTTGAATAGAACACTTTCAGACTTAAAAATCGACACAATCGTACAATTCAAAGCATCTGTTCGCATAAGCAGGTGCTTTTCTTTTGCCCATTTTGGAAGGGAGTGATGTCCATGCGTATCTTTTCCGGCCTATTCAAATCCCGCGACAAGCCTACCAACCGCACAGCTGGCAGCAACTACGCCTTTTTCCTCGGCGGTACGACCTCCGGGAAAACGGTAACAGAACGCTCTGCCATGCAGATGACCGCGGTATATTCCTGCGTCCGTATCCTTTCGGAGGCTGTGGCTGGGCTGCCCTTGCACCTCTACAAATACACCGACAGCGGCGGCAAGACGATGGCGCTTGACCATCCGCTATACCATCTTCTGCACGATGAGCCGAATCCGGAGATGAGCTCGTTTGTGTTCCGGGAGACGCTCATGACACACCTGCTCCTCTGGGGCAATGCTTACGCGCAGATTATCCGCAACGGTAAGAACGAAATTATCGCGCTCTATCCGCTGATGCCGAATCGGATGACAGTGGACAGAGACGAAACCGGACGCTTGTACTACACCTACTCCCGTGGGCAGGATGAAGCCATTCGAGACAAATCCCAGACAGTCATACTCTCCCCTACGGATGTGTTACACATTCCCGGACTCGGCTTTGATGGACTGGTGGGATACAGTCCCATAGCTATGGCGAAAAACGCGATCGGGATGGCGATTGCCTGTGAGGAATACGGTGCGAAGTTCTTCGCCAACGGTGCTTCTCCTGGCGGTGTGCTGGAACATCCGGGTACGATCAAAGATCCACAGCGTCTTCGGGATTCGTGGATGAGTCAATTCGGTGGCTCTGCCAATGCGAACAAAATTTGTGTGCTGGAAGAGGGGATGAAGTTCACACCAATCGGCATTGCTCCCGAACAGGCACAGTTTCTGGAGACACGCAAATTCCAGATCAATGAGATTGCTCGTATTTTCCGAGTCCCGCCGCACATGGTCGGAGACTTAGAGAAGTCGAGCTTTTCCAACATTGAACAGCAGTCCCTGGAATTTGTGAAGTACACGCTTGACCCCTGGGTGATCCGGTGGGAGCAGTCCATTATGCGGTCGCTTTTAAATAAGGAAGAAAAGGCGCGGTACTTCGTAAAGTTCAACCTGGAAGGACTGCTCCGCGGGGACTACCAGAGCCGCATGAACGGGTATGCCATTGGTCGGCAGAATGGGTGGATGTCCGCAAACGACATCCGGGAGCTGGAAAACCTCGACCGTATTCCGAAAGAAGATGGCGGTGACCTCTACCTCATAAACGGCAACCTGACAAAATTGGCTGACGCAGGGATTTTTTATGTAGAGTAAGTCGTTATGTTGAGTTCCGCATAAACTCTTCGCGACCGGCAGAAAGGAAACAAACACAGATGAAGAAATTCTGGAATTGGAAGAACAGGACGGTAACAAATCAGGAAACCCAGGAACAGGTACAGGAAAGAACACTGTTCCTGAACGGCACGATCGCTGAGGACAGCTGGTTTGACGATGACGTCACGCCGAAGCTGTTCAGGGATGAGCTGATGGCAGGCTCCGGAGATATCACCGTTTGGTTGAATAGTCCGGGTGGCGACTGCGTTGCGGCGGCACAGATTTACAACATGCTGATGGACTATAAAGGCAGCGTGACCGTGAAGATCGACGGCATTGCCGCTTCTGCCGCTTCCGTCATTGCGATGGCAGGCACAAAGGTATTGATGTCTCCGGTTTCCATGATGTTTATCCACAATCCCATGACGGTTGCACTCGGAAACTCGGATGAGATGCAAAAGGCGATCGAGATGCTGCAAGAAGTCAAGGAAAGCATCATCAACGCCTATGAGATCAAGACTGGCCTGTCCCGTGAAAAGCTGTCCCACCTGATGGATGCGGAAACGTGGATGAATGCGAACAAGGCAGTTGAGCTTGGCTTTGCGGATGGTATCCTACAGCGTTTTAATGAAACGGAGAATATTGCTTTGCCTACTGCGTCCATGATGTATTCCCGCGTGAATGTGGTAAACTCCCTCATGGGAAAGATCGCCGCAAAATGCGCCATCGAACCGAAAAATGGTCGTTCCGTGGACGAACTGCGCGCCAATCTGAACGCCATCAAACACTATCTTTAATAAAGGAAGGAAAATGTCTATGACTATCACGGAACTGCGCGAAAAGCGCGCGAAACTCTGGAATATTATGGAAGGCTTTCTCGACACGCACCGTACAGACAAGGGTGTGCTTTCTGCGGAGGATGACGCTACCTACGCTGGCATGGAGAAGGATCTCTCTGACCTCACGAACGAGATCCACCGCATGGAGCGGCGTGATGCGCTTGCCGCGGAGCTTGCCAAGCCTGTGTCGGATCCGCTGACTGAGAAGCCGCAGGGGAACAAGGCGGACACAAAACTCGGTCGAGCGTCTGACGCGTACAAGGAGGACTTCGGATATCTCCTCCGCGGCAAGCGTATGGTACATAACGTCCTCTCTGAAGGTGTGGACGCGAACGGCGGTTACCTTGTGCCGGAAGAGTTCGAGCGGCAGATCATCGACACACTCAAGGAAGAAAACGTTATGCGCCGTCTGTGTAAGGTGATCACGACCGCGAGTGAGCGCAAGATCCCTGTTGCCGCGACCCATTCCACCGCCGCATGGACTGCCGAGAACGCCGCGTTCACCGAAAGCAATCCGACGTTCTCGCAGAAGACCATCGACGCGTACAAGCTGACAGACCTTATCAAGGTGAGTATTGAGCTCTTGGACGACAGCGCGTTTGATCTGGAAAGCTACATTGCGCGGGAGTTCGCGTACGCGTTCGGTACGGCGGAGGAGCAGGCTTTCTGCGTGGGTACCGGTACAGGTCAGCCTACGGGGTTATTCACGACAAGCGGCGGCACAGTCGGCGTTACGGCGGCAAGCTCGACCGCTGTCACCACGGATGAAGTCATCTCGCTCATCTACGCGCTGAAAGCTCCTTACCGCAAGAACGCAAAGTTCCTCATGAACGACGCGACTGTCGCGGCACTTCGTAAGCTGAAAGACACCAATGGCAGCTACCTCTGGCAGCCGTCCGTACAGGCAGGTCAGCCGGACAGACTGCTTGGATACGAGCTCCACACCAGTCCCTATGCACCGACGATGGCAGCCGGTGCGCTTGCCGTGGCGTTCGGCGATTTCCAGAATTACTGGATCGCGGACCGGACCGGACGAACGATGCAGCGGCTGAACGAGCTGTACTCCACGAACGGTCAGGTCGGCTTTGTAGCATCCGAACGTGTGGATGGCAAGATCATCCTGCCGGAGGGCATTCAGCTTCTGAAGATGAAGGCGTCGTGATGATGGAGGAGCTGCTTGCTAAGGTAAAAGCGAACCTCATCCTCACGCACGACGTGGACGACGCGCTTCTGCAAAGCTACATCACCGCCGCGGTTTCCTATGCGGAAAGCTACCAGCACATTCCGCAGGGGACATACGCGAACACCACCATGCCGCCTACCACAGAACACGCCGTCATTATGCTGTCGTCCCACTTCTACGAAAGCCGGGACGGCAGCACGGGCGGCTTTTTCGCGGACAATGTACAGGCGGCAAAGCAGGTGTGGGACGCGGTGAATACGCTATTGCGCATCGATCGGGAGTGGAAGGTATGAGCTATGGGAAGATGAACGCTCTTGTAGACATCGTGAAACCGACCATTACGACAGACGAGGACGGATTCCGTATTACGACGGATGAAATCCTTGCTACTGTCCGTGCCTACCGGGAAGGTCGGCATGGCAGCGAGAGATGGACGAATCGTACTGCATTTACGGATGCCACGGATCTGTTCCGGTTTCGTGTGATTCCGAAGCTGCCGGTAACCACAGACATGGCTCTCGTGTGCGGCGAGGAACGGTTTGAGATCACCTCTGTGGAAGACGTAAAAGGACGCGGGATGTACGTAGAGGTGTTGGCGAGAAAGGTTGAACCAAGTGGCAAAAGCTGAGGTAAAGCTGCCGGATGAGCTGCTCACCAAGCTGTCCCGGCTCGGTCAGAACATGGATGTGGTCGCGGAAAAGGTACTCCAGGAAGGCGGCAAAGTTGTGCTCGACAAGGTTCGGGACAACCTCGAATCCGTTATTGGCAGCGACACCAAACGAAAATCCCGCTCTACGGGTGAGCTGTTGTCCTCGCTTGGCTTGTCTCCTGTGCTGGTGAATCGCAATGGCAATCACAACATCAAGATCGGCTTTTCTGAACCGCGGTCGGATGGCGAGAACAACGCGAAGCTTGCCAATATCATCGAATACGGCAAGTCCGGACAGCCGCCAAAGCCGTTTCTGCAGCCTGCGAGAACGGCGTCGAAGAAAGAATGCAAGCGTGTGATGGAGCAGACGCTTAAGGAGGAGATCGAAAAGCTATGAGCCTGTTATCGGAAGTGAAACAGGTAGTCGAACAATGCGACATTCCCGTGGAGACAGGTGTGTTTTCCGATGTGCCACCTGACACATACGCTGTTCTGACGCCTCTGTCGGACTCCTTTGACATACACGCAGACAACAAACCTGGTGTGGATGTACAGGAAGTACGGCTTTCCCTTTTCTGCAAGGACAACTACCTGAAAACGAAAAACACCATTGTCCATGCGCTTCTTGCGGCGGACATCACCATAACAAATCGCCGGTACATCGGTCATGAGGACGATACCGGCTACCATCACTACGCCATTGACGTGGCGAAATCATATATCTGGGAGGACTAATCATGGCAACCATTGGGCTTGATAAACTCTATTATGCAAAGATCACCGAGGATGAAAACGGTGATGAGACTTACGGCACGCCATCGCAGCTTGCCAAGGCTATGACAGCGGAACTTTCCATGGAGCTTGCTGAGGCAACGCTCTACGCCGACGATGGCGCGGCAGAGGTCGTGAAGGAGTTCCAGAGCGGCACGCTGACGCTTGGTATTGACGACATCGGCGTACAGGTAGCGCAGGATCTGACCGGCGCGCGCATCGACTCAAACAAGGTGCTGATTTCTGCATCCGAGGACGGCGGCGAACCTGTGGCGGTTGGATTCCGTGCGAAGAAGGCAAACGGCAAGTACCGTTACTTCTGGCTGTACAAGGTCAAGTTCGGTATTCCCGCGACAAACCTCACCACCAAAGGCGAGAGCATCACGTTCTCCACACCTACGATCGAGGGAACGGTCATGCGCCGGAACAAACTCGACGGGCAGAACAAGCATCCGTGGAAAGCGGAAGTGTCCGAGGATAGCACGGGTGTGACGGCATCGGTCATCAGCGGTTGGTACAGTGAAGTGTATGAGCCTACGTTCTCGAACACCTAAGGAGGAGGCTAGCTATGAACGACAGAAGCGCAAAAATCGCCATCGGCGGTCAGGAGTTTGAACTGCTCCTTACCACCCGTGCAACAAAAGAAATCGCCGCGCGTTACGGCGGACTGGAGAACCTCGGCGAGAAGCTGATGAAGTCGGAGAACTTTGAGATGGCTCTCGACGAGATCGTGTGGCTCATCACACTGCTTGCGAACCAGCCGATCCTCATCCACAATCTGCGGGATCCGGACAAGCGGGAGCTGCTCACGACGGAGGTTGTGGAGCTGCTCACCAGTCCATATGACCTTGCGGCATACAAATCCGCGATCATGGAAGCGATGTCCAAGGGGACAGAGCGGAATATAGAAAGCGAGAAAGATGCAAAAAACGTGCATGTCGGGTGACGGACGCAGAACTGTTCACCCGGCTTTTCTACTATGGGACGGCACATCTGCACCTTTCTTCCGAGGAGGTGTGGCTCACGCCGTTTGGATTCCTGCTCGACTTGTGGGAACGCCATCGACAGTTTCTCGGACTTGCGAAACCGAAACGGGAGGTATATATCGATGCAGTGATCCCGGAGGGGATCTGACCCGTGCTAAATGGTCCGTTTTCGGCGCAGCTTCTTTGTGAATTTTTCCTTACGGTCTTGCTATTTTTCAAGATTCATGGTATACTTCACATAGAAGTTCGGACGGATTCGTCCTAAGTACGAGGTGAGAAGCATGGTAAAGCGAGACTCCTATATGAACCGGCTGATACACAATATGTGGAACGGTGAAATCAAAGTCATGACAGGCATACGCAGATGCGGCAAGTCCGTACTGCTTTTTGACCTGTTTTTCGAGTATCTTCTTTCGCAGAATGTTCCGGAAGACCATATTCTGAAAATAGAACTGGATCAGCGCCGCTACTACAAGTTCAGAAACCCCATTACGCTGTGTGAATATGTAGAAAGCATCGTCCGTGACAGAAAGGACGAAAGGTTCTATCTGTTCATTGATGAGGTGCAGTTCACCACAAAGGTTGTGGACAAGGAGAACGGCAACATTGCGGTTACCATCTACGATATGCTGAACGAGCTCAAGGCGTATAAAAACCTGGATGTTTATGTTACCGGCAGCAATTCCAAGGGGCTGTCAAAAGACATTGCAACCGAGTTCCGCGGTCGTGCCACGCAGATCCATGTGTTCCCTCTGTCCTTTGCGGAGTTTTATTCTGCTGCGGGCGGCGATGAGCGAAAAGCACTGGATACCTATATGCTCTACGGCGGTATGCCAAGACTTCTGGCGCTGGAGGATGACAAGGATAAGAAGGATTATCTGACCTCCCTCTACAGCGAGCTGTATGTCAGGGACATCGTGGAGCGAAACAGCATTGCGCGTGAGGATGTTCTGAATGACATTCTGGACTTCCTTGCATCGCAGATCGGCTCACTCACCAACCCGACCAACATCGCAAACGCCATTTCGTCCATGAAAAACGAGAAGGTCAACGCAGCGATGGTATCAAATTATGTGCAGTACAGTATGGACTCCTTCCTTGTTTCGATGGCCAAGCGGTATGACGTCAAGGGAAAAACCTATTTCAAGTATCCGAACAAATATTACTATACAGACATCGGGCTTCGGAACGCGCGGCTGAATTACCGCCAATATGATCCCGGTCACATCATGGAAAACATGATCTACAACGAGCTTCTGCGGCGTGGGTATTCCGTTGATGTCGGTGTGGTTTGTGACCGTTCAGGCGACAGCAAGGTCCAGAAGAAGATCGACTTTGTGGTGAACGATGCCGATCGGAAAATCTATATTCAGTCCGCTTTCCGCATGGATACCGACAAAAAAGAATCCTCCGAGCTGTCGTCGCTGACGCTTACCGGGGATTTCTTCAAAAAGATCATCGTCCGCATGGATGTGCCGCACAATTTTTATGACGACAACGGCATCTTCCACTGCAACCTGATCGACCTGCTGCTCAGCCGGGTAGAATTGTTCTGACGGTGTAGCGGCATATACACTGCAAGGAGCGACCTTCCGGGGCTGCTCCTTTTTCATACCATCAAGCGCGTTTTCATCGAGAACTTAGGACGTTTTCGCCCCAAGTTCTATGTGAAAGGGCGCTTTTTCATACCATCGATAAGGAGGTGGCCGCATGAGCATTATCCCCGGCACGACACCGACGTTAACCTTGTCTCTGGACGCTGGCATCACCGGCTGCACCGCGGCGGAGTTTTGTCTCGTCTGCGAGAACGTGCGGATTTTACATAGCTTACCGGAGCTGCAGATCTCAGCGGACGGCAAGGAGGTCAGCGTTCGTCTGACACAAGTGGAAACACTGTCTCTGCCGGACAACCGCATGGCAAAGGTGCAGCTGCGCGTTCTGCTTGACGGCGCGGTTCTGGCTACCGATGTGCTTGCCGTGCCAACGAAGGAGCTTTTGCACAGGGAGGTGTTGTGAGTGAAAATGGACGCGAAATTCAGTGCGGATAAGGTACAGCTTGCTGCTGCTCTGTCCTCTGCGAACGAACAGCTTTCCGCAAAGCTCGGTGTTTCCATCCGCGTAGGCGGCAGCTTCTCCCTTGGACATGCCCTTATGTGGGATAGTCAAGGACGGCTTGCTGTACAGGTGGCGGATGCAGCAGAGGAGGACAACACATTACCTATCACCGCGGCGGCGGTACATACGGAACTTGGCAATATCGAAATCTTACTTCAAACCATTTAAGGAGAATTATTCATGAGCATTTCTACAGAACTCACACGTTTGCAGACCGCCAGAAACAAGCTGCGCACTAAGCTGATCGCGCTCGGTCTTGTCACCGCCACGGCAAAACTCGACGACTGCGCTGCGGCGGTGGACGGTATCACGAATCAGGGTGCGGTATCCGCTACGGTACAGGAGGGCGACACCTTCACCATCCCGGCGGGTTATCACAACGGCAGCGGTACGGTCTCCGGTGTGGCTGGCGGCGGCAACTACAAGTTCCAGAGCAAGACGGTCGCGCCCACCAAAGCACAGCAGGCCGTCACACCCGACAGCGGCTATTACGGCTTGTCTGACGTGACCGTTTCCGCGATCCCGGATGCGTATCAGGATGTATCCTCCGTCACAGCGACTGCGGCGGATACGCTGACCGGCAAGGTGTTCGTCACCTCGGACGGTACGGTCACAACCGGTACGATGGCGAACAACGGTGCGGTCACGAAAGCGCTGGATGCGGCAACAACGTCCTACACGATTCCGAAAGGCTATCACAGCGGTGCGGGTAAAGTTTCCGTAACCACGGAAACGAAAGAAATCACGCCGACAAAAGCCGCGCAGGATATTGTGCCGTCCACTGGCAAACTTCTCTCCAAGGTTTCCGTTGCGGCAATCCCTGCTGTATATGTGGATACTTCGGACGCGGATGCTGTGGCGGCAAACATTCTGGACAGCAAGACTGCTTATGTGAATGGTGCAAAGGTGGTAGGTACCATGCCGAACAATGGCAGTGTGTCTGCGTCCATGGACGGTCTGACCACGACCAGTGTAACAATTTCCGCGGGATACACCTCTGGCGGCACGGTGTCTCTGACATCCGACATCGAGGACGCGCTTGCGGCGATCTGAGGTGGACATGAGTATAGAAAGTGAAATCACACGTCTGGTGAACGCGAAAAGTGCCCTTAGAAGCTGGCTGGTTTCCAAGGGCGTCGGCGTTCCGGGCAGTGCGCTTTTGCCGGACATGGTGGAGCTATTAGACGATGTGCAGACGGGATCCGGCACAGCGGAGCAGTCCACGGTCACGATCTCCAACGCGGTGGGAACAGCCATCACGGTGGTTGCGCCGACCGGGAGCAAGAGCGTTGCGAATGGGGCGTCCGTCGCGGTAATGATTCCCAAGGGCAGCCTTGTCGCCGTTTTGCCAGGAACATATTATGCCAACGCGGAATCCGGTTGTACGCTTATCCACACCTTCGATGGATTGCGTTACGGCAAGGTGTACTTTTTCAAGGCCACAGCGGCGATGTGCAGCATCTCGACGAGTAAATACTCGTCTGTATAATCCGGAAAGGAGGATACCGCCATGGCTGATACGGATTTCGGCTTGAAAATCGGTCTGGAGGGCGAGAAGGAGTTCAAAAAATCCCTCGCGGAGATCAACCAGTCGTTCAAGGTGCTCGGCTCGGAGATGAAGCTGGTGTCCTCCGAATTTGACAAGAACGACCAGTCCGTCGAGGCTCTGACCGCGCGGAATCAGGTGCTAAACAAGGAGATCGAGGCGCAGAAGCAGAAGATCGACACCCTCCGCGCGGCTTTGCAGAACGCTTCGGAGTCCTTCGGGGAGAACGACCGCCGCACGCAGAGCTGGCAGATCCAGCTCAACAACGCGAACGCCGCGCTCAACGACATGGAGCGTGCGCTCAAAGCCAACAATGACGCGCTCTCTGAAGCCAATAACGGCTATGGAGAGGCAGAAGAATCCACGTCCAAGATGGCGGATGAGATGGACGACGCCGCGAAAAGTGCCGACAAGATGGGCGATGAGTTGGAGGATGCCGGGGAGAAAGCGGAGGATTCCGGCGGCAAGTTTGAAAAGCTGGGTGGCATTCTCAAGGGCATTGGTGCGGCGATGGGTACCGTTTTTGCCGCTGCCGGAACTGCCGCCTTCAAGCTCGGTAAAGAAGTCGTAGCGGCATACGCAGATTACGAGCAGCTTGTCGGTGGTGTGGATACGCTTTTCCAGGACAACTCCAAGGAGTTACAGTCCTATGCCGCGGATGCCTACAAAACGGCTGGTCTTTCCGCAAACGAGTACATGGAGACGGTCACCTCGTTCTCCGCCAGCCTGATCCAGTCTCTGGGTGGCGATACCGAAAAGGCAGTCAGGTACGCAGACATGGCGATTACGGATATGTCCGACAACGCCAACAAGATGGGTACAGACATGTCCATGATCCAGTCGGCGTATCAGGGATTCGCCAAGCAGAACTACACGATGCTCGACAATCTGAAGCTCGGCTATGGCGGTACGAAAGAGGAAATGGCACGGCTGCTTGCCGATGCACAGGCGCTCTCCGGTATTGAGTACGATATATCCTCCTATGCCGACATCGTGGACGCTATCCATGTGATCCAGGAGAGCATGGGAATTGCCGGTACTACCGCTGCGGAAGCGGAACACACCATCTCCGGCTCTATCAACGCTCTGCAGGCAGCGGGACAGAATCTGCTTGTCGGCTTTGGCAACGCGGACGCGGATATGGAGCAGCTGTGCGGCAACATGGCAGACGCGCTGAAGAACGTGATCGACAACATCACGCCGGTTATTGAGAATATCGTGAAAGCGTTGCCAACTGCTACATCAGCGTTATTGGACGCCGTCGCGGAACTGCTGCCCACGCTGCTGGAGACGGTGACAGAGCTGTTCTCTCAGCTGCTTACCACCATTCTGGAGCTGCTGCCACAGCTGATTCCCGCTGCGGTACAGGCGGTCATGACCATTGCGCAGACCATCATTGACAATCTGCCACTGCTCATTGACGCCGCTGTGCAGATGATCGTTTCCTTGGTGCAGGGGCTTGCGGATGCGCTGCCGGAGCTGATCCCCGCAGCAGTCGAAGCAGTAACGACCATTGTGCAAGGGTTAGTGGACAATCTTCCTCTGTTGCTTGACGCGGCGCTGCAGCTGATCCTCGGTTTGGCACAGGGGTTGCTGGACGCACTTCCGCAGCTGATTGAAGCATTACCGGAGATCATCAACGGCATTGTAGACTTTCTCATCTCAGGCATTCCACAGATCATCGAAACGGGCATCAAACTTCTGATTTCCCTCGTAGAAGCCTTGCCGGACATCATCAAAGCCATTGTGAAAGTCCTGCCGCAGATCATCGACGGGATTGTCACGGCTCTGCTGGATGGTTTGCCGCTGATCGTGCAGGCAGGTGTGGACTTGCTTATTGCCCTGGTGGAGGATTTACCGGAGATCATCGAGACCATTGTCGAAGCGTTACCTGAGATTATTACCGCCATCACAGACGCACTTCTCGAAAGCATTCCACAGCTTGTGGATGCAGGTGTGACTCTGTTCATCTCGCTGATTGAAAACCTGCCATACATCATCGAAGAAATTGTCGCAGCTGTACCGCAGATCATCGATGGCATTGTGGGTGCGCTCATGCAGTCCATTCCGCGCATTGTCGAGGTCGGTGAAAATCTTGTACGCGGCTTGTGGGACGGTATTCAGTCCCTTGCCTCGTGGCTGTGGGATCAGGTCAGCGACTGGATTTCGTCCATCTGGGACGGGATCTGTGATTTCTTTGGCATTCACTCCCCCTCCAAAGAGATGGGCTGGATCGGTGAGATGCTTGTGGAAGGGCTTGCGGACTCGATCGACAAAAACGGCCGTGACGCGGTGCAGTCCGCGGAAAACCTCGCAGGGGATGTCACGGCTGTGATGCGCGGGATGGCAACAGATCTGCAGACGGCGATCCCGGCGCATATCGACATGCACACGGCGTTATCCGGTGCCGCGGATCTGGGACGAGCGGTCGGCGCGTCGGCGTTCAACGTCACGATTCCGCTGACCCTGGACGGAAACACGCTGGCGCGGGTTCTCGCGGAGATCCAGTGGTCGCAGAACGCTGTCTTTGTGCGGAATCTCGGAACTACCTAGGAGGTATCAATGGCAATAGAAATCTACAACACCGTCGGCGGCACACGTCAATGCACATTTCCACGCGTCCTGTCTGCCGATATATGCGACAAACTGTCCGGCGAAAGAACGCTTTCCTTTTCCGTCCTCGCTTCCCGTTCACAGCCACTTGCGATTGGAATGGTGGCAAAGCTGGACGGACAGTATTACAGCATTGTTCGTGTGTCGAAGAGGATCACCGGCGGCTTTCCGGTGACGACGGCGCACTGCGAGCACATCACATACACGCTCAACGATGAGAAGTACAACCTCGTGACGTTTGTTTTCGAGGGAACGCCTGCGGCGGGTATGGCGCAGCTGCTTGCCGGAACGCCGTTTTCTGTGGGCGTGAACGAAGCCACGGGGCGGGTGACGTGTGCGTTCACGGATCAGAGTCCACTCAGCAGACGCTATGCCCTCATGCGGTTTATCGACGCGTGCGGGTGTGAGATCGAGTACGACGGGTACAAAATCAACCTGCGCAAACACCGCGGGAGCAGCGTTCGCAAATCGTTGATGGATGGCGAGAACGTGACCGACCTTGCCGTGACCGAGGACAGCCGGGAGAACACGCAGAGTTACGAGATCTCGCTCTTCAAGATGGCGGACCTGCAGGCCGGGGATGAGGTGAACATCACCTACACGCCGATGGGGGTGCAGGTGGAAAAGCGCATTGTCGGCATCAGGTACGACCCGTTCTACCGCTACACGGTGCGCATCGAGGTGGGGGACTATATACCGGGCATCCTCGACACCTTGCAGGGGGCAAAAAACAAAGCGGACAATGCGCTGAAAACGGCGCGGGACACGAAGGATGCGCTCTCTGACTACGCGAAGAAAAGCGACGTTTCCGCCTCCGTGGACACGTACATCAACAGCGACGAGGGCAAGGCTTCCATTGTCGCATCCCTGTCCGGGACGTATGTCACCTCGGACGATCTGACCGGATATGTGGAGAAGACGGAGCTGTCGGCGGAGGTTGGGGCGTACATCGACACAGCGGCGGGGACGGCGAAGATTGTTGGGAATCTGACCGGGACATTCGTCAAAGAGGACGCGCTCGGGAATTATGTGCAGAAGACGGAGTTGTCTGCGGAGATCGGGGCGTATATTGACACCGCGGCAGGTACGGCGAAAATCGTCAACAATCTGTCGGGGACGTATCAGAAGAAGTCCGACATGGGCAGCTATGTCACGACCACCACGCTGAACACGTCTGTTGCGCAGTACATCGACAGTGCTGCCGGTAAGGCAAAGATCATTTCTGCCTGTTCCGGCACGTATGTCACCGGGAACGACCTTGCCGGATACGCGAAAACGTCTGCGCTCGCTGCCGTTGAACAGTCGGTGTCCAATGTAGAGGCGGCGATCACGCTATCCTCGTCGTACAGCAACAGCACGATCGGGACAAACGTATACGCGCTCCTGCAGCTTGTCTCCAATGCCAACAGCAGCAGCATCAAGATCAAGGCGGACAAGATCGACTTCACCGGGTTCACGACGTTTTTGAAGGCGTCTGACCTTGGCGCGAGCGGCACGACCTCCATTGACGGTGGGCGGATCACGACCGGGAAAATATCCGCGGACAGGATCGAGGCCATATCCGTTCACGCGGACGCGATATACGGAACGGGAACCTACAGCGACAGCAAGCTATTGACCACATCGGGGCTATATCTGTATGTCGGCGGTACGACAGCCAACGCGGCGGCTACGTACACATACATCATGGCGCAAAACCAGATCATCATAGGCACCAGTACCGCGGGCATGATAAAGCTATACATCACCGACAAGTCATTCGCGCCTGTGAGTGCCGGTGGCGCGAAATTGGGATCGTCCACGTATCCGTGGGGCGCCACCTATATCGGAGCGGGGTCCTCTGCGAGCTACTATTGGAAGCTGGAAAACGCCTGCCTTACGCCGAGCGCGACAACGTCCACCGCCACCTCGACCTATTTCAACATTGGCACGTCCACATACCCGGTAACGGCGATATACACGAAAAAGCTGTACCTGAACGGAACGGAGCTCACCGGCGGCGGGTCGGGCGGCAATCCTACGAAGCTGTACTACAGCAGCTCGAACACCACCTATTACGTGGAGGCGACGTCCGGTTATGCTCTGGTGCCGTCGCACTGCACATCATATACGCACTGGAACCTCGGCTCATCAAGCTACTACTGGTACGCCTGCTACCTCGGCTACGGCAGTACGCGGATCGGATACAACACCTCATCGAAGCTTGGTTTTTTCGGCACAACACCGGTCACGCGGCAGACGGTGGCATCCTCCGCGACTGTGGCGACGCTCATCACCGCACTGAAAGCCTACGGGCTTATCGGATAAACAGGAAAGGATATATCAGCATGAAAATGAAAACCCTTGTGGACGCGCTGCCGTCCATTCGCAAGATCGCCGGGCAGGATCTGCACGCAAAGACGCTGTATCGCGTGTCGTTATTGCTGGACCGGTTCGACCGTGAACTGAAAGCCTATGACGAGACGCGCGAAAAACTCATCGAGAAATACTGTGACCGCAAAGACGGCAAGGTGATCCCGAAGCCGGATAGCGCCGCGGAATTTGAGCGGGAAATGCGGGAGATGCTGAACATGGACGTGGACATGAACGGTGTGCAGCCTGTGGAGATTCCCGCGGAGGAAGATGTGCGCATATCCTACACGGATCTTTGTCTCCTGGGAGAGTTTATCAAGATCGAATTTGAGGAGGAGGAAGAAGCATGAAATTGATTTGGAACACGATCCAGCTTGCGTTTGCCGCGGTTGGAGGGTTTGTCGGGTGGTTTCTCGGCGGCTGTGACGGACTGCTCTACACGCTGCTTGCCTTTGTGGTGATCGACTACATCACGGGTGTGCTATGTGCCGTTTCGGACAAAAAGCTGTCGTCCGCGATCGGCTTCAAGGGCATCTGCCGGAAGGTGCTCATTTTTGCGCTGGTCGGAATCGGACATATCCTCGACCTGTACGTGATCGGCAGCGGTTCCGTCATGCGGACGGCGATCCTCTTTTTCTACATCTCGAATGAGGGTGTGTCGCTGATTGAGAACGCGGTACACCTCGGACTGCCCGTGCCGCAGAAGCTGAAGGATGTGCTGGAGCAGCTGCACGGCCGCGGCGAAAAGGGGGATAACGAATGAGCAACAGTCCGCTGGTACGCTACGCAAAGATGAGCCCGAACCATTCCGGGAAGCGGACACACGCCATTGACCGCATCACGCCGCACTGCGCGGTTTTACAATGCGACGTAGGAGCCTTGGGGGAGTTATTCTCCAAGGCATCCCGTCAGGCCAGCTCCAACTACGGCATTGGTACGGATGGGCAGATCGGGATGTTCGTGGAGGAATGCAACCGTTCGTGGTGTTCCTCCAATGAAGCGAACGATCAGCGCGCGGTCACGATCGAGTGTGCCTCTGACGCCACCGAGCCGTATGCGATGCACGATGCCGTGTATCGGTCGCTCATCTATCTGTGCGCGGACATATGCAGACGGAACGGCAAAACGAAGTTATTCTGGTTTGGGGACAAGGAGAAAACGCTCGACTACACGCCGAAGCCGGACGAGATGGTGCTGACCGTCCACAGATGGTTTGCGAACAAGTCCTGTCCGGGGGACTGGCTTTACAGCCGACTGGGGGATCTGGCTGACAAGGTCACGAAGCTGCTTGCCGATACGCCGCTGGACAACACTGCCGCGGACTGGGCAAAGGATGCCGTGAACTGGGCGTTGCGGAACGGGATTCTCAGGGGAGACGAGCGGGGGGATCTGATGCTGCACAGTCCGGTGACACGGGAGCAGGTTTGCGTGATGCTGAAGAGGTATCATGACGCGAAATCCCATTGCCGCTATCGGCAAGAAACGGCGTTTTTTCACGATTGATGTGTTGATTTCTTGCCGATATTATGCTATATCTCACGCCTTCCGATGAAAATGCCGCGGAGGGCGTTTTCTTTTCCCTCTCGCACCTCGGTTCCCTTCCCTTTTCCTACCTTAATTACATATACCAAACAAGGAGATCGTGTTATGCAGGAGATGACAAATACGCTCACGCGTGCACAGTGGCTGAATGAATACGACTATATCACCATCGAGAAATTTCTGAAAAAGCTGTACTGTGACGGTCGGATCACAGCGGGCGAACTACACAAAATTCTCCGGATCGTATGCGATATTTTCTCCCCGGTACACGCGGAGATTCGCGTATAAAGACTTGCTATTTTGCGCATTCAGAGGGATATATATAGTAGCACAAAGGAGGTCTTACCATGAAAAAGGTTGTAAAAATGGATGTTCCCCCACGTCCGGAACGTCAAAAGCTGCGGGTCGCCGCCTACGCGCGGGTATCTACAAGCAGCGATGAGCAGCGAACCAGTCTGGAGGCGCAAAAGACATACTACGAAAGCTACATCCGCGCAAATCCCGACTGGCACTTCGCGGGGCTGTACTATGATGAGGGGATCACGGGGACGAAAAAGGACATCCGAGAGGGGCTTATGTGTATGCTGGAGGACTGTCGGCGCGGCAAAATTGACCATGTAATGGTGAAGTCCATCAGCCGTCTGGCACGCAACACCGTGGATACGCTGGAGATCGTCAGAGAACTGACAGAGCTTGGGATTGCCATTTACTTTGAAAAGGAAAATATCAACACGCGGAGCATGACCGGCGAGCTGCTCCTGACCATTCTGTCAAGTCTGGCGCAGAGCGAATCCTCCTCCATCTCGAAGAACGAAAAATGGAGCGTTCAGAAGCGGTTCGAGCAAGGGACCTACATAATCGCCTGCCCTCCCTACGGGTACAAAAACGCAGACGGGAAGATGGTGATCGTTCCCGAGGAGGCGGAGGTCGTCCGGTTTGTGTTCGCGCAGTATATCTCCGGCTGCGGCACGTATCAAATCGGCAAGCTGCTCACGGAAAAAGGCTTTGCGCCGAGACGCAGCTCCCGATGGAACGACAGCGTCATAAACAGTATGCTGCGCAACGAAAAGTACGTCGGCGATGTTCTCTTTCAGAAAACGTACTCGGATGAGCAGTTCAACCGCCATATCAACAAGGGGGATGTCACACAGTATCACGTCAGGGACCATCACGAACCCATCATCAGCCGTGAGGATTTCGCCAAGGCGCAGGCTTTGATGAAGCACAACGGCCATGTATGCAAAAACGTGCAGGAAACAGGCAAATACAGGAATCGGTACCCGTTTTCGGGGATTGTGTTCTGCGGAGAATGCGGAGCTAAATGCAAACGGCGCACCCATGCCACGAAGGCCGGAAAATATCCGGTGTATTCTTGCATGACGCATCTGTATGACAGGGAGCGGTGCGGATTGCTCGCCATCGATGAAGCCTGTCTGGAAGCCGCGTTTACCACCATGATGAACAAGCTGATCCGGTATCATGAGCCGGTTTTGAAGCCGCTGCTCGATTCCCTGTACAAGAACGGGCACAGAGCCAATCAACGTCGCGTCGAGAAAATCAAGCAGCTATTGGAAGAATATAGCGAGGAGCTGCGCAGGCTTGGGGCGTTATACGACAAAGGGTATCTGGACAGCGACACCTATCGGGAAAAAAAAGCGCATACAGAAAGGATGATAGAGGAATGGACAACGGAGCAGGCGCGTTTGCTCGAGATCATGGGCACAGGCACGTATAGCCTCGATGCACTGGAAAGGCTCTACCGCTACTGCCAGTACCGCAAAGTGTCCGCGGAATTCGATGCGGAACCGGTGCGGGAATTTCTCGACAAGGTGACGGTACACGACAGAGGGGACTTCACCTTTGGGCTCAAATGCGGACTGCGTCTGCGGGAAAGGAGTTCATGATGGCAAAAAACACCATACCGTACGGCTATCGCATCGTGGACGGAAAAGCGGTCGTGATGGAGGACGAAGCGGAAAGACTGCGCGTGCTCTGTCGGGCGTATCTTTCCGGACAATCGTTCTGTGCGGCTGCGCAAACCGCGGGGATCGACAAATCGCACGCCGCGCTTCGCTTGATGATGGAAAATCCGCTCTATCTCGGCGATACGTTCTACCCCGCCATTCTGGAGAAAGAAACCCTTGAGGCCGCCTGTGCCGAACGACAGCGCAGAGAAGCCGCAAAGCCGCGCACACCCAAAAAGCGCACAGACAGAACCGCGGTGGCAGCCACAAAGTTCCGTCTAAAAGAAGCGGAGAAGGAGCATGAAAACGCGTATCTGCAGGCGGAGTACCTCTACAGTCTGATCGAAAGCGAGGCAGAGGACAATGACTAATTTACCGAGCAACGTAACGAAGCTGATCCCGAAGAAAAAGGTCGGCTCACAGACACCGGACGAGGAAAAAAAGAAGCTCCGTGTGGCGGCCTACGCGCGGGTTTCCACCGATCACGAGGAGCAGGAGACCTCCTACGAGATCCAGGTCGAGTATTACACCGCGCTGATCCAGAACAATCCGGATTGGGAATTTGTGGCAGTCTATGCGGATGACGGGATCAGTGGGACGGGGGTATCCAAGCGCGGTGGGTTTCTGCAGATGATCGAGGACTGCCGTGCGCGGAAGATCGACCGGATCCTCACCAAATCCATCAGCCGTTTCGCCCGAAACACCGTGGACTGTCTGAACTACACCAGAGAGCTGCGGGCGCTGAACATCGCGGTCCAGTTTGAAAAAGAGAACATCAACACTATGGACGCTGCGGGCGAGGTCATGCTCACAATTATGGCGGCGATGGCACAGCAGGAATCCGAATCGCTCTCCCAGAATGTGCGACTTGGGCTGAAATTCCGCAACGAGCAAGGCAAGGTCACAGTGAACCACAACTGGTTTCTCGGCTACACCAAGGATGCGCTCGGAAATCTGATCATCGATCCGGAACAGGCGGCGGTGGTGCGCCGAATCTACCGGAGCTTCTTATACGGCTTGAGCCTGAAGCAGATCAAGCGCGCACTGGAAAAGGACGGCATCAAAAACGGCGCCGGGCATCTCACGTGGCACGAAAGCAACATACGGCAGATCCTCACCAATGAAAAATACATCGGCGACGCGCTTCTGCAAAAGACGTGGACGTACAATGTCCTCGACAAAAAGCGTCGCAAAAACAACGCCGACGTGCCACAGTATTACGTTTCGGACGACCACGAAGCCATCATCTCCAAGGAAACCTTCGCCGCGGTACAGGAGGAGCTTGCGCGGAGAGCCAATCTTCCGGAGGAAAAAGGGCGCAGGCGGATCTACAGCGGCCGGCACGCCTACTCCGGTATCCTCTGCTGCGGCACCTGCGGAGACGTTCTGACGCGGCTGACGTGGGACAATCGCGGAAAAAAGAAGGCGGTCTGGCGGTGCATGGCACGGGTCACCGGCGGCGTCAAGGTCTGCGCTTCCCGAAAAATCGATGAAAGCGACCTGCATACGCTTACCGTACGCGCGCTCAATCTGGCGAGGGACGAGCATCAGACGGATGTTTCCCGCCTGACAGAGTGCGTATCCGAGGCTCTGGACACAGAGCGTGTCGCGCGCATCAAAGCTCTGGACGTGCAGATCCGGGACCTGCAGGAGCAGCTGATCCGACTGAGATCCGGCTCTGTTGAGGAGGAGACGCTAGGCGAAAAAATCATCCGTCTGCGTAACGAGCAAAACGCGCTGTGCGGAAGCGCCGCACTGGAAGCACAGCGGATCCAAGAAATCCGCGACGCTGCCGCCGCCTTTGCCGGAATGACGGAGCCGCTCACGGAATTTGACGAGCAGTACGTCCGCGGATTGATCGAGAGGGTCATCGTCTACGAGGACCATGTGGTGTTCTGCTTCAAGGACGGGCAGGAGATCACGATAGACGAATGACGCGGAACGCAATCGACAAGTGACGCAGGATAGAAAATGACCCATGGTTCACCGGAACCGTGGGTCGTTTTGCTTATGTGGATGGGCAATGGTTTTGTAGCCTAGGTATGGAAAATTTACTCATTCAGTAGTAATGCTTTATATGAATATCCCCACCATTAGATACAACGATTGTATCATTCTTGCCTAACCATCAAGGGAGTGCATCCCGCCACAAGTGGTGGTTGATGCACGCCCCGTTCACCACAATCTATAAACATTCTCTTTAGTTTATGTTTTATTTTTAATAATAGTTAGCAGATTTCATAACACCAGCGACGATGGTTTTAAATTTTCATCAATAGTTTCTATCAATTTTTCTATATATGGGAACAATTCGTTATTGTCAAATTTTAGTAATTCGGATATCGCACTCTTTAAGGAGATCTTAAGCCTTACGTCGCTAATATTAGAAACAATTCTCTTAATTTTCTCTTCTGGCATATCCTTTACGTAAATTTCCGATGTTCTGTCTTCTCGAAGTTTCTCTATTTCAGTATATGCTAGTTGCCCTTTATGCTTACAAAAGTTATATTGTAGTCTAATATTAGAGGACGCAAATTTTTTCCAAAATTCAACAACTAGTTCTATCTCTGGTATAAATCCGGTGCTCAGCTCTTTTAAATAAGCAATAGGATTATCTTTCGCCGTTGGACTCTGAGTACTATTTTCTGCATTTCTTAATGCATCATACGCGTCCCCAATGGATTTCATCTTTGAAATTTCAGTAGGAATGCCTGCTTTCATACAGACAAATTCAATGGAAACGTAGCAAAGCACCCAAGATATGTCTACTACAGCATTATAATAAAATAAGGCAGTTTCAAAGAAATGGGATTTATATATTAATCGTAATGCTTCATTTGCTGTTTCATTGTCTACAGGATCAAACCAATGATTCCAGTCATCAGTCTCCGTCTCAACGAGAAATCTTCTTGCTGCTTTATACTGTTCCACCAGCTCCTGCTGTTTTGAGAGAAAATAAACATCGTTATTGGTTGGCAATACCATATCTTCCAATTTAATACTTATGTTTGATGGTTTATCTAGTGTTGTAATATCATTCTTGAATTCCATATACTGAATCTCCTTCGATAATAATTTACCAATACCCGATATACAGCAAACTATTAAGTTAGCTTATTGGGTAGCATTTGTATTCTCTACTCGAGCTGATACACTTTTTAACATCTAACCCATGACATTTATCTACATCCTCCTTAGCATTTTTCCCGTTCATCATTGCCGACAACTCGAAAAGATATACACGCGGAAAGCGGACTTTTTCGGCTTAAAAACGTCGTTAATATGATAAACAGTACTTTTTTTTACATTAGGCCGCCTTTATTAACTCATTTTACAACTTTCGAATATATCAAAGATGCAGATGTTATCCAAGCTATTTTACGCATAAAACAAAACATACAACGACCTGCATTGTTTCAAACTACCATTTTTAAGTGACAACAAACTTTGTTCTCCGGTTAAAAATTTCAACAGTTCTGTAGCCTCAATACGCAAAATACGTTCTGTCAACAGAACGAACCACTCAGTTCACGTGAAATCTGTGTTTTGGAGGATTGGAGCACACTCCGGCGGTTTATGGTTCTATTCTGTGCGTAAAGTTGAAAGTCGCAAAAAATGGCTAAAAAAGGGCGTTTTAAGGCTGTTTTTCGGCTTGTGGGAGCCTCTTGGACAGCAGTACCACCGTCTCGACGTGGGTTGTGTGCGGGAACATGTCCACGGGTTGGATTCGCTCCACCTTATATCCCTCTCGTTTCAGCTTGTCTATATCCCTTGCGAGTGTTTCCGGATTGCAGGAGATATAGACGATCCTTTTAGGAGCGACTGCGCATAAGGCACGGCGGAAACTCTCGGCAAGTCCGGCGCGCGGCGGGTCTACGAAAGCGATATCGATGGTGTCGTCCTCGGTGAGCAGCTGCGCAGCAAATTTGTCGTCTTTTGCGGCGCGATAGGTGCAGATTTCTGCCAGACCGTTGATCCGTGCGTTGATTTCGGCATCGCGAACGGCACTTTTGCTGCTGTCAAATCCTATGATACGGCGGACTCCGGGGAGATTCTTTGCAGCTGCGATTCCTACCGTACCGATACCACAGTACGCGTCCAAAATCGTTTCTCCCGCACCTGCATATTCGATGGCGGTTCTGTATAGCTTTTCAGTCATGGTTGCATTGACCTGGTAGAACGACTGCGCGGAAATGCGGAATACGCTGCCTGCCACACCGTCCGTGATCGTCCCTGCGCCATAGAGTACCTCGCCCTCTTTGTCTGGATCCATCCAAAGCGGTGTATCACTGGTATTGATCTGGCGGACAACGGATTGTATCTTTGGATATTTGCGCGCAAGTTCCTCTGCCAACGCTTTGCCGCCCGGGAACGGATACGATGAGGTGACCAGCACGACCATATACGTATCGCTCGCTTTGGCGTACCGGATCATTACATGGCGCAGCTGTCCGTGTCGTCCGTCCCAAACTGTGATTTTGTGCTTCGGCAGCAACTTGGCAATGGTATGTACGATCTGACCGGAGGTTTCGTTCTCGATGAGGCAGCCGTCCCCTTTCAGTCGCACGATTCGCGGATTGTCGGCATGCTCTCTGCTCGATGACTGATAAATCCCATACTGGATGTTGTTTTTTCCCACAAAGGTGAAAAGTGACTGCATTTTATTCCGGTAGTGATACGGCTCGTCCATTTTCAGAATTTCCTCCACGTGTCCGTATTTGCCCAGCAGCGTGATCAGTCGACTCATCTTCATGCTGCATTCTTCCGCATATGTCAGGTTCCAGGTCTGACAGCCTCCGCAGCTTTTTCTATGCGGACATACCCGTTCCGTCTGCGTCTTTTCTTCCCTTTTCGGCGCTGTGCCTCCCATTTTTTGTTTTTCCGCTTCCAATTGCTTCCGTTCCTGCTTCTGTCTCATGGGTTCAAACCTCTTTTGCAATATATTCTAAGATTTTGCCGCAGTCTGCCTCGTAGCCATGCCATGCGATTGTGTATCGCTTTTCAAAATGCATGGTCAGCATCTGCCCTCGCATGCCGCCTTTGCCATACCAACCGCCGCCGCTATGGTGCAGCTCGTATCCCCGTTCCCGGCACAATGCAATCCAATCCGGGGAAACAATGCGTACACCGCGCCAGCTGCCGCCTGAGACATAGATCTGCCCCAGCTTGCCCATATCCTCAGAGCGGATGTATAGCCCTGTCGCGCCCATCGCGTAACCCATTGGACAGGTACTCCATGCGGCTTCCTTGCAGCCGGTCGGTACAAAAAGGCGCTTCCACAGAAATGTTGTCAGATTTTCACCGGATAATCGCGTCACGATCCGTCCGAGCAAGTAAAACGCCGCGTCTGTGTAGATACTCTCGGCTTTCGGATCGCAGACAAGCGGCTCGATCAACATATGGCGGAGGTAGTCCGCGCCGAACGTGGTCGCGTCAAAGCCGTCGATGTCGAGAAAGCCGCCGGGCAATCCGAGATGATGGCGCAGCGCCATATCCACAGTGGTGTCGTACCAGCGTGGATCAATCTCATCCTTCCACATGTCAAATGCTTCCGGCAGCAGATCGCAGATTTTGTCCTCCGGACGCAATTTTCCCTCGTCCCACAGCATACCGACTGCCGTTGTGGTAAACGCTTTCGCGACGGAATAAGAGTCCTGACAGGGATTTGCCGGTGTGATGCATTCCGTAATTGGAGCGCCGTCCCCCTGTGCCATCGAAATCGTATATATCGGCAGATGTTCGGCGCGAATATATTCACCCAGTGTATGCAGTTTTGTTTTCATACTTCCTCCGCTGTTTTTTCTATATTATAACACATCCACGCGTTCTGCGCCACCGTTTTCTGGAAAAAGCGTGCTGCGGACAGAAAAAAGTGTCCGTGCCGTTTGTACAACACAGACACCTCGTTGTATGCTTTACCCGCGCTTTTTCAGTCGGAACACCAGTCTCGCCATTGCCTTACCGTCAAAGGGAATGAGCGGGTACAGATAACTGCGGCTGCCGCTTACGGTTTTGTTTGTCGCTATGAGAATGAGAACGATCGCACAGCCGCCGACAAAGCCCACGATATCAAATAACGCTGTCAGAATGAGAATGAGTACACGCATATATTTGAATGCATAGCCAAGCTCATAGCTCGACTGGGTGAAATTGGCAATCGCGACAAAGGACATATAGAGAATCACATCCGGGCAGAGCCATCCGACCGTTACGGCAAAATCACCAAGCAGCAAACCGCCGACTACGGAAAGCGAATTGGACAACACGTTCGGTGTATTCAGGGACGCGAGCTTCAATCCATCCAGTGCCAACTCTGTCAAAAGAAGCTGACAAAGGATCGGCAGCTCACCCTGATCGGCAGGCACGATGAAGCGCAAACCCGCAGGCAGTCCGTCGGCATGACCGAGCAAGAGGTACCATAGCGGCGTCAGAATCATTGTCGCCCAGAAGATGAGCTGGCGGAGCACGCGCAGGTACGTTCCGGTCAGCGGTGGGAAATAGAAATCGTCCGTCTCCTGTAAAAAGTCGAAAATCGAAGTCGGGAAGATCATCGCCTCCGGACTATTGTCGCAAAGCAGGATCACACCGCCTTCCAAAAGGATTGCGGAAGCCGCATCCGGTCGTTCCGTCGCGCGTATTTTCGGAAACGGATTGTACCACCGCTGTCGTATGATGGATTCCGCAATGCTCTGGTGCCCCATGATGAGGGAATCGGTGGTGAGCGACTCTATCTTTTTCACAAGCAGATTTACGTATTTCGGATCGGCTTTTCCCTCCATGTAGCACAGCGCGATGTCTGTCCGGGAGCTGGTACCGGCATTGAGATAGCGGAATGTCAGATCGGGATCGCGGATTCTGCGGCGGATCATGGCGAGATTGAACATGAGCGTTTCTACAAACCCATCTCTGCTGCCGCGCATGACCTTGTCGTTTTCCGGTTCCTCCGTTTCCCTTGCCGGATACGTCCGCAGATCGATCACCAGCGCGTTTTTTCCAAATCCCTCGCACAGATACGCCGTACAGCCGCTCATCACCATCAAAACGAGCTGATCGATGGAATCGGTTACATCCACTTCCACCGTCGGCACCGCGCGGGACGCAAAATCCGCTGCCGCATGATCGCTGCCATCGCCGAAATCCTTGACGGTAAACAGGTACATCATGAGCTTCTGCATCGACTCGCTCTTGATAAAGCCGTCGATGTAGTACATGACCATCCGTCTTCCGTTCAGTGTCAGTTCCCGCTTGAGCATATCGAAATTCTCCGCAGGCCTGAGAATCCCATCCATTTTCGCGACGTCCGTGTCGTAATTGCCGGTCAGATTTCCGGAATAGATTTCCAAAGCAAAACGCCTCCTTTTTCCCACAAAATCTCGCATTTGTGAAAAGTATGCCCGGAGACGTTTGTTTTTATTCCGTTTTTCTCACCGTTTGCCCGTTTTACGCGGCTCGTTTTTTCCTTTTCCCATCGGCTTGAAGAACTGATAATAGTAACACGGGATCATCCCGTTGTATAGCTTGCGGATCTTGTCCGCGTGCCGTCCGATCAGCAGCGGGAAATTCTCATGCGGCGTCAGTACATAGACCTGCCACGATGGGAATTTCTGCAAGGTCGCGCCGAAATCGCGGTACAGGGCTTCCGCGTCTGAGAGGGTCATGAGCCGCTCGCCATATGGTGGATTTGTAACGATCGTACCACGGCAGCCGGGATTCTCAATCGCACGCGCGTCGCATACGGAAAAATCAATGTACTTGGTCACACCCGCACGTCCCGCCGCGGTTTTCGCAATCTCAATGCACAGCGGATCGATGTCGGTGCCGCGCACGTGGAAGCCGGTGTCCAGCTGTACCGCCGCGTTTGCTTCTTCACGTGCGTCCCGCCAGAGCGCTGCGGGAAATTGCGGATACCGTTCGGCAGCAAAACGGCGGTGCAGTCCGGGCGCGATATGACACATCTGCATGGCGGTTTCAATAAGGATCGTACCGGAGCCGCAGAAAGGATCCCAGAGGAGGACATCTTCGCGCGGTCGGGTCATTTTCCCCATCGCGGCGGCCAAGGTCTCGCGAATCGGAGCGGTAACGGTTTCCGGACGATAGCCGCGCTTGTGCAGTGGTTCTCCGGACAGCTCGATCATCAGATCCGCTCTGTCCTTGTAGAGGAAGAACTCAATTCTGTATTTTGTACCCGTTTCCGGCAGCGTGGTGAGGCCATATTGGTTCCCTAACCGCACAGACACCGCCTTTTTGATGATTCGCTGACAATCCGGAACAGAAAACAGCGTCGATTTGATCGTGTGACCGGTTACGGGAAACACGTCGTCTCTGCCAATGAAGTTCTCCCATGGCAATGCCTTTGTTCCCTCAAACAGCTCGTCAAAGGTACGCGCAGTAAAGCTGCCCAGCGTTGCGTACAGTCGTTCTGCGTATCGAAGACCGATGTTTGCTCTGGCACAGGCTGCAGCGTCGCCGCGAAAGTAAATTCTGCCGTCCATGGTGGTTTCCCGGGTATAGCCGAGCGCTTCGATTTCCTCACCGAGCAGTCCCTCCAGTCCGAACAGGCAGGTTGCTGTGTATAAATAGATGTTTTTTCCCGATGCGGTCATACCGTTATCTCTCCATTTCGATTGTTGTCGTTTTTACCGGAATCTCGCTGTGTATTCTCACGGGGAGAAGGGGCTTTCGACAGGGTAAAAGCAAAGCGGCACCATTTTCCGTATTCGCTTTCCACCCAAATCTTTTCTTTGTGTGCCTCGATGATCGTACGCGCGATATAAAGTCCGAGTCCGACACCGGTTTTGTCCAGTCCACGGCTCTTGTCGCTCTTATAGAACCGATCAAAGACGTACGGCAGATCCTCCGCTGTGATGCCGACGCCTTCATTGTACACGCTGACCGTCACCTTGCCGCTTTTTTCATGGATCCCGATTTCATATCGACCGCCGTCGTTCGAGAACTTGATCGCGTTGTCACAGATGTTGTAGAGGATCTGGTGGATCGCGTCGCGGTCTGCGTTTACAAACATATTGTCGTTATCCGCGTCAAATACCACATCGAGGTTCTTCGCCTCCAAGCGCTGCTCTGACGTGATGATGATCTCACGCGCCAGCTCGCAGATGTCAAACGGCTGCATATTGAATTTGCGTTCTCCCGCCTGGATCCGCGTAATGTCCAGAAGGCTGCCCACCAGTCGGGACAGTCTGCGCACCTCGCCGGCGATAACCTCCAGATAGTGGTTCGTGTTCTCCGGCGGAATCGCACCGTCCAAAATACCCTCGATGAAGCCGGAGATGGTCGTCATGGGTGTGCGCAGATCGTGAGAAACATTCGCAAGGAAGAGACGGCGCATTTCCTCCGTATGCTCGAGAGAGGATGCCATGTTATTGAAGGTCTCCGCAAGCTCCGCGATCTCGTCGTTCCCGTTCACCGGTACGCGCACATCGAAATGACCTGCCGCAAACTCCTTTGCAGCCTTGTTCATCGCGCGGATCGGAGACACCAGCCGTTCGCTGATGAGGTACACGGCGATCAGCGCGGCAAGCATGAGCCAGAGACTGGACATGATGATCGTTTTGATCATGGCGTCGAGCAATGCGTCCATGGCGGAATGAATGGTAGCTGTCAAAACGGAACCAACCACCTTGCCGTCGAGCGCCGTAATCGGGAGAATGCTTGTGATATGATTGGCGTCAAAAAAACCGTCGAGATCGTCGTTGCGGGTAACGGCGCCGTTCGCAGCGAGATCCTCCATCACAGACGGCGGATACGTTAGTCCGGCGGTGATATTTCCGTTCTCGTCCAGGTACTGCTTGGACAGCTCGGAGCCTGCCGCCAATTTGATATGTCCGTCGCCGTCGGAAATGAGCACCACAAGACCATCCACGTTGATGCTCATCATATCAAGCACCGGTAAAATATCGCGTAGCGATTCATCAAGATACGCGCCAAAACCGGACTGTCCGCTCTCGTTGTAGTCGTCGATGACGTAATTCGTGATGGAATACGCGACGTTGGATACCGTCCGCATGCGCGTGTTCTCATCGTAAGAATTGACCAGCGTTGTGATGATCGTTGTGGACAGCAAAATGCTTAGAATATTGATGAGCATGAATGCGGAGATATACTTAATAAATACGCTTTTGAACATACAGAGAGACTCCTCTTCTCCTATCAAAACCGACAAAAACTTGACGCCTGTTTTGCGCAGACGTCAAGTTTTGTGTATCTCTTACAGATGGTTTTACTGCAGCAGCTCGAATTTGTAGCCGACGCCCCATACGGTTTTGAGCGACCACTTATCCGAAACGCCTTCCAGCTTTTCACGCAGTCTCTTTACATGCACGTCTACGGTACGGGAGTCGCCGAGGTAGTCGAAGCCCCATACTTTATCAAGCAGCGCGTCTCTGGTGAACACGCGGTTGAAATTGGAGGCGAGGAAGTAGAGCAGCTCCAGTTCCTTCGGCGGAATATCGACCGCTTTGCCGTTGAGCTTCAGCTCGTACTTGTTCTTACTGATCTCAATGTTCTCAAACTTGATCGTTTCGTCGTCGTTCTGATTGTCGTGCGCGGAATAGCGGCGCAGCACTGCCTTCACACGCGCGGACAGCTCCTTCATTTCAAAGGGCTTGGTCACATAGTCATCCGCTCCCAGCTCCAGACCGAGGACTTTATCGATCATTTCGCTCTTTGCTGTCACCATGATGATTGGCTTGGAGGAGATTTCACGGATCTCGCGGCAAACCTGCAGACCGTCTTTGTTTTTCGGAAGCATAACGTCCAGTAGTACCAGATCCGGCTCGTACATTTTGAAATAACTCAGTCCCTCGATCCCGTCTCCGGCAATCTTGACCTCGTAGCCTTCGTTTTCAAAATAGATGCGCAGCAGGTCGCAGATGTTGGCGTCGTCTTCAATTACCAGTAATTTCGTTCCCATTCTCTATACCTCACTTTTTTGAATTACTATATAATAAAACAGATGGATGTGGTTTTCGCTTATTCCATGTAATCGCCGTTATAATTGACAAGCAGAGCCTTTTCCACACCAAGGAGATCGGCGAGTGTGCGGATAAACGATGTGTCGCTGCTCTTCAAGGAAACCGCATAAGTGATCTCCGTGTAATCGCGTGTTATGGTTTTCGATTTCACCGCCATCTTATCTGTATAGGATTGGACGATGGAAATGGCGTTTTGTTCCGTTTCCGGGGCAGAAAATGCAAGAATCAGTATATACGCCTCGCCGTTTTTTTGCTTTACGGAGAAAAGATACAGAATTCCGCCGACAATGAGCGAACCGATAACAGCAAGGGGATAAAGACACGCGCCCAGCACAATTCCGACGCCGATCGCCCAGAACAGGTAAACGATGTCAAGCGGATCCTTGACGGCGGTACGGAAACGAACAATCGACAGAGCGCCGACCATTCCGAGTGAGAGAACCACATTGGAGGTCACGGCAAGGATTACAAAGGTGGAAATCATCGAAAGCGCGACCAGAGATATGCCGAACGAGCGGGAAAACAGCACGCCGCTATAGGTTTTCTTATAGATGAAATAGATGAACAGACCAATCACACAGGCAAGTGCCAGAGAAATGACGGTGTCCACTACGCTGAATGTAGCGCTGCGTTCCAGAAAGCTTGCTTTGAAGATGTCATTAAACTGCATAATTCGTCTCCTACAATTCTGTCATCACTGTTTTGTCGTATTTTGTTTTCTTCAGCCGAACCGGCGACATGCGGCGTATTTGGATAGCGAAAACCGTCCTGCATCCAGCGGGCTGAGCGTGAGCCGCACCAATTCCGGCAGATACGTATCGAATTTGACCTCCAGCACATGCTCTGCGCTCGCCGGAACGAGAACCGGTTTGCCGAACAGTGCCGTGTCATATACGCCGGAGCGGATATGCTTGTCGATCGTGATGCGTACATTCCCGGGTTCGTATACAAAAGCACTGCGGTCGTACTCGACGATGGTTTTGCCGCGCGTACCGTTTTTCTCCATCGCATGGAAGAAATCCTGTCTGACCGGATCGCCGTCCCGCAGAAACCGTATGTCGCCGGCAAGGATGCGGTCGCATTCCACGCGAGTGAGAACGGACTGCGCTTTTTTCGTGAGAGAACCGCATTTGTGCTTTTTTTCAAGGACGATGTAGCGGTCGCTTCCATTGTAGATCCGAATGCGGAACTTGCTGCGCGGATCGACGCCGTCCAGCTTTTCCCACAGCGCACTGTCGCGCCAGTCATCAAAGTACAGACTGCGGATTGTGTAGCCGCCCGTCACAGCGTCTGCGTGCGGATCCAGTGGAAACACATCTCGGAGTCGGTTTTCCAGCCACACGGTGTCCGCACCGCTGAGGGGAAACTTATACTCATGCCGGAGCGTTAAGGGTTTCATAGCGTCTCCTTTACTACCGTATCCATATTGTAAACTACCAATGTGAAACCAATATGAACGCGCGGTGATTGATTCTTTAATTGTTACCAAAAATTCACTTTTCGCAGAAAATCTCTTGCATACTGTCCGCGGTTATGATACAATACGGGTACACAAAAGTTTTTTCTCAAGAAAGGTCCCGATAGTATATCTCTGTCGGGAAAATGACAGATCATGAAACTCGGTATCATCGGCCTACCCAACGTAGGCAAAAGCACTCTGTTCAACGCGCTCACCGGCGCAGGGGCACCCAGCGCAAACTATCCGTTCTGCACCATCGATCCGAACGTCGGCGTTGTGCAGGTGCCGGACGCGCGGCTTGATAAGCTCGCGGAAATGTACCATCCGCAGCTCTATACGCCTGCCGTCGTCGAATTTGTGGACATCGCGGGGCTGGTAAAGGGCGCGTCCAAGGGCGAGGGACTCGGCAACAAGTTCCTATCTCACATCCGGGACGTCGATGCGGTGGTGCATGTGCTGCGCTGCTTTGAGGATGGCGACATCATCCATGTAGACGGATCGGTCGATCCCATCCGCGACCTGGATACGATCAACATGGAGCTCATCTATGCCGATATCGAAACTCTGGAGCGCCGGATCGACAAAACGCAGAAGCTCGCCAAATCCGATAAATCCCTCTTCGAGCAGGTCACGCTCTTTGAACGGGTGCTCTCCGCGCTCAACGACGGGATCACGGCACGGTCTCTCGAATATACCGACGACGAGCGCGAGATCATGGCGGATGTAGCGCTGCTCACAATGAAACCGGTCATCTACGTTGCCAACGTCAGTGAAGCGGAAGCCGCAGGCGTATCGCCGGACAATGTGTATTACTTAAAGCTGCGGGAAGCTGCCGATCGCGAGGGTGCCGAGGTCATTCCTGTGTGTGCCGGGATCGAGGCGGAAATCTCGGAGCTGGAGCCGGAGGAAAAGGCGATGTTCCTGGAAGAAATGGGCATTGCGGAAAGCGGTCTCGATCGGCTCATCAAGGCAAGCTATTCCCTGCTTGGCTATATCAGCTATCTGACCGCCGGTCCGAAAGAGGTCCGCGCCTGGACAATCGTTCGCGGCACGAAGGCACCGCAGGCGGCAGGAAAGATTCACTCCGACTTTGAGCGCGGCTTTATCCGTGCGGAAATTGTGTCCTATGACGATCTGATCGCCTGCGGTTCCATGAACGCAGCGAAGGAAAAGGGACTGGTACGCAGCGAAGGCAAGGACTATGTGATCGCGGACGGCGACGTGGTGCTGTTCCGGTTCAACGTATAATTTTGGGAAGAAGAACGCGTTTCGAAAGTCCGGGACGCGTTCTTTCTGTCAGGACTGTCTGCGCAGCGGCTCGTGGAAGTATTCGCTGCGCAGGATGGCACAGACGCCGATGGAAACGTACTGTCCCTTGACATGCATGGATTCGCGGTTGGTTCCCTCGTAGTGCATCCCGACCTTTTCCATCACGCGGCGGCTGCGGCTGTTTCCCTCCATATAGCGCGCCTCAATCCGATTCAGGCGCAGATCGACAAACCCGAAACGCAGTACCGCAGCGACAGCCTCCGGCGCCAATCCAAAACCCCAATAGGCGGGATTGAGAACGTAGCCGACCTCCGCGGAGTTGGCCTCGGTATTGAACGACGTGAAGCCGCAGGTCCCGATCATTTTATTCTGTCCCCGGACAACGATCGCCCAGTCGTAAAAATCCCCGGCGCGGTAGCGGGATTGAATGTACTGTAAATATTTATAGGTGTACGCTTCGCTGTCGTGCGGTCGCCACAGGAGATACTGCGTCACGCGTTCCTGACTGGCGTACTCATACATATCGCGGTAGTCTGTTTTGAGCATTTTCCGCAAAAGCAGTCGGCGCGTCTGGAGCTGCGGCGGGTCGCGGAAAGTCCGCTGCAGTTCTTCTCGATTCATCATGATTCACCAGCGTTTTCTGATAAGGGTGTTCTTCTCATTATTATACCGCCGTCTGTGAAAAAAAGCAATAGATTTCCCGGAAAATATTGCGCTCTGTTCTGTACAGTCCGCGACACGACGGCTGATATTTTGAGAACCGCGCCGTTTTTGGATGATAAATTTACAAAAAAATGTGGAATTTTGGCGTTCCGTATGGTATACTTACAGACATGAATTTCCCGCGCGGCGCATAGAGTGGTCTATCCATTCCCACAGGTCAGGAGGTTCTCCATGCCGTATACGCCGCAATCTTGTTCCGCAAGCGTGAATGCTTTTGCACGCCGTTTTATCGTGCTGCTGCTCATTTGGATGCTTTGCGCAATTCTCGCTTATTCCGCAGCCGCCTTTTTGCTGCCTGTCTCGCCGCAGACAGTTTTCGGTTTGGCACCGTGTGATACCCCTGCAACAACGGCTGGCTGGCTGCGTCTTTGTACCGACTGGCTATCCAGCGTTATCGGACAGCTTCTCTTTGCGTTTCTCGGCACAACGGGTGCTTTTTCCGTTTGGTTCGGCGGAATCCTTGCGATCTGGCGCGGTTTTTCGATGGGCTCACTGCTCTGGCTGTTTACGCACGCGTCGGTGACACTTGGCAATGCGCGCGGCGGCACTGCTTTTCTCACCATGTATTTTGCCGTCACGGTGCTGCTGTTCTTCTACAGCGCGCAGGAGAGACGCACCTCTCTCTTATATCGGATACCGGGCTTTCTGCTCCTCTCCGGCACCGTATTCTGTCTATACCTTACACCGCTGTACACCGCCGCGATATTTCTGTGACCGGCACGGTGATTTTGAAAATAAGGAAACGCTGATTTAAGATGGATTTTGCACGAGAAGTCCTATACTTTGAACTTTTGGAGCAAAATCCCGTTATATATAGCACATCCAAAACAACGACTGGAGAAATCTATGCCAAATCTTGACAACAACGACAACGAACGTCACTCCTTAGACGAGCTGGAAGCGGCGGAGCAGGAGGAGCTCGCAAAAGAACGGAAGGCGAAAGCAAAAATCTTCAATCCGTTCGCGAAAACCTACTCCGACAGCGACGGCGTCTCCAAGGACGAGAAGCAGATCTGGGAAAACCCGAATCTGATGAATTTTTTCAAGCTGCTGGGTCGTAAGCTGAACCAGATCCTGTCCGTGAACCTCATGATGGTGTTCGGCAACTTTCCGATCTTCTTCGCGCTGTTTGCCATGAGCGGCTACGCGTCGATCCATTCTACTGCGCCCTCCTATGCCGTATTCCCGCCGCTCTACGGCGCGATGCGGTTCGACTCCTCGCCGGCGGTATCCTCGCTTTTTTCCATCTTTGGCAGACAGTCGAATATTACGATCCTCACAACGGTGGATTACGTCTTTTTCGCCCTGACCGCGCTGATCGTTTTCACGTTTGGCGTCACCCGTGTCGGCACCACGTATATACTCCGGAATCTGTTCCGCGGCGAGGGCGTGTTCCTGTGGCACGATTTCTGGTACGCGATCAAACGGAACCTGCGGCAGGCGATTGTCTACGGCATTCTGGATGTGATCATTATCGCGCTGCTTGCCTACGATATTTTCTTCTTCCACCTGAATTATTCTTTGAGCATGGTCATGTCGACGATGTTCTTCATGAGTTTGTTCCTGGCGCTTCTCTACTTCTTTATGCGCACGTATATCTATCTCATGATCGTAACGGTGGATCTGAGCCTGTACAAGCTCTTCAAAAACGCGCTGGCTCTGTCCATTGTGGGTATCAAGCGCAACCTCATGGCATTTTTCGGCGTCCTGCTCGTTCTAGGCGTGGAATATCTCCTGCTCTACATCTATTTCCCGCTCGGTGTGATTCTGCCGTTTGTGATCCTGTTCTCGTTGTGCGCCATGATGGGCGTCTACGCGGCATATCCGGTGATCCTCAAGCATGTAATCCGCGAGGATTGAGCAATCTAATATGTACAAAAGCGTATCCGAGCCTACGGGTACGCTTTTTGTTTGTCTTTCACGCGCTGGCAAGCAGCTCGGATACGGTGACAAAACGGTAGCCACGTGCAAGCAATGCCGGAATGATCTGCCGGATGGCGTCCGGTGTGGGGGAGTCTCCGCCGCCGATATAGTCGTGGAAGAGGATGATGTCGCCGCTTTTCACCTGATCGAGCACCATGTCGACGATCGTTTTCCGCGGCGTATGCGCCCAGTCCCGTGTATCGATCGACCAGAGGATCACATGGTAATCGAGCATCTCCGCTGCGTGGCAGACCGGATCCCCGTACAATCCTCCGGGCGGTCGGAGAAGATGGCAGCGGTACTCCGCGTTCTCGTATACGGCGTTTTCCATATCGAGAATCTCCGTCAGCACCGTATCGTAGCCGCTTTTCCGCAGGTTCGCGTGGCTGTAGGTGTGATTGCCGATCTCGTGCCCCGCCGCAAGCTCGCGTCGCACCAGCTCCGGATACCATTCCGCGTTCTCGCCGACCACAAAAAACGTTGCGCGTACCCCGTATTCCGCAAGGATCGAGAGAATCTCCGGCGTATAAACCGGGTGCGGTCCGTCGTCGAAGGTGATGGCAATCTTTTTGCTCTCATTCGGGTGCCACGAGTACAGCACATTCTCTCCCGCCAGCACCGTCACGGGCAGGATACAAAGCGCGATACAGGTAGCCAAAAGCCGCCGCAGCGTATTACGCATTCGCACACGCCCCCCGCTCGTTTTCCGATGGCGACGTCGTGCCGGTCAGCTCGTCGAGGGTGCCGAAGCGGAATCCCTTTTCTGTCAGAGCATCGATAAAAGCCGAGAGAATCGCGGCGTTGGTAGCGGAGGTTGGATGAAGCAGGAGCACCTCGCCGTTGTGGAGACCTGTCAGGAGTTTGTCCAGGGCCTTTGCCGGCTCCATCTGGCGTTCGTTGTCCCAATCGGCGTATGCGTAGCTCCAGAACACCGTTTTGTAACCCAGCTCCTTTGCCCATCGCAGATTGTCCTCGTTCGTCTTACCCTCCGGCGGTCGGTAATATGGCGCCAGCTTTTCTCCGGTGCTCTCCGTGTACACCTTCTCCATAGCAGCCAATTCCGCAGCAAACCCATCCCTGTCCATTTTTGTCATATCCCGGTGGCGTGCAGTGTGGTTGCAGACAAGATGCCCCTCCGCTGCCATACGCCGGACAAGCTCCCCATTCGATTGTACCAGATTCTCTAAAATGAAAAACGCCGCCGGTACGTTCTTTTCCTTTAATACATCGAGTATGCGCGCCACATTTCCGTTTTCGTACCCGGCGTCAAAGGTCAGATAGATCACCCGCTCGCCGCCCTCGGTCATGGAAGGATGTGTGCTGTCAATGCAGTAGCCGTCGTATTTCTCGATATACTGCAGCTCCGACGGGACAGGCGGCTGCACGCCGTCGGTACGATGCGGATAGTACCAGCCCTGCGCCGTGGTCGGTGCGTATATGCCGCGCTTTGGCGTAAAATCCTCCTCGATCATGTCTGTTTCCACCTTTTTCGTGAACGGGAACGCAGCTGTCGTATACACGGCACTTGTGCTGAGCACACCCACAGCAAGAAGCATGGCGACTGCTTTCTTCACTTTGCGCATAATTGTTCTCTCCTCTCCGGAATGATTTTTCAATCCGTTTTGTAGTATGCATCGTACGTGCCGATATACACTTTGTAAATGCTGTTTGCGCAGGAGAAAAAACGGAAATATTCGTGGCAAGCTGGATTTTTCTGCCGATTTTCGCATAATTCGCCGTTTTGCGTGCATATTTATAAAACTTCCGTGTATTTTTATTCTTCTTTGTGTACTTTGTCTATTGCATTTTTTCATGCGCTGGAGTATAATAATACCATCAAATTCAAGAAAACAATCCACTGCATAAGTGCAAAGGAGCAGGTATTATGAAAAAGGATATTAAAAAAATCGTTCTCGCGTATTCCGGCGGTCTGGACACATCGATCATCATTCCGTGGCTAAAGGAAAACTATCCGGGATGCGAGGTCATTGCGGTATCCGGCAACGTCGGTCAGGCGGATGAGCTGGATGGGCTTGAGGAAAAAGCACTGAAAACCGGCGCTTCCAAGCTGTATGTTGAGGATCTGCGCGAATCGTTTATCACAGATTTCATTTATCCGACCATGCAGGCAGATGCGAAATACGAAAACCAATATCTGCTCGGCACCTCGTTCGCACGTCCCATCATTGCCAAGCGGATCGTGGAAATCGCCAAGGCAGAGGGCGCGGATGCCATCTGCCACGGCTGCACCGGCAAGGGCAACGACCAGGTGCGGTTTGAGCTGACGATCAAAGCGTTCGCACCGGATATGGAAATCATCGCGCCATGGCGGATCTGGAATATCAAATCCCGTGAGGAAGAAATCGACTACGCGGAAGCGCACAACGTACCGCTGAAGATCAACCGCGAAACGAACTACTCCAAGGATAAGAACCTGTGGCATCTGTCGCATGAGGGGCTTGATCTGGAAGATCCCGCAAACGAGCCGATGTACGATAAGATCCTTGAGCTCGGCGTCACACCCGAAGCGGCACCCGATACGCCGACCTACATCACACTCCATTTTGAAAAGGGTGTTCCGACTGCCATCGACGGCGTGGAACTCGATCCGGTTTCCCTCATTGACAAGCTCAATAAAGTCGGCGGCGCCAACGGCATCGGCATCATCGACATGGTGGAAAATCGTCTGGTCGGCATGAAGAGCCGCGGTGTATATGAAACGCCCGGGGGCACGATCCTGTACGCGGCACACGAAAAGTTAGAGGAAATCACCATCGATCGGGAGACAATGCACCTGAAACAGATGCTCTCCGGCAAGTTCGCGGATTACGTCTACTTCGGACAGTGGTTCACACCGGCGCGTGAGGCTCTCTCCGCGTTTGTCACAAAGACGCAGGAGCATGTGACCGGCGACGTAAAGCTCAAGCTCTACAAGGGCAACATCACCCCCGCCTCCGTCACCTCGCCCTACTCCCTGTACGATGAAGCGATCGCGACCTTCTCCGAGGATCACGTCTACGACCAGAAGGACGCCGGCGGATTCATCAATCTGTTCGGTCTGCCGCTCAAGGTACAGGCTTCCGTCAACGAAAAGAACGCAAAATAAACATACCGTACAAACCCTGCGGGGAAATCTTACAATCGGAGATTCCCCGCAGCCGTTTTACAGGACAACACCTGGAGAAATTGAGAGGATTCTTTGTATATGGCAAAAATGTGGGACGCACGGTTCCAAAAAGCGGAAAACAGCCGTGTAAACGATTTCAATTCTTCCATCTCCTTTGACGCGCGGATGTACAAAGAAGACATCGCCGGCTCCATCGCGCATGCAACCATGCTCGGCAAATGTGGGATCATAGAGAAATCTGAGGCAGACAAAATCGTCTCTGCGCTAAAGGAGATTTCGGCGGACATCACCTCCGGCGCGCTGACGATCGATCCGGAAGCAGAGGACATTCACATGTTCGTCGAGGAAGTGCTGACCAACCGCATCGGCGATACCGGGAAACGGCTCCATACCGCGCGCAGCCGAAACGATCAGGTAGCACTCGACATTCGCCTGTACCTACGGCGCGAAATCGTCGAGATCCGCGCGCTTGTCCATGATCTGCTCAAAACCATTGCAGAGACCGCGTCCGCGCATACGGAAACGGTCATGGCGGGATACACACATTTGCAGAGAGCGCAGCCGGTGACGTTCGCGCATTACATCCTCGCGTACGGGCAAATGTTTCTCCGGGACGACAAACGACTTGCGGAAACGACGGTACGGATGAACGTCAGTCCCCTCGGTTCGGGCGCGCTTGCCTCTACAACCTACCCGATTGACAGACACATGGTCGCGGCGCTTCTTGACATGGACGGCGTAACGGAAAACAGCATGGACGGCGTATCCGACCGGGATTCTGTATTGGAGTTGGCGTTTGACCTGTCCTTAATTATGATGCACTTAAGCCGTTTTTCCGAGGAAATGATCCTATGGTGCTCATCGGAATTTGGCTTTATTGAGCTCGACGACGCGTTCTCCACCGGCTCCTCCATCATGCCGCAGAAGAAGAACCCCGATATCGCGGAGCTGGTACGCGGCAAAACCGGCAGAGTCTACGGGGATCTCACCACGCTGCTCACCATGATGAAGGGACTCCCGCTCGCGTACAACAAAGATATGCAGGAGGACAAGGAAGCGATCTTCGACGCCATTGACAACGCAAAGCTTTGCATCGAGCTGTTCACCGCTATGCTCGCTACCTGTACGGTGCGGACAGAAAAGCTGCGCAAAGCGGCATCCGGCGGTTTCATCAACGCCACAGACTGTGCGGACTATCTTACAAAAAGGGGCATGCCGTTCCGGGACGCGTACAAGGTCAGCGGGAAGCTCGTCGCGTACTGCATTGCGCATGAATGTGATTTTGAATCGCTGCCGCTCTCCGTTTACAAGGAATTTTCGCCCCTGTTCGACGAAGATGTATACAAAGCAGTCAACCTGGAAAACTGTGTAAACGAGCGCAGGGTTTACGGCGGACCGTCGGTGGAATCGACACTGCGGCAGATCTCCCTCATTGAAAGCTATCTGAAAGGAACGGTACTGTAATTATGGAAGAAAAGAAAATACGCGCTGCCGTTGTCGGTGCCACGGGATATGCGGGCGCGGAGCTTGTTCGACTGCTTCTGACCCATCCGTGCGCCGAGATCGTTGGGCTGTCATCCGTATCCTTTGCAGGGGAAGAAATCGCCGACGTGTATCCCAACTTCAAGAAATTCTCTCTGCCGACGTTGACAGACGCGGATACCGCTACCACCGGTGCGGATGTGGTGTTCGCTTCCCTGCCGCATGGACTGAGCGAACCGCTCGCAGAACAGTGTCTGTCCGCCGGCAAGCTCCTTATCGATCTCGGCGCAGACTTCCGTTTGGAAAACGAGGAAGATTATGAGAAATGGTACAAAAAGCCGTTTGACAAACCGAAGCTGCATGCCGATGCAGTCTATGCGCTGCCGGAGCTGTTCCGGGATAGAATTCCCGGCGCAAAAATCCTTGCCAATCCCGGCTGTTATCCGACAGCGGCTTCTCTCGGACTCGCACCGGCTCTGCGGCACGGATTTATTGAGAAAACAGGCATCATCATCGACGCGAAATCGGGTGTCACTGGCGCCGGCCGTGGACTGACGCAGAACACGCACTATCCGGAGGCAAACGAATCGATTTCCGCGTACAAAATCGGCGTGCATCGGCACACTCCGGAGATCGAGCAAACGCTGTCTCACATGGCTGGCAGTGCCGTATCCGTAACCTTTGTGCCGCATCTGCTGCCGGTCAACCGCGGAATCGAGGAAACCATTTACGCGCGGCTAGCACCGGGCATTTCGCTTGGCATGGTACGCGCGGCATATGAATCCGCCTATCAGAACGAGCAGTTTGTTCGTCTGGAACCGGAAGGACACGCGGCGCAGATCCGGTTTGTCACACGCTCAAATTACTGCGACATTTCCCTGCATTGCGACACACGAACCGGTACGCTGATCGTCTGCTCCTGTATCGACAATATGGTTAAAGGCGCGGCTGGTCAGGCAATTCAGAACATGAATCTCTATTTCGGACTGCCGGAGGAAACCGGTGTGGACATGGTTCCGGCAGGATTTTGAGAAAATCGGACAGGCTATGGACAGAAGAGAGGATACTATGATGAAATATACGGAAATTGGCGGCGGTGTTTGTGCGGCGAAAGGCTTTTCGGCAGGCGGCGTGCATGCGGGATTCCGGAAAAACACAGCAAAGCTCGACCTGGCAATGGTGGTCGCGGACGACATTTGCACCGCAGCCGGTGTGTTCACAAAAAACAAGGTATTTGCGGCGCCGGTTGGCGTAACAAAAGCGCATCTTTCCGCCGGACACGCGCGCGCCATTATCGCAAACAGCGGCAACGCCAACGCATGTACGCCGGATGGCTACGAGACCGCCGAAAAAACATGTGACATGGTGGCGTCCTTACTCGGTATTCCCGCAGAGGAAGTGATCGTAGCGTCCACGGGCGTGATCGGGGTCAGCCTGCCTCTATCTCCGATCGAAAACTCCCTTGCAGAATTATACGCCTCCCTGACACCGGATGCTGTAGGCGCGGGATTGGCTGCCGGAGCGATCATGACCACGGACACAAAGAAAAAGGAGTTCGCGCTGTCCTACACGTACGACGGCTGCGAGATCCACATCGGCGGTATGTGCAAGGGCTCCGGGATGATTCATCCGAATATGGGCACGATGCTCGGTTTCATCACGACGGACGCGGCAATTGTCCCGGAGCTATTGCACAAGGCTCTTCTCGACGCGACGGAGGACAGCTTCAACATGGTCAGCGTGGACGGCGACACCAGTACAAACGACATGGTTTGTGTGCTGGCATCCGGCAAGTCCGGTGCTGCGGAGATCACCTCTGCGGGAGAAGCCTACGACGTGTTCTACGGTGCGTTGTCCGCAATCTGCATGAAAATGGCTGCCGCGATCGCTGCGGATGGAGAGGGCGCGACCAAATTCCTGCGCTGCACGGTGTCAAACGCCGCGGACGACAGCTCTGCACGGATCCTTGCCAAGAGTGTGATCGCGTCCTCTCTCGTCAAGGCGGCGATGTTTGGCGCGGACGCGAACTGGGGGCGTGTGATCTGCGCGCTCGGCTATTCCGGCGTAGATTTCGATCCGGCATTGGTGGATATTTCGTTCCGCTCGCCCGCCGGTACGCTGGATGTCTGCGCGCACGGTGGAACGCTGTTGTTTGACGAGGAAAAAGCAAAGGAAATCCTCACCAAGGACAGCATTGAAATTCTCTGCGACATGCACGCCGGCTGTGCATCCGCCACGGCGTTCGGCTGTGATCTCAGCTACGAATATGTGCGGATCAACGGCGATTACAGGACTTAATCGCGGCGATCACAAAACCTGCTTACTGCGTTTATTCCTGCGGAAGCAAAAATCCATTTTGAGGTGTGCATATGTCCATATCCAACGAAGACAAGGCAAGTGTGCTGATTGAAGCACTGCCCTATATCCAGAAGTATACCGGACAAACGGTCGTGATCAAATACGGCGGCAATGCGATGCTGTCGGATGAATTGCAGGATGCCGTCATCAGCGATCTGGTGCTCCTTTCTCTGACCGGGATCCATGTGGTGCTTGTCCATGGCGGCGGACCGGATATCAACGAAATGCTTGCAAAGATTGGCAAAAAGTCGCAGTTCATCAACGGTCTGCGATATACAGACGCGGAAACGGCGGAGGTTGCGCTGATGGTGCTCGCCGGGAAAACCAACAAGCACCTTGTTGATCGGATTGAGCGCACCGGCGGCCGCGCCATCGGGTTATGCGGTCTGGACGGCGGTCTACTGAAAGCGAAACGGCACACGGACGCGTCCGGCAACGATTACGGCTTTGTCGGAGATGTGGAATCCGTAGACGCCTCTGTCATCGATGATGTGATCGCAAAGGGATATATTCCGGTCATATCTACGATCGCACACGCGTCGGACGGCTCGGGCGTCTACAACATCAATGCGGACACAGCGGCAGCGGAGATTGCCGTGGCGCTCAAGGCGAGAAACTTTATTCTCTTAACCGACACACGCGGGGTGCTGCGGGATCCGCACGATGAGAGCTCGCTCATTCCGGTGATCCACACACACGAGGTGGCAGCACTGAAGGAAAGCGGCGTTGTGACAGGCGGAATGATCCCGAAGGTGGATTGCTGTGTCAGCGCTGCGGAACGCGGAATCCACCGTACGTTCATCACGGACGGCAGGATCCGCCATTCCATCCTCATTGAAATGCTCTCTGAGGAAGGCTGCGGCACCATGTTTACGAAATAACGAAACGGAGGAAACGTATATGGATACGCAAGCTGTGATGACGCTCGACGGCGAGTACATCATGCACACCTACGGCAGACTTCCGCTGGTTCCCGATCATGGTGTTGGCGCTTCACTGTGGGACAAGGACGGCAAAAAATACATCGATTTTACAAGCGGGATCGGCGTGAACGCGTTCGGTTATTCCGACAAGGGTTGGGTCAATGCGGTATACGAGCAGGCGATGAAGTATCAGCATATCTGCAATTACTACTACTGTGAACCGGCGGCTGTACTTGCGAAATGGCTCGTCACCAAATCGGGCTTGTCGAATGTGTTCTTCGGAAACTCCGGCGCGGAAGCAAACGAATGCGCGATCAAGCTGGCACGAAAGTACAGCTACGACAAATACGGCGCGGATCGCTATAAAATCGTCACGCTGCAAAAATCCTTCCACGGCAGAACAATCACGACCCTTGCCGCCACAGGACAGGATGTGTTCCACCAATACTTCGATCCATTCACGGATGGCTTTGTGTACTGCCCTGCCGGAGATATTGATGCGGTGGACAAGGCTTTGGATGGCTCGGTCTGTGCGATACTACTGGAAGTGATTCAGGGAGAAGGCGGTGTGAATATCCTCTCGTCGGAGTACGTGAGCGCGGTCGAAAAGCTATGTCAGGAGAGGGATGTGCTGCTGATCATCGACGAGGTACAGACCGGTATGGGACGCACAGGGAAGGTATTCGCGTTCCAGAATCACGGGATCACGCCGGATATCGTGACGGTTGCGAAGGCACTCGCAGGCGGTCTGCCAATGGGCGCTTGTATTAGCGGCGCGAAAACGGCAGAAACACTCGGCGGCGGCATGCACGGCTCTACATTCGGCGCCAATCCGGTCGCGTCGGCCGCGGCAGTATATGTCACCTCACATCTGACTGACGAATTTTTGGACGGCGTGGTACGGCGTGGAAATCTGATGGCGGAAAAAATCGCAGCCTTTACGGACTGTGGCATTGTATCCGTGCGCCACATGGGACTGATGATTGGTGTACAGGTTTCGTCAAATCCGAAAACGGTACTGAAAAAGGCATTTGCGAATGGGCTGCTTGTGCTGACTGCCGGTACGGATGTGGTACGCTTGTTGCCGCCGCTCAACATTTCCATGCAGGAAATAGACGAGGGCTTACAACTTTTACATACGTCGCTGAAGGAGGCTATGGAATGAAAAAAGACCTGACAAAAATGGCGGATCTTTCACAGGATGATATCTTTTCCCTGCTTGATCTCGCAGCAAAGCTCAAATACGAACGGCATCATGGAATTGCGCATCCGATTCTTGCCGGTCAGTCGCTCGGAATGATCTTCCAAAAATCCTCCACACGCACGAGAGTATCCTTTGAAACCGGTATCTATCAGCTTGGCGGACAGCCGCTCTTTCTCTCGCCGCGCGATCTGCAAATCGGGCGCGGAGAACCCCTTGTTGACACCGCGCGCGTGTTGTCCCGGTACCTGGATGGGATCATGATCCGCACGTTCGCGCAGCAGGAGGTGGAGGATCTCGCCACGTACTGCACCTGTCCCATCATCAACGGACTGACGGATTACTGCCATCCGTGCCAGATTCTGGCGGATCTTTTGACCGTACGGGAGTTCAAATGCGGCGGTGAGAACAACTTTTCCGGACTGAAGATGTGCTATATCGGCGACGGCAACAACATGGCAAATTCGCTCATCGTCGGCGGACTCACCGTTGGCATGTCGGTGGCGATCGGTTGTCCGAAGTCGCATCAGCCGCATCCGGATGTTTTGGCGTTTGCGGAGAAATATCCCGGAAAATTCCTTATGACAGATGATATTTTCGCCGCTGCCGCCGGTGCGGATGTTCTGTTCACAGACGTTTGGGCGTCGATGGGTCAGGAAGCGGAGGCGTTGGAACGACAGAAAATCTTCACCGGATATCAGATCAACGACAAGCTGCTTTCCGCTGCCAATCCCGGCGCGATGGTGCAGCACTGTCTCCCGGCACACCGCGGCGAGGAGATCACGGCGGAAGTGTTTGAGGCCCACGCAAACGAAATTTTTGAGGAAGCGGAAAACCGGCTTCATGCGCAGAAGGCAGTCATGGTACGGCTCATGGCGCGGTAAACGGAAGAGAAATATGGTACCCTGCGGGATAGACGGGTGTCCGTAAAACAGTTAATCCTCCGTATGGCTTAGACCATGCGGAGGATTTGTTTATGTCTAAT
>CAKRZR010000015.1 GCA_934433485.1 uncultured Eubacteriales bacterium | reverse complement strand
CTTGTGCTCGGCTACCGGGTCGGCGCGAAGCTTCTGTACGCGGACACGCTCCAGTACCATCCGACGGGCGCGGCGTTCCCGGAGCAGATCTTCGGCGCGCTCGTGACGGAAAAGGTGCGTTCCCTCGGCGCGAAGCTCGTCAACCGGGACGGCAAAGTGTTCATGCACCCGCTGGAGACCCGTGACGTGGCGGCGGCATCGATCATTCGCGAATGCACCGACCGCGGTGAGGGCGTGGACACCGGCAGCGGACTGGGCGTGTGGCTCGATACCCCGATGATCGAAAAGATCGGCGGCGAGGGCACGATCGAGCGGCGGATCCCGGCGATGATGCGCATGTTCGGCAAATACGGCATCGACATCCGCCGTGAGCCGATCCTCGTGTACCCGACGCTGCACTACCAGAACGGCGGTCTGGACATCCACGTAAACGGCATGTCTACGTGCGTCGAGAACCTGTTCGTAGCCGGTGAGGCAGTCGGCGGCATCCACGGCAGAAACCGCCTGATGGGCAACTCTCTCCTCGACGTGATCGTATTCGGACGCAACGCCGGTCAGAACGCCGCGAAAGCCGCAAAGACGACCACCGTCGGCGCACTCACCCTCGACCACATCGCAAGGTTCGACCGCGAACGCACGGACGCCGGAATCGAAACGGACGTAGTCAGCCCGAAGCTGCTGCCGGACTACACGAGACGGTAAAACGGGAACGGCGTAGCACGATTCTCATACATATTCTGAAAGGATACTCGCCATGAATCAACCTCCGGTGTCACGTGCTACGATGGGCAGATTGCCCCTCTATCTGCGTTATCTGCAAAGTATCCGCGATCATGCCGAGAACACATCGGCTGCGGCACTTTCCCGTGCGCTGGGACTGGGCGAAGTGCAGGTACGCAAGGATCTCAACGCCGTCAGCGGTGCCGGACGTCCGAAAATCGGCTACAACACGGCGGAGCTAATCGATGACATTGCCGCGTATCTCGCAGCGGATTCCGATTCCGGCGGCGTGATTCTGGTGGGTGCCGGTAAGCTGGGACGTGCTCTGCTGGATTACGGCGGATTCCGTGACTATGGTCTGGACATCGATGCGGCATTCGACATAGCGGTAGCGGAACCATGCGAGAGCCAATCCGGCAAACCGATATATCCCATGGACGATCTCGATTGGTATTGCAGGACGCACCCACCGGTGATCGGGATTCTCACCGTTCCCGCAAGCGCCGCCCAGAATGCCTGCGACACCCTCATCGCGCACGGTGTCCGCGGCATCTGGTGCTTCGCGCCCTGTACGCTTTCGGTACCGGATGATTTTCCCGTACGGTATGAGAATATGGCGCTATCTCTCGCGTATTTACGCAAAAAAATTTAAGGAAACGCTGATCAAAGAACCCTCTGATTTCAGGTAATTTTGCGACAAAGCCCTTATTTTTCAGCCTTTTCTCGCAAGAATCCGATTCTTTCAAAGTATCCTGAATATGGATTTATGCAGCGCATCCTGATGGATCTCTCCCGCTTTTTCCAAGGAAAGGCTTGTGAATCGTTTTTTCTTGAAATCAGACGGTAATCAGCATTTTTCAATATCAGTTTTGCAGAGTCTCTGCTGTTGTTTTGTGAGTTTTACACAAATCCAGAGGCTCTGTTTGTCCATCTCATTTTTCTATTTTCTATCCGGAAAGGAGGCGACCATGCGCATCTTCCCCTTTGCATGGTTTATTTTATGAAAATCACAATTTGTATCGGCTCCTCCTGCCACCTCAAGGGTTCCCGGCAGGTTGTGGAACAGCTCCAAAAGCTCATTGCTGAGAATGGTCTCACAGATCAGGTTACGCTTGCCGGTTCTTTCTGCATGGAACAATGCCAGAAGGGCGTTTGCGTTACCGTGGACGGTCAGTTTCATTCCGTGTCTCCGGAAACCACACGTACATTTTTTGATGAACAGATTCTGAAACCGCTTACAAACGCGTAAGTTCCGTACACTATTTTTTTGAGAAAGGAAACAGAACATGGATTGTCTGACGCTTAAAAAATCCAACTGTAAAAACTGCTACAAATGTATCCGGCACTGTCCGGTCAAGTCAATCCGCTTCTCCGGCAACCAGGCGTATATTATTGGCACGGACTGCATCCTCTGCGGTCAATGCTTCGTCGTATGTCCCCAGGACGCCAAACAGATCGTGGATGAAACCGAAAAAGCCAAGGTGCTCCTGCAATCCGGCGACCCTGTATATGTCAGCATCGCCCCCTCCTTTATCGCCAATTACAAAGGTATCGGGATCGGCACCATGCGGGAAGCGCTCCAAAAACTCGGATTCGCCGATGTGGAGGAAACCGCTGTCGGTGCGTCCATTGTCAAGACGGAGTATGAGCGAATGGTGCGCGATGAAAACCGCGATGTGATTATCACTTCCTGCTGCCACTCCATCAACCTGCTCATCCAGAAATACTATCCTACCGCCCTCCCTTGCCTTGCCGATGTACTTTCCCCCATGCAGGCGCACTGCAAGGACATCAAAAAACGCCATCCCGAAGCCAAAACGGTCTTTATTGGTCCATGCGTCTCCAAAAAGGACGAGGCGCAGCGGATTCCGGGGCTTGTAGACGCCGTGCTGACCTTTGACGAGCTGACCGCTTGGCTGAAAGCGGAGAAAATCGAGCTCACTCCCGCATTGGATCACGACGAGCACAGCCGCGCCAGATTGTTCCCGACTACCGGCGGTATTCTCAAAACGATGACGCTGGACAATCCGAGCTTTACCTATCTTGCCATCGACGGCACGGAAAACTGTAAGGATGCGCTGGAGGACATCGTCAGCGGCAAAACCCACCACTGCTTTATCGAAATGTCCGCGTGCGTTGGCAGCTGCGTTGGTGGACCGGTCATGGAAAAATTCAACCGCGCGCCGGTACAGGACTTCATGGCAGTCTCCCGCTACGCCGGAAAAGAAGATTTTGAAGTGGAGCAGCCCGATATGCTCACGCTGCGCAAGACATTCCCGAAAATTGACCGTGGCGTCAATATGCCGAGCGAGGAGGAAATCCGAGACGTGCTGCGGCAGATGGGCAAAATGAAGCCGTCCCAGGAGCTGAACTGCGGTTCCTGCGGTTATGATACCTGTCGGGAAAAGGCGATTGCGGTATGTCAGGGCAAGGCAGAGATCTCCATGTGTCTGCCGTACCTCAAGGACAAAGCGGAAAACTTCTCCGACACCATCTTCCGCAACACGCCGAACGGTCTGATTGTGCTGAACGAAAAGCTGGAGGTACAGCAGATCAACAAGGCGGCGCAAAAGATTCTCAACCTTCGCTCTCCTGCCGACATTTTGGGCGATCAGGTTGTGCGCATCATGGAACCGGGCGATTTCATCGATGTGCTGAACAACGGGCAGAGCATGCACAACAAGCGGACATATCTTGCGGAATATGAGAAATACGTGGACGAAACCATCGTATATGACCGAGAATACCGGCTTCTCGTGTGCATTCTCCGTGATGTGACCGAGGAAGAAACGCAGCGCGAGAAAAAGGAAGACATCAGTCGGCAGACCGTCGAGATCGCGGACCGCGTGGTAGACAAGCAAATGCGCATCGTCCAGGAGATCGCTTCCCTGCTCGGTGAGACCGCCGCGGAAACGAAGATTGCTCTGACCAAACTGAAGGAGTCGATCAGCGATGAATAATTTGTGTGCAGACATCGGCTGGAAAAGCATCAACCACGAAGGTGAACAGCTCTGCGGCGACCATGTGGACATCGTTGAGCAAAACGAGCGCTCTACGGTCATTGTACTCGCGGACGGACTGGGCAGCGGCGTGAAGGCGAGCATTCTTTCCACACTGACCTCGAAAATCATCTCGACCATGATGGCGGAGGGACTGTCCCTGGAGGAATGCGTATCGACCATTGCGGCTACCCTGCCGATCTGCTCGGTGCGCGGCGTGGCATATTCGACGTTCACGATCATCCACCTCATCGACAATTCCACCGTGGAGCTTATGCAGTACGACAATCCGCAAATCATCATGATCCGGAACTGCGAAAACTATGAATACCCACGCAATGAATTGCACATCGATGGCAAGAGCATCTACCATTCCACCATCAAATTGCAGGAAAACGACATCTTGATCGCCATGAGCGACGGCTGTTCGCACGCGGGCATGGGGATCTCCTACAATTTTGGCTGGAAACGGGAGGATATCGCCGATTACATGACGACGTTCGCCCATGTCGGATACAACGCGAAAACGCTCGCAACCATGCTCATCGACGAGTGCGATCGGCTGTACGACCACAAGCCCGGTGACGACGCGACTGCCTGTGTGGTACGGATCCGCCGGCGCGAACCGGTCAACCTTCTGTTTGGGCCGCCGCGCAATCGGGACGACTGCGACCGCATGATGTCGCTCTTCTTCTCCAAGGAGGGCAAGCACATCATCTGCGGCGGCACCACGTCGTCCATCGCGGCGAAATACCTGCGCAAGCCGCTGAATGTCAGCCTCAACTTCGAGGAAAGCGACATTCCGCCGACCGCTGAGCTGGAAGGCGTCGATCTTGTGACGGAGGGCGTCATCACCGTGAACCGCGTGATCGAATACGCTAAGGACGCGCTCGACAAGAATGAGAAGTACGAATACTGGAGCACCCACCGCGACGGCGCAAGTCTCATCTGCCGGATCCTCTTTGAGGAAGCGACGGATATCAATTTCTTCGTTGGAAGAGCGGTCAACCCGGCGCACCAGAATCCCGACCTGCCGATCAACTTCAACATCAAAATGAACCTCGTGGAGGAGTTGTCCGAATGCCTGCGCAAAATGGGCAAGCGGATTAAGGTCAGCTATTTCTAAAAGATTGCCGACCAAAAAGCACACAAAGTCCACATGTGATGGATTTTGTGTGCTTTTTGTGTTATCTGTTGCTTTTGCCGCCGGTTTGTGCTATACTATAGAAAATTCTGCCATAGAAGAAAGGCGAAACACTATGAAAATTCACTTTTTAGGCACCGGCGCCGCGGATTGGGATCCGGCTCTCGCAACCGCGGACCACAATTTTCGCAGACTGTCGAGCATTCTCGTAGACGACTGTCTGCTGGTTGATCCAGGGCCGTGTCTGCCGGAGTTCGTACGTACCTTTGCCTGCCCGACACTGTTCACCAATCCGGGGCTGGACGCCATCGTCAACACGCACCGACACAGCGACCACTACTGTGACGCGACTGTAAATTGGCTCGGCAGAGAAAAATATATCGAAACGCCCGCGTGGAGCCATGTCGAGACTGCACACCACAAAATCGATGCGTATCCGGCGCACCACGGCACGGTAAAAGACGCGGTACATCTGGTGATCGAGAGCAAAGCGGATGGCAAGCGGTTCTTCTACGGCTGCGACGGCTCGTTCCTCTATTATGAGACGGCGCACGCGCTGCTCGGTCAGCACTTTGACCTCATGATCTTCGACGGCACCATCGGTGATATTCCGGGCGAATACCGGATCTTTGAGCACAACAACCTGCCGATGGTTCGGGAATTGAAGGCGGCATTCGCGAAAAACTGCCCGCGGTTTATGATCTCGCACCTTGCCCGCACGCTTCATCCGATCCACGATACAGAGGCGCCGGTGCTTGCCAGGGAAGGCATTGAGGTCGCATACGACAATGAGACTGTGGTGCTCTGAATCAAATCTTTTCTAACAAAAAAACTGCCATTGTCTGTCCCCACAGGCATATGGCAGTTTTTGTATTGGATTTCACCCGGCGCGCACCACAATGTAGTCAAAGCCCCGGTCGGTAATATAGCTCTCAAGGAAAGCAGTCGGCGCGGTTTCCGGCAAGGTACGACGCAGAATCTCATCTGTGCGCAAATCCTCCAGCGACGGCACCAGCGCGTGCTCTGTATGCGTATGTCCCACAAACAGATAGCGCGCCTTCTCTTCGCCTTCACAAACGGTCAAAATGTCGCGCGTCCAAAGGTTTCGCTTGCGTATCGCAATCGTTGTGACGTGGCGATATTCCCTGTCCAACAGGACGGCACAGGCGGTATGCGGTTCTGTACGCCATAGACACCACGTCATATACAGGGCACGCCTGCGCGTATCCTGCATCGGCATATTCCGCAGGGTTCGGCGCATTGTTTCCGCCAGCAGTGCTTCATCCATCTCCGCCATTGCACCGACCGGACGCGGTACAGTCTGCGACTGCCAAATGCGTGTGAGATCACAGCGTTCAGCCATTTTTCTCGTCCCGCTTCTCCTGATATAGTCTGGCATCCTTCTGGAACAGCTCCGACATTGTAACGGCGCTCTTTTCGATTTTCTTCTTCTCTGCTTTTGTAAAGCCGGAAAGTGCGCGCATGACCTCATGCAGCAATTCCCCGATCATGACTTCGAGATGCTCCAATCCCTTGTCCGTGATGGATATGTATACCTGTCTGCGGTTTTCCTTGTTATGTGCACGCGCAACGTATTCCTTTTCCTCCAAGTCGTTTACGAGCTTGGAGAGCTGCTGCTTCGTAATGCCCATTTCATCCGCGAAATGCGACATGGTAATGGGTTGATTTTGATAATTGCTCAGCACGTACAGCATGGAGAATCCATGAGAGTTCGTGCGGTATTCATTTGTTTCAATTGTGTGGCGGCGTGTCAGGGCGTAATAATCCACCATAAAATCTAAAAACTTTTTCGCCACCACGATATCGGATGCTTCGGGCATTGTTTCGGACATTTCCATATTGTTCTGCGGGTTCACCGGCTGCACTCCCATTTTCCATCGGCACATTTTCCATAAAACGGAACGCGCACCGATTTTTCGTTCTGTTTATGTTATAGTATATCACAGAATCGCCGGAAAGTCAATAAACAACGGGAAAAGATTCACATATATGAACCTTTTCCCGTTCGATGTCAGAGAACCTTAAAACACAATGGTCTTTCCCGTTTTCGCGGACGCATATACGGCGTTGACAATACGGACGCTCTTCATTGCCTCTGTGGGCAGGATGGCAGGGTCGCGATCCTCCAGGACAGCGCAGATCATATCCTCGACCATATACCGGTGACCGACCAGAATCTCCGGATGCGCGTTTACGATCGGTGGGTTTCCGTTTCCGTATTTTTCCAGCATGAACGCTTCCTCTTCCTCTGTGTCGAAAGCGTCAATCCCCATCTTTTCGGCAAAGTCCTCGTCAAATTCCTTCATCTTCCACGTTTTCAGCTTATCCTGATCCGCCTCGATGGAGCCGTTCGTACCGTAGATCTGGATGTCTGTGGAGATGCCGGGATATGCGCAGGTCGTGCTGACAAAGGTTGCCGCCGCACCGCTTTTGAACGTGATAAGGGATGCGGTCATATCCTCTGTGTCGATTTGGTGGTTGTAGATTCCGATATGCGAGGTTACGCTTGCCACATCTCCCATGAGCCACTGCATGAGATCCACCGTATGTACCGCCTGGTTCATGAGCGAACCGCCGCCATCGATCTCCCATGTGCCATGCCATCCCTCGTAATATTCCTGCGTACGGTACCACTTGACCGCGAATGTGCCAAGGAATACCTTGCCGATGTGTCCGCTTTCAACTGCCGCTTTGATCGGGAACATGTCGAGATTGAACCGGTTCTGGTGGATCACGCCCGCTTTCTTCCCAGTACGCAGACGTGCTTCCTCAATCTTCTGCGCTGCGTCTACGGTGATGTCGATCGGTTTTTCCACAAGAACATGCTTCCCTGCTTCCATCGCGCGCACGGCGTATTCCGCGTGAAGAGAGGACGGCAGGCAGATTGAGATGATATCGATATCGGGATCCGCGATCAGATCGGAAAAGTCCGTGTACATTTTCAGATTTGGCACCTTTTCCGCTATTTTTTCCATTTTTTCGGGAATCAGGTCGCATACCGCCACGAGATCCGCCTTTTTCGAAGCAATCGCCGCGTCACAGTGTCCCTTGCCAACACCCAGGCCGCATACGGCATATCGAATCTTATGTTCCATATTCTTACCCTCAGCTCTATTGTATTCCGCTGCTGTTCTGATGGAGAACAGCACGGTTGCGTATGTCTCTACTTATTATACAGTTTTTTTCTAAAAATACAAGAGCTTTCCCCGATTTTTCCGTGTTTTTTTCCGAATTGTATGGCGGATGCGGAAAATTCAAAAAATCCGCTATACTTTGCGCCGTGTGTATGCTATAATACTTCCGTATAAGATATAGGGAGATGAAATCCAATGAAGAAGCACACCTTATTCCTCTGCGCAGCCATCCTCACGCTTTCCTTGGCGTCCTGTGGTGGTGCAGTGACAGAAACCACCGATACCACAGCGGATACGACCACACCTGAAACGGAGACGGTCGCTGAAACCGAAACGGAAACGGAGACAGAAGCGGAAACGGAGCCGAAATTCACAAAGCATGACGAGCTGAACGCCACGGAATGCGCCTTTGACGCCTCGAACTGCTCTGTCACGGTGCGTTTTGACGATCCGTACGTAATCTTTGAAGCGGATGATCCGTGCGAGGCAAGTCTGTCCGGCGGCGGTGCTGCGTACCTGCTGGAAGGCACCATCGATATGACCGCCAGCGATGCGATGATAGGCGAGGACGACTACTACACGGGTGTCGTCGTCAAGCTCGTACCGGAGGATCCCATCGAAGCAGGCGAATACAAAATGATCCTGCAATTTTCCAGCTATTCTGTGACCGCCACCGTCACCCTGGACAGCGCTATCGGCTGATTGCGCCAAACGAAAAAGTCCTTTCCGGACAGAAGATCCGGGAAGGACTTTTTGTCGTCTTTGCAATTCAGTAGCGGCTCGATGTGTAATCCCGGTCGATGGTGATGGCAGCGTGGTAGTTCTCTCCGCAGCGTTTGCGGATCTCTGCGCGGATCGCCTCGACAAGCTCCGGGTTGGTCAGCGGCATATCATCCGTAGCAGCGACATCGAAAATGAGATTGGTGCTGTTCGGTCCGAAAACGGCGCGGAAATCGTGCATGGACAACGGTGAGGCGTATTCGCTCGCGATCTCTGAGGTGATCGCCTGCACCGTGGAACGCAGATTGTTGATACGCGCGTCCGTCAGACAGATCGGGTCGAGATGGATGACGAGCTGGATGCCCATGTCCCGGTTCATATCCGCCTCCATCTGATCGATACACTCGTGCAGCTCCAGAATGTCGCGGCTGGCGTCCATCTCCACATGTACCGTCGCGAAATATTTATCAACACCGTAATTGTGGATCACAAGATCGTGGATACCGAGCACACCGTCATAGCTTTTGAGCTTGCCAACGATTCTGCGCACCAGCTCTACGTCTGGCGCTTCACCGAGCAGCACGTTCACGCCGTCCGAAATGAGGCGCACACCCATCACAAAAATATACGCGGCGACGAGCATGCCGCACACAGCGTCCGTCTTGGGACCGCAGACAGGGGTCAGGAGCATGCCGACGATAACGCCGCCCGTCGCGCAAACGTCTCCGATACTGTCCATCGCGGACGCACGCAGAGACGACGATTCAATTTGTTTCCCGATCCTACCATAAAAAACCGCCAGCGCGATTTTGACAAGGATCGAAAAGCCCATCACACCAACGGCAGCCGCGGAAAATGTCGCGCCAGCGCCCTCCCGCAGCGCGTCCACAGAGGAAGTGAACAGCTCAATGCCGAGGACGGTGACAAGGATGGAAATGGCCAGGGAGCATAGGTGCTCCATACGCGCGTGACCATACGGATGACGTTTATCGGCAGGCTTGGCGGCAAACACATAGCCGAGCAGCACGAGAATGGAGGACGCCGCGTCCGTGATGTTGTTGACGGCATCCGCGACGATGGACATGCTGCCGGTGAGCAGTCCGGTCGTGATCTTACCTGCAAAAAGCAGAATGTTCACGCCAATCCCGATGATCCCGGCAATTCTGCCGAGCCTGCATTTCTGCACGGCGTCCGATGTGTTGCTCATAGCGTATCCCTTTCTCTGCCGTCCGTCCGACAGTCCATTCCCACACGTTTTTTCGCTCCCAAACTGCGGGTGCGCGTTCTTGCGCCTTTTTCTGGTTTTTATTCCCTCTCCGCCGCCTTTGTGAATGCGTCCATGTACGGCAGCGTCAGGATCCAGTCACAGAATACGTGCCACTCCGGCAGTTTATGCGCACGGCGGGCAAAATAGATATTCAACAGATTCTCATAGTTGAGCGTGCAGGTGCGCATCTGGTTGTAGCTGGAAGGCAGGAGCTGAATGAGATCGTCCCATGCCGCGCGCTCCTTCGTTTCCACAAAGACCAGCCGTCTTTCCTCCAGCACCGCGATCACATGGTCAAGACAATCAAGTGCCACAGGCGTCATACGATCGCAGGAAAAGTCCTCGCGGGAAAAGGGATTTGCGTGAATTTTGTGCATCGTGCTTGTAGAATTGGCGACGGTGCCGACCTTGTAGGTGTCGTATTCCTTCCACCAATACAGCGGAGCCGTCACATCCACGGACACGAAAATCTGGCGGATAAACTTGCGGTGATCGGTCCCGGAATGCACAAGACGGCAGGCAAGCGCAAGATCCGCCTCTCCCAGCTGAAATACGCCGGATTCGTCTGTATAGCTGTCGCTTTTCGCCCAGCTGTTCATCGGATTTCTCGCGCCACGGATCGCGCCCTCTATGTTCATCACCGCGGTATTCTGTATTGTAATCATACGTTCTCCTCTACGCAAAAATGACGGCACACGAAAGCCGCCTGTACCATATACTATATAGTATACGGCACAGGCAGCGTTTTGTCAAGATGGAGTTTTGACGCCGATATTGACGGTGTCGGCGTTATTTCTTGTCGAATTTTTCCCGGCGCGCGGTGGAATAGCGCATCATCTCCCGCATACCGTCGATATTCTCCGTCTCCAGCATATCCCGCAGCTCGATGAATTTGTCAATGAACAGATTCATCTGCTGGAGCAGCGCGTCCTTGTTGGCGACAAACAGCTCGCTCCACATCAGATCGTTGATACGCGCGATCCGGGTCAGGTCGCGGAACGAATCGCCGGTGAATTTCTCCATGTTTTCCTTATCGTTACAGGTCATAAGAGTGATGGCGATGCAATGTGTGAGCTGCGACAGGAAGCCGATCATCTCATCGTGTTCCTCCGGCGACAGCGTCGCGACACGGGAAAAGCCGAGCAGTCTGCCGATTTCCACACAGGTCTGGATCGCCTCCGGTGTGTTTTTCGCAGTCGGCGTGACGATGTAGTTGGCGCCTATGAACATTTTCTCCGTGCTGTTCTGCACACCGGACACCTCACGTCCTGCCATAGGATGCGCGGCGATAAACTCCACATCCGGACGGAGCATGTCCTGGATCCGGTACACCACGCTCCGCTTGACGCCCGTTACATCTGTGAGGAGCGCACCGCTCTTAAAGAGTCCCTGGTGTGCATCGATCCACTCCACAAAGGTATGCGGATAGAGCGCAAACACGATAAGATCCGCTTCTCCGATCATTTTCGCATCGATTTCCGTCGTTCCTTCGTCGATGATTCCCTCACGCAGCGCGTAATCGATATCGGCGCTCTCTTTGGTGATGGCGCTGATTCGGAATCCAAACCGTTTCAGCCCTCTGGCGTAGCTACCGCCGAGCAATCCAAGCCCAACGATCAAAATTTTCATACTTACGTCAACAATCATATAGCGTAACCTCCGCACCCAATTTTTGTATGTCCATGAAAAAGTGGGGATAGCTTTTGCGCACCGCCTCCACACCTGTGATCTCGCCGCCCGTTTGGGTCAAAAGCACCGCGCACGCCATCACGATCCGGTGGTCGTTGTGACCGGACAGCGGTTCTTCCCGATAGCACAGGCGCTGCTTCGGCACCGTGATGCAGTCATCGCCGAGCTGAAGTCCGCCGCCCAATTTCATAAGCTCTTCCCGCATTGCCTCGCCGCGATCGCTTTCCTTTGCGCGCAGTCTGTCCGTGCCGGTGAACACAGCGCCGTTTCGTAGTGCAGCAAGCGTGATGAGCACGGGCGCGAGATCCGGACAGTCCGACAGATCAAGCGTCGGTGTACCGGCTAAAAGCTGCGGGAAATATGCCTGGTACACACGATCTCCCTGCAGGCTGTCCGCGCGCAAATTGCAGATCTCCACCGCACTGCCCAAACAGTTGAAAGCGTCCAAAAACGCCGCATTCGAGTAGTCGCCCTCGATCCTGCCGGAATACGCGTGCAGGCGCGCCTTTCGGATTGCGATGGTATATTCGTCCGTGAACGACACATCCGCACCGAATGACCGCAGCGCGGCGATCGTCAACCCTACATACGACCGACTGGCAAACGGCGGCACAACCTGGATCACGGACTCCCCACCGAGATGCACCAACGCAAAAAGAAGTCCCGATAAAAACTGACTGCTGCTGTCTCCACGTACTCTGTACGTACCTGAGGAAAGCTCGCCGCAGACCGTCACGGAATCCGTGTTTTTCTCAAAACGGAATCCGCGCTCCCGGCACAGCGTCTCGTACACGGCAAGCGGTCGCTCTAAAAGTCGGGTACTGCCACGGAGAATAACCGGCTTTCCCATGCACAGAGCAAGCGGCAGGAAAAATCGCAGCGTGCTGCCGCTTTCCCGACAGTTAAGCACCAGCGCGTCCGTATCCGGCGAAAGAAAACGCTCCGCATGTAAAAACACCTGGTCGCTCTGTGTATCCACGATACAGCCGAGCGCGCGCAGACAATCGATGCTTGCCAAAATATCCTCGCTGTAATCCACACCGGACAGGGTGCATTCCTCTCCGGACAGCGCGGCGCCAATTAGATACCGGTGTGCCATGCTTTTGGAAGGCGGCGCGTCGATTTTTCCGGAGAGACGGCATGGTGTAAATACCGCTCTCATCGGTGCTCTCCCTGTCTGGTCAGGAGATAGTCAATCGCCTCCGTATAACCGTCCGTACCGTGCCCTGTGATCGTCTTTTCACAGGCCAAACGCACGTAGCTGATCTGTCGGAAGTCCTCGCGCTCCTCGATTTTGGAAACGTGTACCTCCACCGCCGGAATGGAAACTGCTTTGAGCGCGTCCAGAATCGCGATGCTCGTATGGGTGTACGCGCCCGGATTGATCACGATGCCGTCTATTTTCCCGTACGCGCGCTGGATTTCGTCCACCAGATCGCCCTCATGATTCGACTGATAAACACGCACCTCCACGCCGCGCGCGGCACAGTGCTTCTCAATCTTTGCCACAAGATCGGCGTACGTCTCTTTTCCGTAGTGGTTTGGCTCCCGAATGCCAAGCATATTAAGATTGGGGCCGCTTATCACCAGAATTTTCAAAAGATTCGCTCCTTTCGTTTCATTTGGATGTATGCAGCCTCATCATCCGGTGTGTCCATCGCGGGAACGATCACATCCGCGGCGTTTTTGTAGATGTCCTGTCTTTCCGCGTACAGCTTTGCGAGCTTTTCCCGGGTGTCGGCAAGGGGTCTGTCGTCTGTGGCGCAAAGGCGCGCCAGGGGTGCGTCCAAAAAGAAGATTCTGCCGTTTTGTCGGAGCGCGCGCAGGTTTTCTTCCCGCAGAGGTACGCCGCCGCCGGTCGCTATGATCCTGCCGCTCTCCATGGATACCGAGCGCACCACTGTCGATTCCAGTTCACGGAACGCCCTCTCGCCTTTGTCGTGTATGAAATCCTTAATGGAACAGCCGCACTGCCGCTCGACCTCTGTGTCCGTATCGACAAACGCAAAGCCGTCCGCCGCAAGCAGCCTGCCTACCGTGCTTTTCCCACTACCGGGCATACCGATCAGCACAACGTTCGCCTTTTCCGCCATTATCTCCGCAAATACCCTGTCGCCGATCGATCGGGGGATTTTCTTGTCCAGAAAATGCTCGACTGCCGCAACAGCCTGCATCACCAGCATATACAGTCCGCCCTCCGCAGGAATCCCGCGTTCCCGCGCGTTCAGTATGAGATTCGTGGCAAGCGGATTGTATACAGCGTCCACAACGCCGCTAAGGTGCGCAAACCCATCGATATCGATGGGCACGGACGCAGGATTCGGGTACATACCGACCGGTGTTGTGTTGATGATCACCTCTGCGTCTGTTTGATTCCGGAGTGCTTCCTCGTACGTGATGGTGGCGCCATTCTCCGTCGCGTGCCGACTCACCACAAGGATCTCCGCCGCTCCCAGCTCCGATGCGACAACGCGCGCCGTTTTGCTTGTACCGCCGGTACCGAGAATGAGCACCTTTTTCCCGGTCAGGTCGATACCGATTTTCGCGATAAGCGCCTTTATGCCACAGCAATCGGTGTTGTAGCCGTACAGCCTGCCGTTTCGGTTGACGATGGTATTGACCGCTCCGATTTTTGCAGCCTCCGTGTCGATGGAATCGAGATACGGTATGACCGTTTCCTTATAGGGAATGGTCACGTTGATGGCGGCAAAATCCTTTTTTTGCAGAAACGCGCCGACTTCCTCTTCCGACAGCTCGATGAGGTTGTACGTGTAATCCGCCAGCCGCGCGTGAATTTCTCTGGAGAAGCTGTGCGTCAGTTTTTTCCCGATACATCCGTATGTTTTCATATCTCTGTCCTCTCCTCCGCACACAAAAAATCCGTTCCGTACCGCATGGCAAGCGCGTCGCACAGCACAATTGCGGTCACGGCATCCTGCACCACGCGTGCTCTGTGAACAATCGCCGGGTCATGCCTTCCCTTTGGCGAAAGCACCGTATCCGTTTTCGCGCGATAGTCCACGGTATCCTGCGGCTGGAAGATCGTTGGCGTCGGCTTGATCGCGGTGCGGAACAAAATGGGCATGCCGTTTGTGATCCCGCCGACGATTCCGCCGTTATGGTTCGTGGTCGTGATGATTTTCCCGTCCCGTACGCGCATCGGATCGTTTGCCACACTGCCGCGCATGTCGGAAATCGCGAAGCCCGCGCCAAATTCGACACCCTTGACGGCGGGAATGGAAAACAGCATATGGGACAGCATGCCTTCCACGGTATCAAACCATGGCTCGCCGACACCGCCAGGCATGTCACAGACAACGGTTTCAAGCACACCGCCCACACTGTCGCCTTCCGCGGCCGCCGCCAAAATCGCGTCCTGCATTTTTGCACCGGCTGTCTCGTCCAGCACGGCGAACAGCTTGTCCCACAGCGACCGGATATCGGCATGCAAAGCATCCGCCGAGAATCCTCTGTCGTCCACACCGGCACAGCGGGCTACGTGCGTTCCGATAGCAATTCCCTTTGCCTCCAGAGCGGATTTACAGACAGCGCCTGCGGCAACCAGCGCCGCCGTGATCCGACCGCTGAAGTGACCGCCGCCGCGTGTATCCTGCCAGCCGTGGTACTTACAATCGGCGGTGTAATCGGCATGCGACGGACGCGCGACAGTCTGCATTGCTGTGTAATCGCTGCTTTTTGTATTCTCGTTTGGGATGAGGATCGTGATCGGCGTACCGGTCGTTCTGCCGTTTCGCACGCCGCTTACGATTGCAAACGCGTCCTTTTCTTGGCGTGGCGTGGCGATTTTTCCGCTCGGTCGACGCAGAGTGAGCATGTGCGCAATGTATTCCGCATCGACCGTGATCCCCGGCGTCATACCGTCCAGTACCGCACCGATATACGATCCGTGGCTTTCCCCGAACAGCGTCACTGCAACACTATTGCCGATTGTGTTCTTCATGCGTCCAATCCCTCCAGACATTCTCTCGCCTTTTCTATCACGTCGGTACATGGCATGGATACAAATCGGAACGAACCAACCTCGTCCACCATTGTCACACAGACCATACCGCCGTCCGCCTTTTTATCGTGAAACGCCGCTTCGGCAATTTTGTCCCAGTCATATGAGATCTTCTGGTACAGAGTGCATTTTTTGAGAACTGCGATTACCCGCGGACGGATCGCGTCTCCGCAAAGCGGCAGCATTCCGAGCGCGACCGCTTCTCCATGATACAGAGAGCTGTTCGTTTCAATCCCATGACCAACCGTGTGACCAAAATTGAGAACCCGCCGCAATCCTGCCTCACGCACATCCTTTTCCACGACGCTTTTCTTGATCTGGAGCGACCGGACAATGATGGTGTCCAGATTGTCTGCAATGTTCTCCGACTCGATCAACCGAAACAGCTCCGCGTCCGAGGTCAGCGCCATCTTGACAGCCTCCGCCAAACCGTTCGAAAGCTGGCGAGGCGGCAGGGTACGGAGCAAATCCGGGTCGATGAGCACCTTTTTCGGCTGATAGAAGGCACCGACAATGTTCTTAACGCCGCCGAAATTGATCGCCGTTTTTCCGCCGATGGAGGAATCGATCTGGGACAGCAGCGTCGTCGGAATGTTGTAGAAATCGACGCCGCGCATGTACATGGATGCCGCAAAGCCTGCAAGATCCCCGACAACGCCGCCGCCGACCGCTACTACGCAGTCCTTTCGCGAAAATCCGTGATCGAGCATGGTTTGGAGCAGCGTTTCCAGCCCTCCCAGACTTTTGGACGCTTCCCCGCTCTCCACAGTGCAGATCACCGGCTCCCGACACTGCTTTGCCAATGTCTCCGCATATGTAGGCGGCACCAGGGAATCTGTCACGACAAGCACCCGTCTGTCCAGACGCAGTTGCGTTCCCGCGTACGCGAGAATCCCTCTTTCGATAAAAATATCATAGCTTGCCTCGCCAAGCTGCATTGGAATGATCATAATATCCCCTCACAATTCCGTGTGCGGCGCGAAGGTTCCCGCAACCTTCAATTTGTCGCAGACCGCGCGCAATTCTTCCATCATTTTTTTGCCGTCCTCTGTATCGGTGGTGCCGTCCAGCTCGATATAGAAATAGTATTGCCAGGAATGATCCCGCAGCGGACGACTGCGCAGTGCCGTCATGTTGTAGCCGTATTTACCGATGATCCCAATGGCACGCGCGAGGGTTCCCGCTTCATTTTTGACCGAGAACATAAGCACGGAATTGCAAAACGCCGGCGTTGTCGCGCGTACCTTGGACAGAACCGCGAATCGGGTGGTATTTTCCGCGCTTTTATGGATGTTCGTGTCCAGCACCTGTAAACCGTAGAGCGCCGCGGTTTCCACACTGGCGATGGCGCCGAGCGTTTTGTCGCCCGCTTCCGCAACGGTTTTCGCAGCGAGCGCTGTATTGCTTGTCTCCTCGGTGGCAAAGCAGTGGAGACGGATGTAGTCGTGGCACTGGCTCAATGCCTGCGGATGGCTCACCACCTTTCGGATATCCGCGGCGGTGGAACCGGGAATTCCAAGAAGATTCTGGCGAATTTTCAGCTCATATATACCATTGATATAAAGCCCGCCGGAGAAAATGAGATCGATGGTTTGCCCTACCTCTCCCGCATAGCTGTTTTCGATAGGCAGCACGGCGAAATCGCTTTCCCCCTGTACCACCGCGTCATATGCCGCGGCGAAATCGCGATACGAAATCCGATTGGATTCGGGGAAAATCCGTCCAGCGGCAATATGGGCAAACGCGCCCTCCACGCCGCTGTACGCCACCTTGAGTCCGCTCTGCATCCGATACTGATACGCGCGGGAAATCGCCATGACATTTTTGAGATAATCGATATAATACCCGCGCAGTACCGGGTCCTCGATGGCGTCGGCGTTTTTCTCGATCACAACAGCTTCCCGCTTTGTGTCCAGAATCGGCAGTCCGTATTCCTTTTTGTATGCGTACACCAGTTCAGCGGCACGCATTCTCTCCACGAACAGCTCCGCCATTCGCGCGTCCACGCCATTGATGATTTTTCTTGCTTCTTCCAGTCTGTTGTCCATTGGCTTTCCGTTCCTTTCGGATCACAGCTTGTCAGCGATGTCGAAGATGAGCTTTTCCGTCTTTTCCCAGCCGAGACACGGGTCTGTGATGGATTTGCCGAATACATGCTCATCGACCGCCTGCGCGCCATCCTCCAGGTAGCTCTCGATCATCAGTCCCTTGACAAGCCGCTTGATGTCCGGATTCTGCGAACGGCTGTATACGATATCCTTGGCGATACGGATCTGCTCGAGATATTTTTTGCCGGAATTGTTGTGGTTGGTGTCCACGATCACGGACGGATTTTTGAGATTGAACTTTTCATACAGCTGCTTGACGCGGAGTAGGTCCTCGTAATGGTAGTTGGACACGTTGTTTCCGGCGTAATCGATGTAGCCGCGCAAAATGGCGTGTGCGTACGGATTGCCCTCGCTTGTGACCTCCCAGCCACGGTAGAGAAATGTATGACTGGACTGCGCCGCCACGATGGAATTCATCATCACGCTGAGATCGCCGCCGGTCGGGTTTTTCATGCCAACAGGGGCGTCGACACCGCTGGCGGTCAGTCTGTGCTGTTGGTTTTCAACGGAACGCGCGCCGACCGCGACATAGGACAGCAGATCGGAGAGGTACCGGTAATTCTCCGGGTACAGCATTTCGTCTGCGCAGGTGAAGTCATAGTCGCGCAGTGCCGCCAGATGCAGCTCCCGGATCGCGACAATCCCTTTGTACATATCAGGCTTGCCCTCCGGATCGGGCTGATGGAGCATTCCCTTGTAGCCCTGTCCGGTGGTACGCGGCTTATTTGTGTAGACGCGCGGGATAATGAGTATCTTGTCAGAAACCTGCTCATACACTCTGCGCAGCTTTTCCATATAGGCGAGCACGGGATCCTTGTGATCTGCCGAGCAGGGTCCAATGACGAGGAGGAATTTGTCCGATCGACCGTCAAAAACCCGGCGAATTTCTTCATCGCGCGCCGCCTTGACCTCCTCCATACGCTCCGTCAGCGGATATTCAAGCTTCACGTCCTGCGGGATCGGAAGTTTTCTGTGGAAATGCATGTTCATCTTTCTATACCTCATTTCTTTTGTTTCACAGGAAAATAAAAAGTCCGCATTGCCTGGTGTGCGAGAGTGCACGACAAATGCGGACTGTCCGATTGGCATTTGGGACCTTGAGAAAGAAATTATCTCTCAAAGCCACCGCACCACGGGCAGCCCGTCTGAAAGTAATAATAATAAAATCGATTCGCTGTCATGTCTGTTTCTCCTCTGTAAAATCTCGCATTCCAAAACAAAAGCCGCATTCCTCTGTACGCGTATGCGCAGTGGATGCGGACTGTCCGGCAGTATTCCTCCGATGGCACCTGACCTATGTCCTGCCATTTTATAAAAGCGGACAGCCCGATATAAATGTAAAATAATAAAAATACGTATACATCGTTTTGCCGCTCCTTCTTTCAAACTGTGCTATTATTGTACACCCGCCGCCCGGTTTTGTCAATATTCACTTTTCACAAAACCGGAACGACGGACTTCAAAAATCGTGGCGGAATGGCAGACAGAAGCCGACAAACGGGAAGAAAATACTTTGTCATACAATTGCTCCCCCGATGCTCCGCACCGCAGTGCGTCCCCTGCACGCCATTACCGATGTCCATGGAGCCAGGTATCAAACCCCTGCCAATCGGTTTCCGACGAAACGACGCCACAGGCTCTCCCGGATGTACATCGACGGCAGCTTGTCGTTTGTCACGTCGCCGTTCCCGTGCATGGAGATCGCTTCTCCGGTTACGCTCGCTTCCGGCTGCCACAATGCAAAGACCATATCCTTGACACGGGCGATCGCTTCTCTGGCGTCCCGCAACGATTGCCCGGCGTACTGCTGCCTGTCCGCTGCGACACCAACCGCGTCAAGTCCGAGGGCATTGGCGAGGTAGAGTGCGCGATACAGGTGGTATTCCTGCGTCACAATGACGATTTTTCGTGCACCAAAAACGTATTTTGCGCGGTATAGAGAATCGTAGGTCGAAAAACCGGCGTGGTCCATAAAAATATCCTCCGACGGTACACCGGTGCGGATCGCTTCGCGCTTCATGCAGTTCACCTCGTCGTAATCGACCGTTCCGTGATCGCCGCTCATGAGCAGCTTTGGCGCACCGCCGTTTTCGTATACGGACACACCGGTCGCAATCCGGTCGGCAAGCATCGGACTTGGCGTTCCGTCACTGCGCACACCGGCACCGAGCACCAGTATGCAATCCGCGTCGTCCGGCAGCGCATCCAAGGAAACGATCGAAGCGCGCATTCCATAGAGCATCGCGCCGTTCACACCGATGGTTACGGCGATGGTCAACAGGCATAGGGCGGCGAGATAGAATACAATGCGCTGAATGGTGGCTTTTCTCTTACGACTTTGCATGGGACCCCCTCATTTTTATCAATGCTTTCCGACAGGTTCTTTGACAGTATCGGTATCTGTGGATTTCTGCACAAACTGCGGGTACTTTGCCATCTCGCGTTCTCTCGCCTTACGGTTGGCACGGCGGATGAGACGGACGATCACCACTACGAGCACGGCGATCACAAGCAGCACCGGCAGCGCGGAGACAAGCCATATGAACAGCTCCACCATATCATCCCCGAGATCGGCATAATTGTCGCGGATGTCACGGGTGACGCGTTCCCACAGGGATATGTTCTCCGTCGGCTCCGTATAGGTCACGACCTCGCTTATATCCACATAGACGGTGCAGTACGAGATCAGATTGTCGTAGGTGCGTAAACGGGATTTATAGCTGTCCAGCTCATAGGTTACGTCCGTGATGCGATTCTGCACCTCGATAACGTCGGACACGTTTTCACACTTTTCCAGAATACCGAGCAGCGTGTTGTATTCGGTCTCCAGAGAACGAATGCGGCTTTCCACATCCGTGTAATTCATCGTTACATCCTCGACAGATTCCGTGCGGCTGGTCACGCTGCCGACTGTCACGACGCCTGAGAGAAAGTCTTCATATTTGCTCTCCGGCACACGAATGGTATAATTGGCACTGCGCCGTTCGTAATCCTCGTTGCCGTAGACGCTGGAATTTTCGATATAGCCGCCGTTTTTTTGGATCTGCTCGACAAGCGCGTCGATACAGTCGGTGAAGGTCTGCGTTTCAATAGACAGATTGGCGGTTTTGATGAGCTTACGGTTTTCGAGATCGTTTTCCGCCGCGCTCTGCTCCGATCGGCTCGCGCTGGTCTGCATCGGCGCCGCCTTTGCCATGCTGGTGTAGCCAGATTCGCCGTCCCAGCTTGCCGTGTCGTAGCTGTAGTCGTCCATGTACGCTTCCGGTGCGGCAGATTCTTCCATGTATAGCATGTCCTCCGTCGCCATGGATTTGGCTGCGCTGCCGCAGGAGGAGCACAGAAGCAGTGCTGTGGATAGCACCGCAAGGATTCGCATACGCTTGGCTGTCATGATCGTTCTCCTTATCGTTCCGCTTACGCTTTGGTTTTCTGTCGGATTAGACGCATGCCGGACACAAAAGTTCCCGATTTTCAAAAGAAAAACGTTGTTGGATTCTGGAACCGGCGACAAAATCCTGCAAAGCCGGCAAAGAGTGAACGAATACGAAAAAACGATACGGAAGCACCACACGAAAAAATCGCAACTTTTTTTGAAAAACCTATTGACAAACAAGGACGGATCTGGTATAATAATGGAGCATTCAGCAAGGCCCGTTGGTCAAGCGGCTAAGACGACGCCCTCTCACGGCGTAAACGGGAGTTCGATTCTCCCACGGGTCATAACAACCGGAATTTGTGCACCACAGATCCGGTTGTTTTTTTATTCTCACATTGCAGATAAGGAGCGAACGGCATGCGCAAATACGACGCGTTATGGCAATATATCGGACAGAGCGGTATGCCAACGCTTACCCTGTCCTATGCGGAAATCGAGAAAATCGCGGGATTTCCCATCGATCATTCCTTCCTGACCTATAAAAAAGAGCTTGCCGCGTACGTGTATCACGTGGAGAAAATCTCCATGAAAACACAAACCGTACGTTTTGACAAAGACGAAGCATAACAATCTGCATCTGCATACAACAAAGACTGCCGCAGAACGGTTTTTCCGCCGCGCGGCAGTCTTTGTTGTTATTTTGTATAGCCGAGCCCCTCGTATACGAGATCGCGGATCCTTGGGTGATATACCGTGTATGCGCCGTCCCAACCGAGCACCTGCGTACCGAAATAAATCGCGGTGCCTGTGGTCGTCTCCATCGAGCAATACGCACACGCCGCACCGTCCCAGCCAAATTCCCCTGCCGGAGCCGCTGTATCCGCCGCTTTGGGATCGACAAGGGTCCGCACACCGAGCGCGTAGCTGTAGCCGGTTCTGCCAAGCGTCGCGAAATCTGCCTTTCTGCCGGGTAATGTCATCTGATCCGTATGCATCAGTGCGACCGTTTCCGGAGACAAGAGGCGATAGCCGTTGTCCGCGGTGCCGCCGTTTGCCAGACATGCTGCGAACGAGAGATAATCGCTTACGGTGGAATACAGTCCCGCGCCCCCGCTTTCGTACCGGTCGGATACATCCATCACCTGATTTGTTTTTGCGATCGGACGCGCTTTGCCGTTCTCGTACCGGTACTGCTCCGTCAGCCGCGCCCTCTGCTCCTCTGTAGGATGGAACGTGGTGTCCGTCATGCCGAGCGGGTCGAAAATCACCTTTTTAAGATACGCGCCAAAGGACATCCCGGACGCGACCTCGATCACGGCGCCAATCACATCGTGGCACAGGCTATAGCGAAAACGGGTTCCCGGATCAAATTGCAGCAGACTTTCGGCATAGCTGTTTACCGCGTCAATGGTGGAGATTTCCCTGCCGTACTTCTCGCGCAGCTTCTCCAGTGCGGGAGTGTCCCACGTGTAATCGAGACCGCCTGCCATCGCCATCGCGTCGCAGATGCGCATTTTCGTTCTTGCCGGACGAATCGTGCCGTCCGCTTCCCGCACAGTCAGATTTTCGTACGCCGGGAGGTACTTTGCCACCTCGTCCGTGAGGACGATTTTTCCCGCCTCCATCAAGTGAAGCGCCCCTGCCATCGTCATGACCTTGGTCGCGGAATATAAAATGTACATATCGCTCTCCGACACAGGCTTTGTCTGCGCGGCGTCGGAAAACCCTGTCTTGTGCCGATACACAATGCGGTGGTCGTGGTACACGGCGCAGTCCGTCGCGGGAATGCCCTCTTTTTCGTTAAGACTGTCTAAAAACGCTGTCAATTTGGAAAAATCCATAATAGTCGCCTTTCTTCAGGGAATCTTGTTTACCCAAATTGTACACGAATCGCGCGGGAATGTCAAGGGAATCCAGGAAAAAAGAGAGACCGTACAGTCTCTCTTTTTTCCGTTATTCCAGTTCAAACGCGCCGGTGTATAGGCGATAGTACGTACCGTGTGCCGCGATCAGATCGTCGTGGCTGCCGCGTTCGATGATTCTGCCATGGTCGAGCACCATGATCGCGTCGGAGTTGCGAACCGTGGACAGTCTGTGCGCGATGACGAATACGGTGCGCCCCTCCATCAGCGCGTCCATGCCCTTTTGCACGAGTGCTTCGGTGCGCGTATCGATAGAGGACGTCGCCTCGTCCAAGATCATCACCGGCGGGTCGGCAACAGCAGCGCGGGCGATCGAGAGTAACTGTCTCTGTCCCTGCGACAGATTGGCGCCATTCGCGGTCAGCATCGTGTTATAGCCCTCCGGCAGACGGGTGATAAAATCGTGCGCGTTTGCCAGCTTTGCCGCCGCGATGCATTCCTCGTCCGTCGCGTCCAGCTTGCCGTAGCGGATGTTGTCCATGACGGTACCGGTAAAGAGGTTCACGTCCTGCAGTACCACGCCGAGCGACCGACGCAGATCCGGCTTTTTGATCTTGTTGATGTTGATTCCGTCGTAGCGGATTTTTCCGTCCTCAATGTCGTAGAAACGGTTGATGAGGTTGGTGATCGTCGTTTTTCCGGCGCCCGTAGCTCCGACAAAGGCGATCTTCTGTCCCGGCTCCGCCCAGAGGCTGATGTCGTGGAGAACCGTCTTGCCTTCCTCATACGCGAAATCCACATCGTAGAGACGGACGTCGCCGCAGAGCTTGGTATAGGTCACGCTGCCGTCTCCATGCGGGTGGCGCCATGCCCATTCATCGGTACGTTCTTCGCATTCGGTAAGCTCTCCGTTTTTGCCCTTCTTCGCGTTGACGAGGGTAACATAGCCTGCATCCTGCTCCGGTTCTTCATCCATCAATCCGAATACACGCTCCGCGCCTGCCATTGCCATGACGATAGAGGTGAACTGCTGCGCGACCTGACTGACATTGTTCGTAAACTGACGGCAGATGTTGAGGAACGATACGACGATGGAAATCTGCAGTCCAGCGCCGAACGTACCGGAAACGATCCCGCCTATCGAGAAGTTCGGCAGGTTTGCCGTGATCATCGCGCCGCCGACAATGGCGATGCAGACGTAGAGCAGATTGCCGATGTTGCCCATGATCGGACCCATGATGTTGCCGAACCGGTTTGCACTGACCGCATCGTGAAAGAGCTGATCGTTGCGTACATCGAAATCTCTTTGGCTCGCCTCCTCGTGGCAGAACACCTTCACGACCTTCTGACCATTCATCAGTTCCTCCACGTAGCCCTCAACTTTACCGAGCGACGCCTGCTGCTTCACGAAATACCGCGCGCTCTTCCCGCCGACATTCTTGACCGCAAGAAGCATCAGCACGACGCCGAGGAACATAAACACCATCAGGTTCATGCTGTAATAGAGCATCACGCCGACGAGACAAACAAGGATCACCGCGGATTGAAAAACGCTTGGCAGGCTCTGCGAGACAAGCTGGCGCAGCGTATCGATGTCATTCGTGTAATAGCTCATGATATCGCCATGCCCGTTGGAATCGAAATACTTGATGGGCAGGCTCTGCATCTTATTGAACATGCGCTTACGCATTTTGTCCATAAAGCCCTGCGTAACGATCGCCATCGTCCGGGAATGGAGATACGACGCCGTCAGACCGATGAGCATCGCGGTCGCCATAAAGACAAGCAGCCGCACCACATCCGCCTGTACCGCTCTCCAGCTGCCCAGCTGCAGGCCGGTTTCGATATAGTCGGTGATATTCTTGAGAAATACGGACGGCAGCACGTTTGTGACCGCGTTGACAAGTAGGCAGGCGACGACAATCAGAAGCATCCATTTGTAATCGTGCCACAGCAGTCCGAGCAGGCGTTTGAGCAGTCCTCTTTTTTCCTTTGTGAGCTTTTTCGCAGTCGGTTTATTCGGCATCGGATTTCCCCTCCTTTGCGTTGGCGTTTGTTTGAGACTGGTATACCTCACGGTAAATTTCGTTCGTTTGCAGCAGCGTTTCGTGATTTCCAAAGCCATCAATGCGACCGTTGTCCATCACGATGATCGCGTCCGCCTCCTCAACGGAGGAAATGCGCTGTGCGATGATGATCTTGGTCGTACCCGGAATCTCGTCCCGGAACGCCTTGCGGATCATTGCGTCTGTTTTTGTATCCACGGCGCTGGTGGAGTCGTCGAGGATGAGAATTTTCGGCTTTTTGAGCAGTGCCCGCGCGATACAGAGCCGCTGCTTCTGACCACCGGACACATTCGCGCCGCCCTGCTCAATATATGTGTCATATTTATCCGGGAACGATTCGATGAACTCATCCGCCTGTGCGAGCTTGCAGATTCGCTTCAGCTCGTCATCGGACGCGTTCGGATCACCCCAGCGCAGATTTTCCTTGATCGTGCCGGAGAACAGCACGTTTTTCTGCAGCACCACTGCTACCGCATTCCGCAGCGTGTCGAGATCGTATTTCCGCACGTCCACGTCGCCGACCAGCACCGCGCCATCGGTCACATCGTACAGACGCGAGATGAGCTGAATGAGGGTCGTTTTGCCGGAACCGGTGCCACCGATGATGCCGATGGTCTGTCCGGACTTTATATGCAAATTGATATCGGACAGTGCGTATTTATCAGCGGTCGCGGCATACTTGAACTGCACGTTTTCAAAGACAACGCTGCCGTCGCGCACGTTCATAACGGGGTTTGCGGGATTGCGGATCGTGCTTTCGGTGTCGAGCACCTCCACGATACGACGGGCGGATTCGGTCGCCATGGTCACCATCACGAAAATCATGGAAACCATCATGAGAGACATGAGAATCTGCATGCTGTAGGTCAAAAGGCTCGAGAGATTGCCGACCTGCATTTCCAGACCCGCGGTGGAAATGATCCATTTCGCGGCAAAATACGGGATGATGAGCATGCAGATGTACATACACGCGATCATCAGAGGGTTATTGAACGCAAGAATCTTTTCCGCTTTTGTGAAGTCCGCGCACACATCCTCGGAGGTGGCGGCGAATTTCTTTTTCTCGTAATCCTCCCGCACGAAGGATTTTACCACACGCATACCCTTGACGTTTTCCTGGATGGATTCGTTCATCGCATCATATTTGCGGAACACGCTGCGGAACAGCGGCATGGCGTGGCGGATAATCGTAAACAGCCCTGCGGCAAGGATCGGGATCACCAGCACGAACACCAGGCTGAGCTTTTTACCGACGTAGATCGCCATGGTCACCGCGAAAATGAGCATCAGCGGCGCGCGGACCGCGATACGGATGATCATCATAAACGCGTTCTGGACGTTGGTGACATCCGTGGTCAAACGGGTCACAAGCGACGAGGTGGAAATGGCGTCGACATTGGCAAAGCTGAAATTCTTAACCTTGGCGTAGAGATCGTGGCGCAGATTCCGGGCAAATCCCGACGATGCGGACGCGCAGAACCAGCCGGACAGCACACCGCACGCCATCGAGCCCACAGCAAGCAGAACGAGGAAAAGACCATAGCGCAGCAATTGTGCCATTTCACAGCCTTCCTGGATCGCGTTGATGAGCTTTGCGGTCACTAGCGGGATCACGCATTCCAGGCTGACCTCGCCGACCATGCAAAGCGGCGTGAGGATCGTATCCTTTTTGTATTCCCGGATACACCGGGCGATTTTTCGGATCATAGGCATTCCTTTCTACCACATCGTGTGGATTTCATTCTTTTTCAAACGATTCGTTTTCGGCAAAGCACGTCGCGTCAGGTGCTGCCGTTTCCGACGCGGTCAGATTGGCGTAAATCCGATCGAGCAGCCGGTGCAGCATGGCGATCTCGTCCTCTGTCAGATTGGCGGTGGCAAGCGCATTGGTCGCATGGATCCGCGCCAGGATCTGCTCGTGGACGGCAAGCGCGCGCGCGGTCAACACGATCCGCTTCCGACGATGATCCGCATCCGCCTCATACCGGATAAACCCCTTCTGCTCCATGCGCGACAACAGTCCCGAAACAGTCGGATGGCGCAGTCCGAAATCTCTGCCGATATCCCCGGCATATACGGGCGTATCTCCATGCCGGCTCAGGTACCCCAGCAAAAACGCCTGCGCGGAGGTGAGCTCCAGCTTTTGTATATCCCTCTCGCGGAACTGCGCATACGCACTGTACAGCCGTTTGATTTTCCAACCAACGTCCATCTCCTGCGTGGGTTCCATTTTCCGTATCCTCCTGTCTGCTGTATTTTTCTATATATGTAGCGTGCTACGTATCTTATGTAGCACGCTACATTTTACCATAGTCCGCAAAAAAATGCAAGAAGCACACTGTCCAAAAATCACTGCATTCTATTGAAAATCCTGCGAAAACTGTGCACAAGGCGTTCTATTTGGCAAAACAAGCGAATTTGCGGCGGTTTTTCGGGCGCGTACCGCTGCCTCTGTGTAGATTCCCCATTTTGTGCGCTTTTTATAAAAAATGTTCCGTTTCTGTCTTGACCTCTGCGAAAAAATCGTGTATACTCTCCTCATAAGAAATTTATCGCAACCGGAGGCACAGTATGTACCTGACACAGCTATACCCAGCGCCGCGCTCCTACACGAAAAAGGACGGCACGTATGTATTCGGCGCGCATGTGACCATGCGTATATCCTTTTCGCCACGTGCGGAAACTGTCGAACGGATCGTCACCCTATGGAGGCGCTTCACCTGTGACGCCTCGACCCTTGCGCTGACCTATGACGCCATGGACGGCAGCTTTGCGGCAATCATCGGCGAAAACGACCCCACAGAGCCGCTTGCATCCGACGACACATACCGGTTGTCCATGCGGGAACGTACCGTTTCCCTGGTCGCGGAATCGGAAAAAGCGTTTCTCGATGGATTTATGATCCTTTTGCAGTGTATTGTTCCGCTTTGTCTTACGCCTGGTGCGGAATCGTTCGCAATCCCTGCGACGGAGATCCGTGACAGCGCAAAGGTCGGTTTCCGTGCGATCCATCTGTGTGTGTTTCCGGAAAGCGAGCGGCACACACTGGAAAAGGCGATCCATCTCGCGGGCTTTCTTCACCTGACCCACGTGGTGCTGGAATTCTGGGGCACCTATCCCTACCACGCGAACGCTTCCCTGCACTGGCACGGCGGAAGTTGGTCGCGCGCGGATGCACAAGCCCTTGTCCGTCTGGCGCACAGCTACGGCATGGAGGTCATCCCCATGATCAACCACTTCGGACACGCCGCCGCCGCTCGCTCCTGCTATGGGCGGCACGTGGTGCTCGACGCCGATCCGCGCCAGTCGCTGCTGTTTGAGCCGGACGGCTGGACATGGTGCTCCACCAATCCGGATACGTACCGGCTTCTTTCCGAAATGCGCGCGGAAATGATGGAGCTATGCGGCGACGGTTCGTATTTCCATCTCGGCTTTGACGAGGCGTATTCGTTCGCGACTTGTCCGACCTGTCGCCGCCGTGTGCCGCATGAACTGCTTGCCGAATACGCGAACCGACTGACGGAGGATCTCGCGGTATCCGGACGGCGGCCGATTCTCTGGCACGATATGTTCCTCCGCCACGACGATTTCAAGAACGAGATCGGCACGGGCGACTATCTTGTGGCAAACGGCGCGCATCGGGATACGGCGTCCGCTCTGCCCCTGCTCGACCGACGGATCCTGCTCGCAGACTGGCAGTACGGTTATTTCTCCGGCAAAAATCCGACCATGCCGTATCTGCGCTCTCTTGGCTTTGACGTGCTGCTCTCGCCGTGGGACGATCTGCGCAACATCCGCTCCCTTGCCGCCAATGCCCGCGATACGGAGGGGGTGGGTGTTCTGCTCACGACCTGGCACCATCTGCCCGCGTATCTTCAAAAGCTCTTTTTCGCCGCGGAATACCTCTGGCAGAACAAGCCCGTATCCGACCAGATCACGGAGCGCGCGTGCCTTCTCCGCCGCCTGTACGATGCAGCGGGAGACTATCACCGCGCCGGCTGGAACGCGTTTGAGGTAGAGGGATAAAATTTTTTCAAAAATCCTAACCGGGACGCGGATTCGGACACCAGTAGAGCGAAACGGGAATGGCGGGAGCTTTTCTGCGGCATACCGTTATCTTACATATGAACGGAGACACCATGAATCAAACGGATCACGCGATAACGAAGAAAACGGTATCGCACACCCCGCTGTCGGACGCGGAAATTGTCTCTCTCGCACACACCTTGTTCCTTTACTGCACTGCAAGAACAGACAACGCAGCGGACGCGGAGGATCTGTGCGGGGAGGTCTGGCTGGCACTGTACGAATCGCTTCCCCAGCTGCGCGAGGATGTGGCGTTCTATGGCTTTTTCTGGTCGATCGCCGGGAATGTCGTGAAACGCTTCTATCGGAAAAAGCAGCGTGTGCGCCTCGAGGCTCTGTCGGATACGCTCACGGAGACACTGGCGGACCCGGACGCAGCCCCCGAGCGGTACATGGAGGAGCCGGACGCCGATATTTTCCGTCTGCGCAGAGAGCTGGCTCTGCTCCACAGGCGACACCGGCAGGCAGTCGTATACTACTACATCGATCGGCTGCCATGCGCGGAGATCGGCAGGCGGATGGGGATATCCGAGAGCATGGTGAAGTACCTTCTGTTCCGCTCACGAATACTTTTACGGGAGGGATTGACTATGGAACGCGCTTATGGGGAGTTATGCTATCGCCCGGTGGAATTGTCCATCGGCTTCTTTGGGGAGGGGACGGATCCGTACACACAGCTGCGCGGCAGACGGACGCTTATGCTCCAAAACATCCTCTATGCCTGCTACAACGACGCATTGACGGCAGAGGAGGTGAGTCTTGCCATCGGTGTCGCGGTGCCGTATCTGGAGGATGAGCTTGCCGTACTCACGGAGGATGGGCTGCTCGTCCGGGAAGGCAGACGATACTGTACGAACATTGTGCTGTTCACAAAGCTCTATCAAAAGGAAACGGCGACAGCAACTGTAGAGCAGGAAAAAGCGATCGCTGCCATCGTGCAGAACGCGGTAGAAGCAAAAGCGAATCTGCTCCGGGAAACGGTTTTCAACGTGAATCCAGCCTTTCGGAATATGGATGAATCCACGTTTCGCTGGCAGATGAGTGCGATTCTCCTGCGGTTATCGATTTTAGATCGGCTGCAATCCCGAATCGTTCGCGAAATCCCAGAAAACACATACGGTACACGCGCCTTCGTCTGGGGATGCGAAATGGATCCTGACACGAAATCGGATCCGTTTGCCGTGGCGTACGCATCTGTGGACGACGGGGACAACAATCATCACGGCGCGCGCGGACGGATCGTATTCCTCGATCTGCCACTGTTCGGAGAGATGTACCACACGTACTTCTTCCAACGACAGGGCGCCGCGCATGTGTTTTTCTCGCTGCTGTCCGGCACACCGGTAGCAGCTTTGGGAGAGAATGACCGTTTTCTCGCCGGAGAAATGGTGAAGCGCGGGTATTTCCATGCCGATTCGGAAACCCTGCGTCCCGCCATGCCCGTATGCACGACCGCGGAGTACGACGCGCTTGCCGCCGTATTTGAGGAGGATATAGCGAAAATCTCGGATGTCGGCACCGCGCTTGCCGGGACCGCTACGAGTATTCTCTTGGAGCACGTGCCGGTACGATGCAAAAAGAACGTAAGATCCGGGGCGTACGGCTTTTTGTGGGCACTCGATCACGCTGTTGCCGCACCGCTTGCAAAATTGTACGCGTCTGGTTTCTTAACCGATATCCGTCCATCCTCCGGGATGCTGCCGACCGCGTTTGCAGTACTGTACTGAATCAGGAAAACGCGGATGCAAGGTTCCCTTTATTCAGCGCATCCTTAAAGTGAAAAAACACCCGAGACGCCATTTTTCGTGTTCTCTCGGGTGTTTTCGTATACGGTTTCCGCTTATTTTGCCGCGGGATATTCCCAGCACAGGCAGAATTCCGGCTCCGCGTCCTCCTCGATCGGCGGGAATCTGCCGCAGGCTTTAAGGAAGTGGTTGTCCGTGTTGTCGTCGTTGACCATGGAGACCTCGCCGACCACGCAGGGACCGCCGTCCGCAAAGAAGGAATGGTACAGACCGCGCGCCATGGTGATCGACTGACCAGGCGCCAGCGCGATCCGGGAGCCCGCAGGGAATGTCTGCTGCACACCGTCCATGGATACAGTGACGTCTCTATCGGACAGTCTGTCCTTCTCATCGGGCAGCCACAGCTCCACGATCAGGTTGGCGCCGGCACGGACGATGATGTCCTCCATTTTACGCGTGTGGTAGTGCATCGGTGTGACCTGCCCCGGACGAACGTACATGAGCTTTTCCGCGTAGGTTTTCCCTGCCGGATCGGTGGGGTCGCCGTTGCGCAGGGTGAACAGAGTCAGGCCGGTGTGAAGAAAGTCGCCGGAACCGAAATCCGTGATGTCCCAGCCGAGCATGCAGCGGCGGATCTCATCATATTCATGCCCGCGTGTGCTCCATTTTGCGTACGGCAGATAGCCAAACGGCGGAAGCGTGCATCCGGCATTCCGGAAAGCCGCCAGTGCCTCGACAAGATAGGCATTGATCTCCGATCGTTTCATGGTAGCAAGCCCTCATCAATAGTCGATAACGACCATCTGGTGGATAAAGAGCTTTGCCACTGTATAGCGGATTGCACCGTTTTCGTATGTATACGGAATATCCTCGCCGCTCGGCGCCAGATATACGCGCTTTGGGGTACGGTCGGTGCGCAGCGTCACATGTACGTCGTATATCGGAAGGATGTCCTCAATGATCTCGATGCCGCCGCCTCTCTTGACCGGGGACGCATACAGGAGATGGTTGACCAGACGATGTTCGCCCTTTTGATCCATCAGGGTAACGACACCCTGTGCCGGCAGATCGGTAACGATGGTTTTGGTATCCGCAAGCAGCGCTTCGATCACGCCGAGGAGCATCATTTTTGTGGTGATGCTGCCCTTGTTCGCGTATTCCGCAAAGATTTCCGAGGAAATATACGCGCCGTCCTTGCCAACCGTTGCCGCCGGGTAGGACTTTGTTTTGTCGTTCGGCGTATGCTGGTGCGAGCAGAAGGCAAAGGTGGTGCGATTGAAGTACGGGTTTTCACGATGGATCAGGACCTTTGCATTCGGCTTTGCCTCCATATCATATGCCTGCTCGTAGATCACGTACGCGGAATTCCGCAGACAGCCGATGTCGAAATCGGGACGGAAGTATACGGGACGGAACGCGGACACACCCTTCCATTCCGCACCCAGATCGACCACAAACTCGTCCTTTTCCGTGGACAGGCAGGACGTGCCGCTTGCCAGCACCTTGCCGCCCTTTGCCACAAACGCCTGCACCTTATCCGCCATGGCAGCGTCCAGACGAATGGAATCCGGGAGGATGAGCAGCTTATATTTTTCAAGCGGTTCCTCCGCGTCGACGACGTCAAAGAGGTATTTGCCCTCCAGCAGAATCCGACCCGCACCGGTATCGCCTGCCGTTCCCTGATGGTGGATCAGCTTGCTGCGCGAATAATAGCAGCTCATCGCCTCCTGGCTGAGGATTGCCACATCTGCCACAGAGGTCACGTGATCGAGCCACGGCTCTTTCTCCTCCACCTCGGCGTACGCTTCTCCTATCAGCGCATAGGTCGCCTCATCCATTTTGCCGAGCGGGTGCATCTGATCGCCGACGGAGCATTTCGCGCCGTTTGCCACGCAGAGCGCTTCCTCGTACCGGAGTGCCATCGGATGCTTGAATCCGCCAAATTCGCCCCAGGTCGTATGGAATTTGCCCGTCATGCCGAGGAAATCCTTGCCGAGCGTACGGGAATACGCGGCGGACAGCGGAAAGTGGTCATAGCCCCATCCACCGGTCGGCAGCGATTCCAGCTCCAGATGCGTATCCACATCAGCAAGATCCCGGCGTCCGCGGCGAATATGGCCGCTGTTGTGGAATACCGGCAGTCCCGGCTTTACCTTATCGACTGTCTCACGCACACGTCTGGTATAGTTGGCGTACACTCTCTCGCCAAGCTCCGCGATATTCGCCTCATCATAGGGGTCCTTGCTCTCGTCGAGCAGCGTTTTGATACAGTTCTGGCAGTAGCAGGTGCGCACGCCCACGATGTCGAGGAAGATACCGTCGCAGTCGTAATTGCGGACCACCTCTTCAATCTGGGCAAGCAGATAATCAAGGTACGGCGAATTCATGCAAAATTCGTGATAACCGGGACGGTTCCAGCCCACCGCGTCCGACGGATCGCCTCTGCGCAGCCATTCCGGATGACGGCGCGCCATTTTTTCGTCCAGTCCCGCAGAGAGATATACAGGCGTTTTGACACCGATCTCGTGCGCCGCTTCGATTTCCGCACCAAGTAAGTCAAAGGAAAGACCGGGGTGCATTTCGTTTGCCTCACTCGGATGATATGCCCAGCCGTGGTGGCATTTCGAGAATACGGTGATGGAGTTGACGTGACCGAGCTTCAGCGCCGCCTGAAACTGCTCTTTGGAGAACTCGCTGCCGATGCCGTCGATTTTCTCGCTCGTGTGAAAGTCGAGATGGATCTGTCTGAAATTCATGTTTTTACCCTTTCTATGATCAGGAATGTTCGCTTTTGGCACAAAGGACGGATTGTCCCGTGCGATTTGGGTATAGTATAGCATGAACGTGCGCAAAATGCAACAAAATTCTCACCACATACGAAAACTTTTTTGTCGGAATGCAGTCATGACGCAAAGTTCGCCGCCTGTACTTTCGCTGTCTCCCGCGCGAGAATGCCTGTCAATCCTACCCCGTCTATCGAACCGTCCACGGCAATCCGCGGCATGGCATATAACGATTCCGGCTTTTCATACCGCAGCACGGCGACACGATATACCCCCGCACGAATCGCCAATGTAGCACGATACCCGGCTTCCCGCAGGATCCGCTCCGTTTCACAGCTCCACTTTCCGAACGGATAGGCGAATACCCGACCGATCTCCGTTTTTCTGGCGCCGGACATTCCGCGCATGCGGGCAATATCGTACGGAAGTGCCGTCGGATCTGCGGTTACACCCAAGCCGTCCGCGTCGTGCAGATCGTAGGTGTGCGAGATCAGCTCCAATCGGTCGGTAAGCGGATGAGACAGCGCTTCCGTCAGCGTGAAATGCGGAATCCCGTCCGTGTCCGCGGTACAATGACTTCCGATAACGGCGACCGTCATGGAAAAACCATATCGATCCGCGATGGGCAGCGCAATCTCCAATACGCTCTTATACCCGTCGTCCGCGGTAATGAGCACGGGATGGTCAGGCAAAGGAACGCCGCAATCCACAAAGTCAACGCAGTCCGCCACGGTCACGCTGTGGTACCCGGCGTCGGACAAGGCGGCAAGCTGACCGTCAAACGCGTCGGCGGTGATACAGTTTCCGTTTGCGTGCGCGGGATCAAGCGTAAAATGGTGGTACATCAAAATCGGCACGACAGCGGTATCCGAACCGGCGGACACGGGAACAAGCAGGCAAAGGGCGGTCAATATCGCACTGCAGCCGCGCAGCAATCGCATAAAATCACCTCCATACGGCAGTATGCACCGGATGTGGAGCTGTCATACCGGACAAAGCCGGATACAGGATCCGTGAGACACCCCGGTTTTCGCCAAAGATCCCGCATCATACCAAGCGCGGCAGGATGCGGGATCTTTCGTATTCATTTGTTCTGCCAGTGCGCTAGCTTCGGGAGCAGGTCAGCAAAAAACGCACGCGCTGCCTCCGGTGGAAAATGATCGTTTGCCATATGTCCGACAAGAAACGAAAGCAGCGAATCCATATCGTCATAGAGGAACCTGCCGTCCGCGTAGCACCATTTGCAGTAGTCCTCGTTGAACGAACCATCCGGCTCCCGGCTCATCGACTCGTCCTCCAGCGGCATGCCGCAGCACTGACAGACGCATTTCCGCGGCGCGCCAAGCAGCGTATTGATCGACACGTCAAAAAGCATCGACAGCCGCTTCAGCGTTTCCGTATCCGGGAGCGTTTTGCCCGTTTCCCAGCGACTGACCGCCTGCCGGGTCACGAACAGCTTTTGTGCGAGTGTGTCCTGTGTCATGCCGTGCTTCTCACGCAGATTCTGGATGATCTCCCATGTTTCCATACTGTACTTCCTCCTTTTACGCATGTTTTCGTGCGTTTTCATCTACTATAGTATAACATGGCGGAAAGAGCCTGTCAAGAAACGCGCTGTTGCTTTCGGAATTGCCGTATGCGCTCCTTAGGGATTATTCGTCGTCCTTCGGCAGGGGCGGCAGCTTTGCAAATTCCTCCGGTCGAAAGAGCCAATCGTAGCAGCGGACAATTTCCGGCGTGGCATCCTTATACCACTTCAGATCTTCCAGCTCCTTGCCCTCCATACCGTCCATGAACCACTTGAGCGGCGTCCAGGTCGTTTCCATCACGCCGAGAATGTTGCCGCCGTCGTGCTCCTTCGCGTAATCAAGAAAGAGCTTCGCGTTTTCCGCCACATTAAATGGGCAGAGGTAGATTTCGAATCCGGCTTTTGCGAAAATCTCCACCGACGGGAAACGCGGCCAGTTGTGGTAGTGCCAGTCCGTGATAATGATAGAGCGGTCGAGGGTCTGAATCGCCGTATCGGTACCGTTCATACTTGCGTCCCACGGACCGTGCCCGCATTCTCTGCTGTTGAGAAGTCGGTCGCCCCACAGCATCGGGGTAATGCCCTTTTCCTTAAGATGCGCCGCCAGACGGTTGTACCAGTTCGCGTACAGCTCGCCCTTATCGTGTCCCTTGCAGCGGTCGCATTCGCCGATATAGAACACCTCGTCGCCGCCCATATGGAACCACTCCGGCTGGAACGCATCGATGAGCTCGTCCATGAGATCGGTGATGATCTCGTATAGTCCGGGCGCGTTCGGGCAAAGGGAGTAGCAGTATTCCGGCTCCTCGGAGGTCGGCGTTTCGGAAAACTCCGGGTGTGCGCGCAAGAGTCCGTCCGCTTCTTTATAGTCCTGCACCGTCTGATGTCCGAGCAGGTTCATGTTTGGCACAAGGCGGATGTTATGCTTGCGGCAGGTGTCGACCATCTTCTGACAGTCGGCTTTGGAGAGCGGATAATCGCCGCGGCATTCGGGATGGGAGGTAAACTCGTAGTTGTACCGCACGATCATCATGATGGTGTCGATGCCGTCCGGTACCAGCTCGTTTTCGATGAACGTGCAGAACCGGTCCACTTCGTCCGGATGGGGTGCGAAAATGTTGAGTGCTTTTGATTTCCAGGGGTAATCAGAGAATGCCATAGTGTTTTTGCCTTTCTATGCTTGGTTTTAGGTCTCACTCTTATCCCGCGCCGCCTCGTCCGCGACCAGGTTGTTTGCCCAGAAACCGGAACGGAGCATGGGGATAGAGATGATAAGCTTGATGATGTCCGAAAAATGGACGATAAAGAAGATCGTGCACACATCGAGAGCGGTATAGCGACACAGTACAAGGGACAGCGACGCGGTCACGACCCACGTGTACACGGAATCGAAGAAGAAGGTGACGACCGTTTTGCCGCCGGAACGGATGGTGAAGTACGCGACGTGGACAAACGCGGAAATCGGCATGGTCAGTCCCATGATCCGGAGAAAATCTGCCGCCAGAGCACGCACCTCCGGCTCCGTTTTGTAGAGCATCGGAACCAGCTCCGCCGTCACGACGATGAGCGCGCCAATAGCGATATGCAGCACAAGGTTGGCGAAGATGAGCTTGCGGTCGATGTCTTTCGCGCCCTCGATGTCACCTGCGCCGAGCTTTTGTCCGACCATAATCGACACCACGGAGCCCATTGCGAACATAATGACGCAGAAAAGGTTCCATGCCGTGGTCGCGATGTTCATGGCGGCAACGACGGTCAAGCCACGCGAGGAATAGTTGGCGTTAACAAAGGTCGTGCCGAGGGACCAGAGCAGCTCATTGAACATCAGAGGCGCACCGGTAACGGCGATCTTGCGCACCAGCTCCGCCGGAACGTGCATGCTTTTGTACGCGCCCTCGATAAAGCGGAACCTGGCGTACCCGCGGTGTGTGATCCACATGATGTAGCCCATTTCCAAAAAACGCGCGATCACGGTTGCAAGGGCGGCGCCGGCAACCCCCATTGCGGGACAGCCGAGCTTACCGTAGATGAAGATGTAGTTGAGCACCAGATTCGTGAGAATGGCGATCACGGAGGCGATCATCGGCGAGACGGTTTCCCCCATTTCGCGCAGCAGACCGGAATAGACCTGCACCACCATAAACGGCACAAGCCCCCACAGCGCGATTTTCAGATACGCCATGCCATGCTCCACAGTCAGCGCGATGTCGGCAGGATCGTTCACCTCGCTTTTCATAAACAGCAGTGCAAGCGCATCGCCCCAGAACCACAGGATCACGATGGCAAGCACGGATACCACGCCGCCGAAAAGGAACCGGAAGCGAAACGTATCGCGCATGCCCTTCCAGTCGCCCGTTCCGAAAAACTGCGCGCCGAAGATGGAGGCACCGGACAGTCCGCCAAAGATGGTCAGGTTGTAAACAAAGATCAGTTGGTTCATGATCGACACGCTGCTCATCGGTATGGTACCGAGCCTGCCGACCATGAGATTGTCGAGCAGGGATACAAAATTGGTAATGCCCTGCTGGATGATAAGCGGGATAGCCAGAGCGATCAGTGCGGAATAGAACGCCTTATCCCCGATATACTTTTTGCGAAAATTCATTGGCTTGTTTCCTTTATATGGTGTTGTCCGGGACAAGGCGCGCCGTTTTTATTTCTCCGTGATCTGGAAACCGAAGAAATTCTTCGTGTTGTTGTAGCAGATGTCGCAGACAAGCTGTGCAAGCGTTTCCCAATCGTCGGGATACAGTCCTTCCTCTACCCATTCGCCGATCACACTGCATAAAATCCGGCGGAAATATTCATGGCGCGGATACGATGTGAAGCTGCGGGAGTCGGTGAGCATCCCGAGAAATTTGCCAAATACGGACAGGTTCGCAAGCTGCTTCATCTGTGCGCGCATGCCGTCGATGGTATCGTTGAACCACCATGCGGAGCCCTGCATCACCTTCGGGAAGCCGTCGCCGGAGGTCTGGAAGCAGCCGATCATGGAGCCGATAGCGGCGTTCTGTGTGGGATCGATGGAGTACAGAATGGTGCGCGGCAGTCCGGCGCCCGATTCCATGCTGTCAAGCAGAGCCACAATGGAGGCAATATCGTTGTTGCCGATGGTGTCAAAGCCGGTGTCCGGACCGAGCTTTTTGTACATATTGGCGTTGGCGTTCCGGTATACGCCCATGTGGAACTGCATCACCCAGCCATGGTGCGCGTATTCCGCAGCGAGGAACTGGAGCATACCGGTCTTGAAAACGCATAGCATTTCCGGCGTCACGTCCGCGCCGTCGCTCTGGAGGGCTGTCTCCATCGCCTTTTCCACGGCGTACGGATTCGGTGCGACAAACATCGGATATTCATCGAGTCCATGGTCCGCGGTGCGGCAGCCGAGGGACGTGAAATAATCGATGCGTTTTTTCAGCGCCTCTTTCAGGGTAGCGACGTCCTTGATCTCCACACCGGCAGCGGCGCCGAGCTTGTCGTAGTACGCGCGCAGACCGGGCTTGTTGATATTGAAGCACTTGTCCGGACGGAACGCGGGATACACGGCGGTTGCAAAGGTGTCGTCGGCTGCCAAAAGCTTGTGATATTCGAGAGAATCCGCCGGATCGTCCGTGGTGCAGAGGATGTCCACGCGGCTCTTTTTGATGAGGTTGCGCACAGACATATCGGGAGACGCGAGCATCTTCGAGGTCAGCTTCCAGATCTCGTCGCAGGTGTCGGGACCAAGGATCAGGTCGCAGTCAAAGAACCTCTGCAGCTCCAGATGGGTCCAGTGATAGAGCGGATTGCCGATCAGAGAGGGCATAACAGACGCGTAAGCACGGAATTTCTCATAATCAGACGCGTCCCCGGTGATATATTTTTCGTCGATCCCGGCGCTGCGGATGGCTCTCCATTTGTAGTGGTCGCCGCCCAGCCACAGCTCGGTCAGATTCGTGTACTGCTTGTCCTCCGCGATGTCCTTCGGCGGTACATGGCAGTGGTAGTCGATGATCGGGAGCTTTTCGGCATAGGTGTGATAGAGGATCTTTGCCGTCTCCGTGTTCAGAAGAAAGTTCTTTCCCATAAAGGTCTTCATAGGTTCGTTCGTCCTTTCATATCGTAAAATAGGATGCGCCGTCCGTTTGTTTTCCGGTCGCGGCGACAGTTGTGCATGATATCATAATACAACATATCGCGTGCTTTGTCAAGTGCCAATCCGGCAAAATTCGCGCATATGGCAATTGGATTATATAAAAGTGAAAATTTTGCGCGATACCCCTTGTTCTATTGGGCTGGATATGCTATAATATCCTTGTATAATTATCGTGTGTACCTGTTTCCGTATACAATCGGGGACAGATTTTCTATAAAGTTACGGAAAGAGGTCCCTATATGGCGGAAACAAACAGCATTATCGATACCTCCGACATCAGTCTTTTATACCCGGACGCGGACAGTCTGCGCAGGCATTCTCTCGGCGAGGAGCTGGCACATCTGACCTCTCAGACCGCGGAACAGCTGGAGCTATACTACCTGATGGATCTGAAAACGTGCGATTTCGGCTCGTTTTATACCGCGGATCCGGAAGTGATCCTTTATCGGCAGAGCACGTTTGCCGATATGCTCGAAAATCCGGAGCTTGCCCACATTCTCACGAAAATGATCCCGCTGCTCAACGACATCACGGAGCTGCGGCGGATGGGCGCGGAATCGGCGGCTTCCACGGAAGCATATTTATACAGCATCACCGAGGTGGAGATCTACACTTCCCTGCTCGATCTTCTGAAAAACAACCTTCTGCCGCTCGCGCCGAAATTCCACAGCGTCGCGTTCCGCCGGTTTGCCGAACGGATCAACGTACTGACCGCCAGCGAATACTACCGCGATCTGAACCAGCGGCTGACGGAGCTGACCTCCCGTGTACGTGAGATCAAATCGATCACCATCGGCGTGAACCTAGACTCCCAGCTGCGCGCGGACAAGGCAGGCGTGCTGTCGATGAACAACGAGCCGTTCAAATCGGGCGAGCTGCTGGACAAAATGCTCCGGCTCGATTTCAAATCGGACGAAATGACCTGCATCGCGCCGCTTGTGCCCTTCCGCAAGGGACAGCCGGACAACCAGCAGCTGGCGCTTGCCAACGCCTTCACCGGAGCGATCAACGATGTGTTCCGCTCCTCCATCCGCGCGTGGAAAAAGGTCATCCAGATGTACGTGCTTGAAAACACGGATTTTCTTATCCGCATGATGCCGGAGATCGAGTTTGTCACAAAAGCCACCGAGCTGCTTGTGAAGCTGAAGAATAAGGGCTGCAACCTCGTTTCTCCCGTGATCGCATCGATGGCGGAGAAAAAGTTCACAGCAAAAGCACTGTGCAATCCGATCGTCGCTTCCAAGCTTGACACGCCTGTGATCCCAAACGATTTTTCCTTCGACGACGACGGCATGATCTACGTGCTGACCGGTCCGAACCGCGGGGGCAAATCCGTCATCACCTGCGCGGTCGGCATTGCGTTCGTCATGGCGCAGCTCGGACTCCCGGTATGCGCGGACGAATGCGTCATCAGCCCGTGTGACCAGATATTCACCCATTTTCCGACCGGCAGTGAGGACACCATCGACAAGGGCCGTCTGGGCGAGGAATGCTCCCGCCTCGGCGCGATCTTTGAAGAGGTCACAGAGGACAGTCTGGTGCTGCTCGACGAATCGCTGTCCTCCACCGGTTCATTTGAGGGCGCGTACATCGCCTCCGAAGTGCTGCAGGGTTTCTCGATGGTGCGCTGCCGTGGAATTTTCTCGACGCACTTACATGATCTCGCCGCCAGTGTGGATGAGATCAACGCGGCGTGTGTGCCGAAGGGCGGCGTGAAAATCGACAATCTGGTCGCGGCGATCGACAAAGGCAGCCGCAGCTTCAAGATTCTGCGCGCACGTCCGGACGGCAAGAGCTACGCGCGCGATATCGCGGAAAAGTACGGACTCAGCCTTGAGCACATTCTCTCGCGCGTGCAGAAAAATACCGCCGCGAAATAAATCCACAACCACCAATTGGAGAACAATATGACAGAAATTCTGAAATTACTTGAAAACGACTCCCGTCTGACGCCGGAGAAGATTGCGCTGATGCTCGACAAGGAGGTCGGCGACATCAAAAGCATGATCGCGAAATATGAGCGCGACGGTGTGATCCTCGGCTACAAAACCCTCATCGACTGGGACAAAACCGATAAAGAGCACGTCTCCGCGCTGATTGAACTGAAAATCACACCGCAGAGAGACCGCGGCTATGACCATGTGGCGCAGAAAATCTACAACTATCCCGAGGTGGAGAGCCTGTACCTCATGTCCGGCTCCTTTGACCTTGCCGTGATGATTGAGGGGAAGACCATGCGTGAGGTCGCGCTCTTCGTCGCGGAAAAGCTGGCGCCGCTGGAGGATGTGACCTCGACCGCCACCCACTTCGTTCTGCGCAAATACAAGGATAAGGGCGTGATTTTCGGCGCGATTCCGGTAGATGAGAGAGGAAACATTGTCTGATATGGAATACGCGAAAATCCTATCCGCGAATGTACAGGACATCAAGCCCTCCGGCATCCGCAAATTTTTTGATATGCTCTCCGGAATGGACGATGTGGTCGGACTGACCGTGGGTGAACCGGACTTTGTGACCCCCTGGCACATCCGTGTCGCCGGCATTGAAAGTCTGGAAAAAGGCAAAACCTACTACACCGCCAACGCGGGGCTTGCCGATCTGCGCAGGGAGATCGCCGCGTACCTGGAGCGTCGGTTTGACCTGCGCTATGATCCCGCGACCGAGATCGTCGTGACCGTCGGCGGCAGCGAAGCAATAGACCTGACCATGCGCGCGCTGATTGAGCCGGGCGACGAGGTGATCGTTCCGCAGCCGTCGTTCGTATGCTACGGACCGATCGCGGAGCTGGCGCATGGGAAGCCGGTATTCATTGAAACAAAGGAAGCAGACAACTTCAAATTGACCGCCGCCGCGCTCCGTGCCGCCATCACCGAGAAAACCAAGCTGCTTGTTCTGCCGTTTCCGAACAACCCGACCGGCGCCGTCATGACCCGCGAGGATCTCACCGCGATCGCAGAGGTACTGGAAGGCACGAACATTATGGTGCTGTCCGATGAAATCTACGGCGAGCTGACCTACAACGGACACCACGTTTCTCCGGCGAACATCCCCGGGATGCGCGAACGGACGATTGTCACAAGCGGCTTCTCCAAAGCGTACGCCATGACCGGCTGGCGACTCGGTTATCTGACCGCGCCGGCGCCGCTTGCCAAACAAATGCTGAAAATCCACCAATACGCCATCATGAGCGCGCCGACAACCTCGCAGTTTGCCGCCGTCGAAGCCATGCGCAACGGAGACGAGGACATCGCGATGATGAAAGCGGAATACAACCGCCGCCGTCGGTTCCTCGTGAATGGCCTGCGCGGACTTGGCATTGAATGCTTTGACCCGGACGGCTCTTTCTATGTGTTCCCGAACATCCAGCCGTTTGGCATGACGAGCGAGGCGTTCTGCGAAAAGCTCCTGTACGACTACAAGCTGGCGGTGGTACCCGGTTCTGCGTTTGGCGATTGCGGCGAGGGATACGTGCGTATTTCCTACGCCTACTCCGTCGAACATATCTCGAAAGCGCTCGACCGTCTGGAGCGATTCATCGCCGAGCATCCGATCACAAAATAACACATACCGTCAAAAAAAGCGGAGATCCCATTTTCAGGTAAGATCCCCGCTTTTTTCTGTTCTGTTATCTTTTCCGTTTGCCCTGGTACCCGCGGATCTCCTCCGGACCGTAGAAGTATTCGATTCCGCCGCGGCACCGCTTCAGATAGTCGAGGGACGTGACCTGCGCCGTCCATTCCATATCGTCGAAGTGAACAGGATCGTGGTAGCCCTCGATGTCGCACGCGCCGGTGAATCCGTTCTGCAAGAGGATCGTGAAAATATCCGACCAGTTCGTGTCGCCGAAGCCCGGCGTCCGGTTCCAACAGTACGGATGGCTCGTGTGGATGCCGTGCTCCCGGATCACATCCCATGCGACCGTGCCATCCTTGCCGTGGATATGCACGACGCGTTTTGCGTAATGACGCAGCTGCATGATCGGATCCGCAAGCCCCTCAATGGCGTGGCACGGCTCCCATTCCAGCCCGAGCGCTGCACTCGGCACCGCGTCAAACATGAGATCCCACGCGTCCGGACAGTAGGCGATATTGTGACTTCCGCCCCACCAACCGCCGCCGCAGCCCTCAAAACCAATTTTCACGCCGCATTCCTCCGCCAATGCCGCAATCGGTTCCCAGACGGCGCAAAATTCCGGAATCGTGTCCGGGATCGTTTTTTCCGGATTGCCGCCCACGAACGCGCCGATCACATGACAATCTAAGACAGAGAGGTTCCGGATGAGCTTTTTGAGTCCTTCCCTGTCCGCCTCGCTGCGGATCGGATTGCGGTAATAGCCGACTGCGGACAGCACTCGACCGTCCAGCACCGGCAGAATGTCCTCCGCCAGCGCCGCGAAGTCTACTTTTTCCATATCCACGCCCGCGAAGTCGAGCTCGTAGGATTCAAAGCCCTTTTCGTTGAGCATGGGAATCGCCTTTTTCGCCTGCATCACCGGGATGAGGGTTCCGATTTGGATATCAAACATGTTGTTTCTCCTTATAAGATGTCAATTTTCCGTATCCGAGCCGTCCGCTTGCAGATCCCGGATCGCTTCACCGATATCGGCGCGCAGCTTTTCCCACGCGTCCTCGTGCTCCACATAATACAGCGGACAGAGCTTGCCGGTCACGTCATAATGGCGGATCACGTCGTCGGTATCCAGAGAAAAGCGTTCGCAGAGATACGCTGTCAGACGCACGAGAGCGGCATAGGTCGCGTCGTTGAACTGACCTGTTTCGTCCGGATGGCACGTCTCGATTGAGATGGTGTCGATGTTGCGCTGGTTGCTGGCGGCGGATTTTTCGGCAAGCGGCAGGCACTGTAAGATCTCGCCGTCCAGTCCCACGACAAAATGGGCGCTGACCTCCGTCGTCGGGGAATCAAAGTAATCTCGATTGCCTTGCGCCGTGGAGCCCGGATTGCCAACATAATGGATCACGATGCCGCGTACAGCTGCAAGCTTCTCCCCAGTTCGCGCGGATGTGTGGTAGGATATATACGCGGGCGTGACCCATTCCGGCATCTCCGCCTCGTACGCGTTTTGTAACGCTTGCTGTTTCATAAATATTATGGCGCCGCCGATACACAGCGCCAGCACAAACAGGATACAGAAAAAATGTCTTCTGCGTCTTTTCCGCAGCCATTTTCGTCTCAGGTACGCTTCTCTGCGCGCAAATTCGATCTCCGGCGGCAGTCTGCGATGCGGGGGCGGTACTGATCTGCGCGGCGGCATTTGCTCAGGTGTCATGCTTGGTCTCGATTCTATTTCAGAAATGGGAATGGGAAAGCGCATCCGCCGCGGGGATACGCTTTCCCGAAAGTGCGTCAAAAAACCAGGTAAGGCTGAATCAGCCTTAGATCAGCGCTTCCGAAAGGCTGCGCTGTTTTCTTAGCCGACGCTGTATTCGTCAAACGCCTTGAATACCTTTTCCATCGTCTTTTCGTAGGAAGCGAAATTCTTCTCGTAATACGAGGTGATGTCCTTCGACTTCTGCTCCATCATGTACTGGATCCAGAACACGCAGCCCCAGCCGCCGTACACGTAGCCGAAATCGAACACGCGGGACTGCACGATGTTGTCGAGCATTTCTATGGAGCGCTCGTCACGGGTGCCCTTGAATTTCAGCGCGACGTCATAGTACGCGGGAACAACGCGTTTCCAGCTTTCGGCGCACAGAGCCTCGGAGATCGTGCCGGCAAATTCCGGATCGGAAATCGATTTTAAGATCGCCAGCCCTTCGTGTCCGCCGTCCACGCTCGTGTAGTAATCCTCCTGCGCCGCGTCCCACTTCGGATACGGGATGATGCCGTAGTCAAATTCCGCTTCACGGAGGTTGTTGACCGCCATCTCGATCAGACCGTTGGCAAAGAGACAGTTGCCGTCCGAGAACCAACTGATATAGGCGTGAGAGGTCGGGTCAAAGTGGACAAAGTCCGTCTCGTAGTACATGTTGTAGAGCCGTTCCACGATGGAAACAAGCTTTTCATCGTAGTAGTCGAGCTTGTATGTGTGATCCGGCTGCTGTGTGGCGATCTTCTTGCCGAACGCCCAGAGATACGCGTTTGCGGCGCTCTTGCAGTTGGTCGCCAGTGCATACCGGTCGTTCTCGGAGCGGGTGCCGTCGCCGTCGAGATCCAGATACACGCCGTCGCACAGCTCATACATTTTATCAAAGGTCCACTCGCCGTTTGTGACGACCTCATACATATCCGGCAGGTTATGCGCTTCCGCAATATCCTTGTTGTAGAACATGCAATAGGTCTGTGTCAGAGCGGACAGTGCGAAATCCCCTATGGCGATGAACGCCTTATCCTTGTAGCGCAGATCCTCTTCGGTACTTGCCGACCACCAGGGCTTGGAGAAGTCGATGTGCGGCAGATCGTACCAGTTGTACATGATGTCGTTAACGGCTGCCATACCGAGCAGAATGATGTGACCGGAAACCATCTGGAACGAATCGTCCCCGGAGAGCACCAGATTCTTCGCCTGATCCGCGAACGAGCTCTCGTCATACGCCACACAATCGAGGTTGACGTTGAATCGATCGCACACGGCGTGATTTCTCTCAAAGATCGCGTCGTTGACCACCTCGCCTGTCAGCTCCTCCGCGAGAATGAAGTCAAAGCCGTCGTCGCCGATGATGGCGAAGGTCTTGCCACCGAAATCCGCATCCGGCAGATCGTCCGACACTGCGGCACGGGCTTCCAGCGCATCTGTTTCCGCCTCGGTTTGAGCAGTGGTATCCGTGGTGTCCAATGTTGTGTCGTCCGGCGTTTCTGTACCGGCGCCACAGGACGCGATGGTGGGAAGTACGAGCGCGATGATGAGCAGGGCTAAGATGTGCTTTTTCATGGGTATGCTCCTCTCAACTACATTTGTAATTATTTTCACATATTGTGGCTATAGTATACCACACATAGTATGTTTTGTCAATGGAGCATTGCACGATATACGCCGGGATTCGAATTTTCAATCACGACCGCGCCGCAGCACCTGCGGTAGAAATCCACCGGACCTGCGTCGCCTATGATGGCATAGCCGTAGCCTTCGTCGCGCATGGCATGGAGACAGCGCAGCAGCAGCACTTGTCCGATTCCCTGTCCGCGCTCTTTTTCATCCACGCCGGTCGGACCGAAAAATCCCTTGACCGTCGCATCGTAGCAGGCAAAGCCCAGCATTTCGCCGTGTACCTCGCCGTTTTCATCCGTGGTTTCACGGACAGCAACAAAAATGCTCTTCGGCGTACGGAAAAACGCGTTTTCTGCCTCTCCTGCCCAGCCTGCGCCGAAATGTGTGCGGATCCAGTCGATCACGGCGTAATTCTCCGGACCGATTGGCGGACGGATGACGATGTTTTTCTCTGCCAGCTTCTCCGTCAGTGGATAAAGAGCAGGCAATTCATAGAGCTTCACAAGTAAATCCGGCATAATGTTCCTCCAGAATCATGAAATAGGTTTTTCCAGTATTCTCTCCATCGATCCGCACCTCGGCGGACCCGACTGCCTACATTATACCGAAAACGCGCGCATTGTGCAAGAGATACCGCCAATTTTCCGTTGGATTTTCGAAAAAAGCACCGTCTCAAAGGAGTGTGCGCCTGAGGATACGGGCAGTTCTTCATTTTTTAGGATGCGGGCGCACTTTCCATCGCACAGTCTCTTGACATTTTCACCAAGGTATGCTATACTTCCGATAGAAATTTTCTCTATGGGAGGTGCAATATGGAGAATACAATTTTACGCTACGCCGTAGTCGGGATCGCAAGTATGGGACGGTCGCACATCGAGGGGATCCTGAACTGTCCGATGACGACGCTTGCTGCCGTCTGTGACATCCGTGAGGAGCTGGCAAGAACGTGCGCCGCGGATTACGGACTGGAACGGTACTACACCGATCTCGACACGATGCTGCAGAATGAGGATATCGATGTGGTGATCATCTGCACACCCGATCAGGTACACAGGGAGCAGACCGTTGCCGCGCTGCGTGCCGGCTGTCATGTGCTGTGCGAAAAACCGATGGCCCTTGAGCTGGACGATTGCCGCGCGATGGTACAGGCGTCCCGCGAATCCGGCAAAAAGCTCATGATCGGGCAGGTCTGCCGGAAAGCACCCGGTTTTGTGAAGGCGAAGGAGCTGGTGGACGCCGGCGTGATCGGAGAGCTGTTCTTCGTGGAGAGCGAATATGCCCACGATTACGCGCGGATCCCCGGTATGGGCGGCTGGCGTATCGATCCCGTGCATCTGCGCTACCCCGTGATCGGCGGCGGCTGTCACGCCATCGATCTGCTGCGGTGGATCGCGGGCGACCCGACGGAAACCTTCGCGTATTCCAATCGCAAAATGCTTACGACATGGCCCGTGGACGACTGCACCGTGGCGGTCCTCAAATTCCCGAACGACGTGATCGGCAAGGTCTTTACCTCCGTCGGCTGCAAACGGACCTACACGATGCGCACCGTGCTGTACGGCTCCAAGGGTACGATCTTTACGGACAACACCTCGCCGGAGATCACGCTGCAGCTTGAAAAGCTCGACGCGGACGGCAAATATCTGTGCATCGAGGAGGAGAAGATCCCGGTGGAGATCAACAACCACAACGTGACCTCCGAAATCGAGGAATTCAGCGACGCGATCTTAAACGACAAGCCGGTACCGACCGACGGTCTGCAGGGTGCGTATACCGTGGCTGTCGGACGTGCCATCGTGGAAAGCACGGAAACCGGCAGACCGGTCCGGATCGATTACGACATATAATATATCTCCCGGCTTTATCTGCGCCACAAGCCCGTGAAACCATTTCCCGCAAAAAAGCCGGCTACAGCGTATCTCAAACAAGCAAAGGAAGAAATCATATGGAAAGAAAAGAATGGATCCCGGATTGGGCGCTTGCTCCGATCTGGGAAGGCACAACGGCAGCGCATGAGACGGTGATGTTTCTCGACGACAGAGAATCCGCCAGACTCCTCTACCCGGCGGACGAGATTTTGTCCGTGGTCTCCGCGGATCAGAAAACGGAATATGTGCGCGGACGGGATTACGAGCTTGCACATGGCTGTCTGCTGCGGCTGCCCGGTTCTGCGATTCCCGCGTTCCCGATCGAGGAATATTATCCGGCAGAGCATAAGGACGGCGGGGATTTCGGCTGTACCGTGGAGGGGCATCCGTATCTCGTGTTCGGCGAGGGAGACACCTTCGCACGCTGGCAGATCGACGTGACGTATCGACACCACGGCGCGTGGAAAGGCATGATTCCCGCGGGCGGCAGACAGAGCTTTGCGGATTTCCATACAAAAATGGCGTCCGGCGCGCCTGTGACGATCGTTTTCTATGGCGACAGCATCACCACCGGCGCCAACTCGTCCATTACCTACGGCAAGGAGCCGTTTATGGCGTCGTTCCCACACATGGTCGCCGAGGCAATCGCGAAAGCCTATGGCTACACGGTGGAATATCTGCGCGAGCCGTATGAAGATACGGTACGGGAAGCGTCCGGTAAGGAGCACACGCTCCGCTTCTACAACACGGCGGTCGGCGGCATGGATTCCCGTTGGGGCGACGAGCATGTAGAAGAATTTGTAAACGTATTCGCACCCGATCTTGTCGTATACGGCTTTGGCATGAACGATGGCTGGAAGAGCGCGGACGAATTTATGGCATTGACGAAAAGCGCGGTCGGTAAGATCCGCACGGCGTATCCGACATGCGGGATCTGCCTGATCTCGACGATGCTGCCGCATTTCCGCGCCGCCGGCTTCTTCGGTCACCAGATCGAGTATGAGCCGCATATGTTCGATTACGCCGCACAGGACGACCGTATGGCAGTCGCGCCGATGACTTCGGTTCACGCTGCCCTCCTGCGCCGGAAGGAATTCTACGACATGACCGGCAACAACGTCAACCACTGCAACGACTATCTCGCGCGCGTATACGCCATGACAATCCTCAAAACAATTATGGAATAATTTACGATTCAAAGGAGGCTGTTCTATGAAACGGATTTGCGACAAGGAGCTGCTCGTCGGCGCGGATTTCGCCGGGTATCCGCTCAAAGAGGCGGTTTGTGCCCATCTGCGCGCAAAAGGCTGGAAGATCACGGACATCGGCGTGAAAGCGGATTCCGATCCGAACGACACCGACCTGATGTTCCACCGCGTCGGTCTGCGCATCGGTTCGATGATCGCAGAGGGCGAATTTGAAAGAGCGTTTGCGTTCTGCGGCACCGGCATGGGCATTCACATCGCTGCGAGCAAGTGTCCGCACGTGCATGCAGGCGTGGTCGAGAGCGTTCCGGCGGCACTGCGTGCCATTACAGGCAACGGCGTAAACGTGCTGGCTATGGGCGCGTTCTATGTAGCGCCGCAAATGGGCTGCGACATCGCGGACGCGTATCTCGGCGCATCGCTCGGCAGCGGCTATGAATGGTGGAAAAACTTCTACGAGTTCCACAAGCTGGCGATCGACGAGCTGGAAGCGTTCGATTACGAAGCCTACAAGAAAAACGGCTTCCACGTGGACAAGCTCGGCGATTATCCGCTGAAGCTGGAGGTAAAACCCGACTGAGCTCTCCAACACATATACAAAGAGAGTCATCCGACACCGGACGGCTCTCTTTTTTGCGCGTCACGGCAACAGCATTTACTTTTTTTACACAGAAAATCAGGACAGACATCCCACTGTGCCGAGGTAACGAAGTCGCGAAAGGCTTTCTGATCGTTTGTAAAACTTCATTTGATGCACAGGAATTGCACAAACGATATCCATTTTATCCCAGATAGAAAGTTTTTGAAGGGGGCCGGGGAAACTTTTTTTCAAAAAGTTTCCCC
>CAKRZR010000014.1 GCA_934433485.1 uncultured Eubacteriales bacterium | reverse complement strand
GCATCGATCAGCTGGTTAAAAACAAATCCGATATCACGCTGCAGGAGATCATCGATACATTGCATCTCACCGTCAGCCATGAAAAATTCCACCCTGCTGCGCAGCAGGGTGGAATTCCAGATAAAATCTTTTTGTTTTTTCACTGTCTACTTGACAGGGGGCACTTCAATTTGAAATCAGATAGCTCTTTTCTTGTGAATAATGAAATTCTGTTGCCAAATCGTTGCCACGAGGGGTATCAAGGCTTAAAAAGTCCAGTGTTTACAGGCTTATTTCGACCCTTGAAATCATTCCCACTCGATGGTTGCCGGCGGTTTTCCTGTGATGTCGTATACCACACGTCCGGCGCCGCGCACTTCATTTACGATTCTGGCGGAGACTCTGCCGAGCAGCGCGTGGGACAGCGGCGCGTATTCGCATGTCATGAAATCCGAGGTGCGGACGGCGCGTAGGGCGATCGTGTAGTCATATGTGCGGAAATCGCCCACGACACCGACCGAGCGGCAGTTGGTCAGCACCGCGAAATACTGATCCGCTTTCACTCTGCTGCGCCGCATTTCTTCCCGGAAAATCGCGTCCGCGTCCTGCAGGATCCGCAACTTTTCCTCCGTGATTTCGCCGATGATCCGCACGCCAAGGCCCGGACCGGGGAACGGCTGTCGGTCGACGAACTGCTTTGGAAGTCCGAGCTGTCTGCCAAGCGCGCGCACTTCATCCTTGAACAGTCCCCGCAATGGTTCGACCACGCCGTCAAACTTCAGATCTGCCGGGAGCCCGCCAACATTGTGGTGGCTCTTGATCGTCGCCGCTTTGCTGCCGCCGGATTCAATCACGTCCGGGTAGATCGTGCCCTGCGCCAGAAAACGTGCGTTCGGCAAACTGCGCGCCACATCGGCAAATACGCTGCCAAATTCCGCGCCGATAATCTTACGTTTCTGCTCCGGATCCGTAACGCCGGTGAGTTTCGCGAGATAACGATCCGCCGCGTTGACCCGGATGAAGTCGAGATCGCGCTTGGAGAACGCCGCCTCTACTTCATCGCCTTCGTTTTTGCGCATCAGACCGTGATCCACAAAAACGCAGTGGAGCTGCCCAGGAATCGCCTTCGATAAGAGCGCCGCGCAGACAGAGGAGTCCACACCGCCGGACAGACCGAGGATTACATGCGCGTCGCCGACCTGTTCCTGCACCTTACGGATGAGCTGACCTTCCAGATCGCGCAGATTGTAGTCGCCAGCCGCACCGCAGACCTCATAGAGAAAATTGCGGATGATCGCGGTGCCGTGCGGGGTCGATTCCACCTCGGGATGGAACTGTACACCGTAGAGCTTCCTTTGGGGATTCTGCATCGCGGCGTTGGGACAGTCGGCGGTGTGCGCGGCGGAGGTGAAGTCATCGGGCAGAGTTGTCACCTGATCCGTATGGCTCATCAGACCGATCTGATCCGCTTCCAAACCGCGGAACAGAGGACAGCCGGTGTCCACAACCATCTTCGTCTTGCCGTATTCGCTCTTGTCGCACGGAGATACGGTTCCGCCCGTGGACCACGCGAGCAGCTGCGTGCCGTAGCAGATACCGAGAACCGGGATGCCCATATCGAAGATCGCGCGGTCGCAGTGCGGAGAATCCTCCTTGTATACGCTGTTCGGACCACCGGTCAGAATGATCCCGATCGGGGCGATCTCCCGGATCTCGTCGGGAGTGATGGTGCCGGGCTTTACAAGGGAGTAGACATTGCATTCCCGCACACGCCGGGCGATCAGCTCCTTGTACTGACCGCCGAAATCTAAAATGAGAATTACCTGTGCCATACTGCGCTCCTGTTACGCGAGCTCGATGTATTCGTCTCTACCTGCGCCAACGGAAACGTAGCGGATCGGGCACTGTACCGCTTCTTCCAGATACCGGATATACTCCTTGGCGGCGTCGGGCAGGGAATCGTAGGTGCGGCAGTCGGATACATCGCCAAAGCCCTTCTTGTATTCGATCACGGGCTTTGCACGGTTGAGCCGTTCACCAGTCGGGAATACCGTCGTCTTGACGCCGTCCACTTCATACGCGACGCAGACCGGGATCTCGTCGAGATAGGACAGCACGTCGAGCTTGGTCAGCGCGATGCAGGTGGCGCCCTGTACCTTCACACCATAGCGGGACGCCGGAATGTCGAACGGTCCCACACGACGCGGACGACCGGTTGCAGCACCGTACTCACCACCGGCGGCACGAAGCTTTTCCGCTTCTTCGCCGAACATTTCCGCGGTAAACGGACCTTCGCCGACACAGGTGGAGTACGCCTTCATGATGCCGATCGTGCTGTTCAGCGGTACACCGGGGATGCCGGCGCCGATCGGAGCGAACGCAGCAAGGGTCTGGGACGAGGAGGTGTACGGGTAGATACCGAAATCGATGTCACGAAGCGCGCCGAGCTGTGCCTCGAACATGACATTTTTGTTTTCCTCGACGGCGCTGTACAGATAAGAGGATACATCGGTGACAAACGGCGCGAGAACGGAGCCGAATTTGCGCAGCCATTCCATCATGGCAGTCGGATCGACCGGTTCGTGACCGTAGCCGGTGACGGTGATGTTCTTCCATTCCACGATGTCGTGTACCTTTTCTTCAATGGAGTCGAGATGGAGAAGATCCTCCATGCGCAGCCCCTTCTTCATGTACTTGTCCGCGTATACAGGAGCGATACCGCGTCTGGTGGAGCCGAATTTCTTGTCCGCGAGCCGCTCTTCTTCCATGATGTCCTGCATCTTGTGGTACGGCATGCAGATGATCGCCTTGTCGCTGATTTTCAGATTGTCGGGGGTGATTTTGATTCCGCGGTCGGTCAGTGCTTTCATTTCCCCGACCAAGTGCTCCAGATCGATGACCATGCCGTTGCCCATGATATTCACGGTGGTTTCGCGGAGAATACCGGACGGGAGCAGATTGAGGACAAATTTACCCTTGTCGTTGATGACGGTGTGTCCCGCGTTGTTGCCGCCCTGGTACCGACAGATGATCTCATAATCGGAGGAGAACAGGTCCACCATACGGCCCTTGCCTTCGTCTCCCCAGTTGATTCCAACGATTGCTGTAAGCATTTTTTCGTTTCCTTTCCGAATACGATATATGGCGCGATGGCGAAAGAGCCGTATCGCAGACCGCTTTCGCCAAAACGCCTATCTTTATTGTGTTTTTACATGCATGGAATGATATGGGAATGTGCTTATACGTTGATTGTTGCGTCTACAGATTCCCGCATCGCGTCCGCGTTGGCGGCAAGTGTTTCCCGTACCTCTGCAGCATATTCCCGCGTCTGTTCCGCCGCCCTGCCGGTGAAGGAGCTTTCCGCGATGATCTCGTCGATCTTTTCGCGCGTCAGACGGAAAACCGGATCTTGCGCGATTCGGTCGAGCAGATCGTTGTCCGCGCCTTCCTGCTTGATCGCCTTGCCTGCCGCCACGGAATGCTGCCGGATCGCCTCGTGCAGGGTCTGCCGGTCGCCGCCTTCCTTTACGCAGTACATGAGGATGTTTTCTGTCGCCATGAAGGGCAGCTCCTCCATGAGGTGCTTTTTTATCACCTGCGGATAGACCGTAACGCCGGAGATGATGTTGATGTAGAGGGTCAGGATGCCATCCACAGCGAGGAACGCTTCGGGAATGCTGATACGCCGTCCCGCGGAATCGTCGAGGGTGCGTTCCAGCCACTGGGTTCCGGCAGTCATGGCGGGATTGATGGCGTCCGCGATCACAAACCGGGCGAGGGAAGAGATCCGTTCGCTGCGCATCGGGTTGCGCTTGTACGCCATTGCCGAGGAGCCGACCTGTCCCGCTTCAAACGGCTCGTCAAACTCCTTCATGTGGGACAACAGCCGCATGTCGCCGGAGAATTTCTGCGCGCTCTGGGCGATTCCGGAGAGAACGGACAGCGTAAAGTAGTCCACCTTGCGCGTGTAGGTCTGCCCGCTGACGGCGTAAACGGCGTCAAAGCCCATTTTTTTCGCGATCTTCTTCTCCAGAGCCTTGACCTTTTCGTGATCACCGCCAAACAGCTCGAGGAAGCTGGCGCCGGTTCCGGTCGTACCGCGGCATCCGAGCAGCTTCAGATTGGCAAGCACAAAATCGAGGTGGGAGAGATCCATCATCAGATCCTGCATCCACAGTGTCGCGCGTTTTCCGACCGTTGTGGGCTGCGCTGCCTGGAAATGCGTGTATGCCAGTGTATCGAGATCGGCATACTTTTCCGCGAAATCACACAGTGCGGAAATCGCACCAAGGAGCAGTCTGCGGATCCGGAGCAGGGCGTCTCTTTGCAGGATGATGTCTGTGTTGTCGCCGACATAGCAGCTGGTCGCACCGAGGTGAATGATCGGCTTTGCGGTCGGACAGACAAGCCCGTAGGCGTAGATATGCGCCATGACGTCGTGACGGACTTCTTTTTCCCGCGCGGCTGCCGCTTCGTAATCGATGTCGTAGATGTGCGCCTTCATTTCGGCAATCTGCTCGTCCGTGATGTCCAGACCAAGCTCTTTTTCCGATTCGGCAAGCGCGATCCACAGCTTCCGCCAGGTCGAGAATTTGCGGTCGTCGGAGAAGATCTCCTGCATTTCCCGGCTGGCGTATCGTTTGCATAGGGGATTTTCGTAAATCTCGTGCATCATGCGCTCCTTATTTCTCGAGTCTTTCCAGCACTTCGCGATAACCGCCCAAAACATCGCCCAGATCGCGGCGGAAACGGTCCTTGTCGAGCTTCTTGTCGGTGCCCTTTTCCCAGAGACGGCAGGAGTCCGGAGAGATCTCGTCGCACAGGAGCAGCTCACCGTCCGCGCGGCCGAATTCGAGCTTGAAGTCGATCAGACGGATGTCCGCCTTGTCGAACAGCTCGATCATCAGCTCGTCGATCCGCAGAGCCATGGCGCGTAGTGTGTCGAGCTCCTCCTGCGTAGCCACACCGATCGCGGTGATCTGGCTGTCGTTGATCATCGGGTCGCCCAGCTCGTCGCTCTTCAGAGAAAACTCCACAACGGTGTTCTTCAGCGGAGTGCCTTCCGGTACGCCGTACTTCTTCGAGAAGCTGCCTGCCGCCACATTGCGCACAATGACCTCGACCATGACGATTTCCGCTTTCTTTACGAGAATGGACGTGTCGTCCAGCACGCGGATCAGGTGGGTTTTTACGCCGTTCTTTGCGAGGTACTGGAAAATGATGTTGGAAATTTCCGCGTTGAGCTTTCCTTTGCCCGGCAGATCCTCTTTTTTGACGCCGTTGCCTGCCGTTGCGGTATCCTTATACCGGATCACGCAGGTGCCTGCCTCTTCGCCCTCGTAAACGATTTTGCTCTTTCCCTCGTACAGTTTTTCCATGTGTGTGATACATCCTTTCTGTATTGTAAAAAAGTGGTGGATTGACGGATATATGAAAACGGTCATGACAACCGGCTTTCAACATTTTTTAAGATTCCAGACGATCCTTCGCGCCTTCATTGTCGTCCTCATCCTGCAGTGCTGTCGGATAGTGTCCGCTGAAGCAGGCGTCACAGTACGCACTGGAGCCGATCAGAGAGGACAGCGCGTCCATCGGCAGATACCCAAGCGTGTCCGCGCCGACGATTTTCGCGATCTCCGGTACAGTGTGGTGACAGGCAATCAGATGCTCCCTCGAGTCGATATCGGTGCCGTAATAACAGGGGTTACAGAACGGCGGGGAAGAGATTCGCATGTGGATCTCCCGCGCGCCGGCTTCACGGAGCAGCTTCACGATCTGTCCGCTTGTTGTGCCGCGTACGATTGAGTCGTCCACGAGCACCACGCGCTTGCCTTCCACGGCTTCCCGGATCGGATTGAGCTTGATCTTTACCTGATCGAGTCGGTGATCCTGTCCCGGTGAGATGAATGTGCGGCCGATATACTTGTTCTTGATAAATCCGATGCCATAGGGTATCCCCGACGCCTGCGCGTAGCCAAGTGCCGCGTCCAAACCGGAATCCGGTACGCCGACCACGACATCCGCCGCAACCGGATATGCTTCGGCGAGAATACGTCCGGCAGTACGACGTGCCGCGTGCACGGATACGCCGTCGATCACGGAATCCGGGCGGGCAAAGTAGATATATTCAAAAATACACGTGTGCCGCTTGGCTTTTCCGCAGTGTTCTCGGATCGAGCGGACACCGGCGCCATCGAATACGAGGATTTCTCCCGGTTCCAGATCGCGGATGAAGCGTGCGCCGACAGCGGATAGGGCACACCCCTCTGACGCCACAATGTACGAGCCGTCCTCCGTGATCCCATAGCAGAGCGGACGAAATCCCCACGGATCTCTTGCTGCGATCAGCTTCGCGGGCGACATCAGGCAGAGCGAATACGCGCCGACCAGCTTGTCCATCGCGCGACACAGCGCCTCCTCCATCGACGGAGACGCCAGCCGTTCGCGCGTGACGATGTACGCGATGATCTCCGTGTCGCTCGTCGTGTGGAAGATCGAGCCCTTTAACTCCAGCTCCCGGCGCAGCGTGTATGCGTTTGCCAGATTGCCGTTGTGCGCCAGTGCCATGCGCCCTTTTTGGTGATTGACCTCGATCGGCTGACAGTTCGCGCGGTTCGTCGCACCGGTCGTACCGTAGCGTACGTGACCCACCGCGATCCTGCCGTCCGGGAAGCGCTGCAGGTCGTCTCGGGAGAAAACCTCATTGACAAGACCGAGATCCTTTTTGGAGGTGAAAACACCGTCGTCGTTCACAACGATCCCGCAGCTCTCCTGTCCGCGGTGCTGTAAGGCGTAAAGCCCATAGTACACCATATTCGCAAGCGGACAGCGGGAGGACGCGTAAATCCCGAATACACCGCATTCTTCATGAAGCTGGTTCATAAGCAAAGGAAATCCTTTCTGTAATGGGGATACAGTAACAATACAGAAGCATGAGAGACAGACAGTCGGCAAAACAAAAGCCCTACCATAAAGGCAACTCTAACGATTTGCACAGACCGTATCTGCCTACTTATATATAAAAGTTTTGCCAGGCTTTTTCAAAAGCCGCGTTTCTTCTCGCCTTCTTCGTGTTTCTCCAACGATGCGCGGACGAAGCCACAGAAGAGGGGATGTGCCTTGTTCGGACGGGATTTGAATTCCGGGTGGTACTGCACACCTACATAGAACAGACGATCCGACAATTCCACGGTTTCGACCAGCCTACCGTCCGGCGAAAGCCCGGACAGCGTCAAACCGGCGTTTTGCAAAGCGTCGCGGTAGTCGTTGTTCAATTCGTAGCGGTGGCGGTGCCGTTCGGAAATCCGTCGTGTACCGTAGCATTTTTCCATTGTCGTCCCTTCTTTGATGACGCACGGGTACGCGCCGAGCCGCAATGTGCCGCCTTTGTCGATCTCATCGCTCTGTCCCGGCATGAAGTCGATCACCTTATGCGCGCAGAGCTCATCAAATTCACCGGAGTGCGCATCTGCGATCCCTGCCATGTGGCGCGCGTATTCGATCACCGCGATCTGCATGCCGAGACAAATGCCGAAATACGGGACATGGTGCACTCTCGCGTATTCCGCCGACAGGATCATACCGTCGATCCCGCGTCCGCCAAAACCGCCGGGGACGATGATTCCATCCAGACTGCCTAAAACCTCGTCGATGTTGTCCTTTGTGAGCGTCTCCGAGTCAATCCAGTGGATGGAGACATTCGCGTGTACGGTGTATCCGGCGTGACGCAGTGCTTCCGCAACCGAAAGATATGCGTCGTGTAGCTGCACGTACTTGCCGACCAAACCGATTTCCACCGTCTTGTGGCTGTTTTTGATCCGCTCCACCATTTCCGTCCATTCGGTCAGATCCGGCGCCGGCGCTTCGATTTGCAGCTCTCTGCATACCACGGCGGACAGGTGCGATTCCTCCAGCATCAGCGGCGCTTCGTACAGGCAGGGCAGGGTGAGGTTCTCGATTACGCAGTCCGGCTTGACATTGCAGAAGAGTGAGATCTTCTTGAAAATCGCGTCCTCCAGCGGCTCGTCGCAGCGCAGCACGATGATGTTCGGGTTGATCCCCATGCCCTGCAATTCCTTGACGGAATGCTGCGTCGGCTTCGATTTGTGTTCGTCGGAACCACGCAAAAACGGTACCAGGGTGACATGGATAAAGAGGCTGTTCTCCCGTCCGACTTCCAGCGAAATCTGACGGACCGCCTCTAAAAACGGCTGCGATTCGATGTCACCTATGGTACCGCCGATCTCGGTAATGACAACGTCCGCGTCGGTTTCTTTGCCGACATGGTATACGAAGTCCTTGATTTCGTTGGTGATATGCGGAATGACCTGGACGGTGGAGCCCAGATATTCTCCCCGGCGTTCCTTATTCAATACGTTCCAATATACCTTGCCGGTGGTGAGATTGGAATACTTATTCAAATCCTCGTCGATGAATCGCTCGTAGTGACCGAGGTCAAGGTCGGTTTCCGCGCCGTCCTCCGTTACGTATACCTCGCCGTGCTGATACGGACTCATCGTACCGGGGTCTACATTGATATAGGGATCGAGCTTCTGCGCGGCTACCTTTAAGCCTTTCGCCTTCAGGAGTCGTCCGAGAGATGCCGCTGTAATGCCTTTGCCAAGCCCGGATACCACGCCGCCGGTTACAAAAATATATTTTGTCATGGGTGCATACCTCAATGTCATGTAGTGAATTTATGTAATAAAGCAAATTACCCGCGTACCGTTGTTACTCCGTGCGCGGTCTTATGAATAGGTCGATAGAATGTTTTCCGCGACGGCGCGCCGTGTGATACAGCGATCCATCGCCTGTTTTTCGATAAACCGATGTGCTTCCTTTTCCGTCATCTTGAGCTCGTCGATGAGGATCCATTTCGCTCGGTTCACGAGCCGGATTTCCTCCATTTTTTCTTCCATCGTCGCCGCTTTTTCCTCCATCCGCCGCAGTCTGTCCCGCGTCGCGCAGCATAGTGTCAGCGACTGGGTGAGGATCGCTCCGTTTGTCGGCTTGGAGAGCACCAGGATCCCATAGGGGGAGACTCTGGCGGAAATGTCCGGAAAATGCTCTGCCCGTACAAGCAGCAAAACGCCCGTTCCTGAACTGTTGCAGACATCCATTGCGAGATGTGTGCCAAATTCATCTGGGAGAGGCGTGTTGATAAGAAGCAGATCGAATGATTTTTCCAACAGACAGCGGCGCGCGCTTGCCACATCTCCTGTCACAACGACCGGATCGTAGCGGTCGCAGGGCAGCATGGCGCGAAGAGAGGCGGTCAGTTTGTCTGAGGCGGAGACGAGCAGTACGCTGTAGCAGTGTTCGGTCAGAGCCATATGCCTCCCTCGCTTTCGGGTTTGTCTTTTATGCGCCGCTTATCGTGTGTAGATGGAGAGAATGGGCTCCGGCAGGATTTCCCGCAAAAGCGCGCTGTCGGCGGCATGGCGTTTCGCGTCTGTCAAATTCTCTGGCAAACGTGCGTACTGACCTGTGATTTCCGCCGGCGCTGTATATAGATTGCGGTCACAGGCGTCCATGGGCGTCAGCTTGCTTTCGATTCCGTCCAGCGCCGCATGGATGAGCAGACCGTACGCGAGGTAGGGATTGCACATCGGATCGGGAGAACGAAGCTCCGCGCGTTTGTATTCGCCGACGGCAGCCGGAATCCGGATCAGCTGCGACCGGTTTTCCGCCGACCAGGAGATGTAGCGTGGCGCTTTGTCCACTCCAAACCGACTGTAGGATTCCTCTACCGGATTGAGAAACGCAGTAAGTTCGCATATGTGGGCGAGGATTCCGGCGATCGCGTGTGCCATGCTGTCGTCCGACGCGCCCTTTACCGCAAAGTTGATGTGCATGCCGTTGCCGGGATGACCATTAAGCGGCTTGGGGGAAAAGTCCGCGTACAGTCCGTTGCGCGCCGCGATGGTATTCACGACGGAACGGAACGTCACCGCGTTATCTGCCGCCGTCAGCGGGTCTGCGTAGCGGAAATCGATCTCGTTTTGCCCGGGACCCTCTTCATGGTGCGAGCTTTCGGGAAATATGCCCATCTGCTCCAGCGTCAGGCAAATCTCGCGTCGTACATTCTCGCCCTTGTCCTCCGGTGCTATGTCCATATATCCGGCGCGGTCATAGGGAGTCTTTGTCGGATTGCCGTGTTCGTCCCGGTTGAACAGGTAAAACTCCATTTCGGAGCCGAACGTGAAGGTCACGCCCGCTTGTGCCGCTTTTTCTACCGCGTGGAGGAGGAATGTCCTGGTGTCCGCTATAAACGGCGTACCGTCGGGGTTGGTGATCCCGCAAAACATACGCACTACCTTCCCGTGCTCCGGCCGCCATGGCAAAAGCGACAGCGTGGACGGATCGGGGTGCAGCAGCAGATCGGAATATACCTCGCCGCCGAAGCCGGGAATAGCGGAAGCGTCGATGGCGATGCCGTAGGAGAAAGCGCGCGGCAGCTCTCTGGGCATGATGGAGATATTCTTCTGATTGCCGTAGACGTCGCAGAATGCCAGGCGGATGAACTTGACATCCTCTTCCTCGACATACTGCATGACCTCGTCCTTTGCGTATTTCATCAGAGTCTCTCCTCTCTCAGTTTGCGACGTACATCTGCCGGTACGGATTCTTGGAGTCCGGCGTAACAACTGTGTATGTATCGGCAAGCAGCGCGTCCGCATCGACGCCAAAGTATGCGCCATAGCTGCGGATGTACGGCGCAAATTCTGCTTTGTCCGCCTCCGTCGCCGTGCGCAAATTGACCTGCGGCGGGAAAACGATGCCATCCACGCTGCCACGCAGGATCATTTTTCCGCCGTGCATCCCGGTCGCCGGAAAATTTCCGACGATGGGACGCGCGTCCTTGTGCAGACCCAGCACGACGATAACACCGCCTGCCTGGTATTCCCCGAGAAAGCTGCCGGCACGTCCGCCGATCACGATCACGGGCTTTTTGTCTTTGTATTCTTTCATGTGGATCCCGGCGCGGTATCCTGCGTTGTCCTTTATATAGATCGCGCCGCCGCGCATTGCGTATCCGGCTGCGTCTCCGATGGTGCCCTCCACCACGATGGTTCCGTCGTTCATGGTATCGCCGACCGCGTCCTGTGCGTTGCCGTGTACCGTGATCGCGGAGGTGCCGAGATATGCGCCAAGGGCATTGCCGGGGATCCCGTCGATCTCGATTTTCTTTCCGCTCATACCTGCGGCGATGAACCGCTGACCGAGGCATCCGGTGATATGGCAGGTATCACCGGCGTCGCGGATCGCTTCGTTCAGAGTGCGAAAATCGAGCTTTCCTGCATCAATATACATTATACCATACCTCCTAAGATTTTTCTACGGTATTTTGCACCAAAAGAGAACAAATTCGGGGAAATTTTCAGTTGCTCAAAATCAATTTCGGAGAGCGAGGTACCGGAACGGATCAGATTTGTATAAATTCCGGCACGGTCGAGCACATCGTCGCCCACCAGCATGAAACCGACCAGCCGTCCGTCGCGGATAAAGAGCTTCTTGATCGCGCCCTCCGTTTTTTCCTCATAAACCGCGCAGCCGACATCCGAAGAATCGACTTTGGAGCCTGCGCTCATCGAATGTACGCCGAAGAAGCCGATGGCGTTCATGGGGATCGCGTTTGCAAAGGATTCCGCACCGCCCGCCATATTCACGCCGGCACAGTGTCCTTCTATATACGCGTTTGGAAGGATCGCCATGACCTTTGTCTTTCCGTCGGAGAAATCGAACGTTTCCGAGCAGTCCCCGGCGGCATATACGTCGGATAGGGAAGTGCGCATATGACAATCCACCGTGATCCCGCGGCCGACCGCGCCGCCTGCGTCCCGCACCAGGGCTGTATTCGCGCGCACGCCGACTGCCAGTACCACGATGTCAAACGGAACGACCGTCCCGCTTTTCATAACTGCCGTATTTTTATCAAATTGTGCCACGGAATCACCAAGCAGGAACGAGATCCCATGCTCGCGCAGTACCGATTCCATCACAGCTGCGGTTTCGGCGTCAAAGATGCTCGACAGCACCCGATCGGCAAGGTCACACACCGTGATCGAACCGACTCTGCCGCACAGTCCCTCCGCACATTTTAGCCCGATCAGCCCGGCGCCGACAATGAGCACACGACTCTCCGGCGTGCAGTAGGATTCCAGCGTCAGCGCGTCGTCCAGTGTGAGAAACGGCACTTTTTTCTCTACCGTATCGAGTCCATTCATCGGTGGGACAAATGGAGACGAGCCGGTCGCGATGCAGATGCTGTCGTAGGGAACCGTCGTGCCGTCGTCGAGGGTGAGCGTCTGTGTTGCCGGATCCAGCTTTGTCGCCGATCTGCCATAGTGGACCATACAGCCGTTTTTGTCGTAGAAATCCGCGCCGCGGTAACCGATATTTTCCAGCTTCGTTTTGCCTTCCAGATAGTAGGAGATAAGCGGGCGGCAGTATGCGGGATGCTTTTCCGCCGAGATCACGGTGATGACACCCTCGCGATCCACAGAGCGGATCCCCTCGATGGCGCCGGCAGCCGCTATGCCGTTTCCGACGATCACATATCGTTTCATTCCGTTTTCGCCTCCTCGTATACAATTGCCCGGTTCGGACAGCCTGCCACGCAAGCCGGAGAACCGGTGGAATTTTTGAGACACAGCTCGCATTTTTCGACCACGCCATGCTCTCCGCGCACGATCGCGCCGTAGGGACATACGAGCATGCAGGTCAGACAGCCGACGCATTTGTCATGGTCAATCGTGACAGCGCCGTCCCGGAAGGCGAGCGCGCCGGAGATGCAGCTTTTGACACAGAGCGGATCGTCACAGTGGCGGCAGGAGACGGCGTATGTGATCCTGTCGTTTCCCTCGATCCGGATCCGCGGATAAATCGGCTTGTCCTTGAGCGCCTTTACCATGTCGGACAGACCCGAGTTTGCGTAAGCGCAGTTGTATTCGCAGAGATGGCAGCCGAGACACCATTCTTCCTTTACATAAATCCGTTTCATTCGCCCGCGTGTGAGATACCGAGGATCTCAAGCTCCTTTTCTGTCAGATTGACACCGCGCAGCATCAGACGGTTGCCCCGCAGAGCCTCGATGGAGTTGATGCCCATGCCGCCGAGCATTTCCTTGATTTCATGCTGCCATGCGGTCAGAAGATGTACGAGTCGTTCGCTGCCCATATCGGGGTTGAGCCGCTTGACCAGTTCCGGACGCTGCGTGGCGATGCCCCAGTTGCATTTACCGGTCTGGCACGTACGGCAGAGATGGCAGCCGAGCGCAAGCAGTGCCGCGGTCGCGATATAGCAGGCATCCGCGCCGAGCGCCACAGCCTTGACCACATCCGCCGCGGAACGGATACTGCCGCCTACCACAAGGGAGACGTTGTTGCGGATTCCCTCATCGCGCAGCCGTTTGTCCACCGCGGCAAGTGCCAGCTCGATCGGAATGCCCACATTGTCGCGGATCCTGGTCGGCGCCGCGCCTGTGCCGCCGCGGAATCCGTCGATGGCGATGATGTCCGCACCGCTGCGCGCGATACCGGACGCGATTGCCGCTATGTTGTGAACCGCCGCGACCTTGACGATCACGGGCTTCTTATACTCCGTAGCTTCTTTCAGGGAATACACAAGCTGGCGCAGATCCTCGATGGAGTAAATATCGTGGTGGGGCGCCGGAGAAATTGCGTCGGAGCCTTCGGGGATCATACGGGTGCGCGAAACGTCACCGACGATCTTGATTCCGGGCAGATGACCGCCGATACCCGGTTTTGCGCCCTGTCCCATCTTGATCTCGATCGCGGCGCCGGCGTTCAGATAATCCTCATGTACGCCAAACCGTCCGGATGCTACCTGTACGATGGTGTTCTTGCCCCATTTGTAGAAATCCTCGTGCAGTCCGCCTTCGCCGGTGTTGTAGCAGATGCCAAGCTCTGTCGCTGCGCGCGCAAGACTTTCATGCGCGTTGTAGCTGATGGAGCCGTAGCTCATTGCGGAGAACATCACGGGCATTGCGAGCTCTACCTGCGGCGGCAGCGTCGTGTCCAACGTCCCATCCGGTCTGCGCGATACCGCCGACGGCTTTTTTCCAAGGAATACTTTGGTTTCCATTGGTTCCCGCAGCGGGTCGATCGAGGGGTTTGTCACCTGCGATGCGTTCAACAGGATTCTGTCCCAGTAGACCGGCAGCGGATTCGGGTTGCCCATCGAGGAGAGGAGCACCGCGCCGCTGTTTGCCTGCTTGTAGATCTCCTTAATCGTATCGCTCTTCCAGTTCGCGTTTTCGCGGAAGCTGTTTTCGTTTTTTACAATGTGCAGCGCGTGGGTCGGACAGAGCGAAACGCACCGCTGACAGTCCACGCACTTCGACTCATCGGAGCGCATCATGCCGGTGTCCGGATCCAAGGAATGCACCTCGTTCGCGCACTGTCGTTCACATACGCGACAGGCAATGCACCGGTTGGGGTTCCGGATCACTTCAAATTCGGGGGAAATATACAGTCCTGCCATCAAAGTTCCACTCCTTCCTTTACTGTAACAATGACCGGTTCGCCGCCGGACGGTGCGTAGAAATTCCCGGCATCCGGATCCATCGCGCGGATAGCGGCTTCCTCGCTCGCGATATACACACGGTCGTCATGCTCCGCTGTTACCATGGAACGCAGCTTCAGCCGGTCGTTCAGTGCCATCAGTCCGCCGGTGAAACCGAGAATGATGGAAAAGGGACCGGTGATGAGCAGAGACGAGAATACCGTGCGGAAGTATGTGAGCTTTTCCGCCTTTGCGCACACCGCCGGATCCGACGAGCCCTTCATGCGCTCGATGGTGGACCAGAACGGGGAGGCGATTACAGAGGCGAGCTCATCGAGGGTCAGTCCCTGTCTGCGGAGCAGATAGTCCGCAATGTAGGTGATGACCTCAGTGTCTGTTTGCAGCGTGCATTTGTAGCCGAACATTTCGATAAACCGGCGGTTCGCGTCATAGGAGGAAATCTCGCCGTTGTGGACGATGGTGTAGTCGAGCAGGGCAAACGGATGCGCGCCGCCCCACCAGCCGGGCGTGTTGGTCGGATACCGTCCGTGTGCCGTCCACGAATACGCTTCGTATTCCTCCAGCCGATAGAATCTGCCGACATCCTCCGGAAAACCGACCGCTTTGAACGTGCCCATATTCTTGCCGCTGGAGAACACGAACGCACCGTCTATTTTTGTGTTGATGTGCATGACGGTGCGCGCCACGTATTCTTTTTCATCGAGCTGCAGGCGCGAAAGCACGGATGCGAGCGGGGCGACGAAATATCGCCGGATGATGGGAATGTCGGTAATTGCGGGGATTTTGCGGATCGGAATGTCCTCCGCCCAGACGATCTCAAACCGGTCGCGCAGGAGAGCCTCACATTCCTCACGCACGAGCTTGTCTGTAAAGAACATGTGCAGCGCGTAAAAATCCTTATATTCCGGATAAATGCCGTATGCCGCAAAGCCGCCGCCCAGTCCGTTTGAGCGATCGTGCATCGGGATCATACTTTCGATGATGGACTCGCCGGTCATGCGCTTGCCGTCGCGGGAAATCACGGCGGAGATGGCGCAGCCGGAGGGAATGCGGATCTGACCTTCCATTTTCATAAATATGCTCGCATCCTTTCTCTTGGAAAAAACAAAAAGGCGTTCATACGGAAAGATAAATCTCTCGCAGTATGAACGCCTTTGCTCATTTACAATAGTATTATAGCATATTCGCCGCGGTTTGTCAATCGTCTGACGGTTGCAAATTACCGAAAAATTGGCGAATATACGCGGTTATTTTGTGCGGATGTACTTTTGTGTCAGCGCGATTGCCTTTTTGCGCATCACATCCAGTTCTTCCGCGGCAGCTTCGCCGAGATAATATTCCCGCATCAGCTCACCGTCCATGGCAGCGATTCTGTCGTGCAGCGGGAAATAGTTTTCCATGAGGAACGACGCGTACTTTTGCAGCCGGAACTCGCCGACCAGCCGGTATTCCCTGGAGATTGTGTCGACGGCGACGGAATAGCGATGCTTTACCGCGTCAATGATGGCGCAGCGCTCGTTTTCTTTGGCGAATACGATCGTCGAGCAGATGTCGCGGTTGCGGTTGTGCTCCGTAGATCCATGGCTGTCCGTGGAACCGACGATGGGATGGATTCTGCCAGCGCGGTATTCATCGTAGTACAACGCGGTCTGGAAACCGTTCTGCTCATAATAATTTTCGCCGCCGAGCACCTCAAACGCGTCAAAGGGATGCTTCTCCATCATGTACCGCGTGAACGCCTCCGGAATCTGCCACATATCGGCGAGCCAATACGGATGGGCGAAGATACCGACGCCGCCCGCCTCCCGGATCTTATCGAACGCCCAGAGACACACGGCAAACGACAGCCGTTCCACATTGTCCGGACAGTCCGCCAAAGCCGCCGAGGACGCGATTTCCTCTACCTGTCTGCGGTATTCGTCTGCCGGAACGATCGCGGGGCAATTGCCGTCCAGAGAACGATAACGCGGATCGGTGCCCTTGTCCTGATCGTTCGGGGAGGCTTCCAGCAGTCCGTTTACGGAGAACGTGCCGCCTGCGTTGACGATGTGCACGTCCGTCATGGGCAGATGCACCTCTTCGCCGGGCAGAATCGTGAGAAAATGGGGCGCGTTTCTGTAGAGCTCCATTGCCTCAAGGGACGGATAGTACCGGTGATGATCCGTGATGACGATAAAGTCATAGCCAATGGCGCGGTAGTTGGCGCAGACCGTACCCGGATCCTCTCTGCCATCCGACCGGCAGGTGTGCATATGGAAATCGCCGCGCAGAGGGATTCTCTCTGCGAGATTGTCGGCAAGCGCGTAGATGGACAGCTGTGCTACGCGGTTGTCGCCCTTGTAGATGCGCACGAAATGCTCGCATTCCACCTCGGCGGTGAACGTAAAGCGGAGCGCGTGATCGTCGTCGGCTTCTACGGTGAAATCGGTGTGGTTCCATTCGGTAAAACCCCATGCCGGACCCGCGTCGAGCCGTTGTACCGCGATTTTATATTCTCCCGCGAATACAAAGCGCGCACTCAGACCACGGACCGTGATCGAAACCGGCGAGCCAACCGGGAATACCTTTGGGTAAATATCATAATCGTATAGAGACTGCTGCATAACAAAAATCCTCCTGGACGGATATGGAATTGCCCTGATTATACCACAATGTCACTGGTTTGTCAATTCCCAAGAAGGAAAAAAGGATCCGCCCCAAAAATGCAGATCCTTTTGTATCGTTTATTCCTTTGCTTCCGTCATACCGGCGATCATATCGTCGATTTCCTTTTGCAGCGATTTCTCGTTCTTCTGGAGCACGGACGTGAGATCGCGGTTGTCGGAGCGGTACATTGCCGTAAAGAAGCCGTCGCGGACAGACGCGCAGAACAGCGTATCGCCGAGATCCACCACGCGGTTGTCGAGGATCAGATCGAGCATTTCTACGCTTTCCACATCGCGCGAAACCTTGCCTTTGAGGGTGATATCGTAATACGCGGGCGTGATGTTCGCTTTGGCGCGATAGTTCGCGTACTCCATCACCGCGCCTACCAGCTCCAGATCCTTGTTGGTCGCAGGAAGCACGGACGGCATGAAGTAGGATACGCGCGCACAGTAGTCCTTCTGGCTCTCGTCATATTTCGGATAGGGAATGATACCGAAATCCGTCTCCGTATCGCGCAGGGAACTGATGTGGAAGAGGGAGCAGTCCATGAACAGCACACGGTCGTTCTCAAACAGCATGATCGCGTCGGTTGGCACGTCGTTTTCGTTTTCGTTTTTGAATCGTACGCCGGTGTCGTAGGTAATGGCGAAAATCTTCTCAATCACGTTGTGGAACCGTTCGCCGTCCATCGATGGCTTGGGAATCTCGTTTTCATCGAGCGTGATGGTCGTTTCTCCGGCGCCGATCCAGAATGACGGAAGCGCCATTTTGGTGGAAGAAGCGTAGCCATAGTTGTCCGCGTCTGTGAACTGTCCGTCGCCGTTTGCATCGCGCGTGACGGCTACCATGTATTCCGACATTTTGTCCATCGTCCATTTGCCGGATTTTACAAGCTCGTAGGGATTTTCAAAGCCGTGATCCGTGATCTGGTCCTTTGAAAAAATGAGCGCGTAGGTCAGGTCATGCGTTGTGATTGTGAGGTGCCCGTTCACGGCGTAGCGGATCCCGGACAAAACGAGCGTGTCGCTGACCTTTTTATCCCACCAGCTCCCTGTGAGATCGATGTACGGCACATCGTTGTAACTGAGCACATATCCGCCGGTCAGCACACGCGGTACGCCGGCGCAGTACATATTCGCCACCTGGATCACATCGTCTCCGGCAGTGACTGTGTTGATGACGTCCTGCGCCGCCGGATAGCCGCCTTCCATGAGAAATTCCCCGATTTTGACGTTGAGAGCTTCGTTTGTCTCCGCGATGGTGTTGTATTGCGCGTCGTTCAGCGCTTCACCGGTCAGCTCTTCCATCACGATCGGATTGCGTGCGTTCGGGTTGTCGACCACGCCGAAGGTAAAGGTCTTTCCGCCGAAATCGAGATCGGACGGCAGGTCTGGCATTTCCTCCGTCTCCACGCTCTCGGTTTCGCTTTCGGTTTCATCGACGGCGGAGGCGGTGTCCGGTGTGTCGTTCGTCTGTGCGGAGCAGGAAACGAGCATAGCGACAAGCAGCAGTAAGGCAAGCGTTCTTTTTTTCATGGTGACAGCGTCCTTTCTTTTCACAGTATGATGCAACTGTACAATCCGCGTAATAACGTAAAAATAGTTTTATTGGAAATGCCACATTCTGAATTTATTATAGCAAAAAACTTATCGAAAAGCAAGGGTCAAAAACCGTGTTATGGAGCAAAAAACCGACACATTCGGGCGGGCTGGAATGTGTCGGTGTCGATACGGCGGAAAACGGGAAATTTCGATTTTCTCCTTGTCAAACAGGCGGAAACCTGTTATAATAGAGGGAGAAGCAGCGAACGGAGGATACGGATGGAATACGAGGGCTGTCAATATGAATCCGCAGGCAGATTTATTTCCCGCGGCGCATGGATCCACCCGAAGCGGCGCATCACCTCACACGAGATCATGTATGTCACCGCCGGCGAGGTCGCGATCCGGGAAGACGGCACGGACTATCTGCTCCATCGGGGCGACGTGCTGCTTTTGCATTCCGGACGACTGCATTACGGTCTGCGCGAGAGCGAGAATGTGGAATTTTACTGGCTCCATTTCCATATGGCGCCGGGTGTGCGTTTGCCGACAGCGGTTGCCGGACTGCATACCTGCCATCTGGCGGACGCCGGGTATGTGGATGTGCTCGCCAATCAGCTCATCCATTACGCGAACACACCGGACATACCGCCGGAGGCTGCCGATTATCTCATCCGACTGGTGCTGATGGAGCTGGTGCGGCAGGCGAAAAGCGGCATGAACGCGGAATCCATGCAGGCGGTGCGGATCCGGGAATGGATCAACGCAAACGCCCACATGCCCATGACGGTACGCAGTGTGGCGGAACAGTTCGGCTACAACGAGGACTACACAAACCGTCTGTTCCGCAAATACTACGGTACCTCGCTGAAAAAGGCGATCGACGCCGAGAAAATGCAGGCGATCAAATCCCTGCTGCTGACGACCAACTGCGCTCTCAAGGAAATCGCCACCTCCATGGGCTTTGCCGACTATAAATATTTTCTCAAGTATTTCCAGTATCACGAGGGCGTGCCGCCGACGCAGTTCCGCGGAATGTACTATCAGACCCACATGAATACAAACGACTGCAAGCTGCCGTATCAACGAAAAAAACATTCGAAATCCACGGCGGCTGCACCGGATATACCAAAGGAGAACACCATGCCATCTTTACCGAAAGCCGTCATTTTTGATCTGGACGGAACGCTTGCCTATACTTTGCCCGACGCGCTCTGGTGCGTGAACCGGATGCTCGCCGAATTTCACTATCCGACGATCGATGAAGCGCGCATTTTACTGTCTATCAATGAAGGCGAACGGGAATACATCCGCGGCTGTCTGCCGGAGGAAATCCAGCGGGACGAGGATATGGTCGAAGGGTGCCGCAGTCGGTATGCCGCCATCTACGATGCGCATTTCTGTGATTCCACCGTGCTGTATCCGGGACTGGACGCGGTGCTGGAAACCCTGCGCTCTCACCAGATCCCGCTGGCGGTCAACACAAACAAAGCGGAGCGTCACGCGATCCCGATGGTGGAGAAGCTTTGTCCCGACACATTCGATACCGTCATCGGCGGCGGCAGCTATCCGTCCAAGCCCGATCCGGCCGGCGCACTCGCTCTGGCGAACCGCTGGAATATCGCGCCGGCGGAGATCTGGTATGTCGGCGATTCCCACATTGATATGGAAACCGCGAAAAACGCCGGAATGGTGCCAATCGGCGCGGCATGGGGCTATAGGTCGGAGGATGTACTCCGGGAACACGGCGCGGCGGTGATCGTCCACACGGCGGATGAGCTGGGCGCGCTGCTGCGGTGAGGGAAGAAATGGCACACGTACCAAAATCCACAACGGAAAAAATCGCGACGCTGTCCTTTGCCGACGCGCTTGCAAGAAGGACCGAGCCGTGCGCATACGACAGAGCAAAATGGATCTACGTACCGGATACCTATGAGGAATACCGGTATCTGCTCGGCACTGTCGGCGACAAACCGCTTGTCTGCATCGGCATCAATCCCTCGACGGCGCATCCCGATCACCTCGACAATACGCTCAAATCCGTGGAACGCATCGCGCATGCCAACGGCTACGACAGCTTTCTTATGATCAACGTATACGCGCAGCGTGCCACAGATCCGGACGACATGGAGAAATCTTGCAATCTCTCGCTGCACAGAGAAAACTGCGCGGCACTCCGCTATGCTCTCGGTCTGACAAAATCCGGGAAGCCGGCACTCTGGGCTGCTTGGGGCGCGATCATCCGCACCAGACCCTACCTGTTTGACTGCGTGGAGGACATGATCGCGGTCGGCGAGGAATGCGAGGCACAGTGGTTCACGGCAGGCGCACGCTCCAGGCACGGCGGCCACCCGCATCACCCGCTCTATCTTCGCAGCGATACTCCGCTCGATCCGTTTGACCCGGCAGCGTACGTACGCGAAAATCGCGGATAGCATCCAGCCGACGTATATTTTAGCACTTTTTCATCCATATATAAAAACATAAAAAGGTCGATTCCATATGCCCATCGGCACGGCGGATCGACCTTTTTGGCGCGACAGCCTATTCCCAGCGGAAGAAGCGAACAGAGGCGGCGGTACATAGGGCAGTAAGCACAAGCATCACACCAATGGGCAGGAGAAGACTATTCACATGAATTCCCAGAAAAGCGTTTTTCATCATCGTGATCCCCTGTGTCAGCGGGAAGAGATGGACGATTTTCTACATCACGGGCGGCATAACCTCAATTGGAAGCGTGGTGCCGGAGAAAACGAGCATTGGAAAATACAGAATGGAGGCAATCACGCCCGCCTGCTTCGTATCCTTTGCAACGCCGCCGACAAGCATACCAACCGATAGCGTCGAGAGCATGGTGAGGAGCCAGCTGCCAAGAAATCCGTACAGTGAGCCGTGCAGCTGTACGTGCCAAAGAAGCGCCGCGATAGACAGTGTGACAAGAGATACTGCACAGTACACCACATACAGCATAAGCTCCACGCCCAACAGAAACAGCGGATGAACCGGTGTGACACGGAGACGCTTCAATACCTTTCGTTCCCTGGAATCGGAGACCGCCTGTGGCAATCCCATCAGTCCGCCCGCACAGATGGCAATCGCAACCGTTGCACCAAAGGACTGCTCCAGAAAGGTATAGTCCGCACCGTCATAAGCGGGTTTGCCGCCGTAGATCACACCAAGAATGATGAAGATCACAAGCGGCATGATGACGGCGAAAATCGGCATGTTCATGTCCCGGAGACTGCGTTTCAGCTCCGTTTTCAAAAAGATCCAAAAGCGTTTCATGCTTCCGACTCCTCCGCCAGCCGCAGATAGGCGTCTTCAAAGCGTTCGCAGCCGCACGACTGCTTTGCCTCCTCTACAGTGCCGCGGAATACTGTTTTTCCTTTTTTCAGTATACAGATTTCCTCACACAGCGCCTCTACCTCATCCATAAAGTGCGAGATCAGAAAGACTGTCAGTCCCTGCTTTTTCAGAGATTCCAGTGTTTTCCAAACATCGCGTCTGGCTCTGGCATCCAGTCCCGTCGTCAGCTCGTCGAGAAAGACAATCTCAGGAGACGGGATCAGCGCAAGCACCAGATACAGCCGCTGCCGCTCTCCACCCGACAGGTCCTTCACCATGGCGCCGTGTTTGGCGCCGATTCCGAACTGTTCGCACAGTGTGCGCCAATCGGTCGGCTTCCGATAAAGGCTCGCGGTCTCTTCACACAATTCCGAGACGAGGAGGTCCTTTGCGAAGTCGCCCTCCTGAAACTGCACGCCGATATGCTGGAACAGCGCGCGCCGGTTTTTCCGCGGATCCTGTCCAAGCAGCTGTACCGTCCCCGCGTCCGCGGTTTTTGTACCGAGGATACATTCGATCGCGGTACTTTTTCCGGCACCGTTCGCGCCAAGCAGCCCGAATACCGTTCCGCGCGGTACCGAGAGACACAGCCGGTCCAGCACTGTCTTTTCCTGATAAGCTTTTGTGAGTCCGTCTACGACGATCGCAGGATTCATTTTTCGATCCTCCTTACGGCGCGCAGCTCTATGTAACCGCGTTCTCCGCGAGGCTCCAGCTGGATCTGCGGATTTTCCGGATCCCAACGGTATCCGATGACGGAGGGATCGTATCTGTCCATCGCGTATTGGACATAGCGGATAGCCTCGCAGTATTCCTCCTCCGGAAACGGCAGTCCCTGAAACCGGAGGTATTCCGCCTCCGGAAGATGAATGGTGTCAAATCCCTCCGGGATCATACCCATGTAGTCAACCTCGACCTCTACACCCTGGACGTAGGTGGAGGTGCACGGCTTTTTGTACCGCTCCGGGAGCCACATAGAGACGGGTTCCCCGCATTGAGAGCGCATACTCATGAGAGTGCCCCACACGTCGCAGCTGACCTCCTCGCAGTAGGAAAAAGAATCCTCCGCGTTGTTGCCGCGTTTGATGATGCACAGACGCTCCGGTTTCCGGATGACTTGGATATAAACGGGTTGTATGCCTGTCATGTCGACTCGCTCCTTTCTCAGCGCACGATATTTTGCACCGTAAGGAATGAAGAACGAAATGGGCACAGGATACTTTTTGTACGCACAGGGATTCAGCCCGAATTCCCGGTAAAACGCCCGTGTGAACGTATCCACATTGGAAAATCCTGCTTCCAACGCCGCGTCGATGATGCGCACTTCGCCTTTTTGCAGTCGTTTTGCCGCCTCTGTCAAGCGAAATTTGCGGACATATTCCGTAGGCGTCATTCCAAGCGTGTCCCGAAACAGACGGTAAGAATACCAGGGGGAAAACAACGACACGCGCGAAAGGTCGGATAAGGTGATTTCAGCCGTACTGTGCTCCGCGATATAGTCCTGCATCCGCTGTACGGCAAGTATCTGTTCTTTCATGTACCTCAGCTCCTTACGCAAAAAGTATACCACACAGCGTCCGATTCTTCTCGACGTTTTTTGCTCAGTTTCTCCACGTGGTCCCGCTGTGCCCGTTTTTCTGTATGCGCCGGGAATCACGTTCGCGCATCCGGTTCCTTTTCTACCGGTTTTTCCCGCCAGGTGCGGCGATACTCCGTTGGCGTCTGACCCATTTGCGCGCGGAACTGTCGGTTCATGGAGCGCAGGGAGCCGAATCCGCATTCCACGGCGACGGCAAGCACCGTCATTTTCGCGTTTTCCAACAGATAGCATGCCCGGCTGATCCGGTATTGACGGAGGTATTCGTTGTAGGTCATACCGGCGGTAGTGCGGAAATACTTTGAGAGATAGGCGTAATCATATCCGAGCGTGCGCGACAGAGCGGCAAGGGAGGCGTCTGTGTGATAATTCTCCTCCACGAACAGGAAGATCCGGTACAAAAGCAGATCCGTTTCTCCGCCGGCGGCCCGATATTGCGCCGTGCGGTCAAAGGCGCCGCAGACGGTGTACAGGATCCCCTTTAACAGAATCGGATTGCTGTCCGCCGCGTCCCGAAGGACTTCCTCAGACCATCGTGTATCCAGAAATCGATTGTCCTCCGGGATCCTGCCCGCTGTTTTTTCCGTGTACGCCTGCACCAGCCGTGGTGAGAAGAGACAGAGAAAATGGCTGCTGTGCGGCGCGGATTCCATCGCGTGGATCTGATTGGGAAACACAAGCACCGACTCTCCGGAGGAAAGCAGATACTCCCGCTCGCCCACCGTTACGCGCATACTGCCGTCCGTCACTGTGATCCATTCAAAGCAGTGGTGCATGTGCGCGGGAAACGAAAAATCGCAGCCGGATTCGACCTTACAGTAGTCCGCGGCGAGAGAATGCTTCAGTTCGTAAAACATAAACGGGCTTCACACGCGGTTTTGACGCGTTTTTCCTCTCTGAAGTTTTGGAAAGACAAAATCTGTCTATATATTATACCATACCTGTCCTGCATTTGACAAGGATTTCTACTATAATAGTACAAAAGAACCATTTTTCAGGATGGCACACGAAAGGATGGCTATGACTATGTATTATCCGAAAATTCCCAAAATCGCCTATGCGGGCAGAGAAGCGAAAACCGGCTTCGCGTTCCGGTACTACAATCCCGACGAGGTGATTGCCGGCAGAACCATGCGCGCGCATTGTAAATTCGCCATGTCGTACTGGCACACCATGTGCGCGGAGGGCGTGGATATGTTCGGCGTCGGTACGATGGACAAATCCTATGGCGGCGGCGATCCGATGACACAGGCGCACCGCAAGGCGGAAGCGGCGTTCGAGTTCATGGACAAGCTCTCCATTGACTATTTCTGCTTCCATGACCGGGACATTGCGCCAGAAGCGGACAATCTCACGGAGACAAACCGCCGTCTGGACGAGATCACAGATCACATCGGCGAGCTGATGGCGAAATATGACAAAAAGCTCCTGTGGGGCACCGCCAACTGCTTCAACCATCCGCGGTATATGCACGGCGCTGGTACCTCGCCGGATCCCGATGTGTTCGCGTTCGCGGTGACACAGATCAAAAAGGCGATCGAGCTGACTGTCAAGCTGGGCGGCAATGGCTACGTCTACTGGGGCGGCAGAGAGGGCTACGAAACCTTACTCAACACAGACATGGGTCTGGAGCTGGACAATATGGCGTACCTCCTCCGCCTGACCTCGCAGCACGGGCGTAAAATCGGTTTCAAGGGAGACTTCTATATTGAACCGAAGCCGAAGGAACCGACGAAGCACCAGTACGATTTCGACGCGGCGACCGTCATCGGGTTTCTCAGACAGCACGGTCTGGACAAGGACTTCCGCCTCAACATCGAAGCGAATCACGCGACCCTCGCCGGACACACCTTTGCCCATGAGCTGACCGTGGCACGCGTGAACGGCATGTTTGGCTCCATCGACGCGAATCAGGGCGATATGCTCCTCGGCTGGGATACCGACCAGTTCCCGACCAATGTGTACGACACCGCGCTTTGTATGCTTGAGGTGCTTCGTGCCGGTGGATTCACAAACGGCGGACTCAATTTCGACGCAAAAACGCGCCGCGGCTCCTATACGCCGGAGGACCTCGCTTACAGCTATATCGCCGGTATGGACGCGTTCGCGCTCGGTTTGCGCATGGCGGACAAAATGCAGCGCGACGGACGACTCGACGAATTTGTGGCAGAGCGGTACGCTGGTTATCAAACCGGCATCGGCAAGCGGATCGCGGATCGCACGGCAACGATCGAGGAGCTGGAAGACTACGCGCTGGATAAGGGGGAGGTTGCGTACCCGGCAAGCGGCAGACAGGAATATCTGGAAAATGTGCTGAACGAGATCCTGTTCGGCTGATCCCACATGATGTAAAGGAACAACGCCATGAAAGAATATGTTATCGGTATCGACATCGGCACCTCCGGCACAAAAACAGTACTGTGGAACGCGCGTGGACAGGCGGTCTCCTCCGCCACCGCGGAATATCCGATGGCACAGCCGCAAAACGGATGGGCGGAGCAGGATCCGGCGGACTGGCACCGCGCGACGGTAGAGACGATTCGCAAAGTCATGCGGGACACCGGTGTGGATCCCCGTGCACTCGGCGGGATCGGTCTGTCCGGTCAGATGCACGGGCTTGTGATGCTTGACGAGCGGAATCGGGTGCTCCGTCCTGCGATTCTCTGGTGCGATCAGCGAACCGGTGCGGAATGCGCGGAGATCGAAGCGGAGATCGGAAGACAGCGATGCGTGGCGATCACGGCAAATCCGGTGCTGACTGGTTTTACCGCCGGAAAAATCCGCTGGGTGCAGAAGCATGAGCCGGAGATTTTCCAAAAATGCAGAAAGATTCTCCTGCCGAAGGATTATGTGCGCCTGCTTCTGACCGGAGAATACGCCACAGAGGTCTCGGACGCGTCCGGTATGCAGCTGCTCGATGTGCCGATGCGCGCCTGGTCGAATGTGATGTGCGACGCGCTGTCCATTCGTGCGGATATGCTCGGCAAGGTCTACGAGTCGCCCGATGTCACCGGCGTGCTGACGGAATCTGCCGCGGCGGAATGTGGTCTGGTCGCCGGGATTCCCGTGGTCGGCGGTGCGGGGGACAACGCGGCTGCCGCGATCGGCATGGGGGTCGTTTCGGAGGGCGCGGCGTTCACTACCATCGGGACAAGCGGCGTGGTGTTCGCGCATACCGACCGTCCCTTGATCGATCCGGCAGGCAGGGTACACACGTTTTGCTGCGCGGTTCCGGGTGCCTGGCACGTGATGGGTGTGACACAGGGCGCCGGATTGTCGCTGCACTGGTTCCGCGATACGCTTTGTTCCCCGGCGGATTTTGGCTGCGAGGATCCGTACACGTGGATGACGGCACAGGCGGAAAAATCTCCGGTACTCGCAAATCGCCTTTTCTACTTGCCCTATCTCATGGGAGAGCGGACGCCGCATCTGGATCCGAACGCGCGCGGCGTGTTTTTCGGACTGTCCGGTATGCACACAAAGGGGGACATGATCCGCTCCGTACTGGAGGGTGTAGCGTTCTCTCTGACCGACTGCCTGACGGTGCTCTCCGAAATGAAGGTTGGAATCGACAAAATGCGTATCTGCGGCGGCGGTGGGAAAAGCGCGCTTTGGCGGCAGATCATTGCGGACTGTTACGGAATGCCGGTCTGTCGGATGGAGAACGAGGAAGGTCCCGCACTGGGCGTCGGGATTCTCGCCATGGTCGGATGCGGATTGTATCCGGATGTCGTGACGGCGTGCCAGGAGATCGTACGGGAACGGGATCGGACAGAGGTGTCGGAGAACGCGGCGCGGTATACGCAGGGGTACGCGCTGTACCGGCGGCTGTATCCCGCGCTGCAAAAGGAATTTGCGTCGCTGGCGGCACTTTGATTGTTGCGTAAAGGAGAAAATACATGAAAAAGGTACTGATTTTTCAGGGTGGCTGGGACGGACATGAGCCAAAGCTGACTTCGGCACGGTTCGCGCGGATGATGGAGGAAGCCGGATACGCGGCGGAGGTCTATGATACGCAGGACTGCCTCGCGGACGCGGAGAAGCTCATGGAATATGACCTGATCGTCGCGTGCTGGACAATGGGCACGATTCCGGGGGAATACGTACAGAACATTTCCCGCGCGGTCGCGAACGGTACGGGGCTGGCGGGCTGTCACGGCGGTATGTGCGACGCGTTCCGGGACAATACGGAGTGGCAGTTCATGACCGGCGGACAGTGGGTCAGCCATCCGGGCGGCGACGGTGTGGAATATATGGTCAACATCGTGCCGTCCTCCAGTCCGATCACGGTGGGACTATCCGATTTTGTCGTGCGCAGCGAGCATTACTACCTCCACGTGGATCCGGCGATCGAGGTGCTGGCGGCTACGACCTTCCCGCTTGTCACGTATTTTCACGCCGCGAACAAGCAGGTGCAGATGCCGGTCGCGTGGACGAAATACTGGGGCAACGGCAGGGTCTTCTATACCTCACTCGGTCATCACGACGACGTATTCGACCTGTTCCCGACCGCCGGCGAGCTCATGCGGCGCGGTATGGTCTGGGCAGCGGAGGGCAAACAGTACGCGCGCGATCACGGTCTGACCACGGAGCGGTTTGAAAACAGCGCGAAAATGTATTGAGGAGCGATTGCTATGAAAAAAGTGAAGATCGGCTTTGTCGGTGTGGGCGCCATCAGCGGGATTTATCTGGAGAACATCACAAACCTTTTCCGCGAGATAGAGATCATCGGCGTATGCGACCTGATCCGGGAACGCGCGGAGGCGGCGGTCGAAAAATACCACATTCCGAAGCTGTATAACGATATGTACGAGCTGTTTGCCGATCCAGAGGTGGACATTGTACTGAACATCACCCGTCCCTACGAGCATTACGACGTCACCATGGCGGCATTGCACGCGGGAAAGCATGTCTATTCCGAAAAGCCGCTTGCCGCATCGCTGGAAGAGGGGCGCGAGATCATGGCACTGACGGCGGAAAAAGGGCTGATGCTTGGCGGCGCGCCGGACACGTTCCTCGGCAGCGGGATCCAGACCTGCCGCAAGCTCATTGAGGACGGCTATATCGGCACTCCTGTCGGAGCGGCAGGTTTCATGATCTGCCACGGACACGAAACCTGGCATCCGGATCCGGACTTCTACTACCAATACGGCGGTGGTCCGCTCTTTGATATGGGACCATATTACCTGACCGCGCTTGTCAATCTGCTCGGACCGGTAGCCGCCGTATCCGCGATGACGGGAACCAGCTTTCCGACCCGGACGATCACGAGCACGCCCCATTTCGGCGAGACCATCGCGGTACATACGCCGACATACATCACAGGCAATCTCCGGTTCGCGTCCGGTGCGATCGGCACATTGTTCACGACCTTTGACGTGCACTATCCGTCCCAGGCGAGACTGGAGGTTTACGGCTCCGAGGGCACGCTCTATGTTCCCGATCCGAACGGCTTTGGCGGTCCCGTCAAGCTGTTCCGTCCGGAGCAGGGCAGCGTGATGGAAATGCCGCTGTGCTATCCCTATCCCGGCAACAGCCGCGCGCTCGGGCTGGCGGATATGGCAAAGGCACTGTCCTCCCGCGACGGTAAATGGTTCCGTGCGAACTGCCGTCAGACTTTTCACATTCTCGAGATCATGGAGGGTATCCTCACCTCCGGCAAACACCGGCGTGAAATCGAGATTGAATCGCGGTTTGAAAAAATGCCGCCTATGGCAACCGGCCTTCTGCCCGGCGTGCTTGACTGAGGATTGACAAAGAAAAACGGATCGGATCCCCCTTGATACAAAGCGGATCGGATCCGTTTTTTGTGTGCGGCTTTCTTTCCCTTGACAAGCGGCATAAAAGGCATTATACTATAGGAAAGAAATTGAGAAGCATCCATAAGGAGAAAGTTATGAGATCCATAATGGAAGTACACGCGCCTGTCGCACGTCCGATCCGCACCGTCCAATTCGGCGAGGGAAATTTCCTGCGTGCTTTTGTCGGGAGCCTATGGCAGAGCGCGAATGAATCCGGTATCCCGCTTGGCAACATTGCGGTAGTCAAACCGCGTGTGTCGCCGGTGTCGGAAGATCCGCTCGCGAAATTTCGAGCCCAAGACGGCGTTTACACCATCCTGCGGCGCGGTCGGATGAACGGTGCGGTTGTGGACGAAGCGAAAATTGTGGACTGCATGGCGGAGTTTCTCTATCCGGATAGAGATCGCAACAGACTGCGGGAGATTTTTCGCGCACCTGCGCTTACCTATGTTGTCTCCAACACTACGGAAGCCGGGATCGCGCTCTCCGACGAGGCTTCCGTGGATCGACTCGCGAAATCGTATCCCGCCAAGCTCACACAGCTTCTCTATGACCGTTTTACGGCGTTTTCCGGCGATCCGGCGCGCGGACTGACCATATTGCCGATGGAGCTTATCAAACACAACGGCACGACGCTGCGGGAATGCGTGCTTGTGATGGCAGACCGCTGGCAATTGCCTACGGCTTTTTCTGTGTGGATACAGGAATCGTGTGTGTTTGTCAATACCCTTGTAGACTGCATTGTCACCGGCAGTCCGAACGATATGGAATCCATTTGGCGTACGCTTGGCTATCGGGATGAGGCTGTCACCGTGTGCGAACCGTTTTTTCAGCTGGTGCTGGAGGACAAGACAGGCATTCCGTCCATAAAACCGCTCAAAAATGCCGGGCTGCCTGTGACATTTACCAACGATCTCGCGCGGTATCGGGAACGAAAGGTGCGCATCCTGAACGGCGCGCATACCGGAAACGTGCTCTGTGGTATCCTCGCCGGGATTCCGATCGTGCGCGATCTTGTGGAGCACCCGGATTTCGGTACCTTCCTGGCGGATATGCTTCGGTACGAGATACTGCCGTATGTCCCGCTAGATCCTGCGGATCCGGATGGCGTGCGTCGTTTTGCCGCGTGCGTACTCGATCGCTTTGACAACCCGTTTATCGACCACCGCCTACTGGATATTTCCATAGAATCTACGGAAAAGTGGCGCGTGCGGATCCTGCCGTCCCTGCGCGATGCGTACCATGCGACGGGAGGACTGCCGGTTCGCCTGACCTTTTCGTTTGCCGCTCTGCTCGCGTTTCTGACCGGCACGGAGACAAACGGAGCTGTCGCGGGAACACGCCCGGATGGCAGCGCATATCCCATCCGTGATACGCACGCCGCGGAATTTCTCACGCTCTGTCATCTGCCAGCGGTGGAATATGTACGTTCCGCCGCCGCTATGACGGAGCTTTGGGGCTGTGATCTGACGACCTGTCCGGGCTTTGTGGAAACGACCTGCGAAATGCTTACGGATATCCGGAGAGATCCCGTGGCGGCGGTGCGGAAATGGAGTGTGCGCGTATGAACGTGATCCGCATTCATCCGAGTGATACCGTAGCCGTTGCAATCGAGCCGCTGACTGCCGGACAAATCGTCAAAATATCGAATTCTGCCCCTTTGACGGTACGGGAGTCCATCCCGCCGGGACACAAGGTCGCGCTTGTGAAGCATAGCCCAGGCGACAAAATCCGCAAATACGGCAGTGTGATCGGTACGGCGACGGCGGAGATCGCACCGGGCATGAACGTCCATACACACAACTGTCAGACGAATCTCTCCGGTACGTTGTCTTATCGGTATGCGCCGGATTACCATGAGCTGCCGCAGGAGACGCCACGTACATTTGCAGGCTATCGCAGGAACGACGGCAAAGTCGGCATCCGCAACGAGATCTGGATCCTTCCGACAGTCGGCTGTGTAAACGGCATTGTCACCGCGCTTGCGACCGAGGCGACCGCCCGATTTGCGCCGCGACGGACAAAAATCGTCGCCTACACGCATCCGTTCGGCTGTTCACAGCTGGGCGAGGACGCGGAGAGAACGATGGAGCTATTGTGTGGTCTGATCCGACACCCGAACGCCGCCGGCGTGCTTGTCGTCGGACTTGGCTGCGAGAACAGTCCGATTTCACTTCTGCAGACCCATCTCGGCGATTATGACAAAGCGCGCGTCCGGTTTCTCGCCTGCCAGGACTGTGCGGATGAGATGACAGAGGGACTTTCTCTGTTGGAATCGCTGGTCATGCGGGCAGAATCGGCGGTGCGCAAGGAGGTCCCGGCGTCGGAGCTGGTGATCGGCTTGAAATGCGGCGGCTCAGACGGTTTTTCCGGGATCACCGCCAATCCACTGGTCGGCGCGGTATCCGACAGGCTTATCGGTATGGGTGGCAGCGCGATTTTGACCGAGGTGCCGGAAATGTTTGGCGCGGAGACTCTGCTCATGGCGCGTTGTCGGAGTGAAGCGGTATTCCAGAAGACTGTAGATATGGTAAACGGCTTCAAGAAGTATTTTATAGCGCACGGAGAACCGGTCGGGGAGAATCCGTCTCCGGGAAACAAAGCAGGCGGCATCACAACGCTGGAGGAAAAATCGATCGGCTGTACGCAAAAGGGCGGGGCGGCGCCGGTGGAGGATGTACTGCTGTACGGCGAATCGATCCGCGTACATGGTCTGTCGCTTCTGCAGGCGCCCGGCAACGATCTGGTCGCGTCCACGGCATTGGCGGCATCGGGTGCGCAGCTTGTTTTGTTCACAACAGGGCGCGGTACACCGTTTGGCTGTCCGGTTCCGACAATGAAGCTCGCAACGAACACGATGCTCGCGCGGAAAAAGCCGCACTGGATCGATTTTGACGCAGGTGTCCTGCTCAATGGAATTTCTATGGCGTCGTTGACAGACAGCCTGCTTGGTCGGATTTTTGCCGTCGCGTCCGGTGTGGAGACAGTGCATTCTGAGGCGCTGTCCAGAGAAAATCTCGCGATCTGGAAGGACGGCGTCACCTTATAATCTTTTTCTGCGTGTATAAAATCGCCCAGATCTGTCCATTTTACGATAAGAGAGCGAAGAAAACGTAAAGGTTCGTTGTTTTTGCAAAACGGATAGGTGAGGTTTGGAATGCGCAGAGGGAGAATTTGGACATGGATGCTCGTTTTTTTATCGGGCGGCGGAATCTACAGCGTACTGGAGATCCTGTGGCGCGGCTATACGCATTGGACAATGGCGGTCACGGGCGGCGTATGCATGGTGCTGCTGGGCGGCGTGAATCGGCTGTGTTCGCGGTGGGCGCTGGTGTTCCGCTGTCTGGCCGGGTCCGCGATCATTACATCCATTGAGCTGGTGGTAGGGCTGATCGTCAATCGCGCTGCGGGACTGGCGGTCTGGGACTATTCCGACATGCCGGGCAATCTGCTTGGACAGATCTGTCCCACGTTTTCGGCAATGTGGTTCCTTCTCTGTATCCCGGCGTTTGGCATTTGTCGTGGGATCGACTGGATAGCCGCGGGAAAAGGGAGAATCCGGGAATGGGTCGCGGGAAAACAGCGATACCCTGTAAAATAACAAACGATAGATGGGAGGACATACACATGCGCAGGCGAAAACCTCTGACCAGAGAGGATCGGTTCTGGCGGCGGCGCGCGATAGGCAAATGGGTTCGGATGGTGGTGTTTGTCCTCCTGTGCGGCTTGTTATCCTTTGTCGGCACGTGGAGCTATGCGAAATCGGGCAAGCTCTTTCCGACGCGGGAGATTCTCTTTGATACAGCCTCCGTTCGCTTTGTGGACGTTGGACAGGGAGACGCGGCTCTGCTCATCGACGGCGGTCATGCGGTGCTCTGCGACACCGGCACCAAGGATACAGCAGAACGGCTCGCCGCATACGTCAGCACCTATGCCGGACGGATCGACTATCTCTTCCTTACGCACGACCATGCGGACCACAGCGGCGGCGCGTACGAGATTCTGAATCGGTTCCGCGTCGATACGCTGGTGATCCCGGATGCCGGCGATTGGGAGAGAATCGAGCGCACTGCACTGGAAAATCGTACACGCGTGATCCGCTACACGCCGGAGGATGCCGGGATGACGCTCACCGCCGGGAAAATCACATGCACTGTGATAGCACCCACTGTGTTTTCGGAGAACAACGGCAACAACAACAGCCTCATTGTGCGCGCGACGCTTGCGGTGGGAGACAACGCCTGCACGGTGCTCATTACAGGGGACGCGGAGACGGAGGAGGAAGCCGCGGTGATTGCTTCGCCGTACGCGGATTTCCTGCGCGCGGACATTTTGAAAATCGGTCATCACGGCTCTGCTTCCTCCACATCGCTGCCGTTTTTCTACATGATCGACCCGAAGCTTTGCGTCATCTCCTGCGGCGAGGGAAACGCATATGGGCATCCGCACAACGAAACGATCGCCCTGCTCACCGAAGCAGGCGTACCGTTTTGCCGCACCGACCGAGAGGGAACCATCGTGTTTGATTTTGACGGAGAAACGCTGACAAGACGAAGGTGGTAAATACATAAAAAAGGCTGCTGCACCTTTCCACGACGGGAAGAGAAACAGCAGTCTTTTTGTTTTGAGGGGAAATCAGAACTCCACAGCCAGTCCGGTTTCGGAGGATTTTCTTGCCGCCTCAATCACACGGAAGCAGCGCAGTACGCTCTCCGGTGTGACGACAAGCGCTTCTTTGTCATCTAAATGTGCTGCGAGATTTTTGTAGAGAGATGCCCAGTCCTGCGGAATCGGATTCTGCGGCAGCGAAATTTCCGTCCACTCGTCGACCTGGAAGTCGTCCATGGTACGGTGTGCCATCGATCCGCCGGGGTAGCAGAGAATATCTGTCGTCTCCGTGTGGGATTTCGCGATGAACCGCGCTTTTCCGGTGTCGCCGCAGCAGTCCTCGACATAGATGCTGCCCCGGTCGCCGAGGATCCACCACTTCGGCATCGGATACGGCGAGAACGTGGTGCTCTCCACCTGCGCGGTCAGACCGTCGGCAAAGCGGATAATGATCTTCGCGTAGTCGTCCACATCGTAGGAACGGATCGTTTTCACGGACGCGAATACAGACTGAATCGGACCATCTAAAAGGTAGAGCGTCTGGTCCAGCATGTGTACGCCCCAGTCGCCGAGCATGCCGCCGCCATGATCCGCAAGCTCACGCCAACCGAACATGTGACCGTTTCCGCCATTCTTGGCGTGGATCCGGTTTTCTACTGTGATCAGGTTACCGCAGTATCCGGCTTCCAGTGCCTCCTTGACGATCAGACAGTCTCTGTCCCAACGGCGGTTGTGGTGTACCGTGAATACCCTCCCGGCTTTCTTTGCCGTGGCGATCATCCGCTCGATCTCCGCGGAGGTCATGGCGACCGGTTTTTCACTCATCGCGTGGTATCCGGCTTCCAGCGCCGCGCAGACATACGGGCAGTGGAACTGATTCGGTGTGGCAACGAGAACGATGTCGAATAAGCGGGAGGCGAGAAAATCGCCGATGTTGTCAAACGTCTTGAGTCCCTTTGATTCTGCGTAGGCGCGTCTGTCGGGATTTACGTCATATACGGCGGTGGGCGTGAACGGAACATCCTCGCGCATTGCGGTGTCGTAGTGGTAGCCGCCAGCCATGCCGCCAAAGCCGATATAACCGATTCTGTAGTTCATGCTGTCCTCTTTCTTCTCTCAGAGCGGCATTTTTCAGCCGATTTTCTTTGTGCGAATCTCTTCGTTGGCGCGGTCGATGAAATCGGAAACCGGTATCGCGCCGATGTCGCCCTCGCTTCTGGAACGAACGGATACCGTGCCGTCCAGCATTTCGCGTTCGCCAACGATGAGCATGTACGGTGTTTTCTGGAGCTGCGCTTCGCGGATCTTGTAGCCCATCTTCTCATTGCGCAGATCGGCGTGTACACGGAGTCCCGCCGCCTCCAGCTGTGCGTTGACCTTTTCGGCGTATTCGTTGAAGGCGTTGGAAACCGGGATCACGACGACCTGCTCCGGAGAGAGCCACAGCGGGAACGCACCTGCGAAATGCTCTGTGATGACGCCGATGAACCGTTCGATGGAGCCGAGCACCACGCGGTGGATCATGACGGGACGGTGCTTTTCGTTGTCCGCGCCGGTGTATTCCAGTTCAAACCGCTCCGGCAGCTGCATATCGAGCTGGATAGTGCCGCACTGCCAGGTCCGTCCGAGGGAATCCGCCAGATGGAAGTCGAGCTTCGGACCGTAGAACGCGCCATCGCCCTCGTTGATGGAGTAGGACTTGCCCATTTCGGATACGGCTGCCTTGAGCGTTTCTGTAGCGAAATCCCAGTCCTTTACATCGCCCATGTGGTCTTCCGGCATCGTGGAGACCTCGATTTCGTAGGTCAGACCGAACACGGAATATACCTCATCGAAGAGACGCACAACGTTCTTGATCTCGTCCTTCATCTGATCCCAGGTCATGAAGATGTGCGCGTCGTCCTGTGTGAAGCAGCGCACGCGGAAGAGTCCATGGAGCGCGCCGGACAGCTCGTGGCGATGTACCAGACCCAGTTCGCCGACACGGAGCGGCAGATCGCGGTAGGAGTGCGGCTCCATCTTGTAAACGAGCATGCCGCCCGGACAGTTCATCGGCTTGATGGCGTAATCCTCGCCGTCGATGACGGTGGTGTACATGTTTTCTTTATAGTGATCCCAGTGACCGGAGCGTTCCCAGAGCGCGCGGTTTAAGATCATCGGAGTGGAAATTTCCACGTAACCGAACTTTTTGTGTACCTGACGCCAATAATCGATCAGCGTGTTGCGTAAGATCATACCCTTGGGCAGGAAGAACGGGAATCCGGGACCCTCGTCCATGATCGTAAACAGACCGAGCTCCTTGCCGAGCTTGCGGTGGTCGCGCTTCTTGGCTTCTTCAATGCGGAGCAGATACGCGTCCAGTTCTTCCTTCTTCGGGAACGCCACGCCATAGACGCGCTGGAGCATCTTGTTCGCGGCATCACCCCTCCAGTACGCGCCGGTGCACTGCGTCAGCTTAAACGCCTTGACAGCGCCGGTGGAGAACAGATGCGGTCCGGCGCACAGATCGGTAAATTCGCCCTGTTTGTAGAACGAGATCGTCTCACCCTCCGGCAGCTCCTCGATCAGCTGTACCTTGTAGGGTTCGTCCTTTTCCTGCATGAACGCGATGGCGTCCGCACGGGACAGCGTGAACCGCTCGATCTTTTCGTTTTCCTTGACGATCTTCTTCATTTCCGCTTCGAGCTTTTCGAGCACCTCGGGCGTGAACGGCTCTGCAGCGTCGAAGTCGTAGTAGAAGCCTTCCTCGATCGCGGGACCGATGGTGAGCTTGACATCTGGATAGAGCCGCTTCATCGCCTGCGCCAGAATATGGGACGCGGAGTGCCAGAATACGTGCTTGCCTTCCTTATCGGCAAAGGTGTAGAGCTTGACGGACGCGTCGCCGTCGAGCACGTGGGTCAGATCGACCGGTACATCGTTCACGGCACATCCGACTACCTCGCGGGAGATCAGACCAGCCTCACGCGCCGCGTCATAGACGGACAACGGAGCGTCAAAGGATACTTGTTTTTCGGGAAAAGTAACGGTAAACATACGCGATACCTCCGTAAAATTCGCATATGACAAAATGCACCCAACAGACAGATGCACGATGTCGACAGCGATTCATGCGTTTGTCCGGGGTGCGAAAAGAATCCGCACGGTTCCACCCGAGCTTTCACTTCATTATTATAATATTTGTAGGATCCGCTGTAGGATCCGCCGTTTTCTTCGGCAAGGTGGTATCCGCGCGCTTTTCCGGAGGTCTTGCACCAACCGACCCCTCTCTGCACGGTACATTCGCGGGACTTGTCCTCAAGATACAGTATAGCACAGAATGGCGGCGTTGTCAAGGGACGGCTGCGGGAAAAACGCGCGTTGCTACGGTCAGCTTTTGTGCATTTTGCCATAAATCCGCCCGAAAAATTCGTGAAAGTTGCCATTCATCTTTTCGCGGAGTTGCCGTTGCTATTTCTGTATAGATATGGTAGAATGAAGTCGGCGGGTATTTTGTGAAATTTTTCCAGAATCCAGCTCATCCGCAAACAAATTCTGCCAAAAGATGCCAAAAAAAGGAATAACGCCATGAAATCGAAACGACTGTGTATGCTTTTGTCCTGCCTGCTTCTTTTTTCCGGTGCGTGCGGAAAAACGCCGGATGTAACAGAGAGCGTGACGGAAACCATCAGGACGGAGACAGAAACGGAGCCGCTCGATCCCGCACGGGTCCTTGCACTGCCGGATAAGGACTGGGGCGGTCGGACCTTCCGCGTGCTTGGATACGAATGCGGATACACCCAGTTCCGTACCTTTGAGATCAGCGCGGAGGGCGAAAACGGCGAGGTGGTCAATGACGCGATCTTCCGCAGAAACACCGCCATTGAGGACAAATACAACGTCACAATCTCCGAGTACCGCGACGATTCCACAAGCGGAGACTGGTACGTCGCGACCTATCCGCATTTCCAAAGCGTGATGCTTGCGGGGGAGGATCTGTACGATCTGGCGTTTCTGACGGTTGCAAAGGTTGGCACAGCGGCGCGCAATCATATGCTGTACGACCTGAATACCGTAGACCACATCGATTTCACAAAGGCATGGTGGAACAAAAACGTCAACGACACGTTTACGATCCTTGATAAGCTCTACTTCACCTCCAGCGATTTCTCACTGCGGGACAAAAACCGGACGTATATCCTCGTGTTCAATAAGGACATGGCGAAGGATCTCTCCTTGGGCGATCCGTTTTCCATCGTACGGGACGGCGCATGGACGCTCGATCTCATGACGAATTGGTCGGTACAGGCGGCGCGTGATCTCGACGGAAACGGGAAGATCGACTACCTGGACGCGTTCGGTCTGGCGTGCGATTCTGCCACTGCCTTTACGGCGATGACGTTTGCCGGCGATGTGCAGGTGCTCGGCAAGGACGCGGACGTCAAACCGCAGCTTGCCCTGAACAACGAGTATACCGTGGACGTGCTGGACAAGATACTGAAGCTGTACGGTATGAAAGAGCTGACGCTTCTGTGCGAGGATTGGAACGGCAAATGCGGCGATCTAGATATGTGGTCGCTGTCCAACAAGGCGTTCCGGGAGAGCAGAGCGCTCTTTGTCACCTGCTTCCCGCACAGCTTGTCGGGCTACTCCGAAGGTTGCAAGGACGATTACGGCATCCTGCCATTCCCGAAATACGACGAGGCGCAGGAGCGGTATTATACCTACGCCGACCCGATGGGCATGCTGTTCGGGATCCCCGCAACCTGTCAGACTCCGGATTTCGCCGGATTCATGCTTGAAGCACTGTCCGCCGCCTCAACGGATACATCTTTGCAGGCGTATTATGAGGTGTCCTGCAAGATGAAGTATACCTATGATGCGGAAAGCGCACAGATGCTCGACCTCATATTCGCAAGCATCCAGTACGATCTGGCAAAGATCTACAACATCAAGGGCGCGGCGGACTTCATCGTCGGTATGGGCTACAGCAAGAAGAATACCTTCGCCTCCACATACGCGAAAATGGAATCGAAGGCGCTTGCCGACATTGAAAAGCTCATTGAGGACTACACCGTCGAATAACAGAAAAAGAGTCTCCTTAGGTGGCGGGAGACTCTTTTTTCTATAGGATCAGAACGCGATCGCCGGGATCTCCTTTGCGATCTCCTCCGTCGGCGCCATAGTACCGTCCGCGACCTCGTACAACTCCCCGTGCGTGCGGACGATCCCGGAAAGAAATTCCACGTACGGCTGGGAGCACACGTCCAGTACGCCGATCTGGTAGTTTTCGCCGTCGAATCTGCCGAGATACGCCTGGTCGTACAGAGTGAAATAATGCGCGCCGAGACACATCGGATGGGCAGCCGCCTTGTGCATATACCGGCGATACGCAACTCCGCGCTCCGCCTGGCTGCTCACGCCGCGCAGTCCTGTCGCGTCCATACCGCGGTCGAGGGCGCCGAAATGGAATTCCCCGATGATGACCGGCTTGCCCGTGAGCTGCGCGAAGTGCTCGATCTCGCTCGTCGGATCCATCCGATAGCAGTTGAAGGAGAACACATCGGTGTATTCGCACCCGGACGCCAACAGCGGCGAGGACAGCCACGCGTACCGGATCCCCAGATTCAGGTGATGCGGATCGACCGCGCGCGCCGCCTCAGAGGGAACGCGGATGTACGTGCGGATCATGTCGGCGTTGATCGGCGTGAGATCGTCACGCGCAGTATCCGGCACGGCAAACGGCGTGTAAAGCTCCTTGAAATCCGCGAACGACGTGCCCCATACCGTGTTCAGCGCGTCGATGGTGCCGTATTTTTCCGCCAGACGTGCAACGATCACATCCTTGGTGCAAAGCGGTTCGGGAGAAGCGAGACACATCGCCGCGAGATCGATCCCGTTGACAAACGCCCACGCCGGTTCGTTCGAGAGAAAATACCCGATGAGACACGGATCGTCCCGCACTGGATCGAGAAAACGCGCCCATTTTGCCGCATTTTCCGCAAATTCCGGGCTGTATACGTCGGGAAAGTCACGAAAGATTGCGCGCGTCGTCTGTGGGTATCCGGGACCGATCACCACATACGGCAGCTTTTCCCGTTTGATGAACGCGTTCTCGCTCCAGCAGGCGACGGTGTTGCAGCCCCAGCGTACAAGCCGACGCCGGATCATATCTGCCCAGATATTATAATATTCCTCGCTGAATACAGAATAGAAATTGTGCGCGAAGAAGTTGAAGTTTTCCATCATTTTCCCCTGCCAGGGATGGCGCGACCAGCCGACCGCGTTCTCCGGCGGCAGATCCTCGCACAGTCCGCGGATCCCGGTCAAATTGCAGTCGCTGCCAAGGCAAACGCAGTCAAAGCCCATGGAGAAGAATGCGTAGCCGTCTGGATCCTTCAGCCAATACCGTCTGCCGTCGTGGTGGAGCGCGAAAAATCCCGTGCCGTCGTCAAAGTGCTTTTTCGTCCATCCGCCGTAGCGCGAACGGTCGGCAAGCGGCGTTTCATCCCGATCCGCTTCTTCACGGCGCAGAATTTCCTTTAACGCGTCAAGGCTTTCCGTTTTTCCAGGCCAATCCGCGCCGTATTTCTGTCCCAGCGCGTCGACCATCGGACGATCTTCCAGCGGAAATTCCGGCTCATGATCGTACAGGCATATGTTTTCGATCTGCAAATCGAGCTCTTCCGGCGCGCGGTCTACGGCGAGAGCGAATCGCGTGATCCGGGAAAGCGGCAGGGAATGACCGAACACGACGGATTTCAGCTTACCGGGTGTGCGCGGCAGAAAGAGCGTCTTGCCGGAGAGAACGGACAGCGGCAGCGCGACTCTGGTTTTGAGCTGCGGCAGCAGTCCCATTTTGATGTGGAACCGGTCGTCCGTCTCGCCGTCGATCCAGAATTTCCAAAGGATTCCGGCGGAGCGCGTACCGTGTACAGTCAGATCCATGGAGAGCCATTTTTCCTCCGTCAGCGGTACACCGTCGATTTTTCCGGAGGTATCCAGATCGAGAACGAGCGATCCGCCGTCGGCGGGGAAGTGGTAGCGATTTCCATCGTGCGTTACGTTCCATAGGGTAAAGCGATCGAGTAGGGTTGCCATGCCATTGCTCCTTTCTGATATGTCGTTGACGGACGGATTCTTTCCGCCGTTCGTATTCCTTTTTCGGCTTCTTCATAGATGCATTGCGTGAATCAGGTGCAGAACAGACCTATATTTTTCCCTCCAAACGGCGGATCACCAGCATGAGCGCGCGTGCCGTGGACAGTCTGCGAACCTTGGCGCGATCCGATTTGCGGCTGAAATGGGCCGTTTCCGTGACCGTACCGTTCTCATCCGATACCGCGAAGCAGACCGTGCCGACCGGCTTTTTCTCCGTGCCGCCGCCGGGACCCGCAATACCGGAAATGGCGACCGAGATTCCAGTTCCTGTGATTCTGCGTACGCCTTCCGCCATGTACCGCACGCATTCCTCCGATACCGCGCCATAGGTCTCGATCACCGCGTGCGGCACGCCGAGCAGACTTTCCTTGATTTCGTAGGCATACGATACCACGCTGCCGATATATACATCCGACGCGCCGGGAATATCACCGATTCGGGAGGACAGCATACCGGAGGTGCAGCTTTCTGCGCATGCGATGGTCTTGTTGTGTTCCCGCAGCGCGTCCAGACAGCGGAGTACGATTGCGTTCTTCGATTCCCACACCGTCCGGGAGGTCGTGTAGCAATATGGACCAACCTCGGTGGCAAGCACGCGGGACTGCATCTGCGCGATCATATCCTCGCATTCCTTTTCCGATGTACCGCGCGCCGTGATCCGGATCCGCACCTCGTGTTCACAGGCATAAGGAGCTACGGTTGGATTCTCGGATTCTTCCATGATCGGTCGTAAAATCGCCTCCGCGCCGCTTTCTCCGATGCCGTAGAGGTGGAGATTCAGACTGCGGATCGTGTATCCGGAGCGCGCGGCAAGATACGGCTCTACTTCTTCTGCAAACATCGGCTCGCATTCGGACGGCGGACCGGGCAAAAGGATCGCGGTTTTTGCGCCATCCGGTGAAGAGATCGCGGCACCCGGCGCGGAACCCCAGTGGTTTGTAAATACGACAGAGCCCTCCGGTACGAGCGCCTGCGCCAGGTTGTTCTCCGTCATTTTCCGCCCGGATTCCCGGAAATACGCGAGAATATCTTCCTTCGCCGCCTCATCGGTCACAAGCGGTACGCCGAAATAATCCGCGACCGCCTTTTTCGTAATGTCGTCGCAGGTAGGACCGAGACCGCCGGTCAGAATGAGAATATCGGCGCGGGAAAACGCTTCCCGGATCGCCTCATGGAGTCTGCCGTCGTTGTCGCCCACCACGGTCTGTCGATAGGTAGGGAGACCGAGCGCTGCCAGCCGTCCGGCGATAAACGCTGTGTCGGTGTTGACGATGTCGCCGAGCAAAAGCTCCGTGCCGACGGAGAGAATTTCACAAACATTGGACATGGGAATGGCACTTCCTTTTCAGTATTCAAAGAAATAAGCAGACGGAGGAGCCCTCGGAAACCCATATTCCCGACAGAACTCCTCCGTCTCTCCCCGCTTTCAAAACCATCCGGGGCAATGGAGTATAACAGCGACGGAATGCGCTTTATACTGTATTGCTGTTTTCTATGGCAGAGGGTCGCATAGTGCGGTCGTTGCCGGGGATTACCAGAGAACCTTTTCGCCGCCCTTTTCCACGGATTCAAATGCCTTCATGATGAGTCGCAGATCGGTGCGCATCTGGTCGTGGGTGACAAACTGCGGCTCCAGACCATCGATGGCGCGAACGAAGTTGCGGTAGTAGTCGTGCACATCGGAAACCGGACGTTCAATGTCGTATTCATCCACGGTCACGCTGTCACGCGGCGCCATTGTTTTGGTAAGCCCAGCGGCGGTCTGTACCGGAACGACGTCGCTTTCATGCCAAGCCTTGCACTTGACCACATGCGCGTTCTGCCGCCAGTCGGAGATGAGCGCGGAGCCGTTCTTCGCACGCATATAGAAACGGGGCATTGCGATGAAGTTGTAGGTGCCGACCTCCACATACGCCTTCTGACCGTTTTCGTATTCCAGCCAGAACTGGAAGCCGTCGTCCACTTCTTCATTGGTGATATGGTCGAAGGTGCAGCGAACAGACGCGATTCCGTCGAAGCCTAAGATCATGCAAATCTGGTCGATGAGGTGGATACCCCAGTCGTAGAGCATGCCGCCGCCGTATTTCTTGATACCGCGCCAGTCGGAGGGGATACCGCGGCTGCCGTGGATGCGGGATTCGATGTTGATAACGTCTCCGATCTCACCGCTGTCGTGGATTTTCTTCATCGCAAGGTAGTCCACGTCAAAACGACGGTTCTGGTGTACGGAGAAGATGCGGTCATACTTTTGGGAGACTGCGATCATCCGTTCCAGAGAATCGAGAGACAGCGTAACGGGCTTTTCGCAGATCACGTGCTTGCCGGCTGCGAGAGAAGCGACAACGACTTCCTCATGCACATCGTTCGGGATGGCGACCGTGACCATATCGATGGTGGGATCGGCGAGAAGCTCCTCGCGTGTGTTGTATACCTTGATACCGCGGGAAGCGGCAAGCTCTCTTTTTGCGGGATCAATGTCGTAAATACCGGCAAAATTACATACGTCGCTGTTTTGCAGATGCTTGACATGGAAACCACCGCCCATGCCGCCGTAACCGATAACCGCAGCGTTTTTCTTCATATGAATATATCTCCTGTCTCCCCGTATCCGCGCCATACGCCTGATGAAATGGCAGAGTCGCAAAGTGCGTGCCAGGGCAAAAATCCTGTCCGTCGCCAGTCCGCGCACCATCGACTGCACCACGCTGTGTCGCGCGGAGAAGACACGATGTCTCATGGACTGACTCCACCTTTATTATAACAAAATTTCCGCATAAGTCAAGAGGAACAGAGAAAACTTGTGAAGAAAAATTCACAGGGGTTGATTTTGCGGGAAAAGTATGGTATACTCATAGTGTATAGGAAAATATTTTTGTGGATTCTACAAGGAGATACCCCATGAAAAAAGTCATGCTCGTATTCGGTACGCGACCGGAAGCGATCAAAATGTGTCCGCTTGTCAACACACTGAAAAAGCGATCCGGCATCGCGACGGTTGTTTGCGTCACCGGACAGCACCGGCAGATGCTCGATCAGGTGCTCGACGCGTTCCATGTCACACCGGATTACGATCTGTCGATCATGAAGGACAAGCAGACCTTGTTTGACGTGACAGTCAACATTCTCGAACGGATCCGCGCCGTACTGGAAAAGGAATTCCCCGACATCGTGCTGGTTCATGGCGATACCTCGACCACATTTGTGACCGCGCTTGCCTGCTTCTATCTCCATATCCCGGTAGGTCATGTGGAAGCCGGACTGCGCACCTACAATATTGATTCTCCCTTCCCGGAGGAATTTAACCGACAGGCGGTCAGCATTGTTTCACGGTACAATTTCGCGCCGACCGCACTGGCAAAGGAGAATCTGCTCCGTGAGGGGAAAAATCCGGCAAGCATTTTTGTGACCGGCAATACCGCCATCGATGCGCTCTCCACGACGGTCCGCGCCGATTACACGCATCCGGAGCTTGACTGGGCTTCGGACAGCCGCCTTATCGTGATTACCGCGCACCGCAGAGAAAATCTCGGCGAGCCGATGCACCATATGTTCCGCGCAATCCGCCGTATCCTCGATGAGCACCCGGACGTCAAGGCGATCTACCCGATTCACATGAACCCGGCGGTACGGGAGGCGGCGCACGCGGAGCTGGACGGCTGCGACCGGATCCGGATCATCGAACCGCTGGAGGTGCTCGATTTCCACAATTTTCTCGCGCGCTGCTACCTCATTCTGACCGACAGCGGTGGGATCCAGGAGGAGGCCCCGTCTCTCGGCAAGCCGGTGCTGGTCATGCGCGACACCACGGAACGGCCGGAAGGCATCAAGGCGGGTACGTTAAAGCTTGTCGGCACCGATGAAGCGGTCATCTATGACAATTTCAAGGAGCTTCTCGAAAACGGGGATTCCTATCGCAAAATGGCGACCGCGTCAAATCCCTACGGCGATGGCAAGGCGTGCGAACGGATCGCGGACATTCTGGAATCCGGAAAAACAGAGCGGTAGGCGATATGGCGATGCCGGACACGAAAAAGGACGACCGCGTGAAACGATCGTCCTATACATGATCAGCCAATCACATCCGCCAGCTTCTCCGGCGTGTCGATCATGTGGTAGCATTCCGCCACGGAATCGGCGATGAATCCCTCATCGGTGCCCTTTTGCAGGAGGGTGCGCAGCGTGTCGTAATATCCATCGGTGTTCAGAATACAGATTGTTTTGTTTGTCTGCCCAAGGGAGCGAAGCGTGAGAATTTCAAAAAACTCATCCCATGTGCCGATCCCGCCGGGCGCCATGACGAACAGATCGCTGTGCTGCTCCAGGGAGTCCTTTCGTTCGCGCATGGTATCTGTGAAGAGCAGCTGTGTGCAGTGCTGGTACAGTACGCCCGGTGTGTCGAAAAAGCGCGGCGCGATTCCGAGGATGGTTCCGCCGACATCGTGGACACCGCGGGCAACGGCGCCCATGATACCTGTATCTCCCGCGCCGAAAACTAGCGTGTGACCGTTCTCACCGATCCATTTTCCAAGCGCGTACGCAGCCGCTTTGTATTTTTCCGCAATGTTGTCGCTTGCCGCGCCATATACACAAATTCGCATACAAATCTCCTTGTCGTTTCAATTTCTTTCCATATAGTATAAGCGATCCGTACCGATTTGCCAACATGGTTCCTGTAAACGAAGCGTGAATTTTTTCGGCGAAAGAGAGGAGAGAGCGTGTGTCAAAATTCCGTGCATTCTGCAAAGAATGGCTCACATGGCTGTCGCAGCAGATTTTTCAATATACCTGTCCCGTGTGTCGGACGACGACCCTCTATGAAAGAGGCATCTGCCCCGGCTGTCTTGCCATGCTGGCTGTCGAAGAGAAGCGAACGTGTCCGCGCTGTCACCATATTGCGCCGGAATGCACCTGTGCGCTGTCCGTACCCACCATGTTTCCGATGGGCGACAAGGATCGAACGTGGCTTGCGCACACATTTTACGACAGCTACGAGGACGGGGTGCTGCGGAAGCTCCTACACAACGCGAAAAAGGACTACAAAAGGGCAATGTTTGACTATATGGCGTCCATGCTCGTCGCCGATCTCAACAAAATGTATCAAAGCGGTACGCATGCAATGGCGTTCGGCGATGCGGCAAATCCATGGCGGAATTGCAGCATTGCGTGGATTCCGCGCTCCGACAAGGGCTTTCGCGAGTATGGCTTCGATCAGGGCGAGGAATGCGCGACAAGAATCGCCAGGCAGCTTGGAATCCCGGCTCTGCCCCTGTTCCTGCAATGCGGCGGTAAAACGCAGAAAAAGCTGTCTGCCACAGAACGTCGGGAGAATGCCGAGCACAACCTCCATCTGCGCCGCGATATTGATCTGCCGCAGGGACCGCTGTTGCTGTACGACGATGTGATTACCACCGGCTCTTCCATGACGGCGGCAATTATGCTGCTCGCGGAGGAAGGCGTTACGGATGTGTTCCCGATCGCGTTCGCACGGACGGTTCGCGGAAAACGACGGACGCAGGCGGAAACCGAAAGCAACCAGAAAGACCTGCCATAGGCGGACTATAACAGGTCTTTTCGTTTGTTCTTTGGTGCAAAAACGCTGTGCGGCGGAGCATCTTAGTTTCTCGAACACTTTTCCAGCGGAAAACGCGCCTTATTCTGTGTCTTAGTTTCTCGAACACTTTTCCAGCGGAAAACGCGCCTTATTCTGTGTCTTAGTTTCTCGAACACTTTTCCGCATCGATCGCCAAAACAAACATCAGCGCGTGCAGCGCGTCCCTGGCGTCGGCAACGTCGATCAAATACGTGTCTGTCCAGTGGAACAGCTCCTTCGAGATTGTGGCGACCGTTTTGCCGTCTCCGTCCTCAATGGTGTAATCCCATTCCAGAAAGCTACCTTCGACGTGCCAGCCGTTGAAATCAATATCGTAGCGCGGCGTAAACAGAGAAAACTCTTTCTGGATGCAGCCGAGATACGCGTCATTTGCGCCGTAGATCTCAAAGCAGGGCAGAAATGTGAGGACTTTCTGCTTCACACAGCCGACCTCGTTTCCGGACGCGTCGAATATTTTCAGGCAGTGTCCCCACGCAAGCTGCCCCTCTACGGTAAAGAGCGTGTTCTCGTTCTCGTCGTAGATATCGTAGCTGTCAAACCACGTGAAAAAACGCTGCTTGAAATATAGCTTCATGTGCGCTCCTTATGCGTTGCAATGACAATGCGCGCTCAGCCCGAAATGGTCTCGAACATCGCGTAGGTCTTGCGGAAGGTCTCTTTCTTCTCTGCAATGAACTTTTCCATTTCGGCAATCTGCTCCGCGGAGAACTTCTCCAGCATGCCTTCCTTGAGCGTGCCCTTGTACAGGCGGTCAAGCACCTGAGAGTACGCGATGTTCACGGAAACGATTTCACCCTTCTGCTCTACAACCACGAGGTCGGATTTTCCGGCAAGCAGCTCGTCTACGGCAAATACACCCATCTTGGTGGCAAGGAGTCTGTCGCCCAACGTCGGAGAACCGCCGCGAACTATATGCGCCAAACGGCAGAACTTTGTTTCAACCCACAGACGGTCGTTGCCTTCCTTTTCGGCAAGCTCCTTGGTGGTGGAATCAATGCGCTTTTTCAGATGTTCGCCCATTTCCGGGAACGCTTCGGACACGATGATGAGGAAGGAACGCTTGCCGGCTCTGCGCAGACGGATGATTTTCTCAATGCACGCGTCCTCGTCAAAGGGGCATTCCGGAATCACTGCGTCCACGGCGCCGGATGCGATGGCGGTGTTCAGCGTGATGTCGCCCGCGCCTCTGCCCATGACCTCCACGACGTTGCAGCGCGCGTGGGACTCGCAGGTGTCGCGCAGACGGTCGACGTTCTCGATCACGGTCTGCATAGCGGTATCAAAGCCAATGGTGTTGTCGGACGCGGTAATGTCGTTGTCGATGGTGCCGGGAATGCCGATGGTCGGGATCCCGCGTGCGGACAGATCGGTTGCGCCGCGGAACGTGCCGTCGCCGCCGATTGCGATCACACCGTCGATCTCGTGCTTCTTCAGCGTGGCGATTGCCTTCTGCATACCGGCTTCTTCCTTGAATTCAAGGCAGCGGTCGGAGTAGAGGAACGTGCCGCTCAATTGAATTTTGTTGGATACATCGTGGGAGGTCAGCGGGATCATCTCGTCGTGGATCATGCCGCGATAGCCGCCGTAAATACCAACCACCTCAACACCCTTTGCGAGTGCTTCTCTGGTGACGGCACGAACCGCCGCGTTCATACCCGGCGCATCGCCGCCGGAGGTCAAAACACCGATTTTTCTGAATTTCTGTGCCATAATTCTTATCCTTTCCGGGATTTTTGCCACTGGTGTGGTGCCGATCCCGCGCAAAATAATGCTGCATTCTGCATATCGGCTATATTGTAATACAAAACCGTGAAAAAATCAAGGGATTTTTCGGAAATTACGTGGTGCATACCTGATTTTTCTCCCTTTTCCCACTTGCCAAATCTACGGCGATGTGCTATACTTTCCCATAGAAACTCTATTTTCCTTGAGGTGCCCAATGATCCGTCTCCGTGCCGCCGTGCCGTCAGATATTCCGTCGTTCCTCGCGATTTACGCGCCCTATATCATCGATACCACCTATAGCTTTGAGTATACCGTGCCGTCGCGCGCCGATTTTGCCGCACGGTTTGCCGCTGTAACTGCCCGTTACCCGTGGATCGCCGCTGTGGATATCGATGCATGCGGTAGCGAAAGAATCGTCGGATACGCATACGCGTCGCCGATGGCGGAACGGATGGCGTACGTCTGGAGTGCGGATATGTCCATTTATATAGACAGAGACTGCCGCGGTCACGGTACCGGAGCCATGCTCTATACAGAGCTTGAGGAGCTGCTGCGTCGGTGCGGCTATTATAACGCATACGCCATCATCACCGCGGAAAACGAACCGAGCCGCCGATTCCACGCGCGCATGGGGTATACGCCGGAATCCCATATGGATCGCTGTGGTTACAAAATGGGCAGGTGGCTGGCGGTAGACTGGTACGTAAAGCGTCTGCGGGAGGGAGAACCGGCAGAACTGCCGCAAAAATGGGATGGCTGGATGACGGAAGCATGGCGGTGAGATACAAAAGCTCCTTTTTATAAGGGAAACTTTACAAAAATCCGCCCGTTTCCCTTGACTTTCACCTGCTTCTCCGGTATAATTAAATATGTGTGATTCTTTTTTAAAAATGATCCTGTCGGAGACTGCTGCGACGGGATTTCTTTTGCCGCGGAAGTTTGCGTAGTAGGGAGGCGATCGTTATCAAACATCTGCTCATGTACATAAAACCATATATCCGACGCATGATCGGCGGTTTCTCTGTGAAATTTATCGGTACGCTCATGGAGCTGTTCATCCCCATGCTCCTTGCGTATATGATCGACGACGTGGTGCCGCTTGGTGAGAAAAAGTGGATCTTTCTCTTAGGCGGCGCGATGCTCGTCTGTGCGGTAATAGCGATTCTCGGCAACGTAAACGCCAACCGGATCGCCGCCGGTGTTGCCAGAGATACCGTGGAAAAAATCCGCAACGATCTCTTTACACGGATCTCCTATCTTTCCGCGCGACAGCTCGACTGCTTTACCATTCCGTCGCTGGAGAGCCGCCTGACCTCCGATACCTACAATATCCACCAGATGGTCAATATGTTCCAGCGGCTCGGCGTACGAGCGCCTCTGCTCCTCGTCGGCGGTTTGATCGTCACGTTTTCCATGGAGCCGATGCTCACGCTGGTGCTCATCGCCATTCTGCCGTTTGTCTGCGTGACCGTATATCTTGTCACCCGGCGCGGTATTCCGCTCTATACAGCACAGCAGCTCGCGGGAGACGAAATGACCCGTGTCGTACGTGAAAACGCGCAGGGCATCCGGATCATCAAGTCGCTGCACAAGGAGGATACAGAGAGAGCGCGCTTCGAAACAGCGAACCGGAACCTCAACCGGAGCGAGCAGAAGGCGGCGGGGACAATGGCGCTGACCAGTCCGCTAATCAATCTGTTTTTGAACCTGGGACTGGTGCTTGTGATCCTCGTCGGCGCGTATCGGGTCAACCGCGGCGCGTCTGAGCCGGGCAGAATCATCGCCATGATGTCTTACTTCACGATCATCATCAACGCCATGATGTCGGTTACCCGTATGTTCATCGTCGGCTCCAAGGGTATCGCGTCTGCCAATCGGATCGCCGAGGTACTGGAAGCACCGGAGGATATGCAGCCGGATCCCGCGTACCGTACCCCTGTACCGGAGAATCCGCCGAAGATTGCGTTTGAGGATGTTTCCTTTTCCTATAACGGTGTAAAGGACAATCTGTCGCACGTTTCGTTCACGCTGCGAGAGGGGGAGACGCTCGGTATCATCGGACCTACGGGATCGGGCAAATCCACGCTCGTTTCGCTGCTTATCCGTCAATACGACGTGACAGGCGGCAGAGTCCTTCTGGATGGCGTGGATGTGCGCGCGCTGGATCGCGAAACGATCTCCCGCAGGTTTGGCGTGGCATTCCAGAACGATTTTCTTTTCGCGGACACCATTGGTGCGAACATTGATTTTGGCAGAGGACTTGCCGACGGAGAATGTGCAGCGGCGGCAGACATCGCGCAGGCGGCGGATTTTATCCATGACAAGGAGGATGGTTTCGGGCATTTTCTCACGATCAAGGGCGCGAACCTGTCCGGCGGGCAGAAGCAGCGGGTGATCCTGTCCCGTGCGCTGGCAGGACCGCCGGAGATTCTCATTCTGGACGACAGCTCCAGCGCGCTCGATTACGCCACCGACGCGAGACTGCGGAAAGCGATCCGGGAACGGAATGAGGCGCTGCGGAAAACAGGCAAAAGCGGCACGACGGTCATCATTGCACAGCGGATCAGCTCCATACGGCACGCCGATCGGATCCTGGTGCTGGAGGACGGGCATGTCACAGGCGACGGTACGCACGAATCGCTGATGGAATCCTGTCCGCTCTATCGCGAAATCGCCGAATCTCAGATGGGAGGTGCACTCCTTGAATAACTTCAAAATGCCGGGGGGCGTCAAAGTGACAAACCCTGCGGATCTTCCGACCGGCGGACGTAAAATCCGTGTGCTGCTCCGGCTTTGGCGCTACATGGGAAAGGTCTGGTACGGCTACCTTGCCGCGTTTTTACTGAATGTCGCCGCGAACCTGCTCGCGCTGGAGGGACCAAAGCTGTCCGGTCGCGCCATCAGCGCGCTGGAGCCTGGCGTCGGGGCGGTCGATTTTGACACTGTGATCCACTACTGTGTGCTTATGGCGCTTCTGTATGTGCTGTCCTCCATTCTCAGCTACGCGCAGCAGATTCTCATGATCCACCTGTCGCGCGGAATTGTTCGTCGGATGCGCGCGGATATCTTTGATAAGCTCATGCGGATGCGCGTGGAATATTTCGATAAGCATCCCTCCGGCGATATCATCTCGCGCATTTCCTATGATGTGGATACCTTAAACGGAACGCTGTCGACGGATCTTATCCAGGTTTGCTCCAGCATCATCACCGTCACGGGCTCCCTTATCATGATGCTGTCGATTTCCCCGCGCCTGTGCCTTATCTTCGCTTTTACCGTGCCGATCGCCATTGTAACCACATGGAAAATGGCTGGCATGTTCAGACCGCTGTTCCGGGCGCGTTCCGGCAAGCTGGGAGAGCTAAACGGCTATGCGGAGGAGCAGATGAGCGGACAAAAAACGGTGCGCGCATACTCCGTAGAGCCGGTGATGATCCGCAGGTTTGCCGAAAAGAACAAGATTGCCGCCGATGCGTATTATAATGCGGATTACCACGGTACACTGGTCGGTCCGACGGTCAATCTCATCAACAATATCTCCCTGACCCTCGTGAGCGTGTTTGGCTGTCTGCTTTATATGAAAGGCGCGATTCACCTCGGTGACGTGTCTTCGTTTGTGCTCTATTCCCGCAAGTTTTCCGGACCGATCAACGAGACTGCCAATATCGTAAACGAGCTGCAATCTGCCGCAGCCGCAGCGGAACGGATCTTTCGGCTTCTCGACGCTCCTGAGGAAGACGCGGATCTGCCGGACGCGGTGTGTTTTGGCAACGATAGCGTACAGGTACAAGGACATGTGGAGACAGAAAAAGTTCGCTTCGGATACGATCCGGCGAAAACGGTCATCCATGATCTGTCTGTCGATATTACCCCCGGCAAAACGGTCGCCATTGTCGGACCGACAGGTGCGGGGAAAACCACGATTATCAATCTCATCATGCGCTTTTACGATCCCGATGCCGGTGTGATTCGTCTGGAGGGCTACGACACGAAAGCTGCGGTTCGCGCGACCCTGCGCCAGTCGTTTACGATGGTTTTGCAAGACACATGGCTCTTTTCCGGAACGATTGCCGAGAATATTGCCTATGGAGCGGAGCACCCGATCACACGTGCGGAAATCGAGTCTGCCGCCGTCGCAGCGGGGATCGATTCCTTTATTCGCAGTCTGCCGCAGGGCTACGATACGCCGCTAGTCGATGAGGGCGTGAATATCTCCAAGGGACAGAAGCAGCTGCTCACCATCGCGCGCGCCATGGTTTCCTACGCGCCGGTGCTGATCCTTGACGAGGCGACCTCGCATGTCGATTCCATGACGGAAATGCGGATCCAGGAAGCCATGCACCACCTGATGCAGAACCGTACGTCCATTGTCATCGCGCACAGACTGTCCACTGTGCGGGACGCGGACTGCATCCTCGTGCTGCGGGACGGCAGAGTGATCGAATCCGGCACCCACGACGCGTTGATGGAGAAGAGAGGATTTTATTTTTCTTTGCACAATTCCCAATATGACGGTTGAAATTTCCGGAAAGATATGGTACAATAAGCTATCCGTCGGGTGTGTGCAGCATACATATTGCGTTTTTCCCGACGAAATCGGAAAAGGAGCGTACCCGCTATGGCAAAAATTCGTATCGGCTCTATCGGACTCGGCAATATTTCCACGGGCGTACATATCCCCGGTATCCAGGCATCGCCGGATCTGATTCTTACAGCCATCTGCGACGCGGATCCGGAAAGACTGCGTCAGCGCGGCGAACAATACGGCATAGATGAAGCGCATCGGTTTACAGATTATCATGACCTTATCGCATGCCCGGACGTGGACGCCGTTGACATCTCAACACCGAATATTTCCCACTTCGCGATAGCTATGGCAGCGGTCGCGGCAGGAAAACCGTACGGCGTGGAAAAACCGATCACCATGACCGCGGAGGAAGCGGATATTCTGACTGCGGCGACAAAGAAAGCCGGACTACAGAGCATGGTGTATTTCAGCTATCGGTACAAAGCGGCGGCGCGGATGGCACGGGACATCGTTCTGTCCGGCAAGCTTGGTCGTGTGCACCACGTCAATATGCAGTATTATCAGGCGTGGGGACTGGCGGAAAAGAACTGCCCGCTTGTGTGGCGATTTGTCCGTTCCGACGCGGCGTCCGGCGCGCTGGGCGACCTCGGCTGTCACGGACTTGATCTTGTGTCCTTTGTTACAGGCGCGCGCTACGAGGCGGTCACGGCACATCTCGATACCATTGTCAAGGAAAGACGGCTGCCGGACGGCTCCGGCTACGGAAGGGTCGATGTAGACGACTTTTCCAACATGCTCTGCAAGATGACAGGCGGCATTTCCGCTTCCTTCCAGATTTCCCGGTTCGCTTACGGACGCGGCAATTATCAGCGTATGGAAATCTATTGTGAGCACGGCGGTCTGGTGTACCACCTCGACAGGATCCCCGGCGTAGACGAGCTTGCCATGGCGGATGCTTCCACAGGCGGCGCGTATGTGGACCAGGAGATTCCGGAAAAGTACCGCGTTTCGCAGATGCAGGCGTTTGCGGATCTGCTCTCCGGTAAAGACGACGGAGAAAACGCATGGATCACGGACGGGGACAGCAACGCCCATGTGCTGGATGCGATTCTATTGTCCGCGAAAACGGGAAACTGGGTAAGACTTTAATGAAAAATGGATGATTCCATTCGATAAAATCCATATCTGCAAAGGAGATATTCTATGAAAATCACAGTTTGGAATGAGTTCAGACACGAAAAGATGGACGAGACGGTCCGAGCCATCTATCCGGAAGGGATTCACGCCTGCATCGCGAAATTCCTGACCGAAGCCGGCTTTGACACGATGACGGCGACGCTCGATATGCCGGAAGCGGGTCTGACCGACGAGGTGCTCAATGCCACCGATGTGCTGTTCTGGTGGGGACACATGGCGCACGGTGAGGTACCGGATGAAGTGGTGGAAAAGGTATACCGTCGCGTTTTGGACGGTATGGGGTTGATCGTTCTCCACTCCGGTCACGCATCCAAGATTTTCCGCAAGCTTTGCGGCACCAACTCCGACGCGCTGAAATGGCGTGAGTCCGGCGACCGTGAGATCCTGTGGGTCATCGACCAGAGCCACCCGATCGTACAGGGACTGGGCGAAAAGATCGACCTGCCGCACGAGGAAACCTATGGTGAACACTTCCTGATCCCGGCTCCGGATGAACTGGTGCTCATCAGCTGGTTCAGCGGCGGGGAAGTGTTCCGCAGCGGCTGCACGTTCAAAAGAGGCAGAGGCAAGATCTTCTACTTCCGTCCGGGACACGAAACCTGCCCGACCTACCACAATCCGCAGGTACAGAAGCTGCTTATCAACGCGGCAAACTGGGCGTACACACCGAAGCGCGAGGAACCGTATCAGTATGGCTGGGTTCCGAAAACGGTAGAGGAAATCGCCGAGGCAAAATAATGAATGTAAGAGGGACATGCACGAAAACGGCATGTCCTTTTTGTACTTTGACTCCGACGCGAGCTTCTAACAAAAACGCGGATTCAACTGCCAATCGAATTGCCGTCAAAAACGCGGTTATTGCACTATGGAGCCGCACGTGGTATACTATAGTCGTACGAAGCGCTTCTTAAAAATTCAAAACACAGGAGTGATGAATATGGAACTCTCTCTCGGTAAGAAAATCCGCGAACTGCGCAAAGCGCGCGGCGTTACACAGGAAGAGCTGGCTGGTGCGCTTGGCATTTCGTTTCAAGCCGTTTCAAAATGGGAAACCGACAATTCCCACAGTTAAAGCAACATGAAAACTACTCTATAATTCCGATAAAGCGGTAGTAGATTTCGATTTTCTGAATTCTTTCGCCGCTTTCATCCTTTTGAGGTTCGTGAATAACAATCTTTTCAATCAGCGTATTCAGAAGCTCCGCGGTCAGTTCTGTGGGATGCGCATACTTTTTGATGAGCTCCACCCACTTCTCCGCATCTGATTCGCTCTGCCTGACCTGTGCGAGACTTGCCTTCAGCTGCACGATTCTACTATCCAGTTCTGTCTGTTCCTCCTGATACTTTTGGGAGAGCATATTGAAGTTGTACTCTGTTATCCTTCCGGATGACCAGTCTTCATACATCTTCGTGAACAGACGATCCACTTCTGCTTTTCGTTTTTCAGCTTTGGTCAGCTCAGCAGCCTGCTTTTTCTGACTGCTGACGCGCTCCCTGTCTCCGGTATTCGCAAGACGTTTCAGTAGTATGTCCTCACCAAGTTCGACTTGCTCAGACCAGTATTGGATGCGGCTCAGGACATATTCATACAGCGTATCATATCGGATGTAGTGGGAAGTGCATGGTGCGCCATCCTTTCCCCACTGCCGGTACCGCGTGCAGTTGAAATAGCTATATGGCTTCTTAGTATGCCTGTTCGTACCAAAGCTCATTCGCCAACCACAGTCGGAGCATTGCAAAAGACCCGCAAAAATCTGTGTGGTGGCATCCTTCATCTGTCGGCGTCGGTGGGCGATTTGTTCCTGGACTAGCTCAAATACCTCCTTGGAGATAATCCCCTCATGGGTGTTCTCCACACGGAACCATTCCTCTTTGGGCTTACGAATCTTTTTCTTGTTCTTGTAGGAGATATTCGTCTGCTTGTTGTGGACGCTGTTTCCGATGTAAGTTTCATCCCGGAGCATACTTTTTACCTGCGTAATCGTCCAGGCGTATGCCTTATCCGCGGGTGCTTCCGCGTAGATGTGGGCGAAGGTTCCGTACCGTTGGTAATTCAGCCAACCGGCTGTGGGCACCTTTTCACGTACCAGTGTCTTGGTGATTTTCGCGGATCCTGCACCGTGAGCTGCAAGGTCAAAGATTTTTTCGATGATCCACCGGGTTTCCTCGTCGACAATCAGTTTGTTCCGCAGCTCAGGGTGCTTTTTGTACCCAAGCGGCGCATATGTACAGATTTTTTGCCCTGTGGCAAACTTGGCATGCAGTGCGGTCTTGACTTTTCTGCTTGTGTCCTTGGCGTACCATTCATTGAACATACGTCGTTCGGGAAGGTGAAGCGCAAACAGCAAAAATCCAGTATTCATGCGGGTTTGCGGCGAGAT
>CAKRZR010000013.1 GCA_934433485.1 uncultured Eubacteriales bacterium | reverse complement strand
CATGGATTTTTGTCACGCATTGCATGACAACGGCTTTTCTGATGACCCCGTCCTGTTCATCTCCTCCGGCATGAAATGTGACGCGAATTTTGACAATCTTCCCATATCAATACAAAAACTCCGAACATTTTCCCGATGTTCGGAGTTTTTTCGCAGAGTTCCGCAATCATGGAAAAAGCCCGGAAACTACCGATATACAGGCAAAATCCGGGCATTTGACTAAATAGTTTGACTGCGCAGAGCTTAGGTACGTGGTTCCATAAACTGCTCTGCTCCGGGCAAAACAAAAGCAGCTTGCACCGATACGGAAGGCAGGGGTTTGTCTGTCAGCCGAATCTCGCGAAAAAATCCGAGAATTTCCGGGAAATGACTGTACAAATCGGTTTTTTATGGTATAATATATAGATGGAATCCTATGGTGTGTCCATGCCGTCCGACCGACGCGGCAGCCGCAGCACATATCCGCCGCCGCGGATCCCGGTGAGCACCGACGGTCCGAAATACGGCGACAGCTTTTTCCGCAGATGCGCGATATATACATCACACGTGTTGTTCTTCGTCCCCTCCGGCCAGACAGCGTTCTCCAGCCCTTCTCTGGATACCGCGCGTCCGCCGGCTGCGGCGAGGGTCTGCAGCACCTGCCATTCCCGCGGAGAGAAAACGATCCGTTCCTCACCGATGACAAGCGCACGCGAGAGGGCTTCCCATCGCCACGGTGCTTTCTCCGGCAGTATGGCAACGGCGGCTGCGGGCATGCTGAGCTTTCGCAAAAACGCGAGAAAATCGACAAGCGGCAGCGGCAGCGGAAACGACGCGTACGCCGGGTTCTCAGACAGCGTTTTGTGCATCGGAGTGGCGAGATAGCGTTCGCTCTGCCGGATCACAATGCCGCCGGTCGCAAGGAGCCGCGCCGCGTTTTCTTCTCCGCAGACGTACAGAATCCCGTCGTCCGGCAAAAAGGGAAGATCGGCAAAGCAGTCCGCGATCCACGTATCCAGCGCCGTATCTCCGGTGTCAATATGCCATTCCATTGCGCGCCCTCCGTTTCGCTGTATTGTTCTGAGTATAGCATACCGCGCGCGCCTTGTCAAGTATCCCGCTAATCTTATTCATTATATAGAGGAGTACCTTTTATGAAACAGCTGCAGAAGCATCCGGGTGCAAAAAATGTCCGCCCGGTCGTAACCATCGTTATGGACGGCGTAGGTCTGGCACCCGCCGGCGAATCCAATGCTGTATATCTCGCGCGCACCCCGAATCTCGACCGACTGATGGCGCATTACCCGATGATCCCGCTCCGTGCGCACGGCACCGCGGTCGGTCTGCCCTCTGACGACGACATGGGCAACTCCGAGGTCGGCCACAACGCGCTGGGCAGCGGTCAGGTGTTCGCACAGGGCGCCAAGCTCGTCTCCGCGTCGATCGAAAGCGGCAAGATGTTCGCCTCCGACACGTGGAAAACGCTGATCGCCAACGCGAAGAACGGCGGCAAGCTCCACTTCCTCGGTCTGTTCTCCGACGGCAACGTACACAGCCACATCGATCACCTGAAGGCAATGCTCACCGAGGCAAAGAAGGAGGGCGTGCCGACCATCCGCATCCACATCCTGCTCGACGGACGCGACGTGGGAGAAACCTCCGCGCTTGAGTACATCGATCCGTTTGAAGCCTTCCTCGCGGAGCTGAACGCGGACGGCACGTGCGATGCGAAAATCGCGTCCGGCGGCGGCAGAATGCAGATCACCATGGACCGCTACGAGGCAAACTGGAAGATGGTCGAGCTCGGCTGGAAGACGCACGTCATCGGCGAGGGCAGACAGTTTGACAATGCCCACGACGCCGTTGTCACCTATCGTGAGGAAACCCACGCAATCGACCAGGATCTCCCGCCGTTTGTCATCGCGAAGGACGGCAAGCCGGTCGGCACCATCGACGACGGCGACAGCGTGATCTTCTTCAATTTCCGCGGCGACCGTGCGATCGAGATCTCCCGCGCGTTTGAGGGCGGCGCGGACTTTGACAAGTTTGACCGCGTGAAGGTGCCTAAGGTGATCTACGCCGGTATGCTGGAATATGACGGAGACCTGCACATTCCGAGCCGGTATCTTGTGAATCCGCCGGAGATCACCAATACGATGGGCGAATATCTGGCGGGCACGGGACTGTCCCAGTACGCGATCTCCGAGACGCAGAAATTTGGTCATGTGACCTACTTCTGGAACGGCAACCGGAGCGGCAAATTCTCCGAGGAGCTGGAGACCTACGAGGAAGTGCCGTCCGACATCGTGCCGTTTGAGCAGAGACCGTGGATGAAGTGTGCGGAGATCACCGACCACCTCATCGAGGCGCTGGAGTCCGGCAAGTACGATTTTATCCGCGCGAACTTCCCGAACGGCGACATGGTCGGCCACACCGGCAGCCTGGAAGCGACGATCTGCGGCCTGGAGGCGCTTGATCTCCAGCTGGGCAGACTCTTGCCGGTATTCGACAAGGTGGGCGCTGTGGCGATCATCACGGCGGACCACGGCAATGCGGACGAAATGGCGGAGCTGGACAAGAAGACCCACCAGATCAAGCGCAACAAGGATGGCAGCATGAAGGCAAAGACGAGCCACACGCTCAACAAGGTGCCGTGTATCCTTTACGACAACCGTGTGGACGCGGACAAGACGTACACCGTCAAGGCGGCGGACGATCATTTCGGTCTGTCCTCCGTGGCGGGCACGGTCGTGAATCTGCTCGGCTATGACAAGCCCGAGATGTGGGACGACAGCCTCATCGAGCTGAAATAAGCGGCGACAGGCGAAACAATCGAACAAACCGGCAAATCTGCGGGGAAAACCTTATGGATAATAAGGTCTTCCCCGCCGTTTGCGAACATAAGGGAACGGGGGGCAGGAAAACGATGTTTTACAGAGACGGCGTTCTTGAACGGTCTACGCTCCTTTCGCGCGCGTCCGTTGCCCATGGTTTTTCGACACGGCACGGCGGTGTGAGCACCCATCCGTACACGGCGTCGATGAATCTGGCGATGGGACGTGAGGACCCGGACGATGTGGTGCGGGAGAACACGGAGCTTTTCGCACGCGCGGTGACCGGCGGGAGCATTGGCAGCGGTTCTGTTGTGACAGCGTCCCAGATTCACTCGGCGACGGTGCGGGTGGTGACGGCGGACGACTGCGGCGCGGGGATACATATGGCGTCCGGCGAGCCATGCGACGGCTTTGTGACCGATGTGCCGGGCGTGATGCCGGTGATCCGGGTGGCGGATTGCGTACCGATCCTCCTGTGCGGCGAAAAGGCATGCGGCGATCCGGTAGTTGGCGCGGTACACGCCGGTTGGCGCGGCAGTGCGTCCGGGATCGCGGCGGCGGCGGTGGAGAAAATGGTCGGTCTGGGCGCGCGCCGGGAGACGATCCGTGCGGCAGTCGGGACGCACATTGGACTATGCTGCTATGAGGTGCGCGACGATTTCGTGCGAGCGGTGGCGGAGACAGCCGGTGAGGCGTTCGCGCGGCGGTTCTGTATTCCGTACGGCGGCAGGTATTACGCGGATCTGACCGGGATGAACCGGTACCAGCTCCGCCGTGCCGGGATCGACGCGTCCGCGATCGACGTATCTCCCTGGTGCACGAGGTGTGCTTCCGCGCGGTATCATTCCCATCGTGCGACCTGCGGCAGACGCGGCGCGATGGGCGCGGGCATTGTGATTCTGCCGGAATGACGCGTGTGGCAGAGTGCACAAGCCGCGGCGCATGGATTTGTTGTTTTTGACGGAAACGGTACGCGGAAAAAATCTGAAAAGCGCGTGCAGGGAAAAATCACCGATAATTTCCGAAAAAATCACACAGGAATCACACAAAACAGCAAATAATGCCCTGTTGTTCAAGATTTATTTATAATTCTGTGATATACTCTTAAGGTAGCGTTCCGCGGGCAAACAAGGGCGGGACAAAAATAGAAACGGGAGACGCTGTATCCAATATGATTGAGATCAAAAATCTAGTGAAAAATTACGGCTCCAAGCTTGCCGTAGACGACATCAGCTTCCGTGTGGAAAAGGGTGAGATCGTCGGGTTTCTGGGTCCGAACGGTGCGGGCAAATCCACGACGATGAACATCCTGACGGGGTATCTGTCCTCGACCTCCGGCGAAGCGAAGGTCGGCGGGATCGACATCCTGGAAAATCCGTACGAGGCGAAGAAGCTGATCGGCTTTTTACCGGAGCAGCCGCCGGTCTATCCGGACATGACGGTGGACGAGTATCTCGGGTTTGTCTACGAGATCAAGCGGTGCCGGCTGAACCGGGAGAAGCACCTCGCGGAGATCCGGCAGGTGACGAAGATCGAAGACGTGCGCCATCGGCTGATCAAGAATCTGTCGAAGGGCTACCGGCAGCGTGTCGGCATTGCACAGGCGCTGGTGGGCAATCCGCCGGTGATCATTTTCGACGAGCCGACGGTCGGTCTGGACCCGAAGCAGATCATCGAGATCCGCAATCTGATCCGGAATCTGGGGCAGAACCACACGGTGATCCTCTCGACGCACATTCTCTCCGAGGTACAGGCGGTGTGCGACCGGATCATCATCATCAACGAAGGCAAGATCATCGCGGATGAGAAAACGGAGAACATCACCCGCGTGGTCGAGGAGAACCGGCGGTATCTGGCGAAGATCTGCGGTCCGCAGCGCGAGGTGCTCTCGGCGATCCAGGGGATCACGGGCATTGTCCGCGCAGACGCGACCGGTGAGCGCGAGGGCGACAGCTACACGTTCGAGATCGAGTCCGAGCGCGGTGTGGACATCCGCAAGCCTCTGTTCTACGCGATGAGCGAGCGCGGCTGGCCGATCATCGGTCTGGAAGCGGTCGGCATGAACCTTGAAGAGGTCTTCATCAAAATCATGGACGCCGATCTGGCGCGCCGCCACTGAGGAGATGCGGGGGAGAACGGGGAACGCGGGGAACGGTCGCTTTTGGAAAAGGGAAGAATGCGAAAGCATTTCTCCCAGCTCCGCAAAACTTTTGTGAAAAAAGGTTAATTGAAGTCTGTGCAAGTCGGAACGCTGGGATTGCGGCTACGGCTGGACGGTTTGGGCTTTGCGTTTCCCTGTTCTTGGATTCTACGCTTTTCACACCTTATTTTGTATTCTGCGGCAGCCATTGTGGCAGCCAGTATGCCAACCGGGGCTACCCGGTATGCCCACCGGGGTCACCCGGTCAGGAGAGAGAGTTATGTTCGCTATTTATAAGAAAGAAATGCGTTCCTATTTTACAACGCCGCTTGGGTACGTATTTATCGCGGTATTTCTGGCGGTATCCGGATTTCTGTTTGCCGTCAGCACGCTTCAGTCCGAGACGTCGGATATTTCCGGATTTTTCCAGTTTATGATTTTCGGCTACATCGTGATGATCCCGATTCTGACCATGCGCAGCTTCGCGGAGGAACGGAGAGCGAAAACGGAGCAGATTCTGATGACATCGCCCGTTTCCATCACGGGGATGATCATGGCGAAGTTCCTCGCTGCCTTCACAATGTTCCTCAGCACGGTGCTGGTGAGCTGCCTCTACTACATTCCGCTGACGAGCTACGCGGAGGACCCGAACATCGGCAAGGCGTTCGGCTGCTTTATCGCGATGCTGCTCATCGGCATGTGCTTCATCTCGGTCGGTATTTTCGTGTCCACTTTAACGGAAAGCCCGGTCACGGCGTCGATCGGCACGATGGGCATTCTCGTGGGATTCGCGGGTGTGGCGATTTTCAACAACCTGATCGACACCTATTTCCTGCGCTACGTGCTGAGCTGGATCTCGATTTACAGCCGTTACGTAAACTTCACCTACGGCATTTTCGACATCGGCTCCACGGTATATTACCTTTCCATTACCGCCATCTTCCTCTTTCTCTCCGTCCGGGTGTATGAGAGAAGACGGTACGCCTGATCGGAGGAGGAAACATGAACAAGAGCTTTACCCAATCGAGAAAATTCAAGTACGGCTCCACGGCGACGCTGTTCACGATCGCGTTTATCGCCATCGTGGTGGTGTTCAACGTGATCTTCACCGCGCTTGCGAACAAGTACATGTGGTACATCGACATGACGGACAAGCAGGTGTTCACGCTTTCTGAGAAAGCGCGGGAAATCATGTCGGACATTACGGATCCGGTGAACATTTATTTTGCCTCCGATCCGGACGTATTGATGACCGGCTCCGATTCGAGCTACATGCGCTACATCTATACGACGGCGCTCCAGCTGGAGGAAGCGTTTGACAACGTAAACGTGGAATGCGTGGACGTCGTCAAGAAGCCGTCGTTCTTCCGTGATTTTTACAACACGACGAATACGCAGATCCACACGGATTCCGTGGTGGTTGAGAGCAACGGGGAAGTGCGGATTTTCGCGGCAAAGGCGTTCTTTGTCACGAATGAGGACGATACCAGCACAGTCTGGGCGTATAACGGGGAGCACAAGCTGATCTCCGGTATCATGCAGGTGACGCAGACGGATTCTCCGCAGGTGGCGTTCACGTCGCAGCACGGCGAGGATCTGGCAAACGCGGGCGATCTCGCGACGCTTTTCGCGGACAACGGCTTTACCGTCAAGGATGTGAACCTGACGCAGGATGAACTGGACGATGACTGCAGAATCCTTGTGATCTACAACCCGATGTACGATTTTCTCGGCAGCGAGGCGGAGGACGCGTCCTTCAACGAAATCAAGAAGATCGACGATTTCCTGGACGATTACGGCTGTCTGCTTGTGTTCTGCGATCCGCAGTACGTGGACAACCTCACGAACTTGAACGAGTTTCTGGAGGAATGGGGCATTGCCTACGTAGGACAGACGACGATCCGCGACAAGGAGCACGCCATGTCCGTGGACGGCTACTCCATCGTGGCGGAATACCAGAAGGACAACCTCGGCGCGAGCATCTATTCCGAGCTGTCCTCGCTGTCTACCCCGCCGATGTCCGTGATCCGCAAGTCCATGCCGATCGACATTCTGTGGGAATCCGGCGGCGGTCTGTCCGGTTCGCGCGACGTATCCTCGGTTCTCAAGTCCTATCCGACCTCGGAGCTGGTGGTGGACGGTCAGGTGACGGAGGTCGGCTCCTACAACCTGATGACAATCTCCCGCGAGACCCGCATTGTGGACAACGAATACTACTACTCCTACGTGATCGCGGCCGGCTCGCCGTCGTTCGCCGATAAACAATATGTGGTGTCGAACACGTACGCGAACAAGGACATTCTCAGCGCGGCGATGAAGGCGGTCGGCAGAGAGCGCGTGCTTACCAGCCTTGATTTCAAGCCGTTTGACAGCGATGACATCACCATCACCACCGATCAGGCGAATAAGTGGACGGCTGCCATGACCCTTGTGATCCCGGCAATCACGGCACTGTGCGGCATCGTTGTTGTCGTAAGGAGAAAACATTCATGAAAGTGAAGCAGCAAAGAATTGTAGCGATCGTACTGGGCGCGCTCTTTGTGGTGCTGACGGTCTTATACTTTACGGTGGTCCAGCCGATGCTTGTGGAAGATCCCGTGGAGACGGAGCCGCTGGAAACCGTGGAAGGCGAAGCGGTCGGTACGAACAACCGGTACCTCATTTTCCCGCAGGTGGAGCGTTCCGGCATCCAGTCCGTGGAGGTACACAACGAATTCGGCTCGTACACCTTCTACCGCGACGCGTCGGATACGTTCCAGCTCAAGGGCTATGAGGGCATGCAGTACGATCAGGAGCTGTTCGCGTCCTTCGTCGTTTCCTCCGGGTATCCGCTTGCCATGATGAAGATCACGGACAACGCGACGCCGGAGCAGATGGCGGAATATGGTCTGGACGATCCGCAGGCGTACTGGATCCTGACGACGACGACAGGCGAGGTGTACCAGGTCAACGTCGGTGATATCCTTGTGACCGCGGGCGGCTATTACGTCGCGCTGGACGGCAGAGAAACGGTCTACATCCTCTCGACGACCTTGGCGGACACGATCCTGCAGCCGGTCGAGAAAATGATTACGCCGCTTTTGACAGCCGGTATGTCGCAGAACGACTACTTCACCGCGGAGAACTTCATGATCTGGCACGGCGAGGAGCTGTATATCCGTCTGACCAACGCGGAGGAGGACGAAAAGACGAATCCGGACGCGCTGGCGGAGCCGAAAATGACCTATCCGGCACCGTACAGTCCGAACACGAATCTGTACTATGAGATTCTCTACAATTTCATGGCGCTGACCGGCGAGGAAACGGTGAAGATCGGTCCGAGCGACGCGGATTTGGAGACGTACGGACTGGCAAACCCGGCGTACACGATCAGCTACACGTTCGGCGACTACACGTTCTACATCTTCGTGTCGAATGTGCAGGAGGACGGCACGTATTACGCGGTATCGAACCTCTTCAATTACCAGCTGGTCGCAAAGGTCAGCGCGGAGAAGCTTGGGTTCCTCGACTATTCGCTCTTCAAGTGGATCACGGAGTATCCGTTCTACGCGAATATCACAAGCGTGCAGTCGATGCACATTGCCTCCGGCGACGGAACGATCGACGCTTCGTTTGCTCTGACGCACGGTACAAACAGCGAGGGCAACGCGACGTTGGAGGTAGACGCGGTGGCAGGCGACCAGAAAGTGCACATCTCGAACGACGACGTGTACAACTTCCGGCAGTACTACAAGTCTCTGCTCGGCGTGGAGCTGCAGGAATACACGCCCCTGACTGATGAAGAGAAGGCGGCGCTTGTCTCCGATCCGTCGAAGCTCATGCTGACGTTCTCCTACACGACGACCTCCGGTGAGGTATCGGAGTATAAATTCTACCAGTACTCCACGCGCCGCGCATTCGTCACCCTGAACGGCGACGGTGAGTTCTACACCTACGTCGATATGATCGAAAAGGTCATAAACGACACGGAAAAGGTGCTCGTGGGTATGGATATCAACTCCTACGGGAAGAAGTAAACGAGAAACAGAAAATCCCCCATTTGTACGGAATTTTGTGCAGATGGGGGATTTTCGCTTGACAAGGGCTCGGCGGTTTGGTATACTGTACTTACAGAAGCTTTTCGCATGCTTTCATAAGAGTAGAGGAGGTCTTTCTGTGAAGAAACGTATCCTATCTATCATGATACCAGCCCTCATTCTATGTGTGATCGTCTGGTTCTATTATCCGATACGTGTAGCCTTTACCGTGGAGATGCCGGAAAAAGAAATGCTCGACACCGGCGAGGGGGACTATACAGGGGAAACAGCCAGAGTAGACGTCACGCTATCCTTGCAGCGGCGTCTCCTGGCAGACCCGAAAGTAACGGGCAATGTGACCATCGATGGCGTTCCCTATGATCTTTTGCAAAAGGTTCATGTAAAGGTGTGGGAAATACGTTGTCTGCAACATGTTCTGCGCACCTCTCATGTGGATTTAGAGCATATTCCAGACGAGCCCATTATGTTTCATTTTGTGCGAGAAGCGGTCGAAGGTGCATGGGCTTGTTCTCCTTCCCTAAACGATATCACGGTGCAGCTCAGAAAACCCAATGATGAGATCACCCGCTATCGAGTGCCGCTCAGTGAGATACAACCACTGGAAAAATAAATAACACATAGGAGTCCCCCATGCGTATCGAGTTCCTCATCCCCGCCATCGCGGTCGCTTTCTACTTCTTTCAGGTGATTCTCCTGCATACAAGCCGACGGCGGATCGTGCGGCTTCTCCCGCTCATCACCATCGGCGCCATGTACCTTGTTTCTGCCGGGAGCATTGCCGCGGATCACATCTTTGTTTTCGGCGACGGCTATCAGATGTACGCGTTTTTCGGCATTCTTCTTGCCGCGGCGGCAACGGTCGCGCTTGTGGCGGTCGGCGTAGCGTGGCTCGTGGACCGGGTATGAGCGGCAGGGAATCGATATAAAAAAGCACAGCACATAGAGAAATGCACCTCACCTTTTGTAAGATGGGGTGCATTTTCGCGTTTTAGAGCGGCTTGTACAGATAAATGTCGTGCTTGTCCGCCTGGCTCGTGCCGTCGTATACGCGCGTGTTCAGACCGCCAATCGCAAAGCCGCTTTTCAGATAGAACCGCGCCGCGGCGAGATTGTTGTCCTGCACGATGGTGTATACGCCGATCAGCCCTGTCTCCCGCGCGATTTTCATACCCGCGTCGATGAGCAGCCCGCCGATCCCGTGCCTGCGGTACGCGCCGGTCACCTTGAGATCGTACAGGTACAGGTACCGGAACATATCCCGCTGCCAGACCGCCAGTCCAACGCAGGTATCGCCGTCAAAGGCGCCGGTGTAGAAAAAGTCCTCCGCCGCAAGATCGTATTCCTCCTCGGGAAAGACCATCTCCGCGCGTGCGGAGGGTGGAAATTCCTCCGTCGTGTACGTCCAGGTGGTGCCGTCGTACCGCGGGATCATCCGTCCGAACAGCGGAAACGGCTCGTTTTTCGGGAATGTGTCCGCGTGCGTCATCTTGCGTATGGTAATCATTGTCTTGTCCTTATGGATATATTTTTGTGAATTCCTCGCACACTACATCCATATCCGGCGTAAAGGACAGTCCCGCCTCTCGGAGACAATCGGTGAAAAATTCCGCATGCACCCTCCGCCAGTACGCGAGACTTCGGTCGCCCTCGCCTTCCTTGTACGCGTGTTCCGCCGATACCTTGTCAAAAGGCACAATTGTCACCCGTGTGTCGCGAATGACGCACACCGCCTGCTCTGCTCCGTCTACGATCACGCTGTATTCCCCGACCTGCGGGATGTCCTCGCCCTCGATGGCATAGAGCGCGTGCGCGGACGCAGTGGCGGTTTTGGTGCCGGCTGACGTGAGTGCCGCGAGTTTGTCCGGTGCGCCGCCGAATGCCCACGCTTCATAAGGCGTATCCGGCGCGATCCCGGCGATTTTCGTAAATGCTGCCCACATTTCCTCTGCCGTCATTCCACCATCACCTCCATTCAATTCGCGGATAGTATACCACAGTCGCCTCGCGTTGTCAATCTTTTTCGCACAAATTTTTCGAACTAAATTTCAGAAATTTTGCTCGAACCTCTTGACAAGGAACGAGTGTTTGTGGTATACTATAGGCGCAGCAAAGAACGGTCGTTCAAAACGTTCGTTTCAAGAAAGAGGTGCATTCCATGACTGCCTATCCGACCCACCGTACCATTCTCCACTGCGATCTCAACAGCTATTTCGCGTCTGTTGAGACCATGCGCAATCCGGCCCTGCGCAACGTTCCGATGATCGTCGGCGGCGAGACGGAGGACCGGCATGGCATTGTGCTCGCAAAAAATGAGCTGGCGAAAAAGGCGGGCATCACGACCGGGGAGACGATCTGGCAGGCAAAGACGAAATGCCCGGATCTGGTGGTCGTTCCCCCACAGTACGACGACTACGTGTTCTATTCCCGCGCGGTGCGGCAGATCTACAGCGACTACACCGACCAGATCGAAGCGATGGGCATCGACGAGTGCTGGCTCGATGTCACCGCAAGCCGCGATCTTTTCGGGGACGGCCGTACGATTGCCGATACACTGCGGGAACGCGTGCGCCGGGAAACCGGACTGACCATCTCTGTCGGCGTGTCGTTCAACAAGGTGTTCGCCAAGCTCGGTTCCGATATGAAAAAGCCGGACGCCGTGACGGAGATCCCGTACGAACGCTTCCGCGAGATCGTGTGGCCGCTGCCCGCCTGTGAAATGCTCGGCGTCGGGATGAAAACGTACAAGAAAATCTACTACCGCGGCTGTCGGACGATTGGCGACATCGCGCGTATGAAGCCGGAATATCTCGAATCGTGGCTCGGCAAGCTCGGAAATGTGCTGTGGATCTACGCGAACGGTCTGGAGGACTCGCGCGTCCAGTGGCAGACGGAGGCGGATCCGGTCAAGTCGATCGGCCACGGCACCACCACGGTTGCGGATCTCGAAACGGAGACGGAGGTCGGCGATGTGCTGCGGGAGCTGGCGGTGGAGGTCTGCGCCAAGCTGCGGTACCACCATCTGTGCGCGATGGGGGTGTCGGTGCAGGTGCGCGAAAACGATATGGTCGTGCGGGAATATCAGGCAAGGCTGTCCGGCGACAGGGGAACGCAGATTACACCGGAGCTTGCCCGTGCGGCGATCGATGTGTTCCGCAAAAAGCACCTGTGGCGCTGTCCGATCCGCTCGGTGACGGTGCGCGCCATCTCTCTTGTGCCGGACGAGACGCCGGTGCAGCTCGATCTGCTCGGCACGGTGGAGAAAAGCGACCGGATGTTACGGTTGGAGGAGACGCTGGACGGCATCCGCGACCGGTACGGCGTCCACGCGATCACGGACGGCACGTATCTGCGCGCGAAGAAGCTGGCAGGCAAACGAATTGGCTACGGCATGGAAAAGAGTATTACAGGAACAGGAGTGTGAGAGAAAATGTGCGGAAGATACCAGTCCTGGATTGAGGACGATGAGATTTTACGGATTCTGGAGCGCGAAAAACGGGGCTATGGCGCGCGCTTCGGGCAGACGATGGAGGTTTTCCCCGGCATGGAGGCGCCTGTGCTGTACGGCGGATCGATATGCGTCCGTGCGCGTGTCGCCACGTGGGGATACCAGCAGCACAGCGCAGATGGGAAAAAGACGATGTGCATCAACGCGCGGGCGGAAACGGCACAGGAGAAGCTGTCGTTTCGGGAGGACACCCTCGTCGGACGCGTGCTTGTGCCGTGCTCCGGGTATTACGAGTGGAAGGACGGCGCGAAATACCAGATCGGCATGGGGGAGCTGTTGTTCCTCGCGGGGTTATGTCACGCGGAGGGCGGTGCGTACCGGTATGTGATCCTGACGACGAAGCCGACGCCGGAGGTCGCGGAGATCCACGATCGTATGCCGCTCGTGATCGAACGAGAGGACGCGGAAAACTGGCTTTACAGCGATATGTACGCCCGTATGCGCCTGCAAAAGCCGAACGCGGGGATATTCACGCCGCATCAGGTGGCGTAGAGCATAGGGGAGAGAAACAGTATGCGGATGCTTATCACGACTTTTTCCGGCGATACATTGGCGCAGTCTTTGTCTGACGCGCTCCCGCACGAGGAATTTGCGTTTCTGACCGTTCCGACCACGCGGGAGGAGAGTGTGCGCGGACTGTGCAGGGCGATCGCGCGGGAAAAGGGACGGCTGCGGTACGTCGTTTTGCTCGCACAGAGAGAGGGCATTGCCGAACGGATCCATGTCGAGACGTGCGCCCGCGCGCGGGACGGATGGTTCCGGACGGATTTCCCGGTTGCGCAATGGATGCTCTGTGCCGCCGCGTGCGGACTGCCCGCCTATCTCTCACAGAACGTCGGGAGCTCGCACGCAAACCACCTGTACGCCGAGGGACTGCGGTTCCTGCGCGACAATCCGGCGTATCGCTGCCGGATGCTGCTGTGCCATGTCCCGCCGTCGGAAAACCGCACGGACGCCGCCGGATTCGCGGAAAAGCTGGCACAGGTGCTTGTGCGGTTCGCGTTCGCGGGGGGAATATAGGATTTTTCATAGTGTTTCCGTGCCGTCGTTTCCCGGATGCATCGTATAACAGGGTTTTGCGTCCGCGCGGTTGCTTTCGGTTGCATTTGCACGGCAAAGATGTTATAATAAAAATGTTCCGCAGCAAAAAAATTTCCCCATACCACCCAACCTTTTCCCGTTTTTTCGCACCTATAAGTGAACGCCCCTGAAAGGATGAAAAAACGCTATGAACCGATATTCCGACAAAGACGATAAGCTGCTTGTGGAGATGACGCTGCTTGGCGTGGAAGACGCGTATGAAGCGCTCGTGCGCCGGCATCAACGCGCAGTGATGGGAACGGCCTACAAGGTGACGGGGAACCGCTATTCCGCGGAGGACGCTTCGCAGGATGCCTTCCTTTCGGCCTGGATGAACCTTTCCGAACTGCGTGACGGCTCGAAATTCGGCGCGTGGGTCTGTGCGTTTGCCAAAAACTGTGCGAGAACGCTGGAGCGGCATTACCGTGCGGCGATCCCCGACATCAGTCTGGACGTGTCGGAGATCCAGGAGCCCGCGGAGGAAGACGACTATTTCGCGGAGGACGCGTATGAAGACATGCACAAGGCGGTCGATTCGCTCAGCGAGAAAATACGGGAAGCGGTCAGCCTCCATTACTTCGCGGGCAAATCCGTCGCGGAAATAGCCGACATGCTGTCCATCCCCGTCGGTACGGTCAAATGGCGGCTTTCAGAAGGGCGAAAACAACTGAGAAAGGGTTACGGAATGATGGAAAAGACCTACAACGAAAACGAGAGCATCGTCGCCCGCGTTATGCGTCAGGTAGAGGCGCTGAAGCTCTGGCAGCTCAAAAACGACAAAAGCGGCTTCGAAGAGGAATACCGCGCGGTTCTTGCCAATGTCGAAGCGCTGGAAGAGTCAAAGGAAAAGAACGCTATGCTTGCGGATACCCTTCTGCGGGGGTATTGGTGGCTTCCCGGCGAAAAGAACAACGAGGTGTTGGAAAGGATCAAAAAAGCCGCGGAGGTAGGTCATAACGACGAGGTGATGACTGTGATCGCGGGCATGGAGTATGACAAGTTTTCCGGCGATGAACAGATCCGGTTTATGCGGGAAACGCAGATACCTTATTACCGGGAGAACGGTTATCCGAAAACGCTGGCATACGTCTGGTTCTGGCTTGGATATGAATACCGCGATAAAGGAGAATACGCGGAAGCGATCCGGTGCTATGAGCAGGTACTGGAGCTTCTCACGCCGTCGGACGTGTATTACGCCAACGCTAAGGCTGCCATTGAAGGAGAGAAGCGTTCACTGGCGGCGGCAGGTGATCCAAAGGTCATCCGCTTCCAGCCAGATGTCACCGGCGAGGTTTACAAAAAGATCGGCAGTAAGCTTTATTTCTGGAGAGAACCCGGGTACGGTTTTTCTCCGGATATGGCGGACGCCGGACTTTTTTGGAACATGTCCCGCTGTGACAATATCATATTGGACAAAAAAATGAAGCCAGGCGATACGGTCACATCGTCTAACGGAAAAATAACGCTTACATATCTCAAAAACAGCGGCGTGTGCGACACACCTGCGGGCCATTTCGAAAACTGTTCCGTGTATGTTCTGGACGGCGAATATTCCGAGCTCACCTATTGCGAAACATGGCTCTGCGGCGGCGTCGGCATTGTCCGCCAAATCACAACACGCTTTGGGGACACGCACGAATGGGTGCTTTCGGCGTATCAGACGGACGGCACGGGCGGACTCCTTCCGTTTGCCGCAGGAAACCGTTGGGAATATGCGCTTGCCACCCCCGAAACCGTCGAAATAAGAGAAAGAGAGAATATTTTTGAGGTCACCGCCTGCGATGCCGGTTCTGTCACGCTTTCTGCCATGAACTATATGGTTTCAAGGGGTTATCGTGACACGTGGGAAGGCAAAATGGCTGAAGCGAGGTACGGCTACCATAAGGAAACAGCGCCTGATACAGAGAGCCTTTGCGATGTAAGCGACGCAATGCGGCGTGCCGAGGAGCTTGCCGCAACGAAGCGGCAGAAGCTGCACACAGCTGTGGCCAATACAGTGATGCGCCGCATTTTGGCGGGAGATCCCACCATTCATCCGGATTATACGCAAAAAGGCAGATGGGACTTCTTTGAATACGACAGGGTAGAAAAGGCGGACGGCAAAATAGTCATCCGCGACTGCCGCGAGCACAGCTTTGAATGGAAGGATATGTCGGGCTGCGACACGAACTGTGCCGGGTATCCGGTGCTGTACAGCTTCTTCCCGGATATTTTACAGGACGCGACAGGCTGCCTCTGGTCGGACGAATGGAAAAACGGCTATCATGTGGATGAGAGAAAGGCAGAAAACTACGTCACGAAGAATTTCCATGTCACGGGCGGCGAAACGGTCCAGACGCCCGCGGGGACGTTTGCAAACTGTCTGCGCGTCCGCTTTGATTTCGAGGCCTGGGGATACTTCTCCGGCAGGAGCGAGTACCTGTTTGCGGACGGGGTCGGCATTGTGCGGTTTGAGCATCCCTACGGCGACGGCAAACGCGCGGTATGGCAGCTGACAGAATACAGAGGAGTCGGCAAAGGATACTTCCCGACCGACGACGGCCTTTTCCGCCGGTATCAGCCGGAAGGGCTCTCCGACGGCTGGCACGGGTCTGTCGAATACACATTTGACACCGACGAGAGTGGCACGGTTCTGTTCAAGGACGCGCTTGGAACGCAGGACAGAGCCGATTACGAAAAGATGCAGGGAAAATGAGCGGGCAGCACCATCGCCTATGAAAATCCCATAGGAAAAAATCCCACCGCAGAGAAATCCGCGGCGGGGTCTTTTCCTGTCCTATGCGGTCGTTTGTGATTTCTCCGATAAGGAGCCGCCAGGGAGTATAACGCAAAAAAGACACCCGCTGAGAGGTGTCTTTTTCTATGAAAGGCGCCACCCGGAATCGGACCGGGGAATAAAAGTTTTGCAGACTTCTGCCTTACCGCTTGGCTATGGCGCCGTTACGGGTAGTATTATACTATAAAATCGTCCGATTGTCAAGGGCTTTTCAAAACTTTCCCAAAAAATATTTTTGCCGCCCGGCAGAAGAGCGGACATAGGTACGGATCGGACGGAAAAACGTACGCATAGACAAAAAGGGAATACAGCTTGCGCGGCAGAACGCATAGAAAGAGACGGCACACCGGAATGTACCGTCTCTTTCTCCATAGGGTCGGTCGTTTTATTTGGCGCAGCGATCGATGTATACGGCTGCCATGGAGGCGAAGCCGTGGTTCAGGCTGCACGAGAGCTGGCTGTGTTCCCACAGGGTTCCGGTCATCTCCGCCATCTGTGTGAAGAAGTCGCGGCACTCCGACAGCACCTCGGCGCGGTAGCCGTAGTTCATGAGCAGCTCCAGCCGCAGATAGTTGCCCACAATGGCGTTAGAGCGGTAGACGGTCGGGTAGACCACCTTGTCGTCGCGCTTCGGACCGAATTTCGTGAGCATCGTCTCAAACAGCACGGGATCCGTTTCCCGGGACGCCACGCCGAAGTAGAAGGCGTAGTACTGGCACGTCTCCGAGGTGTGACCGGTCTTTTGCAGCTTGCCGTCCTCGCCGCGGATCGCGTTGTCCTCGAAAAATTCGCCGTTCCAGGACTGTTCGCGAATCACCTTACGCATCTTTGCCGCGCGTTCCCGCAGTGCGTCGTCTCCGTAGAGATCCGCTACCGCGTCCAGCGCCGCCGCCCAGATCATGTTCGACGGATAGTTCACGCCCGCGATGAAATCCTTGTCGTTGCAGCGGCTCCACTCGATGAATACCCAGCTTTCCAGATTTTCCAGCAGCCCGTCCGCGTTCACGTAGCGGTCGAAGAACTCCACCAGTCCGTAGACTTTCTCGCGGGACAGGACAGCCATTTCGTTGTCGCCGGTGCGGTTCACGTAGTTGCGCAGCTCCAGGAGGTACCACATCGTCCAGTTCGGGATGTACACGCCGTCGTTGTGGTCGGAGGGGTAGCACATCGGGAGCATGCCGGCGGGCAGGAACGGAGAAGGCGCCGCCATTGCGTAGTTTTCGAGGAAGTTGCGCTCCACGCGGTTCTCACCGGTGAACAGTGCCTCCGCGCGGGACGAGAAATAGCTGTCGCAGAGCCAGCCGGCGCGTTCGCGGGACGGGCAGTCGGTCAGCACATCCACGGCGTTCTGCGCAAAGGTGTTCACGGCGGCGGCGACAATCTTGTTCAGCTCCGCGTCGTGGTAGTCGTAGGCGAAGTGCTTGGCGTCCGGATTTTCATAGGATACCATGCCGAACGCGTGGATATCTGTCTCGCCCGCCGTCGTCACGATGTTGGCATACCGCGCCGTGTTTGCCTCCATGGAGAGCAGATGGTATCTGCCGGGCGCGAGCGTGTATTTCAGCACATTGCAGCACGTGTTGCGGAACGGATCGACCACGGTGCAGCCCTCGCGCGCAAAGGTCAGCTCGTCAAAGAGAATGTAGACCACCGCCGCCTTTTTGACCGTCACGTCGAGGGAGAAGAAGCCGGTCACGGTGCGCGCGAAATCGAAGATCTGGTACGCGGCGCCGACGAGGGACAGCGCGTTCTCGCCATCCTTGCGGTACGTCATGCGGGAAACCTCTTCCCCGGCGTCCTCTTCCAGCTCGTTCGCGGCGTATCCCTTGAACTTCACGTCGTCGATGCCGAGATACGCGCGATCCTGCCACAGCCGTGCGTCCGCATCGATGCCGACCTTGCCGTGCTCCACAAGCGTGGTGTAGGGGATCACCTCCAGCGTCGGATAATGGACGTGGCGCGGCAGCAGCTCGTTTGCCGGGACAATCGTGGTCTGCGCGGCGGTGAAGCCCGTGGTATCGCCCTTGTAGAGCGCGTTCGGATCCGTATGCATCCGGTAGCTTTCCGTGAACGTTCTCTGGAAGCTGAAACGGCGTACCTTCTGGAGCCGGTCGGTGCGCGGATATGCCGTGAAATCCTCCGCTGTCGCTGTCACATGACTGCCGTCGAGGATGTCCGCCATAAAGAAAGGCTTTTCATCCACGACATAGAACGAGTTGACCTGCGCGGAATGGACGTCCACGGCGATCACGACCGTCTCGTGCGCCCACTTTTCGAGGGAGTATCTGTCGACGCGGGAGAATCCGTGCGCCGCTCTTGCCGGACCGTAGCCGATGAGCTCTCCGTTTACAAAGACGCGGTACAGGGAGGACGCGGCGAGCTGGAGCTCCGGCTTGTCCCCAAGCGTGACGGTTTTCAGAAAGGTTAAGGTCACGTTCATCTCGTTGTAGAGGGCGTGTACCCATACTGGTGCTGACTGCATATTGAATACCTCCGTTGGTGGTAAAATTTCTTCCCCTATATCATAGCAAATCCGTGCCGTTTTGTCAAGATTCCCATCTGTTCAACGCGCGGAAAAGCAAAAAAACTGTCCGCCTCCGCAATAAAAAAGAGACCGGCACGCGGCCAGTCTCTCTTTTGCGTTTCGTTTATTGATCCGCGAGCAGGATCTCTTCCCACAGGTGCTCGTAGTACGTGCGGATCTCCGGATCGATGTCGTGGAAGTATTCCGTGTACACCCGATTTTCCGCCGACGGGTACAGGATCTCGTTCTGATAGTATTCGTAGTCCGGATTGTTGATCACAGACGTGTTCGCGGAGGCGTAGCAGATGTACTCCGCGTTCGCAAGCGCAACCTCAGGCTCCAGGAGAAAGTTGATGTACAGCATTGCCGCATCGTAGTTCTGGGCGCTGGTCGGGACACACACGGAGTCCACGAAAATGTTCGTGCCCTCTTTCGGATAGACAAACGCGAGATCCTCGTTTTCCGCCTGCATCGTCAGGAAGTCTCCCGCGTAGTAGGGCGCGATGGCGGCATTTGCCGATTCCATCTTGTTGAATACCTCGTCCATAACGCGCGCCTGGAGCACCGCGTTCTGCTCCTTCAGCTTTTCCGCCGCGCGATCCCACTCCGCCTTGTCCGTCGTGTTTACGTCAATGCCAAGTAAGAACTGCGCGATCGCAAACGCGTCACGCGGGTTGTTGAATGTCAGAATGTCGTCTGCATAGGTCGGATCCCACATGATCGCCCAGCTGTCCGGCGTACCGGAGACCATCGTCGTGTTGTAGATCAGCCCCACCATGCCCACGTTGTACGGCACGCTGTATTCGTTCGCCGGGTCGAAATACAGATCCTTATATTCGTCCGCTATATAGTGATAGTTGTCGATTTTCGAGAAGTCGAGCTTTTGCAGCATGTTCTCGTTTGCCAGACGCTCGATCATGTAATCGGACGGGATGATGATGTCGTAGGAGACCGCACCCGATTTCAGCTTCGCGTACATTGCCTCGTTCGACTCGTAATTCATGTAGTTTACCGTGATCCCGGTAAGCGCTTCAAACGCCGCGTTGACATCCAGAGAACCTTCGCTGCCGTCTGAGATGTATTCGCCCCAGTTGAAGACGTTCAGAACCGTTCCTTCGTAATCACGCGTGTAGGTTCCCACCGGATTGGAGATCTCGTTGACCCGTTCTGCACCGCAGCCAGAAAAGGGTATGGCGCAAATCAAAAGAGCAAGCAATACGGTAAGATTTTTTTTCAATGTGGTTTACCTCCGAAAAAAGAAATGAGTGTATATGAATCCAAAACGGATACATACGAAAATGAGGAGTGAGGAAAGTCCAAGCACCGCACATTGTCCGGAATTGCACAGACTATATTTTGTCCTATCCAGTATAAAAGTTTTTGCCAGGCTGGGAGAAATCTTTGGATTTCTCCTGAAGAATGCCAAAGCATTCTTCCATTTTCCAAAAAGCCGCGTTCCCCTGCGTCGTTCCCCCATATCCCCTCAGTCGCGGCCCATGCGGGCGCGTTCCTGCCGGATCTGGGTGATGTTGACGATCAGGAGCAGGACGAGAACGGTGATGAAAATTAAAGTCGAGAGCGCGTACATGTCCGGCTTGACGGTCTTTTTCGTCATCGCGAAGATCTTGAGTGGCAGCGTCTGGAAGTCCGAGCCGGTCGTGTAGTAGCTGATCACAAAATCGTCCAGGGACAGCGTGAAGGACATCAGAAAACCGGAGAGCACACCGGGCATCACCGAGGGCAGGATCACGTTGAAGAACGCTTTGAGCGGCGGACATCCGAGATCCTGCGCCGCCTCCGACAGGTGCGGGTCCGTCTGGTTCAGCTTCGGCAGTACGTTTAAGATCACATAGGGCAGGTTGAATGTCACGTGCGCGATGAGTAACGTCCAGAAGCTCAGCGAGCTGTTCGCGCCGATCAGCCGTCCGATAAATACAAAGAGTAGCATCAGGGACACACCCGTCACAATGTCCGGGTTCATCATCGGAATGTTCGTTACCGTTTTCAAGGTCGTTTTCCAGCCGCGCGAACGGAGATAATACATATATACCGCCGCCGCCGTGCCCATCACCGTGGCGATCACCGCAGACGCCGTCGCTAAGATCAGCGTGTTTTCCAGCGCGTTCATGGTGTCGCGGGAGGCGAACAGCTCCCCGTACCATTTCAGCGAAAAGCCTGTGAATACAGACGTGCTCCGTCCCTCGTTGAAGGAGAAGAACACCATCACAAGAAGCGGCGCGTAGAGCACAATATAGATCAGCGCCATAAAGAGGTTGCCAAGAAATTTTTTCATCACAGATCCCCCTTATATAATGATGTCCTCGTCGCCCGCGAACTTGTTCACAATGATCATGCTTACCAGGATGACCACCATCAGGATCAGCGACAGCGACGCGCCCAGGTTGTAGTTGTACGAGGTCTGGATCTGCCTCTCGATCGCGTCGCCGATGAGCATGATCTTGCCGCCGCCCAGCTTCTGCGAAATGTAGAACGTGCTCACGGACGGCACAAAGACCATCGTGAAGCCGGAGATCACCCCCGGCATACTCAGGGGCAGGATCACCCGGCGCAGCTTCGACAGATTGTTCGAGCCGAGATCCTCCGCGGATTCGAGCAGGCTCTTGTCGATCTTCGACATCACCGTGTAAATCGGGATGATCATGTACGGAATGTAGTTGTAGATCATGCCGAAGATCACAGCCCCCGGCGTTCCGACCATCTTCAGCGGCTCGATTCCAAACGAGCCCAGAATGTTGTTGATCACGCCGTTGCGCTCGAGGATGTTCATCCACGAGTACGTGCGGATGAGCAGGTTCATCCACATGGGCAGCATCACGAGCATCATCATGATCCGCTGCGCCGCCATGCCTTTCCGGCTCATCAGATACGCGAATGGGTACGAGATCACCAGCGTGATCACCGTCGCGATGAAGGAATATTCAAACGAGATAAAGAAGATCTCCTTATACTCCGCGAGCTGCCGGATGTTCGCAAGCGTGAAATTGCCGTCCGCGTCCGTGAACGCGTAGCCGACCACGATTGCAAGCGGGATGAGGATAAAGAGCGCGGCCCACAGGATGTACGGCGCACCCGCGATTCGTTGGGCAAGAGTACGTTTTTTCATCAAAATCGCCCCCCTCATTCGTCCTCGTCGTCAATGACGTTGAGGGTGTCGATTTCGTCGCTGTACGAGCTGTAGTCGCCGTATTTGCCGGAGTACTTCGACTTCTTCATGACGTGGATCGCGTCCGGCTCTATGTAGAGTCCCACGTCCTCGCCTTCTTTATGCTCGTCCGTCGTCTGGATCATCCATTTGAAGCCGCCGATGTCCACAATGATCTCGAAATGTACGCCGAGGAAGGTCACCGAGGTCACCACGCCGCGCAGCATACCAGCCTCCGGCTTCACAATGTCCACGTCCTCGGGACGCACCACAATGTCCACGTCCTCGTTCGGGGCAAAGCCCGCGTCCACACAGGTGAACGTCTTTCCGGAGAAGGACGCCACGTAATCCGATTTCATCACGCCGTCGAGGATGTTCGACTCACCGATGAAGTCCGCGACAAAGGCGTTCTGCGGCTCGTTGTAAATGTCGATGGGCGTTCCGATCTGCTGTACCTTGCCTTCGTTCATGACCACCACCGTGTCCGACATCGAGAGGGCTTCCTCCTGATCGTGCGTGACAAAAACGAACGTAATGCCGAGCTGCTTCTGAATGTTCTTGAGTTCCTGCTGCATGTCCTTGCGCAGCTTCAGATCCAGCGCGGCAAGCGGTTCGTCCAGTAAGAGCACCTTTGGCTTCAGTACCAGCGCGCGTGCAATGGCGACCCGCTGCTGCTGACCGCCGGAGAGGCGCGATACGTTCCGCTTTTCAAAGCCCTGCAGGTTCACGAGGCGGAGCATTTCCGTCACCTGCTCGCGGATCTGTTTTTCGGGCACCTTGCGCACCCGCAGTCCGTACGCGATGTTTTCGTATACATTGTAGTGCGGAAACAGGGCATAACGCTGAAAAATGGTGTTGACCTCCCGTTTGTACGGCGGCACACCATTCATGCTTTTGCCGTCAAAAAACACTTCGCCGCTGTCCGGTTCGAGAAAGCCCGCGATCAGTCGGAGGGTCGTCGTCTTGCCGCAGCCGGAAGAACCCAGCAGCGTGACAAATTCGCCGTCCCGGATCGACAGATTCAAATCGTCCAGAACCTTCTCGCCATCGAATTCGACGGAGATATTTTTGAGCGCAATAATTGTTTTGTTTTCCATTTTTTGCATCCCCCTTTGCGGCCAAAGACCACGTATAGCCGTATTACAGCTCTGCGCGAACCACAACCGGGCTATAACCGCAACTCCCGCAAAGAGTGTGTACAAAACGGATCGGTAGCTTTGCCCGTGTGCGTACCGGATGGCGGCACGTCGAGGACCCGTCTGCAGCTGCGGTTTCACAGGACAATCCCGCCGCGTCAAGGTTTGCGGTATGGCGGCACTGTCCCCGGCTCTCGTACCGGAATCGAAAAAAACGGTATCCGGCGCGAAAACTGCCTGGTGTGAACATCAAATATTCTTTTCAGAAAACGGAGAGATCTCCGGGACAGGCGCGCTTTATGCTTTACGGGAGCCGGGTACTGACCGCCCGAATCCCACGTATATTTTAGTACGCGCCGTATGATGTTTTGGGATTCCGCCAGTTCCTTTGCGAGAGGCGGAAACGTCAGCACAGATGCAAAAACCGTGCAAACATTATGATACTGTTTTTTTGCCGAAAAGTCAAGAGATATGACGAATTTCCCCGGTGTATGAATCAACGATTTATAGGGGGATAGACAGGGGAAATGTGTGGATTATGACAAGGCAGCTTTTTGCCAATGATTTTGCATGGCGATATGTTATTCTTTTGCATGATAAAGCCGAAAAATCGAAAAGAAAACGTGCAAACGAAAAAGGACACAGATCCATATAGAACCTGTGTCCCTTGCGGTATTTGCAGTTTTGTGAGGTCCGTTTCCGGAGACTTATCTCTTGGAGAACTGGGACGCGCGACGAGCGGCTTTGAGGCCGTACTTCTTTCTTTCCTTCATACGAGGGTCTCTCGTGAGGAAGCCGGCCTTCTTCAGGAGGGTGCGGTAAGAATCGTCGGCGAGAAGGAGCGCACGGGATACGCCGTGACGGATCGCGCCTGCCTGACCGGAGATGCCGCCGCCCTTGACGTTGGCAACGATATCAAACTTGCCGACGGTGTTGGTAACGCCGAACGGCTGGTTGATGACGAGCTTGAGGGTTTCCAGACCGAAATAATCGTCGATGTCACGACCGTTGATGGTGATCTTGCCGGAACCGGGATACAGACGAACGCGGGCGATGGAGCTCTTTCTTCTGCCGGTACCGTAGAAATAAGGCTTTGCGCTGGTGTATAACATGGTAAATCCCTATCCTTTCTTCTTACAGTTCGACTTCGCAAACAACCGGCTTCTGTGCCTGCTGCTTGTGTTCGCTGCCTGCGTATGCCTTCAGACGGGTGATCGCCTTGCGACCGATGGAGTTGTGCGGAAGCATGCCCTTAACGGCAAGCTCCATTGCAAATTCCGGACGGGTGGCCATCAGCTTGCGGTAGCTGGTTTCCTTCAGACCGCCGATGTAGCCGGAGTGGGTGCGGTAGAACTTCTGGTCGAGCTTCTTGCCGGTGAGAACTGCCTTATCGCAGTTGATGATAACAACGTATTCGCCGCAGTCAACGTGGGGCGTGAACTCGGGACGATGCTTGCCCCGGAGAATATTGGCGGCAGTAACGGCGGTCTTGCCAAGGGGCTTGCCGGCTGCGTCAATGATATACCAACCGCGTTCGACGGTTTCCGGTTTTGCCATGTATGTGGACATTGCGTGATTCCTCCGAATGAATATATTTGAATCCTGCGCGGCACAAAAAGACCATGCGGATTCCGAACGCTGATATTATACCACGCTGCGGTGCGCGTGTCAATAGGTTTTTCGAAAAAAATCCGGTTATTTCAATTTAGCTCCGGAAAAGCTCCCGTTTTCTCGCAGATTCTCGTCGTTTGACCCGCCTGATACGTGTTGGTGCGGAAAGAAAAATGCCATCGTGCGAAAACGTAACATTTCACCTCTTGACCTTTCCCGTCATTTATGGTAGTATGTAGACAAACTATGCACAAAGCACCTGCTATCGCAGATAATAAATATAAGGTAGGAACCCATATTTCGGCGGTTCCGGAAAGGACGACTATGGAACTGTTCTATAAGAAGCCCGCTTCCGTCTGGACGGAGGGCAATCCCATCGGCTGCGGCAGACTCGGCGCCGTTGTCTACGGCAGATACGACCATGAGATCATTCAGATGAACGAGGAATCTCTCTGGAGCGGCGGATACGATCCCCACGCGGACAATCCGGACTGCGCGGAGCACCTCTCGGAGATCCGCGAAGCGATCTTTGCCGGAGACTACGCACGCGGCGAAGCGCTTTCCGCGAAATACATGATCTGCCGGGGCGAGGGCAGCCACAGACACCGCGGAAGAATGGCGTACGGTTCGTTTGAGACCGCCGGGGAATTGCACATCGATTTCGATTACGGCACGCCGGAGCCGCAGATCACCGACTACCGCCGTGCGCTCGATCTGGAGACCGGTCTGGTCAGCGTGTCCTATCTGGTGAACGGGGTCGCGTTCCGGCAGTATGTGTTTGCCTCCCTTGCCGCCGGATTTTTGTTCTGCCGCTACGAATCGGACGCGCCGTTTTCCGCCACAGCCCGGTTTGTACGCGAGGAGGCGACTGCCGATGCCGTGGAGGGAGAGCTGACATTGACCGGCGTGTTTCCGGAGGGTCTGGCATACGGCGCGGTCGCACGGATCGTTCACGAGGGCGGTACGGTATCCGCCGCGGACGGCGCTTGGACCGGGCAGGGGATCACGGCGTTCCACTGCCTCATCGACATCCGCACCACCTATGAACCGCCAAGGCCGGATGAAGGGCACGTCCTGTCGCAGGATCCCGCTGTCTGTATCCGCCGCTGTCGGGAAAATCTCTATCGTCTGACCGCGTATGACCGGGAAAGCACGCAGGAGCTGTATCAGGAAAGCGCGAAGCTCCTGACAGGGCTTATGAACCGCGTGAAGCTCGATCTGCCCCTTGCCGACGGCGCGTGCGAGCTTCTGCCAACCGATGAACGGCTGCTGCGGATCCAAAAGGGCGAGCGGGATCCGGGCATGTTTGTCCTCTATTTCGCGTTCGGCAGGTACCTGCTCATCTCCTCCTCGTACCATTGCCGGCTGCCCGCGAATTTGCAGGGCGTGTGGGCGGATACGTATCTGACCCCGTGGATGGGCGATTACCACATCAACATCAACATCCAGATGAACTACTGGCTTGCCGAAACCTGCGGACTGCCGGAGCTGACCGAGCCGTTTCTGCGCTATATCCGCTTCTTATCCGAACATGGCAGGCGCACCGCTGCGATCCAGTACCACGCGAACGGCTGGTGCGCGCATACGATCACGAATCCGTGGGGCTTTACCGCTCCCGGCGAGGGCGTGTCCTGGGGTTCGTTCATGTGCGCCGGCGCATGGTGCTGCCGCCACATTTGGGAACGCTACCTGTTCTCGAACGACAAATCGGTGCTTGTCGAATATCTCGATGTGCTGACAGGTGCCGCGCGCTTCTTCCTTGATTTCCTCTGCACCGATCCGAACACGGGCTATCTCGTTACCTGTCCGTCCAATTCGCCGGAAAACCACTTTACCGATCCGAAAACGGGCCGTTCGTTTGCCATCTGCGCCGGTCCGACCATGGACTGCGAGATCGTGCGCGATATTTTCGAGATCACGCTGCGCGCGCACGAGATCACGGGCACGGACGACAACTGTCTCGGCGCGATCCGGGACGCGCTTGCCAAGCTGCCGCCGATTCGCGTAGGAAAGCATGGTCAGATCATGGAGTGGAGCGAAGATTTTGACGAGCCGGAGCCGGGGCATCGGCACATTTCGCACCTCTACGCCCTCCATCCCGCCGCACAGATCACCACGGAGACGCCGGAGCTGATGACTGCCGCCGCGAAAACGCTGGAGAGACGGCTGTCCGGCGGTGGTGGCCATACCGGCTGGAGCCGGGCGTGGATCATCAACTTCTACGCGCGGCTGGGCATGGGCGACCGCTGTCTCGACAACCTGCAGGCGCTGCTTGCGAAATCCACGCTGCCGAATCTCTTTGACACGCATCCGCCGTTCCAGATCGACGGCAACTTCGGCGGCGCCGCCGGGATCGCGGAAATGCTCATCGCCAGCCACGCAGGGCATATCGTTCTGCTGCCCGCACTGCCGTCTGATCCCGCATGGTCGGAGGGACACGTGGAGGGACTTCGCGCGCGCGGTGGGTTTGAGGTGGACATCACCTGGCACGGCGGCAGAGTCACCCGGTACACGATCACGGGCTGTGGCAAGGTCACGGTGGAGGCGAACGGGGAACGGCGGGAGCTCGACGTACCCGCAAGCCACAGCCTGACCTGCGATCTGCTGTGATTCTATAATACGGAAGGAAACGCTGATTTCCGTTTGATGGGAGAGAAACTACGATGAAAAGGCTGATATGGTGTATCTGTGCGGTGTGCACGATCCTTGTCCTGGCGACCCTTTGCGCCGGTCAGGACGTCTGGGTCGAGCCGGCGGCGCACATGGCGGACTGGCAGGCAATGCTGCGCGATCCCATTCTGCCCTTTACGGAAAGCGGCGTGGCGACCGACAGCGGCACATGGTACTATCGCGGCGGCGCATCCGACGGCACACAAGCGACCTCCGGCGTCGAAATCCTCGAGGACGGCGCGCGACTGGTTCTGCGACCGTCTGCCACGGCGGATACGGCGAGCGTGCAGTATCGCGGGAGCATCTCTGTCCGAAGCGCACGGGCGCTGTCCATTGGCGTATATATTTCCGATCTGTCGGCGGCGGAGGATCGGACGTATGCGGTCACGATCACCTGCCGCAGCGATGGCGTGGACACAGTATATCAGACGGACCTTCCTGCCAATCGACGGGTGGCTGTCCACCTGTCCGCGGAGCCGCTGGGTGATACTGTCACGGCGCTTGATATTTCCGTCGCCTATGACCGCGAAAATCCGCCAGAACGCATGGAATGGACGCCGCCTGTGTGGACGGAGCGGAATCCGTGGCTGTTTGCGCACCTGAATGCGGCGGAAATCACGGCGGAGGACGGCAGATGTCAGGTCCTCGACGGAGAAGCCGTGTACCTGTTTCCGGACGCGAACGGAAACATGACCGTAACAGCTGCGATCGCGGATTCCGTTTTGACCTACGACGCCGGGGAGCGCGTGCTCACCATTGCCTTAGACGGTGTGGAAACCGGCGGAACGCTGACCTGCGTGCTGACGGAGGAGAGCGGCGAAACTGTCACGACCAGGCCTGTGCGCGTGACGGGCGGCGTGCGCTATCGGATCGCGACCGGAACGATTGCGGAGGAAGGCGAGCAGCTGTGGCGCACATACACACTCCAGTTTGAGAATGTCACAGCCACGGACGGCTATTCCTTCGCGCTGCAATCGGTCGCCATCGAGACGTATAAGAGCACTGCCGGAAAAAGCGTGCCGATTCTCGGAGGACTGGAAAAGTATTCGCTGACCCTCGGCGGTACCGTGAACGACCGGCAGCTCGATTGCAGCGGAAAGATCCGGCGGGAGCTGGTACGGCAGTACAGCGGGGACCAGATCGTGCTGCTTGCGCTGCCGGAGGGAGAGGACGGCGAATCCGTGACCCTGGCTGCCGCGCCGGTGGCAAATACCTTTGACTTCCGCGTGGCTTTTGCGCCGCTTGGGGAAAAGGCGGATACGTGGCTCTATACGGTGGCGATCCGGGAAAAGGACGAGAACGGAGACGCGCGCGACCTCTATCTGACCAAGCCGCGGTATTTCGGGGGCAGAGAGCCGTCCGCGTCCGTGGTATCCACACTGGGACTGGAAAACGCGAGCGCGATGGGTGTGTACGAGTCAAACGTATCCCATGTGGTGGTCGATGTGCCGCTCAATACGCTGCTCGCCGCCGGAGAAAAGTCCGTGCTGTGCCGCCGTGGGGACACCAACGTTGCCTTGAACGCGGATTTTCTGCGTCAGCTCGACGGCGATATTCCGTTTTACGCGAAGGCGGGTCTGGAGATCTGGCTGCGCATCACCTCGGATACGCCGATTGCCGGGCTGACCTATGATTCCGTCGCCGCGGCTTCCTATTTGCCGTGTCTCGCAGAGGCGGAGAGCGCGGAAACCTACGGCGCGCTTCTGTCCTATCTCTTGGAACGGTACGACGAGGTGGACGGCATCCTTCTCGGACGCGGACTGAACTGCGAAAAGTACGTCGGCGCACGGCTCACGGATACCGTCATGGACGAGCTGGGGCAGCTTGCTGCGTACACCTATCGGATCGCGTCGGCACAGCTGCCGGGGATCATGCTGGTGCTGCCATTCGCGGACGGCTATACCTATCGCGGTGAGGCGGTGCGCTGTCCGGAGGCGGATACATACAATCCGGAGGGGGTCTGTGCGCGTATCGTCTCTGCCATGGACGAAAAAGGAGATACGCCGTGGCTCCTCGGCTGGTATTTCCACGACGATAGTGAATCCCAGACGGCGATAACAGCGGCGATTGGCACTTCGCTTGCTGAAAACGACAGCTATTCAGGCGTTTTGTATTTTTGGGAGCCGGACAACACGGCGGAGGACAAGGCGAATCTGGTCGCGCGGTACGAGAATCTGACAAATACAGTCGGCAGAGAGAAGCCGCGTGCCGTCGTTTTGTCGCTGCGTCGGATCTATACCGCAGTCGCGCAGAAGACGTATGCCGCCATCAACGGAATCGGCACGGGGGAACGGAGCGTCGTGAATCTGACCGCCACTGTCGGAGAGAGTGCACAGACGCTCGCCGGACAGATCCGCCTATGGGATTTCACAGCACTCTACCACAACGACAGCTGGCTCGCGGGCGGCGGGATCACCTCGCTCATCACGGATTATAGCCAGGCATTTTCCGACCACGACGGCGAACAGGCGCGATCCTTGCAAAGCGTCATGCCGTTTGAACGATACGCGGACACCACAGAGGGTATCGCGGGCGGCATCCTGCTTGGCGACTTTGCACAGAGCGTGGACTGCGGCGGTGTAACGGACCTCGCGTTCACCATCGCCGTGCGCGGAACCTCACGACCGGTGACGCTGCTGTTCTTGGTCGGCGCGGACGACTGCCGGGCGGAATACGCGATCGATCCCATCACCGCGGACGGCGTGTACACCGTGCACTGCGACCTTACCGCCTATCCGTACGCGCAGAACGTCGAATATGTGGGAATCCTCATTTATGCGGAGTCGGATGTGATTTTGGAGGTATCCTTGGTCACAGCCGGCAGTGCTGCGGAGGACGGTCAGACCCTGCGCGAACGGTTCTATCCGATCGAAAAGAGCGGGGATATGCAGAGCCAAAACGGCGCGTACGCGGCGTATTTCCTTGTGCTTGTGGCGATTTTCACGTTCTGTACCATTGCGCTGCTCAACCGTCGTGACCGTGAGGAGGCGGAACGCGCGGAAACCGCAGAGTCTGTCCGTCATCCGGGGAATCCCTACCGGAGCCGATAAAACAGGCGGGAAACGGAGGATACAATGAAGTCGAATTTTTCAAAATACCGCATTTTTGAGCTATGCATCTGTATGCTTGCCCTGATCTGCGGACTATGCTACCTGTGGGCGCATGTTTTGCCGCTCGCTGTCGTTTTGCCGGTGCTCTTTGTCTGCTTTGCCGCCGTGCCGGTTTGCCGGTATCTGGAAGGCAAGGCGAACGGACTCGCCGGGATCGCGCTGTGGCTGCCGGTGGGCGCGATGGGACTGGTCGCCGCCGTTGTCCTTGTCGCGTGGATTGTGTATCTCGCGGGATAAAGTCAAACCGATCGCACATAAGAAAAACGATCGCACACGCGTTTTTGTCGTGATGTGCGGTCGTTTTTTGGCATTGTTATTTTTTGTGTTCCCATTCCGGCGCGCATTGGAGCGTTTCCAGAAATTGGAATGCGGAGGTGATCGGGTACCGGGACGCGCAGTCGCCGGAGCAAATCTGGACGGAGGAGCCGCGTTTGTCCACGAGTCGGATCGAAAGACCAACCGGGTGCATCAGAAGCACGGGTTTCCACAGCTTTCCGGCATAGGAATCCGTCATCTCCTGCGTGTACCGATAGACAGGCAGCGGTTTTTCGCGCGATTCCCACAGCGTCATGGCAATGCCTTCGCCCATACGGGAGAGAAAGGCGAACTGGTGGCGCACGAGGTAGCTGTCCCCCGGTCCAAAGCGCAGCTCGTCGTGCTTTCGCCACACGCCGAAGAGCTTTACGGCATACGCGTCGTCCCGCGTTTCCACGGCAAAATCAAACGTATTGCCGCCGCGCAGCCAGAGAAACCACAGCCGGTGCAGCGGGGTCAGCGCAAATCCTTTTTCCCGGCAGACCTTTTTCAGGCGCAGGACAAGGGAGACGCGCTTGCAGAAAAGTCGGATTACGGGAAACAGGGCGATGCAGAGAACGAGCCCTCCGACGCCGCGCCAGAACATGTCAGTCGTCCTCCGCGCCGCAGGTGATCTCGGTATCGCAGATTTCCTTGCGGCAGGTCACGTCGTCGGGATCGAGGTATTCGTCCGTGTATTCCGCCTCGCCGCTCTGGTTGTCGTAGGGATCGAGGCGCATGTACGTCTTTGCCGGGGACAGATCGCTCTGGAACGCGGTCGCGCAGATATACCGGAACGCGTCGGCGTGGCAGAAATAGAAGTTCCAGATGTCCTCTTTGCCATTCCGATACGCGCCGCCGCCGACGGAGGGATCGCACAAAAGCCAGCCAAACGGGGCAATATAGAACTGCGCCCAGTCGTGGGAGCCGATGTGACCGCCCTTGCTGTCCGAGAGCGCGGGCTTGACGAAATTGCCGGATTGCCAGCGCGCCGGAATGCCGGATATGCGGGCAAGGGTGATGAAGAGCAGCGCCTGTACGCCGCAGTCTCCGCGATGGTTGACGGCGCAGTAGGTCGGGATGTCGTCAAAGTAGCGGTATTCGCGCATGAAGGAGTAGCGGACGTTCTTTGTGATGTAGTCGTAAATGCGGCGCGCGCGGACGAGGGGATTTTTGTGATGCCCGGTGATCTCCGCTTCCAGCAGGCGCAGATACGGCGAAAAATGGATGTGCGAGAGCTGTTCACCGAGGTATTCGGGCATATGCGGCTGTACTTCGTCCACCATATCCGGCGCGATCTCTCTGTAGTATGCCGTATTCGCGAACGACAGGGTGATCTCCGCCGTCTCGCCGTGGTAGTCGGGGATCTCCATATAGGCGCAGCGGAGCGGGTGATCGTCGATGCGCACGGGATGGGAGGCGGCAAGCAGTCTTGTGTCGGAGAGCTCCGGCGTCACGCATGGATACGGCAGCCAGACCCGCAGCGTTTTGCCTTCGCGTACAATGTCCGGACGCACGGATTCCCGCACCGTGTATCGAATGCGCACCGTCTCGTATTTTCGCAGTGCGGCGATGTGCGTCTCCGTGATTCGGTAATCGGGCTGCGGAATATAATCGGACTCCGCGATCCGGCGCAGATATGTGGCGCACTGGTCGAGGATATTGGAGAGCGCGGCGTTTTCGAAATACACGGCATCCGGGCGGTACACCACGTCGGCAAAGCCCATGTCGAGAATTTCAGAAAGGTGCGCCGCCGTCACAGCCGGATACCGCTCGCGCAGCTTCTCAAGCATGGCGGCGAAATCCGTTTTGTAATCCTTTGTCAGCCCGTTGGCGATGAAGCGCTCCAGGTTCAACCGCTTGCGCATGACGGTATCGGTGACACGCGGCAGCAGCTCATCGATCCGGCGTACCTCACCGGCAAAATCGGCGCGTTCCCGCAGTGCGGCGATTTCGGCAGGCAGCGGCACGGTCAGGTATTGCAGCTCCGTATAGCAAAAGGGATCGTTTGGCAGCATGGTCGTCCTCCGTTTTCTTTATTTGTCCGTATCCGCCTTTACCGGGAAAAACAGATACATGTTTCCGCCACCTGGCGGCATGAAATCGAACGGGCAGGCGGCAAAGGTCAGATCGTGCGCATCGAGATACGCCATGACCTCCTGGATGACGGCGGTTTTCTGCCCGACGACCGGCGCGTACACGTAATCAAACGCTGGCACGACCCATTTCGTATATCCCTTCGGCGGCTTCGCGTCCACGGCGGTTTCGATCCCGGCGAGATAGACGACCTTTTTCGATTTGCGTTCGTCCGGCGGCAGGAACGAGAGGGATTCATCGTTCATCAGTCCCCACGCGCCCATGATCTCGCCGTCGTCGTCCTTTTTCGCAAGGTGCATGATGGATTTGCCGTATTTGTTCATTTTCTGCCACAGCGCGTCCACGTAGCCGGGACCCTCGTCGCTGTCGCCGACCAGTCCGATCACGGCAAACGGCTCAAAGGTGCATTCTTTGATCTCTAACATATTGATTCCTCTTATGGAAAAAACGGCGCGGTCGGATTGGAAAAAGATTTCCGCTGCGGCTGCGCCGTTTTCATTTCTGTGATTGGATTATGCCTGCGCAGCGTCCACGATCTTCGCGAACTTTGCCGGAACGAGGGACGCGCCGCCGATCAGACCGCCGTCCACGTCTACCTTGGAGAGCAGCTCCGCGGCGTTGCCGTCGTTCATGGATCCGCCGTACTGGATGGTCAGCGCTTCTGCGATATCCTCGCCATAGAGACCGGCGACGACCCCGCGGATAATGGCGCAGACTTCCTCCGCCTGATCCGGGGTCGCGGTCAGACCGGTGCCGATTGCCCATACCGGTTCATACGCGATGATGACGTTTGCCATCTGCTCTGCGGGAATCCCGGCGAGGTCGAGCTTGGTTTGCATGGAGACGATCTCCGAGGTGATGCCGGACTGTCTTTCCGCGAGCACTTCCCCAAGGCAAAGGATGACCTTCAGTCCTGCGTCCAGAGCGGCGCGGACTCTCTTGTTGACGGTTTCATCGGTTTCGCCGAAGTACTGCCGCCGTTCGCTGTGACCGATGATGACGTATTCGCAGCCGAGCTCCAGGAGCATGTCCGCGGAGATCTCGCCGGTGAAAGCACCCTTTTTCTCAAAATGCACGTTCTGCGCGCCGATATGTACGTTCGTGCCCTTTGCCGCTTCGATGGCGACGGGGAGGTCTACAAACGGAACGCACAGCACGACCTTGCAGCCGTCCTTACCGGCGCAAAGAGCGGCGGTTTCTGCCACTGCGACCTTTGCTGTGGACGGGGTCATGTTCATTTTCCAGTTGCCCGCGATCACGACACTGCGATGAGACTTTTTCATGATTCTATACCGATACCGGGAGAGACCGCGCAGCCTCTCCCGATCCTTTCGTTGCTTGAAATTCCATTCTGTCCGAGCGTTCTTTGCGTTTTCGGACGTATTATACGATTACTTGTCCTGGAGGCAGGCGATACCGGGAAGCTCCTTGCCCTCTAAGAATTCGAGGGACGCGCCGCCGCCGGTGGAGATGTGGGTCATCTTGTCCGCGTAGCCGAGCTGTTCGACAGCCGCCGCGGAGTCGCCGCCGCCGATGATGGAGACCGCGCCGGAATCTGCGACAGCCTTAGCGACCGCGCGGGTACCGGAGGCGAAGTTTTCCCATTCGGAAACGCCCATCGGACCGTTCCAGACCACGGTGCCGGAGCCGATGATGGTCTTAGAGTAGAGCTCCTGGGTCTTTTCGCCGATGTCGAGTCCCATCCAGCCGTCCGGAATGGAGTCGGAGTAGATGCGCATAAAGGTGGTGTCTTCCTTATATTCTCTACCGATCACGTTGTCTACCGGGAGCAGGAAGTTTACGCCTTTTTCTCTTGCCTTTGCCATCAGCTCACGGGCGAGGTCGAGCTTGTCCCGTTCGCAGATGGAGGTGCCGGTGGTGTTGCCGAGCGCCGCGAAGAAGGTGTACGCCATACCGCCGCCGATGATGAGAGTGTCAACCTTTTCGATGAGGTTGTTGATGACGCCGATCTTGTCGGAGACCTTTGCACCGCCGAGGATCGCTACGAACGGGCGCGCCGGATCGTCCAGAGCCTTACCCATAACGTTCAGCTCCTTCTGGATCAGGAAGCCGCAGACTGCCGGAAGATAATCTGCCACGCCGGCGGTAGAGGAATGGGCTCTGTGCGCGGTGCCGAACGCATCGTTCACGAAGATATCCGCCAGAGAAGCGAGTGCCTTGGAGAACGCGGGATCGTTCTTTTCCTCTTCCGCATGGAAACGGACGTTTTCGAGCAGCATCACGTCGCCGTCCTTCAGAGCAGCGGCCTTCGCCTTGGCGTCCGGACCGATCACATCCGCGGCGAGCGGCACTTCCACGCCGAGCTTTTCGGACAGTCTCTTCGCAACGGGTGCGAGAGAATACTTCATGTTGAATTCTCCCTTCGGACGACCGAGGTGGGAGCAAAGGATCACACGTGCGCCGTGGCTCATCAGATACTGGATGGTCGGCAGGGCGCCGTTGATGCGGTTTTCGTCGGTGATGACGCCGTCCTTGAGCGGAACGTTGAAGTCGCAGCGGACCAGAACCCGCTTGCCGGCTACGTCGATGTCTTCTACACTTTTCTTATTGTAGGTCATAGGAACTCTCCTCATAATATAGATTTTTTGCCACTATTACTATACCACAAACGCTTCCTTTTATCAAGGCTTTTGCGGTAAAATTACGGCTTTTTTCGGAAAAATTTGCGGTATCCCTGTCGGCGCGAAATCCCGATTTGTTCAGCGCAGCCTGAAGCGATACACCCAAAAAAAGACGACATACGCCGAGGAAGCGTATGCCGTCTTTTTCTTTCATCCTATTTGCTTGCGAGGGATATTTCGATAGAGCGTGTTTTCGCCGGGGGAGATTACATGAGCTTGCGGATCAGAGCCTTGAGATCCTCCACGGATGCTTCCTTCGGGTTGCCCGGTGCGCATGCGTCTGCCGCTGCGGACTTTGCGAGGAAGTCGAGGTCCTCTTCCTTGATTGCCGGGAGCTTGGTCGGGATGCCTACGTCAACGGAGAGCTGACGGACCGCGTCCACGGCTGCCTTGCGGTATTCCGCCTGGGTCATACCGGTGGTGTCCACGCCCATGGCTTCCGCGATGTTCTTGAACTTTTCGCCGGTCACGTCCGCGTTGTATTCCATAACGATCGGGAGCATCATAGCGCAGGCAACGCCGTGCGGGGTATCGTATACGGCGCCGAGGGTGTGCGCGATGGAGTGCGCGATACCGAGACCTACGTTGGAGAACGCCATGCCGGTGACGAACTGACCGAGTGCCATGCCTTCACGACCGTCGGTTTCGTTGGCGACAGCGGCGCGCAGGCTCTTGGAGATCAGACGGATGGCTTCGAGGTTCAGGCAGTCCGCCAGCTCCCATGCGGCGCGGGTCGTGTAGCCCTCGATGGCGTGGGTCAGCGCGTCCATACCGGTGGAGGCGGTCAGACCCTTCGGCATGGTGGACATCATATCCGGGTCGACGATGGCGATATCCGGGATGTCGTTCGTGTCCACACATACGAATTTGCGCTTCCGCTCCACGTCGGTGATGACGTAGTTGATGGTCGCTTCCGCAGCGGTGCCTGCCGTGGTCGGAACGGCGATGGTGAATACAGTGCGGTTCTTGGTTGGCGCAACGCCCTCCAGACTGCGCACATCTGCAAATTCCGGGTTGTTGATGATGATGCCGATCGCCTTGCCGGTGTCCATGGAGGAGCCGCCGCCGATGGTGATCATGTAGTCCGCGCCGCTTGCCTTGTAGGCAGCCACACCGGACTGTACGTTTTCAATGGTCGGATTCGGCTTGATATCCGAGTATACTTCATATGCCATGCCGGCTTCGTCGAGAAGATCCGTTACCTTCTTGGTCACGCCGAACTTCACGAGATCCGGGTCAGAGGCGATAAACGCTTTCTTGTAGCCCTTTGCTTTGACAAGACCGGGGATTTCCTTGATCGCGCCCTTGCCGTGATAAGAGATTGCATTCAGAACAAAACGATTGACCATACTATACTTCCTCCGTATATAACAGATTGATCCATTTCAGTGGTTTCTTCGACACGTCCGCATATGGGGACGCTTTCTGAACCGACTCCATTATAGCAGTTTTTTGCCCCGGTGTCATTAGAAAGACAACACAAACTTTGCGCTGTGCGGCGGGAGAATTGCGACAGAATCGCGCAAATCCGCTTCATATGCCGATTTATATAAAAAAGCACCGATTTTCTGCCACAGTCCACCCACAAACGCGTAAAAGGGGCGCAACAAACCGGACACAAACCACGCCTGCGGGAACGCCGTTTTTCGCGCGGAAGCGTGGTTTTTCTTGACAAATTCCGAAGGATTTGCTATACTATACTTGTGATTTTCCTAAGGATACTCTGAATGAATCGGATTTTTGCGATAAAAGGCTAAAATGCTAAAATATAGTGGCTTTCATCGCAAAACTAACCTGAAATCAGAGGCTTCCTGAAATATGGCAATATTATGTTCGATGGAGGAAGCCTTTCCATGAAAGACGCTTTGACGTTATCCTATATCAATCTATACGGCATTCTCGGCGCACTGCCCACCCTTACGGAATTGTCCGCAGAGGCGCGCGCGATTCTCGGCGGTACGGTGCGCACCCTGACGATCGCGGTCAGAAATGGCCCGGTCGCCACGCTGACGTTCAATTCCGGCAGGTGCGTCATGCGCGCAGCGGACGAGGGCGGCGACATCCGTCTGTCGTTCTCCACCTCGGAAAAGTTCAACGGCATGATCGACGGCACGGTTACGCCGGTTCCGACAAAGGGACTCATCTACACGCCGTTTCTGCTCGGCAAGTTCACGAAGCTGACCGATCTGCTCACGAAATATCTCCGCCCGGAGCCTGCGGATATGGAGGATGCCGAATTTGCCCGCATCAGCACCACGCTCCTGTTCGGCGTGATCGGCCGCGCGGTCTGCCAGATCGGCAACCACGACAAGGTCGGCAGAGCCAGCGCCTCGTACATTCCGGACGGCGTGATCCGTCTCTCGATTGCGGACGGTCCCTGCGCGTCCATCACGGCAAAGGATCACCACCTGACCTACAGCCGGCGCGCACCGGAAAAGTGCTTCTCGTACATGACCTTTGCCGATATGAAAACGGCGCGCGCTCTTTTTGACGGCAGAGTCAACAGCGTCGCGGCGATCGGCACGGGCGGCGTGCGCGTCGGCGGCATGATCTCGCAGATCGACAACGTGAACCGGATCCTCGACCGCGTGGCATTGTATATCGGGTGAGCGCCATGGACGAAAAAAAGATCGCGGCACTGCTCGCTTTGTTTGACGAATGCTTCCCATACCTGGAATCCGGCAGAGGCTCCATTCCTCCTCTTGCCACGCACAACGTCGTACACAGCTGTTTTCGCGAGAATACGCTTGTCGGAGCGGCGATCGTGGGCGGCGGGAATCTCTATTTTCTCGCGGTATCCCCAGAACACAGGCATTGCGGGATCGGCTCAAGCCTGCTTGCGGAGGCGGAAAAAACGTGTCTGGACGCGGGATACGACAGGATCACGGTCGGCGTGGGCAGGGACGGCTACATCACGCCCGGGATTCCGACCTCCGTCATGCCGTACACGGAAGAGCTGTGCGCGCCCAACCTGTACGACGGTCTGACAGACGAGGGCGCGGCGTTCTTTCGCCATCACGGCTATACGCACGTCCGTGAATCGAACACGTTTGATATGCGCGCGACCCTGCCGTATCCGGGGAACGAGGGGTATCCGCTTGGCTATACGCGCGGCGGTGTGACCTATCGGCTGGCAGGTCCGGCGGATCGGGAATCCGTGCTGCGCTGTACCGACGACGCGGCGCCGTATTTCACGGAATACTATAAAAATGAAGAAAGATACCGCTCCGGCTCCATTGTCTGTGCTGTATCGGGGGAGGACGGCGAGGTGATCGGCTGTCTCCTGGCAAGCGGTACATCCGGCGGACTGGGGACCATCGGCTGTGTGGCGGTGGCAAACAGAGCGCGCGGACGCGGTGTGGCGTCGGATATGGTGCGGTGCGCGGCACGGTACATCACGGAGCAGGGATCGGTGCGCGGCTTTCTCAGCTATACATACACGGGACTCGACAGGCTCTACGGCAAGGCGGGATTTCGGATTTCCGTCTACTACATGATGGCGGAAAAACCGCTCCGGTGACACGCTATTCTATTTGGAAGGAAAATATTGCGAACATGAGAGAGATTTATACATATCCAAACAGCAGAGAACAGTTCCGGCGCGCGGAAAAGGTGATCCCGTCCGGCGTGTACGGCCATCTCGGACCGGCGGAGGGCTGCTTTATCCCCGTGGAGGCGTTCCCGCTCTTCTGCGACCACGCCAAGGGCAGCTATTTCTGGGACATCGACGGCCACCGGTTCATCGACTACATGTGCGCCTACGGTCCGAACGTGCTCGGCTACAACGATCCCGACGTGGATGAGGCGGCGCGGAAGCAGCGGGAGAAGGGCGACTGCACCACCTCCCCCTCTACGGTGATGATCGATTTCGCGGAGCTGCTTGTGGAAACGGTCGCAAGCGCGGATTGGGCGTTCTTCGCGAAAAACGGCAACGATGTGACGACGATGGCGGTCATGGCGGCCCGGGCGTATACGCATCGGAAGAAGATCGTGTTCTTCAAGGGCTACTATCACGGGATCGCGCCGTGGACGCAGAAGATCGACTACGCCGGGATCATCGAGGAGGATGTGGCGAACAATATCTATCTGCCATGGAACGACATTGCCGCCGTGGAGCGTGTATTTGCGGAGCATAAGGGCGAGATCGCCGCCGTGATCGGACAGCCGTATATGCACGGGAATTTCGCGGACAATACGCTGCCTGTCGACGGATTCTGGCAGAAGGTGCGCAAGCTCTGCACGGACAACGGCACGGTGCTTGTCATCGACGACGTGCGCGCGGGCTTCCGGCTGGATATGGCGGGCAGTGACCACTATTTCGGCTTCGAGGCGGATCTCATCTGCTTCTGCAAGGCAATCGCGAACGGGTACAACGTATCCGCGCTGTGCGGCAAGGATTTTCTCAAAAATACGATCTCGTCCATGTCGTATACAGGCAGCTACTGGCTGTCGGCGGTACCGTTCGCGGCGGGGATCGCGTGCATTGAGAAGATGAAACGGCTCGACTGCCCGCGCATCCTCATCGAAAAGGGCGCGAAGCTGAAACGGGAGCTTGTCAAGGCGGCGGCGGATTATGGCTATGACCTGCACGTGTCCGGCGTGCCGTCGCTGTTCTATCTGCGGATCGCGGACGACCCGAGTCTGATGCTCCATCAGGCGTGGATCGCGGAATGTGTGCGGCGCGGCGTGTTCTTCACGAACCACCACAACCACTTCATCAACGCCAGCCTGACCGACGCGGACATCGCGGAAACCGTAGACGTGGCAAGAGAAGCCTTCTCGGTGATCGCCGAGCGGGAAAACGGATAAGATACAGTGAAAAAAGAAAAATCACGGAGGATCGAGAGGGATCGTCCGTGATTTTTGTTTTGGCGGGGATTTGAACAGAAAATTGGGGAAAGTTTACAAAATGTTCTTGCTGTCATGAAGAAAAAGCTTGATTAAGCCTGTGCGATGTGCTATTATGAATAGGGAATAACCATCGTTCTCTGTGCAGACAGACGAATATCCGAAAAAACGCAAACAGGACAAAGGAATCGCTGTAAAGGAGGATCCCCGATGAAAAGATTTGCCGCGCTCATGCTTACCGCACTGCTTCTGCTGCCATCCTGCCAAAAGCTGCCGCAAGAGGACGAGAGTACCGCCGCGCCTGACGTCTCCGCCGTGACATTCATTTCCGATAACGCGGAGGAGAATCTTGTTACCATCTACAGTGGGACGCGGTATCAGGTCGTGCCGCTTGTGCCATCGGGTAACGGCGGATATTATAGTCAAATGTTGGCACTACATACGCTGGAAAACGAAGAAGATGTTTTTTTTGTGAATGAGGGACCATATTACTACTTCCTTGACAACAAATTATATCTATCGTCTTTTACAGGGGGCAGCAAGCCTGCGGAACGGGATAAGCACATCGAGATATTTGATGCCGAGGGAAACCGAATCGATACAATCACAGTTCCGGAATTGGTGGGCACAGAGTACAAGAACGACGCGTTACTGGATGCCGATGGAAATTATGTAATCATTCTCAGCGAATCGGATGCCACGGAAGATGGAGAAAAAGCCGAAAGAAGTAAAAAAAACCGTATCATCCGAAAATACGATGCAACGGGAAAGAATATTCTCCGGGAAGCATTGCTTACAGATACAGAATCTCTGTATATTTATCTTTGTAATTCGATGTCTCCCTACTATCTCATTGCCGCGGACAGGATAGATTTTGATGAATACAAACTGCACATGTTCGACAAAGAGCTGAATGAACTGACCCCGCCCATAACGGTACACAGCAACGTCGATACCATCTCTGTCACCGATTCCGGTGAGGTTTTCGTGCAGGGCTGGCAGCATATCTATAAACTCGATTTTGAAAGCAACACCGCAAAAGCGATCACGCCTATCGGGAAGAACGCTTTTCTCACAGCGGACGGCGGCGTGTTCCAGATCACACGGGACGGCGTGTTCACCTGTGACGAGAGCGAGGAGAAGTACCTCGACTGGACCGCCTCTGACCTGGTCCAGGACGACATCGATATCTTGGGCGGCGTGGATGGGAACCATCTTCTCGTGAGAAACCGCTGCAATCTGAATCTCACGGAGGAGTACGCAATCCTGCGCCGGGTCGGGGACGAGGGGATGCAGAGACGGCTCGTCACCATTGGCACCTACGGCTCGTACGTGAACACCTATCTATCCCGTGCCGTCGCCGTGTTCAACCAGACGAACGAGGAATACTACGTGCATCTGACCGAAAATACGGACGCGGAGGGCATCGCGTTCACGGATTCGGCTGACTTTGACACGATCTCCGCGCTTGCCGCCCGTGGAGAGCTGCCGGATTTGCAGATCTTCGCGCAGGATTTCCTGTCCATGGACGGGGACGATCTGTACACACGGCTCGTGGATCACGGCTACCTCGCGGACATCGCGTCCCTCGATGGCGGACAGGCGATCCTCGATTCTCTCACGGGCAGCGCGCGCCGGGTCGGTCTGTACGGCGGGAGCACCTACCGCGTTCCGGTGTACATGCGCTACCAGACGATCCTTTCGCGGACAGCGGAGCCGCTTACCGTGGAAACGCTTACCGGAGATGCCGCCTCTCTGCAAGCCGGACAGACCCTGTTCCCGCAGCTGCACCCGGAATTCTTTATTTTGGAGTCCATGATTCCGCAGCTTTTCACCAACCGCGCGAACGGCACGAACACCATGGACAGCGCGCAGTTCCTTGCGTACCTCGAAATGCTGCAAAAGGTCTACACATCGTCCGGCGGCCATGGCTATGTGGAGTCCGGCTATACCGGCGCGAAACCGTCCTACAGCGTGCAGTACCAGAAGCTCATGGAGGAGTTTTCCGACGGGACGGTGCGCTATATCCCCTGCACGCTTGCCACCGTCGACGGACTGGGCGCGTATAAATTGGCGTTTCCGGACGGACAGTACGGCGGCTACCCCGACGCGCCGGCGGTTGTGTCCGGCTTGTGCAGCTTCGGTATATACAAGGACGCGAAAAATCCCGAGGGCGCGCTTGCCTTCCTGCGGTATCTCCTCTCCAACATAGTGCAGAACGCGGCTATTGTCTCGGAGTACAATTTCCCGGTGACGCGCGCCGCCATCGAGAACGAGCTTGCTTATGATCACTACGTCTACTACGCCACCGTGCAGAATCTCGACAACCGGACGGACGACGCACAGTTCCGGGCGTACTGTGAGGAAAAATGGACGGGAGAGGATCCGAAAAACGGCGTGCGCAGCGTAAATCGCCAAATCGTCCCCTACACCGACGCGGATCGCGCGATCCTGCAAAACATCACGGAAAACGCCGCCGTCACGACCCCGGACCCGACGCTGACCGGAATCATCCGTGAGGAGGTGGACGCCTACATCGGCGGTGCAAGAGACGCCGCGGAGACCGCCCGGGTGCTGAAAAGCCGCGTGGAGGTGTATCTGGGGGAGAAGAAGTAAACAAAACAACCGCACCCGCGGTATACCATTGCGGTACCACGCGGGTGCGGTTATTTATGCGGTTGTATGGGTGGATAGACGCCGCCTTATTCGAGCTCTACCTTCACCGGCTTGCCGGTCGCCATGGATTCGTTGCAGGCGAGGGTGAAGCTGACGGACTTGAACGCGTCCGCGTAGGGAGAGCGGATCTTGGAGCCGTCGCCGGAAATGACTGCCTCAATGAAGGTGCGGTCGCAGAGAATACCCGCGTCGCCGTCCTGACGGTATACGATCGCGTCGCCGGATGCGGAAAGCGCGCCGTCGCCCTTGATGACAAAGCCGTCCTTGCCTTCTTCCGGCTCTGCCGGCTTTTCACCGTACATCTTGAACGTGTCGAGGATCTTCAGCTCCGCTCTCTTGTCGCGCGTGCTGAACGTGATCTTGGAGTCGAAGCTGTTGCCGGAGGTCGCGTAGCAGCCCGTGGAGATCGTCGCCAGAATGCCGTTCTTGAACTTTACAACGGTCGTGGACAGGTCGTCGGTGTCGTAGCCCGGCCATTCCTCATCGGAAATGTAGCCGCGGTTGGCAAAGGAGAACACTTCCTCCGGATCGCCGATCATGTAGCGGATGATGTCGAACTGGTGGATCGTCTGCTCTGCTGCCTGACCACCGGAGAGATCCTTGTGACGCCACCACGGCTGATCCGGCACGCCGCCGATACGGGAGCATTCGATCATGATGATCTGGTTGTTCGCTACAAACTGCTTGTTCGGCTCGACAAGGTTCGAGTAACGGCACTGGAAGCCGCTTGCCGTGATCAGGCCCTTTTCGGCAGCCGCGTCACGGATCTTGCGCGCCAGATCCAGCTCGAGTGCCAGCGGTTTTTCCACGAAGAAGTGGATGCCGCGCTCGATGAGGTCAAATTCGATCTGTCCGTGGCAGTACGGCGGAATGCATACGAATACCATGTCCGGCTTCACCTCGTCCAGCATCACGCGGTAATCCGTGTATGCCTTGCCCGTGCCTGCCTTTGCCTGGAACGCTTCCGCGCGCTCCGGGATCAGATCGCAGAAGCCCGCCAGCTCCACGATGTCCGTGAACTGTAAAAAGTGAGAGAGATGATAGCCGCCGATACCGCCGCAGCCAATAATAGCCAGTTTTTTCATACTTTTTTCTCCTTAAAGATGTGTTGTATCGTAAGACCACCCGACAGGCAGTCCGACTTATGATGGAATGTGCCGGGGAATCGCCGATTTGCGGTTGTTTTCGCGTCGAGAAACCACATATCCGAGCGCTTCGGCACAAAAACCGATGTGCTTTGCGCGTTCTTAAAACTCCACAGCGCCTTCGTAGACGGTGTCGTCGAGGTTGAAGAGGTTGAAGATGGAGCGCGGACCGGGTTCGCGCTTGAGCCACATGCCGTTTGTGAAATCCGGGATCGCCACGGACGCGCTGCCGGTCGCGATGGAATCCTCGGACAGGATACTGATGGCCATCAGCGTAGCGGAATCGTATACGTCGATCGGTGTCTGGATGCCCTTGCGCACCGCCTCAAGGAACGCGCGCATGACGAGCCAGTCCATACCGCCGTGACCGCCCGTGAATTCCGCCGCGTGCGTCTTTTTCCAGAGCGGATGCTCGAACTCTTCCCAATAATTGTCCATCGGATCCCACTTTTCGCCCTCCGTGCGTCCTTCGATGCACAGCGCGTGGAGATCCTCCATCCAAATGCCGCATGTGCCCTGCACTCTGCCGCCGCGCGAATATGGCCGCGGATTGCTCGTGTCGTGCGTTAAGACGATCGTCTCGCCGTTTGCGCAGCGGATCGTCGTCGTTACAATGTCGCCGAGCCGGAACGGTACGCCCTGCAGCGGATGATCTGCCGGGAAGTGATCCTTCACGTATTTCGCAAGACCGCGTGATTTGGTTGCCATGGAGTTTAACGCCAGAAGCCGGTTGCCGTGGTTGATGTCGAGATAGGTCATGATCGGCCCCAGCTCGTGTGTCGGATAGACCTCCGCGTTCCGGTGCAGATGATGCCACGTCCGCTCGTGATCCGTTGCCATACCGCCCGCAACCGCGCGCAGATCGTGCTGATAGCCGCCCTGACAGTGGAGAACCTCGCCGAACAGCCCCTTCTTGATCATGTTCAGCACCGTCATCTCCTCGCGGTTGTAGCAGCAGTTTTCCATGAGCATGCACGGCACGCCCGTTTCCTCGTACGTATGTACCAGATCCCAGCACTGCTGGATCGACTGCGCCGGACCCACCTCGAACGCTGCGTATTTCCCGTGCCGCATCGCGTCAATGGCGATCTTTACGTGGTCGTTCCAGTACGTCGTGATCAGCACCGCGTCCAGATCGTCCCGAATTACCACGTCGTGCGACCGTACCGAGCCGTATACGGGGCAGCCGTACTTCTCCCGGCACATTTCGCGCCCTTTTTCCATCCGATCCTCGTGGATGTCGCATACCGCGTTTACCTGAACGTCCCCCATCTTGAGAAGCTCGCCCAGCCACCACGATCCGCGTCCGCCCAGACCGATCACACCCATGCGTATGGTTTTCATATGTTGTTCCTCCGCTGTCACCCATGTGTTTTCAATGTTCATATGCGCAGCACATCAATATGCGCAGATCGTTGCGATTTCGCCGCAGACCTTCTTGTAGTAGTCCTCCCATGCCATGCTCTCGTCGGATTTGAACACCTCGCCGACCAGATAGCCGTCGTAGCCCGCCTTGCGCAGGGCCGGGATGATCGCTTGCCAGTCCGCGCTGCCGTGCGTGATGTCCTCCCATGTGCCGCCGGAGTTCAGACCGCCCGCGCGCTTGTAGTCCTTCACATGCACCTTACCGATGCGGGAACCGAGAATTTCGATCCAGTATTCCGGCACGGAGAACGCGAGCATGTTGCCGGCGTCCAGATACGCGCCGATCTTCGCGGAGCCGACCTCGTCGATGACGGACACCATGTCGTACGGAGAGAGGAAGAAGCCGTTCCAGACGTTTTCCAGACCGACAAAAATGCCTTCCTTCTCGATGTCTGCGCGCATTGCCTTCAGAAACGCCACGGAATCCCGCCGTACGTCCGCGATGGTCACGCCGCCGCCCATGCCGCCGGGAACGGTCAGAATGCCGTTCGCACCCAGCTCCTTCGCCGCCTCGACCTGCTTCCAGAGAAGAGCCTCTGCGTCACGGTGGTTTGCCGCGATGCCCATTCTCGCGCCCCACAGAGAGCTCGAAATGCTGGCTACCGGCAGATGATACTTCTCGGACAGCCCCCGGATCGCGGCAAAGTCCGCCTTGGTCGTGTCGAGAGACAGTCCATGCGCGGCGCCCGGTGCGTCTACGTTCAGCTCAATCGCGTCAAATCCGGCTTCCGCGACCGCATGAAAGGTCTGCTCCATGTCGAGCGCGCCGTTTACCGTCCACGCGTTCAATGCTTTTTTCATTGTATGCTCCTCCTTGTACGGGAAAGAATATTTGTTCACAAAATATGCTTTTCCTTGCCCGCCGAATGTGGTATAATACCACTGTATACTACCGCATACGACACGGTCGGACAAGGTACGCACGATACCATAAGTGTAGCGGAAATTTCGCCCGCGTACAATGCAGGAATCGACCGACTTTATGGACTTTTCGCCAATTGATTATAATCACAAACAAAAGGAGCACACGGTTGTGGAAAATCAGGGATATTATCGCACGATCCATCTGCCGGACAGCCATCCACAGATCGATGCGGAGCCGCTTGTTGTGAACTGTGCCGGTTGTTGCAATTTAACAAATCCTTTCGTGACCAATGTGCCGTCCGGGCGTGACGACTACTATTTACAGGTCATGACGGAGGGTAGGTTGACCGCGTGGATCGACGGCGTGCCACAGGACTTTTCGTCGGGCATGTTCATTCTTTACAAACCGCACACACCATATCGTTACGCCCTGGCGGCCGGAGAAGCGATGACGTACAACTGGGCGCATTTTACCGGCTTTCACGCGGGCAGACTCCTTTCCACCCTGGGTATCGAGCCGGGCAGACTGTATCGTTTCCACGCGGACAGAGACGAGGCGGATCGATGGTTCGGGGCTCTGTTTCGGGAATTTATCGAACGCGGCGCCGGCTTTGACGATGCGTGCGGCGCCAGACTGACCCTACTCCTGTCCGCTCTCGCGCGCTGTATGGAGACGGAGGACGCCACACCGCTGCGCTCTCTGAAATCTCTGCGCTACCTGCACTGTCACTATACGGAGGATATCTCGATTGCGGAGCTTGCCGCCATGGAGCATCTGAGCGAGAGCAGGTACCGCAGCGTGTTTCGGGACTGCACGGGATTTTCGCCGAACGAATATCGGATCGCTCTGCGGATGCAGCGTGCGTGCGATCTACTACTCCACACCGGCGATACGCTTGCGGAGATCGCGCAGTCCTGCGGCTATGGCGATACCCTGTATTTTTCACGCATATTCAAGCAAAAGCTCGGCATGACACCGGGCGAATACCGACAGAAAGGGGAGATGTGACCATGAAATTCCTCCATATTTCCGACCTTCACCTCGGCAGACATCTCGGCGTGTTTTCCCTCGTTGAGGAGCAGCGCGCCATGCTCGACTGGGTGTACGACACACTGTGCGAGACGGGGGCGGATGTGCTGCTTGTCGCGGGAGACGTGTACGATCGTGCGGTACCGCCGCCGGATGCCGTGGCTGCGCTGGACCGCTTTCTCTCCCGCGTGCATGACCGTGGGATTCCCGTCTGTGTGACGAGCGGCAATCACGACAGCGTGGAGCGGCTCTCGTTCGCGTCCGGGCTGCTCTCCAACGTGGATGTGTACGTGTCGCCGCCGCTTACGGAGGGGATCTGTCACGTGACCTTTCCGGACGCGTACGGCAGCGTCACCGTATGGCTCCTGCCGTTTTGCCGTCCCGCCCATGTTCGGGAAGCCGGGATCGCGGAGCCGTCGTCTTACACGGAAGCACTGTCCGCTGTGGTAGATTCCCTGCCAATCGATCCGTCGTGCCGCAATGTCGCTCTGGCGCACCAGTTTCTCACCGGCAGCCTGCGTGCGGAATCCGAAAATGTGACGGTCGGCGGCGTGGACAACGTGGACTGCGCAGCTTTCGCGCCGTTTGACTATACCGCGCTCGGACATCTGCACCGGCATCAGTCCCTCGCGGACGGGAAGATCGTATACGCCGGCAGTCCGCTGTGTTACGATTTCGGCGAGGAGACGGACGAAAAGGGTGCGGTGCTGGTCGAGCTGCGGGAAAAGGGGAACCTTACGACGACGTTTCTGCCGTACCGTGATCCGATCCGCTGTCTGACGACCCTCCGCGGCACGTATGATACGCTGACCGCCAAGCCGTTCTGGGAAAAGCTGCGCCGCGACGATTATATCCGCGCGATCCTGACCGATGGCTGCGAGGTGCCGGACGCCGCCGCGAAGCTGTCTGTGCTGTATCCGCGACTGCTTGCCGTTTCCTACGAAAACCGCGCACAGAACCGGGGCGATGCGGCGGGGGAATTGTCATACGCGAACGGCGGACGGAGCAGCTCGCCGGCGGAGGTGTTCGCAGCGTTTTTTGAGAAACAGAACGGCAGAGCGTTGACGGAGGCGGAGGGGGACTATATTGCGTCCTGTCTCTCGCGCGCGACCTATTCTGCGGGGAGGTGAGCGGCAGATGAAACCATACATTTTGAAATTGACGGCGTTCGGACCTTATACGGGTACGGTGACGGTGGATTTTTCCGTATTCGGCGACAGCGGGCTGTTCCTCATCACGGGCGATACAGGCGCCGGGAAAACGATGCTCTTTGACGCGATCGCCTATGCTCTGTACGGTACGGCAAGCGGTTCCGGCAGAGACGACACCATGCTGCGCAGCAAGCAGGCGGACGCGAAAACGGCGACGGAGGTGGAGCTGTCGTTCACCTGTCACGGGGAAATGTACCGGGTGCGCCGCGTGCTCGGCAGGGAACGGATCAAGCGGGACGGCAAACGGGAATTTGCGCGCTCCGGGGAATGCGAGCTGTGGATGCCGGACGGCAGTGTTCTGACGCGTGCCTCGGAGGTGGACGGCGCTGTCCGCTATGCGGTCGGACTGGACGCGGCGCAGTTCCGGCAGTGCGCCATGATCGCGCAGGGGGAATTTTTACATCTTCTGTACGCGAAAACGGAAGAGCGGCTCGCTCTGTTCCGCAATCTGTTTGCCACGGATGTCTACCGTAGCCTGACCGAAACGCTGTCCGCGGATACGGCGAAGGCGCGTGCGGAAATGGACAACGCGGAAACGGTGCTGCGCCAATGCGCGAGAGGCTTTCTCACCCCGACGGAGTATCCGGAGCGCGATAGCTTTGCGGTATATCAGGCGGAGCCGACGCCGTATGCCGACGTGTTCCCCGACGCCGTGGACGGACTGCTCCGCTGGTGCCTGACGCGCGGCGAGGCCCTGGATACGCACATCGCACAGGCGGAAACGACGCGCACGACGGTTCTCGCGCAAATCGCGCAGGCGGAATCGGACGCAAGAATGGCTGCGGAATACGAAGAAGCGAAGCGGTCGGCGGAGATGGCGGTGGTGGCGGCAAAAGCGGCGGCGGAACGCATGGACATCCTCGTACAGAAAAAGCCGCACATTGACGCGGTCGTGGCGCGGCATCGGGAATTGTCTGCGCTGTGTCCCCTGCTTGAGGCGATCGCGGGTGGAAAAACGGAGATCGCCGCTGCAAAACGTACGCGCACGGACATACAGACGGTACTGGCAAGACGGGAGCGGGAGGTTGCCCGGTGTGAGAAGTGCTGCATGGCGACGGAGGAACAGCTGGCCGCGGCGAGAGGGGCGGAAAAGCAGTCGCTGGAGAATCGCGAGAGGTACCAGACACTCTCCGGTAAGGTGCGCGAGCTGACCGGGATCTCCGCGTCCGCGAAACGGTGGCAGGAGCAGCTTTCCCTGTGGCACACGGCACGCGCAGCATATGAGACGGCACGGGAGGCGTATGACAGTGCGGATGCGCGGTATCGTGCACTGGAAAAACGGTACCTTGACGGACAGGCGGGCATTTTGGCGCGTTCTCTCACGGAAGGCGAGCCATGCCCGGTCTGTGGTTCCCGGACGCACCCCGCGCCGGCGATCTGCACGGACGAGATCCCATCTGCCGAAGGCTTGGACAACGAACGCGCACTGCGAGAGAAAAAACAGCGGGTATGCGCGGAAAAATCGGACGCCGCCGGACGGATCCGCGGTATCTGCGAGGGACAGGCGGCGACCTTTGCGTCCGCGTACCGGGCGTTTGCAGGGACCGACGCGGCGTTTTCATGGGATACGCTGCCGGAGGCGGTATGCGCGTCGGTGATGACCGCTCTGGCGGAGAAGACGGCGGAGCTTTCGGCGCTGCAAAAAACCATCGAGGCGGACGAAGCATTGGCGCGCACGGTCAAAACTTTGGAAAAGCGGATTGCGGACGAGCGGCAGTGCTTGGAGAAACAGAAATCCGCGCTGACGGAGGACAGAGAAAGAGAAAAGGCGGCGGAAGCCTCCATCGCTGCGGCGGAAAAGCACGTCGCGGCACTGACAGCACAGGCGCCGGCGGGCTACAGCGATATCGATACGGTGCGGGTGGCATTGATGACAATCGAGCAGGAAACGGACGGCTACAATCGCGCGCTGTCCGAGGAGACGGCGAGACGGGAAGCGGCGGAACGGGAAAAAGCGGCATTGTGCGCTTCGGCGGATACACTCAGCCAAAAGCTGTCCGACAGTATGGCAGACAGATTGCCGGCGCTGCGGGAACGGGAAGCGCAGATCACCTCCGCCCTCGATTCGCTTCGCCACAGCCGCGCCGCCATAGATGCCGCCTGCTCCGTGAACGAGGCGCGTGCCGGAGAGCTGAGGGCGGCGTACGAAAACTGTCGTTTGACGGCGGAGAGGTATTCGATGTGCAAGCGGTTGTCCGACACGGCATCCGGCAGCTTGAACGGGATCGAGAAGCTGTCGCTGGAGACGTACGCACAGCTCCGCCTGTTTGACGAGGTGGTGCGGCGGGCAAATGTGCGCCTGTTCGCGATGACGGGCGGCAGATATGAGCTGCGGCGACAGATGGAAGCGGAAAACAAGCGCTCGAAGACGGGGCTCGGTCTGGATGTGGTGGATCACTACAGCGGTATGCTCCGCAATGTGCGCACCCTGTCCGGCGGTGAGGCGTTCAAGGCGTCGCTGGCACTGGCGCTCGGGTTGGCGGATGAGACGGAATCGGCTTCCGGCGGCGTGCGGATCGAAGCGATGTTCATCGACGAGGGCTTTGGTTCCCTGGATGCGGCGTCCCTGGACAGCGCGATCGACACCTTAAACCGCCTGACGGACGGTACGAGACTGTGCGGCATCATCTCCCACGTGGACGCGCTGAAGGAACGCATTGAGCGGCAGATTCAGGTAAAGCGGAGCAAAACGGAGAGCAGCGTGACGTGCGTCTGGTGAATGGGATCGATGAGATTTCCCCGCCTGCCTTGACATACGCGACGGAAAATGCTACAATAACCATGGAAACCCAATGTGCGAAAATTTTGTTATATATAAAGGAGAATACCGATTATGAGAAACCGCAGTGAAATCGACGCGTCCATGAAATGGGACCTGACCCCGATTTACCCGGATGCAGCCGCCATGGAAACGGATCTTGCCGATTGCGGCGCGATGGCGGAAAAGATCGCCGCGTGTGCCGGCACGCTGTCCACCAAAGAGGGACTGGCTGCCGCGCTTGGTCTGACGTTCGGCGCGATGGAAAAACTGGAGCGGGCAAGCTGCTACGCGTATCTCAACTATTCCCTCGACGGCGGCAACACGGCGGCGCAGGAGATGATGGCGAAAACGCAGAACGCCGGGATCACGCTGATGACAGCGATGTCCTTTATGGAGCCCGAAATGCTGACCGTCCCGGAAGAAGAGCTCAAGGCATGGCTCGACGATCCGGCACTTGCGACCTACCGCCACTATGTCCTCGACGTGATCCGTGCCAAGGCGCATACCCTCGACGCGAAGGGGGAGGCGATTCTCTCACAGGTCGCAAAGATCACGGGTACCGCGTCCGATACCTACGACATGTTCACCGACGTGGAGATGGAGATCCCGAAGATTGAGAACGAAAACGGCGAGATGGTCGAGCTGACCTCCGGCAATTTCGGCATGTACCGCGAATCCTCCTGCCGTAAGGTCCGGGAAAACGCGTTCAACACCATGTTCGGTACGTACAAAAAGTACAACAACACGTTTGCGACCCTCTATGCCGGAAACGTGAAAAAGGACAATATGCTCGCCGCGATCCGTGGGTACGATTCCGCCTGCGAAGCCGCTCTGTTTGCCGGAAATGTCCCGGTATCCGTGTACGACAGTCTGGTGGGGGGCGTTCATGAGGCGCTGCCTGTGATGCAGAAGTACCTGGAGCTGCGCAAGAAGGTGCTGAACCTGCCGGAGCTGGATGTATTCGACCTCTACTGCCCGATGACGGCGGATGTGGAATACCCGATGCCGTTTGCAAGCGGTAAGGAACTGGTGAAGAAGGCTCTCGCGCCGCTTGGAGAGGAATACGCCGCCCTGCTCGACAGAGCGTTTTCCGAAAACTGGATCGACGTATATGAAACGCCCGGCAAAGCGTCCGGCGCGTATTCCATGGGAATCTACGGCGCGCATCCGTATGTGCTGCTCAACTACACGGACACCCTCGACGACGCGTTCACACTGGCGCATGAGCTCGGGCACTCCATGCACTCCCACTATTCCAACACGACGCAGGATTACGTGAACCACGATTACAAGATCATGGTCGCCGAGGTCGCGTCCACGGTCAATGAGGTGCTGCTCACAAAGTATCTCCTTGCCACCGAAACCGATCCGGCAAGGCGCGCGTATGTGCTCAACCACTTCCTTGAGGGCTTCCGCACCACGGTGTTCCGTCAGACCCTGTTCGCGGAATTTGAAAGAAAGGCGCACGAGCTGGAGAGCGCCGGCACGCCGCTGACCGCCGACTGCTTAAACGGTATTTACGCCGAGCTGGAAAAGACGTACTACAGCGCCGCGAAGATGCAGGACGTCGTTGCCGTGGAATGGTCGTACATCCCGCACTTCTATCGCGCGTTCTACGTATACCAGTACGCGACCGGCTTCTCCGCCGCCGTTGCCATTGCATCCCATATTCTGGAAACCGGGGATACGGCGGGATATCTCAGATTCCTCACCACCGGCGGCAGCGATTATCCCCTGAACGAGCTGAAGATCGCGGGGATCGACCTGACAAGCCCCACTGTTGTCGAGAACGCGATGCAGGTCTTTGCCGAGACCATTGACGAGCTGGCGGCGGTGCTGGTAAAGGAGTGAGCAATGCACGATTATTTGCGCTGTGACCCCGCTGTGTTTGCCGTCGGCGCGGATTACCAAATCTTATTTTGGACGACCACAATGGGTATCGGCTGGATCGAGATCGACGGCGAAAGGTTCACGGACGAGGAGGTCGGACTGCTCCACTACGGCGAGATGCACAAGATCCCGGTCTCCGGCGCGGCGCTGAACAGAGCGGGACACTACACGGTGGTGTTTGTCGAGTATAAAGAAAAGCCGCCGTATTTCCCAAAGGGCGAGGAAAAGATTCGCGAGACATACCCGTTTGTCCCGTATACGGGCGGAGAGCTGCGCTTATTCCAGTTCGCGGACACGCACGGCGCGGTCGATGTGCCGCTTGCAACCTATCGCGCGTTTGCGGAAAAGACCGGCGGCGCGGATCTTCTCGTTTTAAACGGCGACATCAACGATTCCTCCGACCGGATCGAATGCTTTGCAACGACGTTCGCGCTGGCGGGCGGTGCGGTGCATGGGACCCGTCCGGTGCTGTACGCGCGCGGCAATCACGATACCCGCGGCCATGCGGCGGAGCTGCTTCCGGAATATAGTCCGACAGCGTTCCGGGATGGCAGACGGGAAAGCTTCTGGTCCTTCCGGCAGGGCGATGTGTGGGGCGTGATCCTCGATTGCGGCGAGGACAAGTACGACCACAACGTCGAATACGGTGGTACGATCTTCTTCGACAATTTCCGCAAGCGCGAGACCGCGTATCTGGAAAGCCTGATCGCCAACCGGGAGAGCGAATTTGACGCGCCGGGGGTGGGACTGCGGATCGCGATCTGCCATGTGCCGTTTGTGGAGTATTTCAAGTTCCCGTTTGACGTGGGCGGCGAATACTACGCGCGGTGGACGGAGCTGCTTGCCGAGATGCACATCAATCTCCTGCTCTGTGGCCATATGCACACGGCGTATTTCGTCCCGCCGCACGCACCGGAGCATCGTGACGCAGCGTTTCCGACCGCGGTGCTGTCGATCCCGCCGAAGGACTACGACGGCAGAAAGCTCTACACCGGCGGCGCGATCCTGCGCGAAAACGGCAAACGCGAGGCGGCAATCGTTCGCGGGGACACGTTTGTAGAGATGATGGAATTTTAGGTGCCAACGCCCCGCACGGGTGAATCGAATAGAAAAAGCGTGTCTGGTTACGATACGAGCTTGCCGTGTACAGACGCGCTTTTTTGGGTATAGGGGGCTTTACAAACCTGTCGTAATGTGCTATACTATACTCGAAATTTCCCGATTCAGAAAGGATCATTACTATGGATATACTTTTCTTTGGCGGACAGAGCAACATGGAAGGACAGACCGAGGCGCCGCCGGCGGATCGCTCGGATGTGCCCGGCTGCATCGAATATAAGTTGCTTGAGCGGAAATATGTTCCGCTGCATCACCCGGCTGGCGAGGATGTGCCGCCCTATCTCGGCGGCGCGTGCTTTGGCAACGGTTCGCTCCTGCCCGATTTCTGCCGCAGATACCATAAATTCCGCAGCGATGTGACGGTAGCGGCTGTCCACGCGGCACAGGGCGCGACCACCATCGACGACTGGGATCCCGAAAAGGGACTGTACCAGGCGGCGGTCGGCAAGCTGAAGTCGGCACTGGAGGATGCACCGGAACCGGTCGAGCACATCTACTACATCTGGCTCCAGGGCGAATCCGACGCCATCCGCGACCTGTCGGAGGACGAATACTACGACAAGCTCATCCGCTTCAAAAACTGCCTGAAGCGCGACTGCGGGATCGAGAAATTCGGCATCATCCGCGTCGGATACTTCACCACGCCGGAAAAGGACGAGCGGATCATGGAAGCGCAGGAACGCGCCGTCCGTGAGGATCCCGACTTCCTGCTGCTCACCCGGATTACCTCCCAGATCACGGAAAACCTGCTCAACCCCGACTTCATCAACCAGGAATACAGCGGTCACTACAACAACCGCGCGATGACGGTGGTAGGCAAGGACGCCGGCGAGACCCTTGGCAGATACGCGAAGTACGGGAAATAAGAGAAATCGATACCAAAGGAAACGCTGATTTAAGCGCATCCCAAAAAGCCGGACGCCAGCCTGTGTATCCGCACAGACCGCGCGTCCGGTTTTCTTATTTCATTCCCAGCTCCCGCAGGATCGCGATCCCGGCGTCCCGGGGACGATCGGCATGGATGTTCCGCTGTACGTCTGTCAGATTCACGTAGTCCCCGTTGCGTGCGCATTCGCATAACGCCTCCACGACATACGCCTCCCGGTACCGATCCTCCACGAACGCCATTTCCACGGAGCTATGCATCCGATTATCCAGTGCGTCCACCATGGTGCGGTAGAGAAAGTGATCCGCACCGAGCAGCTCCCGCATACGCCGGATACAGGCGATCGCCTCCGTCATCTGTTCCACGGTCACACGCCGCCGATACCGCCATCCGCACGATCCTCCGCCGAGCAGCGCGTCCACGGATGTGTCGAGAATGAGCGCGAGATCCTGTAAAATCCCCGTGTCTGGCAGAAATTCGCCGCGCTCCCAGCCAGAGACTGCCTGCCCCGTCACGCCGAGCCGCTCCCCAAGCCCCGCCTGCGTCAGCCCGACCGCCTTGCGCAGGGACGCGATGTACGCGCCGATTTTTTCGTTGTCACACATGGCATATGTCCTCCCTGTCTTTATTTTATGCCTATAGTATACCATATCGCCGCACAAATGCAAAGCGGGCGGTGCTTGATTTTTCCGTGTCCGGCAGACAGCGCGCCTTGATAAACACAAAAAGTGGAGAGAAAACCGGACGAACCGATCTTCTCCCCACTTTTGTATGTCGCTTATTCCGCCGTCGGGACAAGCATCGTCTTGATGTTCTTGCCCGCCATCGCGTCCGCAAAGGCTTCGTTCACCTTTTCCACCGGGTATCCCGTCGAGAGGGCGCGGATCTTGTCGTGCAGCTCCGGATGCGCGGAGAGGAAATCCAGATACTTGCGCACATCCACCATCGAATACTGGGACGAGCCGAGAATCTGCAGCGCTTTGAACGTGATGAGCTGCGGGGAGATCGCCACGTCGCCGTGGTTGGAATACTGACCGGGCACGAGATATACGCCGCGGTTGCGCAGAAGGGACAGTCCCATCGGAACCGCCGCCGGTGCGCCGGACGCTTCAAATACGAGATCGACGCCGAGACCGCCGGTGATCTCTGTCAGCTTCGTGACGATCTTCTGGTCGTTGTCCGTGCCGTCGAGACGGAAAACGTGCTCCACACCGAACGCCTTGGCGAGGTTTTCCTTCTGCTCCTGCACGCCGAAATTGATGGCGTACACGTGCGGAATGCCGATCGCGCAGAGGTACAGGCAGGCGAACATGCCGACCGGACCGAGTCCCTGCACCACGGCGTACCGCATGGACGAGACGTCGATGTTCGCGCGGTGTGCCAGAGAAAACGCGTGGATGGCGGTCGGACCGGGGCAGGCGAATGTGCAGACCATGCGCGGATCGAGATTGTCCGGAATCTTCACGAGGTTCGCGAGCGGCGTGTAGTTAACCTCCGCATAGCCGCCGAAGAAGTGCGGATCGTGGTCGACGGTCGTGCCGTTCGCGCACTGCATGTGAATACAGTTTGCGTCGTCGCCGGAGAGGCAGAGCGGGCACTCGCCGCATGGGATGGCAATGTCCGCGATCACGTTGTCGCCGACCTTAAGGCCGTACTTCTCGCCCTCTGCCGGATCGAGGTCAAAAAGCTTTCCGACAAATTCATGTCCGATGATGGTTTCCGCCGGGGTATCGAGTCTGCCGGTGTGAATATGGATATCCGTGCCGCATACGCCGCTCGCCAAAAGTGCGGACGCGCCGTAGCCTGCCGGAGCTTTTTCAACGGGATATTCTTCAATGGTAAAAGGTTTGTTCGCGCCGTGGAATACCGCGCATTTTGCCGTTTTTTTCATAGGGATCATGCCTTTCTTTTGTTTTGAGACTTTTTATGCAATTATTCTACCGCAAACGCGTCGCAAAAGATAGACGTACTTTGTAAATTTACGTAAAAGGATGTGTTGAAGCAGCCTGCAATCGACGTATCCTTAGATTTCCGCGTGTTCGGTGCGGTGGAGGATATCCTCCTGCACGGCGCGGTCGAGGGAGGTGAAGTACGCGCTGAAGCCGGATACGCGCACCACGAGATTCTGGTACTTTTCCGGGTGCGCCATCGCGTCACGGAGCATTTCCTTCGATACGCAGTTGATCTGCACTTCCTGGCCGCCGCGGTCGAAATAGACCTCGATGGCGGAAATGAGCGCCTGCCGCTTTACCGGATCGCGGAGCATATCGGGGGTGTATTTCTGGTTGAGCACCGTGCCGCAGGAGACGAGCCGGTAGTCGGGCTTGCACATCGACAGGAACGTCGCGGTAGGACCGTTTTTATCCATGCCGTAGGTCGGGGAGGCGGCGTCGGAGAGCGGAACCTTGGCGTGCCGTCCGTCCGGGGTCGCGCCGATGCCCATACCGGCGTAGACGCTCTGCGTGTTGCTGGCGATCGCGGTATAGAACGGACCTCCGTCGCGGGTGCGGAAAGGCGCGAACAGCTCATCGAGCCGTTTGACGTACCAGATCGCGTATTTGTCCACGAAATCGTCGTCGTTGCCGTATTTCGGGCAAGCGATCAGCTTCGCCTGCAATACCTCGTACCCGGCAAAATCGGCCTGCATGGCGTCGCGCAGCTCGGTCAGCGTGCAGGTGTGGTCGTGGTACACGGTTTTTTCGATCGCCGCGAGGGAATCCGCGACTGTGGCAATGCCCATGGCGACCGCGCCGTGGCAGGACGGATATTTCGCGCCGCCGTCGTTGATGTCCATGGCGCGTCCGATGCAGTCCTCGCAGAAGAGGGACATGAACGGATCGGTGAAGTTCTTGCGGTTGATGGAATCGTTCGTGTTGTTGAAGATCGCCACGTATTCCGCCGCCGCCAAGGTGAGCTGTGTGTCGAAGGCGTCCATGAACTTCTCCATGGTGTCGAGCGCGGAAAGCTCTCCGGTATCCACGCCGCAGTAGTGCGTATCGATATTCGATCTGCCGCGGTAGAATACGCCCTCCAGAAATTCCGGCACGTTGAATCTGCCGTCCGACCATGCAGGCTGTCTGCCGGGGATAAAGTTCTCGATGCAGCCGACAAAGCAGTAGTCGCGTGCGTCCTCCAGAGAATAACCGTGCCGGTGGAGCGCGGGAATGTTCACAAGGTCGTTCATCAGTGCCGGATAGCCAAGACCCGTGCCGATGACCTGCAAGCATTCGTCAAGAAATTTGTCCGGCATGCCGGTGTGCAGTCGCGCGGAGAGGTTCGGGCCGGGAATATTGCAGTCGCGCACGGCGTGGAGGATCACGTAGGACAGCTCGTTGATGCCCTCGGAGCCGTCCGGCTTCACGCCGCCGATGCAGATGTTGACCACATCGTCGCCGCTCGTCCAGCGCCGCTCCTTGATCTTGATAAACGTGCAGGCTACCAGCTCCTCCGCCATCTCCTCCGTCAGAAGACCCGCGTCTATATCGTGACGGTAGTAGGGATAGAGGTACTGGTCCATTCTGCCGAGTGCCTGTGCGTACTTGCCCTGCAGGACAAACGCGACATGACAGAGCCACACGAGGTTTAATGCCTGCCGGAATGTGACTGGCGCCGCGTGCGAAATGTACGCGAGATCTTCGGACAGAGCGCGCAGATACGCCGCGTTGTCGGGATCTGCCGCGTTTTCCGCCGCTTCTTTTGCCGCCTTTGCGTGATTTTCCACAAGCGCCGCGAAGCCGTCCAGGACGGTCTCCATCGTGTCGAGATACGCCGCCTTGCCGGACGCGGGATGTTTCAACTCCGGGTCGTCCGGGTCGTTTTCGTGCGCCCGGCGGGACTGTGCGATCCGTGCGCGCGTGCCGTCGATGCCGTCCTTCAGGAACCGTTCATAACCGGGGGCGAAATGGTCGCTGTTTGTGTGGAACGAGAGGGATCCGTAGGATGCGCAGATGTCGTTCGCGCGGTTGAGCTCTACCGGATCGATCTCCGCGTCCGGGACATACGCGCCGCGCAGGGAACCGGCGATCCGGTCGTATTCGTCCACGTACGCGGGATAATTGGCGAGCATATAGGCGACCGCCTCCGCCTTTGCCAGGGGGATCGGATCGGCGAAATGGCGGCGGAACGCGCGGTAACGGGCAAGATTCGGGTATACAAGCTGTCCCGCGGGCTTTGCGTCCACGAGGGCTTTCATGTTTGGAAGATGATTGTTTGTCATAGGATGTCCTCCTTGGAAGGCGATAGACTCCGTCTGTACGAAAACGGGAGACAGGCGAATGCGATACATACAGTATAGCAGGTTTTTCGCGATATGTCCATATAAATTTCTGCGAAATCTGGATTTTTCTGCGATTATTTTTTGGTTTCCTCTTGTGTTTCCGGCGATCCTCTGCTATACTATCAGAAAAGAATTGCACCAAATCGAAACGTGCGCAGGAGGAAGAATATGGACATTTGTCACATACAGCTTGCGTCCACACCGCGTATCGGCTTCGCGCACCGCTTTGATACAGCGCATTACACGATGCACAATAACGGAATGGCGGAGGAGATTGAGATCTGCTATATTCTTTCCGGAGACATCACAGTAGAGAATCTGGTCACGGGCCATGTGTTTTCAGTTCCTGCCGGATCGGTGGTATGCCTGCCGTATCAGAACAACCGCTATTACTGCCACAGCGATCGGTTCCACAGACACGTGACCGCGGGTATTATGGCGCAGTATACGATCGTCGAGGAAGGCGGAGTGACGCTGCCGCTCTATATGACCTTCGGCGATGGGGAAAACGACAGTGAGGACGGCGCGCGGATCCGGGACTATCTGGAGGCGTTGGCGCGGGATTACTGTCTCCAGCCGACGGAGGACGAAAAATGCGCACACGCGCTGGCACTGCTCGGCATGGTGTCGGAGATCTATCTCAAGCGGCGCACGGAGGACGGTACGTTTGGCAGCAAATGGTACGTGAATCATGCCAGGCAGTACGTTGTGGAACATATCGCCGAGCAGATACGCGTGCCGGATGTGGCGGCGCATCTGGAGATCTCGCCGGGCTATCTCAGCCATATGTTCACGGAATCGGTCGGCATGACGCTCGCGGCGTATATCAATACGGTACGCGTGGAACGGCTCGAAACACTGGTGGTACACTACGGGATGCCGCTGCGGGAGGCTGTCGCACAGGTCGGGATACAGGATCCGAACTACGCGAGCCGCCTGTTCAAAACGATCCGCGGATACACATTGTCCGACGCGAAACGGCTGCGTACGGCGACGGTGGAGCTACGGCAGGTGCATGAACGCGCGGAGCGAGTACGGACGGTGGAGTTCTTCCAGAAACAACGTCGAAAAAAAACGAAAAAATAGCGAGAGAAAAGGAGTCGAAGCCATGAAAAAGTACACAGCTGTTTTGCTGCTCTGCGCCATGCTCTGCTGCGCCTGCGGGGAAAAGGACACGCAGGTTCCGGACGCGTCTGCCGGGACCGATACTGTGCCGGAATCCGTCGACACCGCACCGATCGAAACGGAGCGTACGCCGGATATCCCGGAGAGCCTGACCTTTGGCGGCAGGGACGTGCAGATTCTCTCCGGCACCTACAATGATTATTGTTATCTTTTCCGTGAGGAGTCGACTGGGGAGGTCTTAAACGACGCGATCCGGCAGATGCAGGCGGACACGGAGGAGCGGCTGGACATCAAGCTGACGGAGTATGGGGAGCTGTATGTTGCAAACGCGAACGATCTCGCGATCCAGCTGACGGCGTCGGGCGATGCCTCCTACGCTGTCATGAACCAGCTCGACCGCTTTGCCATTGAGCTGATGATCGGCGGGTATCTGCGCACGCTGGAGGACGCGCCGCTTTGCGATCTCACGGCTCCGTGGTGGAATCCGCACATCAGCGAAAAGCTCTCGCTGGGCGGAAAGACGTATTACGCGACCTCGGCGGCGAATCTGCTCATGTCCGTGGATACGTCCGCGATGTACATGAACACAAGGCTGGCCGCAGAACAGGGGATCGACACAAAAACACTGTATCAGACCGTGCGCGAGGGCGGCTGGACGTTTGATCTTTTGGAGAAGTACATTGAAAACGCGGCGATTGACGTAAACGGCGACGGTAAAATGGACAAAACTGACCGTTACGGACTGCACTGCTACGACCAGAACATATTCGCGACCTCATACATCACCGCCGCGGGACTGGACTCCCTTTCCAAGGACGAAAACGACCGGCTGACCGTTGGATGGAACAACGAAGCATACATGAACGCGATGGAGAAAGCGTACGAATTGTACCATTCCCCGAACGCGTATATGGAGGATGAGCGGCACACGGCGACGATTTTCACAGAAGGGCGCAGTCTGTTCATGCACGGCTTTTTCCTTGCCGTGGACGCGCTGGAGGAAATGGAGGACGATTACGCGATCCTGCCGATCCCGAAGGCAAGCGAGACGATGGAGGACTATCTTTGCGCGAATTACGACGTGATGATGTTCGTCATGCCGCGGTTTGTCACCGATACGGAGCTGTTCGGCGCGGTCACGGAATGGCTGTCTTACGAGGGACTGTCCCACGTGCGCGACGCGTATATCGAGACGACGCTCAAATACAAAAAAGCGCGCGACAGCGAGACGGCGGAGATGGTGCAGATCTGTCTCGACGCCAGTCAGGTCGACCTCGGCTCTATGTACGCCTTTGATTTCTGCGGTTACGATGCGATTTACGTGAAGGTGATGCTGCCGAATACGTATAAATTCGCCTCCTACGCCGCAGGCACGGAAAAATCTCTCGTCGGCCGGATCGAAAAGATCGAAAAAGCGGTGCAGGGCGGAGAATAACCCAAAAAACAAAGGACAGGGTATCCCGGAATGGGACGCGCTGTCCTTTGCGTTTCAGCTTTTTCTGCACGATTCGTTCTTTTCTGCTATCCGTTTTTCAATCTCGCCCAAGTCAAGCGGCTTATATTCGTTCAGCTTTTTCCTATTGTATTCCTTTGTGAAATAATCCACCATTTTGCGCATGGTTTTATCATAATCACGGATCTCTATGTGGTTGTATGTGTCAAAATAAATATGCTTTGCTTTTTCAATCCGCTCGTCTATGCCCTCGGTTTTACCCAAACGAAACATACAGACCGCGATGCTCAAAAGCGTCATAGCATGGTTCGCGTGTGTACCGTCTATGGGATATGCGTCACAGCCCTGCTTGTCCGGATACATAAATCGTTCGATAACGTCCACGCTTTCCTGATAATGAATCATCGCGTTTTCGTAGTCACCCATATCAAAATAGCGGCGTCCCACCTGGGCGCAGGCTATGAATAACTCCTGCCATTCTATATCCACGAGCTCTTTGGCTTCCTTCATGCCTTCCTCGCCTTTGATATAGCTTGCCGAAAGGCGCATTCTGTCTTGCAGCATATAAGGATACATATATGGTAGGGTTTCAATGATTTTTTTAATATCCTCGTAGTGGTCCTGACCTTTTTCGAGCTCTAAACATGTGTAAATATGGATCATATTCGCTTTTGTGCGGCAGGTGCAGAAAACATCCTGTGATATACTGATGATATGACTTCCAAGCTCAAAAGCCTTGTTAATGATTTCCTCCCCACGGTCAGTATTATACGCGTATAGCTCAAACAATTCCGTTTTGAGTTGGACAGAGGCAGGGTACAATTTCAGACCATCCAGCAAAATCTGTTCAGCTTTCTCAAAATTGTTCCAAAAATACTTGTTGTATTCCAGACGAATCTCTTCGATCTCTTTGTCGATATTCCGTACGTCAAAATCAAAAAGCTCGTCGATCGACACGTTAAAAAATGCCGCCAGTGTCGGAAGCAGCGCCATATCGGGATAAGATGCGCTCATCTCCCATTTCGATACAGCCTGCGCGGAGATGTTCAATGAAGCCGCCAGCTGCTCTTGTGTAAGGTTTCTTGCTCTGCGCAGTTCACGGATTTTATTACCGAGATTCATATTGTTTACTCCTTTTCTTTCATTCCGGAGGCGCCTTCCTTGATGATATTATACCATATCCATGAAAAGCAGTCAAACATCCCGTTTTTGAGTTTTTTCAACTGTTGGTTGGGAAGAAAATTACGTGCCTGTTGCCGTGAGAGCAGGAGAAAAAGAGACCGGGTTATCCGAAAAGGGTAGCCCGGTCGTGGTTTTTATGATACAATAGAGACAGCAAGAGCAGGAGGACGGAATCGGTCTGGGACTGTTTCCAAAGCAGACCGATTCCGCCCTATGCTATGTGTACCTTTTTGCCTGACTTGTTCTGTCCGGCCCTTGCAGCAGGATTCTCTCGGTAAATTCTGGTTTCGGAACAAAATCCTATTTCCGCAGTACCTTGTCCTCGGTCAGGGAGAGGAGCGGGAACATGTCGTTGTACTGCTTCTGGATAAAGAGTGCGTTTTCCTCGCCGTAGAGCCGTTCCGCCAGACCGTCCGCGATCGGGAGCAGGATCCGTTCGTGCGCGCAGAGAAACGGGGAGACCTTTGTGATGTCCCCGGTCGCCGCGCGATTCAGGCAGGCGCAGGTGTGGAGACAGCGGTCCCGGATCACACAGCCGGCGCATTCCGGCTTTTCCCGCTCGTTTAAGAGATACAGCGCCTGCCTTTTTTCCTCGTCGATGCCGCGCGTCACGTCGCCGATGCAGAACGCCGGATCGCCGACCAGCTGCACACAGGGGTAGATCTTCCCGTCCGGGGCGATGGACAGCTGCTTTTTGCCAAGCTCACACCGTTCCGCGCGCGGATTGTGGCTGCGGATGTGCGAGGCGATCTTTACCTCAAACGGCGAGAGATAGAACTTTTCCTCTTTTTTTGTCCATTCGCGGTACAGCGCCGCCAGCCGCCGGTACTGCCGTTTCAGCGCGAGCAGATCTTTGTCCTGCCACGGCGCGGAATAGTCCATGGTGCAGATGAGGTAGCGGAAGCCGAGATCGAAAAGGTATTTCACATTGTCCGCGTAGCGGGAAAGCGTGTGCGGCGTGACCGTCATTAGCACCGGTGCGTACGGTCTGCGGGAAAGCAGCCGCCGCGCGGCGTCGTCAATGGCGTCCGAGATATTTGTACCGTCCGGCGCGATCCGACAATGGTTGCCTTGCCCATCGTGGGACAGCGCGATAAAGACCTCGTGCCGGTCTGCCCAGTCGAGGAACGATTCGTCCATGGACAGCCCGTTTGTCGTGACCTTGAAGTGGAAGAATACGCCGCCCTTTTGCATGACGCGCTCCGCGTAATCGACGATCTGTTCCATCCGTTCCCGGCAGAGGAGCGGTTCGCCGCCGAAAAAGACGATCCCGTGGTGTCCGCCCTCCCGCGCCGCCATATCGACCGCCCGCTTTGCCGTGTCGAGCGTCATATCCGCCGTACCTTTGTGTACATAGCAGTAGGTGCAGGCAAGATTGCAGCGGTCCGTGATGTGCAGTGTGTAGTGCATGGCTGTCACCTCACAGAACGCCCTGTGCCTGAAGCCACGCGATAAAATCCATGACCTGCGCGCGGAGCTTTTCTTCCGCCTGTGCCTTCTGCGCCGCCGCGTATGCCTGAAGATTCTCCTCGGAATAGCGGTCCTCCGTATCGGCATGGAGGAAATATTCGTCGAGCAGCGCGGAATCGGTGCCGGGATCGTAAAATACCGCTGTGTTTTTCACCGTGTCAGAGAGCTTCTCCGCCGTTCCCTTCATATCGTAGGTTTCCACGGACGTATATACTCCGATATCCTTCTGCCACGCGGCGACGTCATTGCGGGAAACGAACAGATAGCCCAGTCCCGTCGCCTCATCGTAGCCGTCCAGTGCAAGCTCCCCCTTGTACGTTTCGTCCATTTTTCCAAAGAGGCTCGTATACGGCAGCGCGTCTCCCGATACCGTGCCCTCTCCGGTGAGCGACAGTCCGTATTCCTTTGCCGTTTCGCGGATCACCTGCGCGGCCTCGTCCTCCGACAGATAGACCGGCGGCGCGACGCTTTCACATCCATAGCTGCCCCTGCCCTCGCCGTGGACAAACAGCGGAACGGACAACGCCGACGCATCGCGCTCCGTGTCCTCGCCGTTTTGCAGAGAACAGGCGCAAAGACCCGACAGGATCGTGAACGCCAATATGCTGCCGACAGTTTTTTCATATCGCCAGCGGCGCGGGATGTGACGCATGAGCCGATGACGGTTTTTATGAAATATCGCGGCAGTCGGGTATGCCGGACGCGGATAATCCCGCTGCGGTGTGATCTCCATGATGCTCTCCTTTCGCGCATATCTCCTGTGCGTCGCGTGTGGATGGGGACGCGCTCTGCGCAAATCGGTTTTTTACGCCGTAAAGCGCGCCTATATGATTTTTCAGCGCAAAAACGGCCTGAAAGCAGCGTTTACAGCCTTTTTATGATAAGACGTGCGCGGACGGAAAATGTTTCCGTGGAAATCTTAAGAATTTATGAATTTTTCACACAGGAGAGTGGGAGACGGCGGATTTGCCGCTTGACAGAACGGTGCGGATGGCGTATAATGGACAAAACCGATATTCCATTGAGAAAAGGAACAGCGATCATGAAAAAAATCCTCATTTCCGCGGATATACCGCAGTACAAGGCGAATCTGCACTGCCATTCTACGTTTTCGGACGGAAAATTCACACCGGAGGAGCTGAAAGCGCATTATATGGCGCACGGCTACTCGATCATTGCGTTCACAGATCATACGAGACTGTACGGCCACAATGAGCTGACCGACGACGATTTTCTCGCACTGAACGGATACGAGCTGGACTTTACGGAGCCGGCTCCCTCCTACAATGTCGCAAAGGTCTGCCATCTCTGCGCCGTCTGCCTGGCTAAGGACTATCTGACCCCGATCGATGTGCCCGACTGCGAGGATCCCTACAGCGCGGAGCGGATCAACGAAACCATCCGCCGTGCTAAGGAAGCCGGATATTTCGTAACGTACAACCACCCGGTGTGGTCGATGGAATCGTATCCGGAATACAGCCGGTACCACGGCATGGACGCGCTGGAGATCTACAACTACAGCTCGGATTGCGGCGGCTGGTGCGATTACGTACCGCAGGTATACGACGATCTGCTCCGGCTGGGCAACAGGATCGGCTGCACGGCGACGGACGACAACCACGACCATCTGCCAGAGGAGCATCCGCTCTTTGACTCCTACGGCGGCTTTACGTACATCATGGCGCCGACGCTGACCTACGAGGATGTGTTCCGCGCACTGAAAGCCGGCGATTACTACGCCTCGATGGGGCCGCGGTTCCTGGAGGTCATCGCGGAGGACGGACAGCTTCGTGTGAAGACCTCACCCGTATTCCGGATGCAGCTTTCCACCAAATACCGCAGAGCGGAGGCGGCGGGCGCACCGTTCGGTGAGACGATCACGGAGGCGGTATTCTCCGTCCGCCCGGATGACGGCTATGTGCGCCTCGACATCGTGGACGAACACGGACGGCATGCCGATACCCGCGCGTTCGATGTGGCGGAGCTTCTCTAAGGATGCGCTGAATGAAACAACCTCAAATCGACGTTTTCCGAAACCGCTTGACCTTTGTCCGCGTGCCTGTCTGCGTATACACCGCCCTGCGGCAATACCCCGATCGCAAAAGCTCGGACGCGCGACGGTGATGCGCCTGTGGACCACACATTGAGGCGTATCGGCAAAGTATCGATACAGAGTAAGGACGCTCCTCTCCATGAAAAAATTCTTAGCCCCCTTTCTGCATCTGTCAAAGGAGATCTACATTCTCTTCTTCGGCAGGATTGTGACCAGCATGGGCTCTCTCATCTGGCCGCTTTTGACGCTGATACTCAAAAACAAGCTCGGCTATGACGCGACAGAGATCGCCGTGATCACGATGATCATGTCCGTCCTGCAGTTCCCGATGCTGCTGCTCGGTGGGAAGCTGGCGGACGCGCGCAACCGGAAGTGGATCATCGTGTGCTGCGATATGGTGACCGTCGTCTGCTACATCATCGCCGGGTGCATACCGCTGTCCGCCATGAGTATTGTGCTGTTTTATATCGCCGGTATGTTCGCCACCATCGAGGGTCCGTCTTATGATGCGCTGGTTGCCGATCTCAGCGACGGGGACAACAGGGAGCAGGCGTATAGTCTCCAGTACCTCGGCATGAATCTGGGTGTGGTGATCGCGCCGACGCTGGGCGGATTTCTGTTCAAGCAGTATCTGTGGCTCGCGTTCCTCATCACCGCCGTATCGACGTTTTCCTCCACGGTGCTCATCTTTTTCTTCATCAAAACGCTGTCCGTTCCGAAAAAATCGGTCAGCGCGTATGAGGAGAAAAAGGACGGCGTGGGTCTGTTCACCATTCTGAAAAGCCGTCCGTCTCTGTGGCTGTATGCCGCGGCGACCGGCTTCGGCGGCCTTTTGTACGCGCAGTTCAACTATCTCCTGCCGCTGAACATGGAGACGCTCTATGGCGCGGACGGTGCGGAGATCTTCGGTCTGCTCACCAGCGTGAACGGCTTTATTGTCATCATTGCCACGCCGCTTGTCACCACATTTGCCGCAGGGCTCATGGACGTGCGCAAGATCGTGTGCGGGATGGTGCTGCTTGCGCTCGGACTGTTCGGCTACCGCTTCTCCGGCGGGAATATCCCCGTCTATTTCGCGCTGATGATCGTGTTCACCATCGGCGAGGTATTCAAAACGCTCGGGGAACAGCCGTATATGACGCGCCGGATCCCCTCCACGCACTGGGGCAGGGTGAACAGCTTCATCTACACCTGCTACGGCGCGTTTTCGGCAGTCGGCAACATCATCGTCGGCAGGATTCTCGATAAAAGCGGCTACGACAGCGCGTGGATCACCGTCGGCGTGATCGGTGCGGCTGCCATCGTCCTGTACGGCGCACTGGCTGCGACAGACAAAAAGCAGTTTCCCCTGCTCTATCCGCAAAAGTGAGAAAACCAAACGTCAGCGCGGCATCCAAAAAAGCCATCCCTCCATGGATAAATACCGGACGGGACGGCTTTTTTATGTGGATCACCTTTTTACGGCTCCATTTTGATCCGTATGTGGTCGAATTTCTCCGCTGCTTCCTCGAATACGGACAGAACCGCCCGGGCAAACGCGCCGGAATCCCGGAAAACGCGCGTGTGCTGGAGCAGGATCCGGCAGTCGGGCAGCGCGGTCAGACAGTCGTACAGGGCGTCCAGATTCCGTCCGTAATACGGCGGGAACGCGAAAACCTCCGCGAGAATCGTGTGGGTCGCTTCCGGATTGACGAGCTTTTCACAGTCTACGGTGTATTCCTTCATCGGTATGTAACCTCCCCGTTTGTGTCGATATATACTTCAGAAAAACTGCTGTAGTGATCCGCGGTGTAGTAATAGCGGTATTCTCCGTCCTCTTTGCCGAACACAAGACGAGCGGCGCCGCGGCTGTCCGCACCGTTTGTGTCAATGTCGCATTCCGTATAGGTGATCCCCTTGGGCAGAAGTCCCTCACGGTTGCCGAACGTGTCCCCACCGATGGCAGCCCCTTCCTTGTAGACCTCCACGGAGCCGCCTGACCAGCCGAGTGCTCTTGCTTCCGATTTGGTGATGTAGTTCTCCGGCAGACAGTCGTAGATGTCGATGTACAACACCACGTGCGTGAGATCATAGTAATACTCGTCCCTGAAAACCGCTGGTTCGGCGGGCGTGTCTGTCGGCGCAGGCGGTGTGGTGTCGACCGCGTCCGTTTCGACTCCGGTGTCCAGTGACTCCGTGATCGGCGGCGCGGGCGTCGGTTCCGTGTCCCCGGTCAGCGCGTCGATCTGCGAGAGGATGTCCTCCGCCTCGGACTTGGTCAGACTGTCGCAGCCTGTGCAGGTGAGGGCGAGGACGGACAGGAGCAGCGCGAGAACGAAAAATCCTGTGGCAGTGCGTTTCATCAGACCGTTCGCCTCATTCCAGCTCGAGCACATCGTCACCGACGGCACGGAAATTCGTCTCGTAGAATCTCTTCATGGCGTCGATGAGGTACGCGGTATCCTTGGTTCCCGCCGTCTCATACGCGGAGTGCATGGCGAGCTGCGGCAGACCAATGTCAACGGTGTGGAGCGCGACCTTCGTGTTTGAGATGGAGCCGAGCGTGGATCCGCCGGGCATATCGCTCCGGTTGTGGAATACCTGCGTCGGCACACCCGCGTTTTTGCAGATCTCCCCGAATACCGCCGCGGATACACCGTCTGTGGTGTATTTCTGCGCCGCGTTCGCTTTGATGACGATCCCGCCGTTCAGGTTCGGGCAGTTTGCGCCGTCGCTCATCTCCGGATGGTTCGGATGGCGCGCGTGTCCGTTATCGGCGGAGACCATGAAGGACGAGGCAAGCATGGTGGGCAGCCGCAGACCGAGCGCGTCACAGATCGCCTGAAGCGTATCCTGCAGGAATGGAGAGCCGGCGCCCTGTCGCGTTTCGCTGCCGGTCTCCTCGTTGTCGAAGGAGGAATACACGGCGATTCCGCGCGCTTTGGTCGGATCGGTCCCGGCTAAGAACCCGCGCAGGGTCGCGTAGGCGCACTGGAGATTGTCGATCCGGGCGGAGGAGAAGAACGCGTCGCCGTCTCCCCAGATCGTACCGGGCACGCGGTTGTAGAGATAGAGATCGGTCGCGACGATCCCCTCTTCCGCCACACCGGCGGCTTGCGCGAGATACGGCGTCAGTTTGGCGTCTTTTTCCCCGAACAGCGGGCAGAGATCCGTCGCCGGATTGTACGTTACGCCGCTGTTGATGTTGCGCATCTGGTGGATTGCCACGTGCGGAATCAGGACGAGATCCCGATCGACCACCACCGGCACGGCGCGCAGCCGATTTTCCTCCCGCACGATCACCCGACCCGCCACGGACAGCGGACGGTCGAACCAGCTGTCGTAGATCATGCCGCCATAGTTTTCCACATTCAGTTTTGTGTAGACGCCAAAGCCGTCTCCGGTCGCGTTTGCCTTGAGCTTGAAGGTCGGTGAATCGGTGTGGCTGGCGCAGATGGTGAAGTGGCGGCGGTAATTTTCCGGGATCACAAACGCGACGATGGCGGACTGATTCCGGGTCACATAGTATTTGCCGCCGGGGACGAGGGACCACTCCTCCGCCTCAGACAGGTGTGTGAAGCCATTTTCCGTGAGCAGCGCCGCGATCTCACCTACCGCCTGAAACGCTGTAGGACTTTTGTCGAGAAACGCGATGAGCTCCCGTGTGGTTTGCAGAAATTTCTCTTCCATATTTACATACTCCTGATAAAAATGCGTATCGGACGCGAATGGGGATCGATTATCGAATCAGCCCGGAGGTCAAAAACGCTTCGCAGACCAATCTGCCGCCCTCGCCGTTTGGATGCGGACCGTAATTGCACACGTCGCCATAGGGATGCCTGGCGTCCAGCACGGCGGCGAAATCAAAGCAGTCCACACCCCACGTTTCGCACAGCGCCGGCAGCGCCCGGTCGATCTTTTCCCACGTCGCGCGGACGGCTTTGTCATAGTGGAACGGCGGCACGGTAAATACGATCACGCGCACGCCGGCATTTTGCAGCTTTTTCACGATGGTCTCGATCGTTGTCGTTACCTCATCGGCAGTGGCGCCGCGTCCCAGCTTGTACGGCCCGGAGAGCAGATCGTTTACCCCATAGGCGACACAGGCGATGTCCGCCGTTTTTGCCTTTCGCATCCAGAATCCGTCCGTTGCCATATCCGCGCCGCGTCCGTAGCCCAGCCCGAGATTCCACGCCGCGTAGTCCGGCGCCAGCGAACGCGCGATTCTGCCTGCCCACATCTCGTACCGGTTCTTGCGCGTCTGACAGCCCTGCGTGATGGAATCGCCGAGGAAAGCGATCCGTGCCTTGACGGGACGCGCGTTTCCGAAGAGATCGGGCAGCGGGGCTTCTTCCCGAAACGAGAATCCGTCGCCGGTGTCCATGAAGGTCGCCGCCTGACTGTCGGGCGTGGAGGGAATATCTTCCCCCTCGATCTCCCATTCCCAGACGAGATCGTGTCCCTCCGGCGGAGAAAGCGTTGCCTCATCCGACCAGAAGCATTCGCCCGGCGCGACCTCCCGGTTCGTTTTTCCGTCATAGGTCACATCTACCCAGTCGGTCACGGGATCCGTGGTGTCCATCTCCACACCGGAGGACCTTTGCCCGATGCCAATGCGCGCGCGAAGGATCGTCCATTTGCCGCCGGATCGGTTTCGGTACGCGATTCCGCCGTCCGCGAACGTGCTGTCCACGCCGTTCTGGTGGTAAAAGCGCCATTTGTCCGACAGGTGCGGATAGGCGGCGAGATAGGCGCGGATCGTCAGGTGATGGTTTCCGGACAGTATATAGTTGTGTCCGCTTCCCACGGGTACGGCAGACGGATAGAGGGCAAACATAGCTTTCTCCCTTTTGACATTTCGATTTTGATGATACCTGCATTATACCATAAATGGACGTGGCATGCAAGGATTTGCACGATTTTTTCGCGCTGCGGAGTCGATTTTCCATACAAAAATATGCCGCGCCCTTGACAAAACGGTTCTGCGGGGGTATACTGGTGCCAAAAAACACACGATGTGAGGTGCGAACATGCAAAAATACGATATTGCCGCGTACATCTGGCCGTCCTACACCGGGGACGAAAAGCGGTCGCGGATCTTCTGGGAAAAGGGCATCGGCGAATGGCAGTCGGTACAGAGCGCGGAGGCGAGAGTGCCGGGACAGAAGCTGCCGCGCGTACCGGTTTGGGGATACCAGAATGAGGCGGATCCTGCCGTGATGGAATTTCAGATCGGCGAGGCGCTCCGTCACGGCGTCAACGTCTTTATCTACGACTGGTACTGGTACGACCGCCGTCCGTTTCTGGAGCAGTGTCTCGACAACGGCTTCCTCGGCGCAAAGAATAACGGCGACATGCGCTTTTATCTCATGTGGGCGAACCACGACGCGACCTACCTCTGGGACAAGCGGAACACGGATTTGTCCGAGGTGATGTGGTACGGTTCGCAGCCGCGCGAGGAATTTGACAGAGTCTGCAACCGCGTGATCGAGCTGTACTTCCAAAAGCCCAACTACTACAAAATCGACGGCTGCCCGGTGTTCATGATCTACGACGTGTGCAATCTGATCCGCGGACTGGGCGGGATTGAGAACACAAAGGCGGCGATCGCGTCGTTCCGGGAAAAGGTGCGCGCGGCGGGATTCCCGGATCTCCATCTGCAGCTCACGATCTGGAGCGAAGGCGCGGTCAATTTGAGCGGCGTGGACAGCGGACGCACCGGATCCACGCGGGACATCGTGCCGGAGCTGGGATTCGACAGCATGTCGCACTATCAGTTCGTCCATTTCGTCAACTGCGACCGGACCTACGCCGAGGTGCTGCCGGATGTGCGCCGCGAATGGGAGCGGATCGACAGGGAATACGCGGTGCCGTATTTCCCGCACGTGACCGTCGGCTGGGACAACAACCCGCGCTACACCCGTCTGGTCGGTCCGATCCTGCGGGATAATACGCCAGAGCAGTTTGAAGCCGGACTGCGCATGGCGAAGGAATACGTGGACACGCACAATCTTCCGGTTCCGCTTATCACCATCAACAGCTGGAACGAGTGGACGGAGATGAGCTATCTGGAGCCGGACGACGTGTACGGTTACGGATACCTGGAAGCGATCCGTCGCGTATTCTGCGAATAACGCCGCGTATTCTGCGAAGGATCGTTTTCACCGCGCAACTGCGTAGCCAGAGAAGGAGGATCTCACGCCGGAATTCTCCTTTTTCTCTTTTTTTCAGATTTTCTGTTGTAATCCGCGCGTTTCTGCGTATATAGGGGTAAGATCGATCTTATAAGTCACCAGGGAGGGGAAACGATGTATGAGGAGAAAACGATGCCTGTGGCGCAGGAACGGGACGACGCGCCGTTTGCGGAGCTGTTCCGCGCGGAATACAGCACCGTGTACCGCTATTTCTACTACCGCACCGGGTCGCGGACGATGAGCGAAGATCTCACGCAGGAGACCTTTGTCCGTGCCTATCGCGCGTTTGCCCGGTTCGACCCATCCCGCGCGTCGTCGGCAACGTGGCTGCTCACCATCGCCAGGCGGCTATTCGTGGACGAGTGGCGGCGCACCAGCCAGCATGTCTACGCGGAGACAGAGGTACCGGAATCCGTCGCCGGGGAAGAATCGCCGGAAGCGGAGCTCTGTCGCAGGGAGACAAACGCCGCCCTGTACCGGGCCATGGCGATGCTGTCGGAGCGCGAGCGGCACCTCATCGCCCTGAAGTACGCCGCCGGACTGCGCAACCGGGAGATCGCGCGGATCCTTGGAAAATCGGAGCGGCACACGGCGGTTCTGCTCTGCCGGACACTTGCGAAGCTACGGAAAATTTTGGAAAAAGAAGGAGTATACGAGTCATGACGGATAAGAGATACACAAAAAACGATTGGGAGGAGACGCTGCGCCGTTTCCCCGGAGAGACAAAGGCGGACGACGCGGTATTGGCGGACGTGATCCGGCGTGCCGGGACGAAAAAACACCATTACCCGCAGATCGCGGCAGGGGTGGCGGCTCTGGTATGCGCGGCGGTTCTCCCGCGTATGGGCGCTGTCACGACCGCGATCGGGAACCTGGTGGAGAATTACCGGGTACGGAATCTGGTGACGACAACGCTGGAAAAGGAGCGTTTTGCGGAATTTGAGAAAAGTAACTATGCGTACCTTGCGGATACGGAGGATACTATAGACCCGGATTCCCTGGAGTACCAGATCTGGCACGCGGATACGGATGAGCCGGGATACGCATATCTCTTCCTGTATAAGGGATACACCAAGCTCCTGACTTTCGACAAAAATGTCGATTTTGACGCGGCCAGCGCGTATCTGCGGAAAACGGCGGGGATCACAGTGCCCGCTGCTGTAGGGGAGGCGGACACAGCGGCGCTTTTACGTGCGTTGCGGGATAATCCGACGGTGAATGTGAAATACGCGGATCTGAAAGCGGATTTCGCGGACGCGCTGCTGCCGGTAAATCCGCCGTGCAGACACATTTTTACCCAGTATTCGCCTGTGGCGGGAGACTACTCCGTGACGTATTTCACGGACAACGACACGTGGCTTGCCCTTAATATCGCGGATGCGGAAAACGAGATCGGCGCGTCACTGTTCCGGAATATTCCGGTGGGGGAGGACGCGGAACACATCGAGATCGGTGGCAGAGAGGTGGTCTTGATCGGACAGTACGCGCTGTTTACGGACGAACGGTACACGTATGTCCTCTACGACAGCACCGCGGACGCCGTGCAGCTGCGGGATTTCATAGAGTCCATGCGGTGATCCGCGGTACAGCAGGGGAATGTATAGAGACCGTGATATACGCGGCAAAAATGACACATGTAGTTATTACTGATGCTGCATAAATGGACTTTACGCGTGGAAATCCTGTGGTAAATCCACAAAAATAGCAGAAATCAGCTTGCATAATCGCGTGACATGTGGTATACTGTATATGGTGTATCCTGTATGGGTGCATACTACAGGAGAAATCCGGATTTTTTTATATCGGAAAGGAACACGCTATGAAATATCGCCGCATGAAACACACGTTCTGCCTCATCTTTGCCGGAGTACTCCTGTTGTCCTCCTGTGCCGCCGGGGAAAATGCGCCGGAATCCACAGCGCCGGAGACGGCCGGCGCGGATACCGTGCAGGAGGAGACCGAAATCACCCGTGAAAACACACCGGACAATCTTCCCGCGGACCTGAAATTTAGCGGCGAAACGGTCGTATTCCATGTGCGCGGCGACGACAACTGCATCAAAGAATTCCAGATCGAGGAGCTGACCGGGGAGATCATCAACGACGCGATCTATCAGCGCAACATCGCGGTATCGGACCGGCTGAATGTAAATCTGGATGTGGCAATCGGGGATGGCTGGGAGAAATACAACAACACCGTGTCCGCGATCCGTGCGTCGGTCCAGGCGGCTGACGGCGCGTACGATGTGATCGCGGGCTGGTCGGCACGGATCCCGAGCCTGTCTCTCGAGGGACTGTTCCTCGACGCGCAGACGGTGCCGTATCTCGATCTCGAAATGCCGTGGTGGAACCAGTCGTGCCGGACGGAGCTGACCATCGGCAACCGCCTCTTCTTTGTGACCGGCGACATCACGCAGAGCATGATCAACCCCATGTATGTATATGCCTTCAATCAGAAGCTCGCCGAGGATCTCGGTATTGAGGATCCGTATACGGTCGTGAACGAGGGACGGTGGACGATCGATTACTTGCGCAAGCAGACCGCGGACATCAGCAGCGACCTGAACGGCGACGGCAAAATGGACGAGAACGATTTCTGGGGCATCTCAACCTTCCAGATCAACGCCATGGACAACTATATGCAGTCCACGCGTGTTTCTCTGATGAGCCGCGACGCAGAAGGGATGCCGGTACTGGATGTGGATATGGAGCGCATGACGACGCTGCTTGATAAGGTGTACGGACTGTGCTTTGAAAATCCAGGCTGCCGTGTGGGACCGGGCGACCAACCGGGTGCTGCCCATACAATATTCAAGGAGGACCGCGCCCTGTATACGACGCTGTCGATGTATGACGTTCGCTATTCGCTTGCAGAGATGGAAAGCGATTTCGGGATCCTGCCGTATCCGAAGCTCAACGAGGCGCAGAGCGAATACGGTACGCGTGTACAGGACAGTCTGACCCTCTTCTCCGTACCGATCGACTGCCAGAAGGTGGATATTGCCGGAGCCACGATGGAGGCGATCGCGGCGGAAAACTACCGCAAGGTCACACCGACGGTGTACGACGTCGCGATGAAGACAAAGTATAGCCGCGATCCGGAATCCGCCGCGATGATCGACCTGATTCAGGCGTCCGTACTCATCAATTTTGAGTCGATCTACAACGAATCCATCGGCAACCCGTGGTTCATCATGCGCTTTATGATGCAGAATAAGAATAAGGATTTTGCGTCGTATTGGGCAAAGGAGCAGGGCAAGGTGGAGAAAGCGCTCGAAAAAGCGGTGACGCAGATCCGCGAAATGGACACATAATCGGCAACTGCCGCGCTATCGGAGGGGACGGACCCTTCCGAAAACGCGGCAGTTTTGTCTATACAGGAATCCGTGTGCATCTCCAAAAAATGCTTGCAATTCGTGTGGTCCTATGCTATACTATAGAAAATTCTCCCATGTGAAAGGATTTTTCTCATGAAGTATACGAAAAAGATACTCCTTTTGGCACTGTGCGCGGCGATGCTTCTGCCTTCCTGCGGTAAGGGCGCCGATACGGAAACGGAAACGACTATCGATACCAGCGCCGACGCGGTTGTGAGCGAGGAAACCACGTCGGAGACGACCCGGCTCGACGTCAGGGACAGTCTGCCGGAGGATCTGCGCTTCAACGGCGAAAAGGTCGTAATTTCGGTGCGCGGCGATAAGAATACCATCGCGGAATTTTTTGCGGAGGAACAGACCGGTGAGGCAGTCAATGACGCGACCTACGTGCGCAACATGAATGTGATGGACAGACTCAACGTACAGCTGGAGGCAGCCATTGGCGAATCCGTCGGCGGCTATGACAATACCGTGGCGGCGATCCGGAACTCGATCCAGTCGGCGGACGGCGCGTATGACATCGTCTCCGGCTGGTCGGCGCGGATCCCGCAGTTGTCTCTGGAGGGACTGTTCCTCGACGTGCGCAGAATTCCGTATCTCGATCTGGAGAAGGAGTGGTGGAACCAGTCCTGCTTGACGGAGCTGCGGATCGCGAACAAGCTGTTCTTCCTCGCCGGCGACATTACGCAGACGATGCTCTACGGCATGTACGTCTACATGTTCAATCAGCCGCTTTCCGAAAATTACCAGATCGAGGACCCATACGCGGTGGTAAACGACGGCAGATGGACGATAGACTATGTGCGCAAGCAGACCACGGATCTCTACATCGACTTAAACGGCGACGGCAAGGCGGATACCGAGGACGCGTTCGGTCTGGTAACCTATCAGAACAACGCCGTGGACTCGTATATGCAGTCCTCCCTCATCCGCATGGTGGGCAGAGACGACAACGATCTGCCGGTGCTGGAGGCGGAAACGGAGCGGCTGACCACATTGGTGGAAAAGGCGTACGCGCTGCACTACGAAAACCCCGGCTGCATGATCGTCGGCGACAGTGAGGCGGGGAAGATGTTCAACATTTTCAAGGAGGATCGCTCCCTGTACACGACGGCGCCGCTGGAATACGTCTGCCTGCTCTTTGGCGATATGGAATCCGATTACGGCATCATTCCGTATCCGAAGCTGGATGAAACGCAGGAGACCTACGGCACGCGCATACACGACGGTCTGTCCCTCGTCTCCGTGCCGATCGACTGTCAGAAGGTCGAGATCACGGGCGCGGTGCTGGAAGCCATGGCGGCGGAAAGCTGGCGGCGGATCACCCCGGCGATTTTCGACGTAGCGCTGAAATATAAGTACAGCCGCGACCCGCAGTCGGCGGAGATGATCGAGCTCATCAAAGAAAGCGCGTACATCCCGTTCGCAGCAGTGTACAACGAATCCATCGGCAAGCCGTGGTTCGTCATGCGGAACCTGATGGCACAGAAAAGCAGCAATTTCGCGTCGTACTGGGCAAAGCAGCAGACAGTCGTGGAAAAGGGACTGGCAAAGGCAATCGCGCAGATAGAGGAGATTCCGGAATAAAGAATCCCCACAGACGCAACACCCCCCCGGTGGACTCTGGTGTACGGAGACGTCGGGGGTGGTTTTTATGCAAAACAGTATGTATATGTTTGCCAACATCCTTCTTTGCATGTAGTGCTTGGCTGTTATACTGACACTTATAATCATTTTATTGCGTCAATTCGCACAAATCCGCACAAGTATTTTGTTGGTGTTGTATGTTGACAAGGCCCCGTACATATGTTGTACTATAATCAGGTAAAAAGCTCAATACTTTCTCGGGTGGAATCGTATGCGCGTACAGACACATTTCGCACAGCAACCCCTTTCCCCCGCAAAGTACGTTTTCGGCTCGTTCCGTCAAAGGAACCAACGCAAAAAGGAGTTTTTACTGGTAACCTCGAAAAATCCGCCCATCCATCGTTCATTTCCATTTTATGTATTTTTTTGACCCGTCTCCTCAAAAAGCGCGCACAAAATGTGCTGTTTTACCCATATTCCGGGACAAATCCTCCCAAAATATGGAAGTATTCTCTCAAATGGGCATAGTTATCCCATACATGCCTCTTTTCGTTTCAAAATAGTATATCTGCAAATGTTGTACACGAGGTTCGTCAAGCCGATGTTGAACTCGGCTCGC
>CAKRZR010000012.1 GCA_934433485.1 uncultured Eubacteriales bacterium | reverse complement strand
CTGCATCTTTTTCTACCGCCTTACTTCGTTTGCTTTTATTATACAGCATTTTGCAATTTTTTCAATATGGTGAGGGGAATTTTTAGAGGTGACCCAAAATATGTTTGTAATACTTCCCACTGCTCATCGGTAACTTCATATCGTCTTGCCATATTGCGCGACTCCTTTGTTTGGGTTGGCTATATTATGCCAGATTTGCATGCATTTTGCAAGAGGGACGCAGGAAATTTGCATGGATTTGGGTTTAGAAACACACCCTACAACAAATTGCAAATATTCCTTATCAGATGCCATTGATTGCGTCCTTTCCGATTTTCCTATGACTGTTCATGTCTCCGCGACAAGCATGCCGTTAAATGGAATCGCAAACGGCTGCGGCGTACCGTCGAGCGTCGTCTCTCCACAGGCGGTTTCTCTGCCCATACAATCGAGCGTCCGCCACCGCACCGTAAATGGCTGTTCACTTCCCATATAAACCGTCTCCCGTCCGTACGCGTTTACGACATACAGTACCTGCGACGGCTTGTCGAGTATCAGAAATCTCTCGCCATACAGCGCTGTCAACCGTTCGTTCTCGTTTCGCACCGTGACGACGGGATAATTCGCGTAGCAGTGCGCCGGCTCAAAGCTGCTCTGCTGTAAGAGTTCACGGTGCTCCGATACAAAGCCGAGCCAGAAGCGCAGCATGCGAATCTGATCCTCGCGCAGCCGTTCCCACCGCACAGAAATCTGCGGCGTCGCAAACAGAACATTGGTAATTTGCAGCGCGGAATCCTCCGGCGCCTCTCCCTCGATGATCTGTAGCATATCCGCGTGTACGGCTGCATTGGTGTACAGGCGCAGATCGATGGTATTGACGCGGTTCGTGAGAAAATCCTACGCGCAATCGGCACTGCGGATGATGTTCGCGTTTTGCAGAATGTCCGGCCCCGTGTAGCTCTGGCGATATTCCACAAGCGCGTCCGGTTTGATTTTGCGCAGCTCCCGGTAGAGCGTCGATAAAACAGCTCCAACGCTTCGGCAACGGAGGCATGGTCGTGGGTTTCATCTATGGCAGTATCCGCCCCTCGGATGACGTCCACGAAATCGATTTTCAGCCCGTCAAAGCCATATTCCGTGAGGATCGCGCACAAAGCCTGCACAAGTGCGTCGCGTACGGCGGGATCGTGCGGATCGAGAATATACGCCCGGTAGCCGTCGTGCGCGGACAACGATCTCTCTGCAAATCGACGGGCAGCCGTTGTCGCATATCCGCACAGTCCCGGCGCGACCCACAGAACCGCTTTCATCCCGAGCGCGTGTATCCGGTCGACAAAGCCCTTGAAATCGGGAAATTTGTCCGGATTCGGCACCCAGTCTCCGGCATGCGCAAATCCGTCGGATTCCGCAGGCGTCGCCCAGCCGTCGTCTACAAAAACCGTTTTCATCCCGAGCTTCGCCGCCGTTTCGCATTCCGCCAGCACGTTCTCCGCATCGATATCCCGATGCAGCGCATACCAGGTCGAGTACACAGGATCATAGGCACACGCGGGAATCACAGGCTGTCCCTTACACTCCGCCCACCAACGCGCGACATCCCGGATCGCCTCGTAATACGGCCGCGGAGAACGATCCACAAATACGCGAAATGTCAGCCGACACGCGCATACGCCGTCCGAACTTGCCGTAAACCGCAGCATCCGCAGCGATTCATCGATACCGCAGCGGAAGCGCCAGGGGATACGCGTATCGTCGATGGCGGCGGTCAGGAGATTCGCGTCGTCGGAGCGGTAATAGGAATATATCGGCGTGTCAAACATGTATTCGCTGACGGTCGCGCTGTTCCAGGTCTGTCGGACGCCTCGACTGTATTGGTACGCCGCCGGAAACCAACGGCCTACCGCCCCGCTCGCGTCCGCCGTCACTGTAACACGCACCTCGGACAACGCGATCGCCTCGCCATCCGCGCGCCCAATCGTCACGGAATACATTTCTGCCTCCCCACGCTGTTCCTTTTCGATGGTCACCGGGACATTCTCCGGCAAACCGGTGATTTGCAGTGCTGTCATCCGTATCTCCCGCTTTTCATTTTTGGTAAGTATACCATAGTGACGCAAAAATGTAAAGTGTATATGAAAAATTTTCTTTCTTGCATTGCGCCGCGGTCTGTGGTATAATGGATACAAAGGGAAACCGGCACGTGCCGGTTTCCACACTATCGAAAGGAAAGCGTGTAACCGTTCTCCCACAAAGGAATGGTTACACCGGAGACGATCATGAAATTCACGCAGACCTGGCAGGGCGCACTGCTTGCAAACTGCGATCCGTCGTCCGTTCTCACCTCCTTTGCGGCGGAGGTACCGGGCAACCTGCAATACGACCTTGCCGTGCACGAGGGCATCGCGGATAAGCTGATGTATGGCACGACGGCAAAGCGTTTTCTTGATGTTGAGGACAATTATTGGAAATACGAGACGACGATATCCTACGCCGCACAAGCAGACGAGCGCGTATTCTTTGTCGCGGAGGGCATCGACTACATTTTTGACATTTTCATAGACGGCGAAAAAATCTACTCCCACGAGGGCATGTACACAAAAACGGAGCTGGATATCACAGAGTCCGCGCATCCCGGTTCCCTGCTCACGGTACTGATCCATCCGCATCCGAAGCTGCCAGGTGATTTTGCCACTCCGCGCGAAATGGCGGCACAGAGCTGCAAACCACCGGCAACCTACGAGTGGGACTGGAACCCGCGGCTCATCATCTCCGGCATCTGGAAACCGGCATACATTGAAACACGGGACGCCGGCTATATCCGCCGCTGCGAGCCGTTTTACACGCTGAACGATGCACGCACCGCCGCATGTGTCCGCTTTGAGACCGATTGCGACCATCCCGTCACCTACATCATCACCGATCCGGACGGCAATGTGGTCTATCGCGGAACCTGTCCGGAATGCGCGATCGAGGACGTCCGGCTCTGGTGGTGCAACGGTCAGGGCACACCACATCTCTATACCTGGACAGCGGAAAGCGATACGCATACGGTCACGGGCAAGATCGGCTTCCGCACGGTGCGATTGGTGATGAACGGCGGCACGGAGCATGAACCCGTCGGATTTCCGAAATCGCGCTATCCCGCGCCTGTCACGATCGAGTTAAACGGCAGACGCATCTTCGCCAAAGGCTCCAACTGGGTCAACCCCGATCTTTTCTTCGGCAGGATCACGACGGAACAGTACCGGGAGCTGCTGGTTGCGGCACGCGACGCGAACATGAACATCCTGCGGCTGTGGGGTGGCTCCGGGCTGAAAAAGAAAGAATTTTACGAGATCTGCGACGAGCTCGGCATCATGCTCTGGCAGGAATTTATGCTTGCCTGCAACAACTATGTCGGAACACCCGCATATCTGAAAATTCTGGAGCAGGAGGCGACCGCCGTTATCCGCGATCTGCGCTGCCATCCGTCCATTGTACTCTGGTGCGGCGGCAACGAGCTGTTCAACGAATGGTCCGGCATGAACGATCAATCCCATGCGCTGCGGCTGCTCAACAAGCTCTGCTACGAGCACGATTTCAGCCGTCCGTTCCTCATGACCTCGCCGCTTTTCGGAATGAAGCACGGCTGCTATGTCTTTGACGATGGCGAGCAGCAGGTGTACAAAATGTTCCAGAACGCGCGCGGCACAGCATACAGTGAATTTGGCGTTCCTTCCACGGCGTCGGCGGAAAACCTCAAAAAAATCATCCCGGCGGACGAGCTATTCCCCATTGAGCGGACGGAATCGTGGGTCTATCACCACGCGTTCGGCGCCTGGGGCTCGGAGCGCTGGCTCTGTCTCGACATTGTGCGCAAATATTTCGGCGAACCAACATGCATAGAGGACGTCGTGCACGCAACGCAATGGATGCAGTGCGAGGGCTATAAGGCAATCTTCGAGGAAGCGCGCAGACAGTGGCCGTACTGCTCCATGGCAATCAACTGGTGCTTCAACGAGCCGTGGATCACCGCCGCCAACAACGCGCTGTTCACCTACCCGGCGGAGAAGAAGCCCGCGTATTGGTCGGTGCGCGATTCCCTGCGCAATTCCATTCCCACCGCGCGCATTCCGAAATTCGATTGGCGCGGCGGCGAGGAATTCTCGTTCGTGCTGTGGTACTGCAACGACGCGCCGGAAGTCGTCTCCGATACGGTTCGCGTCACCCTGCGCATCGGCGAGGAAGTGCGTACACTTACGACATGGGAAACCGGCGATGTGGCGTCCTGCACCAACAAAGAGGGGGATACCATCCGCGTGACCTTGCCAGACGTGGACGCAGACGCGCTCGTTCTGACGCTGGAGAGCGCAAACGGCAACACCAACGAATACAAGCTGCTCTATAGAAGATAACCTACAAAAAGCGCAGACCGCTTTCAGGGGAAAATCCCCAGGGTCTGCGCTTTTCTATGCGATTATTCCCACCTGCCGAAATCGCGGTAGACCTCCTCGAACCATCGCTCCTCGCGCGGGATCGGGCGCACCGGATCGAAGAAATTCCCACAGAACGGCATTCTGTCCGGTTCCGCGGTCACTGTGCTGGTCTCCACCTTATCGAAATGCGCGGTATCAATTGTGCTGTCGCCGTCCACGAGATACGATCCGCGCGATCTGCCGCCATCCTCCGCGTAAGCAAGCATCGCGGACAGCACGGCGTATCGGGCGACGAGGGTATCGTAATGGATGGCAAGCGTACGGAGCGCGAACACATCGGCGGCTTTATATGTATGGAAGAAATCGCGCACTGCTTCGCCGGTTTTCTCCCGCAGAGTCCGGATCTCCTCCGTATTTCGCAGAAACGCGGCGCAGCGATCCGTTGCCTCGCCCCACATCCGCATTTCCGCACGCACCTCCGTCTCTGTCATACCGTCCGGCGACAGCAGAGAAGCAAAACGCAGCGAAAGCGGCATGGACACAGGCTCCTTTCTCTCCGGCAACTCTCTGTACGCATAAGCGGCGCGTTCCACGGCACGGCGAGAGCTGACCTGCGTATTGTTGAGCGCGCTTCCGCCGGGTCGACGAATCCCGAACACACCGGATACCTCGCCGCAAGGAAAAAAACGCCGCAGCGTCGGACTTTCGTACCAGATGTCACATTCCAGCCCGCCGTTTATATGCTGTGCACAGACGCCGATTTCCAACATCTCCGTTTCCAGATCGATGCCGTGGTCGCGATAGAGTCGATACGCCTTTTCGTTCATGGCGCGCAGCCGCTGGATCGGCGTATCGGCAAGCGCGCCACTGTTTTGCAAATACGTGTATGCTTCCGTGCCGATTTTTCGCGGCTCCATGGTAATCCCGTCCGGATCGCGCCGGAAATCCATCCAGATCCGCCTCCCGCGGCTTGTCTCCCCAAATACCGCCATATCCACCAGTGCCGACCGCGCTTGAGAAGTCAGCTTTTCCGGAGAGAACGGCCACTCGTAGCCCTTGCGAAATACCGCCTGTGCCGCCAGCTCCGCGCTGCCAAACGTCTCCGGCAGAAACTCGCGCATATCCCCGCCGTCCGCGTCTGTGGAAACATAGCGCGGGATGACCTGCTGATAGGAACCGGAAACATTCCACCGGAACGCCAGCGACGCCGTACCGTATTGGAACTCTGTGAGATTTGTGCCGCGCACACCGGCGATCAGCGGTATCCCGGACGAACCGGTCTGGCTTTCCGGATAGACGCTTTTTTGATACAGCGCGCTCGGGCCGCCGGTTGCCCAAAGGATCGACGGAGAGAGAAACACACACAGCCCCGCCGGATTGTCCGCGGTCACACATGTCGGAGCGATCGCCGCTACCCCATATGCTTCGCGCACGCCGTCCGTTTCCCGCGTCAGAATCTCAATGGCACGGTATCCATCGTATACCTGTACTCCTGCCTGTCGCGCCGCTGTCTCTAATTTTTCCGTCATCACACGCGAGGTCAACGGACCGAGAGAGGTAGCGCGGCATTTCTCATCATGATCGGTGCGGTAGCCGGTATATTCGCCAAATCGATCGTGTGGAAACGGTACGCCAAGCGACACAAGGCGGAAAAAAGACGCGAGAGAACCGCAGGCCTCGGTCAAACAAAGATCACCGTGCATTGCGCCGCAGGAAAAATAGTCCTCTGCCATCTCCATCGCTGAATCCGAGTGCTGCGCTGCCGTGGACTGCTTATAGTATGTCTGTTTGTCCGAGCCGGTGTTGCGCGACGTACCCATGTTCACGCCCTCCGTCACAAGACAAACCGGGGAAAGCCCTTCCGTCGCCGCAAGATGCGCACCGTTCCACGCAGCGGCGCCGCTGCCGACACACAAAAATCCGCATCGCACCACGGGAACCCGAAATTTTCCCGCAAAAATCCGATACTCCGTCATCGTTTCCTCCAAATGTTTCGTTTCTTTTGCGATAGTATACCATATTTCGCACGATTTTGCAATCGATACCTTTTCTTTTTCCCTTTTCTCGGTATGTTTTCGACATAGCTTCGCGGGTGTCCTCTCCGGATGGCGAAAAATGGCGCCGAAATAACTGTATATAATGCATATGTATATATGCTTGAACGCGAACGATAATTGATATTCATTCCAGATTTCGTCGCGTATCGTTAAAGATTTTGTTGCGAGGAAAATTTTGGCTCTCTGCTATTGACTTTGTATCCGCGGTGATGTATAATGATTATGGAAAGTTAGGAAGTCTCTGCCCATGTCCGGAAGAGACGCCTGGATCTTATGCAATCTTTAGGAGGAAATCATGAAAAAGAGTATCCGCATTATCTGCGCTGCCCTTGCGACCGTGATGACGCTTGCAATGGGTGTGTCCGCCGCTGTTCCCGTTCGCGGCAAGGGTTCCGTCAGCCTTGACAATACGACCTATCTCCCCGCCGGTTCCGATGGCAACTGCAACACCATCAATCCGTATTACACCTACCTTGACGACTACTGCGGCAAGCGCTATGCATGCACTTGTCCGTACTGCTCGGGCGCCAACAATTCCGGCTACGTATACGTAAACGGCATTTACTACAAGGCAACCGATTATTATGCAAATGTGCTGGTAGACGCCGCGTCCGATCCTGTAACCCACAATCCTGCCGGTACCGTGTTCGATTACACGTCCCGCATTCCGTCCTCTGTTGTGAAGAAGAACAATCTTCTCACAAAGGAAACAGAGAGCACCGATTCGTCCGTCGTTAAAGACGCTGCGAAGGATTGCTACGTGTACAATCCGGTTTTCATCTCCGGTGGTAAGTACTACCCGGCAAGCCAGGTGAGCATTGACAAGTTCTTTGAGAACAACACGTACATGCTGACCATGCATTACGGTGAAGTGCAGCTCTTTGAGACCGGCTACAAAATGTACAGTGCCGACAGCAGCATCGCACTCTGCTACAACGACGGCAAGAATCAGGTGCTGGAGGGCAAGAATCTCGGCAAAACCTACGTGTATCTGTACACGAACGGCGGTGTTCCGTTCCTGCGCCTCGAAGTCCTCGTAGTCGGCAACGCGTACAACACGGCGTCCGGCACCATCGATGTCATCCCCGGCATCTGGAAGCTCGATGGCTACGGCTCCTCTACCACCCTCGACGTATGGGCGGATAAGAAATACGACGATATCACTCTGTCCGTTGCATATGGCAGCGCCTATATCGAAAACGGCAAGGTCACGGCGAACGGCGACGGTCCGATCGTAGTGGTCGCGTACTCCAAGTCCAAACCGGAAATCCAGGGTTACGCAGTTCTCTATGCCGGCTCCTACACGAGCGCAATCTACAACGGCTACTGGCAGAACGGCAATCAGGGTATCAATTGCAGCTACTGGAACGGCAATCTCTGGGCTGACAATTCCTACACCATCTGCGGCTGGGTCATCGTTGGCAAGTCGTATATCCCGGTCATCGACAAAACCTCTATGGTCTCCTCGTTCCCGAAGACGGACATTGTCAACAATCTCCGTTTTTATTCTGACCTGCGGCTGCTCGTCAACGAGTGCTACGGCGACTACGATGTGATCAGAGCATACCTCGATCTGTGCCGCAAGAACAACGCGAAGGACTATTACGACCTCTACAACAAGGCATTGGATGAAATCCTCCGCAACCTTGACAGGTACGGCGACTACTACTTCTCGCAGCTCACGAAATAATCAGCGGCTTTTCAAAGGATCTGCCCTCCATCCTATATGGTGAGGCAGATCCTTTTTTGTGTTTTCGCGAACAACTTTCCAAAAAGCTATTGCAATCGCACGCAAAATGTGATATAATAAAAGAGCAAGCCGGTGTGTTGGAACTGGCAGACGAGGCGGACTCAAAATCCGTTGGGCTAATACCCCGTGCGGGTTCGACCCCCGCCACCGGCATAAACAGGACCTGCGTTCTCTGGAATGTGGGTTTTTGTTTTATCACATGGATTTGCCGGAATGCGCCATGCAGAATGGGATCTGTCGTTTTGATCGCTCGCAGCGTAGAGATTTTCTGCCGCATTGCCGAATTCTGTAGAGAAAGGGTGATTTTTTATGAAAATGAACCGTGTATGGAGGGCGCACGCTTCCTGACCCTCCGCATTTTATTCGGGAGGACAGAATCATGAAGAATCAGATCCGCATGGCACATGGCCATCTGGAACCGCTGTGTCGAAAAACCGCAGATGCCATTGCCCTATGGGAATACGATCCACCCTACGACGTTTACAATTTCAAAGGCACGCCGAACGACTATCTGCTGGACGAAACCACATGGGGAAGCGAGCAATTCTGCCTGCTGTGCGACGGCTTGATACTCGGTCAGGTCGCCTGTCAGTACGAGGGCAGCGATCTCTGGGTAGGATGGTCGATGGCACCGTGGCTTTGTGGACATGGATATGGAGCAGCTTTTGTCGATCGCTGCGTCACGGAGCTGTGTCGGGTAAAAAGGCACCATGGCAGAATACTGCTTCGTGTAGCCGCACGCAATCACAGAGCCATCAAAGCCTACGAAAAGGCGGGATTCCGGTACCTCAAGACAATACAGGATGAAATCGCTTATACCGGGGTGATCGAGGACTTTCTCGTATTGTACCGTATTGTGGAACCGCAGACATAAAAACTTGGCAAGACAAAACCGCCGTATCCATACCCTACCAGGCATGGACGCGGCGGCGTTTTTTATGTTTCTCTACTATTTCCGAATCAGCTCCGCGATACGGCTGCTGACCAGTGCGCGATGATCATCGTCCACAAGGCTGAAGCGGTTGCAGTCGTAGGGTGTGGAGAGATAATTCCAGATCGTGAACGGTTTTATTCTGTTTTGCAAAGCTTAGGAAGCCTATGATTTAAGGTTGTTTTTGCGATAAAGCCTCTATATATCAGCTTTTTATCGATTTATTCAAAGTATCCTCAGGATTTGTGTAATACTGCGCCTGTGCCGTCCATAGCTCATAGTACTTTCCGTCTTTGTCTGCGAGCAGCTCTTCATGGGAGCCGATCTGGACGATCTCCCCTTTATCGAATACCGCGATCTTGTCGCAGAACCGGCACGAGGATAGCCGGTGGCTGATATAGATCGCGGTTTTGTCTCCTACGATCTCGTCAAACTTGGCGTAGATCTCCGACTCTGCGATCGGGTCCAACGCCGCGGTCGGCTCGTCGAGGATGATAAAGGGCGCGTCCTTGTACAGCGCACGGGCAAGCGCGATCTTCTGTGCTTCTCCGCCCGATACGTTCACGCCGTCGTCATCGAAATTCTTGTAAATCGGCGTTTCCAGTCCTTTCGGCATCTCGTCGTACCGTTCCCCGAAACCGACCTCGCGCAGGCACCTTTCCGCCCTTTCCTCGTTCCATGTGGCAGCGGACGACACGTTGTTGCCGAGCGGCAAAGCCAGCAGGGAATAGTCCTGGAAAACGATGGAGAACAGATCGAGATACTGTCTGTAATCGTATTTGCGGACGTTGAAATCATTCATGTAGATCTCGCCCTCGGTCGGATCGTACAGGCGGCACATCAGTTTGATAAACGTCGTCTTACCGGAGCCGTTCATACCCACCACCGCCAACCGCTCGCCGACCTTGAAGGTCAGGTTCACGTGCTTTAAGGCGTATGTATCGCTGCCTGCGTAGCGGAAGCTGACATCGCGGAATTCGATATCGAATTTCTTGTCGCTTCGCTTTTCCACAGTGAGAGAACCCTGGTACATCTCATTTGGAATGTCGAAATACTCCAAATAAAGCTTGAGGAATGGCTCATTTTCCCGAAATTGAAAAAAAGTGTTGAAAAATACGTCGAGTTCGGACATAAAACGACCGAGATACCCCGTATATTTGATCACGCTGCCCACCGGGAAAGCGCCTATCGCACAGTAAAAGCATACCAACAGAAAATTGAACAGTGTGCATATACTATTCAGAATTGCTTCTGGAATCGCTGTTTTGAATGAAATCCTGTTGTAATCAGAAAAAGCTTTCAGGTTGCTTTGCCCCATCTTTTGATTGATCTTGAAGACCAGATCCGCCTGCCTATAGATCCTTGCGTCCATCCCGGTATTTTCCAGCCCCGTGCTAAATCTGTTTGCATTTAGCATCTCGTCACCGACTTTTTTGTTATATGCAGCGATATACTGAACTATATGGAAGCTCCAGACATATTGCAGCACCGTAAACAGGAGCATCCCCAGCACAAGCACGAGTCCCTGCCAACGGAAGCCGACCGCGGCGATTTTCGTGATCATTTCCAGGAAAAGAATCAGCGAAAATACGAGCCGGATGATACACACCATCAGGCGATTGACGGAATTGCGCATATAGGTAACGCCATATCCGTTGATATACCCGTTTTCCTTGATCTTTCTCCGCAACAGACGGATTTCAGGATCTTCCAGCTTGTCGTAATCCAGAGAGAGCGTCTTCTGATTGAACGCCAGCGCTTCGTTGTTGTTCAGCTTTTCAAACTGTGTGTTGAGCGCGTTGTCGAGTAAGGTGCCAAGCGTATGGATGAAAAGATTGCCAAATAGTGTGATCACCACAAGGGTGAAAACAGCCTTCCTGTCTCTGCCCTCATACAGCGCGGTTACGATCTCCGAGGACATCCACAGATTGAAATAGGGGGAAACCGAGTTGAAAATGAAGTACAGGAACGCCGTCGGGAAGTACAGTTTGTTATAGGAGCTGTAACGCTTCAACGCGCGCATGGTTACAGATTCTTTACGCATGGCTCTCACCCTCCGTGTAGTATTTTGCCTGTACGCCGAACATGTAGGCGTACTTCCCGTTTTGCCGCATCAGCTCCGCGTATGTGCCGCTTTCCGCGACCTTACCATCCTCCAATAAGAGGATCCGGTCACAGAACCGGGTGCTCGCGAAGCGGTGAGAGATAAAAACAGAGGTCTTGCCATATGTCAACTCCCTGTACCGCTGATACAGGTTGTTTTCCGCAATGGGATCCAGCGCCGCTGTAGGTTCGTCCAGAATCAGGATGACGCTCTTTTTGTAGAGCGCACGCGCCAGCACCAGCTTCTGCATTTCCCCGCCGGAGAGATCCACGCCGTCGTCATAGATACCCTTCATCAGATGCGTGTCCATGCCGTGCTCAAGGCTTTCGATCTTCTCCCAGATGCCCGCTAGCTGCATCGCCGTCTTCGCGTCATCTCGCGCGGTAGGCCGGTCGAGTTCCGCGTTTGCCACATACTCAAACATGGTAAAGCAGACCGGACGGATCTCCTGGAAAACCGCCGAGATCAGCGTATAGTATTCTTCAATGTTGTAATCGTCGATCGGCCGACCGTTTACGAGAATCTCCCCCCTGGTGGGTCTGTAGAGACCGCAGATCAGCTTTACAAGGGTGGTTTTGCCCGCACCGTTGACGCCGACCAGCGCAAGGCTTTCTCCCGCGTGCAGGGTGAACCGAATGCCTTTCAGCGTGTAATCCTCCGCGCCATCATATTTGTACCATACATCCCGCAGCTCGATGGTGACCGCACCGGTGGGCAGCGCGCAGCCTTTGCCGTGGTTGCAGGTATTCGGATAATCAAAGAACGCACGGAAATAGGCGATCTTGTCGGCTCTTTGGTTGAGCTTGGCCACATCCGCCACGATGCTCTGCAAAAATCCCGCGACACTGCCGACAATGCCGAAATAGAACACGAAATCACCGGCGGACAGTTTCCCGGCAAGGAGCATGCCGATCAGTACCACGTAGGCAGTGCCGTCCTGCAACAGCGTCATAAGTCCGGCAAGAATGGACGCCCAAAGACCGCGCAGGCGGCATCGCTTGTTCCACAGAATGATATAGGAGCGATAATCGCGCAGCATGTTGTTCAGCCAATCCGCGAGTCCGTACAGCTTGATATCCTTTGCCGCCTGCAGGTTTTCGGAAAGACCGCCTATGTATCCCGCCTTCCGGTTCTCCTTTTCCCAGTGGTGCTTGTTCTTTTCATAGTATTTGTTCTGCCACAGCGTGGTAAAATAGGAGAGAACGGACACGAGGAGCACAACGACAAATATGATGGGATGGATAAACGCGAGCAGGGAAGCGTAGGTGGCGATCCCCAAAAGATGGATGAGCGCTCCAGAGAAATCTTGCCAGATAAACTCCAGAGAACAGTTCCCGCTTGCCGCGTCATTCCATGCGTATCCGCTGATCTCTTTGAAATCCTGCTTTTCGGTGTTCTCAAAATCTGTTTGATAGTTCTCCATGTAGCTCATCTCACCTTGATAGATGAGCGTGGGATAGTACCGTCTGGACTGGCAGCGCGTACTTATAAAATTGCTTACGATCCTGAATATCAGGCTTGCCGCGATAAACAAGCCGACGATCCACGCGAGCACCGCAAAAGGCTTTCCCGCGCCGATGCTGTCGATGAGGTATTTTACAAAATAGGAGTTGAACAGAGGCCAGACGACCGCCACCGGCACGGACGCGAAAATGAAGAAAACAAAGCGCCTGTCGATGCGCCACAGGTTCCGGATCGCCCAGACCAGGCAGCTCCACTTCCCGTATTTCGGTTTGTTTTTTTGTTCTTTTGTTTTGGACCGCATAGTAACCTCCTCCATGCTTTACTACCCGCATTATAGCATGGAATACAGCAAAAAAGTGCAATCTGTTGTCAAACGTCGGAAATTTGATGCGAATTGCACTTTTTGTGTATTCATTGCGGCAGGAGCACCTCTGTGGAAAAGGCGCCGTCCTCGCTGGCACGCGTCAGATACCCGCCGTACTTTTGGACGATTGCGTCCACACGCGCAAGCCCATAGCCATGTCCTGCTCCCTTGGTGGTGCGGAAATCGGACTTCTTCTGACCTGTCGCGGTATTCGTCAGCGCAAGATACAGGTAGTTTCCTTTCATCTCCATATAGAGGCGGATCAGCCGTTCCTCCTCCGGCAGCGCGGAGCACGCGTCTATGGCGTTATCCAGCAGGTTTCCGATCACGATGCAGAGATCCAGTTCTGAGACCGTCAGCGACACGGGAATGCGTGCCTCCGCTTTAACCTGTATGTGCTTCGCGGCGGCGATGGAGAGCTTGCTGTTCAGGATCGCGTCCGTCATTTTGTTGCCGGTTTTGATCACGGTCTCCACGTGCGTCAGATCGTCGTCCAACATGTCCAAATAGCGGTCGATCTCCGCGTACTCCCCGTTTTTCGCGTGTACCTTCATCGCCTGGATGTGGCTCCGGTAATCGTGCCGCCAGCCGCGCATTTTCTCATACATGTTCTCGACCTCGGCGTAATACTTCTGTAAAATCTCGCTTTCCGCGGCGGCAACCTTTTTCGCGATCCATCTGTCCAATAACATAGCCCGATTCCTTATAAATATTTGATGAGGGCGGCGTGTATCGCGTCGTACATGCCCCGGCTGATGGGCAGAACGTCGCCGTTCAGCATGGTGATATCGCGCCGGCTGATCTTTTTGATATACTTGAGTCCCACAATGTACGAGCGGTGCACCTTGATGAACGTCTCGTCCAGCTGTTCGGCGAACTTTGCCAGCGCAATGCGGGAGCGGTACACATCCGATACCGTACGTACGACAACGTATACATTTTCGGACGCTACGTAACAGATGTCCGCGAGCGATACCTTTACGTCTCCATCTGGGGATGCGACGAGTACCGCGCGCTGTCGGTACTGGAGATTGTTTACCGCGCGGTCAAGCACCGGAAACAGTTTTTCCGCGTTCACGGGCTTGATGAGATAATGCAGCGCAGAAACGTCAAAGCCATCGCTGAAATATTCATAAAAACCTGTAACGAAAACGATCTGGAGCGTCGCGTTTTCTCTGCGGATCGTTTTCGCCAGCGTGACGCCATTCATCTCCGGCATTTCTATATCCAAAAGCAGGATATCAAAGTCCTTTTCTTCGGCATAATCGAAAAGAAAGGACTTTGCGGAGAGATAGCGTTTCACCTCTGCAACATGCCGTTTCTTGTTTGCCCAGGTGGATATAACGCCCGACAGATATTCGATTTGTTCCTGCGCATCATCACATACCGCAATTTTCAGCTTCATAGGTGCCTCCCTTCCCACGCGTTTCTGCTTTATTCTCCCGCTTTTTCCTTTTTCTCCGCCTTATCCCGCAGACGACAGCGGATGTAGGTGTCGCACAGGGTATACAGCACGGAGCAGACCGGCACGCTGATGAGCATTCCGACAAATCCGAACGCCGAACCGCCGACCGTCACCGCGAACAGTACCCAGATGCCCGGCAGTCCTACCGATTGTCCGACGACGCGGGGATAGATGAGGTTGCCCTCCAGCTGTTGGAGCACGATGATGAACACAACGAACCACAGCGCTTTGATCGGGCTGTTGAAAAGGATGAGAAACGCGCCGATCGCGGTTCCGATAAAGGCGCCGAACACAGGGATGAGCGCCGTGGAACCGACAAGCACCGCAATGGGCGCGGCGTACGGCATACGGAAGATCGTCATGCCGATGAAGCAGAGCGCGCCGATGATCACCGCTTCGATGAGCTGTCCCGTGATGAAATTGGAAAAGGTTCTGGCAGTCAGGTGCGCGAGGGACGTGATCCGCGCGTAGATTTTCTCCGGGAGCAGCGCGTACAGGATCCGGTCGGTGTGTCTGCCGATTGCTTCTTTCTGTGCAAGCACGTAGATGGAGAATACCAACGCGAGACAGCCGTTGACAATTCCGTTGACGATGGATGTTGTGGCGTTCAGTGTACGGGCGATCACGGAATTTTCCGTGCTTGTCAGATACGAAACGACCTTTTGCCCGATCTCTGTGAAGTTTATGTGCGGCTCCGGCAGCGTGATGTCGTGCCGTTCACACAACGCCGTAACATCCGCGATCCATTTCTCGATCTGCGCGCCATAGGCAGGCAGCGATTCACCGATCAGGGCAACGGTATTCTTAAGCTCCGGAATCACTATGAGAATTACAGCTGCGACAATGCCGATCACGAGGATATAGCATATCGTAAGCGAGATCGGTCGGCGCAGCTTTTCCGCGATTTTCGTTCCGCGCCGTGCTTTCTTCTGCGGTAAAGCTACCGTATCGACCGCGTCCGGATATTCCTCCGCCAGTACCTTTCGCTCTGCTCGCTTCTGCCGTAGCCGTGCCAGAATTTTCGCGATCCGATTCCAAAGCGTTTCCATCGGTCGGAGCAGCTCGTTTATAACAAACGCCAGACAAAGTCCCGCGAGAACCGGCGAGAGAATCACAAAAATCTTCGCGAAAAAGCCGCCGATATCCTGTAGGTGTATCAGTCCCCAGACCACGAGCGAGGTAAACACGATCACGGTAAGGAGCATTTTTATGGTTTCCTTAGTAGGTTTCATCCGCTGCCTCCATTGTCCTGCAATAGTTGAATCTTTCTATAGAGTATACCACATTTTTGTTGATAAATCGATACGCAGACACAGGAAATGCTGATTTTGCGCTTGATTCATGCAACGTATTCTTACATATAGCTGCTTTCACGAGAGAATCGCCATTGTTTCCCCAAGCACTGTGCCATCGTCCGCGATCTGGGCTATCGTCACGGTATCGAGAATCGCCGGAACCTCCTCACGCGGTACCGTGATTGTACGTGCACCGTCCCATGTACCGTCGCACTGCCAGCCATTGCAGGACACATGCGTCCATGTGTTGATGAGGCTCTCTCCCACCGCGGTGATCTCAAGCGATCCATCCGCCATTCTTTTTGCTGTGTAGGCGTTCGTGCGTGTACCATAGCGCATCTGCACCTCCGGATACACTTCCACACCGTTGTAGAGGATCCGTTCGCCGTAGAGCATATCGTACTCAACCATCTCCAGCATCGACGCGTATTGTTCCGTCCCCTTATAGCCGCGATGCAGACGCGGGATGATTCCATCGTCCACACCACACAGCGGCAGCACCTTCGCGGACAGCTGATACGCCGCCAGATCCTCATCTTCTACGGTGCTTTTTCTTTCTCCGCTGTACCAGATCGCGTACTCCGTCTGAAACAGCGACGCTTTCTGGAGCACTGTTTCCACTGCGGAGAGGCTCGGCAGGTGATCGCCGTATACGACAAGGAGCGTCTCCTCCTCGCGCGCGGACAGAGTGTCGAGCAGGGCGGACAAAAACGTGTCCACGGCGTGGATTTCGCGGATGTAGTAGGTCAGCGCCGATGTCTCCTCCGCTGTAAGCGGCTCCGGGGATGTGAATGTGATGTCGTCGGCGGCAGACACATAGTCGGTCGGATACTTCCCATGCGGCTGCACCGATACGGCAAAGACGAAATCCGCGCCGACGGTACTGTCCAATGTGTCCGTGATCACATCGAGCAGCACCTTGTCCTCTGCCCAGCCAAGCTCGTTGTAGGTCACGTTTTCCATATACTCAAGCGGCGTGAACGTATCAAAGCCGAGCTTCGGATAGACGGTATTGCGGTCGTAGAAGGTCGCGGTGTTGTCGTGTATGGCATGTGTCGTATATCCGGCATTGCGCAGTAGGTACGCCATCGATTCGCACGTTGTCTCCTGTAAGCACGTCTTGTACGGATATTCCCCGGCGCCGAAATACGACAGGCACATCCCGGTCAGCACCTCAAATTCCGTATTTGCCGTGCCGCCGCCGAGAGAGGGTACCGTCAAATAACCGGAGGGACACGTTCGCTTCAGCTCCGCAAAGCATGTCACCGGATCTTCTGAAAATGTATAGCCCTCCATGCGGTTCACGTCGATAAAGGATTCCAGCTGCAATACAATCACGTTCGGCTTTTTGTCTGCGACAGCACCTGCGGTCGGCTCCGTTTCTGGCTCTGTCTCTATAGATTCCAGTTTTTCCGTGATCTCGTCCATCTCCTCCGGTGTATAGGTGTCCGGACGGTCAATGCCACGATCAAATACACTCCTCGTAAACGCGTACGGAAAACCATAGGCGCGATAATCCTCTGTCAGCGCGGAAATTCGCTTAGGCAAACATCCGGTCTTCTCGCCAATGCTATACAGAACGCCAAAACAAACGGGCGGAACGAGCATACAGACAAGTGCGGGAAGCACGCGGCGCGGGTGTCGCTTGCATTTGCGAAACAATACAGCCAGGGCGATGACACAGCCAGCCAGCGCCGCGGCGATCGCGATGATCTGCCAGAGCTTCATGTACTTTGGCAGCACCTTGAACATGGAGCGCAGAATGCTGAAATCGATGGCGGCGAGCGGCGTGGAACGGAACATCTGCACCACACAGTTCGCGACCGCCAGGCTCATTGTCAGAACAAGCGCGCAGCCGAGCACAAATACCCTGCGGCGAAACAGGAGACAGACAGAATAGACCGACCACAAAAGCAGCACATTCATCACATACGCATACGGATGCGCCGCGGGGAACAGGATTCCGTCGACGAAGGATTTTGTATTGAGACACTCTGTAACCACTGCCAGAGCAGCGGCAAGCAGCAGCAGATAGAAAGAGGAACGAACGCTGTCTCGTTTCACGGTACATTCTCCATTTTGCAAGGATATGATACGATACTATAGCAAAAATCTCGCAAAATTACAACGGCGAGGTGTAAACAGGCTGTAAATTCTCCGTCATATCGGTGTGGAATTGGTCAAAAACAGCGCAGTTCCCGATTTTTCTGTAAATTCGACGCAAATCCCTTGACAGGACGCGGCGTGCTTGGTATAATGAAACAAACCTGATTCTTTCAAAAACCTGGAGGAACCTCTATGAAACAAAGCCACCTTCGCCGTCTTATGCTGGATGGCGACTGGACCTGCGCATACGGCTATCACTGGGATATGGATCCCGCGTGGACGACTGCCGCTGCCTGTGACGCCGCGCCGATGACGAAAATTCCGGCAAAGGTCCCCGGCAATCTGGAGCTCGATCTGGAACGCGCGAAAAAGTGTCCGGAGATCTTCTACGGCGACAACGTGTATCGTCTCTACGACTGCGAAAATATGGACGCCGTTTACTATCGCACCTTTGCCTGGGACGGAGACGCGTCTGTCACTCCGGTGCTCGTCTGCGAGGGTCTGGACTGCTTTGCTCAGCTCTTCGTTGACGGCAAAAAGATCGGGGAGAGCGCCAACATGCTCATCCCGCACGAATTTACGCTTCCCGGACTGACAAAGGGTACGCATGAGCTGTCCATACGCTTCACATCCGCCACAATCAAGGCGCGGGAACACGATGTTCCGGTATTTTCGCAGGCGCAACCCTACTCCTTTGAGTCCCTGTATACCCGCAAAGCGCCGCATATGTACGGTTGGGACATCATGTGCCGCGCGGTCAGCATGGGAATCTGGCGCCATATCTACATAGAAAGCCGGCCGAACGCGTATATCAAGGACGTGTTCTTCCAGACAACACGGCTGGACGGCAATGGCGCGGTGCTGAAGTGCAATTATAACTGCCACATAGCGCGCGGCGATATCCGGGAGTACAAGCTGAGGATTACCGGCGTCTGCGGCAACAGCGTATTCCAGACCGAACGGACGCTGTGGCATACCGGAGCCACCTTCGCGCTCCATGTGCCGAACGCAAAGCTGTGGTGGCCGCACAACTATGGCGACGCGAACCTCTACCACATCACGGCGGAGCTGTTCTATCGCGGAGAACCGGTCCACGTATGGGAAAACGACACCGGTATCCGCACCGTACAGCTCGATCGTACCAGCACGACAAACGCGGATGGCGAGGGCGAGTTCTGCTTTATCGTAAACGGCAAGCGGATTTTCGCGATGGGCTCGAACTGGGTGCCCGTGGACGCCTACCATTCCCGGGACGAGGAACGGCTGCCGCAGATTTTGCCCATGCTGACCGACATCGGCTGTAACATCGTCCGGTGCTGGGGCGGCAACGTATATGAAAACGAACTCTTTTATGATTTCTGCGACCAACACGGCATCATGGTCTGGCAGGATTTCGCCATGGCGTGCGCGCTGTATCCGCAGGACGACGCCCTGACCAACGCGTTCAAAATCGAGGCGGAAACCATCGTGAAGCTCTTGCGCCACCATCCGTCCATTGTGCTTTGGGCAGGCGACAACGAATGCGACGCGGCGACGGTCTGGGGCGGTGAGATCCGCGATCCGAACGAAAATCTGATCACGCGGAAGATTCTCCCCGAGGCGATCCGCAATCTCGACTACACGCGCCCGTATCTGCCGTCCTCGCCGTATATGGACGCGGAAGCGGTCCGGACAAAGGAGCCGACCTCCGAGGATCATCTCTGGGGACCGCGCGACTACTTCAAAGGCGATTACTACCGGAACACCGTCTGCCATTTTGCGTCCGAGACCGGCTACCACGGCTGTCCGTCCCCGGAATCGCTGGCAAAATACATTCCCGCCGATCATCTGTGGCCGTGCCTGGACGACAAATACTGGCTCTGTCACGCCGCGTGCATGGTTTCTGATCACACAGACCCGTTCTCGTACCGCATCCGGCTGATGTGGAGTCAGGTGGAAACGCTGTTCGGCAAGGATGGCAAGGCGACGGCGGATCTCGAAAACTTCTCCCGTGCCAGCCAGATCTCGCAGGCGGAGGCAAAGAAATACTTCATCGAACGGTTCCGGCTGTCGAAGTGGCGCCGCACCGGAATCATCTGGTGGAACCTCATCGACGGTTGGCCGCAGATTTCCGATGCGGTGGTGGACTATTACGGCGACAAAAAGCTCGCGTACTACTACATCAAGCGCTCCCAGAAGCCGTTCTGCCTGATGTTCGACGAGCCGCACGACGGTTCGCTCCGCCTTTACGCCATCAACGATACGCGCGCAGACAAAACGTTCCGCTATACCATCGAGGACGACGGTGGCAAAATCCTCGCGGAGGGCACAGCACACGTGAAATCTGACACAAGCACGATGATCCACACGCTGCCTGCGACGGATGAAAAACGGTATTACATCATTCGGTGGGACGACGGGAACGAAGGCGGCATGAACCACTATTTCGCGAACATCCGGGTCATCGATTATGATTACTATCTCACATTACTGGAAAAACTGCAGGGTTAAACGATGAAAACACAAAGCGAAAGGCAAAAAATCGTTAAGGAGCTTTTGAAAAACACCGATCGGGAATTCACCGATGAGGAGCTGGTCGAGCAGCTGATCGACACTAAGGTCACGGTGCGGGACAACGATAAGCCGGAAACCTTCGGACAAAAGGCGGCGGATACGGTAGCGCGGTTTGCGGGAAGCTGGGCGTTCATTTTCAGCTTTATCGCGCTGATGGTCATATGGATGATCATCAACCTGCTGCTTGCCGTGCGTGCCTTTGACGCGTATCCGTTTGTGCTTCTGAACCTCGTGCTGTCGTGTATTGCCGCGATCCAGGCGCCGCTCATCATGATGAGTCAGAATCGGCAGGAGGCAAAGGACCGTCAGCGCGCGGAAAATGACTATCTGGTCAACCTGAAAAACGAGCTGATCATCGACGATCTGCATAAGAAGCTCGACCGGGTTCTCGAAAACGAAAAGCATCTCATGAGAAAAATAGAGGAACTGGAAAAGCAGGAACACAGTCCGCAGACAGACAAGGACAACAGTCCAAACTCATAAAGCCTATCTGCCTCCCGGATAAAAGCAAGAATGGTTATGTATTTACCGGATTTTGCGCAACTTTGGTTATTCCAAAACAGCGTGAAATCCGGTATACTATTTTATAGAATCCACAAAAATCTATTCACAACGGAGGACGATCGTATGCAGTTTATCTCTCCTTTATCCGCGCTTTCCCACATTGCGGAGGGCGAATCCCGCTCCATTTCCGCGGAAAATTTTACAGGCGAGCGTGGCTGTGGCGGTATGGCGGAGCACGGTACCGGCGAAAATTGCGCGCGTGATCTCGGTCGCGGCTGGAAGATCTCGCCATCCATCACGCTGAAAGCGCACTCCAAATTCACACTCGCGGACATCGAGGGCGAGGGCACCATCCGGCACATCTGGTGCGCCGGTTCCTTCACTGGACGCTTCACCATTCTGCGTGTCTATTGGGACGACTGCCCGGTGCCGAGCATCGAATGCCCGCTTGGCGACTTTTTCTGCGCGCCGACCGCCAATGAGCAGTATTTCCCGCTCGTTTCCGCAGCTGTCTGCGTCAATCCGCGCAACGGGCTGAACACCTACCTTGAAATGCCGTTCCGCAAACGTGCTCGGTTCGAGATCGAGAACATATCCGACAAGGACTGCGCGTTCTATTACCAGATCGACTACAGGCTTCACAAGGTGGAGGAGGACGCCGGCTATCTGCACACGCAGTTCTACCGCTCCAATCCGCTCACATACATGACGGATCACACGCTACTCGACATCAAGGGCGCGCGTGGACAGTATGTCGGCACATACATGTACTGGGGCGTGAACAACGATGGCTGGTGGGGCGAGGGCGAGATCAAGTTCTTCCTCGACGGTGATCGGGAATTTCCGACCATCTGCGGCACGGGCACGGAGGATTACTTCTGCGGCGCGTGGAATTTCGACAACGGCAGCGGCTACGAGCGGTTCTGCACTCCCTACAGCGGCATGACGCCGAATCAGACAGACAATGTGTACAAGGCAAACAAACGCTTCTCCCTGTACCGCTGGCACGTCATCGATCCCATCTCGTTTGCGGACGAGTGCCGTGTGACGATCCAGGCGCTTGGCTGGCGCACCTACGGACGCTATCTGCCGCGTCAGGACGATATTTCCTCCGTAGCGTTCTGGTACCAGGACAAACCGGCGACGACCCGCGATCCGCTGCCGGACAGAGACGGTCTGGAGATCATCTGACTTACACACAATAACCGAAATATCAGGAGGAATATCTATGAAACGCACACTCAGTATGCTTCTGCTCTGCGCTCTGCTTTTGTCCGCCGTAGCCTGCTCCTCCAAAAAATCCGACGACGCAGGCGACAATACCGCAAATGGTACAGATACCGCATCGGAAACGGAAACCGAAACGGAAGATCCTTATGACCCACATCTGCCCGAGATGGATTTCGGCGGCGAGAATTTCACATTTGCCCATGTCTCCACGCCGGATTACGCATATAAGCTCACTGTGGACCTTGTAGCGGAGGAGCAGAACGCCGAGACCATCAACGACGCGGTCTATCTGCGCAATACTGCCGTAGAGGACGCGTGCAACGTGAAGATCGTGGCGATGTATTCAAGCAACTTCGGTGAGGTCACAAAGTGGGTAAAGGAAGCCGCGACCGCCGGAGACGATCTTTACGACGCGATCAACGAACGGCTTTATGAGATTCCGCAGCTCATCACGGGCGGGTATCTGCGCAATCTCTATACCCTTCCCTACATCGATTTCACCCGCGACTGGTGGGACCACAGCTCCGTGGAAAGCCTGACGCTCCGTGACAATCTGTTCATCGTCGCGTCGGACATTTTCCTATCCGACAAATACGCGACCGCCTGCGTCATGTTCAATAAGGATCTCGCAAAGGATTACGCCATTGAGGATCCCTATTCCCTTGTACGGGAAGGAAAATGGACGCTGGACAAAATCCGCGAGATCTCATCAAACATCTCCTATGACGTAAACGGCGACGGCGAAATGACAGAGGACGACTTTTACGGCATTCTCGGCAGACGGGATATGACGACGTTCTTCTTCCATGGCGCGAACGGTCGGATCGCAATGACAAATGCGGACGGCTCTGTAGAGGATGTGTTTTATAACGAGCACAATGTCAGTGCCGTAGATAAGGTTTTCTCCATTCTCTACGACACAAACATCTTCTTCAATGTACATACGCGCTTAAACGTGCCGGACAACGATTACTACACCTACTTCCGGGACGGTCATTCCCTGTTCTATGTCGGCTGTATGATGGAAGAGGTATCGAAGCTGCGTGAAGCGGACATCACGTTCGGCATCATTCCGAATCCGAAGTACGACGAAGCACAGGAGAATTACCACAGCACGGTCAGTGTCCACCACACCGGACTTTTGAGCGTTCCGAAAACGGCGATGCAGCTCGAGAAAATCGGCTACGTGCTGGAGGCTCTCTCCGCGAAATCGTCCGAGGTCCTCCAGCCTGCGTATTACGAGACCGCACTCAAGGGCAAAGCTCTGCGCGACATGGAGAGCGAGGAAATGCTCGACATCATCTTCGATAACCGCGTCTTTGACCTGGGCGACATCATGAATTTCGGCGGCTTCAGCATCGATTTCATCTGCATTTCTACCGGCGCCAAATCGACGGACATCACCTCCTTCTACGAGAAATACAAGCCGAAGATCGCCGCGGATATTGAGAAATTCATGGATTCGCTCGATACCGTTATCGCGGAATAGAGAACGAAAAACAGTTTTGGATACAGACAGCATCAAAAAGCGGGGACGGTCCGTGTGGATCTTCCCCGTTTTTGTGTTGGTATGATTGTGGCGGTCATGCGAAAATCGCCATGCCGAGCGTTGCACCGGTCATGAGCAGCAGTCCGACAAACGCTTTTTTCGACAGCTTTTCGTGAAATACAATGTAGGAAAACAGCACCGTCACGAGAAGCGACATTTTATCGATCGGTACAACGACGCTGACCGGGCCGTTTTGGATCGCGTAATAATAAGAGAGCCACGACACACCGGTCGCGACGCCGGAGAGCAGCACAAACAGAAGCTCTTTTTTGTCTATGTTTCTGCAAAGCGGTGCCTTTTTGCGTGCGAATACGATCACCCATGCCATGAGGAGCACAAATACCGTGCGGATCGCGGTACCGAGGTTTGACTCCACACCGGATATGCCGATCTTGGCAAGGATCGAGGTCAACGCGGCAAACACAGCGGATCCGAGCGCGTACGGTATGTATCTTACGTCCTTCGCTTCGTTCACGCTTGTTTTTTTCTCGACCATCAGCAAAACACCCACGCCCAGCGCCGCGGTACAGACGAGCTTCACCCAAAGATGCTCCGTTTCACCAAAGCATATGATCGCCATGAGCACCGTCAGCACCGTGCTCGATTTGTCGATCGGCACGACCTTGTTGACATCCCCCATGGACAGCGCCTTGAAATAGCAGATCCACGACGCACCGGTAGATAAACCGGACAGCATGAGAAACAGAAACGAGCGAAGCGAAATCGCCTTCATCGTCCCGGCAGAACCAACGATTGCCACCATGATCCACGAAAAACAGAGCACCACGGCGCATCGTATCGCGGTCGCCACGTCGGAATCGGTCTTTTTGATCCCGCATTTCGCAAGGATCGAGGTCAGCGCGGCAAATACTGCGGAACAAACGGCGGCAGCAAGCCACATAGAATCATCTCCAAACCGTCTTCATACTGTTATCCGACCGGCACAGGCGCGCACGTATCGGTCACGACGTCATACACCATTACATCTCCGTCGTCCGGGATGAAGAAGCGTTCGAGGAATTCCTCACGGTAATTGTCGTCGGCGCGCACAAGGGAGACCGAGATCCACCATCCGCTCTTCCCAGCGTATTCGCCGTAATCTTCATACGTGATCGGCAGCTCATCCGCACGCTCAGCCAGTCCCGAAGCCCCCAGATCATGTTCGTCGAAGCAGAACTGCTGTGCCAAGAGCAGCTTTTCCTGCGGCACCTCCGGCAGCTCCGTATTGCCCATATCGGAGGTGATCTGATAGCTCAGCGGACCGCTCATCACATAATCCGTTTCGCTGACAATGAAGGAGCGGAACGCGTCGATGAGTATGCAGGAGCCGTCATACCAGGCAAAGAACCGCACCCAGGTGTCCGCTCCGGGAATATCCAGGGTGTAGCCGATGAAGAATTCCGGCTTTCCCGACGGCTGCATACGGAAAAAGATCGAATCGATCCCGACGCCCTCGAAGTCAAGCTCCTCAGCGCACGCCTTGCATGCCTCCGCAAGCTTCTCCTCAGTCATGCCGGCCATTTTCAGCGCGTCCTCCAACTCCACTTCCTTGCCGGTCATCTTATCGAAGCAGAAGCCGCCGACAACACCGTCCGTGCCATAGGTCGGGTAGCAGATGTAGAGCGTCACGGCGGAGAGATACCGATCGGTCGTGAAGCAGAAGGTGGTGAGCTGATAATCCTCCGTGTCGGTTTCCTCGATCAGATCGTAGAGATTCTTATACCACTCTGCCATCCCTACATTGATCTCGATCGCCGTTTCGTTATCCACCTCGCCGTCTCCCTCACAAACGATCATCGGAAGCTCGACGGAGGAGCCGTTTCTGCCGCTTTCTATCCGCAGCGGAATGTCCAACGCGTAATCCTTGTACTTGTACTCTGCCGGATCGGTGCCGGTCGGATCTGCCGCAGGCTCGGTCCCTTTTTCCGTTTCGGTCTCAGTCTCTTTTTCCGTTTCGATCTCGGTCTCTTTTTCGGGTTCTTTTTCGGTTTCGGTGGCTTCCGGCGCGTTCGGATCCGTCTCTGTGGTTTCTGTCCCCGTTTCGAGGATATCCCCCAACGCAGAGCGCAGCAGATCCTTGGCCATATCCTCCGAACAGCTCGTCAGCCCGACAAGGCAGGCGGCAAGCAGACATACAAACAGCTTTTTCATGGCGCGTCCTCCTATATCATAGTTATATCTTTATTATACCGTCCGCCGCATGATTTGTCAATCGCATTCCCATTAAGATTTGCTGAGAAACCCATGCTCCGCACAGACGACCGATCTCACCGCAGCGCGTTTATCGTGAACCGGGCAAGATACATCTCCTCGCCGAATCGCTTTTCATACAGCACGCAGATCGTCCCGTCCGGCAGCACCGCAATGTCCGCGTATCCGGCGTCTCCGGGGTCGATGGTATATGTGCGGCACCACGTCAGTCCGCCGTCCGCAGAAAACCGACACGTGAGATTTGCCCTCTCGCGTTGAGACGCGCAGTTTACCGCTAACATTCCATCGATCCCGCCGTAACAGTACCGCACCACGCTGCCCATACAGGTCGGGTCGGGCAAAGCCTTGTCGAGTGTCAGCGCCGTCCAGCCGTCCGTACCGGTTTGACTCCACGTACGTGCGCGGAACCCGGCTCCCGTGGTGCGCACATTCATGTAAATTCGCCCGTCGGGAAGCACTGCCGCCATCGATTCATTCGGATCGGGCACGGTTTCGGTCGGCGGCAGGATCTCGCCGGTGTGCCACGATTTTCCATGATCGTGGGAGAACAGCGTAGACACCACGGCGGGACTGTGGCTCTCCGGCGGCATACCGTTCTCCCTTGGCACCATCCAGACCGGCGTGAGAAGCGTACCGTCCGCGGTACAGATACCGTGTCCCGGTCCGAGCGCGAAAGCGTTGTGGTACGCGGGCATGGTGGAATCCATAATATCGATCGGTTCCGACCATGTCCTGCCGTCGTCCCTGGAACATCGGTACCACACGTCGCCGCCGTGGATGGAATAGTCCCGGCAATAGAGGAAATGGAGCGTATCGCCGTCCACGATGCACACGGGATTGTTGACGGTGCGGTATTCGTCCGTTCCGCGCGCGATCACGATCGGCCCATCAAAGCTCTCCCCGCCGTCCTCGGAGCGATAGAGGAGAATATCCATCCTTGCCCAGTCGCTCTGTGTCGTGCGTGCCTCACAATAGATCAGAACCGTGCCGCGCGCAGTGACGACCATCCCGGGAATGCGGTAGCGGAAGTAGGCGGGGGCGGTGTGGAAAATGCGTTTGGTGTCTTTCATGGCAGATTGTCCTTGCTTCCCTCTCGTTTCTATGGTATACTATCCTCAAAGGACGATCCGGAACCGATTGCCGCTCTTTTTTGTCAGATGCAGCGGGACCGTCTTTTCCACGCCGTCCGCGGATATGGTGCAGTCGTATTTTCCGTAGAAGCCGCGGAACGCCGCACAGCCATTTGGCGCGTCCATGGTCTCGTCGGTGTGCCAGGTCTCGTGGAACAGCTTATGCAGCACGTGGAATGCCGGCTTCGGGGTCATATCAAAGCGCATGAGACCTCCGCGGTAATAGTTTTCCCCGGCTGTCATGTCGCCCTGTGGCGCAAACGCCGCGTATCCGTCCACGACATTCCAGTAAATACACGCCTCCATCGCCGGATTGCCGAACCAGATCTTCATGAGATACGTGAGAATCTCCGCCTGCAATGCCTCATCCGCCTCGCCGTCCGTGTAGCAGGGGATCGTGATCTCCGTGATCTGCTGCGGGAGTCCGAGCCGGGCGTAGGTTTCCATGACATTCCAAAGATGTTCCGGGCTGTAGTAGGGGACGGTCTCCCGCTGCTCCTGCTCCGCGCGGTAAAACATATGAAACTGCAAACCGCACGCATCGATCGGTGCGCCGCGGTCCAGAGCCCGTTCGATCTGCGCGTAATACTGTCCTCTCTGCCAGCAGAACGCACTGGTCCACGCATGGGACGCTTCGTTGATGATCAGCTCGTTGTTCGGCAGATACCGGCGCGCACAGTCAAAGCTCCACTCCACAACATCCGGATCGGTGAAAAACTGCGTGCTTTTTCTGCCCTGCGCGAACACGTCGTATTTTCCGCAGAACAGCTCGTTCGTCACCTCCCAGCCGGGGATCCTGTCGCGGTATCGTTCGGCGCATTCCCGGATCCGTTTTTCGAGAGCGCGCTTTACGCTGTCCGTATCGTCCGGCACCCACAGCGGCGTCCACACATCGTAGTTGAGACAGTGGCACTTCGGCGTGATCCCGCGCTCCTCGCAGTATTCGAGACACAGATCCGGCGCGGGACGGCGATATACATGCGGAGAATCCTTCGCAAAGCGCGGTTTTCCCTCCTCCGGCTCCAGATCGCTCCAGTAAAACGGCACGGTCGCTAAGTTGAACGTATCTGCGAAAACGTCCCGGTAGATTCTGTTCTTCTCCGCGGACTCAAATTCGTCGAGCATGAAAATGTTCGCGCCGAGCTTGAAATCGTGGTCGCGCAGGGTCACGTGTATGCGTGCGTTCTCCACCGGATGCCCGTCCTTGTCCACCACCGTGATCTCGCCGCGTCCGGTGCGGTCATAGCGGATTGTATGTGCGAGACGATCGTCGATCTCGTTTTCCGCCGCGCGGAACCGGGAAAGCAGTGTGTCGGTTCTGTTTACCATGGTTTTGTCCTCCTGCATCTGTACAATTTTGGATGATGCCTACATTATACCGTATTTTTCTCGAAATTGCACTATCCTTTCTGAAATTTCTTTTGTTTTTTGGAGTTTTTTATGACACAACACGAGATCCTGCGCATAGCTTACCAGCAATCCGCTGTCGATGCCGGGTGCGCGCCGGAAGATTTCACCACTGCCGTCAACCGGTTCTTTCTCTCAAGACCCCACCCGGACGCGCGACGGTACCTCCGGCTGCCGCTGTTCTGCGATTTCATCAGCTACGGCACAAACGTCGTGGTCTCCGGTGAGGCGGTCGCGCTGCCGATCGCGGAGGAATACCTCGCCGCAAATCCATATCCCGAATGCTTTCTCACACCCGCGATCCATTTTCTGACCGAGCGTTTCGCGCCGTATCACGCAAAGCCGTTCTTCATGGCGGAGTATTTTCTCCCCACCGGATCGCCCACCCCCGCGCCGTCCTGTGCCGCCGATGTGCAGATCCTTGGCAAAGACGCATTGCTGCCGCTGCACGGGAATCCCGCGTGGTCGATGGCGTTGTCGGACAGTCACCCGGAGCGGGACATTCTCGGCGTCGGCGCGTTTGTAGACGGTACGCTCGTCGGATTGGCAGGATGCAGCGCGGACTGCGATACCATGTGGCAGATCGGGATCGATGTCCTGCCGGATTACCGACACCGCGGTATCGCGTCCGCGCTGGTCTCCGCACTGGCAAACGAAATCTTCTCCCGCGGTCGTGTGCCATTTTACTGCGCGGCATGGTCAAACATTCCGTCCGTGAAAACCGCGATCCGCGCCGGATTCACGCCTGCCTGGGTGCAACTGACCTGCATCCGCACGGACTGAATCCGCATACGAAAAACACGCGTATCCTTCCCCAAGATAAGGGTTGGATACGCGTGCTTTGTTTATCAGCCAACCTGCCACGTGCCCAGTCCGGCACCGGTAAGATCGATCGCCATCGCCGCTGTGTATTCCGCAAGCTGCTCCGGTCGCGATACGCTGACGATCGGGATCACCGGCTGTCTTTTGCCTGCGAGATACGCCGCGGACAGGGCAGTCATGGAATAACCGGTCTTTTCGTGGAGAGAGCGCAAAATGCGATCATTCCGCGCGTTCTCCGCCGTCATCCACTCGGGCTTGTAGGACGCCGTGCCGTGGAAACGACCGTTTTCATCCACGGTCACGCCGTCCCGCGCCAGCTTGTCGAACCAACCGTGCGCCACTGCGGAAAACGGCAGGATGAGAATATCCGCGTCCGCGCAGTACCGGACAAGCGATTCCGTCACCGGCTCCATGCCGTCCGGCGGATTGTAGCCATCGGCGCCCTCCATGGCAAGGCTCCACTCGTTCGACAGTCCGGCGAAACAGCGCTTTCGCTCCGTGCCCAGGTAGTCGATCGCCGTCTGCACCCGGTCGAGGCGATAGTTCGAGAAGCCGAACGCGCCGATCTTTCCGGAATCCACCATCTCCACGCAGAAATCCACAATATCGCGGATGTCGCGCTCTCGATTGTCCCGGTGCAGAAGATAGATCGGGATCTTGTCTATTCCCAGCGAACGGCGGCTTTCGTCGAGATCGACAAGGGCGCATGCTCTGTCCACACGGGAGGTGTCGTGCGCCTCCGGAAGATAGTGGCAGCACTTGGAAGTGATCGTCATGTCCGTGATTCCACGAGAGGCAAGCCACATTCCGATGCATTTCTCCGACGCGTTTGTACCGTCAACGCCCCATCTGCCGTACACGTTTGCCGTGTCAAGGAAGCGACCGCCCATCGTATAATACATGTCCAAAATCGAAAACGCTCTGTCCAGCGGCGCGCCGGAGAGTCCATCGGAGCCCATCGCCGCGGTGCCGAGACATAGCCCGGACAATGTCATGCCGTTATGCCGCACTGTTTTCATCGTTATCCCCTCATTCCGCGCTCTTCATGCCACGCCACAGCTCGGCGTAAATGCCGTTTTGCTTTAACAGTTCTTCATGTGTGCCGCGTTCCTCGATGCCCTTGTCGGTGATCACGAGAATCTCGTCCGCGTTTTTGACCGTCGTCAGTCGATGCGCGACCACGATCGTTGTTCTGCCGGCGGACAATTCCTCCAGACTCTTCTGAATCATCATTTCCGTCGCATTGTCCAGCGCCGAGGTCGCTTCGTCGAGGATGAGCACCGGCGGATTTTTCAAAAATACCCGCGCGATGGCGATCCGCTGCTTCTGTCCGCCGGACAGCTTCACGCCGCGTTCGCCGACCATGGTGTCAAAGCCGTCGGGGAGACTGTGAATATAGTCGAGTATATTCGCCCGTCTCGCCGCGTCCTCCACCATTTCGCGGGTCGCGTCCGGTGTACCATAAGCGATGTTGTCGTAGATGCTGGCGTTGAAGAGGAACACGTCCTGCGCCACAATGCCGATGTTTTGCCGCAGTGACGCACGGGTGATCTCCCGGATGTCGGTGCCGTCCATGGTGATCTTCCCGGACAGGATCTCGTAAAACCGCGGGATCAGGTGACAGATGGTCGTTTTACCGCCGCCGGATGGTCCGACCAAGGCAAGTGTTTTCCCGGCAGGCACGGTCAGGGAGAGATCATGGAGAACGTCCTTTGCCTCCGCGCCTTCGTAATGGAAGGTCACGTGATCGAATACGATATTGCCTTTGACCCTGCCGATCTCGCGTGCGTCCGGCGCGTCCTCCTCTACCGGCGCGTCCATGATCTCCAGAAACCGCTTGAAGCCCGTCATACCGTTCTGGTATTGCTCCATGAAGGAGATGAGCCGCCGCACCGGGTTCATGAAGATGCCGATGTACAGCACAAACGCCGTGAAATCGCCGATGTTGATTTTGCCATACGCGCAGAAAATACCGCCCGCGATATAGAGAATGACCTGCAAAAAGTCCCCGATAAAGGTCGTACCGCACTGGAATTGTGCCATAACCTTGTACGCGCGGCTTCTCGCTTTGACAAACCGTTCGTTGCCTTTGTTGAACTGTTCATTCTCGAAATCCTGGCTTGTGTACGCCTTGGACACGCGGATCCCGGCGATGCTGTTTTCAAGATTCGCGTTGATCTCGCCGGTCTCCACGCGCGTTTCCGTGAACGCTTCACTCATTTTCAGCCGCAGACGCGCCGAATAGAGCACCATGACGGGCAAGGTCATAACGATAATGACGGCAAGCGGGAGGTAGATCCGCGCCATCATGATGAACGCGCCGATGATGGTGATGATGGAAAGGAACAGATCCTCCGGACCGTGGTGGGCAAGCTCCGAGATGTCCATGAGGTCGCTTACGATCCGGGACATGATCGTACCGGTTTTGTTGTTGTCGAAATAGGTCAGCGGGAGCCGTTCGAGGTGATTGAACACGTCGCGCCGCATGTGCGCCTGCATATGGACGCCGACGAGATGACCCCAATAGGCGACAAAGTAGTTCATACCGAGCTTGACGATGTAGATGACGAGCAGAATCACCGCCCATAACACAAGGAGACGGATCTGGTTGTTCGGAATGTACACGTTGAGCATGCTTCTTGTGATTGTCGGATACACAAGGTCGCACAGAGCGAGGATGAGCGCGCAGATCATATCCGCGACGAACATCTTCCACTGCGGCTTATAATAAGGAAGAAATCGCTTGATCATACCGTTTTCCTTTCGATGTGGAATGCTCCTATTATACCATTCTCCGACAATTATTGCAAGAGTTCAATGGAAATTTAAAAATAAAAAATCCCGCACCAAAGAAGATACGGGATTTCCTACGATACAGGAATATCATTCCTCGCCGCGCTGCCGAACCATTGTGACAATGGTCAGCACGAGCGCAAGTGTCGGCGGTACGATCGTCCACAGACGGCATAGGGCTTGGATATGTTCTGTTTTCAGCATCATGAATACGCTGTGCATGATCGAATAGCGGTACGCGAAAAACTCGTAAAGCCGCAGCTTCTGATCCATGGTTTCATTCAGACAGCATATGGCGACCAGAAATACGCCAATCGCGATGCAGACCGCGTACAGTGTCCAGTGCTTTGACGGATCGCGGACAAGCCACAGCACGGCAAACACAAGCGCGGCGGCGATAGACACGCCCAACACGCCGATCAGCCAATGTTTGCAGAAATTCTCCAAGCTGAACGTATAGGACAGCTCATATCCGCCCTCTGCTTTGAGCTTGGGCTGCGCGAACATGGCGTTGATCCATTTCGGTGTCAGATACAGCATGCTGTAGACAAGACATAGTGCGGCAAACAGCATGGGCAGTTGCTTTTGTACATAGCGGTGAATGTCGGTTTTGGTCATGGCGGAGTCCTCCTTTGGAACCGTTTTTTCCTGTGCGGCAATTTGCATATGTGCGCACACGGCGGATACGCTGACCATGTCGGACGGATCCATATCAGACAGCATCGCGAGGATCCGTTCGTTTTTCCCGATTTCGTCGGCAAGACTTTCACGGCGTCTTGCGACGATCTGCGGTATCTCCTCCGGCGTCTCGGTCATTGTCCGGATGTCGGCAATCGAAAACGCCGCTTTCCGCAATGTGGCGATCCTCGACAGCACTGCCGCGTCTTCCTCAGAAAACCGGATCGATTCTCTGCCGGAATAGCTGGCGGTCCTTTCGGGAAATACCAGTCCGTTTTCGATGTAGAGCCGTACCGCACGGTCGGTCAGTCCGGTCCGCTCACAGATTTCTTTCATGCGCATTGGTTTTTACCCCTCCTTTGCCGACAGTATACACCTTCACCCAGGGTAAAAGTCAATGGTTTTCGCGAAATTTCTCTGGATTTTTTTGTTTTTTTCCAAAAGTCAGCGGCTTTCCACAATGATTTTCCGCCTTTTGTTCCCTTACCGTTTCTTTTTATAACCGCAATCGCAGTAGGGACCGCCGCTTGCCAGTGTGTATTCGCGCACAAAATCTGTCGCGCCGCCTGCCTCGCTCATGGTATAGTCGAGGTAACACAGCGCCGGCGTAAGGTCGTATAGTCCCAGCTTTTTCATCAATACACAGATTCCGCACTTGTCGAACCGTCCCTCGTAGCCGCTGCCGTCCGGGTACTCGATGAAATCCATGTTCCACGAATACGGATTGCGGTCGGCGGCGCGGAACCGGGCGATTGCCTGCATGCCGGCGATGTCCTTCTCCGTAAATTTTGCCTTTCCGCTCTTTCGGCAGAACCACCGCATCGGCTTTGTCATTATGGCGCGTGCGTAATATTCCGTCAGCCTGTCCACGTCCGGTCGCTGCGGCATGGAGAGGATGAACGCGCCGAGCATGGCACAGTTGACGATGTTCATCCGGAAACGGTCGCCTTTTTCAAATTCCGGCAGGTCGCGGATGATCTCTTTGTATTTTGGCTTTGCTTTGTGCGCAATTTTCTTTGCCGTGTCCGGCATATAGTCGAATACCGACGTCAGCTGCTTTTCAAACGATTTTGCAAACAACGCCCACATTCCCATAGGCATTCCGATGTATTTCATTTTGTCGCGTCTCCTTTCTGCGATTTCGGATATCGGATCAGATCGTACAGCATTTCCTGCGTCCCAAAGGAACGTGTGCCGGCAAGCTCCATGCCGAGATGCACGTACTTATCGCACTTGGATTTTGCGTCCGTCTCCAGTATTACCGGCACACCCAGCCTGTCGCCTTGCGCGTACGCCATATCCATGACCTTTCGCATATACCTCTGTCCCTGGCACTTCTCGCGCACACAGACCAGACCGACAAACACGTACGGTTTCTTTTCTTTATCAAGCTGCTTGTCCAGTCCCGCGCCGCCTTTTGCCATCACCCACAGAAAGTACCCGATCTCCCGCAGCGACATCGCGGAAAAAAAGGCTTTCGCAAGCGGCAGCATCGACCGCAGTGCGACTTTTTGTCCGGGCAGCTTGTATACGATATAGCCCTCACCGTTTTCACTGGTGGCATAGAGCATTCCGTTTCTAAATGCCATGCGTACATATCCGCGGATGAACGCAGCCACCGCGTCCCGGCTCGGGAACGCATCGATCAGTCCATGTTCCGCACCATAGTCGTAATAACCAAACGCGTGCCCGAGGTCCGCGATCTGTTTTTCCTGCAGAATGGATACCTTCACCGCGTTCTCCCCTTTCGGATGACCGCCACGCTGCAGGGGATTCGCCCCTCGCACAGCGTATACGCAACGTGCGTATACCCAGCGTCCGCGAAAAAGCGTTTGTAGGATTCCGGCGTGAACGCACGCTTGAAATCTGCGCCAGCCTTGTCTATCATACCGGAAACGCGGTTTGTCCCGCCCTTTTCCGTACGATTCATATAGGTGGGAATGACAATCCTGCCGCCCTGCGTACACACACGATCCAGCTCCTGCAGCGCAGCATATGGTGCATCCAGCAGATGGATCACGTTCGCGGCGACTACGACGTCAAAGCGGTTGTCCTCGTAAGGGAGATGGAGAATATCCGCTTTCGCAAAACGCACGTTTGCGTATTTTTTGCATTTTTTCTCTGTTCGCGCAAGCATTTTTTCGGAAAAATCGGTCGCGAGCAGACTGTCGCATTTTCCGGCAATCACCGATGTCAACAGTCCCGTGCCACAGGCGCATTCCAGCACCTTGTCCGAGGGCTGTATTTCCTTTGCCACCGTCGCGCACAGTTTTTGATTGGTCCCGCGATTGATGCCATCTGCAAAAATGTCATATGCGAAAGCCACTTTATCCCAAAACATGCGAAAAATCCCTCCGTTATTTGTCAACGCACAAACAGCAGCATGGCCGCCGACAATACTGCCGCAATCGCGACCATGCCGACTGTGCCGAACAGCCATTTTCTGCCCTTGTCCCGCTTTGTGATATATGGCTTCAGATTCTCTGTACCGGGAATCGTCCAGGCGCGCGTGTGTCCGACCCAGAAATCATCGATGAGAAAACGGTCGATCAGATTCATGACAGACAGAATCACAAATAACTGCCAGAACCCCGCAAAAAATCCCCGCGCACCGTTGACGGCATACACAAATACAAGCACATAGGCGATGTAGCCGGGGACACAGATCGCCTTTAACAGCAGGGCATTGCGCCGAATCCGTTCTTTGGTCGTCAGTCCCAGATCGACGCAGCGCGCCTGTACCTCCGGACTGTACAAATGTACCATCCCGACCGCACCGCCGCGGATTCCGAACGCGCAGACCAGAAAAAGAAGCGCACCCAGACCGAGTCCTTCCAGAATCGTTTGCAGAATCATACATACCTCCCGCATTCCGCCTGCAGCGCTTTCCAGGTCGGATATGCCGCGCCGTTTTTATCAAACAGCTGTGTGAGATCCCGGTTCAGCGCGCCCATTTCGTCCGTGGCGTTCATCGCGTGGTCGGAGGCGCAGATTTTCCCGAGGCTGGTCGCGCACATGAGTTTGAAAAAGCGCAAACAGAGCCTGCGATACTTCTCTCCCTCGAAATCCTTGTCCGATTCCGGTAAAATCGCGTGTCCGGCGTTTCGCAGGGCGCGATAGCCCTCGATATTCGCGTCGATCAGTCGGTTCAGGTATACGGTGTCCCGCTTCAGCTTTTTCAGATTTCCGTCCGTCTTGTAGCACGCGAACGCAGCCGGAAGCACAAACGCGGCATGGCACAGGAGATAATCCCCCATGTTCGGCTCGTATGTAACCTTATACTTTGTTCCGGCGAAAATCTCCGCGATCCGTGCTTCCTTCGACAGCGCGCCGTAGAGCTGCCCGATTGTAATCCTGCGCAGGTCAATGGACGCCACATGATCGACTTCTCTATGTCCTGCCGCGCTTGTAAAGGCAAACAGTACATTTTTGCCGGGCAGTTGCGCAGCCGTTTCCGATGCGCGTACGTTGTTGCCGACAAATACGACGGTTTCTGTTTCGTTCGCGCGCAGCACCGGCAGAACCGAGTCCAGCTGCGTATACCGCACAACGACAAAAATCACATCGTACCGATCCGTCGGCGCAAGCGTGGTCACAACCGGGATCCGCGAAACGGACATGCGCGGCGAAAATTTGTCTTTGATCCGCAGACCGTTTTTCCGGATCTCCTCCGCCCAGTCTCCGCGCGCAAGCAATGCTACCTCTTTTCCGGCACGAAACAAATTGCGCACGAGATTGCAGCCAAGCACCCCCGCGCCATACACCAAAATTCGCATATACAAGCCCCCTTTATTATACTTTCCGTATTCTTCTCCGCCGTGCGCGTTCTCCCGATCCGTCCAGACGACGCGCGATAGCACGAGGTTAGCTTTTACTAACTTCAAGGGCAATGGAAAAGCCGCGCACAGGCAGCTTATCGGTCCTGTCCGGCGGCACATTCTCCTCGTTGCGGAACGCAGGCGCGATCCTGTCGGAGGTGGTGCATGCAGCAGGCTGAGAATGAACGGACAACATGTTTTTCCGCTACTATTATAGCACAAACGCGTGCGCCATGCAATAGGTATACGCGATTTTTGCAAAACAGCGTGAAATTTGTGCGTCTGATCAGAGCAATTCCGTCCATTTGGTATAGACAAACGCGCGGCAGGATGATATACTATACATACGGTTAGTCGAAACTAACCGCTCGTAATATTTGAAGCTGAAAAGGAGCGGGGATCGATGGAACTGCAGAAATCCTTTGAAAACGAAGGCGCGAATCTGCTGGCGCACAGCGATGGCTGTACCGTCTGGCAGTTCCGCAACGAAACCGGCGACGGAACGATGACTGCCTACGATGTTTTTCCGGGTGTAATGCTCAGCTACAACGATTTTCACATGGAGCGATTCGACAGCACCTACGTTCCCGACAGACGGATCCTTGCCATTGACCATTGCCGGGAGGGACGCATGGAATACACGGTCGGAGACGGGATGGTCGGGTACACGGCAGCGGGCGATATGAAGCTCGATCTCCGCAGGCAGCATACCGGCGCGTATGTCTTTCCGTCCAGCCACTATCACGGTCTGACCGTCGCTTTTGACCTCGAACGTGCCGCGCAGTCTCTGGCTGCGGAGATAAAGGACTTTCCTGTCACACCGGAATCGATCATAAATCGCTTTTCTCTCGGCGATTTTCCGCGTGTACTGCGCGATATGCGGGAGGCAGAGCACATCTTCGGGGAATTGTACCGCGTGCCGGAGAAGATCCGCATTCCGTATTTCAAGGTAAAAATCTTAGAGCTGCTGCTCTATCTGGACGCCATGACCATTCCCTGCGGTACAGACGAGCATCCGTATTTTTACCGGACGCAGGTGGAAAAGGTCAAAGCGATCCGCCGGTTTCTTGCCGCGCACCTTGCGGAAAACTTCACGCAGGAGGATTTGTCCCGCAGGTTCGCGATCCCTATGACGGCGATGAAAACCTGCTTCCGCTCCGTCTACGGCACATCCATCGGCAATTGGCTGACCGGCTATCGCATGAACCGCGCGGCAGAAATGCTCGTAGCGGAGGAAACGTGCAGTATTGCGGAGATCGCCGGTCGCGTAGGGTACGACAACGCCGGAAAATTTACCGCCGCGTTCAAAAAAATCATGAAATACACACCGTCGGCATATCGGCGGGAAAGAGGTACACACAATGAAGCATAAGAAAAACAGCTGGGCGACGATCCTGTTCGCCTATGCAGCAGGGGAAAAGAAAAAAATGGCGCTGTCCGTGATCCTGTCGGTGCTTTCCGTACTGCTCGGACTGGCGCCGTTCTACTGCATGTACCGGCTCCTCTGTCTCTTTGTCGCGGGTACGGCGGTTACAGGTGCGATCGCACAATGGTGCCTGCTCTCCCTGGCGGCGTACGGAGGGAAGATCCTGACGTTCACGCTCTCCACCGGCACCTCACACAGCATGGCGTACGCAATCTTAGAGGGGCTGCGCCTGCGTCTTGCCGACCGTTTTCTGCACGCGCCGCTCGGTAATGTGGAAAGCCACACCATCGGGGAAATCAAAACCATGATGGTCGATAAGATCGAGAATCTGGAGCCGCCGCTTGCGCACATGATCCCGGAAGGCGCGGGACATCTGGTGCTTCCCATCATCAGCATCGTCTCGCTCGCGGTGATCGACTGGCGGCTGGCGCTGGCTTCACTCGTCACGTTTCCACTCTCCCTCATATGTATGGGACTGACGTTCCGGATCAGCGGCAAGAATTTCACAAAATACGACGAATCCGCAAGTCATATGAACAGCACGATCGTGGAATACATCGAGGGTATCGAGGTCATCAAGGCGTTTGGCAGAGCCGGTGTTTCCTATGAAAAATACGCGGGTGCGATCACGGATTTCCGCACCTTTGTCGTAAAATGGCTGTCCTCCACCTTTGCCACCATGAAGCTCAGCTTCGCGCTGTTTCCGTCCACGTTGCTTGGAACGCTGCCTGTGGCGCTGTCTCTGGCAAACGGCGGTACGATCACGGCGGCGCAGGCGGCACTCGCGGTCATGCTGTCCATGTCCATGGTCGGTTCTCTCGCGAAGCTGGAAGTATTTTCGGAAAATATGCGGCAGGTACAGTTCACCGTGGAGGGACTGACAGAATTTCTCGAAATGCCGGAGCTCCCTGAACCGTCCCGGCGCGCGCAGATCGGACACACGGATGTGACGCTGCGGAATGTGCATTTTTCCTACACCGGCGACGCCGCGGACGAAGTGCTGCACGGCGTGCATCTCCATCTGCCGGAGGGCAGCTTTACCGCCCTTGTCGGACCGTCGGGCAGCGGGAAATCGACTGTCGCCAAGCTGATCGCACGATTCTGGGACGTGACAGACGGCGAGATCACCATCGGCGGCGTGAACGTCCGGGATATGCCGCTTTCCCAGCTGTCGGAAATGGTCAGCTTCGTTGCGCAGGACAATTTCCTGTTCCGCTGTTCCCTGCTTGAAAATATCCGTCTCGGCAATCCGAACGCCACGGACGCGGAGGTCAAGGCGGCGGCAAGAGCGGCACAATGTGAGGAATTTATCGAAAAGCTGCCTATGGGATACGATACACCGGCAGGCGAGGCCGGCAAGCGGCTGTCCGGCGGCGAAAAACAGCGCATCGCCATCGCGCGTATGATCCTCAAAAACGCGCCGATCGTCATTCTCGACGAAGCGACGGCGTTCACGGATCCGGAAAACGAGGACAAGATCCAGAAAAGCCTCGCGGCATTGACAGAGGGTCAGGGAAAAACGCTCCTCGTCATCGCACACCGACTGTCCACGATCCAGAACGCGGACAGCATCGTCGTCCTGCAAAACGGAAGAATCGAAGCTGCCGGTACGCAAACGGAGCTTTTGAAGAGCTGTCCGCTTTATCGCGACATGTGGCAGGCACATATCGGCGCGAAAAGCTGGGCGGCGACAAACACCGGCGCAGAGAATATCACAAAGGAGTCATAAGCCATGTTCAAAACCATCAAACGGATCATAGACTGGTGCGGAGCATACAAAGGACGGCTGTATCTCGGCTTTGTCATGACCTTTTTCTCACATATCTTCACCGCCATGCCGATTGGACTTGCCGCGTACACGGTAGGGAGACTTATTGAAGCACAGAAAAACGGTGCCGCTTTCGATACCGCGTGGATCCCACGGTCGATTCTTTTGCAAATCTGCTTTGTCCTTCTCCGCTTCCTCTTTGACTATTTTCGCGCGAGACTGCAGGAACCGATCAGCTACAACCTTACCGCCCGTGACCGTCTTGCCATCGGCAACGCGCTCAAGAGAGTATCGCTTGGCTATTTCAGTCAGATGAGCACCGGCAATATTCTGAACTCCATCACGACCGGGCTGTCTACGCTGGAGAACATGGGCATTCGGATGATCGACAACTTTGTCGGCGGGTACCTGAACTTCCTTGTGGTCTTTCTCGGCCTCGTGCTGTGCAGTCCGCCGACCGCTTTGATCGCTCTTGCCGCCGCGGGTCTGTCTCTTGCTTTTCTGTTCGTTATTTCGCATTTCAGTCGTGTGCACGCGCCTATCGAAGCCGAAGCGAACCGTGCCATGACCGGCGCCGCCATTGAATACGCGCGCGGACTGGCTGTGGTCAAATCGTTCGGCAAAGCAGGCGCCGCAATGGAATCCGTAAAGGAAGCCGTACGCGACAGCAAGCGCATCCATCTGAAAATCGAGTGGGGGTATCTTCCCGCGAACGCCGGACATCTGCTGGCGCTCAAATGCGGCTCGGTCGGACTGGCGATGGCGGCGGCGCTCCAGTGCCTGCGCGGCGCAATGGATTTTTCCATGATGCTGCTGTTCGTTTTCTTCTCATTCAGCATTTTCGCGAGTCTGGAACCCATCAGCGACAGTGCGCATACACTCGGTGTAATCGACGACGCCATGAACCAGCTCGACGCACTGCGGACTGAGAACTTCATCGACGCGGACGGCAGAGATATCCCGCTCACGCACCATGATATCGTGTTCCGGAACGTGGATTTCGGTTACGACTCCCGCACGGTGCTCAAGGACATCAGCTTCCGCATTCCCGAAAAGACTTCAACTGCCATCGTCGGACCGTCCGGCTCGGGCAAAACGACGATTTGCAGCCTGATCGCACGGTTCTATGATCCGAGATCCGGCTCCATCACCATCGGCGGTCACGATCTGTGCGAATTTACCTGCGACAGCCTGCTTTCAAACATCTCCATGGTATTCCAGAACGTCTACCTGTTCCACGATACGATTCGCGCGAATATCTGCTTCGGCAAACCGGATGCGACCGAGGAAGAAATGGTGGACGCAGCGAAAAAAGCCCGCTGCCACGACTTCATCACAGCACTTCCCAACGGCTACGACACCGTGGTCGGAGAAGGCGGAGGCACGTTCTCCGGCGGTGAAAAGCAGCGGATCTCCATCGCGCGCGCCATCCTCAAAAACACGCCTGTCATCATTCTGGACGAAGCCACGGCAAGCATCGATCCGGAAAACGAGTATCTCATCCAACAGGCGCTCTCCGCGCTGACCAGGGACAAGACCGTCATCACCATCGCGCACCGGCTTGCTACCATCGAGTCGGCAGATCAGATTCTTGTCATAGACGATGGCAGACTCATACAAAAAGGAACACACGCGGCACTGGCAAGTGTTCCCGGAAAATATAAGGATTTTGTGGACATCCGCAGAAAATCGGAGGGATGGCGGATCGCGGAATAAACGCCATTTTGCGGCTTGACACCGTGCAGGTTCTCCCGCGTCTTACCGATACATAAACATATCAGAGAGCCCTTGCCTCTGTCAATACTGGATCCAGCCTTCCGTAGACTGTGTTGCGTCGTATATGACCATACCGAGGATGAAGAGACCGATGGCAAGCAGTACCCAGACCAAAAAACGGATCCAGCGGTCCTTTGTTTCGATCGTTTCGCGGTACAGGTCGATGACCCGGCTGTCGATTTCGTCCTGCGGCGTACCATTGCATTCACCATCCTCGCGGCACAGGTGCTCCATTGCATCCACAGAGCCATCCAGGGCGCGCACAATATCAACGACGGCGTTGAAGCAGGGATTGTCCGTCCGGCCGTTCAGGATCCGGGTAAGCGTACTTGTCGGGATTCCGCTCAGCTCGGCGATCTGTTCGTTTGTTAGATTCCTGTCTGTCTTTAATTTGAGAAGATACTCTATGTTCATGGCTGCAATTTATCTGGGCTGTTGTTTGTCGAAGCTAATGTTTGCTTTTGGGTGCGTATCAATACCGGATCCATCCTCGCATTGGCGACAGCGCATCGTATAGAACCATTCCGACGAGCAGTACAAATATGCCCAGGATGATTCCGACCAGGAAACGGAGCCACCGTTCCTTGTTCCGGATCGTTTCCCGATACAGGTTGACCAGTTCTCTGTCCCCCGAATCGTAGCGGATGGCGTTTTCGCTTGGCTGTAGATTCTCCATGACATCCACGGAACCGTCCATGGCGCGCACAATATCGATGATGGTGCTGAAATATGGATTGTCCGTCCTGCCGCTCAGGATCCGAACGATCGTGCCCATCGGAACCCCGCTGAGATCGGCAATCTGCTCGTTTGTCAGGCTTTTTTCTGTCTTCAATTTGAGAAGATAGTCTACGTTCATGGCTAATCCCTTACCCTTTGTTCCGTGGATACGCAAAATTCGGTTTCAAAATTCTCTGCTCCCGCAATTGTACGGCAAAAGTAAATAAAGCCGAGAAACGCTCCATAATAACCAAAAGCACGGTGAAAATCGCCGCATGGTCTGTCTTATTTTACAACACTGTGGTGGAAAATGCAAGAGTTATATGGCAAAAAACCAACAATTTACAAAATGTTAAAAAATACGGCATGTGTAGATCCTCTGAAAATCAGGATCGTTTCGCAAAGTGCATTATTTTATCTGTGGGAAAATACGCGCAACTCTAACAAGTATTACAATACACCCCTAATGTACAGCAAACAAAGAAAAACCGGAATTCCAATAGCGGATATTCCGGTTTTTCTTCGCATTTCTCATATTGGCAAGCGCGTATATGCCACTGTCGCAATCCACGCATCCGGTACACTGTCACAACAAACCCGGCCCTGCGTACACGGTAGGTTCTCCTGACAGTGTTTTCATCTTTCCACGCTCATCCAGCAGCCCTCCGCTCCGATCCCATCCTTGGGAGGTGTCAGCACGCCTTTTTCAATCAGACAGTCGATCACCGCGTTGCGAACAGGCAGAGCTGCAAGGTCATTCGCAAATCTCCACTCCCCGAGAAGATATTCCGGAACGGCTTTCCGAATCAGCGCCGCGATTTGTTCCGCAACGCTCTCCGCGTCCGCATCAAAGTACCCGTTGTGTAAAGCTCTGCTGATAGCAAAGAGTCTGTCTTTGTCAGAAAGAGCGCTCACAAGGATCTTTGTATAGAGCATATCTCCCTCGCGGTACAGATAGCCGCATTCTATCGCTTTGGCGGCGTGTTCCTTTTCGCTCTCCGACAACGCCGCGATGGAAAGCCCGTCAATGGCACGAAGCGCAAGCTGGATCTTTGGTTCTTTCGATACATTGAGTCCGCAGTCAAAGTGCCGATGGATACGATTGGCAGTGATATTCTCAACCTGCACATTGGAGAAGCCGCATACGTTTTGTGCCACAACGCCATCCCAGCTGCTATAGAAAGACGCGCCATTATCCACATATCCATAGACACTGAAAGGGCGATCCGGCTCGGAAAGAGCAGAAAAGTGATTTTTCTCCAGGGCCCACATAACGCAAAAGCAGAAAGCATCCGCAATTTCGTATATCTGCTGCCACAGGATCAAATTCATGTCTACTCTCTTGTTGAGATACGGGAAAGCCAGATACTCTGCTTTATGCTCCCCCACATACTTCGATATGATGTCGCAGATTTTCGGGAGCTTTTCTACATAGAGCGCACTTGCTTTTTCAAATACGTCCTTGTCCAGCAAAATGAAATTGATTGCATACTTTCCGTTATCCAACCGGCGAAGCAGTCCGTACGCTCCGTTTTCGCCTCTGCAGAGTATTTCCGCCTCTTCTTCCACATACACGGTGGGAACATTCAGTTCTTCCGCGATCTCGGACACGCGCATCGGCTTTTTGTGGCAGAGCCATACAATATGTTTGGAGAGCGTTCTTGTGCATACATGCCGCGGGTCTCCCCAGTGCGGATCTCCGGTTCCGCAAAACACAAAATCGATCTTATCCAGTGCAACGGGCTTGGTATTCGTATCCGCCATTTTTTCTACCTCACTTTTGATCTTTTGTCTTGCCGAAAACAGTCTCTGCCGAACGGCGACCTCGCTTGTTCCCTGCTCGTTCGCGATCTGCGCGGTGGAAAGGCCGTCTATGTAGAACCGGATCATGACATCCCGATATGCTTTGGTCAGAAACGCCATTCTGCGATAAACAGAGGTCAGCAGCTCTGTGGTGTCCTCTGCGTATTCTTCCTCTGCGATACCCGATAGGATTTCTTCCGGATCTCCCGCATAAACCATCTCCGCGTATTTTCTGCGATGGTTTGCGTAGTCCGCGTACACATTCCGCGCCACACGCCAAAGGAACGCGTACATATTGTCTATCTCTCCGTCCCCATGGGCAGCCTTCACGAGCGCGTACACAATATCGGAGCAAAGCGCCTCTGCCTCGTAGCTGTCATTGGTTCTCGCATAGCAAAAGCCAAACAGCTTGTCCAGCAGTTCGTCATCAAAAATTTGCAGCAAGTCTCTTTTTTTCATTGGTTTCTCCAAGCGATTGATCAATGCTTTCACATATATAGTCCGTGCGTTTTGGAAAATGTTAGGTTGGGGCTCGAATAGGATAGCGTTTTATGAAAAGTGTGCATATACAGAAAACAGGATCCCTGCAATCCTCGTGCGAACGGTGGAGGAATTACAGCTTTGTGCTGCCTTGAGGTAATGTCAACACATGGATCATATGCAGGGAAACAAGCGGACTTGCGCAGAACAGGCAACGTACGGTTAATGCACAGTACCTTTGCGGAGAGCAACGGCAGATTTGCCTGAAGTACCGCCGATTTCACTTGGCTTGTATCTTATAGAACTGCATATTATACTTGTTTCCATCGACTTGCTTGGTAAAACTACGCGGAAACAGGCAGAATATTGGTGCGGATCTTACATACATTTCCTGTATGCCAAACATATGAGAAATTCCGTCTGTAACGGAGCGATCCACTTGTTCCATCAGCCGCACTGAAAGACGAAATGCACCTTGTCGAATCGCCGTGCCGCGAGGTCCTCTTTACGGATATAGAAATAGAGCATCCCACAGTCGCCAAACATGAATTCGAAATCGTCTTTCTCAATGGTGAAAAGCTGCGATCATGCTACCCTTTTCGGATAACCCGGTCGTTTTTTTCCTGCGCTTACTGCATCAGGACCACGACTTCATAGTGCGTCACGTTCGTCGTCTTATCCCGATTTCAATCCACATCCCCCGCGTGGGGGATGACTTCTGTAGTTGTAGAGCGAGCGCGGGTTGAATCGATTTCAATCCACATCCCCCGCGTGGGGGATGACACAGCACGCGCTGCCCGAAGGGGGATGTAACTCTATTTCAATCCACATCCCCCGCGTGGGGGATGACCGGCAAATTGCGCACTCGCACCAACAGGACCGGGAATTTCAATCCACATCCCCCGCGTGGGGGATGACTCGTCTGCCCCCCTCTTGCGTACACATGTTCCATTTCAATCCACATCCCCCGCGTGGGGGATGACCCGCAGCGCGTTTCTTCTTTGTCTTGATACTATAATTTCAATCCACATCCCCCGCGTGGGGGATGACTCGATGCTCGTCACCACGGCAAGCCCAGGTTCGCCATTTCAATCCACATCCCCCGCGTGGGGGATGACGTCCCACCCCGGCGCGCGGGGGAAAGCGGGGGCTGATTTCAATCCACATCCCCCGCGTGGGGGATGACTGCTCGGACGCAGTTTACTATTGCCAACATACTCGCATTTCAATCCACATCCCCCGTGTGGGGGATGACCCCGATCTTTAAGGATGAGTTTACTTTATAAGGAATTTCAATCCACATCCCCCGTGTGGGGGATGACTGCAATACTGCATGAACCTATCCCATTACAGTATTGTCTATTTATAGCATTTGCCCATTTCTTTGGGCGGCGCACCTTCCTTTCTTTTACATCGGGGGCTTTTCCTCTGGATTCGTTGTGTTTTCCTGCGCGAACGGTGCTGGTTTTTCATGACCGCTTCCGGTTCGCGGAGGGGTCAGAGGATCATGGCTTCGTTCCAGTCGTAGCTGGGCTTCACGCCGATGTGTTTTACTTTATTTTCATATGCGTTGCCGAGCAGATGTATAACGTATTGAGCAGCTTTCTCATAGGTCCCTCGCTTCCCAAATGGAGTCCGTATACGTGCTTGTCGACGGGAACTTTTGCAGCTTGGGCAGACAGATCTCCCGCAGCGAACAGGAGCGGCATTTTGCGCTCGTTCTGACCCGCGGCGTATAGGCTCTGTCGTACAGCATCCGCATTTCCCGCAGACAATCCGTCGTTTTCTCCCGCAGTGTCGCGTCCAGCGCGACCAGTTCCCGCCGTCTGGTCTGTGCGTAGTAGAGATAGGCGACCGGAATCACGGGGCAGGTGAGCATCTCCTCGAGACAGATCGCCTGGGCGCACAGCTGCAGCCGGTCCGCGTCGTCCTCCTTGGAGCTCCCGCGCTTATACTCCACTGGCACGGGCAGCCACAGTCCCTCTCGTCTGCCGCCATGCTTGTCCCGGATTGCCACCCCGTCTTCGGAGCGCCGGAACTCCACCACGTCGCACTTGCCGACAATGCCATATACCGCCGAACGCACCTCCATGGCACGGCTGACGATCGTGTCGCCCCGTTTTTCCGTTGTGTAAGGATCGTCCGCCCTTTCGTGGAGGATCGCGCCGTCCACGGTGAAGTAGTTTTCCGCCCACTCACCCTCGATGTGGATCAGCGCCCACTGACGGCGGCAGAAGGAAAAATGCTGCAGCCCAGAGATGAGCAGATCGGGGCGGTCATCCATTGCAGCGTGATCCGCCATCGCTTACGACCGCACGGAAATGGTCACGCCGTCCGGGCAGTCTGCCTCGTCGATCTGCACCTCGTAATCGGCGAAGCCGCGCGCCACATCCACGCCGTCCTTCCGTTTGACCGAGACAAGCCCGAGCGTCTTATGGGACGGTGCGTTGCCAAGCTCCGAATCGTGCTTGAAGATGATGAGCTGCTGTACCGCCATTTTGCCGCGCGCCGCACTGTGGTCGTTCTCAAACATGTTGACAATCGCGTTCCAGAGCAGCTCCAGGTCGTCCTCGTTGAAGCCCGTGACCCGGCGCGCCAGATTCGCGGAGATGAAGCCGTCCGCGCGGTAGAGGGCGTAGGGGACGATATGCTTGCGCCCCATTTCCGTCTCCTTTTTCAGGAAATCCGCCTCGGTCGTGATCGCCACGCGCGTAATGGACACCTCCTGCCGCACGATCGGATCGATGCTTCTGGCAAAGCCGATCTGCACCGGGCCGCGCACCTGCCCGCAGTTCAGCTTGGCCTTCACGAACGTCGTCATGACCGCGCCGAAGGTCCGGATGTCAAAGAAGTTGTCGCACATGAAGTCCCGGAGCTTGTTGTCGATCTCGGGATCCTTCTTGTCGGGATTCTTTCCGTCGCCGAGCACCGCGGTATACGCCATATTGTCCGAGCGGTTCAGCGGTACGCCGTCCTTGATGTAGATCTTGTATCCCGGCGCGTCCTCCATGGTGTCCTCGACGTAGTTGCGGATCTTGCGCTTCAGACACACATCCGTCACCAGCCCCAGTCCCGTTTCGGGATCCATGCGCGGCATATTGGCGGCGTCCGGATCGCCGTTCGGATTGCCGTTCTCCACGTCGAACAGGATCGTAAATTCGTATCGGTTCTTGATTACCTCGCTCATGCCTGCTCCTCCTTATTTAGCTTGTTTTCCTTTGCGGTCCGGAAATTCTTCTGCACCTGCTGATAATAGCCTTCCAAAAACAGTCCCTGTTCCGTATTGTTCAGCCGGACCGGGAACGGTTTGCCGCCCTCCAACATGTCGATGAGCGCGCCGATCCTGTCCTCGATCCGGATTCCCGCGCCGGGTTTGTTGTCATCCTTTTTTATTTTCGCGATGTGGTAGCTCGCCATCTGAAGCATACTCGGGAACACCAGTCCCGGTGTGGTGGATGCCGAAGAAAGATACCGCTCCTTCAGCATGGACACTCCGTTCGCCTGATACTGCGCGTTCTCCAACTCCGCGAACAGTCTGCCCAGCACATACGCCTGATTTCTGCATTCTTCGTTCAGGGCCATTCCCAAAACCTCCTTATCTATCTCCGTGTTTTTCAGTAGATACGCCTTGAGGATCGCCGCCTTGCGCGCCTTTACCTCATGCTCCGCGCGGATCCTACACAAGACCTGCTCGTATAGCATCTCCGGGTACCGCCAGTCGTTCACGATCGCCGCGTATACCGCCCCGGCAAGCAGCGAGGAAACCGACTTTTCCCGGTCGCGCACGTTTTTCGATACCGTCTCAAGCAGCAGCTCCCCCAGCGGCAGATACGGCATTTCGTAATCCGGTTTTTCGATGGCAAGCCGGTCGTAATGCGCCTGTACGTTGCGGACAAACGCGGCGAACGTGTCGCGGTAGAAGAACCGTACGGACAGCCGCGCCGCGTTGGGGGAAATGCCAAGGATGCAGAGCGGCTTTGCGAACCGGTCGCTCACCTGCCCGATCGCTTCCGCGTACTGTACTTTCCGCATCACCTCCGCGATCGTTCCCGCGTCGTTCGCGCCGTTCCCGGTATCCGCGTCATTTGTCTCCTCCGCGTCCTCCGGCCCAAATGTGATGGCGCCGAACATATCCTCTATTTCCCTGTCGTCGTCGAGGGTCCACCAGAGCACCGTGGTATCGCCGATCTGCACCCGCTGTTTTCGCGTTTTGCTGCCGTTCAGCAGATGATTGAGCGCCGTGGTGTACGCATACATGGCATACCGTCCGACCGGCGCGTTCAGCCCCTGTCCGCCATCCTTGCCGTAGGACTCATAAGCGGGCGCGTTGAAGCCGACCAGATTCGCGCCGACCGCCTGTGCGCCGGGCACACCCTTGATCTTGTTGTGGAGCACTGCGATCTCATCCATCTCCCCGGTCACAAGGCAGCGTCCCTGCACCGCATCAGGATCTCCCGCGTACTGTTTTTCCCACGCGCTGCCGATCGCCGGATCACCCACCGCATATACATCCGATTCGTCCGCGAATGTCAGCACCGCGCCTTTTTCCAGGTCCTCAGCCGTCTCCTTTGTGCATTCCAGTCCGGCACAGTTTTCCGGCACATGGATCTCAAAAAAACGTCGGAGCAATGCGGCGCATGGCGAATCCACTCCCGCAAGGATTTGCAGGTGAAGCTGCCGTGCCGCCTCCCATTTCTGCGCCGCCTTTTTATCCCCTGCCGGATACCCGAGCAGATACGCTGCCGTATCGCAGAGGAAATTCGCGCGCACGCCAGAGGAGCGCACCACCTGCTCCGGCGCCTGTATCTCCCAAGGGACAAGAACCTCTTTTTTTCCGCGCTTCTCCGTTTTTTTCACGGACACGATATCGCGTATGGTGCCGTCCGCACGCAGGATCACCTTATACGACACGCGCACGAACGCCCATCCGGGCCGCTGCACCACGCCCTTTTGCGCAAGCGCCTCATAATAGGCGACTAAGGATTGTAAAATCACCGGAGCACCTCCTTTCCCTCGACCGCAACCACACCGTCCACCATTTCCGCGTGAAAGAAGGTCGGATGAATGTCCCGCGGGTCCGAATAATCCATGTCGTACAGCATGACGCCGAGGTCGCGGGATTCCGGGATCGGCCGCGGCGGGGGGCTGTCCTCCGTGACAAGCGCAAAGGACGCCGGAAACTCCCGGCAGCCGAAATAGGGCTGTGTGAAGCATCTGCCGCGTCTGGCGCGGTTGCAGAAGATGGCGTAGAATTTTTCCTCGCTGTCGGTCGCGTGCATTTTTTCGGGGACAAGCGTGAAGTTCGCCTCCACCACGTAGGACACATCCCGCAGCACCGTTGCCGCGCGCTGTTGAATGGCTTCCCGGCGATCGATGTAGATCGGCTTGTCCGCGCCGCGTGCCGCCGCGTATACATCCGACGCAAGGATCTTTTTAGAGACCTCGTTGCGCCGCACATTGGTAAACCGGATCGGACGCTCGACATAGATGCGACGGATGTACCAGCGCAGGCCAGGGTGGAAATAGACGCTTTCCAGCATCCCGCGCGCCGCCGAGGGAGTCATGACGTCGTAGCTGTACCGCTCCACGGACAGCTCCGGTCGGTTGAACGCCGCGTAGTCTCCCCAGAACCGGATCCGGATCGGCTTCTTCGGCTGTACACACTCCGTGAACAAGCTCGTTTCGTCATCCGGACAGTTTATAAATTTGTTCGTTGACACTGTATCGCTCCTTTCTTCTTTTGTATTTTAATTATTTTACTCACAAGAAGGAATGTCAATATGTTTTTTGAGAATTTCTGTATTTTTCAAAAAGACTTGCTTTTTTCTCTTTCAAAAGGTATAATAATATCGTCTTGCTCCATGAGCAAGTGAATTGAAATGGAGCAAGTGGGTTGAAATTTTTGGATTTTTATTATCCATCCCACCGGACAGAGCAGCGGAAGATCACACCTTCTGCTGCTCTGTTCCATTTTCACCATCAAAAAATCAGCACTTCCGCGTCTCCACGCACTACAATCCCGCAGTCCAAGTTGTAGCTGCGCGGCGCACGGGGATCGTCCTCCAGAATCGCGATACCGTCGTTCACCGCAGTGAGTACCCCTCTGTCCCGCAGCTCTTCGTATTCCCTCGTGTACAGCGCCACCATATCCTTTGCCAGAGTACGCAGGAGCTTCCGGTTTATCATGCCTTTGCGCAGCATGTCGCACTGCGCCTGGTTCTCTTCGTTTGGCACAAGAATGAGCTTTTGATCCTGCTTGTCGATGTACCGGAACCGTGCGGCTATCTCCCGATAGGGGATAAAGTTCCCGCTGACCGCCACATCCCTGTGTCCGATGAGCGACAGGATCTCGTTTTGGTCCAGTCTGTCCACCTTTTCACGCACATTCGTCATCCCGTACAGGCGTCGGAAATACCGCGTGATCACAGAGGGGGCGGAAATGTCCGGACAGTTCTCCAGCTCCTGCCGCACCCAACCGCAGACCTCCTCCAGACCGCGCGGTATTTTTTCCCGTTCAAACACGTATACCACGCTGTCCTCTATGGGGCGTTTTCCCTCCCGATTGCACCTGCCGCCGGCCTGTATGATGGAGTCGAGTCCGGCGATCTCGCGGTATACGGTCGGAAAATCGATATCGACGCCCGCCTCGATCAGCGACGTGGAGAACACCAGGCACCGCCCCTGTATTCTCCTCTCCCGGATCGCCTGGAGCCGTGCTTTGATTTTCTCGATCGTCCGTTCAAGGTGACGCGGCGTCATGTACGTGGACAGGTGGTATACGCCGTCGTTCTTCCCCGGCGTATGCATCGCTTCAAAATACTCCCGCGTTGTCCGTTTTGTGTTCAGGACGCAAAGCGCCGCGTCGGTATCCCGCAGCCGCTCCAGCATTGCGTCGTCGCTGACCTTGCCGCACCATTCGTACCGTACCCGCCGGAAATCCGCGTACATTGCCGCCGTATCCGAACAGATCTCCCGCAATACCGCGTTTTCTCCAAACAATCCATCCAGTGCCGGTTGTGTTGCCGTACATAAAACCGCTGTACATCCGTAATGCGTCATCAACTCCGAAACCGCGCGGATACAAGGCTTCAGAAGCGGCACAGGCAACATCTGGGCTTCATCAAACAGGATCACGCTGTTTGCAATGTTGTGGATCTTCCTACAGCGTGACGTTTTGTTCGCGTACAGGGACTCAAAAAATTGCACATTCGTCGTCACGATGATCGGCTTGTCCCAGTTTTCCGCCGCCAGTTCATCGCCGGTTTGGATATCCTCCCGTTCCCGCGGCTTTTCCCAAAAATCCGCCGTCGCGTAATGCCCGAGCACGTTATCCTTTCCAAAAACCGCTTCAAACTCCTTTACCGTCTGGCGGATTATGCTGACATAGGGGATCACGTAAATAATCCTGCGCAGTCCATGTTCCAACAGATGGCGTAGCGCGAAGGCCATGGAGGAAAGCGTTTTTCCACCGCCTGTAGGGACAGTCAACCGGTACAACCCTTTCTCTCCTACAGCGGCATCTTTGCAGGCCTGCAGGATTTTCTGCCGGTTTTCATTGAGCTTTCCTTTCTTACCAGCAAACTTTGTCATATATGCGTCAAAACGGTCCATAAGTACCGGAAACGGCTCACCGGTATCCCGATCTATCACACCATTCGACATAAATTTTTCTGTATCCAGAAAATCCGCGTCTACGAGGGATGAAAAAAGCATCCGTCCGAGAAATTGATAGCTATACCAGCCATTGCGCGTCCAATCATTTCCCGCCGGGATAAACGTGGCTTCCAACGGCGGAATCTCCGGCACTTCTCCAAGCTCCTCCTTATACGCACCCCAATCGTCCGGCCTGCTTTGCAGACGTTTTGCTTTGGCAGAGATGGTTGCGTCGTTTTCCGTACTCGCGTTGGAGCCATAATCCGGTAATCCCGTGTGGTGCCCCGCCACGATATACGCCAAAAGAATCGCCGTAAATTTACGCGCGCGCACGTTCGTTTTCTGTATTTCATCCAGGAACAAGCGCATTCCGACCGCAGAATGCTCGTATGGCTCTCCGGAACCATACAGCCGTGTCTGGAAGCCGTCTCCATATTTCCCCACATCATGAAACATTCCGGCGATCCTGCCGATTTCCGCACAGCCAAAAGCTGCAGCGTTTTCAGCCGCTCGTTTTGCAGCATCTGAAGCGTGCTCTAATATGGTCTGGAATCGCCCATCTTCACTTGTATGTGCATAGTATGTTTTTTCCATCTTTGCGCTCGTTCACCTCCGTTGCCACTTTTTTTTCATATAGTATAATAGGTTCTATGCGATTTTTCAATGCGCGCAAATCACAATTATGAGGGCATGATTTTGTTGCTATTGACCAAAACGCACTTGATTCTATCAATTTCTACGGTTCACATAGCTGTTGCATACCTATAAGCGCAAAAAAGCCTACACTCTTATGAATGCAGGCTTCTGTGAACTCCCCCAATGAATCACTTCCCGAACATATTTTATTCGTTTACACAAACAACACCTTCGGCGCGGTAATCCGCATTGAAAGATAGTTTTCCCCCTTTGAGAATAAGCAGGGGCTTCACGGCTCCTGCCTTTTTTTCTGCATTCATTCGATTGTTTTCATTTCGGAGTACAGGACACATTCTGTATCCGGACCGCACATATAGGCATCATAATCCGGGGATTCCACCTTTCCGGAATTGAGGTCGGCAATAAGTTCGCGCGCGGTGGTGATGCTATATTCATCCGGCAGGCTAATAGTGAACGCCATTTTGCTCACGCGATATTTTTCGTTTAGGGTAATTACTGCGTATCGATCGCTTTCCTCGAATCGTTGTAGCTGTTGGAGCGCATCGTGTTCCGCAAAGAAGTATGTGTCGATGCAAGAAACTGGTCTGCTGGCAGGATCAAGCGTGATATTGCTGATTTCGTAAATGGTAACAAACTTCATTGTCGCATCTCCTTATCTGATTGTTTTAAGCATTTCTACAAATTGTTTCTTCGTCCGGATCTCCGCGACCAGCTCCTTGATCCGCTGCTGGAGGCCATCCGCCATGCCCTCCGCGATCTCAAACGCGGTGTAGCTTGCGATCTTGCGCTTGTACTCGGCTACCGCTTCCTCGAGGTTTGCCTCGCAGTACTGGATCTCGTTCTCGGTTCTCGCAATCGCTTCGGCTGTCGTCATGGTTTTTATCTCCTTTGTGTTTTCCCTTTGCTTGACTATATTATACCACTCTTTGAGTGGTTTGTCAAGGGGTTCCGAAAAGTTTTTTAAGATTTTTTTGCCGCGCGTGTATTGATCACGTCGACTGTCAGCAAATCCAACAGATACGCCGAGATCTCGCGGCGGGCCTTGCTGTTCTGTGTCCAATTTTCGACCGTGCGGACTGGGATATGGTATCGCTCCGCAAACTCGGCTTGTGTCAGATCGGACATGGCGCGGACTGTGGCGAAACTGTAGTTATCGTGGATCGACCACACATCCTCCAGCTCCCATGGGGCAATATCCGGGAAGCGGCCGAGGAAGTCGGCGGAGCTGTGGCAGGATGAAGCCGCCGCGCGGGCGGCGGTGAATTGGGTGATTGTCATTGTTTTCCTCCCTTGTATTGGTGGTACGGTATCGGTTTTGTGTTAATATGCAAATAAAACCGTTCCCAAAAGTCCTCATGGCTCTCTCCGTCGATCGGCGGCGACAGCACGCGGTGCATAGCCAACATCTGTTTGTGTGATGTGTAGATCACGGTGGCAGAAACTCTATTTGCGGCTGGATACAGCTGCCGTGGCTGAGTACACCCGAGCCTGGCAAGCGCGTCGACGTACGCCTGCATGATTTTTGGCCGCGCGCAATATTGGAGCCGCGGAATATAGTAAGCGTAATCCTTATCCATGCTGTGCCGTCGATCATAGTGGAGCTGCCAGCCCAATGTTGTATGCGTTTCTGCGAACGCCTTGGCCAGTGTCAAGGTGTCCACCGGAGGCGGGATTCGATCCTCATCCTGTATGCCGGTGAACCCGATCTTGCGCAGCGACTCGATCAGTGAAACCCGCCCAATTTTGCAAATCGGGCGAACGCCCTCACGCCTGTTTGGCTGATCCCACACGGAGACGCCGACACGGCGCGCGATTGTATTTACAACATACGGATCCGTGTTGCGGACGAGGATCGCGTCTCCGCTGATGGTGCCGGAGAACCAGATCAGCGCGAGGATGTAGTCGGGGAGATCGTACGCCGTGCCGTTCATACGCTTAGGGCTCACTTTGTGTCCTCCTCTCTGATATCCGCGATTGTGCAGCTCATCGCCTTCGCGAGTCTGGCGGCAACCTCGTCTGTCCGGTTGACATCAGACAGATTTGCAAGCTGAGTCTGCGACAGCCCGGCCGCCATACGCCAGCCTCCTTATATCCGTACACCAAGTATACGTGCTGCTTTGTTGATTACCGTCTCAAAAGAGTCTCCGTCAGCCTCTTGCCACTCGCTCAGTAATCCGGCCGCTTCGCAGATCTCTGCACACTCGCTCTCGCAAGCCTCCCAGTCGTGCGCTTCGCGGATACGCTTGGCTGCCTCATTGATGCTGCCATTGATGTTTACGCCATCCTCGAAGCAGACGGTTGCGAGCGTGTCGCAGTAGCTGTCCCATTCGTCCGGGTAGTCGAACATTGCCGTTAACTCGTCCTCGTCCGCCGGCATGCTCTCGTTGAATACTACGTACTCAACGTGTTCTCCGCTCTCGGCGTTATAGTCAACGTAGAGGGCATCAACGCGCTCGGTTTCGCCGATGCTCACCGGGATCGCAGTGCAGTCGCGTACGGTATAGGTGATGTTGTCGATAGTGTAAGTCTTAGTCATGGTTCTTCCCTCTCTGCGGTTTCTTGGGTTATCCGCTCTCCCTTTCGTTGTATATATTGTACCACTCTTTGGGTGGTTTGTCAAGGGGTTTTGCCAAAGTTTTTTTAAGTTTTTTTCGCCCCCATGCATCCAAACCGCAAAAAAACAGGAGCCACGCCGCCCCTGCTTTTTTTATTTTGCCTTGCCTTAAGCCCCCGCGATATACTCCGCGTACCGCTCGATCTTGTCCTCTGGCGCGTCCGTGTCGTCCAAAAACGCCTTGGCCATCCCGGCGTAAAAATCGACCGTGTTGCATCCCGTGTCCCGCGCGACCTGGCTATAGTCCGAGTACATCATGTTCATGGTTGCGTAAAACGCCACCGGATCACATTTATACCCTTTCTGCTGCCGGACCTGCTCCGTCTGACCGTAGTCCCAGTGTTCACCGGCCGAGCCGTCCGCGTTTTTCATCCGCCGCACCCACGATTCCGCGTCCGCCTTCGTCAGCCGTTTCGGCTCCCACTCGTCCTCGCGGCCGTGCCTTTCGCGCATCTGATAGCCGCCCCGCTCGTCGTACGGTTTGCGCCGTCTGTCCCCGTCGCGGTATCGATCCTCCGACCTGTCGCGACGGTGCTCCTCCTTGTCCCTGTCTCCGGATAATAGTGCCATCCATCTCAGCGCGCCGCTCATCATGTCGTGCCCCCTTCCGCCGCCGCTGCCGCCCCGCCGTCGATTGCTCTAAGGTCGTTGTTCGGCGCACAAGCCGGTCGGCCGAGCAGCTTAAAGCTGCCGCCCGTTGGATTGGTTGATACGATCGTCGCGTATTTTGTCCTCGTCCGCATCCCGCACGCCGTGACCTGCGCACAGCATCGGTTTACGAGCGGATATTGCGTTGTGCCGCTGCCGATCGTGATCACCACCGGCGCGCTGATCGTGGTTGCCTCGGGGATCGCCTGCGCGACTACGATACAGTATTTTGCGCCGTTGTTGTAGGATCCTGCCGGGATGTTGATCGTCAGCGTGCCGCCCGCAAATGTCACGGCCTGCGACAGGATCAACCGATCGCACAGCCTGCAAACGTTGTTGCAATCCATTTTTTATACCCCCTTAAAATTACAGGGGACGGTGTGCCGCCCCCATGATCACGGCTCTGCCGGATTGTTAATTATTGTAGCAGCAGCCGCCGCCGTTGTTGCCCTGCCACTGCCAAGGCGCCGGTACACGAAACGCCGGAACAGGCGCCTTCGGACCGATCGCATTTACCAGATACTGGTTCTGCGCGGCCTGCGACGCGGCAAGCTCCAGCGCAAAGATCCGCTGATTCTGCGCCGCGATCTGCGCATCTTTGTCCGCGATTCTCTGTTCGGTGAGTTTTGCGTCCACGCCGCGGAAACCTGCGGCCATCGCGTCGATGATATCGCGCGTGTTGTTCGCTGCGTTTGTGTTGATCGCGCAGGTATCGGTTGCCATGCGGTAGCCTATATCTGCAAATCCGCGCTCCATCGCCCGGCCGTTTTCGCAACAGCAGGAGGCAAGCTGCGTCTGGATCGCATTCTGCCCGCGCTCGACTCCGTTGAAGCCCTGCATCAGCGCAACGTTTGTGCCATTAAAGCCCTGCTGCGTCTGATATCCGAGGTTGCTGATCGCGTTGTCGACACCGTGGAAGCCGTTCATCGCGGTGGCGTTCGCGGCATAAAAACCATCACACAGGCCGTCTTGTACTGCGCGTACGCTGTCCTCCAAGCCCTTGAAACCAAATTCGGACATCATGTCCGCGCGCGTCAGGCCGCCCTGTGCCGCACCGGATCCCATCGCCATCATGTACGGGATCGTTGTCGACGCGTCGCTTCCACCGCCGAAGTTGTTGCGACCCCAGCCGAAGATGATCGCGAGGATGATGACTGCCCACAGCCCTTCATTCCCGAAAAAGCCGCCGCTTTTGTTGTTGTTCTCGCCCTGCCCGGCGAGGAAGCCTGTCAAAAGTTCGTTGCCCATTTTTTAACCCTCTCAGTTTTTTTATATTTCGATCCGGCATCCCGGTATCGATCGGTTTTTCGATCGGTTTTTGATCAAGTCTCCCGATAAACTGATTGGGTTTGCTGGTTTACAGGTTCAGTCCGAGATTTTTTACAAGCGTGCGTATATCGATCCCACGTTCCCGCGCCATATTTTCGGCGATCCCCTGCAGCTGCTGCGCGTTTTTGCCGCGGATGATGGATACCGCGCGATCCATCTCCGGCGACTGCTTGCCGATCGCGTCCAACACGCTGTCCAACGGTCTTCCGCTTGCGATTGCCTGCATGATCAGCGCTGCCGGATTCGGTAAATTGCTTCCCATTTACTCCTCCTCCTTTACCGGCACAGGTGCCTGTCTCTCGTTCTGGAGCTGCTGCACAATCTGGCACAGCTTGCCAAAATCCTCACGCGTCACAAACTCGTCCGCCTGCACCAGTTTGGGCGGGGGAACGGCCGCAAAATCGCAAAACCGCGTTTCCATCGTGTTAGGATTTACGATTTTTGCGTACACGGCGTTGTGTGCGAGATCCGGCATTATGATCCCGGCGTACATGTAATCCATCTGCACCGCGACTGCCTCCTCGCGGCAGGACACAGGCACGCACATCCAAGGCGGCTGCCGCTGCTGTCTCGGCTGCGGATACTGCTGGCCGTATCCATAGTATTGCTGATTATCCATTTTACCCTCCAAAAGCAAAAACGCCCTTGCTTACTGGCTATAGTATAACACAGTTTGCAAAGGCATTTTATCATTGTTTTATCATGATTTTATCATGATCGTGTTTCAGAGTATGAGCTGCAGCACCTTTTTTGCGGCGGAAGTGTGTGCCTTAGAGACTTTGCTGTAGCTATAGCCTATCCGGTCCGCGATCGTCTGCAAATCCTCGATCCGCTCGACGTATCGCAGCTCCATCACGCAAGCCTCCGTCCGTGTCAGCGCGGCACGCCGGATAATCGAGCGTATTTTTTCCCGATCGCCGATCCCGCGCAGGATCCGTTGGCATGCAACGTCATATCGCGGCACATCTTCGCCCCCTTATTCCTCCGTTTCGGTATCTTCCTTTTCTTCCGGCTCATCCTTTTTCTCAGGTTCCACACCACCGATAGCCGCCGCAGAATCCGTGCGAGACTCCGCGAAACTGTAGCTTGCGAAAGCCGCGATTGCCATTGCCGCGCCGCTGATGATTTTCTCCAGCTCTTCCGGTTTCGCGCCGCAGATCATGGCGATACCCGCCACAAAACCCGCAACCGCCATCCAAAATTTACGGCTCGTCAGTTTCCGCACCCAATCGATTTTCTTCATTACTTACTTCCTCCGTTAAATTATCGTATTCCGGGATATACTTTGCCTTGATTTTTTCTCGGTTTTCGAACGCCGATTTTGCGAGATACCCGGCAATCCCGCAGCCCATCGGCGCGCCTATGTACGTTAACAAACTGTCGAGCGATACCGTGTCCGGCGCACGGATCATCTGCCAGACGATCACGCCCATCCCGAAAGCAATACCCGCGAACCACGCCAGCACCATAGCGGATACGACGCGCTTGCTGTACTGCTTGATGGTTGGTTTTCGCATCTTTGCGCCTCCAGTCCTAAGTTTTTGTACCACGATGTATCAAGTTGTCCGTAACTCGGCAAGTTACAGGCAAGTTAATTTTTGCGGGGAAAAGGCGTTATTTCCATGTTTTCTTCCTGTTTTCCCCGCATTCAGCAAGCGACACGCAAGTTGTAAGCAAGTTAGTCGCAAGTTGCACGCAAGTTAATACGTGACGTAGTTGTTAATCCTACGGTTGCCGACAGTTGCGTACTTTCCTGTGCCCGTCTTGCGGACGTAGCTACCGCCGCCGTCGAGACAAATCACATCATCAAACTTTTCGCCCTTGATCTTGCGCCAAAACTCCATGCCGTAGATATAGTTTTTTGTTGCCGTCTTGCCTGTGATAACCCATATCTTACCGTCGCGCACGCCAAGCCAGCTGCGATAGGTCGCGTACATGCAGCTTTCGTCCCATCCCTGCGATTTGACGTATCCGTAATAATCGACATCGTCACCGTTGCGGATGGTAGGCACACCGGATATGGCATAGATGGCATCTGCCGGCGGTTCGCTGATGTCGGCAACATACACCTTTCCGGAGGACGTTTTGACAAGTGTGGATACCTTGCGCCCGTGATACTGTGTGCTGGCATTATCATCGCACCCGTACCGCAGTTTGCCGCCGCTCACATACGGCTTGATGTATTTCTCAGCATCCGGCGCGATTTTGCCTATATCGCATACCAGATTTGCTACAGGCAGGGTAAAGTTGCCCATTGCGCCCTTGTACGCGCCAAAGAACCCGCCGTTGATGTATCGATCCTCGGAGATGTTTTTCTTGCCAGCATCGTGATATTCGATCCCGAAATCATCCGCGCGGCAGATCGTCAGACCGTTGACGGTGTAGCACGTGCGTTCAGCAGGCTTTACCGTTCGCGCCGTGACTGTGCCGACCACGTTGTTAATGCCCAGCACGTTTGTCGGATCAACGGACGTGCCGTTCTCCCGCACCTCAAAGTGGAGATGGGATCCGGTGGATTTTCCTGTTGATCCCTCCACACCAATTGCATCCCCTACTTTGATTTTCGTGCCGCGCGAAACAAGCCGTTTGGATAGGTGGCAGTAATAGTACAGCCGTCCGTCCTCGCCGTTAATGCGGACGTAGTTGCCCCACTCGCTCGTGCGGTTCGCCGTGTCCGTGATGATGATCGACTGTCCCACCACGCCGCCGACCACGGCGCGTACCGTTTTGTCCGTGCCTACAAGGTCGATCCCTTTGTGATACACGCGTTTGCCGAACAGCGTACGCCACCCAAACGGCGACGAGACGCGCACCTCGCCTTTATATGGCAGTAGCATAGGTTCACCTCCTACTCTTTTTTCTCGGGTTCGTCCGGCAGTTTCATGATTACATCATGTTTGTCCGTGGCGATGTCGTTGCCGCCGAGCGCGTGGTAAGCGTTGTACGCGCGGTTTTCGGCTTCTTTGGCATAATTTGGGCAATACCCCTTGCGCGAATACTCTTTGTAGTTTCGCAGGATTTCGCCGCGGAGCAGGCACTGCACGCCTTCTTCAAGTGCCGTGTTCTTCTTTTTCTGCATCCGCCACCACGCGACGCAGTAGGTTACGACGGACCCACCCACAAGCGGCACTGCCCAGTTTAGGATTCGTTCGATCATGTTTTACACCTCCGCAAAATATGTAGCGTCTTTAAACCCACTCGGCACACCATCCGCAAGCGCGACATACGTTGTCGTGCCATCAGTGTAGTGATACCCCATCTTTACTGCCTTGCCTGTAAGCCAGTACAGCGGATTTTTCATTGTTCCGAGTGCAGTGGGATCTTCCACAAGCTCCCACGCGAACCCGGAAGATGAGCTATACATCGGCTGCCACCTGTAGCCGACTTTCGGTTCCACCGTCGGCATTGGTGCTTCGGGGATGGTCGCAAGCATCAGTTCCATTTTTTTCGCGTCCGTCAGCGGCTCGATAGTCGATTCCGCCGCCATTTCCATTTCTTGCATTTCCGCGATTTCTGCGGCTGTCATTTCGCGGATAATTCCGTTTTCCCAAATTTTCATGCTTTTACCTCGCGTAAATTTTAATAGTCCCTTCTGTGATAGTTGCATCCGGTGTATCATCCATAAATATTGTATATTTTACATTTGTGTTAACAGCTGTCAACGAGGTGCTTTCCTCGGCATGACTTCGAGCGGTTGCACCTGCAACTTCATATATGTATAATCCTTCCGTGATCCTTTTGTATTTAATCATCCCGTGCGTCCCCCATGCATGCGATGTGATTTTTATGGTTAAAATGGTCCGAGTGCCGTATCCGCTTTCATTTATGGCGTTGTTTATTCTTAATGTTTTATCCGCGCTCGTTTTCGCAGATATCTCTATGATATATTCTCTCCATGCATCCGGCATCACGATCACCGCAGGAAACGTCATACTCGTCATGTCGTACGTCGCAATCTCCGTAAACAACGGCAAATCTCCCCCACTCGGCATATCAACCGGCTCCCACTCCGTCGGCTTGCCCACGCTGTCCACCGCCGTGATTTTGGCAATCTGCCCAACCTTTGCCCCGGTGACATCGATTCCCGCGCCGTCTTTGCCGTCCGCGCCTTTCGGTCCCGCAGGTCCAGTATCGCCTTTCGCTCCGGCGGGTCCTGTCTCCCCTTGCGGTCCCGCGGGTCCTGTCTCACCCTTCTCACCGCGGATTCCCTGCGCGCCCGGATCACCTTTGTCACCCTTTTCACCTTTTGCGCCGTCAAACTCGCCGCTTGCTTTCGCCTGCGCCAGTGCGTCGTTGATCGCCGTCGGCAATGCGGTTGCATTCAGCTTTTTCCCAATCGCATCCCCCGCCGCTTTCGCATCCGCGGCATACCCCGCCTTCGTCAGCGTCGCATCCACGTCCACCGATCCACCGGACACCGCCGCCCACGTGTACCCGCCGTCCGTCGCCGTGCAAATGTACAGCCGCTGTGTATCCTCATCGCGGTATAGCTGATTTACCTTGCCCTGCGTTGCCGACGTGGGCGCGCCCTTGCCGGAGAGGACTTTGATCCCCGCGTATGCCTCCAGGATCTGCGCGTATACGTCCTCCGTTGGTGCCGGGAGCGGATCGTTCGCCACCGTGCGAATCGAGCGGCGCACCTTGATCGTGGCGGGGGTAGTTGTACGCATATCGTCCTGCGTCAGCCCAACATAAACAATGTTCGTCCCGGTCTGCGGCGGCATGGTGCAGGATGTTGCGCCCGCGTCCAGGATCCGCGCGGTGTAGGAACCGTCGCGCCGGACAAACAGTGCCGTGATGGGGAGCGATATGTCCCATCCCTCTCGCGGATCGAGCGCGAAATCCACCTCATACTCCGCGTTGTCCGCCACCACTTCCGGCAGCGCCACCACCGACGCCACCCGCCCCGTGATTGCGATTTTGATTTTTTCCATGGTTATATCCTCCCTTATGCCAGCAGCCCCAGCTTTTTGAGGATTCCAGCAATATTGTTGATGATCGTTAAATAATTTCTTTCCGTAGCATACGTGTATCCCTGATTTTGCGATGTCGTCGATAACGTTTGTCGCACGGCTGGCGTTGTGCCAAAAAAGCCCACTTTGCTTCTGTCCGACGAACCGATTTTTGCAATGTCGCTCCCGATATAGGCGCGGCGTATAAAGTAACTGTTCGTTCCTATCCCAATGCCGTATGTCGATGAGTCGTAGCTTGGCACCAGGTCGTTTGATGAGTTCATTTCCAGTTTTACACTGGTCGTCGCGTTTTGTTTCAGCGTTTTCACCCATCCCACCGCCGCCGGTGCCGTGTATAGTTTCCCGTCGCTGTCCACGCCGACGTCCTCCGTCATGTCCGCGTTTTTTGTCACCGGTTTTACTTTCTGCGGGATTGTGTACAGTTTTCCCGTCGTGCTGTCCATTCCCACATCCTGCGTCATGGCGGACGTTTTCGTCACCGGCTTCACCTTTTCTGTCGCCGGTTTCGTGTACAGCTTTCCCGTCTCCCCGTCCATGCCCACATCCTGCGTCATGTCTTTCGTTTTCGCCACCGGTTTCACTTTTTCCTCTGCCGGCGTGGTGTACAGTTTTCCGCTTCCGTCCGCGCCCACCGCGTTGATCATCTCGTCCGTTTTGGATACCGGTCCGCCCGGCGCGCCGATTTTACAAAACACGATGTACGTCCCGCTGATCGGCAGCGTCAACACGCGATCCCCCACGTCAAACCGGATCGACGTATTGCACTTGTAGTATTTTTCGCCCGTCTCCTCATCGCCGTCAAACTGTATTTGCAAGCCTTCTTCGTTTTTCGCTGCAACCGTGCCGATTCGTCCCAGCTCTGTGTTTTCGCTCATATTCTCACCCTCTCCGCCTTATGTGTCATGTATCCGCCCGCCGTCAGCTCCATACGCCACTCCGTCTCGCGGTATAAGCCCGTGATCTCGCCGTTGTCGATCGCCAACGTATCAAAGGTTTTGTGTCCCGGCGCGATGGCTGTTGTAAACTCCACCGTCTCCGTCCGGTATTTGCTTTTTCGCATCATCTCGTCCGCCCTGGCCTGCAGCGTCGCCTGATCCGGTACGTTGTCCACGCTCTCCACGTACAGCACCCGCGCGCCGAGCGACACCGTCGAAAACGGACTTGCAGCATCATCGTTTACTGCCGTGGCGGAAAGCGGCTCCGGAAACTCCGGATTTTGGCAATAGAGTTTGAAAACATTGGCCTTGTCAAACGCGTCGTCGCTGTAGCTGTAGTCTGCCGTGATGATCGATTCGCCGTCCGCGCGATAGGTATGGTCCACATCGTCCTGCCCGGGATCCACATATTTCGTCAGCCATACCTTGCCCTGAAGATCTACCCACGCCGAGTTGTAGCCGATCTCAGACAGCAGCTGATTGATGATCTCGATGTATGGCGTTCCTTCATCCCAGTCCTCCCGCGCCGTTGCCATCACCGCTGTTGTCTCGTCCCCGCCGTAGTTGGTCAGCCCCGCACCGAGCAGCAGCGCGTTGATCGCCGCGATGTAGTTTGTCCCTGCGTCGATGTGATAGATTCCCTCGGTTTTTGTCCGCTGCGCCAGATACAGGAGGCTGTAGCCCTCGATCTCCACCAGCTCCACGCCGTCGTTTTTTTGTAGAATCGGCGTAATTGGGAGGTAGATCCCGGCATTGTAGTCCACGCCGTTGAGCTGGATGATCGCGCGGATTTTGTCGTGCAGCCAGTCCACGGCAAACGTCGGTCGGAGGAAAACGCCCTTCATTGACATTTTGAGTGCGGACGTGGATACACACTGCACCTCCGGCGCGTCGTAGGGGTACAGCTCCCCCACCACTCCGCCGTCATGCAGCACCTCAAACCGTGCCGCGAAGGTATTACGCGACAGGTACCGTATACTCGATTCGCTCATTATGCCACACCTCCCTCACCGTAAACGTAACGCTGTGGATCCTGCCGTGGACGGTCTGCACCTGCTCGATCACGCCGTAGATTCCTCCGCCGCGCGTGTCCCGGAAAAGCACCGTCCGGCCGGTCATGGCGTCGATCTTGTCCGCCAGCTCCCGCGTCCGGCTGCCGTATGTCTGCGTCGTCGATCGCTCGATCCTGCCGTTGACAATCGCCACCGGCTCCGTCCGCCCCGCGAAATACTGATACGATACGCCGATCTGTCGGCTGTACGTCACCGTTGTCGGCGAGGATACCGTATACCGTAGTCGGATATACGTTCCCGCGTCCACATCATACAGCAGATCCGTCACCGGCGTCGCGTCCACGGTTTTCGTCGCGCTCTGGTAGTAGTTTTTCGCGGCCGTGATCCCGCGGACAAAATACGCGCTCTTGCCCACTGCCAGATTGTCCACAAATCCCGCCATATTTTTGCCGCCGTCCGTCTTGTGGATCGGCACGCCGTTGCGGTAGACGATATATTGCACATACGTGGCGTTGTACATACAGTACCAGACCAGTTTCACCGCGTCGCCATCCCGTTCGGCGGTCAGCGTGATCGCGTCGTCCGGCGGCGTGTTGGTGATCGCGACGTAGATCGTTTCAGACCAGTTGCTCCATTCTCCCGACGCGACCTGCGTCCGCACCTGCACCGGGTAGTTGCCGTCCGCGAAAAAACGCGGAATGGTGTGCGACTTTGCGGCCGAGTATACTGCGCCGGAATCGTAGTCGCCGAAGCGTACTTGGTATGATTTTTGCTCGGATGAGGTCCACGACACGGTAGGCTGCGGTAAATTGTCACACGACACCGACGCCGCCGTAGGATTGTAGCGCGCCGTGAAACGTGACTTTGCCCCCGTTCCGATCGTCTGCTGCACAAGCGTATTGCTCAAAAACTTTTGCCGCAGCCGCCACATGACAGCCCCCGAGTGGATCGCTTCCGCCGGGATCATGTGTGATGTCGCTGTGCCGGGTATGTTTTCGATTAATGTTTGCCAGATCGCGCCGCCGTCGTAGGATATGAGCATATCGTATGCGGATGGCTGCGATAGGTAGTCCGCTCCAAGCAAGTCCCACGCGATCTTGATCCCCGCGTTTGCAATCTGCACGCTATCCTGCGCCGGTTTTGTGATTTTCACCTCGCGCAATACGTTTTTTGTTTGGATCGTCAGCGGCTCGCTGTACACTCCCGCCGCGCTTTTCGCCTGTATCTGCAGCCGGATATAGTTGTACGCGCGCCCATCTGCTCCGGCTTCCCCCGGCGCAGCGTACTCCATCCCGCGCCATATCGACGGCGGCAGCGTCAGTACCCCGTTCGTTGGCGTGGCATCCGTCAGCACCGTCTCCGCCTCTCCCCATGATGTTTCCGGCGTGTCACCCTGCGTGTACCGCTGTCTCTTCACCGTGTATCCGCTGTTCGCCTGCCCGTTTTCCTGCTTGTACGTGATCGGTATCGCAAACGCCGTTTCGATGGCTTTTTCAACCTCCGCCGATTTTCCGGCATACGTCCATCCGTTCCCGTTCGTTGCGCTTGTAAAGGATATATCCGGCTTCGCTTTGTTCGATTTGTATATGATTTCGATATATGCCTCTCCACCGTAGATCAAACTCCCCGGTGTTTCATCTACGTTTTGCAGTTTGATACCATATTTGATCGCGTTTTCGGCTTGCGCTTTCGTCAGCATAAGATCTCCGCCGCCGTTTTTGTAAACCGTGATCCCACCGACACGGCTGCCTGTCGCCATGAAGAGCGTCTCCGGTGAATCGTTGCTGTGATCGGACGTAAACACATCTACATACATGCTCGCAAGCGTCCCCTCAAAATATTTTGACGCCTCGAGGTGGATTTTTGCGCTCTCCAACTGATCTATCGGCAACTCTAATGGCGGCAACGCATAGCTCACACTCCTACGCGTTTCTGTCTCCCAATAGGCATTATAGTGTGGGTTTACAAGAATTCTTGTCGTTCCGGCACTGTAGTTTTCGTTTTCCCACGCTCTGTAATAAACTGTTCCATTATCAGGCTTCCTTCGAAATACGATTTTAAAATCCATCTTTTGCCTGTATACGCTCACTCCGCCACCCCCATTCTCCCGTTCTGCCGCGCCGACCGTGCGATCCGCACAATATCGTTAAACTCCCGCACGTTTTTTGCATCGATCGTGATGTTGTACGTATCCCCACCGCCGCGCGCGGACTGCATCATGGTCTGCGACACGCCCGTGGGGTACACCTGTGATCCGGTCGGCAGTCGCAGCAGCTCCGGCCCACGCTCCCCCACCAGTGCCAGCCCGCCCGGATGATTGTAGGTGCCGTCGGCGTATCCGGTAAACATGCCGCTTACCGATCCCTTGATCCCGCTCCACGCGTCGGAGATCAAATCTCCGTTAAACGTCAAAAGCCCCACAAGCAGCGCGCCGAGCGAGTTTTTCGCGTTCTCCAAATTCTGCTTAAATTTCCCGATCGCCGTGTTTACATTGTCGAGAGCCTGCACGGTAGATTCGTTCAGCACCTTTCCTGTTTTCTCCGCCTCGTCCGCGTACTGCCGCAGCGCGGTACCGCCGTTCTCCACGATTTCGTTTACTTTGTTTGCCGTTTCCCCGAAGATTTCTTGCATTTTTGTGATCCGTTCTGTGGACGATGTGGTTTCCGAATACGCTCCGATCAAATCATAAAAAATATCTGTAATATCCCGCAAATTGCCCTGACTGTCGTATAGGCGGACGCCCAGCTCGTCCCACGTCTTCGCCGCTTCTTTTGCCGCGTCGTCGCTCTCCACCACCTGCGACTGCATAGCTTTCAGTTCCTCTTGCGCCTCGCTCAACCGCCTTTCGTACGATTTCACCGCGTCCGAGTTTTCTCCGTAGATTTCCTCCGCTTCCATCATCGCCGTGCCGAGCAGATAGATTTTTTTCTGCTGGTCTTCAATGTTCATCGCCAGCACGCCTGTCGCTTCGCCGAATTTTTTCGTTCCGTTTGCGTAATCTGCAAGCGCCGCGTCCGCCTCCCGGATTTTGCTGTATAGCGGATTCATGATCTCCTCCAGCCCCTCGGCCGATACGCCAACCCGCGACAAAGCGTATTCCAATTTCTGGTATTCCGTCGTGTCCAGTCCGAGCAGCTGCGCGCTGGATTTTAATTCACTGAAATTGTCCGACGCGTCCGAGATCGTCCCGATAATGGTTTTTGTGATTTTGATTGCCGCACCCAGCTGCGCGCCAACCTCTCCAAATTTGCCCATTTTCCCGATCGCATTGTCCAGTCCCGCGGGTAGCTTTATCCCGATCTGATCCGTCAAATCCTTAAACGTATCAAGCAAGGGATTTGCCTCGGAGTTCATCGTATTTGTGTTTTCCTCGATCGTCTTCGACGTTTTGTCGATTTCCGTTTGCGCTTCCGCCAGCTGCTTTTTGTATTTCTGCACTTCGATGGAGTTCTCTCCGTACGTGTCCGCGGCTTTCTCCATCGCCTTACTGAGCAGCTCGATCTTCTCCCGCTGCTGCTCCATGCGCGCGTTCAGCTGTTCGTTTTGCTCCGCCAGTGCCTTGTTGCGCGCCTCATATCCTTTTGCGGATCGATCGCCCTTGTCATACGATTGCGCAATCCGGTCCACCTCCGCTTTGTTTGCCGCCAGTTTCGCTTCCACCAGTTCCAGCGATTCCGATAGCTTTTTCGCCGTCTGTCCGCTGCCGTCCACCTCCGCCTGATACGCATCCATGGCGTCAGCGTTCTTCTTGATCTCTGCTTCCGTCTTCGCCATCGCCGTCGCCGCGTCGAGCATCTGCACCTTGAGCGTCGCCACCCGCTTGTCCGTCTGCCCGTACGTGTCCGCCATGGCTTTGTATTTGTCGTCGAGCGCGGCGACCTTTTTTGCCTGCTCGTCATACGTGGATTGCAGCACGCTCTGCTTTGTTGTCAGCGTCTGCATCCCGTCCTCGTTGAGATTATACTCCTGCGTCAGCAGCTTGATCTGCGCCTTGTTGATCTTGATCTGCTGATCGATCGATGCCAGCGCCGCCTTAAACTCTTTTTCACCCTCAACTGTCAGCCGAAATCCCGCGTCAGCCATCCAAAATCACCTCATCCCCTATTGCAATCGCAAGATCATCCTGCGTCTCCGTATCGCGCCGCGCATACTCTTCCGCCTCCGCCACGATCTGCACCGCCGTCCGCATGCCCGCCTCTGTTTGCGTATATCCTAAAGCCCGCGCCATAAAACGATAGCGGGACAGGATGGGCTGCAAGGTGTCCACCCTGTCACCGTCCAGTGTGTCAATCTCCCAGCCCTGATTCCCATCCCGCTTTACGCGTTTTTTGGCGATAAACAATCCTGCAGGCAAGCCATTACAGCCTCCGCCGCGTCCGCAAACTCCGCCATCGTCAGCGTCGCGCCGACAAAGCTCTCCGTGATCCGCTCTTTTTCCCCGCGCGCGTAATTTTCCTCGTTGACCATTTCGCACACGAGAAACTTGATCGCCTTGATCGAGCCGATCTCCTCCTGCAGCTCCGCCATACTGCCGTACCGCTCCCCGATCCGCTCCAGCACGTTGAGGTCGCAGCGCGCGCCGTACTCCTTGCCGCCCATGATGATTGTCCGCATACTGTCTCCTCCTTATGCCACCACCGGCTTCACATTCGCGTCCAGGAACGTTTCTGCCGCCTCGATGGTATCCACCCACAGGGAAGTGGTTTTCCAAATCCGGTCCTTGTTCCTCATGAGTTTCCCCGTCACGGAGTTGGTCTTGAACACGATCGTTTCCCCCTTGGTTTCGTAGTCCTCGTTTGGGATGTCGAACATTACCTTCGTGTAGACAATCGCCTTGTACTGCACTTTGTTTGCCTTCATCCGCCGCACGATAAACCCAAACCGCAGATAGGCGGACGAATCCGTGTCCTTATACACGATTTTCCCCGCCGTTCCGCTTGCCGCCTCGGTCATCGTCGCCCCGTACAGATCTGCCGCGACGGAGTCCTCCATGTCGTCTGTTTCCGCGGAGATCGAGCCTTCCACAAACTCTTTAACCATCTCGGCAAGTCCGTCGTCTGCGTACAGTTTCGCCTCTGCCGTGTTGATCGTCACCGACGCGCGAACCGCTTTGCCCATGACTTTGAGATCCCCGTACGTTTCCGTCTCCGCACCGGACGAGCTGTCCGTGCCGATGGTGATCACGCTGTATTTTGGATACAGCATTCCGATTTTTGCCATTGTTTTCCCTCCTATTTTCCGATCGCCGCGAGCTCCGCCTCGACCGTATTCCGCATTTCGTATAACGCTTTGTCCCGCACCGCCCGTACCGCAGGAGCCGCAAAAGGCGTCGGCTTCCTCCAATACGCGTTTCTGTCCTTCGGCTTCGTCCCCCGCGCGCGCCCGCCAATCACCGCACCGGATTCAAACGTTCTGGCAAGCAGCTGAAACGGCACACCATTCGGAAACTTGCCGTATCCCGGTTCCTGATAGCCGTCGAAGCCAAGGTGCAGGTTCCAGTTTAACTGCGTGTTTTGCTTCACCGGCGTGATACCAAACGAATCCACCAGTTTCGTCGCCGATTTGTCCGCAATCACGCCGCGCAGCCGCTTTTTCATCTCGTCAGCGATGATCTTGCCGCCGACCGCCAGAGCTTTCTTTTCGATCTCCGGAATCAGCCCCTGGGCCTGTTCCAGCGTCCACGAAAAGAGATCATCATCGATAAATTTTGCCTGCGCCACAAGGAGCCTCCCAGTGGATTTGGTATGAAATCCTGCCATCCTCCGGCGTATAGCCGATCGCGTCCAGGGACCACGACACCCCCGCGTCCGTCAGCGCGTCGCAAATCTCGTCCACCTTCGCGTCAAATTCCGCGTCCGTGTAGTAGTAGATTTCGCCACGAACCGCAAGGATCGTCGGTGCGTCGTCCCCGGACACCACAACCGGCGCGCCCGTCTCCCCGTATATGGCATACGGCAGATCGCACCCGGCCTGCTCGTGATAATGATACGCCTTCTCGATCACCGAAAGCAGCGCGTCACGGACTGTTTTTACCGACATCGTTGTCCCCTATCCTTTCCAGCGTTAGATCACACACATCCTCACCCGCTTCGTCGTCCCGCAAAAACTGCACCTGCAGGATTCGGTACCGCTTGCCATCCTGCATCACGGCGTAATCGTCTGGCGCGAAGGCAATCCCCCGCACCGGCCGCAGGATCCGTATCAGCAGATCCGCCCGATCGTCATACTGCTTCGCCGTATAATACCGCTGTATTCCCACCGTTCGCTCGCCGTACCAGCAGCGATGGAACAACGTCCCATCCCGCGACGGCATCCCGCCCGGTTTTTGTGTCGCAGCATGATAAAACAGCGCAATTCCCGCATCCAAGATCATATGCCCTCCTGCAAATACCGCTCTCGCCGTGCCAGCCGCAGCCATTCCGGCATGCCGCCGTCCTTGTCCCGGTTTTGGTATTGCCAAACTACAATATCCGCGACGAGCATATTGTCACGGGAGGATCCCGTCACATGGATACCCGCCGTGGCAAGCTCCTCAACCGCCGCCTGGATGCGGGCGGCCAGATACTCGTCGAGCGCCGTATCCAGCCGCCCCAGCCGCGCCTTAACCAGCGTCAGAATTGCATCCATCGCGTATCACCTTAGTTTGCCGAATCCGTCGCGAACGCCGTGCTCGGGGAAGTGGCGACCGCAGTGGTGCTGATCGAAAACGCTGCGAAAGCCTCGCCGGCCACCGGAATACCGTCATAGCGCGCCTTCCCGCGGAACACGGTCACGTCGTCGATGAATTTCGCATGCTCGGAAGCCATCAGCTCAATGCCGCGGCGCTCGGTCAGCAGATACGCCTGTCCGTAGCCGCCGACGATGTTGTTGTCCGGCACAAAGTCCAGGATCTCCACCGTACCGCCGATGATCGGCATCTGCGCCTGCGCACCGGTTACGATCGCACCTGCCGCATTGATGGATAAAAACTCCGCCTGGAGCGCGAGCCAGGTCGCCGGGGACATCGCCCAAAACTTATCACCGGATCCGCCCACATACTGCGGCTTGATCTTGCCGAGCGTTTTGATGATCTCTTTGTACAGCGCCGCGCCGGTTGTGCTTGCCGCGGAAACCTTACCTACGTTGGATGTAGACAGATCCGTATACGCGGGCATGTTTTCCTGCCACCACGACGGCTTCGGCGCCGTGGACGCGTTATAGGCAAACGTCAGACGCGGCACAATGCCGACTGGCATGTCCGAGCCGGAGCCGTACAGGATCGCCTTATCGATCGCGTATCCGATGGACTGTCCGAGGTAATCCGTTACGATTCCCGCAAGATTTTCGTCGCTGTCCTGCAGATACGGATTCGGCACCGGGATATAGCCGCCCACTTTGTTCGCATCCAGCGTCACCTGCGAGAACTTTAAGGCCAACTCATTGAGTTTGCCCGCGTTCGCGGTCCACACTGCCTCCGGGATCTTGCCGAGCATCGTCACCTTGCCGTCGCCCGCCAGGGACACCTTGTTTACATGCTTCATCAGCTTGCTGTACCGCTCGATGGATTCACGTACCATCGGGATCATCAGCGTCGGCACGGTCAGCGGCGCGTTGGTGATCCCGCGCTGGCAGTAGTCTCGTACATTGGCAAGCATCGTGCGAACCTCATCATTCGCGCAGATCTCGCGCACCTGTCTCGCTCTCATCTCTTCTCTCGTCTCCATGTACTCCACACCCTTTCTCATTTCCGGTTTTTTCTCCGGTTCCTTTGCAGCGGCCGTATTTTTGGCTCCTTCTTTGGATCGTTCGTTCAGTTCGTCGATCTCCGTCTGTACCGCGGCTGCGGCGTTCTCGTTTTCCGTAATCGCCTGTGCGTTTGCTTCTTCCTCTGCCCGGATCGCCGCGTCCTCCGCCTCGATCTCCGCACATTCCGCGTCAAACGCGTCGCGTTCTTCCTGCGGCGTCTCCGCCGTGATTTCGTCGAGCATCGCGGTCGCGCGTTCTTCCCGCTCTTTCCACGCCTTCCGCTTTTCCTCGATCTCCGTCTTCGCCGCCTGTAGCGCTTCCCCCGCAGCCCGAAGATCTTTGAGTTTCTTTGCCAAAAGCAGCATTCTTAGTGCCATTTTTCCACCCTCTCTTTTGCTTTCTCTTTCCAGATGTCAAACTGCCGTTTCCCGCATTCCGCCCGTTCCGCCGCCCGCGCCGACAGGGACGTGCCCTCATACGCGGGGAACGTACAGACCGAGACTTCGTACAGTTTTACGTCGTTGATCGTCCAGTGCGTGGTACCGTCCTCCCGATCCGTCCGGGTTTCGCTGTTGATGTCAAAGCCAAACGAAGCCTGATTGACGTCCCCCCGCTGGACCCGCGCCCACATGTTGAGCGCATCCTGATCCTGCTCGTTGATTTTCACGCGCCCATACAGGCCGTGTTCGTCCACCCGCAGTTCTCCGGTTCCCGCGGCCGTCCGCCCGAGCACAAGCCCGGAATCGTGATTGATCAAAAACCGCACATCCTCGCCGCGCGCCAGTGCATTGTCAAACGCGTGGGCATCTACACTTTCGGAGTAACCTGGATAGAAATTATAATCCTGGTTAAATACCGCGAAATACCCCTCGATGTATTTTTCGCCGTTTGCGTCCACGGACCGCATGTCGCTCCGCATCTGCATATGCTGTATGCTCAATCTCCTCCACCTCCTTCACCCAATTTTTTTTGATCGCCGAGCCGCGTCGCCGGAATATAGTTTTCCAAAGCGAGCAGTTCGTCCATTTCATCGTCCGGCGGCAGTCCCGCCCAGTCGCGCCACTCGTTCCGCCGCAGTGCCATCCGATCCACCATCTGCCCACCGGCCGCGATCAGATCCGGCAGCCGGTAGTTGTAGAGCGAGCGCGGATTGAACCGGAAATACATGTCCTCGCTGTACAGCAGTTTCCGCGTCAGCTCCTGCTGGATTGCCTGGGCTACATGCATGATTTTCGTGTTTACGAAATTCGCTTGTTCATCGCCGTTGTATGTACCCAGCCCCAGCCGAAATGCGGGGACCCCACAAACCGCCGCGACCTTGCGCATATCCAACTCCAAGTTGTCCCGGATCGCCAGATCCGTCATGGACAGCGGCTTGACTTGCGTCACGTCAAACACCTCCGCCGGTATCACCCACGGCGCGGACTTGTCCTTAGCTTCGAAATACTTCGCCCGGATGGACGCGCGTCCTTCCTCCGTGTCGAGCTCGTCCGAAAGCCCATCCACCTTGATGATCAAGGCCGGGGACGGAGATCGCATCAGCCCCGTCCGCGCATCGTTTGCCGCCGCCAGACTGTCCACGACATCCCGCAGGCCGATCCTCCAACCGCGGCCGCGCCACGGCTGCTCCGGATCCGGATTGATCGCCACATGGATCACCTCATCCGGCCGATACGACACCCCGCCGATCTCTGCTCGGTAGCTCTCCCCATCCTGCACCAGCGACACCGCGGACGGCGGCACCGGCACAATCTCGGACAGCAGTCCCTCTCGCGTATACCGCGGCAGCGCGATATAGTTCCCATCCCCCGTGGTCAGCAGCACCGTCACCATGTGGTAAATCCACTGTTTTCTCGTCATGATCCGGTTCGGCGTGACATCGATCATCCGCGATAGGCCGTTTCGCACCCGTACGTCGCCGCGGTCCGTGTTTGCCATCATGTGTATCGCCATGTTGGAGATCAGCTCTGCATATTCCGCCACGCATGCCGAAACCTCCGGCGTCTGCCAGATCGGCGTATAGCCGCAGTCCAGGCCGCGCAGCCACAGATCCGCGTACGATAGCCCCACAAGCGCCCCGTCGCTGGATCGTTTCGCCACAGGTCGATCCCTCGCCCGGATCCGTTGGATTGCGTCTTTAACCTTGCCCATCTTTTTCTCCTTTGCCTTTTCCTTGCCCGATATAATCCATAGCCTTTTCCACCTTTTCCTCCGCGTTCAGCATCCGTATACACGCGAACACCGACGCGTCAAAAACGTCGATTCGGCTCGTATCGTCTATTTTTTCATACTGCACCATGTCGTCCGTCTTCTCGATCGCGTGGACGTTTTCCACGCAGTATTCATATGGCTCCGCGTGGCAGTAGTACAGTTTTCCCTCTTTCGCCTTCGTCTCGATGTGCCGAAATCCCTCGGACTTGACATAGTAATACTGCGGCTGATCGACGATCTTAAACCGTTCTTTCTTCATCGCCGCGAAATACTCCCGCACAAACTTCCGGTCGTGTCCGACTTGCGCAATCCGAAAACCGCGTTTCCTCATGTCGCAAAACCATTTTACTATCTCGATATGGTTCACGGTCGCGTCGTTTGACATTGTCAGCCATCCATCATCCTGCCACCCAAACAGCGGGATCCCGTCTTCATCCGCCTTGCGATACGCCGCCGTGATGGGAAACCAGCAGTGCGGGATCACAATATCCACACCCTTGTAATTGCCGTACAGGCACGCGGCGGACAGGTCGTGCATCTTTGATAGGTCCGCACCTCCATACCACCGCACCGGCAGCTTCGCCAGCTCCGCGATTGACCAGTTGTAGGATCGATCCGACACCTGGAATTCCGTAATGTCGAAATACGAGCGTGTGTTGGAGACAAACACGTTCAGCGACTTTTGCAAAAAGTCCTTCCTCTGCTGCGGATCGTTCTGCGCCTCAATCGCTGCCGCCATCATCTCCCCGGCCTTGATGGTCACGCCCATGTTGGGATTCGCCATCGCGTGGACTTCCGGATTCGTGTAGTCCACGTTCCCTTTTTCATCCTCATCCGCTTTGCAGATAAATATGAACAACTGATCTGCGTATACGTCCCTCGTTTTGTTTTCCAGAATCCGCGAACAAAATGCAACACGCCGCGCGCAAAACGTATTCCGCCCACCATCTCCGGCCGTCGTGATCCCGATCACCAATTTGTTGGCATATGCCTTTGTTGCTTCGCGCAGTACGTTGTACTGCTTCGGCGATCGATACGCGTGTATCTCGTCTGCAATCACGATGTTGCAGTTCAGCGAATCCTGCGCATCCGGGTTTGCCGCCAGCGCGTGAATCTCCAAGGATCCGCCGCCCAGATCGTCGTGCGAGATGGAGTGCGACATGTTGTTGTCGAGAATCCGCCACCCCTCGTCTTTTGCCTCCTCCGGTGATCCGTATATGCACCGGCACAGATTCGATCGCAGATTGTCAAACGATTCCATCGCCTGCCGTAGCGACGCCGCCACAATGTAGATTTTCGCTCCGGACCGCACCGACAGCAGTCCAAGCGCCCAAGCCAAAGCGGATACAAACATCGTCTTACCGTTCTTTCGCGGGATAAAAACAAACGCCTCTTTGACCCTTCTCAGCTGCGTCCCTGTCTGATAAAACGTCAGGATCCCGTAGACGATAAACTTCTCCCAGCTCTCCAGTTTCAGCGGCTTACCCTGCAGCGGATTCCCATCCAGATCCTCGCCCTGCCTGTGGTGGCACTGCGTCTCAATCTTATCGATCACAAAATCCGCCTCATCCACCCGGTAGTCCCATTCCCCGGATTCAAAATCCCGCTTATACCGTTCGCATCCCCACCGCAGCTCCCGGCAAGCCGCCCGCCGCCCCGCGATAACGTCCTCTACATACCCCCACACCTCCCTCTCGTGTCCACTCTCACGTGTCAGATCAGATCATCCTTTCGCGATTTTTGCGCCACCTTAAACGCATTTTCCTGCAATTTCAAAAGTCCCCGCGGCGTTAGCCCGAGCGCATCCTCCACCGCCAGCATATCCCGCCGCAGGCTCTCCAAGGTAGTCACCACCGGCGACTTTTTCACTCCGTTCGCCGTCTCGGTTTCGCACTTATATCCGCCCTCAACATACGCCGCATATATGGTAGCATATTCCGTCGCCAGCTCAACGTACCGATCAATCGTCCCGTCAAACTCCGGCTTATACACACCCAGCGCGATCATTTTCTTCCGCACCGCTGCCTTCGTCACGTTCCTCTTTTTTTTCGCCAATCTCCCCACCTCCTTTTCTGATTTCCCCCGCACGCGATTCCGGGGAGGGAAAATGCGACCCCTACCATTAGGGAAGCGGTTTCAAATTTTTCGCTGCGACCGGGGGGGCTTGCCTCCCGTCGCGCGTTCCGGATGTCGCCGATTGTGGCAAGCCTCGCACAGGCTCACCAAATTTTTCTCGTCGAGCGCCCGCGCCTCGTCCTCCGCGTACGGAATCACGTGGTGTACTAGCGTCGCCGGTGTCTTGCGACCGTACCGTTTGCAATCCTGACAAAGGTATCCGTCGCGCCGCAGCACAGCCGCCCTTTTCCGCAGCCATCGCGCAGAATCCAAAAACTTCTTTTCGTCCATGGTACCATTTTACACCCGATTTCCGGACACGAACGGACACCTGTATTTTCCCCAGATTTTCCCGCCGTTTATTTTCCCGCTTTTTTGAAATAACGTTTTACCGTCTTTCGCGCCGCGTCCTCGCTCCTCCAGCCGATCCGCTGCCCCGCCGCTCTCCACGATCTGCCATGGATATATCGCTCTACCATCAGCATCCGCACGACCGGCTCCTCTACATCCGCGATGAATCGCTCGATCCGTTCCGCTTCCGTCTCCGCCCGTTCGATCTTCTCTGCGATGATCTCCGCGATCCGTTTCGCGCGCTCGTCCCCCGCCATCTTCGCCATGCGCTCCCGCTCAACCGCGATCTCCTTGCGAAGATACCTATACCGTCTCATCTCCTCCTCAGTCATTTCGCGCCCTCCTCTTTCTGCCGCATATACTTTTCGATCGTCTCAATCGCCGCGTCCGCGCCATAGCATACGACACACATGTATCCCTGCTCCATCAGTTCCTTGCGCCACTGCTCCTGCTCCCGCGATACACGTCCGCCGACTGCTTTCATCTCGATCCACAGCCCGTGGTACCCGCCGCGTGCGCACGGCAAAAACAGATCCGGCACGCCGCTGCGCACGCCCGCCGCACGAAACCGTACCGCCTCCGACTTGGATCGCTTCCCGCCGTTTGGAATGTGGAATAACATCCGCAGCTCTGGCCACCGTCCCGCCGCCATCTCCGCCCAGTTCATCACGACGATCTGTTCCTCCTCCTCCGTTGGATACAGCCGCACGCCGTTCACGTCTTTCGTTTTCATCTGGTCCTCCGTTTCTGCCTGATCCGCCCGTATCGATCGTACGCAAAACACCCGTTGTCCTCTTTGTAGAGCATCCACGATACAAACAGCCCCGCTCCAAACTCGTTGTCCGGCATCACCCGCACCGATCCCGGACAAACGCGGTACCCCGGATGCAGCGTCTCTATGTATGCCACGTCGTCCGGATTCTCCCGGATGTGCCGTAAGTCTTTTTTGCGCAGGATATAGTCCCGCTCCACCACCACCGGCTCGTCAAGATTTTTGCTCGCCTGCCATCTGCGATACGATACGCGATCCTTGGTGATATACGTCGCCAGTCCAACCAAACCCGTCTCATCAAACTCCAAGGCTTTGGTCGTCGTGTGCCCGTATCCCCATTTGTCCGAGATCTGCTCCATGGTCAGCCCACCCGACACAATGCAGTGGTGATGTACGCGCCCCGTCCTCGACATTTCGGTCACAGCGATCCACCGAAACGTCTTGTGATCCCGCCCGGTCACCTTCTCCCACAATCGCGCCAGTCTCCGCATGTAGTTGTACACCATCCGCTGCGCGTCTTTTACCGTCTCCGGCATCTGCCCGTCCCGGTATGTCAGGTGTACCGCCGCATCGTCCGGCGTAAAGTTCGTGTGGATCAGATCCGTCAACCGCCTCCGCGCGTTCTCCGCGTTCATCCGCTCCTGTGCCTCGGACGTCGGCCCTCTTTTTGCTCCCCTGCGGGAGGACGTCGCGCGCACCGGATATGCCTGCACCCGTTTGTATTCCCCCGCAATCATCTCGCGCTGTCTCACCCGTTCCCGCATTGCCGCCGCCCTCCTGTCGCATGTTGGCAGATTACTTAATATCCCATACAAGCCCGGATTGGAGGCGCTGCCTCCAGTAATCCGAGCTTGTATATACAATAATGTAGGTTTATAACGTCTCGCAGTTCTGTGAGCTTGCCTTGCGCTCTACCTTTGTCATCGTGATTTTGAGCGTTGTGCCGTCACGCAGCATCATCGTCGCGGCGTGTATGATCTGCTTGGCTATCATTTGCGCCACTTCCAGCACTGCTGTCAGGTCTTCTTCACCGATTGGTTTGTGCGTCGGATAATACTCGTCGCATCCTTCGCCGCATATGGATTCTATTGCCATCCGCAGCTTCTTCCATTTTTCCCGCTGCAATCTCTCGCGCTTTGCACCATCGCAGTTGCATATTTGCGCCGCTGTATCCGATCCTCCGAGGATCAATGTGTCGCCGCAGTACGGGCACACCCCCGTCAATCTCTCGTCGTTGTCCATCTCAATCAATCTCCATGTCTGTTGCAATCTCGCCCGCGCAAGCCACATATCCGGCAGCGTCCACAAAGCTGTCCAGCGTAACCGCCCGCGCCGTCGTTAATCTCCCTAACTTAAACAGCACCATCATCAGCGCGACGTCCATCGGCGTGAGCAGCACCGCCCGTCCGCCATTGTGCTGCGACAGGTACGTGCTCCAGTATTCCGCGATCACACCAAAGTTGTTCTCCGGCTCGCCGTACTGCGCGTTTCTGTCCTTTGTCACAATCTCTTCCGCCGTCTTCAGAATTTCATCTCGTTTCATTTTTTAATCCCCTTCATAAAGTAAACTCATCCTTGAATATCGGGCACGCATTGTAGCGATCCAGCATCCGCCGCATCTCCTTCAGCACGCCCGCCTTGTCCTTGCGCAGATAAATCCGCATCAAACCCATCCACTCGTCGCGAAACTGCCCCATGCTCCGCCGGATCCTTGTCGCGCCGAAGCCGTCCTCCTGATGGAGGTGGAGCGCCACCATCGCCGCCATCTCGCGGACGTAAAAGCTCATCTTGTTCGCAAACTCCAGATAAAACGCGTTTTCCACCCGCATGGACGCCGTCTGTTTCCCACACAGACCCATGTCCGCAATCGAAAACGGCACATCCGGCCACAGCTCCACGGACGGATCGTATCCGATGTATCCCAGCTCCACGCGCATGGCGTAATAGCTGTCTATGGCATATTCGTCGTCCGTTTTCGCCATCGGACTGTATTTGTCGATGTATCCGCGGCCGATCCAGTACGATCCATCGACCAGCCGCGCCATACGATCCGCACCAAACCCGGCGTTCTCCCGCACCGAAAGAATGATCGATCTGTGCGCGTAGTTGAGGAAACGATCGTTCGACCGCATATTTTTCGCGGCGATCCGCTCCCTCTCGTGCTCCGTTTGCCGCACTGGCACCCGTACGTTCATGGTTTGTATTCCTCTCTCATTTTTTGAAGCAGTGCTTCGCCGACGATCTTAGCTGCCGCGATACACGCGCGCGTATTTCCCTTTCTTTCTTCTTCGCTCATCGCGTTCCAGCGTTCGTCCGCCTCGTGCGCCGCTCGGATTCTCCGAGCCGCTTCTCTAAATTCCCGTTTTTTTCGCCCCGCCTCCAACTGTTTCCCGTATTCTTTCACGATCCATTGGAGCTGGTTGTACGTCCACGCGACGCTGTAGTTTGCCAGTACCGGTATTTCCATCAAAGCCCCCGTTTCCAGATCGGTGATCCTGTACAGTCCATCTTCCCCGCGGCACATTCCGTACTGGTTTTTCCCATCGTCGAGGATGTACCCCGTTTTCTTGTGCAGATACATCTCGCCGTTTTTGCGGCAGACGATATAATACTCACCCTTGCGGCTTTTCATTTCGCACCTCCCCGTCCATCTTCGCCCCGCAGTACGGGCAGCGAATTTTTTTGTACTGCTCGAATTCACCGCAAGCCGAACACATCCATATGCCGCCTCTCCCACGCTTGTCCGCGCCGCGCAGAATCCAGTATCCATGTACAACCGGCTCCATCTCACCCGTCTGCGCTTCGGCCTGCCGCAATGCCAGCTGTACCTCTCGTATATCCACGTACGACGTGCGATTGATCGTATCCACATCGATGTTCACGAGTGGCAGTTTGTCTAAGTCCACGTATCTCGGCATTATCCCTCCACCTCCTCGTTCCAAAACTCGTGTTTGCACACCGCGCAAAGTTTTCGCTTATCGCATTTGTAATTCATATCAAGCA
>CAKRZR010000011.1 GCA_934433485.1 uncultured Eubacteriales bacterium | reverse complement strand
ACCGGCATGAGGGAGGGGGCGAAGATGAAGAAGATGAAAAGATACTACTTGGCCTATGGCAGCAACCTCAACATCGCGCAGATGCAGTTCAGGTGTCCAGACGCGACGGTTGTGGGGACGGCGGTGATTCCGGATTACGAGCTCCTCTTTAAGGGGAGCCTGACCGGTGCGTATCTGACCATTGAGCCGAAGCAGGGCGCACAGGTGCCGGTTGGTGTGTGGGAGGTCAGTCTGGCGGATGAGCTTCGGCTCGATCGGTACGAGGGATTTCCGAGCTTCTACTACAAAAAGGAGATGCGGATTCCTGTCAAGGATATTCGTACGGGTAAGGCAAAGCTGCATGATGCGTTTGTCTACATCATGCATGAGGATAGGAAATTGGGGACTCCGACGGAGGCTTACATGAGAACGTGTCTTGAGGGGTATCGGGATTTTGGATTTGATCCGGATTTCCTGCTTGCGGCATACGACAGGAGCCTTTGAGGGTATTGTGAAAAAGCTTGAAAAACGTGTGTGCACGTGCTATAATAAATGCAGAATCAGGCACCTTTCTGCCAGATCAAAACCCAAGAAGGATCCCACCATGAACAACACGCACCGTTTTGATGGCAAGAGCGAGATCTATGCCAAAGCGAGACCCAAATACGCGCCGGAACTGTTTGTGTATCTGCAAAACACGCTGCATATCCCCGCTGGAAGCGTTTTCGCGGACATTGGCTCCGGTACTGGCATTTTTACAGAGCAGCTTTTGGATTGCGGTTACTATGTGTACGCGGTAGAGCCGGGTGAGGACATGCGGAGAAAAGCGGAAGAAAAGCTGTCGGGAAACGAACATTTCACCTCCATAGACGGTACCGCCTCCGATACGCATCTTCCGGACAACAGCGTCGATTACATCACCGCCGCGCAGGCGTTCCACTGGTTTGACGCCGAGGCGTTCCGAGAAGAATGCAGACGCATTTTGAAACCCGGCGGAAAGGTGGTCATCGCCTACAATTCCCGCGTTCCGACCGCTCCCTGCACCATGGCACTTGCGGAAGTGCACCGTACATACAATCCCGAATTTCACGGCTTTTCCAATGGCATGAGCCACGAAAAATGCACCGCTTTCTTTGCGGGAGGGTGCGACATATTCCGCGCAGACAACACACAGACCTATGACAGAGAAGGCTATATCAACCGCGTACTGTCCTCCTCGTATTCCATGAAGGAGAACGATGAGCGTTACCCGAAATATCTGGGAATACTTGGCGCGCTGTTTGACAGGTTCGCGGAAAACGGACGGCTCGCGGTACCAATGGATACGATCGCGTACAGCGGGGAAGTGTGAAGCGGATATTTTGGAGAATGGTAAAGGGTAACGAAAAAATATCGTTTGCAAGCAGAATCATCGTCCTGCATTTTCGATTTTTCAAGGTGAAACCTGAAAAACCACTTGAATGATTTCCTCCTTTATGGTATACTATAAAAGAAAGGGGGCGATTTTTTGATATTCCGACCTGAGTATGTGGAAGCGGTAAAACCGTTTATGGATCAGCCGCTTGTGAAAATCCTTGCAGGCGTACGGCGCAGTGGGAAATCTACGATCTTTGAGATGATCCGGGAAGAACTGCTGCGGCGCGGTGTGCGGGAGGACCGTATCCTCATGAAAAAGTACACCGAGATGGATATTCCCGAAAATATCACGGCAAAGCAGATGTATGACGAGCTGACCGCCGCGATGACGGAGGAGGGGCGTTACTATCTGCTGCTCGACGAAATTCAGGAGGTTCCCGATTGGGAGAAGGCTGTCAACAGTCTCTTGGAAGGCGGTCGCGCCGATATTTATGTGACCGGCTCCAATTCCAAGCTGATGGCAAGCGAGATCTCCACCTATCTGACCGGACGGTACATTCTGATTCCGGTCTACACCTTGTCTTTCCGTGAATATCTCGATTTCAAGGCAGGCAGCAATCTGTCCCAGACGGAGTTATTGGACGAGTATATCCGCTTCGGTGGGTTCCCGATCGTCGCGCTTGGAAACTATGAAGCGCAGTCCGCCTACCAGATCGTGGATGGGATTTATCACACGGTTGTGTCGCGTGATATTGTCAAACGGCACCGCATCAACCGACAGGATTTATTCGATCGCGTGGTGAAGTTCGTGGTAGAAAACATGGGCAAAACATTTTCCGCGAACTCCATTTCGACCTTTCTGAAAAGCGAGCATCGCACGATCTCGGTTGAGAGCATCTATAACTATCTGCGCTGGCTGGAGCAGGCGTTTGTCATCTATCCGTGCGAACGGTACGACCTGCAGGGAAAAAGCATCCTGAAAACGCAGGAAAAGTACTACCTTTCGGATGTGTCCTTCAAATACGCCCTGCTCGGATACAACCGCAAAATGTTGGATGGAGTACTGGAAAACATCGTTTTTCTGGAACTGAAGCGGCGAGGTTATGAGGTGTTCATCGGAAAAAACAATACGAAAGAGATTGACTTTGTCGCCAATCGCCGCGATGAGAGGGTATATGTGCAGGTATGCGTGCAGCTGCCGGAACACTCCAATCGTGAAATCGGGAATCTGATGGAGATCAGAGACCATTATCCGAAATACGTGGTGACGTTGAACGAGCTGGACGCAGGGATCGAAAACGGCATCCGGATCGTTACCCTTGCGGATTTTCTGCTTTCGGAACAACTGTGACCTAAAAAAATATCCTTTTCACTTTCCATACCCAACACAGCAAAGGAATTACACCAATGAACATAGCATACACAAACGGCATCATTCTAGACGGAACAGAGCATATGACCCCGCAGTCCGGCAAGGCGATCCTCACCGAGGGCGGCGTGATCACGGACATTGTCCCCGATACCACGATCCCGTCCGGTTATGAAAAGATTGAGCTCGGCGGTAAGTACATCCTTCCGGGACTGATCAATCTGCACGTCCATCTCGCGGGCTCGGGCAAGCCGAAGAAGAAGCAGTCCGACCCGGTCAAGCTCGTGCGGCTCATCACCTCGAACGCCCTCATGCGGCATATCGGCAAAAAGATGGTTGCCGGATACGCGAAAACCCAGCTGCTGAGCGGCGTCACCACCATCCGCACCGTAGGCGGCATTGCCGATTTCGATACGTTCGTGCGGGATAAAATCCATGACGGCAAGCTGCTCGGTCCGCGGATTCTGGCGTCCAACATGGCAGTCTCCGTGCACGGCGGACATATGGCAGGCTCTCTCGCCTACGAGGCCGCGACACCGGAAGAAGCCGCGGCGTATGTGGATAAGATCGCGGGGGATAAGCCGGATATTATCAAGCTGATGATCACCGGAGGTGTGCTGGACGCGGAGAAGGTCGGCGAACCGGGGGTTCTCAGAATGGCGCCGGAGCTTGTGAAAGCCGCCTGCGACCGTGCGCATACGCTTGGCTTCAAGGTGGCGGCACACGTGGAAAGTCCCGAAGGCGTGCAGGTCGCTCTGGAAAACGGCGTGGATTCCATCGAACACGGCGCGAAACCGACGGACGAGATCATAAACCTCTTCAAGGAGCACAACGCTTTTCAGGTATCCACCCTCTCGCCTGCGCTCCCGTTTGCGCTGTTCGACCGCGGCATCTCCCACGCGACCAACGAACAGCAGGAGAACGGCAAGATCGTCTTTGACGGCATCATCTCCCTCGCGAAGGCGTGTCTCGCAAACGGCATTCCCGTAGGTCTCGGCACCGATACCGCCTGCCCGTATGTCACGCAGTACGACATGTGGCGCGAGCTGTGCTACTATGTCAAATACTGTGGTGTGAGTGAGGCGTTTGCGCTGTACTCCGCGACGCTATTGAACGCGACCTTAGCCGGAATCGGCGACGAAACCGGATCGATCGAAAAAGGCAAAAAGGCGGAGATGATCGTCACAAAGGAAAATCCGCTCCAAAACCTCCAGACACTGCGCGATCCCACCATGGTGATCATGCGCGAAAACATCATCCGCTCCCCGAAGGTGAAGAAGATCCCGGAGGTGGAAACGGAACTGGACAAGTGGCTGTGAGGCAGCCAAAACCAATACACAAAAAGAGCAGCGAAATACTGCTTTTTTTTCATGGCATTTTAGAAGTGGCATCATATGTATCAGTCTCAGTAAAACGCGGATGTTGACTTGTGGTTTTGGAACGTGTTGTTTATAGAGGAATATGGAAAAAGTAAAAGCCTCGGTGTTCGAGGCTTTTCGATTCATGTTTGGTGGTCAAGGAGCCATATGAGCAGTTCATCAAAGGTTGTACTACCTGCTGCAATATTAAGAATGATTTGGACAAGTTCTTCTTGCGTGTATACAAGTTCTACTCCATTCAATGCTAGAAACATAAGCATTACATGTGCTCCAATCCGCTTGTTCCCATCTATAAAGGCGTGATTTTTTACGAGTCCAAAACAAAGACGTGCAGCTTTTTGTTGGATTGATGGATAAACATCAATGCCACCAAATGATGCAAACGGTGCATTTAATGCTGCATCAAGGAGCCCCTCGTCACGCAATCCATCTTCGCCGCCTGTTTCGTGCACCAATTCACTGTGTAGAAGTAAGACCTGATGTATTGTCAGCCGTTTCATTTCGCAAGCTCCTGATACGCTGTGCGATTTTTCTCAATCAGACGCTTGGAAATTTCTGTTACATCCTCATCGTTTGCAAGCTGTTCCTCTTCTGCTTCATGGAACTCCACAAGCATATATCGCGGGACATTGTTTTTGAGAATGATCACCGCTCCGTGTTCATCCACCATCCGTGCAACCTTGGAGAAATTCTGGTTTGCTTCAGTGATGGATACAAGATTCTTTGTGTTGATCGTCATGAAGATCACCTCCCTATATATAGTATACACTGTTTGTAGGAGAAATTCAACCTATTTTAAGAAAATTCATAGCATATTTCAAAATCCGGAAGGCATTGCGGTAAAAAACAATTGTGCTGTCCGCTTTGGCACACCTGCATAAATCCTCAAAAACTGCGGAAAATAATCCCAATAAAGGAGTGTGATGGATTTGGAGATACACGTCAGAGATGACAGAGGGCTGGTGGAGATCTGGCTGAGCAACGCGGAGAAGAAGGATCCGTCTCTGCGAGAGGGATTGAAGGGCATCTATGACAAATATAAGAAGAGAAAATATCTGGTGGCGGTTTTTGAGTCCGGCGAGGGGGATTTGTATTCGTCGACGTTGGAACTGCTTGCCTATAACAAAAGACGCTGTGCGGAATTAGAGGTGTATCGTGAGAAACAGCGCACGACGATACATGGATGAGAACAGAGGCGGGTGTGAGCGATCTTTCCCGTCTTTTCTTTTGCGTCAGCCCATTTGTTATCCCACAGCACTTGAAATGTTCAAAATTTTATGTTACAATGATGTCTGTAAGCAGAGACACAAAAGACAGATAGCAATGGAAACCATAGAGGAGATACGTCGCCATGACAGAAACCTTTGATATAGCGGGTTACGTCCGGATTTCCGTGGATGATGAGAAAAACCAGAAAAACATCTCCATCGAGAACCAGAAAGCCATCATTGAGGACTACGTGCATACCCGTTTTCCCGGCAGTACGCTGACCTTTTTTGAGGACCGCGACCGCTCCGGCTATACGTTTGAACAGCGTGAGGGATACCAGGAGATGCGCCGCGGACTGATGAACCATAAGTACGACATTCTTGTCATCAAGGACTTCTCCCGATTCTCCCGCCGCAACTCCCGCGGATTGGTGGAACTGGAGGATCTGCGCGACGCCGGTGTGCGCATCATCTCCATCGGAGACTATATCGACTTCCCGAACGACGACGACTGGCTGAAGATACAGTTCCAGTTTGTCATCAACGAAATGCCGGTCACCGACACGTCCAAAAAGGTGCGCAATGTCATCAAGAGACGGCAGGCGGACGGGGAATGGCTTTGCGCGGCTCCGTATGGCTACATCATCAACAAGCGCAGGGAATTTGAAATCGTCCCCACCGAAGCGGAAATCGTGCGGCGGATCTTTCAGCTTTACAATTGCGACGGCTGGGGCTACAAGAAAATCGCGAATTATCTGACCGATGAAGGCGTTCCCACACCGCGTATGTCCGAGCGGATGCGCAAGGAAGCGGACGGATTGGCATACAACCGACAGGTCAAGCCTGCTTGGGCGATCGTCACCGTGCAGGGAATTCTGGACAACGATTTCTACATTGGCACGCTACGGCAGGGCAAATATACCCGCGCGCGAATCAACGGCAAGGACGTCAAACGGGACGACGGCGAGCATATCGTCATTGAGAATCAGCACCAGGCGATTATCGACTACCGCACCTTTGCCACCACGATGGCACTGCGCGAGAAGCGGACGCGGAGCAACTACCGCGGTATCAAAATCAATGACAACGTCTACTCCGGCTTCCTGAAATGCGGCGACTGCGGCAGTCCGATGTTCTCCATGAGCCGTAAGGACTTGAAGCCTGCCTACACCTGTGGGACATACCACCGGCGCGGTCTCAAAGGCTGCACGAGCCACCACATCTGCGTGGAAAAGCTCGATGAACTGCTCAAAATCTACGTGGAGAAGCTGATGGAAAACTCCGCCGCCATGATCGAGGAGCTGAACCGCGACCTTGCCAAGGAGAACGACAACATCGCCGAAACCGAGCAGTCCGCCGACCATCTCGCCGAGATTCTGGACGACCTCATGGAGGAGCTGCGCATCACCAAACGGCAGCGTATCCGCGAAATCATGAAAAAACCGGATAAAGAGGAGCTGATCGAGGCGACCTATGACGAGATGGAAGCGGAGCTGCAAAAGAAAATCGACGGTCTGAACCACCAGATCGACCTGTTGTCCGATAAGCGGAACACCTATATCCGGGTCAACCGCGCGGCGAAAACGGCTCTGGAGGTATTCGACGACATTCTCCATAAGGAAAAGCTCGAGCGCAACGACTTAGAACTGCTCATCGATCAGATTCTCGTTTACGAGGACCATCTGGAAATCAAGCTGCAGGCGGACATCGACTCGCTCCTGCGCTGCGGAACATTAGAGGAGTGCGTAAAGGGGATTTCCGCAGCAAATTTTGATTCCGACACGGAAAATAGCGAAAATACGCTCCGTCAGTCCTCCCAAAACCGCGAGGACAAGGTTTTTCGTGTCCATGTTGTCAATGACGGCGACCCGTTGGAGATTTATACGGATCGAGAGGGGGAAGTCATTTTCAAGAAATACTCTCCGATTGGCGAGCTGGCGCAGTTTTCGGCACAGTATGCGGAAACGCTGTACAAAACCTGTGGTCTGGCGTGCGTGATCTGCGACAGAGACGCCGTGATCGCCTGCGCAGGTGTACCGAAAAAAGAGTACACGGATCGCAAGATCTCCGCCGGTGTCGAAAAATATATGGAGAACCGCCAGCTCTATACCTGCGCGGAGGGTGCGCCGCTTTTGTATCTGACCGATGGCGACCTGGGAGCGGTGCGGTGTCTCATGCCGATTCTCAATGAAGGAGATATCATCGGCTGTGTTGCCTCCATCGCTGCGCATGACGAGGACTGCGGTACACCAACCGATCTCGAAATCAAGCTAATCCAGACTGCTGCGCACTTCCTCGGGAAACAGCTCGACGCATAACGTATGGCGCATACACAAATCAATCGGATTCTGCCATAAACGGAGTCCGATTTTTGTTGTCACAGGACGTTTGTACGGAAAACGGTAAGAGAATATGACATGCGTCCGGGTGATCTGCGACTTGTAAATTTTCTGTTGCATTTGCGCGTTTCCTCTTGCTTCTTTTCCAAAAATGTACTATCCTATACAGAAAGCAATGATCTTACGGAGGACGAAACATGCGGACAGGATTGGTATTGGAAGGCGGCGCGATGCGTGGTATGTTCACAGCCGGCGTGATGGATGTGCTGATGGAGCAGAAAATCCGCTTCGATGGTGCGATCGGCGTATCCGCAGGTGCCGCGTTCGGCGTGAATTACAAATCCGGACAGATCGGACGTGTGCTGCGGTACAATCTGCGCTTCTGTCGGGATGCGCGATACTGTGGTCTGCGTTCGTACCTGCAGACGGGCGATCTTTACAATACCGCGTTTTGCTATGGCGAGGTACCGCTTGTACTCGATCCGTTCGATTTCGACGCGTATGAGAAGAACCCAATGACCTTTACCGTGGTCTGTACCGATGTTTGTACAGGCACGCCGGTTTATCACGAATACACCGGCTACAGCGACCATGGCTTTGACTGGATCCGCGCGTCCGCTTCCTTGCCTCTTGCGGCGAATATCGTTACCATCGACGGTAGACAACTGTTAGACGGCGGGATGACGGACTCCATTCCGCTGTGCTATTTTGCGTCTGTCGGATATACCCGCAACGTCGTGGTTTTGACGCAGCCGCAGGAATACCGGAAAACGCCGAATCGCCTGCTGCCGCTCATCCGGTGCCGGTATCGCGCATACCCCCATCTTGTGGATGCTTTGGCACACAGACACGAGATGTACAACCGGGAGGTGTCCTATGTTGCGGCGCAGGAGAAAGCAGGCAAGGCATTTGTGATCCGCCCGGAGTCCGCACTTCCGATCGGAAAGGTGGAAAAGGATCCGGAAAAAATTTGCGCGGTATACAGGATGGGCAGAGAAGCGGCAAAAAAAGTGCTGCCGGCGCTGCGGACTTTTCTTGCGCAAGAAAACACATAATGAAAGGAAGAAAAACGATGCGAAAAATCATTCTCGGAACCGACTGGGGGACAGATTGCGACGACGTTGCGGCGATGCGTATCTGTGCCCGCGCACATAAAAAGGGATTGTGGCAGCTCATGGGCGTATGTATCGATGCCTGCACGTCTGCGCCGGATGACGCGGCATGTGTCTCTGTAGACGCATTTCTGACAGCGGATGGTTTATGCGACATCCCCATTGGTATCGATCCGGGGGCAACGTCCTATCCGGGACCGATGCGCTATCAGACCGTTTTGGCAGCGCAGTATCCGCACAAAATCCAGACAAACGCACAGTGCCCGGAATCGCTCGCCCTATATAAATCGCTGCTCAGGGACTGTGCGGATGGGGAAGCGGAGATTTTGGAGATCGGGTTTCAGCAAGCACTCGCGGCACTGCTCACCGATCCAGAGGGTTACGCGCTGTTTCGGGACAAGGTAACGCAGCTGTGGCTGATGGCAGGTGATTTTGCGGAAAATGGACACGGCAAGGAGTACAACTGCTCGGTGAACGAAAAAGCAGCCTCCGCGGCGCATATTGTGGCGGAAAAAGCTCCCTGTCCTGTGACCTATCTTGGCTTTGAAGTCGGCGTATCTGTGATCTGCGGCGGAAATCCGGAAAACGATCCGCGCCTTGCGAACGATCCGCTTGTTACCGCCTTTGACGCGCACGGCAGCCATAACGGCAGATGCAGCTGGGATCCGATGCTAGCGCTTCTGGCATTGCATGGGGAACCGGAAAAAGCGGGATACACCTGTCGCTATGGGAAAAATGCCATCGATCCCCTGACCGGCGAAAACACATTTACCTACGCGGACGCACAGTCGTTCCAGGCGGACGCGCCCCACCGGTACGTAATTAAGAGCCGCCCGGACACGCAGTATCAGGCAGAGTTGAACCGCTGGCTGCGCGAGGAATAGACGCGATCCAACGGAGAATTGCATAGAAAAAGCCTGTCTCCGGCTATACACAATGGTTAGACGAAAAATCTAACGATTGTGCAGTCGGAAACAGGCTTGCTTTTTTTATATCCCGGTACGTGCCACCAGCTCTTCTCCGATCCGATGGAGCAGACGAATCGCTTCATCGGTTACTTCTTCCGGAACGCCAAACGCCCGGAGCCGGTACACTGTGTTGTGCGCCTCGAAGGTAAAGCTGTGGTTGTAGCCGATATCGTGCAGCGCACGGGTGAACGCATTCCAATCGACGGAGCCGCCAAGCATGGGCGGAATGTGATCATCGTTTTGACCATTGTTGTCGTGGACATGCAATGCTCTTAGCCGTTTGCCGAGTCGGGTCAGATGCGCGTATACGTCGCACAGGGTTGCCGGATCGCACCGCGCACCATTGTATTCCGGTTTTGCGTAGCAGCGAAGATTGCCGTGTCCCGTATCCCAGCAAGCGCCGACCAAAGGATCGTTCAGCTCTTCGATCAGGGCAAGCTGCAATTCCGGTGCGCTCAGCATCTCTCCGTGAAATTTCGCGCCGAAGAAGAGGTTTTCGATTGCGATTCCGACGCCATAGCGGTGCGCCATCTCCAGCACGGCATGGAAGAAGTTCAAATTGAACTGCTCCGCGGTCTTGCCGCTGCCATACGCGTTGTCGCCATGAAAATAGTGAAAGACCATCCACGGGATTCCGAGCATCTGACAGCCGACAAAGGAACGGCGGATCCGCTCCATATACAACGACAGGTCGCTGCCATTCGACTGTACCGCCATTGGTGCGTGCGCCTGGTTGAATACGGCGCCGGCAGCGACTGCGGCAGCTCCGGCGGATTCGATCCAGGATTGCCAGCCGTCACCGATAAATGGGGAACGCGCGTCGTCACACAGGTCGAGAAAGTTGAAATCAAGATAGGAAAAGCCATCCGCGACCAGACGGCGGATCTGCTCCGTAATCGGCGTACGGTAGGTACGGTCGTACGTCAGATGAATGGATGTGGAAATCGGCAACATTGTGGTTTCCTCCTTGTGATAGATTCTGTCATTATAAAAAACGATTGCACGCCTCGAATCATCAGGTATATATCCATTTCGTGCGCCGTTTATCCGTTTGGCTCCATAGCATTGTCCCTCCATTTGCATCATCGCACGGGGCGCGCAGAATTTCCGCTCCGGTGATCGTGAATGGCAAAACGTACTCTATGCGCTCCACACCGTATACACAGAGTCGAATTTCCAACCGATACAGTGGATGCGGATATGCGTCGATCGGTTGCAGCGTGTCGGACAGCCAATATGCCGAGCGCCAATGGCGCATATCGGGCAGCGCCAATTTTGCCGACGCCAGGGAAAGCCTGACCCCGGTGATCTCCGTGTCAAAGCACGCGTTGTGACTGTCCAGCGTAAGGGTTACGCACATGTGCCCGTCTTGTGAGAGATCGCTGTGGATCGCAAGCAGACGCGCATCGTGCAGTCCGCGGCGCCAGTACCAATCCGGCAGGTGCGTGGTGGAGACTGGTTCCGCGCACATGCCGACGCGCCACGGCCAGCCGGGAGATTCCTTTTTTGCGCTCGATTTGTGTGCCATTTCTGTGTCCTCCGTTTGGTGTAAGGCGTGCGGTTGCCGCATCGTTCAGACCACTGTACGTCAAACCATGGACGCGAGTGCCGTAATAGGTCCGCGCAGCCGCAGATGTCCCAGTCCCGCGGGTAAATAGTAGCTGTCGCCTGTATGCAGCTCGTATTCCTTACCATCGCAGAGCAGCGAACCGCCCTCGGAGGCAAGCACGAGCAGGGAAGTAAAGCTCTTCTCGGACACATAGAGATCCATATCATGCGTGCATTCGAGCTTTTCGACTGTAAAATACGGGCAGGCACAAAGCAGTCCAGGCGTGTGTGATTTTTCGGAAAAACGGATCGCGTCGATTTCCGCGTCTGTACGTACCTTTGTCACGGCGAGCGCTTCATCAATATGCAGCTTACGCAGGGTGCCATCCGCCTGTTTTCTGCGATAATCGAATACGCGGTAGGTGATGTTGCAGTTCTGCTGGATCTCCGCGATCAGGCAGCCGGCGCCAATGGCGTGGATCTGTCCGGACGGAATGAAGTAACATTCCCCCGCGTGTACCGGCACATAGCGCAGCACCGACTCGATCCGATCCGCACGTACCGCAGCCGCAAAATCAGCCGCCGTGCAGCCATCCCGCAGACCATAGACGAGCCGCGCGTTCTCTGTGGCTTCCACGATGTACCACATCTCCATTTTGCCGGAGGAATTTTCATGTTCTCTCGCGTACGCGTCATCCGGATGGACCTGGATCGACAGGTCGTCATGCGCGTCGATGAATTTGATGAGAAGCGGAAACGCGTCCGGGTCCACGGTGCGCACGGCGGAAATTGTGTCCGGCGCGTGGCGCAGATACTCGAGCAGTGTCATGCCTGTGTAGTCGCCATTGTCGATCACGCTCATGCCGTCATTGCGTACCGTCAGTTCCCACGATTCCGCCAGCTTGGCGAAGGGCGCGGACTTGTTGTAACGCTCTTTCAGACGGCTGCCGCCCCAGAGGATTTCCTTCGATACCGGGCGCAGCTTCATCGGATATTTTTTCATCATGCTTTCCTTTCGTATTTCCATAAAATAATGTAGAAGTTTTATTCGTTTTCCGTGATGGCAGTGTTTTCTATGTCGGATAGAGCGTCTGCGGCGGTGCCTTCCGTATGAATGATGTATTTATCCAACCACATTTCCCGCAGCGTGCGCGCAATTCCGCGATGGGCATGACGGAATTTGCAGCATGTGCCGATCAGCTCCGGCAGCGTATCCGGTTCGTACCGATATTTCTGGCAAAGCGTATCCCGCAAAAGAGGGACGACCTTTTCGCGTTCCTCCCGCACCGTTTCGCATTCCATCAGAATGGCAGCGGGCGCCAAAATCTGGATGAGCAGATGGACAAGCGGCGCCGTCACGGGAATGAACGCATCGATGGTTTTTGCGGAACGGAGCGCTGTGAGATAAGAGACATCGCCGGGAAGGCGGATTCCGCCAAGATCGCAGGTTTGCCGCTTGCAACCATGCAGAAACTCGCCGTTTACAACGATCGCACCGGACGCCACCTCTTCGCTGAGGAACAAATAGACGATCGTTTTGTGCCGGTAGTCAGGCACCTCGGAGATGTTTGAAAGAGCCGCCATATTTTCGCTCGCGTCTAAATAGATCGTCTGCCGCGGCAGGTATTCGCTGATGATGCGGCGCAGCGGTATGTTCTTGATTTCCGGGATACGACTGTAGTCCGCTCTGTCCGTTTCGGGATCATAGGAGCCTGGTGTACATACGCCGATCCCGAAACAGTTTTTCATCTCATACCGTTTTTTCAAATACACAGACGTTTCATATAGAAAACTGCGCAGATTCTCCTCGTAAAAGCGCTCTGCTTTGTAATGGTACTTGAGCTTTTCTACAAGCTGGAGACGAAGATCGATGACGGATAGGCGGAAATCCTTGCACGACAAATCCAATACGATGGCAAAGCGGTTGGCGTTGAGGGTGAGCAGTCCTGCGCGGCGACCGGCGGCTGCGCGTACCTCTTTTTCCTGATGGAGAATATTCCGTTCCAAAAGCGCGTCTACGACCTTGCCTACGGTGACGAGGCTGAGTCCGGTCGCATCGGCAATCTCTGCACGGCTGATAATATCTGCCTCGGCGATCGTCGAAAATATGGCGTTCACGCTCTCCCATTTGATGCTTTTGAGTGTCGTTGTGTTCATGCTCTACTTTGGCTGAAAACGCACAGCTGTACGAAATGCGGCGCGTCTTCCGGACCTCCTGTCACGCGATTTTTTGAATCCTATTATAAAACGAGACACAATATCTTTTACAAATTCTATTATACGAAAGAAAAAAAGAAATGTCAAGAACTTCCCAAGAAAAAGAATGGGAAACGCGAAAGAATTGAGCATGCGCTGTATTTAGGCAAGCGCATAATTTTGGTATTAGACAGGCGCAGAACAATGCAGGCGCAAAAAAATGTGATTGACAAATGCAGAAAATGGATGTATAATATAGAAACAAGTGATATTTGGCGAGCGTAAAAAATATAGAACAGAGGTGATGGTGAAACATGATGAATGACGCTGCGCTGCGCAAGGAGATTTCCGCCATGCTCGACAAAGCGGAAAATGTAGATTATTCCCTACGGCTGCCGGATGCGGAATATGATGTGATGGCAGCAATCTGGAACGGGGATATACCGGTGACGACCGCCTATTTAATGGATAGGATCGGGAAGGAGCGAGGCTGGAAGGCGCCGACACTCATCTCTTTTCTGGTCCGTCTGGAGGAACGCGGATATATCTACTCCATAAAAAAAGGAAAAGAGCGTCTGTATTTCCCGCTTGCAAAACGTGATGTCTATATACGCGCGGTAACGGCGGATTTCATGCGGAAATACCACGAAAATTCCTTTCTGCATTTGCTGGATGCTTTGTTCCCGGACGGGATTTCCAATGGAGCGGATGTGGACGCGCTGCTTGCGTGGCTCCGGTCGAGAAAATGACAGAATCCTCTTATGAACTGCCAATCGCTACAGCACGGTTTTATCAGGCGGTGTACGACACGACAACCGAGGAACATGCGCGGTTCAATATCGGCACCTATCGTGAAAAAAAGCTCCATTTGATTCTCAAACGATACTTCGAGCCGGATTCCGCATATCACGAAATCCCCTGCGGCGGTTTTGTGGCGGACGTACTGCGCGACGGGCATATCACGGAAATAGAAGCAAACAGCCTGACGGGACTGCATGAAAAGCTCGACGCGTATCTTCCCACATACACCGTGGACGTCGTCTATCCGCTTGCCGCAAAGCGCTATGTAGTCTGGATCGATCCGGAAACGGGTGCTATGACCCGGAAAAGACAATCGCCGAAAAAGGCGTCTGTCTATGATGCCATCGCTGAATGCATCCGTTTGCGCGGCGATCTCACAAGACCCGGGCTGCGTATTTTGGCGGCCTTTTTGGAAATGGAGGAATATCGGCTGCTGGACGGCTGGAGCAGGGATCACAAAAAAGGCTCGCACCGCTATGAACGAATACCTCTGGAGCTGCAGCGGATCGTGGTCCTTTCCGACAAAGCCTCGTTTGCGCGTTGGATCCCACCGGAGCTGTCCGATCCATGCACAGTGCGTGAATTTGCGAAAGCTGCCCACCTGACCAGAGACCACGCGCGAACCGTGCTTACGGTTTTTGTTTCTGTCGGCGTGATGGAAAAGAACGGAAAGCGCGGCAGAGAGCTTTTGTACAGGCGCATACCGACTGCGGAAGCGTGACAGAATCGAAAACTTTTGTTACAATACGCTTAGAATCCGGAAAAAGCTCTTGCAAATTTCAAAAAATCGGGTATAATATATCTAACCAAAATTTTTCGCAAAGCGAGGAACAAATATGAACTACGGTATCCAGATGTACAGCCTGCGTGACATCACAGGCAACGATCTCGAGGGCGCATTGGCGGCAGTAGCGGAAATGGGCTATCAGAACGTGGAATTTGCCGGCTTTTTCGGCCATTCCGCAGAAGAGGTACGCGCCATGCTTGACCGTCATCATCTTGATGTCAGCGGCACCCACAGCGGTCTCGGTGAGCTGACCGGCAACTTCGCGGAAACGGTGAAGTTCCACAAGACCATCGGCAATAAGCAGTTCATCATTCCGGGTCACGATCTCAGCACCCGTGAAAAGCTGAATGCTTTCATCGACGCATGCAACGAATTGGCGCCGAAGCTGCACGCCGAAGGAATTGAGCTGGGCTATCACAACCATTCCCATGAATTCTACACCACCGAAGAAGGCTACCAGATTCACGCGGAGCTGGAAAAGCACTGCAAGGTGTTCTTTGAACTGGACACCTATTGGACGTTTGTCGCAAAGCTTGATCCCATTGCTACCATGGAACGGCTCGGCGACCGCATTCGCTGCATCCACCTGAAGGATGGTTCCGTGGATGGTAAGGGCTGTTCCCTTGGTTCCGGCGAAGCTCCGGTGGCTGCTGTACGCAAGAAAGCGATCGAATCCGGCTACGGCATCGTTGTCGAAAGCGAAGGCTTGGAGCCGACCGGCTGTGAAGAGGTCAAGCGCTGCATCGACTATCTGAAATCCTTAGACGCCGCGGACAACAAATAAGTATACATAAATCAGAATCCATGGAAGGAGCGGGATCACATTGTCTCAACAAACGGGTAACGGCGGCAAGGAGTATACATTCCACATCCCTGTGCCGGTTATCGTTCTTGCCTATTTCTGTTCTCCGCCGGTCGGTGTGATCCTGACCTTACTGAAGATTTTTTTGCCGGATAAGGTGAAATTCGACAGAGGTCGATCCGCTATGTCACGCCGTATGGGTACATATACACGTGCGACGCAGACAAATGTCAACGAGTCCGCGCCAGGAAACACGGCGCAGAACGCGCATACAACCGCAGCCATTTCCAATCGAAAGGAGTCCAAAACCTCCATCGAACGGGTTTTATCGATTGTGTTTGCCGCGCTTGCCGCTGCATTCTGTCTGTGCGGTGTGATAGACGGCGTGGAAACCCTTGTAAACGCGTTTGGTACGAGCGAATGGATGTCTGCTGTCCGCAGCGTCCTTTTTGGCGACACACTTGTTTTAGAGGTGCTTGCCGCTGCGTCGTTCATCACCTCGCGTGTGTTCCATGGGATACATGACCGCTTCATGCGCGTGCGGACTATCATCGGCAACCGGGAGCAGATTGCGATCTCCAAATTGGCGGCAATGGCGGACATTCCGGTGAAAAAAGCGAAAAAGGCCCTGCAAAAGCTCATCAATCGCGGCGAATTTGGGGAAGAGGCGTATCTCGACCTCGAAAAAGGCGCGTTCATGCGGCATCCCGTTCCGGAAGAGGAAAAGCCTGCGGCGGAGAACGAATCCGCATTTGATATCGAATCCGCCGAGCAGGAGGAAAACTATCGCGCGATCATTTTGGAGATTCGCCGCCTGAACGACGAAATCCAGGATATCGCCGTGTCGGAGCGCATTTATCGGATTGAGGAACATACGCAGAACATTTTCGATTACGTCACGGAGCATCCGGAAGCCAAGGGACAGATCCGCACTTTCATGAACTACTATCTCCCGACCACGCTCAAGCTGCTTGAATCCTACAGCCGGATCGAGAAAGTAGGCGTTGCCGGGGAGAATATGAAAAAGTCGAAGGAGAACATTGAGAACATTCTCGATATGCTCGTTGTCGGCTTTGAGCAGCAGGTCGACCAGCTCTTCCGCAACGAGTCTATGGACATCGACAGCGAGATCTCCGTGCTGGAAACCATGATGAAGCAGGATGGTCTGAGCGGAAAGAACGATTTTGCACCCGCGCCGGAGGTATCGAAGGCAAAGCCTGCATCTACGGCGGTGGATCTCGGCGGCGTGGCTGCCCAAACTGCGCCGGAGGATGAAGAGTAAACGATACAAAATAAGCTGTATCTGTGGCGAAAACCATGGATACGGCTTATTTTGTATCGTTTTATCGGTCGTCGGAGGGCGGCGTGCGTTTCCCTTGTTTATGTCCGAAGATCCACTTTTTCTGAATAAAGTAGTTGCATACAAACAGAATCGCCTCGGCGACAGGCGCTGCGAACCATAACTCCAGATGAAGGACGCGTGTCAGCAGCTCCAAAAATCCAAAGGTTTTGATGCAGAACACGACAACGGCAAGAGAATAGTACTCCAAAAACGCCGCTTTGTAGGACGTGTCTGAACGGAACACCCATTTTCGATTGAGTGTGAAATTGAGAAACGACGAGACAATCCACGCGATTACAGCCGCAAGCTCCATCGAGCCGACAGACGGGATCCGCTTGTCCAAAACGAGCAAAAGCACGTAATTGACGCCAAACGCCGCGACCGAGGAGGCGAGATATTTGAGCGGAATAAATCCCCTTTCCCGCATGGCACCAAGGAAAGACTTCCATTTTTCCATAATCAGTCGCTCCTTACCTTACAACACGAGCAGCGCGGCACCGTTTTTGTATAGAATCTTATCCACCATCGCCGCAGGAAGCTTCATCGCATCCAAAAACGCAAGGTTGCCGGGTACATCCCCCCAGGGACAGTCGCTGCCGAATAAAATCCGCTCCGGATCGTGCCGCAGGAGAATCCGCCGCGCCTGTTCGACTGACAGCCCCATTTTGACGCCGATAGAAATATCAATGTAGCACCGTTCCCCGGCAATTTTCTCCTCCACTTCGTCCCACAGACAATTGCCACCGTAATGCGCGCAGATAAGGGTCAGCTTCGGGTGGCGGCGCAATACCGTGCGGATTCTGTCCGGTGTGGCGTAGATGCAGTCGGGAGAGTAGACATCCAGGCCTGTATGCAGCACGACAAACATGCCCATCTCCGCCGCGCGATCCAGAATCGGCGTGTACGCGGGATCGTCGATAAAGTGCTCCATGTAGTCCGGATGCAGCTTGAGTCCCGGGATACCGGCGTTGGCCAGCATCTCCATTTCCGCAAGTCTGCCCATGTCATCGGCGGAATCGATTGGAAAAATCGAACCAAGCGGCGTGAGTCGATCGCCATGTGCGTGCAGAGTGTCGATGGCGAAACGATTTACTTTTGTTTGCTGGTGCGCGTTTGTCGCGATATTCAGTACCACCGCGCGATCTACGTGCCACTCATCCATGCGTGTGAGCAGTGCGGAGACAGTACCGTCCGTTTCCGGGGGCATATGCGCTCTTTCCGCAAGGGTACCAATGGCACGGGGCGCCAATGCATCGGGGAAAGCGTGGGTGTGAAAATCGATCAGCATAACAAAACGTCCTTTTCTTGAAAAATATACATATCAGTATACCGCGATATTTTGTTGCCGGTGCGGCATGTTTGTAAATATAGTGTGAACGCGTGCGGAAGGCGGCGATAATACAGGAGGCAGGCGTAGTTGTTGAAGTGGATATTTTAAAATTTTGTGAACAATGCGTGCAGCTATTGCATTTTTTGCCGGAAAAGAGTATTATTAGTATAATGGGGCGGAATGGTATTTTTCTTTTTCAGAAAGGGAAGATTGTCGTTTGGCTCCCTGCAATGTTTTCATTTTTCCATAACTTGAACGGAGGATATATATGGACAAGAAGAATTTAGAGGTTCTGCATCGTTCCCTCGCCGGAAATCCATGCAAAACCGCCTCCGCACTTCGTGAAATGCTTTCTGAACGAGAAGCAGCCGTAGCTCCCGCAAACGGTTCACGCAGCGCAAGAGAACGCATCGTGGCGCTCTTTGATGAAGGCACCTTTATGGAGTTGGGCGCGTACGTTATGCGGCGGAGCAGCGAGTTCGAGACAGGCAAATCCGACGATCTGGAAGCGGTGCTCTGCGGTTTCGGCTCCGTGAACGGCTGTCTCGTCTACGCGTTCAGCCAGGACTTTTCCCGCACACGCGGCGGTGTCAGCGAAGCGCAGGCAAAAAAACTCCGTGATCTCTACCGCCTGGCTACCGAAAACGGTGCGCCGGTCGTTGGCATTTTCGACAGTGCCGGAGCATATCTGCCGGAGGGGGTACGTGCCCTTGCTGCGTATGGCGCGATCATGAGAGAGGCTTCTCTCGCGTCCGGTGTGGTGCCGCAAATCGCTGTGGTCCCCGGGATCGCGCAGGGTGCAGCCGCCATCATTGCCGCGATGTTTGATTTTCTCATCATCACCGAAAAGACTGCTTCTGTCAGCGTCAATCCGCCGTTTTTGACCGGTGCGGAAACCGGTAAGGCGCCGTTTGCGAAGGAAAGCGGCATGGCTGCCATCTCCGTTTCCGACGACGATGCCGCTATCGCGAAGGCAAGAGAGCTGTTATCCTATCTGCCCGCCAACAACGCAGAGGGGACGGTAGAAGCGATTTCCGCTGACGACTGCAACCGCGCGGTCTCTCTCGACGCATACGCTGCCTCCGGCGATATGAAGGCATGCATCGCTGCTTTTGCGGACGATGGAAAATTCGTTGAGCTCTACGCGGAATACGCTCCGGAAGCGGTCTGTGGGTTCTGCTCCGCGGGCGGCGTGGTATGTGGCGTGCTCGCAAACAATCACGCGGTATGTGACGGTACATTGACCGCGCCTGCCGCAAGAAAGCTCGCCAAGCTCCTGTCTTTCTGCGACGCATTTGCCATTCCGGTCATCACCGTGGTCGATTCCCATGGTCTGGACATTTCCAAGGAAGCGGAGAGCGCTCCGTACGCCGCGGAAATCGCCAAGCTTGCCGGGCTGTACGCCTCTGCCCGCACCGCTCTGATCACCGTGATCGCCGGCGAAGCGTATGGTTCCATCGTACCGGTCATGGGTGCGAAATCCCTTGGCGCGGACATCGTGCTTGCCAGAGAGGACGCGAAAATCGGCGTCATGAACGCAGCCTCTGCCGTTGCATTCCTGTGGAACGACAAAATCGGCGGGAATGTAACCCGTGAGGCTCTGGAGACAGAATGGAATGAAACTGTCGGAACACCCGCTGTCGCCGCGATGGCAGGGGAAGTGGATGATGTGATCGTGGACGCAGAGCTTCGCCAGAGACTGTGCGCCGCTGTCATGATGCTTCGTTCCAAGAGCAAAAACGCACCTGTCCGCCGTCATGCCAACCTGCCGCTGTGAGCGGGCGCAGATAGGAGGGCAAAAATATGAACCAACTGTTTTTGGAAGCGTCCCTGACGCTCGGTGAAAAGTTCGCGCTGTCCGGCGAGCTGCTGCTGCGCGGTATGGGTACCGTCTTTATGGTGCTCATCATACTGTGGGGCATTGTCGCCGCTTTTGGCAAGGTGTTTGCCGGTACCGGAAAGAAGTCGGCGGAGAAAAAGCCGGAGACCGTTCCTACGCAGGCGGCAGAGCCGGTTGTGGAAGCAGCACCGACAGCAGCCGCGGACGATGGCGTACTGATAGCCGCGATCACCGCTGCCATTGAAGCGTATCGCAGCGAGACCGGCTGTGCAAATACCGGATTCCGCGTGGTGTCCTTCCGCCAGAAAAAAAGCTCCGGCGGCTGGATGGGCAATGACAATCAGTAATTATTTTGGAGGATGATGCAATGAAAAAGTACAATGTAACCGTAAACGGCGTGACCTATGAAGTCGTTGTGGAGGAAGCCGGAGAAGTATCTGCCCCCGCCACACCTGTGGCAGCACCGACCGCCGCTCCCGCACCGAAAGCTGCACCCGCGCCTGCCGCAAAGCCCGCTGTCACAAAGCCCGCAGCCGGTGCCAAGACCGTAAACGCGCCGATGCCGGGTACCATTTTGAAGATGAGCGTCAAGGTCGGGGATGCCGTGAAGAAAAACGACTTGGTCTGCATTCTCGAGGCCATGAAAATGGAGAACGAAATCTTTGCGGCGGAGGACGGTACCGTTACCGCCATCAACGCACCGCAGGGAAGCACTGTAAACACCGGCGACGCGATCGTAACGCTCGACTGATGCGCTGTGCGACCAAAATCGCGTGAATGGAGTGTACGAAATTGAGTTTTTTTACTGATTTTTATGAATCAACCGGCTTTCCGAAGCTGTTTGACGATCCGGTGCTTCTTGTCAAGACCCTGATCATGTATGTGATCATCGGGCTGTTGTTCTACCTGGCCGTTGTCAAGAAGTTTGAACCGCTTCTCCTGCTTCCGATCGCCTTCGGCATGCTGCTTGCCAATCTGCCCGGCGCAAATCTGTTCCACATGGATTTCTTCATCCATGAAGACGGCTCGCCGATCAACATCCAATACATCGTCGAAAACGGAAGCCTGCTCGACTTCCTCTATCTCGGCGTAAAGCTCGGCATTTATCCGTCGCTCATCTTCCTTGGCGTCGGGGCAATGACGGACTTCTCCGCGCTGATCGCCAATCCGAAGTCCCTGCTGCTTGGCGCTGCCGCACAGTTCGGCGTGTTCGCAGCGTTCATCGGCGCGATCTTCCTCGGCTTCACACCGGAACAGGCCTCCGCCATCGGTATCATCGGTGGTGCGGACGGTCCTACGGCGATCCTTGTCACAAAAATACTGGCGCCTGAGCTGCTCGGTGCGATCGCTATTGCTGCATACAGCTACATGGCACTGATCCCGATCATCCAACCGCCGTTCATGAAGCTTTTGACGACGGAAAAGGAGCGGAAGATCCGCATGACCACGCTGCGTACCGTTACAAAGACGGAGAAGGTGCTCTTCCCGATCATCGTAACCGGCGTCGTTTGTCTGATCGTTCCGGATGCAGCGCCCCTTGTCGGCTTCCTGATGTTCGGCAACCTCCTCAATGTCAGCGGTGTGACCGACAGAATCTCCAAGACCGCCCAGAACGAACTGATGAATATCGTCACAATCTTCCTCGGCGTATCGGTTGGCGCGACGGCAAACGCAGACAACTTCCTCGCTTTCAGCACCGTCAAGATCATCTTCCTCGGTCTGTGCGCATTCTGCCTGTCCACCGTCGGCGGTCTGCTTGGCGGTAAGATCATGTGCTGGGTGACCAAGGGCAAGGTAAATCCGCTCATCGGTTCCGCAGGTGTGTCCGCGGTTCCTATGGCGGCACGTGTCTCACAGGTTGTCGGTCAGAAAGAGGATCCGGCAAACTTCCTGCTCATGCACGCTATGGGTCCGAATGTTGCCGGTGTTATCGGCTCCGCGGTGGCGGCAGGTGTGTTCCTGTCCCGGTTCGCATAATGTTTTGAAAGGATACGATATTACGATGGCAAAAGTAAAAATTACAGAAACCGTTCTCCGGGACGCGCATCAGTCTCTTATCGCGACCCGTATGACAACCGCGGAAATGCTGCCGATCCTCGCCGATCTCGACGCTGTCGGCTACCATTCTCTGGAAGCGTGGGGCGGCGCGACATTTGACTCCTGCCTCCGTTTCTTAAACGAGGATCCGTGGGAAAGACTGCGCAAGATTCGTGCGGCAGTCAAGAATACCAAGCTCCAGATGCTCTTCCGTGGGCAGAATATCTTGGGGTATCGCCACTACGCAGACGATGTGGTGGAGTATTTCGTGCAGAAATCGATCGCAAACGGCATTGACATTCTCCGGATTTTCGACGCGCTGAACGATGCACGGAACCTGAAAACCGCTATCAACGCGACAAAGAAGGAAGGCGGTCACGTACAGGCTGCCATCAGCTACACGATCAGCCCGGTGCACTCCAACGAGGCGTTCTGCAAGTACGCCAAGGAGCTGGAGGAAATGGGCGCGGACTCCATCTGCATCAAGGATATGTCCGGTCTGCTCACCCCATATGCCGCGTATGACCTTGTAACCGCGCTGAAATCCACCGTCAAGGTGCCGATCCAGCTGCATACACATTACACGACAGGACTTGCGTCCATGACCGTTCTCAAGGCGGTTGAGGCAGGTGTGGATATTGTGGATACGGCGATCTCTCCGCTTGCCATGGGCACTTCGCAGCCGCCGACAGAGTCCATTGTCGCGACCCTGCAGGGCACGGAATACGACACCGGTCTCGATCTTGCCAAGCTCGATAAGGTTTGCAAGTACTTCACACCGCTGCGTGAAAAATACCTGGCGTCCGGTCTGCTGGATCCGAAGGTATTGAAGGTCGATGTAAACTGCCTCCTTTACCAGGTGCCCGGCGGCATGCTGTCCAACCTCGTTTCGCAGCTCAAGCAGCAGGGAAAGAGCGAGAAGCTGAACGAAGTGCTCGAGGAGGTACCGCGTGTGCGTGAGGACGCCGGATATCCGCCGCTTGTAACCCCGACTTCTCAGATCGTCGGCACGCAGGCTGTGCTCAACGTCATCGCCGGAGAACGCTACAAGATGGTATCGAAGGAATTTAAGGGGCTGGTGCGCGGTGAATACGGAAAGACACCGGTCGAGATCAAGCCGGAATTCCGCAAGAAGATCATCGGAGACGAAAAGCCCATCACAAACCGTCCCGCAGATGCCCTGAAGCCGGAGCTTGCTTCTCTGCGTGAAAAAATCCAGCCGTACATGGAGCAGGACGAAGACGTGCTGTCCTACGCACTCTTTGAACAGGTCGCCATGAAGTTCTTCGAGTACCGCAAGGCAAAGGAATATAGCCTGGACGGCGAAAACGGCGACGCGGCATTGCAGGTGCACTCTGTCTGAATGGGTATATAAACCGGTATGATACTGGTTCTCGACAGAACGGCGTCCACCAGAGCCGAGCAATTGCGGGATGCGATCGCACAAGCTCATATCCCAGCGGCGTACAGTACCATTGAAAAAGGTGTTGCCTATCTGCCAGCGGTCTGCGTTGTCACATTCGCGGACTGCGCAGAAAGGCTGCACCGTGCGTCCTATGGCGATATTCCCGTGGTCGTATATGATACGGATTTTTGGATCCGTACGCCGTGGGTTGCCGGCGAGGAACGAGAGAACGCGCTGCTTGCCGTGCTGCGGAAACGGTTTGCGGATTGTATGACGAGCGCAGGTGTTCTGCGTGATGGGAACCTCGGGTTCTATCTGCCATGCGGCGTGTATTTTACAGCCGTCGACGCGTTTTACCGGAACCAACCGCTGCGCCTGTCCACCAGAGAGTATACCGTTTTGCGGTACCTGTGTTGTGTGGAGACGGCTTTTCCGAATACCCATTTGTCAGCCGCACACATTTGGAAATACGCATTTCCGGCGCATCGTGCGTGCAGCTCCAATGCGGTACGCGCACAGATTTCCGCCATCAACGAGAAATCGACACAGTATACAGGTTTTCGACTCATTGCAATGCACAGAAAGGAAGGCGGGTATCGATTCGCACCGCATCTGCCGAATGTGCAAAAAGCGTTTGCGAATGGATTTCTGTATCGGTCAACCGATTCTGTATACGAAAACGAGGAGCTTGGCGACGTGTCTGACAAAACAAAAGAGCAGGGAACAAAATGATCCCTGCTTTTTTATTTTTTGGCAAGCTCCAGTAATTCCAACTTCTTCCGCGCTGCCGTGTATGCCATTTTGAAGTCTCCGGCGCGATTGGCTGCATCTTCCGCATCACTGTAGACCCGCGCACGCATGGAAAAAGGCAGCTCCGGCGCATTGAGCAGGGACCGCAGTGCGTGTAGATCGACCTCCTCCGCCGTAATGGCGCGCAGATGACGAACGTACCACTCGTCGCGCAGAATCTCCCGCCATAGAGAATCCTTTTGCGCTGCGTTTCCGCTCGGTCTGGACAGCGCGCGAAGAGATTGAAAATAGAGCAGCATATCGAGCGGAACATAGACGCCGGCACTGTGCAGATCGCAAAGCCGCTCCTGCACCTCACCCAGCGTCGACAGCACCTGTAATAAATCCCGGTAATACTGTACCGCGTGTCGCAGCTCCTCGCCGGCGTATTGCGTTTTCTGCAAATAATCCGATGCTGTGCGCAGATATCCCTGTGCCGAACGCATTTCATAGCCGGCAGCGCTGTGCATGGCAAGCCGGAAATACACCTGTGCCCCCAATAGGGAAACCTCATCGTCCACGGCACTTCCCGGCATGGCCTGCAGCGCTGCTACACAGTCCCGATACCGTTTCGCAGCGAGATTGTCGCGCAATTCGCCGATGACGGTCATTTTCCAATATTTACCTTCTTCCTCGCTGCTCTCCGCAAAAAAGTACCCGATCGGCACGGACAGCGTATCGGCGATATAGCGGATGTTCGCGATAGACGGAGACGCAAGTCCGTTTTCGATCAGACTGAGCATATTTCGCGTCATCTGTTCACCGGCAAGGGCTTTTTGTGTCATACCGCGCTGCAGACGGAGCTCTCGAACCCGCTGTCCGACCGTCGCCATATTCTCAGTCACCGCAGAACACCGCCATTTCTATGCCGCGTACCGCAGTCATTTGGATTCCTCCTTGTGCGGCGGGATCCCGTATTTTTCGTCCATGTTGTGCAGCTTTTCCGAGACCGTGTCTGTGACGCAGTTCTGATAATAAAGGATCCGGTCGTTCATTTCGCGGTAACGCGCCTTGATCGTGCCAAGGATCGTTTCCATATCGGACTGCATTTCGGCGATACAGGTGTCCACCTCGCGCAGACAGCTGCCGACATTGTCATGCAGATCGCCGCTGATCTCCGACAGAAGCTGCCCCGCGGTATCGGACAGCCGGTCGCGGATGTATCTCGCCTCTTCCTCGGTTTCCGTTCTGGTGCGCATTGCTTGATTCTGCGCTTCTTCGCCGATCCGATTCGCTTCCTCCATCGCGTCCGAGCGGAGCTTGTCGGCTTCCTCGCGTGCGGCTGCCAAAATATCGTCCGCGTTGCGGTTTGCGTTTAAGAGAATATCGCCGATCTGTCCGCTGATTTTGTCGTACATCCGCAGCTTGTATGCGATGCTTTCCTCACCGTCGTCATATTCGTGGCGCAGCCGTTCGATTTCCGCGTCTCCGCGTGCTTTTTCCTCTGCGACCGCCATGTCCAGCTGTTTCTGCCAACGGATTCCTTCCGCATCAATGGCGTTTTTCATGGATTCCGCTGCCGCCTTTTCTGCCTCTGCCCGTGCAGCCGTCGCTTTTTCCGCCTCTGCTGTGATCCGCGCGATCTCTGTCTCAGCGTCTGCTTTTGCCCTATCCAGCGATTCGATTCTCGCGTCTGCTTCCGCCAACCGTTCGGATAGCGCCGCAGATTCCTTTTTCAGCTTGTCGATTACGATATTTTGCGCGTCATTTTGGGCTTTGGCGATCTCCAAACGCTTCTGCAAATCCCGAATCGTCGTTTCATGTTCTGCCATCGCGCTGTTTTTTTCGGCAACTTGTTTCTCCGCGTCCGAGAGCTTGGCGCTAAGCTCTGTGTTTGCCGCTGTCAGATCATCGTTCTCCCGGCGTGCGTGCGCGCAATCAGCTGTGATTGCGTCTACCTGTGCCTGCAGCGTGTCCAACCGTGCGGCATTTGCTGTATCCGTGTCTTTGATGTATCGGTTGACGTCCTCCTTGTTGTATCCGCCAAGCGCACTGCGGAACCGTTCCTCATTCGGCATATCGTACCTCCGTTGGTCATTCTGTTGGTAAAAGATTCTTACCTCATTTTCTATAGTGTACCATATTGCGTCGGAAAAAGCAACCGCAAACCGGTTAAAATCGCATGAAATTTTCGGCAAAACAAAATGCTACACGCCATCCATGAAAAAAACATGGAAAATCGGGAAAATATATATAGACTGTCGGCGCGTGTTATGCTATAATATATACTATATATTTCCCAGTACAGGATCAGATAAGTGAGGTTTTTATGGATTACGAAGCATTGGCACAGCTTTTGTTCCCCGAGGTAACCATGACACCGGAGGAGGTGGAGGCAAAATTCCCGCCGCGCGATCTGCCGCAGGGCGCAAAGGTCACCAGATTCGCACCGAGCCCGACAGGATTTGTCCATTTCGGCGGCATGTATCAGGCGATCGTGGACGAACGGCTGGCGCACCAAAGCGGCGGTGTGTTCTTTCTGCGCATCGAGGATACCGATGGACAGCGCGAGATCTCCGGCGCTGTGGAAGCGCTCATTCGCACGATGGCGACCTACGGCGTACAGTATGACGAAGGCATGATCTTGGACGAGAACGGCAAGCTCGTCGAAAAAGGCGCGTACGGACCGTATAAGCAGAGCCAGAGAGCTGCGTATTATCACGTTTTCGCGAAAAAGCTCGTCTCGGAAGGCAAGGCATATCCGTGCTTCGCAACCGAGGAAGAACTGGAAGCGATCCAACAGGCGGACAAAAAAGCCGAAATCAAGAACACAGACTGGCAATCCGTAGCAGAGGAACGCCGTGCCGCAATGCTTGCCCAGAGAGAGTTTACACTGGACGAGGTCAAGGCGCACCTGGCTGCGGGCGATCCGTTTGTAATCCGTATTCTCGCGAAGGGCGATCCGGAGAAGAAAACGAAATTTACCGACCTGGTCAAGGGCAATCTGGATGTGCCGGAGAACGATGAGGACTTCGTGCTTCTGAAATCCGACGGGATCCCGACCTACCATTTCGCGCATGCCGTGGACGATCATCTAATGAAAACCACCCATGTGATCCGGGGGGAAGACTGGCTCCCGAGCTTGCCGAAGCACATCCAGCTCTTCCAGTACCTCGGTTTCAAAATGCCGAAGTACCTGCACACCGCACAGATCCTGAAAATGGACGAAAACGGCAACAAAAAGAAGATCTCCAAACGGGATATGGGCGCGAAGATGGACGACTATCGCAGTATGGGTTACGATACCCGCTGTGTGTGGGAGTATATTCTGACACTGCTCAACTCCAACTACGAAGAATGGCACGCGCATAATCCGCAGAAGAGCTGTATGGACTTCCCGTTTGATATCAAGAAAATGTCCGTTTCCGGCTGTCTGTTTGACTTTGTCAAGCTGAATGACGTGTCGAAAAATGTGCTGTCCCGGATGACCGCGGACGAGATATACGACAAAACCCTCGACTGGGCGAGCGAATTTGATCCAGATTTCGCATCCCTGCTCCGCAACGATCCTGCGTATGCCAAGGCGATCTTCTCAATTGGCAGAGGCGGGAAGAAGCCGCGCAAGGATTTCGCTACGTTTGCGGAGGTCAAGCCGTTTGTATCCTTCTTCTACGATTCTCTGTTTGCCATTGAGGACAGCTATCCGGAAAAGACCGATCTTGCCGACGTGAAAAAAGTGCTTACCGCGTTTCTTGCGACCTACGATCCGGCGGACGACATGAACACATGGTTTGGCAAGATCCAGCAAATCGGCGAAGAACTTGGTTATACGGCAAATATGAAGGAATACAAGGCGGATCCCGCAAAATATAAGGGCAATGTAAGCGACGTCTCCATGTTTATCCGGCTCGCTGTGACCGGCAGACAAAACTCCCCCGATATGTACGCCGTCATGCAGATACTGGGTAAGGATCGCATAACCGCAAGGATTGAGAATATGATCGCAAAACTGTAAGGAGAGGAAAAATGGCTGAAAATAACTCCAATTTCATTTGGGAATTTATCGATGAGGATCTGGCGGAAGGAAAGTACGACCATGTACACACCCGTTTTCCACCGGAACCGAACGGATATCTGCACATCGGACATTGTAAGGCGCTGATCATCGATTTCGGAACCGCAAAAAAGTACGGCGGCGAGTGCAATCTGCGAATGGACGATACCAACCCAGCAAAAGAGGACACCGAATTTGTCGATGCGATCAAAGAGGATATTCATTGGCTCGGCTTTGACTGGGGCGACCGTTTCTTCTATGGCTCCGATTATTTTGAACGCACCTACGAGCTTGCCGTGGCGCTGATCCGCAAGGGAGACGCGTATGTCTGCGAGCTCACACCGGAGCAGTTCCGGGAATACCGCGGCGACCTGACCCATCCGGCAGTATCTCCGTATCGTGACAGACCGATCGAGGAAAGCCTGGACCTGTTTGCCAGAATGCGCGCCGGCGAATTTCCGGAAGGCAAGTACACACTGCGCGCCAAGATCGATCTCGCGTCCGGCAACTTTAATATGCGTGACCCGGTTCTCTATCGCATCCGCTATATCGAGCATCACAGACAGGGTACCAAGTGGTGCATCTTCCCGATGTACGATTTCGCGCACCCGATTCAGGACGCGCTGGAAGGCATCACGCATAGCCTCTGCTCTCTTGAGTATGAAGATCACCGTCCGCTGTACAATTGGGTCGTGGAGCATTGTGACGTTCCCTCGCACCCGCGGCAGATCGAGTTTTCCCGTCTGAACATTACCAATACCGTCCTCTCCAAGCGGTATCTGCGCAATCTCGTGGAAACCGGCGTGGTAGATGGCTGGGACGATCCGCGTATGCCGACCCTGTGCGGTCTGCGCCGTCGCGGTTATACACCGGAAGCGATCCTCGATTTCATTGACCGTATTGGTGTAGCTAAGGCAAACAGTATGGTCAACCTGGGGCTCCTGGAGCATTGTGTCCGCGAGGATCTCAACGCAAAGGCTCTGCGCCGAATCGCCGTTCTGAAACCGATCCGCGTGGTCATCGACAACTATCCGGCGGACAAGACGGAGTACTTCGAGCTGCCGAACCACCCTGGCAATCCGGAACTCGGCACGCGCAAGGTTCCGTTCACAAAGGAGCTGTACATCGACGCCGACGACTTTGCCGAGCTGCCGCCGCCGAAGTTTTTCCGTCTGAAACCGGGCGGAGAAGTGCGGCTGATGGGCGCCTATATTGTGAAGTGCGGCGAGATCTGCCACGACGCGGCCGGCAATGTCACAGAGATCCACTGTACCGCAGATCTGGAAACCGGCACCGGCAATCCGACCGATCGGAAAGTCAAAGGTACGATCCATTGGCTGAGCGCGCCGAACGCTCTGGATACCCATGTTGTGCTGTACGACCGGCTGTTCACGGAAGAAAATATGAACGAACTGCCGGAGGGAAAGACCTATATCGATTTCCTGAATCCGGAATCCGCTGTGCGCCTCGCAAACGTCAAGGTCGAACCGGCTCTCGCGGAAGCAGCGCCCGGCGATAAGTTCCAGTTCGTGCGTATCGGCTATTTTGCGAAGGACACCAAGACTGAGAACACCTTCAATCGCGTTGTTTCTCTGAAGGACAGCTATAAGCCGGAATAAATTCCCGCAGGCAGACAAAATCGTTTTTTTGACAAATCAAACGGCGACGGTTGGTATGGGATTGCCTCTGCCGCCGTTTGCGATATTACAGATGACAAGGAGCACACTTATGGAAAGACTGCACGCAATACTGGAAAAATTCGCCGCGTCCGGTTGGGAGCTGATTGACGAGCCTTCCCGAAAATATCTTGCGGGGGCGGGAAATACCGTGGAACTGCTTGGCGCGATTTGTCAGGCGAATGAGGAATGCGGGGGCGATGGCTGCGAATTGGATCCGTTGTACATAGAAGCGATCGACATTTTGCGTGAAAAGCTTGCGGCGGGAACGGAATACCACATGGCGACCAAATGTGTGCAGTCCGGGTATACACCGAAAAACGGAGAACCGCGCGTGCTGCCGATCGTCCAGAGCACCACATTCAAGTACGCCTCGAGCGAGCAGATGGGGAAATTGTTTGATCTGGAGGATTCCGGCTATTTCTATTCCCGGCTCGCCAATCCGACCTGCGATGCGGTGGCTGCGAAAATCGCCGCGTTGGAAGGCGGCACGGCTGCGATGCTCACCTCCTCAGGGCAGGCAGCGTCCTTTTACGCGCTGTTCAATATCTGCGCCGCCGGGGATCATGTGATCTCCTCCGCGGCGATCTATGGCGGTACATTCAATCTCTTGGACGTAACAATGCGGAAAATGGGTGTGGATGTGACCTTTATCTCACCGGATTCCACCGCCGACGAGATCACAGCCGCCGCGAAGCCGAACACCAAATGTGTCTTTGCGGAAAACCTGTCCAATCCGTCTCTCGTTGTGCTGGATATCGAGACCTTCGCCGCCGCCGCGCACCAGATCGGTGTGCCGCTGATTGTGGACAATACGTTCCCGACGCCGGTCAACTGTCAGCCGATCCGGTTCGGCGCGGATATCGTAACCCATTCGACCACAAAATATATGGAAGGTCACGCGTCCACCATCGGCGGCGTGATCGTGGACAGCGGCAATTTTGACTGGATGGCACACGCGGATAAGTATCCGGGACTGTGTACACCGGACGAATCCTACCACGGCATTACCTATGCGGAAAAATTCGGTAAGGCGGCGTACATCACCAAAGCCACAGCACAGCTCATGCGGGATCTCGGCTCCGTACAAGCGCCAATGAACGCATTCCTGCTCAACGTTGGATTGGAAACGCTGCCGCTGCGTATGAAAAAACACTGCGAAAACGCACGGACGATAGCGTCCTATCTCGCACATCATCCGATGGTGGAATGGGTGAACTATCCCGATCTTCCGGATAACCGCTATCACGCGCGCGCGGAAAAGTATCTCCCGCACGGTTCCAGCGGTGTGATCGCGTTCGGCGTAAAGGGAGGCAGAGAGGCGGCGACCAGGCTGATGGATCATATGCGTCTTGCAGCCATCGTAACCCATGTCGCGGATAGTCGCACGTGCCTGCTCCATCCGGCATCGACTACGCACCGCCAGCTCACCGACGCGCAGCTTGCGGAATGCGGCGTCAGTCCGGAGCTCATCCGTCTCTCCGTCGGTATTGAGGATGTGGAGGACATCGCGGCAGATCTGGAATCCGCTCTGTCCGCACTTTCCTGAATCCCGATCCGACTGCACATCCAACGAGTCGCGGATAGAAGCGCGAAATGACAGGAATCGTCTATTTTCCCGAAAAGGCGTCATTCCCACTTGACACCGCGCGGAATCTGTGCTATACTATCGGCAGAATTTCATACCTGTAAAGGAGAATGATTATCTATGAAGAAACTGAAAGTTGGTATCATCGGCGCCGGCAATATCGCAACGAGCGCACACCTGCCGGCTTATGAAAAGCTGAAAGACATCGCGGAGGTTGTTGCCATCGCGGACATCGTACCGGAACGTGCCAAGGACGCTGCGGAAAAATTCGGTATCCCGCATTACTATGCATCTGTCGAGGAATTGCTCGCTGGAGAGCCGGATGTGGACTACATCGACATCTGCGTTTGGACTGCCGCACACGCACCGGTAGCCATCGCCGCTGCCAAGGCCGGTAAAAATATCCTCTGCGAGAAGCCGCTTGCCGCAAGCCTCGAACAGGGTCTGGCGATCGAAAAGGCAGTCAAAGAAGCAGGCGTACAGTTCATGCTCGCCGTTGTTACCCGCTATGGGGCGGAACAGCAGAAGATGGTCGAACTGCGCGAGGAAGGCAAGTTTGGCGAGATCTACTACGCCAAGACCTCCTATGTACGTCGTCGCGGCACACCTGGTGGCTGGTTCACCGATAAGGAACTGGCTGGCGGCGGTCCCGTTCTCGACATCGGTGTACACGCCATTGACCGTACCTGGTATTTGATGGGCAGACCGAAGCCGATTAGCGTATCCGCGGAAACCTCCTACCGCATCGGCGATTACAAGACCAAGGGTGTTGGCAGATGGGAACCGTTCGGCAAAGGCAACGGCGTATTCAATACAGAGGACTCCGCAAGCGTGTTCTTCCGCTTTGAAGGCGGTAAATCCATGGTCGCGGAAATCGCATGGGCGATCAACGGCACGGAATCCGCTACGACCCAGATCTTCGGCTCCAAGGCTGGCTGCACCTTCGAGCCTCTGACCATCTACGGCGAGGATGAAGAAGGTTATCTCTCCACCGTGCAGCCGGAGGTTACCCCGAACGACTACTTTGAGGAAGAAATCCGCCACTTTATCGACTGTCTGAACACCGGCAAGACCCCGATCTCTCCGATTGAGGACGCCGTGACCGTACAGCGCATGCTCGACGGCATTTATCGTTCTGCGGAACAGCACGCTGAAGTGAAGCTGTAATTCCCGAAAATAGAATAAAGCGGTGCGTACCCGATTGGATATGCACCGCCTTTTTTATAACGCATAGTCCTTGTGGAACGATTCCTTGCGGAAATATGGCTCCTGTACGAATTTTCCGTCTATAAAATCGAGGAACGCCATGACATCGCCGCGTGTATGCGCGTGACCGCCTTCGCGATACCGGATTCCTTCCATTTCCGGTTTGCCAAACAACCTGTACACATCGCGTGCCGCCAACCATGTCAGATAGGTGCCTTTGGGGTTTGCCCAGATATCGCCGAGCGCCTCCGTTTCAAAGAGCCCGCGGGGAGCAGCCAGCGCTTTGACAAAGTGCAGATCGTACGGCATCTCCGTTTCGCGACCGTTATATTTCTGCAACTCTTCGCCTACCCATTGCGGAATCGCGTTTAAGAGATCCGCCATCGTTTCGTTGCGTTTGTCGCGATCGCTGTCCGGCTCGAGCTGCAATACCCGATAACAACCACAGCCGTTTGCGCCGCTGTCGTTCGGGTTCGCGTAGGTGATCCGTTCGTCCGCAGCCGCCGCGAGCAGCACCGTTTTGCCGCCGCGCGAGTGACCGGTGACGCCGATTTTCTCCCGATCCACGAAATCCATCATATAAAGGGCATCGACAACTCGCTTGTATGCCCATGCCCACGCGGACAAAATGGTAAAGTGTCCGTCCGGGTAAATATCGAACAGCTTATGCGGCGGATCGTAGTGGTACGCATCACCGGCAGCATCGCAGCGATCAAAATGCGCTACAGCATACCCACGGTCGAGCGCGGCACGGATGATTTCGTCATTGAACTCCTGCCAGCAGCCGTCACCGCAGACCAATACAGGCAGCTTTCCCGCCTTTTCCGGACGGTAGAGCCGCAGCAGGATCGTCACCTGCCGTTCGTCACTGCCTGCCCGTATCCTGTATGTACTGCAGCCGTTTGCTTCCTCCGCCAACTCAAGAACAAAAACCGTGGGTTCCGGAGGCATGCCTCCATAGAAGAATTTGAGTATCGCATCGCGCAGTGCGTCTCTGTTTTCCATCCAACCGCCGGCGGTTTCGATCTGTTTGCCATTTTGCCGGAGCAGAGAGGGAAGTGCGCCCAAAATCTGAACTTCCGAATGTACCATGGTATTGACCTTCCTTTGCTATGAGAGATTGTTGTTTTCGCGCTATTGTAATAGTAGTATAACACATTACAGCGGCATTTGCAAGAGAAAACGTGGATTCTCTCTGTCTCACAAAAGTTCAGAATGGGAATCGTGAAAATTCGATTGACGAAAAAGCTCGAATATGGTATACTATAAAGTAGGAAACCGCTGATTTCATAGGGATGTACACAGAGCGGCTCCATAGATTTCATAGAGAAGCGAGGCAATCCGTATGCCGCCAGAAATACAAAACCGTATCCGCCTATCCAATGGTTTTGCGTGTCAATTCCGTATTGCGCCATGAGAGAAAACCGTTTATGCGAGAACGCTGCACACATTCCGGCACGGGATCCGGACGCGTTTCTGCATGTAATACTTTGCCTTGGTCGCGCGATGATCACGTGCGGCTCGGAAATACGTCGTGTGGAGGATACCATGAGCCGTATCTTTACCGCATACGGCATAACAGAATACGAACTGCACTCCATCCCATCTCAGATTGTCATCACCTACCGTGCGCCGGACGGACGTCACTATACCCAGGCGGTACGTGTCGGGATCCCTGCGAATAATCTCGGAAAGCTTGAAAAATACAACGCATTCGCGCGGCAGATCTGCAGAGAAACACCGGATGTGTCGGAGATCGAGCGCATGCTCGCGTCGGTGCCGGATTCGCCGTATGGAAAATATGCCCGTGTTGTGGAATGGTTTGGCTACCTTGTAGGCGCCGGCGGATTTTGTCTCTTTTTCGGCGGCAGCTTCCGGGATGCATTGGCAGCCGCTGTCATTGCGTGTGTCGTGTTCGCCATGGATCACTATCTGGAACTGCGCAGCATGAATCAGTTTCTCTATACCCTCATCGCGAGTCTGACCGCCGGCTGCCTGTCGATTTTGCTTGTATGGCTGTCGATCGGCGAAAAGGTGGATCACGTGATGATCGGCACCATCATGCTTTTCATTCCGACGCTCAATATGACAAACGGCATCCGTGAGCTGCTGAACGCAGACATCATGACCGGATTCCGTCGCTTTGCGGAAGCGCTCATTGTCGCACTTGCCATCGCCATTGGCTATGTGGTGTCCGTCACACTGCTTGGAGGGCTCGCGTCATGACAGAAAATCTTGAAATCCTGTGGGAACTGTTCGCGGCGTTTCTCGGCACACTCGGCTTTTCTCTGTTTTGGCGTGTATCGCCGCGCCATCTGATTGTCACCGTGCCGGGCGGCGTGCTCACCTGGCTGGCGTATCGGATCGCACATACCTTCTACGTCGACGCGTTCACCTGCAATATGATTGCGGCAATCTTCGCGGCGCTGTGGGCAGAGGCTTTTGCGCGGATACAGAAAGCGCCGACCAATGTATTTCTCATTCCAGCGATCCTGCCGTTATTGCCCGGGCAATCGTTTTATTATACCATGACTGCCCTTGTCCACAATCACCGCGCCTATTTTGCCATCAAAGCGATGGAAACCTTGCGCGTGGTGTTCAGTATCGCGTGCGGCGTGCTTGTCGTGTCGATGTTCTCAAACCTGATCCGAGAGCTGCGCAGCCGCAGAAAACGAATATAGGAAAATACCGTGAGAATTATAGCAGAAACGCTTCTCACGGTATTTTCGTTATTTTGGCAAAGCACGCAAAAGTTCTGCGATTTCCGCGTCCACGGCTAAAATCTCACTGCGAAACTCTCTCGCCGACAGCCGCAGCACGCCGGAGCGTACCGCCTGTAATTGGATCAGCCCATCCGATGTCACAACGCGTACAGAATAATCGTTTCCGATCGTGTGGACGAGCTTTTCGATATATGTGTCGCCAAGCTCGCCTTCCTTCGTGTATACTACATGTAACCCCTGCACATCGAATTTTCGTTCCACGGCGCCCTTCACGTTGTACGCGTCAAAGACCAACACCATCTCGCGCCCGGTGTATGCCTGGTAATTCGCGAGAATATCGCAGAGACTGTCCCTTGCCTGTGACAGATCGTGTTCGGCAAGCGCGGTCAGTTCATCCCATGCGAAAATGACATTGTAACCGTCGATGATAAACAGAGATTTTTTGTATTTCGGTATCGCCGGATTTGGTACATGCGCCTGCTCCGGTTTGGAATATACGCGCCGTCGGATCGGACCAAATTCCCGCTCCATGATCGCTTCCAGTTCTTTTTCTTCAATGCGCAGGTTCCGTTCTATTACCTTTGACGCCTGCTTCGGCACTGTTTCCACAGAGGCTTCTGTCGGATCTTCGGATAGCCGAATGCCCTCAAGGTGCATATACTCCCGTACATGATCCCATGGGACGACAAATCCGGCGCCACGTGCACAGAACACGGAATCCGGCGTGTTGTCAAGATCGGCGGTAGGGTCATATGCCATTTCCGCGACTACCTCCGCTGTATTGTGGCAGGGATAGTATCCCTCCACCTGGCAGGAAAAACGGCCTTTTCCATGTGTATAGGCAGCGACCTCCTTCGCGTAATCGGCAAACGTGGCAACCGGACCGCGTCCGGACAGAACCGTCATTCCGTGCGGATCCTCACTTTGCGAAAAAGTACCCTCGCGATGCAGAATGTCCGTGATCGCATGTCCCACCAGTTCCGACGGCACCTCCAGACGGAACGTGTAGTACGGCTCCAGCAGCACCGCGTCACCGGCTTCTTTTGCCAGCATCAATCCCTGTCGCACCGCACGATAGGTGGATTCACGAAAATCGCCACCCTGTGTGTGTTTGAGATGCGCACGCCCTGCCACCAACGTGATCTTCATGTCGGTGATAGGCGAGCCGGTCAGCACGCCAATATGCTGCTTTTCACGCAGATGGGTCAGAATCAGGCGCTGCCAGTTTCGTTCCAACACATTTTCGGGAACCGCCGTGTCAAACTGGAGTCCGCTTCCATCTGGCAAAGGTTCAAGCAGAAGATGCACCTCCGCGTAATGGCGCAGCGGCTCAAAATGCCCGACGCCCTCGACGGGCTTGCGGAGTGTTTCCCGATAAAGGATCCGACTGTCCGCAAAAGTCACGTTGATCCCGAACCGATCCGCGATCAACCGGGTCAGCACTTCCGTCTGCACCTCCCCCATCAGCCGCGTGTGAATCTCCCGAAAACGTTCGTTCCACAATAGGTGCAGCTCAGGTTCTTCCTCTTCCAGTTCCAGGAGCTTCGGATAAAACGTCTGCGGATCTACCTCGCGCGGCAGACACAGCTTATAGTGCAGCACCGGCTCAATCACCGGCGAGAGCGAACCGGCGGACGCGCCAAGTCCTTCGCCGGCATAGGTTTTCGTCAATCCCAACACAGCGCAGACCTCTCCACCGTCCGCCGTTTCCATTGCGTCAAATTTTTCGCCGGAATAGCGACGGATTGCTGTGATTTTCTCCGTGACCGCACTGTCACTGTCAAAGGGAACATACGTGATCGTCTGCCGCACGGACAAGCTGCCGCCTGTGATCTTCACATATGTCAGCTTGGCGCCGGATCTGTCGTGCGCAATTTTATAAACGGATGCCGCAAACGTTTCGCCGTATGTCGGGGGAAGTGTGTAGTCTGCCAGTGCATCGAGAAAATGCTCTACACCGTCCATGCGCAGTCCGCTGCCGAAATAACACGGAAACAATCGACGCGTGGCGATTCTGTGGGACATTGCGGCGTGCGGCAGGGAACCGTGCTCCATGAAATGCTCCAGCAAATCCTCATCGAGCATCGCCGCCTGTTCCATAAAATCCGGAACTGTAAAATCCACAATGGTGGAGTCGATATCGTTCCGCAGCGCGGAGAGTACCGCACTCTTGTCGCATCCGGCGAGGTCCATCTTTGTGACAAATAAAAAGACCGGTATGTGGTATTTCTGGAGTAAGTGCCACAGGGTTTGTGTATGCGCCTGCACACCCTCGGAACCACTGATCACAAGCACGGCGTAATCGAGAATGGACAGTGTGCGCTCCATTTCCGCTGAAAAATCCACGTGTCCCGGCGTGTCGAGCAACGTGAACTGAATATCGCGATAGGTAAAGACCGCCTGCTTTGCGAAAACGGTGATCCCACGTTCCCGTTCAATGGCGTGTGTGTCCAAATATGTGTTGCGCTGATCCACGCGGCCGAGCTTCCGGATTTTTCCGGCGTGATAGAGCATCGCTTCCGCAAGCGTGGTTTTCCCGGCGTCCACATGCGCAAGGATTCCGATTGTGAGCTTATTCGTCATAATACACCTCAAGGGATTTCATACGAACAGTATACCAGAGAAACATGAAATTTTCCACCGAGCGCAGAGAAATTTTCGCGTTTTTCCATAGAAAAAGGACCATCCGCGCGGACAGTCCTGTAATTTCGCATTTGTCACACCTGAGATCGCGGTAAAAATCCCTCGTAAATGGAGCGCATCCCTTTTTTATGCCATTCGGACTGTTGTTCATTGGTGGAAAGCGTCCAGACCCAGACCGGTGTGCGGTACAGGTGCGTAAACAGCCACGGCGCTGGCCTTTTGTAGAACCTGCCGTCACAGGCGAGAAATTGCGGACGTGCCATCCGATTGAGAAGCATCGCGCCGAGCATCAGACTGATCGGGGAAAATCCGTTCTGCTTTGTAACATTCGTATAGAGCAGTCCGCGGATCATCTCCGGCTCATGGCGTGCAAACCAGCCGAGGAGGCAGGGATTGAACGATTCCACAATAAATTTGCCGGAATACGTGTGCAGCAGTTCCGCTGTAGGCGCGCAGACAGATGTATCCAGACTTTCGCCTTTCAATTCCACCAATAGCGGCACACGCCCATGCACCAGCGCGAGAACGTCCCGGAAAGCAGGGATTGTCTCAGACGTACCGGAAAGGGCCATTTCCGACAGCTCCTTTGCCGTGTAATCCGCACACATGCCTTTTTTTCCGGTCATCCGTTCCAGCGTGGCGTCGTGGAAAACCATGACCTCGCCGTCCTTCGACAGCTGTACGTCCAGTTCGATCCCGCAGCCGTTATCCGCCGCACGCGCAAACGCTGCAAGCGAGTTTTCGGGGATCCCATCCCCATACGCGCCGCGATGAGCATAGTCGACAAGCACCGCGTCCGGATAATCGACGGATTTGCCGGGGCGGAGCAGGACAAAGATATAAAAAAGCAGGATCAGACAAATGATGATTCCAAATAGCATTTTGTTTCCTCGGTTTCTTTGATATATGTGTACGGTGCGGATGCACTCCTTATTTTTATCTGCCGGTATTCCATGGAATATACATGTGAGATATACAAATGGTCGATGCAAGCGACATAGTATCCGCATGCTATCCGTCAATCCTCCGGATCGATCAGATATTCGAGCAGTTCTTTCTTGTCATCCGTGTTACGCGGCGCGTCTCCATGGTGAACACAGAGCATCGTCAGGAACGCGAGACACACAAAGACAGCCGCGTATGGGAAGAGCGTGGTCATGCCAACGTAGGTCAGAAAAACGCCGGAGAGGATCGGGGTCGCGATCTGTGCCGCCATGCTTGCCATGTAGTAAAAGCCAGTATATTTGCCGACATCGCCGCTTTTCGCCATCTCGACCACCATTGGATAGCTGTTGACGTTGATGGTCGCCCAACCGATCCCGGCGAGCGCAAACAGAGCGTTCATCAGCCAGATATTGCTGCCTGCGCGTAAGAACGCAGCAGAACCAAAGGAGACGCCGAGAAAGACAACACCGCAGAGGATCATTCTCTTGCGTCCGAATTTCTGTGAAAGGATTCCGACCGGGATATAGGAAAGGATCGCCGCCGCCTGCGCGATGATCATGGTGAGGTTGAAGTCCAGACCAAGCACCTCGCCGGCGTATACGGAGTATTTGCTTGTCACCGCGTTGTAGCCCATGTACCAGAGCACCACGGAGGCAAGGATGAATAGCAGCGATTTTTTCTCCCCGGCGGACAAATGCCCCTGTGTTGCGGTGCTTCTTTCCGCTGTTTCTGCCTGTGCATCCAGGGCGTCGTTGACTTTTGCTGCCTCCTTTGCCCACGGAACCTCGCGGACAGTGCAAACGAATATGCCCAGGGAGACCAGCATGATCCCGGCGATCACACAGAAGAACGGCGTGTATGCCATGAGTGTGTTCTCGCTTTTGCCTGTACCAAACACAATCCCCAGCACGAGCACCAGAATGCCGCCCGCAGAACCCATCAGGTTGATGATCGCGTTCGCCTTGGAGCGCAGCGGTTTTTGTGTGACATCCGGCATCAGCGCTACGGCGGGAGAACGGAATGTAGACATAGAGAGCAGCACCGCCATGAGAATGACGATAAAACCGGCCAATGTACCTGGGGATTCGACAGTTTTCCGCCAAGCGTACGCCTGCCGCGCCTTGACGATCCATTCGGAGGTGTTTTCTACGGTTTTCTCGTTCACGGTTTCGACAAAGGTATCTGCGTCGCCGTATATGTTCGCGAGAGACTGATCCGCGGCGGCACCGCTTTCCATAGGGGATGTCGGTACTTTCCCCATATCGTAGTCCGCGCTGTACAACGCACGCAGGGCAGCGTCCCTTTCGGCAGAGGATTCTGTATCCGTGACCGCCTTGATTTCCGTGAGCTTCGCAAGCTGCAGGTTGTCCATGTAGGACAGTCCCATAAAGCAGAGCGCTGCCGCGAGCGTACCGATGATAATAAACGGGGTCCGACGTCCGCGAGTGCTCTTGCAGCGGTCGGAGAGGGAGCCGAACAGTGGCAGAAGAAAAATCGCGAGTATGTTGTCCAGCGCCATGATAAAGCCGGACCAGACCTGGTTCATGCCGAATTTGTCGGTCAGAATCTTTGGGATCAACGCGTCATATGCCTGCCAGAACGCGCAGATGAGAAAGAAAGCAAAACCGACGAAGATGGTGCGTTTGTTGTTCAGTTTCATAGTAGATAGCAGTCCTCTGTTTTCGGATAGTAGTATTGTACCATAGAAACAGGCACCGCGCAAGAGCAATTTCCGTTTCTTTTTATTAAGATTTGGTATAGAATCCGTCTGGTGGAGATATTGTAATAAAAAATGCCCGAAAAATATATATTTTCCCTGAGAAGGTATGGACATTTTCGCAAAACTATGCTATACTGTCGGCAGAATCCCGCTCCGTAATGCATTCAGAGAAAGGAAAACACTATGAAAGATTTTTCCGGCATTTATCCCGCGCTCGTCACTCCCTTTGTAAACGGGGATGAAATCGATGAAAGCGCTCTTGCTGCACTTATCGAATGGAACATTGCAAAGGGTGTGCACGGCTTTTACGTATGCGGCAGCACCGCTGAGGTATTTCTATTGTCCGAAGCGGAACGCCGTTGTCTCATGAAGCTTACGAAAGAGATCGTCGGCGATCGTGTGCACCTTATCGTTCAGTGCGGCTCCACGAATCCGAGAGAGGCGCAGTCTCTCGCAAAATACGCGGAAGAGCTTGGCTATGACGCCGTGTCCGCGGTAGCACCGTTTTACTACAAATTCAATTTTGAGGAAGTTCTTGACTACTACCGTTCCATCCGTGACGCCGTCAGTCTGCCGATCTTCCCGTACAACATTCCGCTTTTCTCCGGTGTGAGCATGTCCGGCGATCAGCTGATCCGGCTCCTGGACGACGACCGGTTTGTCGGCATTAAACACACTTCAAACGACTATTACCAAATGGAGCAGATGCGTCGCGCGTATCCGGACAAGATCCTCTTCAACGGCTTTGACGAGATGTTCCTCAGCGGTATGATCGCGGGTGCGTCCGGCGGTATTGGCTCGACGTACAACTACATGGCGGACAAATATCTCGCGATGTACAACCTGTTCCGCGCGGGAAAGATCGAGGAAGCAAGAGAGATCCAGCACATCGTGAACCGCCCGATCGACGTATTCGGAAAATTCGGGGGGATTCCCTGCGTCAAGGCGATTCTGAAGCTTATGGACATCGGCGACGGTACCTGCCGCAGACCATTCACCGACTGCACGAAAGAAGCGTACGACTATCTGGAAAAAAACGTCCTGCCGTTGATCTGAGTTATAAATAATCAAAGAAAACGCCGCCTGCTTCGGAGAAACCCGGAGCAGACGGCGTTTTGCGATGGTCACACAGAAACTATTTTTCCACGACAAGCAGCATCGGCGGCTTCCCGGCGGACATCGGATATAGCCCTCTCGCATCCGCTTCTCGCAGAAGGACGACCGGGATATGGGAAAACGCGTAGCGGCGAACAGGTGTGATCCTTTCTCTCAGATGCGCAGGCACAGGAATCGCCAAATCCTCCAGACAGTCGGACAAAACTGTCACAAGCGCGTCTGCAAACAGAGCGGCACTATCTTTGCAAATCTCTGTGAGAGCGGCATAATCCGCGCCGGAAAGCACCGGGATATCCACTGTAGGACGGTCGTTTTCGTACCGGAGGATCCCGCAGTGGGCAAGATGCGGAATCGCGCGCAGAGGCAGAGGATCAGCAGCGACGGCGTGCGGCGGGATCCCGGCATGAAGGAGGTACAGCACCATGCACAGCTCCTCATCCGTGATCGGTACCTCTCCGCGCTGATACCGATTCTGCTCCGGCGGCGCGTCGTAAACATACAGGCGAAAGGAGCGGACGCCGAGAATGCCCGAAAACCGCGCCTCTCGTCTCCCACCATAACACCAATGTGCAAGCTCTGTAAAAATAGTGTCGCTTGTGCCTGTACAGTAACGTATTCCGTGCGCGATCCAGCTGCCGCCGTCCGGTCGCTGCGGAAACACATCCTCACCGGGAACAAGCCGATGCAGCGCGCTGTATACGCCGCAGGACAAAACCTCAAACGCCGCGTACAGCACACATTTTTCTCGTTCGGCTTCCGTAAATCCTGCCAGAGAGGGCATTGCACGTACTGTGTCCAGTCCCTGTGCGACAATTTCCCATAACGTGGAAAAATGCGGGGAAAGCAGCTGTGCTGTCATCTTGGCGCGGTCTAACATTTCCACCGGTGTTGTGATCATGAAATCTGTGCATACCCGGTTTCCCCGATGTGTAAGCAATTCTCCCTTGATGAGACGGTCGCAGGCATCCTCCACATACGCGGCAGGGATCCCAAGCATCCGTGCGATCTCTACCGGCGTGACAGGCTTGTCGTAAGCGGCAATGCAGATGTTCTGCCGCAGCAAATCGTCCGCCACAAGGGACCACGGCTCATCGTACAGTCCAGGCGTGCCGCTGCAGGATACATCCAGCCGCTCCGGCGCATAGCTTTGTTTCGTATACGCTTCCATATTTTCCATTCCTTTCCGCATCTGTTCGCGTCCCTCGGACAAACGGCGCATAACGGTTCCCGCGGGCAGAGCCATTTCTCCGGCAATGTCGCGCACCTTTTCTCCATAGAAATAGTGGCGGACGATCACCTCCCGCAGTCTGTCGGAGAGATACGCCACCTCTCGCCGTATCTCTGCTTCCCCCGGACGACCAACGGTGTCTGCAAACGGATCCCACGACGGCTCCGGAACCGTATCCAGAGAAACGTTCGTGTGCCTGTATTTCCGCCGCAGTTTGTCGTAAAACCGACGGCGCAGAACGGTATACATCCACGCGGATTGGTTTTCCGTCTCACCGGGATACGCAACCGCCGCCAGCAATACCTCCGAGGTCAGCTCCTCCGCGTCCTGCCAGCTACCGGACAGGCGCAGTGCAGCCGCGAACAGTGCTTTCATCATTTTGTCAGGCTCCTTGAGCTGCATTTCTAAAATACCTCCATGAAACGGCTCCATGGTAGAAGCCCGATTCACCTATATAGTCGCACAAACTGGATTTGATTCGGTGAAAATGCGGGGAAAATTCTGTTTTTTTTTGAGGGAATGGAGGGATAATATACAGGGGGAATGCTCCATGCCACGCGAAGCATTCCCCTCTGCTTTATTCCGTTTGATCGTTTTGGAACTGTTTTCGCGTGAGAATCTCCGTCACTGCAAGCGATAGGATCAACAGTCCTCCAAGGCGCAGGATCGGTGTACGCAGATCCGCTGATGAAAGTGTGTCGATGAGGACAACAAGCAGCACGGTAAACGCAAGATTGTATTGCACGATCCGACAAACCCGCAGCGACATTGGCAGCGTCGTGTTTTGCGCCGGGATTGTCACGTTCTCCGGAAACCGCCCGGCGCGGTACTGCGAAATGCCGCGAAAACCGTTGAACAGAAACAGTAAGCCAAGCGCGGTGAGCCGTTTGCCGGAGGTTGTGGCAATGCCCATGAAAAACGCCAAGATCACAAGAGCGCCGCCGAAAACACAAAAGGATACCGCGAGGAAAAGGTCACGCTTTTTCATGATATGTTTCCTTATTTCCGCTTCAGAATTCCGAGAAGTCCCCGCTTGAGCATTTGTCCGCCCGCCTGGATAAGTTGGGATTCGATCTTGCTCCTGCGCCGTTCGGCCTGTCGCTCCTTTGTCGCGCGCTTTTTCTCTTCCTCGCGCTCGGCTTTTTTCGCGGCGGCAGCCTCTGCTTTCTCCTTTTCCTTCTGGAGTTTTTCCTTTTCCGCCTCCAGAGCTGCGCGTTCCGCTTCCAGCTCCGCCTGTGCCGCGTCTTCCTTGACCTGCTTTTCCAGCAGCTCATAAGCGCTCACATTGTCTACTGTGCGGTCGTATTTTCCGAATACCGGTGAGGAACGCATACAGTCTGCCACTTCCGCGTCGGTCGCCGACGCCATGCGGCTTTCCGGGCAGAGGATCGCCGTTTTTTCGACTATCTGCGGAATGCCGTCGCTGTCCAGAAAGGATGTGAGCGCGATCCCGGTGCCGAGTTTCAGAATTTCGTCCTCGGTGCGGAACGCCGGATTCGGTCGAAAGGACTGCGCCGCCGCGCGTACCGCCTTCTGTTCCGCGGGAGTATACGCCCGAAGCGCATGTTGTACCCGATTGGAGAGCTGCGCTAGTACCGGATCCGGAATATCGGACGGCGATTGTGTGACAAAGTAGATTCCAACACCTTTGGAGCGGATTAGCTTGACAGTCTGTTCGATCCGGGTGACAAGAGCCTTAGGCGCGTCCGTGAACAGTATATGCGCTTCATCAAAGAAGAACACGAGCCTGGGCTTATCGAGATCTCCGACCTCAGGCAGAACCTCAAATAACTCCGCCAGCATCCATAATAAAAACGCCGCATACAATTTCGGGGATCGGATCAGCTCCGCACAGTGTAGCACGTTTATGTATCCCCGTCCATCCGGCGCGGTGCGGAGCCAGTCGTGGATATCGAGTGCCGGTTCGCCGAAAAACACATCACCGCCCTCGTTTTCCAGCGGCAGCAGTGCCCGGGTGATCGCACCAAGACTCTGCGGCGCCATATTGCCGTACCGCTCGGTATATTCCGTACGATGCGCAGCCACATACTGAAGTACCGCGCGCAGATCCTTCATGTCAATAAGGGTCAGGTCATGGTCATCCGCGATCCGGAATACTGCGTTCAGCACACCCTCCTGGATCTCCGTCAGTCCGAGAATCCGCGCAAGAATGGAAGGACCGAGATCAGAGACAGTCGCGCGCACCGGATGTCCTTTTTTGCCATAGAGATCGTAAAACACCGTCGGATACGCGCGATACCGGAATGTATCCCGGATCCCGAACCGGTCAATCCGCTTCTGCATACCGGCATTGTCCTCTCCGGGCACACAGATACCGGATACATCCCCCTTGACGTCGCAGAGAAAGACGGGAACGCCGGCCGCGGAGAACGATTCCGCCATGACCTTCATTGTGATCGTTTTCCCGGTACCGGACGCGCCTGCGATCAGCCCGTGTCTATTTGCATGGGAGAGCGGGAGATACACGTGCTCCGGGGTGCTGCCTCCCTCTGCCAGCCCGAGATAGAGCTTGCCTTCGTTGTACATAGCGTTTGTTCCTTTCTGTGGATCAGTCGATTCTGCCGGACGGTCCTGTTGCCGTGGACGCGTGGGACACACTGCCCGATACCGTCTCCAGTCTGCCAAGCACATGCTCCGCGATTGTCTTTGCCTGGATTCCGATTGCCTCTGCTTTGAAGTGGTAAAGATCCGACCAATATACACTTCGGTCGAGGGAGTCCATCGGCATATAGAGATCAAGAATCGGATATCCGCATTCCGCCGCCAGCTTTTTCGCATATTCGTTCAGGGAAGCAGAGATTGCGTTGTACGGCTCCTCCTGCAGGGGCGTGCAGAGGGTGATGGAGATTCTCGTGCGCGGTGCTTTCGCGTGCAGATATTCGACTGTGTTGCGGTACGCCGTTTCCCACTCCGCGCGGTCCGTATGAAGAGAATGCAGACCATTGTTGAACGTGATGAGATCGTATTTGTTTTGATCCATGAAGAAATCAAGATGACGCAGATACATCGGATCGGTCACGCATTTGGAGGACGCCCAATAGCTTACATTGACTTTGCCCTCCAGATTTCTCCGGACAGCGTCCTGATAGCTGTAGCAAATCGAGTCGCCGATGAGAAATACGCGCGGGGATGTGTCATCCGGCGCATTGTATGCGTAATAGGAACTCCATTCAATCCCTTCTTTGGTGCGGGACGTTTTTTCCAGCTGATACTTCTGCCACAATTCCATAATCCATTTATCCTTTCTGTTCTGTCAGTGTTGTCATAGCGCATTGCCTGCCTGTATTATAGCATATGCCGCGCGTAAAAACAACCCGTTTTACTGCATGGATGGCGGATATGGTTAGAATTCCATGAGATTTCAAGAAAACTCTGCCGCATGGCTTGTTTTGATGGAACGGATATGCTATAATGATAAAAAATACGCATAGAACGGAGCGGCGTCATGTCAGCTCCTTCAAGAAACTGAAGGGAGTAAACAGTATGGGACTTATCAAAGCGGGACTTGGAGCGGTAGGCGGCGTGCTTGCCGATCAATGGAAAGAATTATTCTATTGCGACGCGATTGACAACAATATTCTTGTCGTAAAAGGCAGAAAACGCACCTCCGGTCGCTCGTCTAACACGAGAGGTGAGGACAACATCATCTCAAACGGCTCCGGCATCGCGGTTGCGGACGGTCAGTGCATGATCATTGTGGAGCAAGGCAAGATCGTGGAGGTTTGTGCGGAACCGGGTGAGTTTACATACGACACCTCAACCGAACCGTCCATTTTCACAGGCAGCCTCGGCGAAGCGATCAAAGCGACCTTCAAGCAGATCGGCAAACGTTTTACCTATGGCGGCGATACCGGCAAGGATCAACGCGTCTACTATTTTAATACCAAGGAAATCTTAGACAACAAATTCGGCACGGCAAGCCCCATTCCGTTCCGCGTAGTAGATTCCCGGATCCAGCTCGATATCGACGTGTCCGTGCGCTGCAACGGCGTGTATTCCTACCAGATCGCGGATCCGCTGCTGTTCTACTCCAATGTCTGCGGCAACGTGGCGAATACCTACGATCGCTCTGAACTGGACAGCACGCTGAAAACGGAATTCATCAGCGCCCTGCAGCCGGCGTTCGGTAAGCTGTCCGATATGGAGCTGCGGCCGAATCAGCTGGTTTCCCACAACACTGAGCTGGAAGCAGCGATGAACGAGGTACTGTCCGAAAAATGGGGTAAGACGAGAGGGCTTCGTGTTATCAGCGTGGCACTTGGCTCCGTAACACTGCCGGACGAGGACGCACAGCTCATCAAGGACGCGCAGAAAGCGGCAATGTACCGCGATCCCACCATGGCTGCGGCGACTTTGGTCGGTGCGCAGGCGGACGCGATGAAAACGGCGGCAGGGAACGCAGGCGGTGCGGCGGTCGGCTTCATGGGCATGAATATGACGCAGAACGCTGGCGGCATGAATGCGCAGAATCTCTATGCCATGGGGCAGCAGACACAAAACGCTGCGCGGGATTCGGCTCCGGCAAAGGCGGCGAACGGCTGGAAATGTTCCTGCGGCGCGATTGCTACAGGTAAATTCTGTCCGGAATGCGGTGCGAAAAAGCCGGAGGAAGGTTGGAAGTGCGCATGTGGGGCTGTCAACAAAGGAAAATTCTGCTCCGAATGCGGCGCGAAGAAGCCGGCGGGAGAAAAGCTGTATCGCTGCGACAAGTGCGGCTGGGAACCGGAGGATCCGGCGCATCCGCCAAAGTTCTGCCCGGAATGCGGCGACCCTTTCAATGACGCGGACGTGAAATAATCGATAGAATCGAGAGGATACCTCTGTTCGGCGGAATTTTCATACGTTTTCGTCGGACAGAGGTATTTCCATTGCGAGTAGGAGGAGAAACGAGTTGGATAAGCAAATGACCTATAAGTGCCCGTGCTGCGGCGGTGCGATCGCGTTTGACCCACATGCACAGAAGATGAAATGCCCGTACTGTGATACCGAATATGAGATGGACGCTCTGCGGGATATGGACGCCGCTCTGAACGAGGACGGAAAAGACTCCATGCACTGGAACATCGCTGGAGGAGAACAGTGGCAGGCGAACGAAACCGCGCATATGCGCGTGTACGCGTGCCAGTCCTGCGGCGGCGAGATCATCGGCGATGAGAACACCGGTGCGATCAGTTGTCCGTACTGCGGCAATCCCGTTGTGATGCTCGGCACCTTCGCGGGGGATCTGCGACCGGATCTGGTGGTACCGTTCAAGCTTGACAAAAAGGCGGCAAAGGAAGCTCTGAGCCGGCATCTGACCGGAAAAAAGCTCCTGCCACGCGTATTCCAGAGCCAAAATCACATCGACGAGATCCGTGGGGTCTATATCCCGTTCTGGCTCTTTGACACCGAGGCGGACGCGCATCTTCGTTTCAAGGGAACCAGAGTACATGCATGGTCGGACAGCGATTTCGATTATACAGAAACGGAGTATTATTCCGTGGTGCGTGGCGGCTCTCTCTCGTATACCGGCATCCCCGTGGACGGCGCTTCCAAAATCCTGAACGATCTGACAGAATCGCTGGAGCCATACGATCTCACCGAGGCAGTCGATTTCCAGACGGCGTATCTTGCGGGCTACCTCGCGGACAAATACGACGTGCCGAAGGAGAACTGCATCGAGCGCGCCAATGAGCGGATCCGGCAAACCACGGAAAGGGTGATCCGTCAGGAAACCTGCGGCGAATACTCCTCCGTTACGCTGGAATCGTCGAGCATCCGGTTTCAGAACGGTCGTGTGCGATACGTGCTGCTCCCGGCGTGGATCCTCAACACAAGCTGGAACGGGCAGAATTATCAATTCGCCATGAACGGACAGACCGGAAAATTCGTCGGGAACCTGCCAATGGACAAGGGAGCGTATTGGAAGTATAAGCTCTTCTACACAGGCATTTTCGCGCTGATTTCACTGCTCGTTCTCTTTATCGTGCAGTCGGTGTAAGGGAGGGAATGGAATATGAAACGCATCATTGCCGCAGCACTGACGGTGCTCACCCTCGCTTTTCTTATGACCGGCGTATGCTTTGCCGAAACAGAATACGAACCGCTTGGCAGGCTGTACGACGAATACGGCGTCCTGTCGGAGGACGAGTACAATACGGTTCTCGAAGCGCTCAATGTTGTAAGCGACCGGTTCCAGGTGGATACGTCCATCGCCGTGGTGGACAGCATTGAGGAATACGGTTACGACGATATCACCGCCTATGCTGATGATTTATTCGACTATTACAGCTACGGTACCGGGGCAAACAAAGATGGTATTCTGTTCGTTATCGCTATGGCTGAGCGCAAATGGGCACTGTCCACGCACGGAATCGCGATCCAGTACGTAACGGACAAGGGCAATGAATATTTGCAGGAGCAATTTCTTCCCTATCTCTCGGATGGCGACTATGAGAAGGCGTTTTGGGCATATGCCAAAGGCTGCGACTATCTGTACGCGGAGAGAACGGGGCAAAGACCAAGCGACTATTTTGAGCAATCGGATTCCTATGACGAGGAACATAATTTCTACGACGAGAATTATGATCCCTACGAACCGATACCTGTAAGTAGGCGTCTTGAGATGACGGCGCGGTACATTCCGATCGCACTCCTCGTTGGGTTTCTCCTCTCCATGATCCCGATGGGCATTATGAAGGCGAAGCTCCATACCGTGCAGCAGAGATCCGGTGCCGCAGACTATGTGGACCGCGACTCTCTGCGCATCACAAACGCACGCGATATCTTCCTCTACCGCACCGTGAACCGCACCAGGCGCGCGCAGGAAAACGAAGATCACGGCGGACCGTCCACCACGCACACCTCCTCCTCCGGTGAGACGCACGGCGGCTCCAGCGGATCCTTCTGATACAAGAACAGTTCATTTTGAACGACACTCAGCAGCAATCCATACGGAAAACTGCCAAACAGAAAAAAAGAATCTTTTGTAGCCTTAGGGTTTTCCGTTTTTTCGCTGCTTATAGAGATAACAGAACCAAAATCGGAAAGGAGCCCCCTGTATGCAAAAGATTCTTTGCTTTTTCTTAGCCCTGACCATGCTCATTCCGCTCACTGCCTGTCGGAAAAACACCGAGTTGGATGAGAATGTTTTGCGACATCTCTATACACAAATGACGGCAACGCCGCTTGTTGACAGGATGGATGGCAGCCCATCGAACGTCGTGCTTGCGGATGGTAAATATTACACAGCTGTCCACGAGAGCAATTATGAAGCGTTTATCGTGGAGAAAACCGCGGATGCATATGAAGAAAGGTTCTATTTTATTGTAACGGATGAAAACGGCGATGCCTCCGGAACGATCCCGCTTGCACTGGAAAGTGTAAACGGACAGACATTGACCGCGCGAGGACTGTTCGCGATTCCGTTTGAAAATGGCGAGAACCGTTTCCGTTGGTACGATCTCACAGGCGCAGTGCTTGCGGATGCTTCCGTCGACACAATCCGTCCCGATGGTGGAACCGACAAGCCGGCTTTATCCATGGACAATCCGTTCGCTATTGGCGCACTACCGATCGCTGCAGCAGAGAATGAGATTGCCATACTCTGGGGCAAAAAGCTCGCGTTCTATGACGACACGCTGACCATGACCGCCACGCTTGAGCTGCCCGGGGACAGCGTCGGGATCACCTCTGCGCATGAGGGATATTACGTCACCTATAGCACCGGAGCTGGACTGACGATCGCCGAGATCCGCGACCACGCCATCGTGCGGGAATACGCGACGCCTGCTTATATGAACGGAGCGAACGCCTGGTACGAGGGTACGCCGATCGACTGTTATGGCGGGTATTTCTATTTCTACAAGGACGATATGGTATACCGTTATCGTCTCGCCGAGGACGCGGATCCGGAAAAGCTCATATGTGAACCGGTGGCGGATCTCCTGCAGTCCGGAATCACAGGCAGCGTGCGCGGGGTGGAGCTATTCTTCCGCGGCAAAAATGACAGACCACATATGGCGATTCATACCATGGACGGCAGCGCATCCACCCTGCGGCTTTATCGTCCATCGGAGGATATCGATCTCACCCAGGCGACGGTGCTGCACCTTGTCGGTATGGATATTTCTGAAGACATCAAAGCGGAGGTCGCCCGGTTTCACGGCACCCATGAAAATGCGCGGATCCTGGTCACGGATTACAGCAAATACCGCACAAAAGAGAACTTTCTGGCAAGCTACGACCGCTTCAAAACCGATCTGACCGCCAGAGTCGTCAAGGCGGATATTCTCGTTCTGTCCGGAAACGATCTCAAAACGCTCACAAAAAGACTGCCGGGGTATCTCGTCGACCTGTATCCGCTCATGAACGGTGAGGTGCAGAAGGATTCGCTCTACCACAGTGTGCGGGATTACATGGAATCGGACGACGGCAAGCTGTATGGTATCTTTCGTTCCTTCTGGCTGCACGGATTGGTGGGCAGAACTGACGTACTGGATGGCAGAACCGGGTGGGATCTTGCGGAATTTCTCGATTTCTGCGACGATCTCACAGACGGCGAATATCTCATGGAGGAGTTAAGCCGGGAGAACTACACCAATATGCTCTTTGGTTGGAACCAATATCGGCCGTTTATTCGGGACGGAAAAGCAGATTTCACCGATCCGCTGTTTTTGCGGTATCTCACGTTTTTGCAGACATTGCCGGAGACCGGGCAGACGTATATGACCCATGCTACGAACAACTACGACGCGCTTCTTGCCGGAGCAATAACATCGGAGGATCAGCTCGAGGTGACGGAAGGCGGCGAAAACCTGTACTGGAACGGGAAAATCAAGTTGGAGGAGCTTTCTCTCGGTACGATGTACAGCTATTACCGCCTTGCGCACGTATTCGGCACCCGTGACATTACGTGCATCGGTTATCCGGCAGAGGATAAACATGGTGTAGATCTCCGTCCCGACAGCCACCTTGCGATCACCTCGGACTGCGCGGAACCGTCTCTCGCGTGGGAATTTATCGAGTCCTATCTCACACGGTCGTCCCCAGTGCAGGAGAGGTACGTGTTCGACGCGCTGCGCTCTGGTTTCTACAGCGTGCGTGCATTGCAGGAGGAGCGGTTCGCGCGGTATTCCGGATATGAGCTGTTCTTCTACCATGACGGTGATACCAAAACCTTTGACAAAACAATCGCGCTCGATGAAAACGGCACTCTGAACGGCCGCGCGGGCGATCACTACGTCATTACAGAGGACGATATTGCAAGGGTCACTGCCGTTCTGGAGAGCGAGGTGACATCCATCTGGGCTTCCGACAGTATGGTCGCGTCGATCGCGGAGGAAGAGGAAAGCCGCTATCTCGGCGGGGCGATCCCTGCGGAGGAATGCGCGAAGAATATCGACAGCCGCGTCGGGATCTACCTGAGCGAAAACGAATAACCGCAAAAAGAACGCGGCGTATATTTCCTGTGGAATATACGCCGCGTTCTTTTACGGATTCTGTTATTCTCCAGCATCGCGGTTCTGTCGCAGTACCTCGTACCCGAGCATGGCACAGGCGGATGCAGCGGACAGGGAACCGCGAAACGCTCTGCCATAGTCGATCCGCACGATAAGATCCGCTCTGTCGAGGAGCTTGCGGGAAATGCCGCGCTTTTCTCCGCCGACGATCAGGAAAAGGGGCTTTGCCAGATCCGCGTCGAAGGACGATACGGAATCCCGGATTCCGGCGCACGCGATTTTGTATCCCTTGTCGTGGAACCAGTCCGTGACCATTTCGTTTTCAGCAACATACATCGGCAAAAGCTCCGATGCGCCGGCAGACGAACGACAGACCACTCCTGCGGCGTTCATCCAGTTGCGCGGTGAAAGCACGACCAGATCGACACCACAGGCATACAGAGAACGCAGCGCGTAACCGAAATTGTATGGGTCCTCGATTCCCTCGATCCATACGGCAAACTGCCCGGGTAAAATATCGTCGGGGGTGAGCGGCTGGAGCGAACGCATCGTGCAGACAGCGGCAAATCCGCCGTGTGATGTGCCGAGCGTCATCTCATCAAGTGTCGCACTGTCCGTCGGCTCTATCGGAAAGCCGTATTTCTCGCCCATCGCGCGCAGATAGCCTGTCTCGCCGGATTTTGTCCTCGTCTTGTCCTGATCTATATAGATCCTCTCGATCCGTCGGTCCGACAGCCCTTCCTCCATCGCACGGATGCAGGCACGGATTGAGGTCATTCCCTCAAACAGGACGGAATCCTGCTGCCTGCGGATTTCCTTTTCCATCTTATTTGCCGCTGCTGCCCGCGTTCATCTTCAGATAGGCGTTGATGAAGCCGTCCAGGTCGCCGTCCATGACTGCCTGAATGTTGCCGTCCTCGTATCCGGTGCGTGTATCCTTGACAAGGGTGTACGGCATGAATACGTAGGAACGGATCTGTGCGCCCCATTCGATGTTCGTTTTGACACCCTTGATATCGTCGATTTTGTCGAGCTTTTCGCGCTGCTTGATCTCCATGAGCTTGGATTTCAGCATTTTCATTGCGGTTTCCTTGTTCTGAAGCTGACTGCGCTCAGTCTGACAGCCAACCACAATTCCGGTCGGAATGTGCGTGATCCGAATGGCGGAGTCCGTTTTGTTGATGTGCTGACCACCCGCGCCGCTGGAACGATGCGCCGTGATCTCCAGGTCCTCATCCTTGATCTCGATGGAGTTATCGTCGTCAAATTCCGGCATGACCTCCACGGACGCGAACGAGGTATGCCGTCTGCCGGATGCGTCAAAGGGAGATACGCGGACCAGACGATGCACGCCGTTTTCGCTCTTGAGATACCCATAGGCGTTCAGTCCCTCGACCATGATCGTGGCGGATTTGAGCCCCGCTTCCTCGCCGTCGAGCCAGTCGAGAAGCTTCACGTTGTAGCCGTGCCGTTCTCCCCAACGTGTATACATCCGATAGAGCATCTGCGCCCAGTCCTGCGCCTCGGTACCGCCAGCACCCGGATGAAAGCTGACGATGGCGTTGTTTCGGTCGTATTCGCCGGAGAGTAAGATCTCAATGCGCATTTTTTCCTCGGTCGCGAGGATCTCCTTTTGCTCATTCAGCACTTCCTCGACCATGCTCTCGTCATTTTCCTCGATGGCGAGCTCGGCGAGGGTGATCGCGTCCTCTAGCTTCGTACAGAGCGCTTCGTAAGCAGTGATTTTGTCTTTGAGCTGCTTGATCTGCTGTAAGGTCTTACCGGAGGTCGCTTGGTCATTCCAGAACGCCGGATCCGACGTTTTCTTTTCAAGCTCGGCGACCTGTTCCCGCAGTGTATCGATCCGCAGCGCGCTGCCAAGCTCGGCAAGATCGTCACGGAAATTGGTAAGTTCGTATTTTGCGTCTTCTAATGCGATAATCAATGGTATATCCTCCATTTTTTCGTTTTCAATCGTAGTTCGTCCTTACGGATGCGCTGAATCCATAAACTTTCCATCAGCGTTTCCTTACTTGTTCCGCTATGCAAGCCATGCACGTCAGATGTCCACGAAATCAAGCGACAGCAGAGCCACATTCCTTTCTGCGCCCGGCATAATCGGTGTACGTTTTAAGGGATCGTACCGGAAACGACGGCAGCAAGCACCTGAAGAGACAACGCCACGTGTTTTGCAGAGCATGGTATTCCCATCGCGCAGTTCTTCCGCGTGCTCACAATACTTGCAGAATCGTTCGATCTCCGCTTTCGTTTTCACATTCTGTCACCGCCTTCCGTCTCTGCAATAGGGTCAATATCCTCTATTATCCTATCATACTATTATATACAACGATGCGCTGAAAATCAAGTGTTTTCCGAAATTTATCGACTCTTACGGAAAATTTCTGCCTTTTTCCAAAAACTTCCCGCGCGGCAGAGGAGTCCCAGTGTGAATATCGCCCAACCAACAATCCATGGATTGCTCGTTTCCATGGGATTCCAGACTGCACTTGCCGGGTATACCGTGCGCAAGCGATACAGCAACGCCGCTGCGGATGCCATCCACACACCATCTGCGCATTTCATAAGAATTGTTGGGACAAGGGAAATGCCTGTGCCGTCCGTTCGTTCCGCGACCTGCATAAGCACTGACAATCCGCCAAATCCAAGCGCGAAACCTGTAATCGCGGCGCCTGCGATATCTCCTTGCAAAGCACCCGCTTCCACGCCGGATGTAAATTCGAGAATCGCGGCAAGGAGCGCGGAGAGAACCGGATGCGTAGGCGGCAGCAGCGCGATTACGATCGAAAAAAACACAATGGAGCCGCAGACCGCAACACACGCCATGCTGCTATCCCGGATCGCTGCGGAAAACGCCCCGGCACCGGAAATGGCGTTATTTTGTCTGACACCACCTGTACTCTCTCTTTCTGCGCGGCGCCGAAACAGAATAAACGTTGTCACAAGGGTGGTAAAGCACAATTGGGCAAGCAGCAGACCGATGCCGAACGACATACTTTTCCACCACAGGATCCCGGCGATCTGCACGATGTATACAGGATTCCCATGACTTGCAAGGGCACAGAGAACCCCGGCATGCTCTGCAGACAGCTTATTTTGCCGCACCAGAGCCGCACATTCTGCCGCACCGATAGGATAACCACACAAATTGCCGAGCAGCCATACCACAGGAAGTGCGGATGGCATGTGCAGCTTTCTGTCCAATCGCAAAAGACGGACAAACGGTGAGAAAAGGTCCAGTGAGACGATCAAACGCGCGAGAACCATATATGGGAACAAAACAGGCAAGAGACTGGCAAAGCAGCCGGCAAGTGTGTCCCTGAAAACATTTCGCACCACTTCGCCGCGCCTGAGCAATCCGAGCGCGACAAAAAGAATCGTCACGAACCATATAAATCGGATGACATATTTCACCCTTCGCATAAGCACCTCCGCGCATGGAAAGGAAATTGTTCGCATACAGTATAGCAAAAAGCCGACTGCGGTATGATACGGAGGAAGCGTGTGACAAAGAAAAAAATAGGCGGCGGGAATCTGCGTGCGATGGTGGCGTCTTGCACCGGATTTCCGATGGAAGGGATCGCGGACATCCCCACCGTATATTGTAAGGGAGACTGCGAGGTGACCGTCGATGGCTGCGGCGGCATTCTTATGTATTCCGATGCGGAGATCGTTTTAAAAACAAAGTGCGGAACCTGTACCATATGTGGGGAGGCGCTTTCTATGACAGACTTTCTCCGAGAATCCCTGACCGTTCGCGGCACCATTGCGTGCGTTCGATTCGGGAGGTAGCTGGAATATGTGGGAATGGATCATTCGCATGTGGTGCGGCTCTGTACGCGTGACTGTGCCCCTATCTCTGCGCACCGCCATATTTGATTGGTTATTTCGCACGGAGATCACGCCTTACCGGGAGTGTGTGACGGAGACGGAGGTCTCATTTCTGCTGCTTGGGCGAGATATTCCGCGTTTCCGGAGTGCGGTGGCGGAAAACGATTGGGAATGTAATTATGGCGCAGTGCGCGGATTGCCGGCAGTGCTGTCCTTTCTTGGCAGGAGACCGGGCATTGCGGCGGGATTTGCGGTCTTATTTGTGTGGTGCTTGGTTTCTCAGCATTTCATATGGCGTGTGGAAATATCCGGAAATACCCAGGTGAGCGACGCGGAGATTGAATCACTGCTCTCAGAGCTAGGCTGCGGTGTAGGAGACTGGATCCCCGGCATCAACTACGACTGGGTGCACGCGAATTACCGCGCCCGATCAGACAATATCGCGTGGCTTTCCGTGTATCAGAACGGAACGATCGCTGAGGTGCAGGTCCGAGAATCGAAAAAGCCGCCTGTCATACAGGACAAAAGCGGTGTGTACGCCAACGTGGTAGCGGCGCATGGTGGAGAAGTGGTGCTTGTCGAGGTATTTCATGGAGAAGCGGCAGTGCATGGCGGGGATGTCGTTCTGCCGGGAGAGCTACTTATCAGCGGGGTGTGCCAGATGCGGCACGAAAACCAGTATCGCCTGACCTATGCCGCCGGTCGTGTGATCGCAAAGGTCGCCTGTCCGATTTCGGTTGAGATTTCAAAAGAGCGGGAGGTAAAGCGGTATACCGGACGCGAAAAAACGAAATTTTCCGTAAAAATTTTCAAAAAAGAGATAAATCTTTTCAAAAACACTGGAAATCCCTATGCCACTTGTGATACAATAAGTACGATGGAAGAAGTATGCCTGTGGAACCGGTACACGATTCCCGTGTGGATCGGAAAGACCATATACCGGGAATATGAAATCGTAACAGAGAAAATTGATACAGCAACCGCCGCAGAGGAAGCTATAACGGAGCTGAGACGGCAGATAGAGGCGGCGACCGCAGACAGCGTGCTTGTCAGCCAGAACATCACAATCACGGTGTCAGAGGATAACTGCCGCATCGACTGCCTTTTGTACTGCGAAAAGGATATTGCTCGTACAGAGGAATTTCACAGCATGCCGGAGCCGGAGAATGAAACGGTACTTCAATAGAGGACTATATGCAGAGAAAAATTCAGATACCAAACGCAGAGATGACCGCGAAAATATTCGGCAGCTACGACAAGAACATCAGCCGCCTGGAGGAAGCGTTTTCTGTTCGGATCGCCAATACAGGCGACAGCGGCGACGGCGATACCATTCTTGTGGAAGGCGAGGAGACAAATGTACAAAAAGCGACGGACTGCGTCCAGTATCTGAAACGCATCTGCACGCTTGGAGACGAGATCACGGAGCAAAAAGTCGACTATATCATCGGCATGTCGGACGAGGGCAGACTGGAGGAGCTTGGTACCTTCGATGAGGACTGTTTCCTTGTTACCGTGCGCGGCAAACCAATCAAGGCAAAGACGCTCGGGCAAAAACGGTATGTTGAGGCGATCCGAAAGAATACTGTGGTCCTCGGAATCGGACCGGCGGGAACGGGCAAAACCTATCTCGCGGTGGCGATGGCGGTTAAGGCACTTAAAAACCACGAGGTCAGCCGGATCATTCTGACAAGACCTGCGGTGGAAGCGGGGGAACGGCTCGGATTCCTGCCGGGGGATCTGCAAAGCAAAATCGATCCCTACCTCCGCCCGCTGTACGACGCGCTGTATGAGATGCTCGGACCGGAGACCTGCGCGCGGATGATTGAGAAGATGACCATTGAGATCGCTCCCCTCGCGTATATGCGCGGACGCACTCTGGACGATTCGTTCATCATCTTAGATGAAGCGCAGAATACCACGCCGGAGCAGATGAAAATGTTCTTGACCAGACTCGGCAACGGCTCCAGGATCGTTGTGACCGGCGACCTTACGCAGACAGACCTGCCATTCGGGAAAAAGAGCGGACTTGCTGCGGCGGTACAGATCCTCAAAAACATCGACGATATCGCGATCCACACCTTCACGGAACGGGATGTGGTCCGCCACCGGCTCGTACAGCGGATTATCGTAGCGTACGATAAGTATGAGAAAGAACAACAGATTCGCGCCGCGGAGCGGACCAGAACGAAATTCCGACCGGTAAAGCGCGAAAAACGGAACGGATAATGAAGAAGGCGGCAGGACAGTATTATGAAGCTGAAAGTTTACTGGTCAAACGAACAGACAAAATATAAGGTGGGCTGGTTATTGCGGCACAGGATCAAAAAAGCCGCCAAAGCCGCGCTTGCCTATGAGCATTTTCCAAAGGATACCATTCTCTCGATTACGTTCACGGACAATGAGGGGATTCGTGCGCTCAATAACGAATACCGCCACAAGGACAGCGCGACAGACGTGCTTTCGTTCCCGATGTACACCATGCGCAACGGCGACGTGCCGGAAGACGACATGGCAGCGGAGCTCGGGGATATTGTGCTGTCTCTGGAACGTGCCGGGGAACAGGCGGTAGAGTATGGTCACAGCTTCGAGAGGGAGACGGCATTCTTAACCGTGCATTCCGTGCTGCACCTGCTCGGCTATGATCACGAAACCTCTCCGGAGGATGAAGCGGATATGTTCCGCAGACAACGCGAGATCATGCAAGAGCTCGGTCTGCCGCGCGGAGAAAAGAACACGCAGAATTTGAAGAATCAATAGAAACAGAGAAAGGAACTCCCGACGGTCTATGGTTGATGACTCAGTAAAAACGAAGTCGGTCAGGGAGAGATATTCAATATGAAAAAAACAGCAACGATCGCCATTGTCGGCAGACCCAACGTCGGCAAATCCACCTTGATGAACCACCTGCTGGGGGAAAAGATTGCCATTGTGTCCTCTAAACCACAGACGACCCGCAACCGGATCCTCGGCGTATTGACAAAGGACGAGGCGCAGTACGTGTTTCTTGATACACCCGGCGTCCACAAGGCGAAGAACCGGCTTGGCGACTATATGATGAAGTCGGTGCGCTCCTCCGTCAGTTCTGCGGATGCCGTGATTCTTATCGCGGACGCGGGACATCCGGCAGGCGACATTGAAAAGCGGCTGATCGAGCAGATCGCAAAGAGCGGATTGCCGGCAATGCTGGTGCTCAATAAGATCGACCTGATCAACCGCGAACGACTTGCCGAAACGATTTCGGAATACGCCGCGCTCTTTAATTTCGCCGCTGTTGTCCCAACCTGTGCGGAAAGCGGCAAAAACGTGGATGAGGTGCTCACGGAAGCGGCGCAGTTTCTTACGAATGGCGAGTGGATGTTCGACGAGGACACGCTCACCGATCAGCCGGAGAGACAGATTGCGGCGGAGATCATCCGTGAAAAGCTATTGCGCGTTTTGTCAGACGAGGTGCCACACGGCACGGCGGTCGTGATCGAGGAGTTCACAGAGGACACAAAAATGCTGCGGATCCGCGCGGAAATCTTCTGTGAAAAACAGTCGCATAAGGGTATCATCGTCGGAAAAAACGGCGAAACCTTAAAACGGATCGGCAGCTACGCCAGAGAGGATATGGAAGCTTTCTTCGGCGTGCAGGTATATCTGAATCTGTGGGTCAAGGTCAAGGAAAACTGGCGCGACAGCGATTTCAGCCTGCAAAATTTCGGATACGACAAAAAGGAACTGTAAGACAGAGGCAGGGAAGATACGCGATGGAACTGATGGAAGTGGATGGGCTTGTAATCCGGGAGGCAAAATTCGGGGAAGCAGATGAGATGATCACGCTGCTCACGGCGGATCGCGGCAAGCTGTCCGTCAGCGGTAAAGATGTGCGTCGACTGAACAACCGGAACGCCGCCACATCGCAGCTTTTCACGTATGCCACCTTTTCCCTCCGCAAACCAAAGCAGTGTTATTATGTAAATGACAGCACTTATATTGAAAATTTCATGGGCATCCGTTTCGATGTGGAGCGTCTGGCACTGGCGACCTACCTGTGCGCGATTGCGGACGATCTTGCCATGCCGGATGTCGCCGACCCGGAACTGATGCAAATGACCCTCAACGCTCTGTATGCGCTGTCCGACCGGGACGACATTCCGCCGGAGCGTGTCAAAGCGGCATATGAGTTTCGGGCGATCTGCCACGCCGGTTTCCAACCGGACCTGCTGCTCTGTGCCGGCTGTCACGAGGGAAAGATAGAAGAGCCGATGTATCTGGACGTGATGAACGGACGGCTTTTCTGCAAGGAATGTCAGGAAACCTACGTACATTCCGCCGATTACGCCATGGATGATACGACGGCGAAGATTCATATCCGCATCTCTCCGTCCGTGCGCCGCGCTATGTATTATATCGCCGTGGCACCTGTAAAAAAGCTGTTTTCTTTCCGTGTGACAGAGGCAGAGGACAGAACGGTGCTTGGCATCGCCTGTGAACGGTATCTGCTGAACCACCTGGAACACAGCTTTCCGTCGCTCGATTTTTACAAAAAAGTAAAAGATCCCATCGACATCCGTCCCACGAAAGGGAGGAATGAATCACAATGAACGAAAAAGCATTATATATACTCGAATTTCAAAAAATCCGGGAAATGCTCGCGGAATACGCCCAGACAGACGGCGCCCGTGAGCTTGCCCTGCAGCTGACACCCACCTCAGATATTGACAAGGTGCGCATCCGGCAGCAGAGAACCACCGATGCAAAAAAACTGGTCGGCATCAAGGGACAGCCGTCGTTTGGCAACGTGCGGGATATTCGCGCTTCGGTGGAACGAGCGGAAAAGGACGCCATGCTGTCCATGCGTGAGCTGCTCGACTGTGCCGCCGTACTGCGAACCGCACGGACGCTGACCGATTACGTCCGAGGCGATCACACGCCGCAGACCTCACTCAATGAGATCTTCGACAGACTCATCCCCAATCGGCTTTTAGAGGAAAAGATCACCCGCGCCATTGTCGCAGAGGATTTTGTCGCGGATGAGGCAAGCCCGGAGCTCGGTGAAATCCGGCGCAAGATCCGGCAGACGAACAATAAGATCCAGGATATTTTGCAAAAATACGTCTCCGGCACGTCCAAATACCTGCAAGAGAATATCGTTACCCAACGCGGCGGACGGTACGTGATCCCGGTCAAAGCGGAATATCGCGGCGAGGTCAAAGGATTGATCCACGATACCTCCCAGTCCGGCGCGACCTTATTCATCGAACCGATGGCGGTCGTGGAAGCAAACAATGAGCTGCGTACTCTGGAAAGCCGCGAAGCGCACGAAATCGAGCGAATCCTGCGCGATCTCTCGGCAGGGGTAGCGGTGTCCGGACAGGCGATGGTGCTCAACTATCTCAACATCAACGATCTGGCGCTCCTCTTCGCCTGTGCGGAGCTGTCCTACCGTATGGATGCTGCGCCTGCTGTGATTTCCGAGAAGAAGGAGATCGATCTGCGAAAAGCGCGCCATCCGCTGCTCGATAAAAAGACCGTTGTACCGATCTCGCTTTCCATGGGGGAAGGACGGCAGATGATCGTCATCACAGGTCCGAATACCGGCGGTAAGACCGTCACGCTCAAAACGATCGGTCTGTTTGCGCTGATGAATCAAGCAGGTCTGCACATTCCGGCGGAGGAACCATCCCGGCTCTGCGTCTTTGACGAGGTGTTCTCCGATATCGGCGACGAGCAGAGCATTGAGCAGTCTCTGTCCACGTTTTCTTCACATATGAAAGGCATTGTAAAGATCGTGGACAAAATGACAGAGCATTCGCTGGTCCTGTTCGACGAGCTTGGCGCAGGCACGGATCCGGTGGAAGGCGCGGCTCTTGCCATGTCCATTCTCGAAGAGGTTCGTTTGACCGGGGCACTCTGTGCCGCGACAACCCATTACGCGGAGCTCAAAGCGTACGCCATTGAGACAGAAAACGTCTGCAACGCATCCTGTGAGTTTGACGTGGAAACCCTGAAACCGACCTATCGGCTCATCATCGGCACACCCGGCAAATCAAACGCGTTCGCAATCTCGGAGAAGCTTGGGCTGTCTCCGGTGCTTGTACGCCGTGCGCAAACTTTTGTGGACAGCGGAAACCGGAATTTTGAGAGCGTGATTGAGAAATTAGAGGCAAGCAGACATGCTCTCGATGAGGAACGCAAGGAAGCGGAACGACTGCGGACAGAATTTGCGGCATACAAGGAAAACGCAGAAAAGGAGCTTGCCGAAAAGGTCGGAAACGCGGAAAAAGAAGCAGAAAAGATCCGAAAAAAAGCGGAAGAAATGCTCACCGGCGCAAAAATCACAAGCCAGTATGTGTTCGATCAACTGGAAGAAGCGAAACGGCAGAAGGACGCCGCGGATCTTGCTGAAAAAATCGCTGCCGCCAAACGGAACATCCGGCAGAGCATGCGCGATTACGACGAACGCAATCAGCCGGAGGACAGAGACGACGACGAATACGTGCTCCCGCGACCACTGCATAAGGGAGATACCGTACAGCATCGCAATCTCGGCACGAACGGTGTTCTGCTCGACGATCCCGACAAAAACGGAAATGTCAACGTCCGCATGGGTGCTGTCAAAGCGAAAGCAAACGTATCCGATCTGCGGCTGATCGACGAAGCCACATTCAAAAAAACGCAGAAAAAACAGTCCGGTGGTGTAAAGACCTCCGTATCGCGCAGCTTCAAGCTGGAATGCGACGTGCGTGGTATGACCGGAGAGGAGGCGTGGTTTGTGGTGGACAAATATCTCGACGACGCCAAGCTGGCACATGTGCAAAGCGCGACCATCATCCACGGCAAGGGAACCGGTGCACTGCGGACGATGCTGTGGAAGCATTTCAAGGAAGACAAACGAGTCGCGTCATTCCGTGCCGGACAATACGGGGAAGGCGACTACGGTGTGACGGTCGTAGAACTGAAATGAGCAAATCCTGTCCGGACACGCGCGGAAATAAAGCTTCCATGGGCGTGAAAAGGACGGAAATCGTCGATTTTTGCACAGATTTATAAACGGATTCTCGAAAAATTCATAGGAAACCGTTGCAAAACACGCGGGAGAATGCTATAATATTCGTATAAGTGAAAGCTGCGGCTATTTTCGGTGCAAAACCGGATATCCGTGCTATATGTATTCTCCGAAAGGAAAGGAGCGATACGGAAACAAACGCTTCCGTAAAACAGACATATGGTAAGATTTAAATTAAGCGCGTTCTCGGATGAATATTCCCCGAACCTGGACAACCAAATCGAGGGACTGCTCAAAAACAAAGTAAGGATGACGGAATTACGCAATATTGACGGGGTGAACGTCTCCGATTTGACGCCAATGCAGGCGATGGATGTCAAGAAAAAGTTGGATGCGTGCGGCATTTCCGTATCCGCCATCGGTTCACCTATCGGCAAAATCCAAATCACCGATCCCATGGACGCGCATCTGGAAAAGCTGAAGCAGACCTGCGACACAGCGGAGATCATGGGCTGTCCGCGGATCCGAATGTTCTCATTCTACATTCCGGACGGCAAATACGAGGAGTATCGCGGCGAGGTTATCGATCGGATCGGCAGAATGCTTGATATTGCGGAAACCTACGGTCTGTCTCTGTGCCATGAAAATGAAAAAGGCATCTACGGCGATACGGCGGAGCGTTGCCTCGACTTGCTTGACGCCTTTGAGGGCAGACTTGGCTGCGTATTTGATCCCGCGAACTTTATCCAGTGCGGCACAGAGACATTTCCGCACGCTTATTATATGCTCGCTCCGTACATGAATTACATGCATATCAAAGATGCGCATAAAAACGGCACCATTGTTCCCGCAGGCATGGGGATCGGTCGTATTCCGGAGCTGCTCGCTGTGATCAATAACGCACGCACTGGTGATTTCATTCTGACCGTAGAACCGCACCTGCGTGTCTTTGATGGTCTGGCGGCACTGGAAGGCGGCGTACAGCATACCGCAATCGGCAATACCTTCGCAACGGCTGAGGAAGCATTCGCAGCAGCGATCGCCGCGACGAGAAGCTGTTTCCCGCGTACGGCAGAGGTTTAAGGATACGCTGTATTTGTCGCGAACTTTCACGCAAAAAACTGCGTATATGGTTTTCTCGCAAAACCAGCCTTTGAGCAGTGTTTCTTAGCGCATATACGACTGAGTTCTTTAGGACTTTTGGACAGAGAAAGGATACATACCACATGGCACAGAAAAAAATGCTCGCCATCGATTTAGGCGCTTCCAGCGGCAGAGGAATCATTGGCGGCTATGACGGAAAAAAGTTCACGCTTGATGAGATCCATCGCTTCTCCAACGATCCTGTCATGACGCCGACCGGATTCTACTGGGATACGCTGCGGCTGTTGTACGAAATCAAGAGCGCGATTTTGAAGGTTACGAAGGAAAACGGCGGGGTGGATACCATCGGTATCGATACCTGGGGTGTAGACTACGGTTATCTTGATAAAACCGGCGCGCTCCTTGCCAACCCTTTCAACTATCGTGACGAACGGACACTTGGCATCACGGACTACGTATTTGGCAAATTCGCGCCATGGACGGAGATTTACGGTAAGACCGGCATCCAGTCCATGAATTTCAATACCCTGTACCAGATTGCCGCCGATATGCGCGACCGTCCGTGGCTCATTGAAAACGCGGATAAGATGCTTCATGTCCCGGATTTGCTCGGTTATTTCCTGACCGGTGAAAAGAAAACAGAATATACCATCGCATCCACCGGCGCCATGCTCGACGCGTATACCAGAAAGTACGCGACCGATCTGCTCGCGAAATTCGGCATTCCGGAGAGAATCCTTTGCGATATTGTGGAGCCCGGCACGCCGCTTGGCACACTTCTGCCCGGTGAAGAAACCGGCAATTCCACCGCAAAGGTAGTCAAGGTGGCTTCTCACGATACTGCCAGTGCTGTATTGTCTGTTCCCGCGGAGAATGAGGACTTCCTCTATATTTCCAGCGGTACATGGTCTCTCATGGGCATTGAGTCAAAGACGCCGGTAATCAACGATGCTTCCTTGCAGTACGATTTTACAAACGAGGGTGGTGTATTCGGCACCATCCGCGTACTGAAGAACATCATGGGTCTCTGGATTGAGCAGGAATCCCGCAGACAGTGGGCAAGAGAAGGCACAAAGTATACTTTCGATGAGCTGTCCGAGCAGGCGCTTGCCTCCAAGCCGCTCCAGTCTCTTATCAATCCCGATGATCAGCGCTTTGCGACTGCCGGCAACATGCCGCAGAGAATCCGTGACTATTGCAAAGAAACCGGTCAGCATGTACCGGAAACAGTTGGGGAGATCGTTCGCTGCATCTTTGAATCCCTGTCTCTGCGCTATCGCTGGACGGCGGAAAAGCTGGAGGTCATCACCGGCAGAAAGTATCCCGTGATCAATATCGTCGGCGGCGGCACCAAGGAACGGATGCTGTCTCAGTTCGCAGCAGACGCATCGCACAGAACGGTCTGCGCAGGACCTGTGGAAGCTACCTGTCTCGGCAACATTGCTATGCAGGCAATCGCGTCCGGAGAGGTTTCCGATATGTGGCAGGCGAGACAGATCATCCGAAACTCTTTCGATGTAGAAGAATTTGTGCCATGCAAGGAAACCGCGTCCGCGTGGGATGAAGCATACGGCAGATTCCTCGCTCTGATTGGCGAATAAGATGGGCGGCGTCATTTTCAAATGACGCGTACATCAGGAACAAAGTTCAAAAAAATAAATTACATAAACGGAGTGAAAAGCAATGACAAACGAAAAGCTGTATGAAGCCGCAAAAGAACTGTATGCGTCTCTTGGCGTGGATACGGACGCGGCAATGGAAAAGGTGGCAAAAATGCCTGTGGGAATCCAGTGCTGGCAGGGCGATGACGTAACCGGTTTTGAAAATCCGGACGGCGAGCTCTCCGGCGGTATCCAGTCTACCGGCAACTATCCCGGCAAGGCACGGAACATCGATGAGCTGCGTGCGGATTTTGAAACGGCAGCCAAGATGATCCCGGGTACAAAAAAGTTCTCCCTGCATGCCATCTACCTCGATGCAGGCGGCAAAAAGGTTGCACGGAACGAAATCGCACCTGAGCATTTCACCTCTTGGGTACAGTGGGCAAAGGAAAACCATTTCGGTCTCGATTTCAACCCGACATTCTTCTCTCATCCGCTCGCGGCAGACGGCTTCACACTGTCTCACAGTGATCCGGCAATCCGCAAATTCTGGATTGAGCATGGTATCCAGTCCCGTAAGATTTGTGAATCCTTTGGTCGTGAACTGGGCATGCCCTCCACGAACAACTTCTGGGTACCTGACGGATTCAAGGATACCCCGGTAAATCGTGCCGCCTACAGAGCACGTCTTGCCGATTCTTACGACCAGATTTTCGCTGTGCCTGTTGACCCGCGCTACGACATCGACGGTATGGAAAGCAAGGTGTTCGGCATCGGTCTGGAAAGCTGCACAATCGGCTCCAATGAATTCTATCTCGGCTGCGCGCTGAAGCATAATACCTGTCTGACTCTCGACACTGGTCACTTCCATCCGACCGAGGTGGTTTCCGATAAGCTCTCCGCCGTGCTCCAGTTTGTAAAGGGCGTTATGCTTCACGTTTCCCGTCCGGTTCGTTGGGACAGCGACCACGTGGTAATTCTGGACGACGAAACAAAGGCGATCACCAGCGAAATCATGCGCGGTCACTACGAGAATCGTGTACACATCGGACTCGACTTCTTCGATGGTTCTATCAACCGCATCGCATGCTGGGCGATCGGCGCCAGAAATATGCAGAAAGCAATGCTGTGGGCAGCACTTGAGCCGATTGAGATGCTCCAGAAGTTTGAGGCAGAGGGTGACTACACCTCTCGTCTTGCCTATCTGGAAGAAATCAAGACCTATCCCTTCAATGCCGTTTGGGATATGTACTGCGAGAAGCAGAATGTGCCGGTCAGAGATGCTTGGATCGCGGACATGAAGGCATACGAAAAGAAAGTACTGGAAGAAAGAAAATAAGATCATGCGTACATTTCATGGATTCCATAGACTGGGAGCACTATTCTGTGCTCTCGGTCTGTTGACAGTTTCAGCCACTTCCTGCAATTTCCTCGAAATGCGGGATGCCACCAGTGTGATCAGCGCAAGAGAAGAAACCGTAGCACCCACACTTCAGCAGGCGGAACGGAAGAGTGAAGTGGAAAAGAAGAACGATTCCTCTGATACGCAGAACACAGAAGGGATCGCAGTGGATACAGAAACGCCGTTTGCAACCGTTTCCATTGCCATCTCCGGTGGAATCACGGCAGACGACGACATTCGTGCCGATGCCGCATCGCGTGCACGGGAAGGACAAACATACAGCTTTCTCACCATGTATTCCGGCATTTATCCGCTTATCCAAAATGCGGATTTTGCCATGACGACCATGCAGGGACCGATTGTCGCGTCTGAACCGAAGGATAATGAAATTCCGGCGGAAGCTGTCACGGCAATGCGGGAGCTCGGTTTTGATCTCATCGATGTAGCCGGTCAATACCCGCTCACCGGAGACGCGCTTGCCGCTTCTCTGGATGTTGTGAACACAGAGGAGCTTATGTCCATCGGCGCGTATCGGGACAGCATCGATGCAAACGACATTCGTGTTTATGAAAAGGACGGCGTAAAAATCGCGTTCCTCTCCTTTGTGGAAACTTCTCCGGAGGGCGAATCGCCTGTTGTGCCGGCTCTTTCCGATATGACCGCTGTGGAAGCGACAGTGACCTATGCAGATCTCGTTTCGGATGTGGTGGTCGTGTCCGTGACATGGGACGCTGAAAACAACAACCGTCGTCCGATCGCCATGCAGCTCGCAGAAGCCGGCGCGGATGTGATTGTCGGAAATGGCACAAAGCTGGAAAAGGCGGAATGGCTCGATACGGAGGATGGAACGAAGACATTTGTTGCGTATTCACTCGGCAATCTGTTGTCCGATGGAGACACGCGTGCCGGTATCATCAGCGGTGTTTTAACAATGCAGGTTGTAGCAAACAGTGATGGCTCCATTTCGCTTTCCGATACGGAGATTCATCCGATTGTTACCCATTTTACCGATGCCGGAAATGGCTATCAGGTAATGGAAATGGAACAGTACTCGAATGAGCTTGCTGCGATCCATATGATAAAAGGGCTGACCCAGACATCTTTGCGTGAGGAAGTAGGCAAGGTCATCTCATCGGACTTTCTGCCTGCGGAGCTCACGGATTGATTCATGAACAAACGAGTACCACTGCTTTTTCTGTTATTACTGTCGATTTTCTGCCTTGCTACAGCCTGTTCTCCTCAGGTATCAAACACGCTTGACTCGACTTCCGGAGAAACAAAGGATGTTCGTGTGTCTGCCGTTCCATCCAATGGCGCTGGCAGGTATTCAGACAAAACATTGTCGCACAATACTACCATCTGTATTGATCCCGGTCATGGTTTTGATGATCCTGGTTGTTCTAGTCATATTTTGCAAAATCAAACCGAAAAAGAATTGACCTTATTATATGCAAATCTTGTGAAAGACAAGCTTGAACAGCTCGGTTATACGGTTGTCCTGACGCATGATGGCAATTCTTTTCCACAGGAATTCAATGAGAATGACAATAATCGATATAGTCCTGAGGAAAGAACCGCCTATGCGAATAGCTTGGACATAGATTATTATATCTCTCTTCACTGCGATTCATTCAATGATGATTATTCTGTTGGCGGTACTCGTATCTATTACTGTGAGAGCAGTGTAAAAAAACAGCTATACTCTGCGAATGTAGCAAATGCGATCCAGAAACGGTTGAACCTCGCTTTTCCGGATGACAAGGAAGTAACGGTTCACAATATGGATGTTTCGGAATCGTATTATGTGCTACGGGAAACCTATGCAGCTGCCTCGCTTATTGAGGTTGGTTTCATCACAAATGATGCAGATGTAAAAAAACTGACGGATGCAGATTGGCAAAAGACCTTTTCGGTTGCGGTGGCGGAAGGAATTGACGATTATTTTTCGTCTGTTGCGGAGGGGGCGTCCTGATGGCTTCCAATTTTCTGTACAGCTTCAACGCGGTAGCACCGATTTTTCTGATTGTTTTGGTGGGCGTGGCACTCAAAAGGATCGGCTTTGTAAATGACAATTTTCTTGACATTTCAGAAAAGCTTGTTTTCAAGATTGCGCTGCCGATCATGCTGTTTTTAGAGGTCGCGCACGGCTCTGTTTCAGAGCTGGCAAACGGTAGTCTGATCGCGTTCTGTGTTATTACGGTGACCGCGTCGTTTGTGATCGTCAGTCTGCTTGCCATACTTTGTATACGAGACAGAGACAGGCGCGGTGCGTTTGTGCAGGGAATGTGTCGGTCAAATTTTGCGATCTTAGGAGTGCCGCTCGCTGACAATATGTTCGGAGAGGCGGGAACTACACTTATCGCGATCGTCATGCCTTTTGTTATTTTGATGTTCAACGCCTATTCTGTGATTCTGCTCTCTCTCTTTTCCTCCGATAGCTCCCAGAAGCTTGACGGCAAAAAGTTATTACAGATTCTTCGGAATATCGTCACCAATCCGCTCATCATCGGCGTGGTGGCTGGAATTCCGTTTATGCTCCTTGGTTGGCAGCTGCCGGTTGTTGTGAACAAGAGCTTGACATATCTGAGTAATCTCACCACACCACTTGCGCTCATCAGTCTTGGCGCGAATTTTCGCCCGGAAAGCCTACGCGGCAGAGTTGGGTACGCGGTCGTCTCCTCGCTGGGCAAGACTGTAGTTCTGCCAGCGATTATGGTCACAATCGCTGCACTTCTTGGCTTCCGGGACGCGTCGCTTGGCGTGATTCTGATTCTGTTTGGCGCACCAACTGCGGTTTCCAGCTATATCATGGCAAAAAAGATGGGCAACGACGGCGAGCTTGCGGCGCAGATTCTACTGCTCACTACGTTTCTCTGTATGCTCACCATTTTCTGCGGCATTTTCCTCATCAAATCCCTCGGTTTGATCTGACCAGACAATGTTGATCTGATGTCACAAAACCGTATTTTTCCCACAATACACAGCATACTATCTTTCAGAAAGAAGGACTATTACAATGATCAATCTCGAAAAAGAAATCCGGGAACAGCCCGAAGCTCTGGCAAAAGTACTCGGCGACAATATGCCGACCGTGGACGCAATCGTAAAGGAAGCAAAAGAAGCCGGTGTAACCGGGATTTACTTTGCTGCAAGAGGTACCTCTGACCACGCTTGCGTATACGCACAGTATTTGTTTGGTATTCTGGCAGGACTTCCGTGTACACTCGGCACGCCGTCTGTATTCACAAAGTACGGCGCACGTGTGCATCTGAAAGGTATGCTTGTAATCGGCGTTTCCCAGTCCGGCAAGGCAGAGGATGTTCTTGAGGTGCTGAAGAGCGCAAACGAAGAGGGTGCGATCACGGTTGCTGTTACGAACAATCTGGAATCTCCGATGGTAAAGACCGCGAAGTACCATCTGTTCTGTGACTGTGGCTTTGAAGCGAGCATCGCGGCTACCAAAACCTTCACGACACAAATGATACTCCTTGCCGCTATTGCCGGAAAATGGGCTGGCAATGTGCAGTTCTTAGAGAATCTTGCAAATGTACATACCAAGGTTGCGGAATTTTTCGACAAGAACACGGCGGAAATCGTTGAACTTGCGAAAAAGTACCAGAACATGCCCGGTGCTGTCATCCTTGGACGCGGTATCTCGTACCCGATCGCACTGGAAGGCGCGCTTAAGATGCTGGAAACGAACAAGCTGAAGATGAAGGGATATCCGACCTCTGACTTCCACCACGGTCCGATCGCTCAGGTGAAGAAGAACGATCTCGTAATCGTCATTTCTCCGAAGGGCGCAACCGAAAAGGATTCTGCGGACATCATCGAAAAGCTACTCAAGGAAGAGGCAGATGTGTTTGTTGTAACCAATGACGCAGCTGAAATTCTGCCTGGTACGCACGGGATCGTACTCCCGGATACCGGCTGTGAGCTGACCTCTCCGTTCGTATCCGTTCTGTTCTTCCAGATGCTGGCATGCCAGCTGACCATCATCCGTGGCATCGATCCGGATAAAGCGGGTACCATCAACAAAATCACTATTACCAAGTAAATCCATATCGTCAACCATAAAAAGACGCTGTACTCTCCTGTTTTTCGGAGTGTACAGCGTCTTTTGGCAATTATTCTGTTTTCTCAATTTGGTATAGCTGATGCAGCACGAGCCACAGCGCCGGAAAATATTGCATGATGTTCCAAACGCCGATACCGCCGAGTCCGTATTCTGCCACAAGCGACAGCATTGCTTCCGCGCTGCTTGCGTTTTCAAACCAAATCTCGTGCGCAACTGCTCCATTCGCTTGTGCCGGACGGTCGTAATATGTGAAATACGGCGACTGTGCAGTCTCGTCATATCGTATGGCTGCATTTCGTACGCCAGCACGCTGCACAGCTTCTGCATTCGACAACGATTCTGCCTTGGTTGTTCCGCGAACATATGGAAGAGCCCAGTCATACCCGTAGTTGGGCACGCCCATGAGGATTTTTCTCCGCGGAATTTCGGTTATGCCGTAATCAAGCACGCGCTTCACCTGCGGCAGAGGCGAAACCGCCATCGGTGGGCCGTATGTGTATCCCCATTCGTATGTCATGAGCAACACCATATCTGCCACTTCCCCAAGCAATCGATAGTCGTGCCCGCCGTAGAGTAGACCCGGCTGCTCTGCGGAAGTCTTTGGAGCTGCGGAAACAAATACTACATAATCCGTTGCCAGCTTTTCCCGAATGGCTGCGACAAAGTCGGCGTATGCTGTAGCGGCTTCGCGCGGAATGTATTCAAAATCCACATCCACTCCGCCGTATTCGTTTTGTTTTACCGCTTCTGCGACAGCGTTTACCACCTTTTCACGCAGCTCCGGCTCGATCAATACGCGATTGGCAAGAGCACTTGAAAACGTACCGTTCTCCGACAGGGAAGTGAGCGTCAGTAGTGGCGTTGTGTGGTAATTTTTGGCAAGATGGATCAGTTCCTCCTCATCGCCCTGTGGTGGGATCAATGCACCGGACTCTGTAATACCATAGCCGAAGATAGAAAGATAGGTTAAATACGGCAAAGTGCGCCGAAGTACGGTTCGATCGATATATGGATACGCATACCCGTTTACCCGAATCGGTTCGTTTTCAGGCGATGCGTACCGGATATTCAGCGTTTGTCCGGGATATACCGTCGGTTCGCCGTTTAAAATCGGATTGTTTTGATAAAGTGTTAATAGGGAGACATGAAAACGAGAAGCAATGGACGAAAGTGTATCGCCGCCGCGCACAGTATAGGTTTCGTTTGGATACAAAATCACCAGCGTTTCACCAACCACAAGTCTGCCGGGATCAGATAGCATATTGTCTGTAATGATCCGGGACGCTGGTACGTCATGCATGCGTGCAATTCGGTAAATCGTGTCCCCTGGAACAACGGTATGAATGATCATAGGCTTCACCTCATTTCACCGATAGTATATGCGATTCCACAAGAATTAGAACAATTCCGTGAATGATGCAAGCGGTTTTCCGGTGGGATCCGCATAGAAAAACAGAGCACGGCGCATACTATCCCTTGTCAAAATACTGGCAAGGAGGCAATTACGATGCGTATGACAAACGATCGCATTCAGCATGTAACAGCCAGGGAAATTCTCGATTCCCGCGGCAATCCGACTATTGAAGCGACTGTATGGTTGGAGGACGGAACATTCGGCACGGCGGCAGCTCCATCCGGTGCGTCTACAGGAAAATATGAGGCGCATGAGCTGCGGGACGGAGACGGAAAACGCTTTTTGGGAAAAGGAGTCTTGCAGGCAGTGGAACACGTACGCGGACCGATTTGCGAGGCACTGCGTGGTCTGCCATGCTGTCCCTGCACCGTTGATACCCGGCTCATCCACTTGGATGACACCGAAAACAAGAGGCGACTTGGCGCCAACGCGATATTGGCGGTTTCACTGGCAGCAGCCAAGGCAGGCGCGTGGTATCACAGAATGCCGCTGTACCGTTATATTGGCGGTGTGCGAACAGGCGACATGCCAATTCCGATGATGAATATTCTGAACGGTGGCGCACACGCGGACAACAACATCGATATACAGGAGTTCATGATCGTACCATGTGGCTTTTCGACCTTTCGAGAGGCGCTTCGTGCCGGATGCGAGGTCTATCATACGCTTGGAAAACTGCTGCGTGCAGCTGGGAAATCGGTTGGCGTCGGCGATGAGGGCGGTTTTGCACCGGATATGCGCGACAATAGTGAGGTGCTGTCCATGCTGCGCGACGCTGTGGAAAATGCTGGATACACTACAGAACAAATCCGCTTTGCTATGGATGCTGCGTCCAGCGAATGGACAGAGGGAGACAGTAAGTATACGCTTCCGAAAGCAGGCGGCACGATGGATTCTGTGGATCTTATCGGGGTATACGAGAGTCTTGCAGAGCGATTCCCGATTCTTTCGTTGGAGGACGGTCTTGGTGAGGATGACAACAGCGGGTGGAAAAGCATGACAGAACGGCTCGGAAAGGAAATGCTCCTTGTAGGCGACGATTTTTTTGTCACAAATCCGGCAAAGCTGCAAAAGGGGATTGAGCGTGGTCTTGCCAACGCAATTCTTGTGAAGCCGAACCAGATCGGTACACTCACAGAAACCATGGAGGTGGTGCGGATGGCTAAAAACGCCGGATATCACACCATACTTTCGCATCGCTCCGGTGAGACCGATGATACCACCATCGCAGATCTGGCAGTCGGGATGGGAACTGGCTATATCAAAACCGGCGCGCCTTGTCGAGGTGAGAGAACTGCAAAATACAACCGTCTGCTTGCCATTGAAGAAGAGCTTGCAAACGGCGCAAGATACGGAAGTGGATTTTGAAAAGAAGAAAACACTGAAATTGTTGGCAAATTTTGAATAAATCGAAAATTCCTACGAGATACTCTTGCAATTGCTCGAAAAGTATGCTATAATGTTCAGGTAAGACAAGTAAAATAACTCGTGAAATAAGGCCATACCAACCGGGGAAATAGCGGCGCCCTGTACCTGAAATCCGCTATAGCAGGGGTGGATTCCCGGGACGAGGGCAGAACTTGTGAGGTCCTTGCATCGTTGCGGACTGTGATGACGAATGGGTCTTGTGCGATTGACGGCTGTGAACCATGTCAGGTGGGGAACCAAGCAGCATTAAGCAGTTTAGTTGATGCGCCACGAGGTCGCCTGTTCTGAGCAGGAAACACGATTGCGCTCATGATCTTCTGTTCGACTCTTGGGTGTATGGTCGTATTTTGCGAGTTATTTTGCTGTCTGTTGACAAATAGCCAAAGTGGATCGGGAGGACAGTCATGCACCAGGCATTATACCGCAAGTACAGACCGCGCAGCTTTGATGATGTATGCGGACAGGAGCATATTACCTCTGTCCTGCAATATGAAACAAAAATGGGCAAGGTCTCACATGCGTATCTCTTCTGCGGTCCGCGTGGTACCGGAAAAACAACCTGTGCAAAAATTTTAGCGAAGGCTGTCAACTGTGAACACCCCATAGATGGAAACCCCTGTGGCAAATGCTTTGCGTGCGAAAGCATCGATAATGGCAGCGCAACGGACGTTCTTGAAATGGACGCGGCTTCCAACAACGGTGTGGAATATATTCGCGACATCCGCGACGGTGTCAATTACACACCTGCGGCACTAAAAAAGCGCGTGTACATCATCGATGAAGTACACATGCTGTCGCAAAGTGCTTTCAACGCGCTTCTCAAAACGCTGGAGGAACCGCCGGAGCACGTTCTGTTCATTCTCGCAACCACAGAACTCCACAAATTGCCGGCAACGATCATTTCACGTTGCCAGCGCTTTGATTTTCGCAGGATCGCTGTGGATACCATTGCGGAACGCTTGCTTAAAATTGCTGCGGCAGAAGATATGGCACTGACCGAGGACGCTGCGCGGATCCTTGCAAAACAAGCCCAGGGCGGTATGCGCGACGCGATCAGTCTTTTTGAGCTGTGCGGTGGCGGTGGGCATGAGGTAACAGCGGAACGTGTTACGGAAGTGCTCGGACTGTCTACCATTGAAACCGTATACAAAACCGCAGTAGCTGTGGCAAGGCGAGATATTGCCGGACTGTTCCGCATGGTCGATGTGGTTGCCAATTCCGCGCGGGATATTGCTGTGTTTTGGCAGGAACTGACCGCTTTCTGGCGCGATATGCTGGTGGTTATGTACGTGAAAGAGCCTGGAACGTATCTCGATATGACGGAGCCGGAGCTGCGTGTCACCAAGGATGCTGCCAGACGATTCACACCTGCCGCACTGTCGTATCAATGCAAGCTGCTGGATGACGCAATGCGCGCGATGAACAGGCTACCGCAGACAAAACGTCTGCAAGCGGAGATTACACTTGTTCGCATGTGCGACCCACGGCTCGATGAGTCCATGGAAGCGTTGAACCAACGGCTGACCGTTTTGGAGGACAAGGTATCCATGATTGCTGCAGGTGCCGCCCCCTCGACGCTTGAAAAAGCAGAGCCGGCAGCGGATTCACGCCTCACCGACAATCTGTGTGCAGATGCTGTCGCGGAACAGAAATCAGATACCGCACAAAACACTTCGATTCCGGATACCATGCGCAAGGTAGAGGATATCAGCGAGGTATGCGAAACACTCACACGACAGAATCCGATATACGGCAGTTTCTTTGGAGAATCCGACTGCTATGTCTCCGAGGATGGTACAAAAATTCTTGTGCGTGCAACCAGTGATTTCGCTGCACAGATGCTGGGAAATGCATCACAAAATTTGCTCGCTGCATTTCTTACCGCCGACATATCCGTTCCAGGCGCGGTTTTGACGATTGAAGCCGGAGCAGCGCCAAAAGCAAAAAAGAATCCCGTGGATGAACTGGCAGAGTTCTAAGGATACGCTGAACAACATTTTCTAAGCGGATTTCCGTTTCTGTTGGTCTGGAATTTTATCCAAATCCACATCAATATAATAAAAGGATGGTATAACAACAATGAAAGCAAGACTTCCGAAGGGCGTTGGCGGACCTACCAATATGCAGGGTATGATCAAACAGGCGCAGAAAATGCAGGAAGAAATGGAAGCAAAGCAGACAGAGCTCGACGCCATGGAGTATGAGGTGCAGGCTGGTGGCGGCGTTGTGACTGTTAAAATCAACGGCAAGCAGGAAGTGCAGTCCATCACGATCAAGCCGGAAGTGGTTGATCCCGATGATATCGAAACTTTGTCCGATATCCTGGTTGCCGCAGTCAACGAAGCAATCAAAAAGGTTTCCGAAACGAACAACGAAGCGATGTCCAAGATCACGGGCGGCATGAACATTCCGGGTCTGTTCTAATATGGCTGGCGAGGTTATCGAACCACTGGAACGATTGGCGGATATGTTCCGCAGACTGGATGGGGTCGGCAAAAAATCCGCGATGCGTTATGCGTTTAACATACTTCAGCTGTCCGAGGAGGAGGCAAAGGCATTTGCTGATGCCATTCTCGCGGCAAAAACGGAGATTCACCTGTGTCGGGAATGCCAAAATCTGACCACCGCTGAGGTGTGCCCGATTTGTGCGTCCTCCAAGCGGGATCACAGCACCATATGCGTGGTGGAGGATCCGCGCGCATTGTTGGCGATCGAGAAAACCAGGCAGTATCACGGTGTTTATCATGTACTGCATGGAACGGTATCGCCATCCCGCGGCATTACACCGGACAAGCTGAAAATCCGCGAGCTTCTCGAACGACTGTGCGATGATACGGTGCACGAGGTCATTCTTGCAACCAATCCGACCGTAGAAGGAGAAGCGACTGCAATGTACATCGCCAAGCTGCTCTCTCCGTTTGCCGTCTCCGTCACGAGAATCGCAAATGGTGTTCCGGTAGGCGGCGATTTGGAATATGCGGACGAGTTGACGCTGCGTCGCGCCATGGAAGGTCGATATCCAGTATAAGCTTTATAAGAAATAGACTGTCTTTGAAAAAGAAAGACAGTCTATTTCTGTATGCAGGCAGCGGCGTTTGCACAAATGCAAAAAGAGACCATGTAAAGTGGTCTCTTTCAAAACCCGCCCTGAGGGATTTGAACCCACGACCATCGGAATCGGAATCCGGTACTCTATCCGGGCTGAGCTAAGGGCGGTTTCTCAACGCATATAATTATAACACATTCCCTGCGATTTGTAAAGGGCTTTTCGGAAACTTTTTCGTTTTTCTGAAAAGATTCCTTCCAAAACGTATGGATGTCTGAGATCCGCTTTGGAAAATAGCGGATATGTACAGAAAAAATAAGGGGAAAGGGAAAACATTATCGAAAAAGCAGTTTGCAATTTGCGGAAATATGTGTTATAATACAGTGACCACTATTCTCACCGTTGCGGAGGTTTTTTATGCGCACTGACATTGAAATCGCACAACAGGTTTCCCTGAAACCCATTACGGAAATCGCGTCCATGATCGGGATTCTTCCGGATGAACTCGAATTGTATGGAAAGTACAAGGCAAAGATCACAGATGAAGTACTTACCCGTCTTTCGGATAGACCGGCTGGTAAACTCATTTTGGTAACCGCGATCAATCCGACACCGGCTGGCGAGGGGAAAACGACCACCACCGTAGGTCTTGGCATGGCGATGCATAGAATTGGAAAAAACAGCATCATCGCACTGCGCGAGCCTTCACTTGGCCCGGTATTTGGGATCAAAGGCGGAGCGGCTGGCGGTGGCTATTCCCAGGTTCTTCCGATGGAAGATATCAATCTTCATTTCACCGGCGATTTTCACGCGATCACAGCGGCGAACAATCTTCTGTGTGCACTCATAGACAACCATATACAACAGGGAAATGCCTTGGACATTGATACCCGCCGGATCCTGTTCGGCAGAGTCACAGATACAAACGACCGTGCGCTGCGCAATGTCGTCATTGGGATGGGCGGGAAAATGGATGGCGTCCCTCGTGAGGATCACTTCATGATCACGGTCGCAAGCGAGGTCATGGCAATTCTATGTCTCGCGGAAAATATTGCCGACCTGAAAAAGAGACTGGGCAGCATTCTTGTTGCCTACACCCGCTCCGGTGCGCCGGTATATGCACGTGATCTGCATGCGGAGGGTTCCATGGCGGTGCTGCTTAAGGATGCCATTCAGCCGAATTTGGTGCAGACGACAGAGAATACCCCTGCACTCATCCACGGAGGTCCCTTTGCCAACATTGCACATGGATGCAACTCTGTTCGCGCGACCAAGCTGGCGATGAAACTGTGCGATTACACCATCACAGAGGCAGGCTTCGGTGCGGATCTCGGTGCGGAGAAATTCCTTGACATCAAATGCCGCTATGCCGGTCTGAAACCGTCTGCCATCGTCCTGGTAGCGACCGTACGCGCGCTGAAATACAATGGCGGCGTTCCTAAGGATCAATTGAAGGAAGAAAACGTAGAGGCACTGAGAAAAGGAAGTGCCAATCTGGAAGCACATATCTCCAATCTGCAGAAGTACCATGTGCCTGTTGTTGTCGCGATCAATCGCTTTGAAAGCGATACTGACGCGGAGCTTGCCGCTGTAGAGAATATCTGCAAAGAGAATGGAGCGGAGTTTGCACTGTCTGAGGTATTCGCGAAAGGCGGAGAAGGCGGCATCGCTCTGGCACAAAAGGTAGTCGCAGCGTGTGAAAAGCCGTCAGACTTCACGCCGTTATACCCTGACGAATACTCCATCAAGGAAAAAATCGAGTGCATCGCACGGGAAATTTACGGTGCGGACGGTGTGGATTACGAGCCTGCTGCGGAAAAGGCGATTGCGGAAATCGAAGCTCTCGATCCTTCTTATGCACGTTTCCCGGTTTGTATGGCAAAAACGCAGTACTCGCTCTCTGACGATATGACAAAGCTCGGACGTCCCAGTGGTTTCCGCATCCATGTACGAGAGGTACGCGTATCTGCCGGTGCCGGATTTATCGTCGCGCTGACCGGTTCCATCATGACAATGCCGGGACTGCCAAAGGTTCCTGCTGCCAATCGGATCGATATCGACGACAACGGTAAAATCACAGGTTTGTTCTGATAGAATCATATGCTTCTGCGCGTGCATGAATACACATATCGCGGGGGCACGATTGTCGAATGAGGAAAGGCATTTTCATGGAATGTATCACCCAGTCGGTCGCGGAAACGGAACAGTGTGGTGCAGCACTTGCCAAAACACTGACAGAGATGGAAAGACCATCCACGGAAAAAACGATATTTGTTGCGCTGTACGGCGATCTCGGCGCTGGTAAAACGGCATTTGTGCGCGGTTTTGTGCGTGTGCTTTCTCCGGATAGCCGTGTCAAAAGTCCCACGTACACCATCGTCAACGAGTATCGTCGCGGCAGGATTCCGGTATTCCACTTTGATCTCTACAGGATCGCGTCGGAGAACGATCTCGACAGCATAGGATTTGACGAATATGTGCAGAGCGGGATCTGTATTGCCGAATGGTGCGAGCATATTGGAACCGCTTTGCCGGAAAACGCAATCTGTGTGCATATCGAAAAACTGACATCTATGGAAATGCCGGATACAGGAAAGCGAAAAATTACGATAGAAGAGAGGCATACCAATGCGGATCCTTGCCATTGATACATCGGCGCCAATTGCCACGATCTGTATTACAGAGGCCACGGTTTGTCGTGGCGCTTATACGATACAGACAAATGCGCACAGCACGACAATCCTGCCGATGATAGAATCGCTATTCCAAAACTTGCACCTGACGCTGGCAGACTGTGACCTTTTGGCAGCTGCAGTAGGACCAGGTTCGTTTACAGGTATACGAATCGGCGTATCCACTGTCAAGGGACTGGCGTTTTCCGCTGGTATCCCATGCGTCGGGGTTTCGTCTCTCGCATCGATCGCATATGGCATGATCGGCATGAACGGAATCCTGTGTCCGGCGATTAACGCACGACGGGATCATGTGTACACGGCGTTTTTCCGTGCGGTTACAGATGCGCTTCCAGTACGTCTGACAGAGGATATGCAGATTCCCGTAGAAGAACTGTGGACAAGAATCACGTCTCTGGATGGCCCGGTGTACGTGGCAGGTGATGGCTACGATATGGTACACCGTGCGGGAAAGCCTGCGAATCTGGCTGTTACGCCGACGTTGTTCCGTATACCATACGCTTATGGCGTTGCAATGGCAGCCAGACAAATCCATCAGGATAGCGGAAATCCATCCGAATTTACGAGTGACGCATTGGTTCCGATCTATCTGCGAAAGGTGCAGGCGGAACGGGAAAGGGAAGAACGAATCGCAGCGGCACAGAGAGAATAATTCTAAGATAGAAAGGAAATACAGACATGAAAAAAACAGTTGTAATCGGCAGCGATCACGCAGGATATCCGCTGAAAAACGCAATCCGGGACACGCTCACCGCGGAAGGGTATACCGTCATTGACGTTGGCACCGATTCACCGGAGATCTGTGATTATCCCGTTTTCGCCGCATGCGTCGCGGACGCAATCGTGGATGGTCAGGCACCGATCGGCATCCTTTGCTGCGGTACCGGTATCGGGATGAGCATGGCCGCAAACAAGATCAAAGGAATCCGCGCGGCTTGCTGTTCCGACATTTTCAGCGCCAAATATACCCGCATCCACAATGACGCCAACATCCTTTGCCTCGGTGCGCGCGTGATTGGAGAAGGATTGGCAATGGAATTGGTGCATGCATTTCTTGAAAATGAATTTGCAGGCGGTAAACACGCCCGTCGTGTCGCTATGATCACAGAGCTTGAGAACCGCTAAATAAGCATCTTGTCGGCAACAAAAAGAGAATGAACGAGACTGTAGTATTGGCAAACGATTTTAAGAGCTATTTCCAACGATGCACAGTTACACAAAAAGTCGGGGCACATCACGTCCCCGGCTTTTTACGTTGTATTTTGCTTTATCTGTCGCCCATAACGGTAAGAAAGCTCTCGATCATTTTTACCGCACCATCCATGCCGGTTTTATCGGTCGAAAGTACCAGATCGTAATTTTCAATCTTTGCCCATTTTCCGCCCGTGTAATAATTGTAGTAATTGGCACGCCGCTTGTCGGTTTTAATGATAAGATCTTTCGCCTGGTTCTCGGTCAGCTCGTGCCGTTTCATGACAGTCTGTACGCGTGTGTCAAACTCAGCACGAATGAAAACGCGAATAAGATGCGGATACGAGGACAGCACATAATCGGCACAACGTCCAACGATAATGGCGCTCTCGTCCTTTTCCGCAAGCTCTTTGATGATTTCGGACTGCACAGTAAATAGCTTGTCGTTTAGCGGTACATGCAGGCTGTCCACGCCATGGTTATAAACGGAGGATCCCAAAGCCAGTGTGTAAAGCAGGCTGTTTGCCGCTTTTTCGTCCGCTGTATCGAGCACCGACTGGCTCAGTCCGCTTTTCTGTGCTGCCATGGTAATGAGATCCTTATCGTAAAAACGGAATCCGGTCGCCTCGGACAGCTTTTTCCCGATCTCTCGTCCGCCGCTGCCATATTGTCTGGCAATGGTAATGATATACTTCTGCATAAACAGCCTCCTCTGTCATTATATACATTCTGGATGTGTCTGTACACGCATCCTTTCTCTATGTATATAGTATACCATGAATCGCGCACCATTGCAATAGCTATTTGTGAATTTTTATAATTCTTCTACACATTTTTATCTTACCGCACGCAGAATCGAGTAGGAGGGGCCAAAAATAGCCCCGACCTCCCACACCACCGTGCGTACCGTTCGGTACACGGCGGTTCAATCGCATAAGTGCAGAGACTCGTACCGGTCAAGGATGCT
>CAKRZR010000010.1 GCA_934433485.1 uncultured Eubacteriales bacterium | reverse complement strand
TTCGGAGTCTTTGTACTTTGGTCATCAAAATACATGAATCTTGTTGTTCAATTTTCAATGAGCTGTGCTTTTCGCTGTATCGCCTCGCGGCTCACAGCTTATTTATTATACCACTTTGTCTTTCGCTTGTCAAGAGGTTTTTTGAACTTTTTTCAAGTTTTTTTCGCTCCGTTCCTTCGGAACCTTGCTTTTCCCCTTGCTTCGCTTCGACTTGTGCGCTGCTCTCTTGCAGCTTCGATAGTATACCACATTCTCCGACCGTTGTCAAGTGGTTTTTCAAAGTTTTTCCCGGATTTTTGGGATTTTCATGAGGGAAGCGTGGTTTTGACGGCGTTTTTGATGGATGGACGGGGATTCCAGGTGGTTTTGCAAAATAAAACTATTCCCCACGCCGCATTTTTCTTCTCATGTGATTCAGATGCCTTTCAAAATCGCCGCTGCGAAGGAACTCGGACAGGATATACTGATCCATTACAGGGACAGAGCAGGAGGCGTTTTGCATTCTTTCCTCGTATCGGGGCAGCAGAGCCTCCGGGAGAATCATATAACCGATACGCATGGAGGGAGACAGGCTTTTGGAAAAGGTATTGATGTACACGACGGATTTGCGGCTATCAAGAGCGTAGAGTGTTTCCACGGGCTGCCCCGGCAGAAAAAACTCACTGTCGAAATCGTCCTCTACGATATAGCTGCCCCGTTTCTGCGCCCAATGCAGATATTCGACGCGCTTACCGATGGGGGTTGTGATACCGGTGGGATAGCTGTGGTACGGCGTGACGTGGAGGATATCGAAGCGCTCCCTCTCGAGGGCGGACGATTCGATCCCATCACATCCCAGCGGAAGCCTGCGGATTTTCGCGCCCATTGCGGTGTAGGTCGCCTCGATCTGCTCATACGACGGCTCCTCGATGCCGTAGATTTTTTCTCTGCCAAAGAGCCGGACGACGATCTCGTACAGCTGCTCCGCGCCGGAACCGATGATGATTTGCGCAGGCTGGGCGGCGATATGGCGGTAGCGGGCGAGGTATGCGGCGATTTCGTTCCGAAGCACCGCGCATCCCTGCATGGGCGCTTTCACGAACAGACGGCTGCCTTTTTCGCTGAGCACACGGCGCACGGTACGGAACCAGGCGGAATAGGCAAAGTCGTCCTCCGGCGGTGCGACCGGCTCCGGAAGGCGGCAGATCGGCTCCGTGGTCCTGTGGGACGGCGGCTGCAATCGCGCCTCGGACACAAAATATCCCTGGCGCTCCACGGTATGGATGTACCCCTCGTCGGCGAGCATCTGACAGGCGCGCTCCACGGTGATGACGCTCACGCCCTCTCTGTCGGCGAGCACGCGCTTGGACGGCAGCTTTTCGCCCGGCTTGTACGTACCGGAGAGGATCCGCCGTTTGATTTCTTTATAAAGCTGGTAATACTTCTGCATCTGGTTATAGAAAATTCTCCGATTTTGATTCTTTACAGCTGACCACACATGTATTATACTATACGCAAGCGAAAAAGTAAAGGGGTGTTACCATGAAAGAAAGAACAAAAAAACACGCGTCGTTGATCCGGCTATGTCTTGGCGCGATTCTGATGGCGGTGAATGTAGTGATGTGCTCGTTCAGCATTCCGGTGCCGGGCGGTCATTTGTACTTAAACGATGTGGTGATCTGTATCGCGGCGATCGTGCTCGATCCGGTGTCGGCGTTTCTGACCGGCGGCGTCGGCGCGTTTCTCGGAGATCTGATCTTCTATCCGCTGCCGATGTTCGTCTCCCTCGTCTCCCACGGTCTGCAGGCAGCGGTGATTTCCCTCATCGCCCACTACGCCCTCAAAAAGCATCCGGTGGCGGCATCCGGGATCGGCGTCGCGGTGGGTGCTGTGATCATGGTGACGGGCTACACGCTCGGGAAGATCTTCGTCTACAGCACGCTGGAATACGCGATGATGAAGCTGCCGTACGAGATTTTGCAGGCGGCGGTCGGCGCGGTCGGCGGGATGATCCTCTGCTGGAAGTGCGGACTGGTGAAGGTAGCGAAGAAACACGGGATCTACTTTGACCCGGCGGAGAAGTAATACAAAAAAAATCACGCGAACCGGTACCGGATGGGTACGATGGCTCGCGTGATTTTTTATTTTGCTGTGTCCGAACCGCTTTCGCATCGGATGAACGGACAGCCGTCCGCGTCCACGGTACAGACCGTTCCGTCCACGGACGTATACGACAGCATTTCTCTCCCGGACAGATTCCGTGAAAAGTACACGTACGTATCTTCCAGTACGTCCACCTTTGCTTCGCCGACAGCATCGTCTGCGTATCCGGAACCGGAAACGCCGGTCACAAAAACGGCATACTGCGGGAAGTACGGATTTTTGCGATACACGGACACCAGATACTCCTCCGACGCGGGATCGTAAAAGAGCATAGCGCAAGCGTCTGCGCTTTCATCCGAAACCATCTGCCATGACGGATCGATATGGTGTGCGGCGCGTGCGTCGGATGCAATATCGCATATCGCCACCCGCCTGCCACAGGAAGTGAGAGAAAGGGTCAGCAGACAGGCGAGCAGTTTCCCGATCTGTTTTCGCAATCCATCCTCCCTCCATTTCTTTCACAGCGGCTTCTGCAGTATCTTCGCGTACGGCCGCGGATACGGGATCTCCGTGCTTTTTATCTTTCTATATACCACAAGCGTGCGCGCGTCTCCGTTCGGCAGGGCGTAGGGGACCGTCTCTCCCGCGTCAAAGCCGAGCGGACGGGCGGCGTTTTTCGCGTTCTCGTATTCCTCGTCGGCGTGCGCCTTCATCGCGACAAAGATCCCGCCGACCTTCACATACGCCGCGCACAGCTCCATGAGGATCCGCAATTCCGCCACTGCCCTTGCCGTGACGACGGAGAACCGTTCGCGCAGTCCCCCTCTCGCCAGTTCCTCCGCACGACCCGCCTGCGCCGTCATCCCGGACAGTCCCAGCACCGCGGCGGTTTCCGCGATGTAGCGCACCTTTTTCGCTGTGGCGTCGATGGCAAGCACGCGGCCGCCCGACTGCGCCAGCACCGCCGCCATGGGGAGAGACGGAAATCCCGCGCCCGCGCCGATGTCGCATAACGTCACGGATTTGCCGGTATAGTGCATCCGCTCGTCGAGGATTCCGCGGTTCTGCAGGATGGCAAGCGGCAGGAGTGAATCCACGATGTGCTTTTCCACCACGGCGTACGGCTCCGTGATCGCGGTCAGATTGAACTTTTTCGCGTTTTCCCCCAGCCGCACGGCAATCTGCCACAATCGTTCCGTCACCGCGTCCTCGTGGAACACCGGATCGGTCAGACCGGCGGCAAGCGGCGCGTACAGGGCGAGAAATTCCGCGTAGGTGAGATTTTGCAAATTGTCCGTCATGCCTGCTCCCCCTCCGTGTCCGCGCCGTCTGTGTTTTTCCGTTCGTCACGGTTTCCTCCGCCGTGGAGCTGCAGCCAGATCATCAGCACCGTGATGTCCGCCGGGTTCACACCGGAAATGCGGCTTGCCTGCCCGATGCTTGCCGGACGGACCTTGGCGAGCTTTTGCGCCGCCTCGATCCGCAGTCCGCGAATCTGGCTGTAGTCGATATCGGCAGGCAAAAGCGTATTTTCCGCCTTTCTCTGCCGGTTCGCCTCCTCCAGCTGCCGACGTGCGTACCCCGCGTACTTGATCTCCGTCCAGACCCGCTCCCGCTGCAGACGCGTCATGGGCGGTCGCTCCGGGTCAAAGGGGGCTGTGCAGTCGTAATCCATCTGCGGACGGCGGATGATCTCGGCAAGGCTGGCTCCGTTGTCGATCGGCGTGGTGCCGCGCGCTTCCAGAACCGCGTTGATACCGGAAGTCGGTCCGACGTTCACGTGCTCCAGCCGCTCAATCTCCGCGTATACCGCCGCCGTCCGGGCAAGCGACGCCTGATACCGCTCCTCGGACACCAGTCCGCAGCGATAGCCGTATTCGATGAGCCGCTGTTCCGCGTTGTCCTGCCGCAGAAGGATCCGGTATTCGCTCCGCCCGGTCATGATCCGGTACGGCTCGTTCGTACCCTTTGTCACCAGATCGTCGACCAGGGTGCCGAGATAGCTCGAATGGCGCGGGAGGATGATCTGCTCCATACCGCGCAGCTGCAAGGACGCGTTCATCCCGGCAAGGAGTCCCTGCGCCGCCGCCTCCTCATAGCCGGACGTGCCGTTGAACTGTCCCGCGCCGTAGAGTCCGCGCACCCGCTTGACCTCCAGCGTCGGATACAGCTCCAGCGGGTCGATGCAGTCGTACTCGATGGCGTACGCCGGACGCATGACTTGTGCATGCTCGAAGCCCGGCAGCGTGTGGAGCATCTGCAATTGCACCTCCGCCGGCAGAGAGGACGAAAAGCCCTGCAGATACATCTCGTCCGTGTCCCATCCCATCGGTTCGACGAAGAGCTGATGCCGCTCCTTGTCCGCGAACCGCATTACCTTGTCCTCGATGGACGGACAGTAGCGTGGACCGATCCCGTGGATCTTGCCGGAATACAGCGGCGAACGGTGGATGTTCTCGCGGATGATCCGGTGCGTTTCGGCGTTCGTGTAGACGATGTGGCACGGGATCTGGCGAAAGTCCCGGAACGCGTCCGGATCGGTGCGGCTGGAAAACGGCGTGATCTCCGCTTCCCCCTCCTGCACCTCCAATACGGAAAAATCAATGCTGCGCCGGTGGATCCGCGGCGGCGTGCCCGTCTTGAACCGGAGCATATGGATCCCACGGGCGACGAGATCCTCCGTCAATCCCTCCGCGGGCAGAGAATTGTCCGGTCCGCTGCGTCTCGATACGTCGCCCACATGGGTGGTGCCGCCGAGATAGGTCCCGGTCGAGAGGATCACGGCACGGCAGGCGATGTGTCCGAAAGGCGCTGCCTCCACCCCGGTGACCCGCGGCTTGCCGTCCGGATCCATTTCTGTGGTCACCGCCTTGACCTCGCCCTGCAGCATACGGAGCATCGGCTCCTTTTCCAGCGTTTCCTTCATGATCCGGGAATAGAGCCGCCTGTCCGCCTGGATCCGTTTGGAGCGCACCGCCGCGCCCTTGGAGGTGTTGAGCGTTCGGCTCTGCATCGTCACACGGTCGGCGGCATAGCCCATTTCCCCGCCCAGCGCGTCGATCTCGTATACCAGATGGCCCTTGCCTGTCCCGCCGATCGACGGATTGCACGGCATGTTTGCCACAGCGTCGAGGGACAGCGTAACAAGCAGGGTCGAAAGCCCGCACCGTGCACAGGCAAGCGCCGCCTCCACTCCCGCGTGTCCCGCGCCCGCCACCACCACGTCACAGCGCGTATCGTCAAATCCAGTCTGCATATGTTCTGCCTTTCCGAGATATGTGAATAAAAATACGATATGGGTCGCGGCATATCACCGCAAAAAGCGGGAGAAACGCCGGATGACCCGTCAGCCGGATGACCCGTCAACCGTTTGACGCGTCAAACAGAGACCGTCAATCGAGTGACACGTCTGCCGTTCTCCCGTCTGCGGTTCCGTTTCAGAAGCTGCGCATTGCGGACGCGATTGCATCGACGACCTGCGCGTTCCAGTCGGGGTTGACCATGAGATATGCCGTGCGGGCGAGGTAGTCGAGGGTGTGCGGACACATATCGGTCGTGTAGTTGGCGTTCAGACCGCGGTTTGCCTCCATTTTGTACGGATCCATCGCCGGATGGAGCGCGCCGCGCTTTTCCATGACCTGCGTCCAGTTCGTGTAGACGTGCTTGCCCGTGTCGATCGGAATCGTCACACCATAGCCGCTTTCCGCCATGTGCGCCGCGAATGCCCGCGCGTCCTGTGCCGTTTCGAAACGGAGCGCCAGCGTGGTGCCGAGATCGCCTGCCGCGTCGTGGGACGGCGCCTCGGTGAGCTTGTCGCCCATTTTCGCGCGCACCTCCGCCTTCACCCGGCGCAGATCGGCAAGGATCCCCGGCAGCTTCTTGAGCTGTTCGCGCAAAATCGCGCCTGTGATGTCGGAGATACGAAATTCCGTGCCGCCGAAGAGGGGTTCCGATACGTCGGAGAGCTGGTCGCCGAAGAACGCCACCGCAGACGAATCGTGGTAGATCAGCGCGCGCTCGTAGATTTTCCGGTCGTTCGTTGCCAGCGCGCCGCCCTCGCCGGAGGTGATGACCTTGAAATAGTTGAAGCTGTACGCGCCCGCGTGCCCGATGGTGCCGAGCGCCCTGCCGTGGTACGAACCGCCGTCCGCCTGGCACGCGTCCTCGAGAACGTACAGGTTATGCTTCTTCGCCAGCGCCATAACGCCGTCCATATCGCAGGGAAAGCCCTGGATATGCACCGGAATGATCGCCCTGGTGTGCGCCGAAATCTTCCGTTCCGCGTCCGCCACGTCGATGGTCATGGCAGCGTCGCACTCGCAGATCACCGGGATCGCGCCCGCTTCCAGCACCGCCAGCGCCGTCGCGATGTACGTATATCCCGGCACGATGACCTCGTCGCCCGGACCGATGCCCATAGCGGTCAGTGCGGCAGTCAGCGCGCCGTATCCGGACGTCATGAGCAGCGTATATGCCGCGCCCGTATACGCCTTCCATTCCTCCTCGAAATGGTACACCTCTCGCCCTGCGCCGTTTACCTTGAAAAAGTCGTGGCTGTCGATCGCTCTCGCCACCGCTTCGATTTCTTCTTTGCCGATTCTATACATGATTGCCTCCTGATTGTAAGATGGATTGTATCTAAAGTAAGGGGAACGGTCGCTTTTGTGAAAATGGAAGAAATCAGAGATTTCTCCCAGCTCCCGCAAAACTTTTATGAGGGTATGGATTTGGATATAGTCTGTGCAAATCCGACTGCTCACCAATTTTGCTCCGTCCCCACTGACTTTAGTCAGTGACCCGACGGAGATCGTTCGCGAGCGGCTGACCGAGTTTAGCTTGCTAAACTCCGTCATCCGCACTCTACGGGGTAGATAGTGCGAGCACTCGTTTCTTGTATCGCTTATTAGACGGACTAATGGGTAGTTTTATGACTACTTTGAATGAAACAGTTTTTATTTGCCCTGGTTTCACAGAACCGCCTGTCATTCCCCTTTTTACAAAGTTTTTTGAAAGGGGGCGCGCCCATCACACAAGTGTGATGGGGAAGACTTTTTTCAAAAAAGTTTTCCCCCGCATAATCCCTGTAAATAGCCTCAAACGCCCAGAATCCGGAGATTCTCGTCGATGTAATACTGGTCGGCGTTGTCGGTCAGGGTATAGACGCTGCCGTAGCGGAAGCACATGACCTCGTAGCCACCGCGGCAGATCTGATCCTCGCTTGGGAGATATGCCGTATAGCCGTTGGTGTTCGACAGGGTGAGGGTATGCGGATACGGACTGTATTCGCGCAGACGGAGGGTGATCTCCGAGAACACCTCGCAGGTGAACGGGATGAACACCGCGTCTCCGATGGACACAATGGTCTGGGGCACGACGCGCTCGGTCGGATGCTTGGCGTTCGGATCGCGCAGCGCCTCGGCAACCTCGCGCCAGTGGTGGTAGGTCAGCCGTTCGATGTTGATTAACTTCTCCGGTTCCGCGTACGCCGCCAGCTTTTCCTCGACCTCGTCGAGCGTAGGCAGTGCGCGATAGGGCAGGTGCAGCTCGCCGTGGAAGAGGGTCAGAGGAGAGGGATGATAGCCGCCGATGTTCCCATACGCGCGCAGGGCGTCCATGGCAGCCACGCCGCCCAGCTCCTCGGTATAGTGGATATCGCCGACCGTCTTGCCGTTAGTGAGTCTGGGACCGATGTCGCCGATCGCGCCGTTCCAGAACGCGGTGAGCACGCCGGTCTCCGCCTCGAGCCGATCGATCATAATACCGGACCAGTCGCGGCTGATCTCATGGTTGCAGCCGGCGGAGGTGCCGTGACAGCCGTAATGCACGAGGGTGAACACATTTTTGCCGCTCTGCACGCTGCGGAACGAAATCACCGTCATCTCCGGATCCATGCAGCCGTGCGGGTTCTGTCCGAGATCGACCGTGCCGTCGCGCAGCTGCTGTCTGCGGTTGATGCCGACGTAGGATTTTGTCGTACCGTAGCCGATCGTGACCGGCTCCAGCCTTGCAACCGCTTCGACGACCGCCTCAACCAACCGGGGACGGAGGATATTTTCCGCGTAGGGTTCATCGATGCCGCCCCAGCCCTCCATCCCCGCCACGTTCGGCGCGGAGTGGGTATGGGTCGCGGAGATGAGGATGTTCTCCACCGGTACGCCTGTCGCCTGAGACGCGGATTCTCTGAGCGAGGTGGTGTATTCCGTCTGCATGTCGCCGACCTCCACCGACAGCATGAGCGCCGTTTCCGTACCGTTCGCGAGCGCCATGGCGGTCACGTGGATCGGGTCGTGGACGGACGTGCTGACCTGATGCGGATTGTAGCCGTAGAGCAGCGTGCCGACCGCGGGTGTGATGTCCCGTCTCGCAGCGCCCAGGGACAGGGTTTTGATTTCTTCCATAATGAGTTCCTCCGGTAAAGGTACGGCAGGCTACCGCACCGAAAAATGCTTTCCTACAGTATAGCACGTTTTTCGCAATTGTGCAAGAGAGGAGGGAAAAGAAAAAAGGCAGTCCGCGGGATGGGACTGTCTTTTTCGCATGTATGGGAGCTTTTTGGTACATTCTTACCGCCTCACTCCTCCGTGTAGAACAGAGCGAGAACGTCGTTGTAATGCCTGGTGGCTGCTTTTTCCTTTTTCTGGTATGCGGAGGTGATGTCCTGATGCTGTTTCGAACCGAGCAGCTCCTGGAACAGGAACGACACGCCCTTCCAGTTGTCGTACACATAGCCGAAATCGAACACACGGGACGCTACGCACAGATCGATCATTTCCGCATCCTCGGGGGAAGAAGCGTAGCGCTGCTTCAGGCATACGTCATAGTACGCGGGCAGCACCTGCTTGTACGATTCCGCGCACAGCACCTCCACCATGGTGCCGATGAAATCGAGATCCGTCATCTGCTTGCCGATCGCCATCGCTTCATGACCGCCGTCGACCATGGTCTTGTATTCCTTCTGCGCCTCGTCGTACTTCGGATACGGGATGATGCCGTACTCGTTGTCGTACTCCGCGAGCTTCGTGACGGCGTGGCGGATCTGTCCGTTTGCCGTCAGCGTGCCGTACTGCGCGAACTTGTCGATACCGCTGTCGTGATCCGCCTTGTAGCCCGCGCCGACCGTTTCGTTGAGCAGCGCGTAGCACTTTTCGTATACGTCCAGCAGGTGCTCGTTATAATAGGTAAATTCCAGCTCTCCGTCCGCGTTCTTCGTGAAGATCTGATTGTCGCACGACCACAGATACGTGTTCACGTTGGACTGCGCGTCGGTGTAAAAGCCGTAGTAGTCGTCGTCATCCACGGTACCGTCGCCATTTGTGTCGACATACGCTGCCTCGGCGATCTTGCGCTGATAATCCAGTGTCCATCTGCCCTCGCTCGCCACCGTGTAGAGATCCTCGATGTCCGGATAGTCCTTCAGTCTGTCCTTATCGTAGAACACGCAGTACGTCGACGCCACCGCAGTCAGGGCAAAGTCTCCCATAGCGAGATAGCAGCGGTTGTTGACCGTCAGATCGTCCTCATTGGAGTCGGACCACCACGGCTTGTCGAAATTCACGTGCGGCACGTCGTACCAGTTCAGGTACAGTCCCTTCATCGCGTTGCCGCTGTTGGACACCACGTGGTACTGAATGAGATGGAAGGAATCCTCGTCGCCCGCCGTGATCGCCTTTTCCACCATCGGACCGCAGGAATCGTAGGTCTGCACGAAATTGCACACCACGTTCGCGTTGAACCGGTCGGCGACAGTCAGATTCCGGCTGTACACCGCGTCGTTCACGCCCTCGCCGTTGAGCTCCTCCACCGCGATATACTTCTGAATGTCGGCGTTGTCGCAGGTGATGACGATAAAGTCCCTGCCGCCGAAGTCGTTCTCCGGCAGATCGTCCGATACCGCCTGGCGTCCCTCCAGCTCCGTCGTTTCCCGCGCGGTTTCCGTCTCCGCAGCCGGCGCGGTATCGGCAGTCGTGTCCGTTCCTTCGTTCGTTGTGCTTTTCTCCCCACAGGCGGCAAGGCTTCCGGTCAGCATGGCGGCAAGCAGGATCCATGTAAGCAGCTTTTTCATTGTGCAGTATTCCTTTCGCTATACGTCACAGATAGCTACATTTGTAGCTACAGTTTATCTTCCATGCGCTTTTCCATCGTTTCGCGCAGTATCTTACCTATATTATAGTAGCTTTCGGTGATTTTGTCAACGACCTTCTCCGACGATTTTGCGTAATTTGCTCTCTGTTTTATCCGAAATTCCGTCATTTTCCGCCGCCCCGATAGTTATTTTTGTCATTCTGCCGTTGTTTGTTTGGAAATTCACATTTTTCTTCGTGCAAATTTTGCCAAACGCATTGACAACGGACGCATTGTTGTGTATAATAGGATTACATAACTCCGCTAATAAATTCCATAGATACGAGGTAGTCCTATGAAACGCACCATTACCGCGATCCTGCTGCTCGCGATGCTGACCGGCACGATCGCGTCCTGCGGCGAAAAAACACCCACGGAATCCACACAGAACCCGACCGCGGATACCGAGACCGAATCCGTCGAAACCGAAACCGAAGAGGAAACCGAGCTGCAGCCCGACATTCCGAAGCTCGATTTCGGCGGCGAGACCTTCACCTGCCTGACCTCCGGCGAATCGGACGACAACGGCGTGGACTGGGTCACCTATGACGTCTGGGTCGAATCCCTGACCGGCGACGCCATCAACGACGCAGTATACAACCGGAACGCGTACCTGATGGAAACCTACAACATCAATCTCGCCGAGATCAAATCGTCCGGCACGACGCAATCGCAGACGAAAAAGGACGTGCAGTCCGGCAGCGGCGAATACGATCTCGTGTTCACAAATATCACCGCCGGCTGCAACCTCGCGCAGGACGGCAACCTTTTGAGCCTGTACACCCTGCCGTACATCGATCTCGCCAAGCCCTGGTGGGACCAGAAAGCGGTGAAGGACCTGTCCCTGCTCGGCAGTCTCTATTTCGCGACCGGCGACATCACCGTGATCGACAACGACGCGACGTGGGTCCTGATGTTCAACAAGGAAATGCACAAGGACCACGGTTTAGACGATCTCTACGATCTGGTGCGCGAGAACAAGTGGTATTACGATGCCTTCTACGGCATGATCCAGACGGCGGCTGTGGATACAAACGGCGACGGCAAGATGTACGGTCCGGACGACACCTTCGGCTTCGCGACGAGCGACTACTCCAGCTACGGCCTTCTGTATGCCTCCGGCGAGCAGTTCACCGCCCGCGACGCTGAGGATAAGCCCGTTCTCGTAAGCGACCATGAGCGTATGTCCCGCGTGGCGGAAGCCGCGTCAAAGATCATGGCGGACAAGGAAAGAACCGTTATCACCGGCAAGCAGGGTATCTCCGACTCGAACAACCTGCGCTTCGTCTTTGAGGAAGGCCGTTCTCTCTTCTTCGGCGAGGTCATGCAGTGCATCACCCGTATGCGTGACAGCGAGACCGCGTTCGGTCTGATCCCGTGGCCGAAATTCGACGAGGGACAGAAGGATTTCTGCACGCTGATCCACACCACCGCCGGCAAGGGCATCGTTATCCCCGCAAGCCAGAACAATATGGAGCTGGCAGGCGCGATCACAGAGGCTATGGCGGCAAAGTCCATGTATACCCTGACCCCTGCCTACTACAATGTGGCGCTGACCTATAAGTATATGCGCGACAACGAATCCGCGGAAATGCTCGACATCATCCTCGAATCCCGCTGCTTCGACCTCGGTCTCATCTACGCGTGGGGCGGTCTGTCCAGCGGCATCCACAGCATCATCACAAACGGCAAGGCGGAAAACTTCGCGTCCACATGGGAAAAATCATCCACCAAGTTCGACACCGCGCTCGACAAGACGATGACGGCGTATGAAGAGTTGAAAAACCGGTAAAACGAAAAAACAGAATATTCCAGTGGCATAGACAGCAACTGCACCCCGGCGCGTTCCGACAGCGGAGCCAAACCGGGGTGACGTCTTTCCGCGGATCCTTTTGCCGTCCCATCCGTATCGCACATATTTTTCATCCGAACCATTTTTTTGAGGTATTTTCTATGAAACACATGCAAAAAAGCTTTCTCTGTCTCCTTGCGCTCCTGATCGTATCCGGCTCCTGCCCCTCCTGCTCCGATTCCGGCGGCAAGGATCCCCAAACGGCGGATACCGTGGGCGGCGAGACCGAGAGCGCTGTCGAGGAAACGGCGGAAACAGAGTTCCGCTACGCCGATCGGATTGAGGCCGTCGATTACAACGGCTGGACAGTCAACCTCGCGAACGATCCGCCGAGCTCGGAGTATTTCAGTATGTTCACCGTGGAGGAGCTGACGGGCGACGCCTTCAACGACTCCATCTATGAGAGAAACAGCCGCATCATGGACAAATTCAACGTCAAGATCACGGAAAACTGCGACGGCGCGCCCGATCTCATCAAAAATTCCGTGACCGCCGGCACACAGGACGTAGCCTTCGGGCAGGTCCTCCACTACGACTGCATGAGCCTCATCTCCAGCGGCTATATCCATCCCATCAATACCATGCCCGTGTTCGATCTGTCGCAGCCGTATTGGGATAAGGGCGCGCAGGAGACCCTCATGATAGACGGCCTTTTGTGGTACGGCTACTGCACGCTCGGCTTCGACTTCTACGAAAGCATGGCGATGCTCTTCTGCAACGGCTTCCTGCTCGACAACGCGGGGATCACCGAAACGCCCATGGAGCTGTATTACGCCAAAAAGTGGACGCTTGAGGCCATGTACGGCATGATCACGCAGGTCGCGCGCGACGTGGACGGCGACGGCAAAATGACCGCAAGCAGCGAGGATATTTTCGGCTGGTCCGGCCGCGAATTCGAATATCTCCCGAGCTTATACTCCTCCGGCGTTTCGCTCATCCGGGAGGATCCCGATAACGGCGGCTATGTGATGAATCTCACGGACGAGAGCGTGATGGCGGTCGGCGAATGGCTCCAGAAGATCATCAACGACAAAACGCTCTCCTTCATTGGCTGGAACGACACCACGCGCGATCTCTTTAAAGAGGGCCGCTCCCTCTTCTACAGCCGTCTGCTCGGTGACTTCCGCAATCTCCGCGACAAGGAGGACGACTACACCCTCGTCTGCTATCCCTCCCTCAACGAGGGGGACATCGAACATGTTTATGTCCAGAATCCCTTCGCCATCCTCATTCCCGCCGATGTGGAGGACACCACCCGGCTCGGCACCATCATGGAAGCGATGATCGCCGATACCTACGACAACGTCATGGATCCGTATATCAACAAGGCCATCATCGGCAAGGGCGCACGCGATGAGGAAAGCGCCGCGCTCTTCCGCGAACTGTGCGAAAAACGCGTGTATGATATGAACTACGCCCTCAACCTCTTCGATCCCATCAAAGCCTACAACAGCGCGATGAAAAAGAGCACCTACGCCTCCCTTATGTCCAAATACGAACCCGCCTACGCCAAAAAGGTCGCCGCACTGACCGAAAAGCTGGAGACCGTCGGCGCGCCGTACAAGGATTGACGCGAACAGACCGACCGCCCCGCCAGGACGCACCCACCATGCGTCCGAACGGGGCGGTTTTCGTGATAGAACGGCTTGGACAAATACGTCAAACGCATCACCGGCATCGCGCAGTCGTAAAGGCAGCGCAGGCTGAAAATCCCCCGGCAAGCGTCCGTTTTTCGGATACCCGCCGGGGGATTTTTTCTGTTTATCGGTTTTCGAGTTCCTTATATGTCGCGATGGTGGTGTTCAGAGCCGCTTCAAACGGTCCCTTGAAGGTTTCCCATGTAGACGCGAACGTGCCTGTATCGCCGGTAGCGATCGGCTCCGCTACGTTCCAGCACATATCGCCCCAGTTGTAGATGTAGCCGAGGTCAAAGCAGCGGGAACCAAGAATGATCGAGAGCATTTCCGCCGATTCCTCGTCGCGCATATACTTGTACGTCATCGATACGTCAAAGTATGCCGGGGTCAGCGTGTACATGGATTTTGCCGCCATTGCCTCAAGGAGCGCGCCTGCCATCTCCGGGTTTCTCTGGGTCGCCGGGATGTTGACTGCCTTTGCCGCCGTCGCGTGTACGAGATTGTAGTAGCCGGACTGCGCCTCGTCGAGCTTCGGCCACGGAATCAGACCGAAATCCGTGTCGCTTCCCCGCATACGGGTGATGCACTGCATGACCTCGCCGTAGAAGAGCGCACGTCCCTCCTCAAACATGGTTTCCATTGCATAAACATCCGCCTCGGGCGCAATACCCGCCACTACGGACAGATTCGCGTTTGAAAGGATCCGCGCGGAGGAGACAATCGCGTCCGCCATACGACCTGTGTCCGGCGTCAGGATCGGATAACCGTCGCTGTCCCGCGCCGTCAGCTTTTCGCCCGTCGAATAGAACAGCCCCAGAATCGTCATGCCCGTCGTCGCCAGACCGAAGTTATCGCTCTGCCATGTCCGTGTGCCGTCGCCGTTTACGTCCGCGGCAGCCGCTTCACACATTTTGAGCATCGCGTCGTTCGTCCATTTGCCCTCGCGCACCAGACTGTAGATGTTGTCGAGCGACAGGTTTTCGTGCATCGCCTTGTTGAACATCAGAACCCATGTCGCGTCGTTGTCGATCACGGTGATGTCCCCGGTTCCGAAATACATCGCCTTGCCGATGGACAGATCCTCTACCGCGCGCTGATCCCACCAGGGCTTTTTCAGATCGATGTACGGCACCGAGGTGAGATCCAGCAGAAGTCCCTCCTGCGCCAGCTGTACGTTCGCGGAAATGTTTGTAAACGCCGCGTCAAATTCGCCGCTGTCCGATGTGACCGCCAGCCTTTCCTCATCCAGCGTCTTGCCGGACGATTTCTGCTCCGCGAGCTTGCATTTGTACGTGTCTTCCAGAAACGCGTTGCGTGTGTACACCGCGTCGTTGATCGCTTCGCCGTTTGTGGATTCCACCCATACGTCGTAGGTCACCCAGTCCGAGCCGTTTTCATCCTGATCGCCGGAGGTCAGGAATGTGAAGGTCGCGCCGTCAAAATCGAGCGCGGGAATGTCCGGCTGCAATTCCGTCTCCCCGGCAGTCTCCGTTTCCGTGGATCCCGCCGTCGTTTCCGTATCGTTCCCTGCCGCGCTTGTCTCCGTCTCAACAGGCTTGTCGCCGCCGCAGGACGCCATCGTGGACAGCAGCATCGCCGTCAGCAGAAGTGTAGTGATTGTTTTTTTCATTGTGGTTCTTCCTTTTTTGCGTTTGCCCTTTACGGACTGCGTATTATTATACATTCGTGCAGCCGTTTTGTCAATGCCGAAACGCAAAAAAGAGAAAAATCCCGGTACGCGTCGGAATGACACCTGCCGGGATTCCCTATTCTCTTCAGGATGCGCTCTGCGTCCATCAGGCTTCTGCGCTGCTCGAATGTATGGATTTCGCGCGCAGAATCCACATGAAATCGGCGTTTCCTTTACAGCGCGGACGCAATGAGCGCGTTGACCCGCTCGCGCACCGTCGTCACGTATGCCGGATCACGCGGGTACTTCGCGAAGGTCACAGGCTCGGTGAGTCCTTCCTCCATGGCGGCAAGTACCGCTTCTCTGCCGACAAGGGATTCCGCCAGCTGCATGGCGCGCAGATCGGTCAGGGCTTCCGTGAACGCCTTCATGTGCAGACTTGTCCGCGGTGTGCCGTCCTCTCCCGGATAGACCGCGTAGCAGTCGCCTGCCTGCACGTACATGCCGCCGTCGGTCACAAGATACGGATTGATCTGGCGCAGCGAGAAAATCTCGTACCAGAAGTTGTAGCCCCACTGCAAAAAGCCCGCGATATTGTATTTCCACAGCTGCATACCGATCACGCGCGTCCGGCTCGACGGCATGGCGATATACCGATTCGACACATCCACGCTCTGCCCGCAGCAATAGTACGTCCACAGTCCCGGCACACCTGCCTCCAGGAACGGCTCGATGTGATCCGACGCCGGGATCGGATTGGTCACCGTGCCGGTTTTGTAAAACTCGAAATCCGACAGCGCGTCCATGATCGGGAAGCCTTCCAGAATATCGGCAATCGCCGTCTTCACCGCACGATACCGCTCCATATGCCGGAAGTTCGGCTCGTCGGAAATGTGGAACCAGCACCGCTCCGCAATGCCGAGCGCACGGAGTCTTTCCGTAAACGAGGTGAGAAACGCGCGCAGGAACGTGATGTATTCGTCACTGAGAGAATCCGTCTCCCAACCGAATACCTGCTTTTCCACGCCGTCCACCGTTGCCACGATCTTCGGCGCGTGTTCGGCTCCCCACTGCGTAAAGAGATGCGCGATCTCGAAATATTCCACCCCGAACCTCCGGCAGATCTCGACCCAACGGTCAAACCGTGCATAACCGAAACGCCAGCCGTCCGCGGTCTTTTCCACGTCAATGAGCTGCACCGTCGGACCGTTGACCCCCACAAACGCATTGAGCGGCGGCGTGAATATCGGGGTCAGGATCGTATTTATCCCATTGTCCGCCGCCGTTTGCAGATAGCTCTCGATGATCCGCCAGTGTTCCTCCGACCATACCGGCACGCGGTAGTACGTCGCCAGACAATCGCAGTAGAACCATTCCGTCACCTGGATCGTCTGCTTCGGCAGGGTCGCCGCCAATACCGTGATGGGCATCACCGTTTCAGCCGCGATCCCATCCTCCTGCATGAACCGCACCGTCACCGTATATGCGCCGGCAGGGATGTTCTCCGGAATCCGCACCGTCACATACAGGGCGGAAAGAAGTGCGGCGGTCGCAAATACCCGATTCCCGTCCGCCGTCGGCACCAGAAGATCGGGGTACAGACCGGGGGTGGTCCGCAGATACGCGTCGTCGTACCGCTTCGGGTCGCATGGCCTGTACACCGGAACCTGCTCCACGGTCTCCACCGTATACGGCAGCGCGCAGGAGGTGGACAGCGTATAGCCGCATTCCTCTCCCGCTTCCGTCATCGTGTACGCGATCATGTAGTGGACTTCCTCGCCGCGCAGCGCCGTGAGCCGATCGCACTCCGGCTTCGCGGCAATGTCCTCGTCCCAGAAGCATTTCTCCACGGACGGAATGTTTTTCATGATAACAGGCATATGTAGCTCTCCTCATGTTGGATGTTTGGTTTGGCTGAAGTGGGGAAAACAGGACGGAAAGCATGGAGGCAGGCACTACACGCCGCCCAAAGACGCCCCGCCGAACGGTTCGTTCCCCAAAGCGGCCGTCTCTCCCCCGTTTTCCCGTCCACGGATCAATAGCTGGTCTCCACCTCGTAGATGCCGGTCAGCTTTTCGGACAGCGGATGGGGCTGTGCCATGTGGCCGGGCGCGTCCGGGACAATGCCGATGAGGTAGCGGAAGTAGAGGTAGGCAGGGATCGCCGCCCAGCCGTGACAGAGACTGCCCGCGTGGCCGAAATCCGTCTTGCCGAGTGAGGTTTCCCAGAACGTCGTCGCGTTTTGATGGACCATCTCGCCCCACTGCTCCGCGATCTCACGGAATACGAACCGCGCGTACTTCTCCGGCCGGCGCAGGAGCGATTCGTAGCGGAAAATGCTGTGCGAGAACGTCACCGGGATCATCTCGCGATCGAACGCCAGCGCCTCCAGTGCCTCATCCACCAAGGCTTCCGGGCAGATGCCGCTGTAGATCGCCAGCGCGTTCGACAGCTGCGACAGATGGAACCGCTCGTCCGTATCCACCCGAATGAAGGAGTAGTACCGGTGCGCGTCCGCGTCGTAGAAGGCAGCGTGTGCCGCCTTTTTCATTGCCTGCGCACGGGCAGCCCATTCGCCGCCTTTGCCCTCGTCGCCAAGCGCGCGATACAGCTTCGCAAGACTGTCGTACGCCATCGTCACAAATCCGCACAGCGGCAGATCGTACGTGATGTCCGTGTCCACGGTGCCGATGGAACCGGCGAGCCCCGGCTGCCATTCGTAGAAATTCCAGTATTCCTTCTCCGGGAACAGCGGCAGCAGTCCGTTCTCCGCCGTGCGCGTCACAAACTTGCCGCAGAGCCGCTCGACCACCGGCAGCATCTCCCGCCCGAACGCAACGTCGCCCGTGTACAGCACGTACTCCCACAGCTGCACCGCGTATACCGCGCAGAAGCTCGGGATCGTGATCGTCACCTTCGCCGGGGCGCACAGCTCCAGCGTGTCGTCGTCCCGGATCGATAAGCCGAGCAGCCGCAGAGACGCCTTTGCGAACCGCTTTTCCCGGAATGTGTAGTAGCCGCAGAGCATCTGGTTGCGGGAATCCATCGAATAGAGCGCCTGCTCCCGCCACGGGCAGTCCTCGTAATGCTCGTGCATGCAGAGCAATAACGTCCGCAGACAGGTCTCATAGATCCGGTTGTGCATCGTGTCCGCGCAGTGGAACGTCACGTGATCCGTTACCGGGTAATCGGTCGGGATGATGCCCGCGTGATGCAGTACCGCGCTCTCGGCGTAAACGTGGAGCTCCAGATACCGGCAGCCCATGCGCAAAAACGGATGCACAAATCTCGTGTGTCCCGCCGGCAGCGTGATGTGGCAGGCGAAATTCCGCGTGCCGACCTCCGCGCGTACCCGCATGTCGTCGAGATGCTCGCCCCAGCCGACCATCACCTCCGCCTCGCACGGCAGATCGATGTCCAGCGTGAACATACCGGATTCCTCCCGCCCGATGTCCACGACGCACCATACACCGTCCTCACCATCCGCGCGCACCAGAGAAATATCCGCTGCGGACGCCGGACGGTACGGATACGTGGAAGCCGCCGCCTTGTTCTCTCCCATCGGCACGTCAAAATACCGGCGCTCCTTCATCGACAGGGATGCGAACTGCACCCGCTCGCCCATGTTCCGATAGCCGGACGCTTCCCGGAACGAGCCGTGCGCCACGATTTTTCCGGACGTCGCCGGTCCCCAGATCAGCTTCTCCACCGGACGCGGATACAGCGTGTCGAACACATGCGTCACCACAGGCGTTTCCCACACCGGTTCCGGATTCCTGCCGTCGTACTCGAACGAAAAGCCCAGCTGCCCCGTCACCTTGTCCACTCTGCCGCTCCTGTAGCACGGATGCTGCGCCATTTTCGTCGCCTCGCTCGTGTGGAACCGCTCACAGCCGTCCTCCCATAGCGCATAGGCGATTCCCGGCACCGATTTCTTGTACGTAGAGCTGTCCTCATTCGCGCAGAAGCCGACAATGGTCAGCGTGTTTTCGCCCTCCGTCAGCGCGTCCGTGATGTCCACCCGGTCGTATACCTTGTAGAACGGATAGTCTGCGTACTGTCTGCCCGTCACCAGCCGATCGCCGACAAAGAGCGCGTAGTCCGAATCCGCCGTCACCGCGAATATGTACCGCTTGCCGGCGGCTTTCGCGACCACCTCGCGCGTCATCACATACGTGTTGACCTCGTTCACAAGGGACGGAAGCCAGATGAATTTCGCGTTTTTTAATTCCATAGGAAGCATGATGCAGTCTCCTTAAAAAATATTCTTTATATATGCCTGGGAAAGAGGGTACCGATGGAAAAAGTGCCGCCTGTACCGGAAATCCTGCCAGACTATAGAAAAATCGAATTGCACAAACTCCACCTTGACCTTTTTCCATAAAAGTTTTGCGGAGCTGGGAGAAATCTTTGATTTCTCCTGAAGAATGCTACCGCATTCTTCCATTTTCAAAAGCGACCGTTCTCCTCGTACCCCGTTCCCCCCTCTTACAGAGCAGCGGCAATCATTCGATCGATCAGCGCGGCGTAGGGGATGCCGTAGTGGATCATCATCTTCGGGTACATCGAGATCGGGGTAAAGCCGGGGATCGTGTTGATCTCGTTGAAGATGAAATGACCGTCCTCGATAAAGAAATCCACACGTGCGAAGATTTTGCAGCCCAGCGCACGGAATACCTCCAGCGCCATGCGCCGCACCTGTGCCGTTTCGGTCTCGGTCAGCCGCGCCGGGAGATAATACGACGAGCAGTCGCTCACGTATTTCGTGTCGTAATCGTAAAACTCGCTGCCACCCAGGTCGATCTCCGCCGGGATCGCCACCGTATATTCCCCGTGCTCCTCCAGCACCGCGACCTCGATCTCCCGTCCGCGTACCGCACGCTCGATGAGGATCTTGTCGTCCTCCCGGAACGCACACGCCAGCGCAGCCGCAAACGCACCCGCGTCCTTTACCTTGGTCACGCCGACGGAGGAACCCGCCCGACAGGGCTTGACGAACATCGGATAGCCGAAGGTCGATTCGCACTTTGCCCGAAGCGCTTCCGTGTCGTCCCCGAGATGCGCCACGACGCATTCCACCTGCGGAACAGACGTGTCCGCGGAGATCACCGCCTTTGTGATCGCCTTGTCCATGCATACGCCGCTTGACGTGCAGTCGCAGCTCACCACCGGGATCCCCGCCACCGCGAACATCCCCTGTACCGTGCCGTCCTCGCCGAATCTGCCGTGCAGAACCGGGAATACCACATCCGGCACCACCGCCTCCGGCGCGTATCCGTCCGCGTTCGGCTGGAAGATGAGCCGCCCGTCCGATAAGGACAGCGCCACACCGCACAGCTTTGTCCGATCCGCGCACCACGAGCCGTCCCGGATCGCCTCCGGATCGCCGTCGTACCGATAGAAACGCCCGTCCTCCTTCGTGATGCCGAGCCGGATCACATTGTATTTCGTCTTGTCAATGTTCGACAGCACTGCGTGCGCCGAGGACAGCGACACCTCATACTCCGAGGACTTGCCGCCAAATAATACACATACCGTTTTCATATCTCTGTTTCCGCCTTTCTGTTGCTCTGGGACAGCATGTATTCCACCGAATCGCGCAGCGCCTGCCAGCTCGCCGTGATGATGTCCGGGGAGACGCCGACTGTCCGCCATACGCCTACGCCATCCGTCGATTCGATCCGTACCCGTACCACGGACGCCGTCGCACCCGCGTCCAGCACGCGTACCCGGTAGTCCGACAGCCGCAGCCGCCCGATTTCCGGGTAAAACCGCGCAAGCGCCCGCCGGAGCGCCACGTCCATGGCGTTGACCGGACCGTTGCCCTCGCCTGCCGTCAGCTCCTCATTGCCGCCTACCGCGATCTTGATCGCCGCCGTCGCTTTCATCTCGTCCGTCTGCCAGCGGTCGTTGTACGCGTTCGCGCCGTCCTCGTCTACGATGACCTTGAAGCTGCGCAGCTCAAAGAACCGCCGCCGCCTGCCCAGGGTCTGCGCAATGAGCAGCGACAGCGACGCCTCCGCGTCCTCGTAATCGTACCCCAGCGACTCCCGCTCGCGCAAAAGCTCCCACAGCTCCAGCGTCTCCGGGGAATTTTTCGTAAGCTGCGCCGCCTCCGCCGGGGTCACGTATTCCCGCAGCCGGTCGAGCAGTGCCGCGCGTCCGCTCATGCTGCTCACCACAAAGCTGCGCCGATTGCCGACCGCCGCCGGATCCATGTGCTCGAACGCCCGCGGCGCCTTGACCACACCGTCGATGTGCGTCCCTGCCTTGTGCGTGAACGCGTTGCCGCCGACAAACGGTTCGTTCTCGTTCATCGCGCGGTTCGCCGCCTCGTTTACGGCGCGTACCACCGGCGTCAGATGCGTCAGATGCTCCGCGCCGATGCAGGTGAAGCCGAGCTTCCATTCCAAAACCGGGATCACGGTGTCCAGATTCGCGTTCCCGCACCGCTCGCCAAAGCCGGAGATCGTCCCCTGTACGTGACGCGCCCCCGACAGAACCGCCGCGACCGTGCACGCCGCCGCCATGCCCATGTCGTTGTGACAGTGGATGCCGACACTACTGCGGTATTCCTCCGGCAAACGCGCAAGCACGCCGCTTACCGCCACGCCGATGCTGTCCGGGAGCATACCGCCGTTCGTGTCGCAGAGGATCACCCGGTCCGCCCCTGCCGCAAACGCCGTCTCTACCGCCGCGCAGGCGTAGTCCGCGTCGTCGCTGTAGCCGTCGAAAAAGTGCTCCGCGTCGAAAAAGACCGTCTTCCCCGCCGCCTTCAGGTAGGAAACGCTGTCCCGGATCAGCCGCAGATTCTCCTCCGCCGTCGTACCGAGCACCCGGCTTGCCTGATATTTCCAGCTCTTGCCGAAAATCGATACGCACGCGATCGGCGACTGCGCAACCAGCCGCAAAAGCGGATTTCCCGCTGCCGATTCACCCGGCCGACAGGTCTGCGAGAAGATCACCGGACGCGCCACGGAGAATTGCTCCGCCGCCACCGCGCGAAACCACGCCGCGCTCTCCTCCCCGGTCATCATCCCGATCTCCATATAGGGTATGCCGAGCTCGTCAAGCCGGTGCATGACCAATAACCGGTCCGTCGGCGAAAAATCCACCCCACACCCCTGCGCCCCGTCCCGAAGCGTCGTGTCCAGGATTTCTATTTTCATATTGCAGGATAGGCGGGGGAAACTTTTTTGAAAAAAAAGTCTCCCCCGCACCCCCTTCCAAAAAACTTTGTACTATATATCGAATGTAGTTGGGTGCGCACTTCTGAAGGAAAACATGGCTCCCCCAACAGTCTGAGAACCGCGAACGACCTTCACAGGGAACGGATCGCTCAAACTGGCGAGCAAGCGGATTTGCACAAACTCCTCCCTTCACCATTCCCATATAAAAGTTTTGCGGAGCTTTTTCAAAAGCGACCGTCTCTCCACCCTAACGAGCGCACCTACTATACAGAGCCGGTGCCCAGCAATAGCTTGTTGATCGCGTTCAGGTAGGATTTGATGGAGGCTTTGATGATGTCCGTGGAAACGCCGCGGCCCGTGAATACCGATTCGCCCGACTTGATCTTCACGATCGCCTCGCCCAGCGCATCGGTTCCCTCGGTTACGGCGCGGATCTCGTAGCTCACAAGCGCTATGTCCGCCACACCCGCAATCCGTCGGATCGCGTTGAACGCCGCGTCAATGGGACCTTCACCTGGCGCCGCTTCCGTACGCTCGTTTTCGCCGTCGGCTGCCGCGTGATCGGCAAGCGTCACCAGCGCCATCGCGCGGATGTGGTTCCCGGACTGGATCTGGAACGTCACCAGACGGTACCGCCCCGACAGGGAGTCTAAGTACTCGCTCAAAATCGCGCGGATGTCCTCGTCGCTGACCGTCGATTTCTTGTCCGCCACCTCCTTGAACCGCGTGAACGTCGCGTCCATCCCCGCTTCGTCAAGGGAATAGCCCATCTGCCGTACCCGATCCGCGTACGCGTGCCTGCCGGAGAGCTTGCCGAGCAGGATCACACTGCCCGCCCTGCCGATGTCCTCCGGCTTCATGATCTCGTACGTCGCCCGATCCTGCATCACGCCGTGCTGGTGGATGCCGCTCTCGTGCGTGAATACGTTCGCACCTACGATCGCCTTGTTCGGGGATACCGGTATACCCGAGAGCGACGACACCAGCCGCGAAATGTCCGTGATTTCCCGCGTGTCCAGTCCCGTCACCGCGCCCAGCACGTCCCGCCGCACCGACAGCGCCATCACGACCTCTTCGAGTGCCGCGTTGCCCGCCCGTTCGCCAAGCCCGTTTACGGTGCATTCCACCGACGACGCACCCGCCTCGATCGCCGCCAGACTGTTCGCCACCGCCAAGCCCAGATCGTTGTGGCAGTGCACGCCGATCCGCCTGTCCGGTATCTCGCTGTGGATGCGGGAAATCAGCGCGCCGAACTCCGCCGGGGTCGTGTAGCCCACCGTGTCCGGAATGTTGATGATCCGCGCTCCCGCCTCCGCCGCCGTACGCAGCGCCAACAGCAGAAATTCCGAATCCGTGCGCGTCGCGTCCTCCGGCGAGAACTGCACCTCCGGACAGAGCGATACCGCGCGGGTCACACAGTCCCGGATCCGCGCCAGCACCTCGTCCCGCGTGCAGTGCAGCTTGTGCGCGAGATGAATGTCGCTCGTCGCGATAAATACATGGATCCGCGGATGCGCCGCTGTCCGAAGCGACTCCGCCGCCGCGTCAATGTCCCCCGGCACACAGCGTGCAAGCGCGCATACCGTGCTTTTTTGCACCGCGGACGCAATTTTCGCCACCGCCTCCGCGTCGCCAGGTGAGGACGCCGGAAAACCCGCCTCAATGCAGTCCACGCCCAGCCGTTCCAGCCGCAGCGCAATGTCCAGCTTCTGCCCGACGCCAAACCGCACGCCCGGCGTCTGTTCGCCGTCCCGCAGCGTCGTGTCGGTGATTTTTATATTTCTCATAGTCCATCGTCCTTATTTTTCGTCATGCAGCGGGACAGCTCCGCGCCGCGCACATTGCCGCCGTAATCTCGGAGCACCCGCGCCGCCATGCCGTATTCCGCCGCCATCGCGCATACCGCCTCCGACTGCGCGTACCCGTGCTCCACGATAAACACGCCGCCGTCTGCAAGGTTCCCGCAGAAATTCTCCAATATCGCCTGATACAGGGACAGACCGTCCCCGCCGTCCGTCAGCGCGATTCGTGGCTCCGCGGACAGCTCCGGCGCAAGCGTTTTCATTTCGTCCGCTGTGATGTACGGCGGATTCGCGGTGATCACGTCAAACTTTTCCGCTGGCGTAAACAGCCGCTCGCGTACGTCGCCGCACACGATTTGCACGCGCTCCGCCACGCCGAGCAGCCGGAAATTCTCCGCCGCCACCGCCAGCGCGTCCGCCATGCAGTCCACCGCCACACCCGACGCGTCCGGGCAATAGTGCAGCACCGACGCGAGAATGCACCCGCTGCCGGTACACAGATCGAGCACCCGCCGTGGTTTTCGCGCGATGGCGGCTTCCGCGATGTGCTCCGTATCGGCGCGCGGGATGAGACAGTGCTCGTTCACGACAAACGGCAGTCCCATAAATTCCCATTCTCCTATGATATACTGTAGCGGCACCCGGCGCAGTCGCTTTTCCACCGCGTCCGTAAGCGCCTCGCTCTCGTATGCCCGCGCCGGATCGGCGAAAATCGCGGTCCTCGACGCGCCGGCAAACGTCTCCAGCAGGGTCAGCGCGTCAAAATCCGCGTCCGGGATCCCGTGCGCCGCCAGAAGATCGCGCAGACCGTGGTACGTGTACGTCACTGCGCCGCCTCGTCTGTGCCGTTCCCCAACGCCGCGCGCTCAGAATCGTACAGCTCCGACGTTTTTTTGTCCGCGGAAACCTTTGCCGGTACAAACGGCTCCGTGCCCTCCAGTTTCTCGCCCGTTTCGGCAAGCTGCGCCTTTACCTCATCGCGGAACGCCTCAGGGATCGCGCCCATGATGGCGGCAATCGCCACGGACAGCTGCGCCTCGTCCGGTTCGCGCGTGGTGATCCGCTGGAGCCAGAGTCCGGGCGCGGAGACGATCTTTGTGAACAGATTGTCGTGCTTGCCCGCGTACATGATGAACTCAAAGCCGAGTCCAACGATAAGCGGAATGGTGAGAAGCTTCGAGCCGAACCGGATCCACACATTGTCCCAGGTGAGGAAGGAGTTGACGATGATGGAGATGAGCAGCATCACAAAGATAAAGCTCGTGCCGCAGCGCGGATGGAATCTCGTGCAGGTTTTCGCGTTTTCCGGCGTCAGCGGCAGTCCGCGCTCAAAGCAGGCGACGGATTTGTGCTCCGCGCCGTGGTATTCGTACGTCCGGCGGATCTCCGGCATCAGGCTGACCGCCCACACGTAGCCGACAAAGATCGCCATGCGGATGAGCCCCTCGATGACGCTGCGGAACGCGCCGATGTGCCCGCCGGTCAGGGAGTCGAGTCCCTTGGTCGCCATCGTCGGCAGCATGAGGAACAGTCCTATGCCGAGCACCAGACCGAGCACCATGCCGATCCCGGACACCACCTGCATCATGCGGTCGCCGAGCTTCTCCATGATCCAGCGGTCGAATTTTGTCTCCGGCTCGTCCGTGTCGATCCCGGACATTTCCATCGAGTGAGTCAGCGTGGACATGCTGAGCATGAGCATCTCGACAAAATTGACGCAGCCGCGCACCAGCGGGATCCGGCAGAGCTTGTGCTTTTTCCGCAGAGAGACCGTTTTTTTGTGATCGGTGAGGATCTTGCCGGATTCGTCGCGCACCGCCATGCTCACGTCGTCTCCGGATTTCATCATCACGCCCTCGAGCAGTGCCTGACCGCCCACAAGTCCCAGCCGCTTGTTTTCGTTTTCTTTCATTTTATTTATATAGAGTCCTTTCCTGCATAGGTGAATCCCGCAGGTACTGCGGTATCCCACTGTATTATAGCACAGATCGCGGGAGAAGTAAATATGATGACGGGATTTTTCGGGTGAAGATGAAAAGAAGGCTTCCCGTGCGTTGATGGACATATTTTGTCCATGAATATTCTTGTTATGCTGTTTTTCTGTATTTATTTTCTATTTTCATCTTCCATTTCGCAACGATATGTGCTATACTATACGCAAAGCAGCATAAGACAGCATTTGCATGCGTGTGGTATTCCACAATGCAGAAATCGCAAATCTTTTGCGCCGGAGGCAAATCTTTTTCACCGCGAATGGTGTCTATTGTTGAGAACGAGGTCGTATACCCAAAAATGATACACTTTAAGGAGGTTTTCCCCAATGAAGAAGCAATGGCTTATACCGCTCGCCCTATTGACTGCGGCAGCGGCGGCAGCATCCGTACACGCGGCATTTGCAGAAGAAGAAGACCTATGTAACATCCGCTTTGATGTCAACCACATCTACACAAAGTGGAATCCGGACGGCACTTGGTCGGAAAACGAATACTATGAAATCCCCGTGGACAGGTCATGGGTTTCCGCATGGGCAGAAACAGAGGAAGATGTACAGTCCGCCAAAGATCTGGATTTCACTCTCGCCATGTCGTGGGACACCGACTATGTGTATACATACATCGCGTATATAGAGCAAAATGCGTTTTCACCATAACGGAAGAAAATCGTCCTGTAACCGGAATCTCTCTGGATATAACCTCCTATTCGTTAGAGGTGGGCGACACATTTAGTCTAACGGAAACCGTTTTGCCTGAAAATGCAACCAATCAAAAGGTCATTTGGAGTAGTAGCAATCCATCCGTCGCTGTTGTTAGCAGTATTGGAAATGTTACTGCAATGTCTGTTGGTACTACCACAATCACTGCTACTACAGAAGACGGTGGCTATACTGCCGATTGTATAGTGACTGTCACAAATAAAACTCCTATTCATGGAGATGTAAATGGTGACGGTAGAATCGATTATTATGACGTGACTGCTCTGTACGCCGCATATGTCTCTGACTCTTTCGATCTGGATACAATGGATATAAACAAAGATGGTATCGTAGATTATTATGACATTGCAAGACTCTACGCATATTACCGTGGCTATATATTTGATCTATAATTCCATCACTATGCCACGTATCGTGTAAAAGTGACGCTCGACTGAAACCACAAAAGGGACTTCCCCATTTTCGGAGGTCCCTTTTTGCGTCCGGACTCGATACATCGCTTCTTTATTGTAGTTTTTGTAAATTTCGCAATTTTCGGTAGATTTTTCCCGCCGAATCCGGTATAATATAGGATAGCATCTTCCATCCAAGGAGGAAATACCATGACTGAGCACGATGCAAAGCGGCGGATCGATCAGCTGCGCGAAACGATCCGGCGCAACGCTGTTTTATATTACGAAAAGGACGCGCCGGTGCTGTCCGATGCTGCTTATGACGCGCTGTTTCGGGAGCTATCCGATCTTGAGGCGGCGTATCCGCAGTTTGACGATCCGTCCTCGCCCACGCACCATGTCGGCGGCGCGCCGTCGGAGAAATTCGCGAAGGTAACGCATCCCGTGAAAATGGGCAGCCTGACCGACGTTTTCTCCACCGATGAGCTGTCCGCGTATCTCACCAAAACCATCGACGCGCTGTTGGACGCCGGGATCGCGCGGGAGGACATCCTTTTCACCGTGGAGCCGAAGATCGACGGGCTGTCGGTCGGGCTGACGTACGAAAATGGGCTCTTGACCCTCGGCGCGACGCGTGGAGACGGTACCGTCGGTGAAAACGTGACCGAAAACATCGCCGCCATCGCGCCCATTCCGCACCGGCTGACCGCACCTGTGTCCGTGACGGTGCGCGGTGAGGTGTACATGCCGCACGACAGCTTTGCGCGCCTGAACAAGCTTCGCGAGGACGCCGGAGAAAAGCTTTGGGCGAATCCGCGCAACGCCGCCGCCGGAAATCTGCGCAGACTCGACGCCGCCGGAACACGCGACGCGGGACTATCGATTTTCGTGTTCAACTACCAGACCGGCAACCTGTGGGAGGACGGTCACGCGCCCGCCTCGCACGCCGAAACCATCGAACGAATGCATGCGCTCGGCTTTCCGACCATCCGTGTGGTGACGAAAACCGGCGCGCCAGAGGAAATCTTAGCCGCGGTGGCGCAAATCGGCAGGGAACGCGAGAACCTGCCCTACGACATCGACGGCGCGGTCATCAAAATCGATTCTCTGGCGCAGCGGGCGATCCTCGGTGAAGGACCGAGCACGCCGAAATGGGCAGTCGCCTATAAATATCCGCCGGAGAGAAAGGAAACGCGCCTTGTGGGCGTGGAGGTGCAGATCGGCCGCACAGGAGTGCTCACGCCGACCGCGATCCTCGAGCCTGTGCGCCTTGCCGGGACGACCGTTTCCCGCGCGACGCTGCACAACATCGACATCATCCGCGCGCGCGACATCCGCATCGGGGACATGGTGTACGTCCAGAAAGCCGGGGACATCATCCCGGAGATCGTCGGCGTGGACGTGTCCAAACGACCGGCGGATTCCGTACCCTTTTCGTTCCCGGAGGTCTGTCCCTCCTGCGGCGAGCGGCTGTTCTGGGACAACGACGCGTCCGAGCAGGACGACACCGACGACGCGGACGGGGAAAACGCATCTGAGGAAACCGGCGCGCTGCGGTGCTTAAATCCGGGCTGTCCGGCACAGCTGGAACGGCGCATGATCCACTTTGTCTCCCGCGGCGCAATGAACATCGACGGCATGGGACCCTCCCTCATCCGCCTGTGTATCTCCGAGGGACTGACCCACGACGTCGGCGATATTTTCGCGCTCCGTGCGGACGAGATCGCCGCGCTGCCGCGCATGGGCAAAAAATCCGCGGACAACCTCATGACAGCCATCGCACAGTCCAGGGACGCGGGACCGGCACGGCTCCTCTACGCGCTCGGGATCCGGCACGTCGGTACGGCGACCGCGGAAGCCATCATCGCGCGATTCAGCTCCGTGGACGCGCTGTTCGGGGCGAGCCTCGAGGCGCTGTGTGCCATTCCGGACATCGGGGAGATCACGGCGCAGATGGTCGCGGACTACTTCTCCCTGCCGGAGACGAAAATCCTCATCGACAAGCTGAAGGTCGCCGGGGTGCGCACCGAAAACACGGCGAACGCGGCGGAAACGGATTCCGGTACAATGGCGCAGCCAAGCGAAGCCTTTGCCGGCAAGACCTTCGTACTGACCGGCACCCTCTCGACCATGACCAGGGACGAAGCGTCGGCGAAGATCAAGGCACGCGGCGGAAAGGTCACGGGCAGCGTATCGGGGAAAACCTCGTTCGTCGTCGCCGGAGAGGAAGCAGGCTCAAAGCTGACCAAGGCAAACGCGCTCGGCATCCCGGTGCTGAACGAGGACGCGTTCCTCGCCATGCTGGAGGAATGACATGCCGTACGCGATCATAGCAGCCGTATTTCTGCTCTTTCTCACCGTATCTCTCATCGGCGGCCTATATATGTACCGTTTTGCCATCGTGCGCGACAAAAAAACGCCGGACTGGTGGACGCATCCGGAAAAATTGGAGCCGCCGCAGCACATGACGCCGGAGAACGCGGCGATTGTCACACACGGCAGACAGTGGATCCTTGCGCACGCCTCCAAGCCGTACTACAGAGTCAGCCGCGATGGCGTGATCCTTGCCTGCCGCATGATCCATCCGACCGGGATCTGGACGGAGCAGCCGCGCGGAATCGTTCTCTGCTGCCACGGGTACCGCTCCCACGCCGTATTCGATTTTGCGGGCGCTGCGGAATGGCTGTGCGCCGAGGGCTTCTCCCTCTGCCTCATCGACCAGCGCGCGTGCGGCTCGTCCGGCGGGAAATTCGTCACATTCGGCGTGCGCGAAAAGGACGACGTCGTGGACTGGGCATGCTGGCTGGTGGAGCGCTATCCCGATCTGCCCGTGCTCCTCGACGGTGTGTCGATGGGCTCCTCCACGGTGCTTGCCGCGTCCGGTGAGCCCCTGCCGCCCAATGTACGCGCCATCGTGGCGGACTGCGGATACACCTCCGCGGCGGGCATCTGCAAAAAGGTGCTGCGCCAATGGTTCCATCTCCCACCGTTCCCGCTCTACTACGCCGCGCTGTGCGTCATCTGGCTCCGCGCCGGTGTGTGGCTGCCCGATCTCGACTGCGCGGACGCGGTGACACGGAATCGCCTGCCCCTGCTCATCGCGCACGGAAAAGCCGACGATTTTGTGCCGTTTTCCATGGGGGAACAGCTCTACGCCGCCGCAAAGGACCACTGTGACGCGGAATTTTTCGCCGTAGAGGGCGCGCCGCACGGACAGTCCTGGCTCTACGACACGGACGGCTACAAGGCGGCACTGCGGCGGCTGCTATACAAAGCGGGGCTTGACTGACCCGCCGTCATCCGTTTTCTGTAATTGACAGCATCCAGATATTTCCATATATTCCATCAACCGGAGGTAACTATGTCCATCCAGTTTATCGAATCCGAACGAATCTTCCAGCTCAACGCCGGGGATTCCACGCTTATCCTGCGCATCGCCGACGAGGGCTATCTTCTCTCGCTCTATTACGGCAAGGCGCTTCCCTTCGGCTCCCCTTTCCACGGTGCCTTTGACGGCTACGATTTCCGTGATTACGCCGCCTCGTTCTCCCCGCGCAACGCCCATGTCCAGGACGGCTCCTTCTCCCCAGACGTCGCGCCGCTCGCGTATTCCGGCTTCGGAACGGGCGATTTCCGCAAATCCGCCGTGGCGCTCCGGAACCACTGGGGCAACGACGCGACCGATTTCCGCTACGTCTCCCACAAGATCTACGTGGGCAAGCCGCGTCTCGCAGGGCTTCCGGCGACCTACGCGGACGAAAACGAGGCGGACACCCTTGAGATTCTCCTGCGCGACAGCACAACGGCGGCAGAGCTGACCCTCGTCTACACGGCGTTCCGGAACGAGCCGGTCATCACGCAGTCGGTGCGCCTTGCCAATTCGTCCGAGGACGCGCTTGACATTGAAAAGCTCTATTCCGCGTCGGTTTCCTTAAACGACATGGACTACGAGCTCTGGCACCTCTACGGCAGATGGGGCGCGGAACGGAATCTGGAACGCACGCCGCTCCGTCACGGGCAGCAGAGCATCTCATCGAGCCGCGGTTCGTCCAGCCACTACCACAATCCGTTCGTATCCCTGGTACGCCACGGCGCGACGGAGGATTTCGGCGATGTCTACGGCTTCAATCTCGTGTACAGCGGCAGCTTTGACATCACCGTGGACTGCGACTATTACGAAACGACGCGCCTGCTCGCCGGGATCAATCCGGACGGCTTCACGTGGCACCTCGCACCGGGCGAGACATTCCAGACGCCAGAGGTCGTGATGGTCTACACGGACGGCGGTGTCGGCGAGATGTCCCGCATCTTCCACCGGCTGTACAGAGAGCACCTGATCCGCGGCAAGTGGAAAACGGAAAAGCGTCCGCTGCTCATCAACAGCTGGGAGGCGGCGTACTTCAACTTTGACACAGACAAGCTGGTGAATTTCGCGGAGCATGCCAAGGATATCGGGATCGAAATGCTCGTCATGGACGACGGCTGGTTCGGCGTGCGCAACAACGACAACTGCTCCCTCGGCGACTGGTACGTGAACGAGGACAAGCTGCCCGGCGGTCTGGGCGTCCTCATCGACAAAGTGAAGGCGCTCGGGCTGAAATTCGGGATCTGGTACGAGCCGGAGATGATCTCGCCGGATTCCGATCTCTACCGCGCGCATCCGGACTGGTGCCTCCACGTGCCGAACCGCGAAAACTCCATCGCACGCAGCCAATATGTGATCGACATGTCGCGCAAGGATGTGCAGGACAACATCTACGGGCAGATGGCAGCGGTGCTCGGCAAGTACGATATTGACTACGTAAAGTGGGACTTCAACCGGAACCTCACGGAAGCGGGCAGCGCGCTGTTGGACGCGGAGCACGGCGAGGAGATCTACCATCGGTTCGTGCTCGGCACCTACGCCGTGATGGATCGGCTGACGTGGGAGTTCCCGGATCTGCTCATCGAAAACTGCTCCGGCGGCGGCGGTCGCTTTGACGCGGGCATGCTCTACTATTCCCCGCAGATCTGGGCGTCGGACAACACGGACCCCATCGAGCGTCTGGCGATCCAGTTCGGCACGTCGCTATGCTATCCGGCCGCCACAATGGGCGCGCATGTATCGATGAGCCATCGGACCGGCTTTGAAACCAAGGGCAATGTGGCGATGTGGGGCACGTTCGGCTACGAGCTGGACCCGAACCGGCTCTCCGAGGAGGATCGCGCGCTGTTCCGCCGGCAGGTCGCCGAATACCACTTCACCTATGACCTCATCCACAACGGCGATCTCTACCGCATCGTATCCCCGTTTGACAACGCCTACCGCTGCGCGTGGTCGTTCGTTTCTCCGGACAAGCGCAAGGTGCTTCTCACCCACGTGACCATGCGTTATTACCACAATATGAAGGCCTATATCCGGCTCAAGGGGCTTGACCCCGCGAAAACCTACCGCTGCCGCGAAAACGGTCTGTCCTACTCCGGCGCCTTCCTCATGAATGCCGGTCTCAACATCTCCAACCTCCCCCACGGCGACGGAGGCAGCTTTACGCTCTATTTTGAATCCTGAGAATGCGAGGGGGCGCGGGGAACGGGGAGAACGGGACGCTTCTTGAAAGAAGCTTAGCAAGAACTTTATAAAGGGGATGGATTGGAAATATAGTTTGTGCAAGTCAGATTGCGCACCAATTTTGCTCCGTCCCCACTGACTTTAGTCAGTGACCCGACGGGTATCGTTCGCGAGCGGCTGCGGGGACGCATCCGCCCTCTACGGAGAGCGATTGCGGTCATTAGGAAAAGTCACCTTGAATGAACGGACGCTGCCCCCCTATGTAGAAAAGCGAAATTAACATTACAGGAAATTATCGGACGCACAATCTACCAAATAGACGGCGGATCTCTCCGCGGAGCCGCCCCAGAACGATCTCCTGCGGACTTGGACGGAGGCAAATTGGTGAGCAGCCGGACTTGCACAAACGAAATTCTGTCCTATCCACTTATAAAAGTTTTTGCCAAGGCTGGAACGAACAAGTTCGTTCTCAAAAAGCCGCGTTCCCCTCGTTCCGTCTCCCCCGTTTCCAATTCTCCCATACAACAATCATGCAAAATAAAAAAAATCTCACCGGCACGGCGGTGCTGATGGGGGTAATGATCCTTGCTGCAAAGGTCTGCGGACTTTTGCGGGACATGCTCATCACACAGGCGTACGGCACCGGGACATCGGCGGCGATTGCGTACGAGACCGCGTCGAAGCTGCCGGTTACGCTATTTGATCTCGTGATCGGCGGCGTTGTGACCGCGGCGTTTGTGCCGGTATTCAACGAGCTGCTGGTGCGCGACGGTCGTGAGAAGGCACTCGCGTTCGCGCAGTCGTACACGCGGTTCATCCTGCTTGTGACCACGGCGCTTGCCGTCGTCGGGGTGGTATTCGCGTCGCCGCTTGTCACGTTGATGGCACCCGGTCTGGACGAAGCCACGCACACGCTTGCCACGCATCTCACGCGCATTCTGTTTCCCATGATCGTCTTTACAGGGATCGCGTTCACCTTTGTCGGCTATCTCCAGTCGATGGGGGAATTTCGCGTACCGGCGGTCATTTCCCTCGTCGCGAACGCCATCATGGTCGCGTATCTTCTGACCCTCAATCGCTTCTTCGGCATTGTCGGTCTGGCGTGCGCCATGCTTCTCGGCTGGACGGCGCAGGCACTTGTGCAGATCCCGTCGCTGTGCCGCCTCGGCTATCGCTATCGACCGTTCGCGCCGCTCTCCACACCGGAGCTGAAAAAGGCGATCGTCACCACCGTCCCGATCCTCATCGGCACCTGGGTCTCCCCGGTCTGCAACCTCATCAACACGCGCCTTGCGTCCGCCATCGACGGCGGCAGAGGGCTGACGGTGCTCGGCTACGCGAACCGTCTGTACGTGATCCTCGTCGGTCTGTTCTCCTTTGTCGCGACGAACCTCATCTTCCCGATTCTCTCCCGCGCGGCGGCAAGCGGGGATACGGCGGAATCCGCACGTCTCACCAGACAGTCCATCAAAACGCTGTGCTTTCTCATCGTCCCCCTGACCGCCGGGGTCTTTCTGCTCGCCGAGCCGTTTGTCGCCCTGCTGTACGAGCGCGGCGCGTTCACCCACGCGGACACCATTCTCACCGCGGAGGCACTGCGGTTCTACACCCTCGCTATGACGGCGTCCGCGATCAATGAAGTGCTCACGAAGTCCTTTTTCGCCGCGCAGAAGCCGAAGCTGCCCATGCTCTCCGCGCTCTGTGCCATGGTCGTGAACGGCGGCGCGATCTTTCTTTTCGGCGGCGCGATTTTGGACAGCGCCTACCCGGTCGCGTGGATCGCCTCGATCTCCGGCATTGCCGCGGTCGTGAATATGGCGGTCAACCTCGCGTTCACAAAGAAGATCGGCGGGCTTGCCGTCACGCGCGCGGATCTGCTTGATCTTGCGAAAACGGTGCTCGCGGCGGCGGCGATGTCCGTGGTCGTGTGCCTGGTGTCCGGGCGATTCTCCGGCAATCTCGCGCGCTTCGCCATTGGCACGCTGTCCGGGATCGTCGTGTACGCGCTCTGTACCGTTCTGCTCCGCTCCGAGACGGTCGGCGTGGTGCTACGGCGGCGGAAGTGAGCCGCTAATGTTCCGAAAGGAGACAACATCCATGCAAAAAGTCATGCACATCCTGACCGACTCCAATATCGGCGGCGCGGGCAGGCTGCTTATCAATTACCTGCACAACTTCGACCGGTCGAAATTCGATATCGTGGTCGTGCTGCCGAAGGACGCCGCGCTCAAGCCGCTGGTCGAGGCGGAGGGGTACCCGGTCTGGGAAATGGAGAACGGCCGCGACCGCAGCTTTGACCGCAAAGCCGTGGCGGAAATCCGCGCGATGATCCGCAAATTCCAGCCGGACATCGTCCACACGCACTCGTCGTTCTCCGGCAAGCTGGCGGCGTGGCAGTGCCATGTAAAAAAGCGGTTCTACACGCGCCACTGTGCCTTTGATCCGCCGCGCGCGCTGACGACGTTCCCCGGCAGGCAGATAAACGGGCTTGTCAACAACACGCTGGCGACGGATATTGTGGCGGTCGCGGAGGCGGCGAAGAAAAACCTGACCGACACCGGCGTGGACGCACGGAAAATCCGTGTGATCATCAACGGCGTCGAACCGATGCGCACCGCGTCTGCGGAGGAGGTGCAGGTACTGCGGGCTTCTCTCGGAATCGCGGAAACGGACTTTGTCTGCGGGATCTCCGCGCGTCTGGAGCCGTACAAGGGGCACCGCTATCTGCTTGAAACGGCGGCGATCGTGCTGCGGGACCATCCGAACGTGCGCTTCCTGCTCATCGGGGACGGTTCGTGCCGGGCGGAGCTGGAAGCACAGGCGGTCTCCCTCGGCGTAGCGGATCATGTGATCTTCACCGGGTTCGTGGACGACGTCGCGCCCTATTACGCCCTCATGGACGTGAACCTGAACTGCTCCATCGGTACGGAAACCTCCTCCCTCGCCCTCTCCGAAGGCATGAGCCTCGGCGTTCCCTGCATCGCGACGACCTTCGGCGGCAATCCGTATATGGTCACCGACGGCAAAAACGGCTTCCTCGTCCCCGAACGCGATCCCGCCGCCATGGCTGAAAAAATCTGCGCCCTCATCGACGATCCCGCCCTTCGCCAAAAGCTCTCCGCCGGCGCTCTTGCCGCCTACGCCGAAAAATTCACCGCTTCGGCTATGACGCGGCAGCTGGAGGACATGTATCTGGCTTAGGGGACGCGGGGGAGAACGGGGGAACGGTCGCTTTTGAATGCACGAACAAGTTCGTGTTACGATCTTGTTCGTTCCAGCTCCGCAAAACTTTTATACGGGGGATGGATTTGGATATAGTCTGTGCAAGTCCATCCCCTCATAAAAGTTTTTGCCAGGCTTTTTTCAAAAAGCCGCGTTCCCCTCGTTCCCCCCGTCAGTCCACGTCCGGGATCACCTCAGGCCGTTCGTCGAGCTGCCAGGGATTGCGGAAGATGCTGTGGAGATGCTTGAGCGCGGAGGCATAGTAGTAGCCGTCGCAGATGCGCTCATCCGTTACGAAGGTGTAATCCATGTACTGCTTTTTCTTGACCACGCCGGAGGAATCGGTCTCATAGACGCGCCGTTTCGCGCCGAACGCAAAGAATACCGGGCACGTGCCGAAGTCGTAGAGGTGGTGGTAGATCGGTGGGATCCCGAGCGAGCCCATGGAGGTAATGAAGTACGAGCAGTGGAACGGACTCACATCGGTTAAGAATTTCGGCAGGAGTCCGAAGTAGTCGAGCAGACGCAGGAACCAGATCGTGAATTTCAGCAGCAGCGACGGAATGCACGAGAGCCAGTGCGCCGTGTCGTCAAAATCCCCGCCGGGGTTCTCGCGATAGGACACGATTTTCTCGTTCAGCGCGTTGTATACATCCTCCAGCGTCGCGTCCGGCAGAAGCGAGATTTTCACCACGCTGTCCGGGGAATCGAGCCGCATCTCCTTCTTGATCGTCAGCGATACCTCCACGTGCCGCCTCGTCCATACCCGCTGTCCGCGGATGAACCGGTTGAGCGCCGGACGCGCCGCCACCAAACGGATGTACGCCGCGATCATCACGTGCATCATGCTCAGATTCGTCATGCCCGCCTGCTGCTTTTCCTTCAAGTACCGCTCCAGCTTCTCCACATCCGTCGTGTCGTGTATGAAATTCTGCGAGCCCACGCGGTCTACCATGATAAACGGGATCATCGCGGACATCGGCGGTACGTTCTTCACGCGCCGGAACTCCCGCTCCTTCTTTTTCCTGCGCGGCTTCTGTGCGTCATTTTTCGCCTGCGCTTCTTTTTCCATTACGTCTTCTGCCATTGCCAACCGTCCTCCTGTGGGATATGGTTCAATTATTTGTATTATATCACACCACATTCCGAATTGCAACGACTATTTTGTATTCTCCCGAAAATTTTATACTTTTTGAAACATTCCGCGGGAACGCCGTCGAAAAAACAGGGTACGGCAAGATAAAAATCCGCCGATACCGCTTGCGAAAATCATGAATTTGTGCTATACTGTATGCAGAGTTTTTACCACATTTCAAATACATTTTTTGGAGGACATCCCATGCGTAAGCACATTCTCTCCCTGCTGCTTGCCGCGCTTCTCTTAGCTTCCTCTCTGACAGGCTGCGGAAACGGCGGCACCCAGACAAACGACAATCCCGGCGCAGATACGAACGATGCGGCCACCGCGGATACGGATACCGCATCCGTCGAAACCGAAACGACCCGTGAGCAGATCGCGGACAATCTCCCGGAGAAGGACTACGCCGGGCGCACCTTTACCCTGTTCACGCGCGTGAAGTACGAGGATTCCTTCATGCCGGAGGAGCTGAACGGTGAGGCGGTAAACGACGCGCTGTATCAGCGGAACGCCACCGTCAGCGACCGGTTCAACGTGAAGATGCAGTACGTGTCGCAGGTGTGCGAATGGGGCGGTGAATCCACAAAATGGAACGAAACCCTCGTAAACGGCGTCATGGCGGGCGACAAGGCGTACGACTTAGTGGCAGGTTACGCGTCGACGATCCCGGAGGTCGTGACCAAGGGGATTCTCCTCGACTGGAACACCGTGCCGTACATCGACATGAGCCGGCCGTGGTGGAGCGAGCAGGTCAAGGACGTGTTCACCATCAACGGTAAGATGTTCTTAACGACCGGCGACTACTCCCTCTCGCTGTGGGACAACATGTTCGCGTTCCTCTTCAACAAGCAGGTGGCGGAGGACCACGACGTCGGCGATTTGTACGAGACGGTGCGCGAGGGCAAGTGGACGTTGGACAAGCTGCAGGAGCTTTGCAGCCTCTGCGTAGTGGATCTGAACGGCGACGGCAAGTACGATGCCGCGGACAAGTACGGCATGGTGTCGAACTGGTCGACGGCGATCGACACGTTCCAGACGTCGTGCGACATGCAGATCGTATCCAAGACGGAATCCGGCTCTCTCGCGCTGACGCTCAACTCGGAGCGGGCGATGACGATCCTCGAAAAGGTCGTGAAGCTGTACAACGAATCGCACGGCGCGTATTCCTACAGCGAGGGCGGCGATATGTCCACCTACAACACGATGTTCTCGGAAAACCGTGCGCTGTTCTATCCGCAGTATTTCGAGGCAACGACGGCACTGCGCGATATGGAGACGGACTTCGGCATCCTGCCCTATCCGAAGCTGGACGAGGCGCAGACGAACTACATCAGCACCTCCCGCGACAATTTTGACCTCTTTGTCCTCCCTGTGGATGTGCCGGACGTGGAATTTTCCGGTCTGATCACGGAGGCGCTGTCCGCGGAATCGTACCGCCGCGTGATCCCGCAGTACTACGACGTGGTGCTGAAGGTGAAGAACTCCCGCGACGAGGAATCCGCCGAGATGATCGACCTGATCCGCGACACGCTCTCCTTCGACCTCGGCTACCTCTGCTCGACCTCCCTGAACGGCGTGGGGCACATCTTCGTGGGTCTGGTCCGTGACGGCAAGACGGATCTCGCCTCCAAATACGCCTCCATCGAACCGAAGGCGCAGACCAAGCTCACAGATATGCTTGTGGCGTACGGCATCGAATAAGGGGATGTGGGGAGAACGGGGCTTACGCACGCACGGATGGATGCGTGACGCGAACTGGTTCATTTCAACCTTGTCAAAAACTTTATAAAAAGGACGCAGGATTTTCTCCTGCGTCCTTCTGCTTTGTGTGATTTTTCCCTCACCGGAACATCGTTTTCACAAGCTCATGCGCGAACAGCCAATGCATGTCCCTCGTGGGGTGATTGAGGGAATTCGCGAGCAGCTCCGTGGTGTCCACGCCGGCTTTTTCCATGGTCTGCCACATCGCGTACACGTCGCACAGCGGGATGTCGGTTTCCCGGGCGACATCTCTTGCGGTGTCCATATAGGTATCGAGCGTGCCGTTTTGCATGATTTCCGCGAACTGCTCTGCCAGACGGACGAAGAACGGGTCGCGGCAATGGGGGCTGGTATGGAAGCACATGGTGTTCGGCGTCATGAGGATGACCTCGCTGCCGGATGCCTTGAGCTTTGCGACGATCCCGGTCAGGCTGTCGCGGTAGCGGGTCAGTCCGTCCATACCGCCGCAGGAATCGTTCAGACCGTAGCAGACGACGGTGAGATCGGGGTGATACGGCAGCACATCGCGCTCGACGCGGGTCAGTCCGTTTGCGGCGTTGTCTCCGCTGATGCCCGCGCCGATCACGTTGATCTGGGTGCGCGGGAACAGGGTGTGCAGGATCGTTTTTACCTTATGGGAGTAGCTGTTTTCGGCTTCAAAGACGGTATCGAGCCCGTTTTCGCCGACGCGGTAGACCTCGAAGCAGCCGTGGGTGACGCTGTCGCCGAGAAACGCGATGGTCACGGGCGCTTTGCCGTACATATCATGCTCTTTTGCCGCCAGTTTTTCGATGATTTTCATGTTATACACCTCGCATCGGATTCTGCTCTGTTCGTCAGGAATTTTTATTGCCGTCGCTGCCAATGAGGATCTGCAAAATGGTGGCGACGAGGAAGATCATCCACGTCAGGTGCCAATGCCCGAACGCAAAGCTGATCAGGAAGTAGGCGATGACGGTCGCAAGCCAGAGCAGCGCGCTCCAATTGCCCTTTTGCTTGCCAAGCGGCACGCCCTTGTTGTATTTTGTGAGCATGTCGAGCAGGATGGTGCCCATAGAACCGCCGACGAAGATGAGCCACGTGAGGTGCCAATGTCCGAAGCGGAAGCTGATGAGGAAATAGAGCATGGTGGTGAGGAGCCACTGGATGGACTCGATATTTCCGCGCAGCTTTTTCATCCATTTGAAAAACTGTCCCCGCGCCCTCCGATCCGCCTCCTCGGCTTTTTCGCGACCGGTGAGCGGCAGCTTCTCCAGAACGACGCGCATGCGTTCGAGATCTTTATTCAGCGCCTGATACGCCTCCAGCTCCGTCATCCCGGATTCGACCATGCTGTCAAAATCGTCGGTCATCTCCTCCATCGTATCGACCTTGGGCGCATATTCCGCGGACGCGCTGCCAAACTCCTCGTACAGCTTCTGGATCTCGCGCTTGAGCTGCTTTTTCATGTTCTCTGCCATAGGGGTAAACAATCACCTCGGATGCCTTCATCTTATATGGGACTATTATACACGATTTCGGCGAAAAAAGCAAGTTAAAAATATGCGGGCAACGGGGCAACAGCATTTACTTTTGGAGGAAACGGACTTGGGGAAACTTTTTGAAAAAAGTTTCCCCGGCCCCCATCAAAAACTTTCTATCTGGGACAAAATGGATATCGTTTGTGCAATTCCGGTGCATCAGCGGTTACAGGGTGATTTCCAGGTCGTCGGTGGCTGCCTCCACGGGGGTCGGTCCAAGCATTTCCGCGAGGGTGCAGATGGAGGGATACAGGCGCGGCTGATAGTGGTTGATGACGACGCGTTTGGGCGGATTTTCGGCGAAGATGGGCGCGTAGGCATCGGCGGAGAAATGCGCACTTTCGCAGATGGCGAGGTCGAGTCCCTCGTGGAGGGTCGCGGTCGGGAAATCCTCGGATGGACCTTTTCCGGACAGATCGCCGGTGAACAGGACGCGCTTGCCCTCCGCTTCGACCAGGTACGCGTACGAGGTGCGGCAATGCTTTGTACGATACGCGGTGACTTTCAGGTCTCCGTCGTCGTAGATGGCACCGTCGTGCACGATCTCGCAGCGGATCTCGTCGCGCAGTGTCGTATCGTTCGCGGCAAGCCAGCCGGACAGGGCGGGGATCGCCTCCGCCTCAGGCAGGAACACGGTCGGATTGGCGTTTTTGAAATACCAGCTGCATAGGTCGACGAAATGCGGCAGTCCGTTCGTGTGGTCGCCGTGCATGTGGGTGATGAAAATGGCTTGTGTGGATTCCACGGGAACGCCCGCGGTGCGCATCCAGTCGATCGCCATGACGCCCATATCGATAAAATACCGCTTGGCGTCCGGTCCTTCGCTGAGGGTGATCAGCGCGCACGAACACTTCCGATGCGCTTCCGGCACGCCGTGGCTTGCGCCTAAAAACGTAATTCTCATATTTTCGCCTTTCTATATTGGATTGGGGGACGAAGGGATGCGGGGAAAACGGTCGCTTATGAACCAATGAATCCAAGGATTCATTGCGCTCCGCAAAACTTTTATATGGGAATGGGGATAGGATTTCGTTTGTGCAAGTCGATTTGCTCACCAATTTGGTTCCGTCCTTAGCCCGACGGAGATCGTTCGCGAGCGGCTGCGTTCGCTAATGTATTGGGTAATGAGGAATGACGTTTTTTTACTGCTCGTCTCTTTCCCGCAGGCTTTCGGCGATTTTCAGTATTTCTTTGTCGGAAATTTCGCTGTCCTCGACGTGCAGGCTGTAGGCGTAGCTGCCGTCGTCCCAATAGAGAGAGCGCGCACAGCCCCAATCGGGGTCGTAGGTGATGAAGATACCGGGATGACCGTTTACCGTGCAGTCCTCGATGGTGCAGTGCTCGTTGTTGACCGCCGTCATGCCGTCTAAGGGCATCTGGTGATAGCCGATGAGCTTCCCCGCGTCGGCAGCGGATTCGACGTCGTCGCCTTTGTAGTAATCGACGACATACATGCCGATACTCTCCATGACAACGTCCGCGCCGTTATAGCCGTCGGGCAGATACGCGGGAACATAGATGGTCTCCAAAAGATCTGGCGCGTCCTGCGGAACCTCGCGGTTCAATTCCATATGGTTGTCGTACCACGTGACCATGGATTTCCAGATCGCCTCGCGGACGGCGGAAATGGACAGCGTCAGACAGGCGGCGACGGCAAAGCACGCACAGGCGGCGGAGAACCAGCGCATTCGACGGCGCGGTGTGATTTTGGGGACGTTTTTGCTTTTTTCGTGCGCGGCATTGAAAACGGCGGCGATCTTTTCGTTGTGTCGGTCGGAAAAGGTGTGTTCCTCCGGAATTTCGGCATCCGTTTTCTCCGCGTATTCTTTTGCGGCGAGACGGAGCGCTTCCTCGAAGGAGACTGGGATTTCCGATTCCTGGTTTGCCTTATGATCGGTCGTCATGGGCATACCTCCTTTGGGGCGGACAGTTGTTTATGGAGTGCGTTTTTGCCGCGCAGGAGCCTTGTCCGCACCGTGACCTCGTTGAGCTCCAGTGCCGTGGCGATGTTCCGGACGGTCATATCGTGCACGTACCGGAGGAGGATCACCTCGCGGAAGTCCGGATTGATCGTATCGATGGCGCGGCGCAGCGCGTCGATCTGTTCCCGCGCGAGCATCGCGTCCTCCGGCGTATCCGCGGGATCGGGGATCTCCGGGGCGTCGTCGATCGGTGTGGTCGGTCGGCGTCGGCGGCAGATATCGATGGCGGCATGGCGGGTATAGACACATAGCAACGCCTCGTTGCGGTCCCTGTGCACGGCGGATGGAGCCGTATCGGCGCACGCGATTTCGGTAAACTGATCGATATGGCGGAGCATGCGCACCACGGCATCGGCGACAGCGTCCTCGGCATCGTCCGCATTGCGCAGTATCCGAAACGCGGTGGCATACATTTTCTGCCGGTACCGTTCATACAGTCTCTCGGCAAGGCAGGTGGATTGTGACACGGTTTCTCCTTCCATCCATAAGCTATACGTCCGGGAAACGGAAATGTTCCCGATATTTTGAAAAGCGTAAGATTTTTTTGAAAAAATCTCTCTTGCATATCCGCCGCGGACGTGTTATAATGGTCACAGAACGACGTCGTTTCGCGCTGTGGGGTGGAAACGGCAAAGCAAGGGAGAAAAACAAGATGAAAATCGCAATCATCACGGGTGCGTCCGCGGGTCTGGGGAAGGAATTTCTCCGCCAGGCGCCGGCGGTGTTCCCGGAAATTGAAGAATACTGGCTGATCGCGCGGCGGAAGGAAAAGCTCATCGAGGCGGCGGGACTTGTGAAAAAGCAGTGCCGTATCTTTCCGCTCGATCTGACCGCGGACGACAGCTATCGCCGGCTGGAGGAAGAGCTTGCGGCGGTCCGTCCGGAGGTTACGCTGCTTGTAAACAATTCGGGCTGCGGCTTTCTCGGCAACGTCGGCGAGGGAGAGCTTTCTCATCAGACGACGATGGTGGAATTGAATATCAAGGGACTGACGGCGGTGACGCACATTGTCCTGCCGTACATGTCAAAGGGCGACCATATCCTCAACGTATCGTCGATCGCGTCGTTCTGTCCGAATCCGCGGATGACGGTATACAGCGCGAGCAAGGCGTACGTTTCCGCGTTCACCTACGGCATCGGCTATGAGCTGAGCGCGCGTGGCATCACGGCAACGGCGGTCTGCCCCGGACCGATGGACACCGACTTTATCTATCTCGGCGAGATCAAGGGCAACTCCAAAACCTTTGACACACTGCCCTATTGCGACCCGGTCGAGGTAGTCCGCGGCGCGTACAAGGCGGCAAAGGCAGGCAAATCGAACTACACGCCGAAAGCCTTCTACCGCTTCTACCGTCTCGTCGCCAAGCTCCTGCCTGTGCAGCTGGTGATGAAGATGGCGAAAACTTAAGTTTCTATGTGGGGGAAACCTTTTTGGGAAAAAAGTTTTCCCCCGCGCCCCCATCCAAAAAACTTTATAAAAGGGGGATGACGTTTGTTTTTGGCAGGGCGGACGTCTTTTATATGTTCAGCAGAAAATTCTTCTTTTCTTTCTCCTCTTCCGCTTCCGGATTGGGGAGTTTTTTTACGTTGACCTTTGCCACGCGGTGTCCGACCACCTCGGCGACGGTAAATTCCCAGTTTTTATAGGTGAAGTGATCGCCGTTCTCCGGGATCTTTGCCAGCTGCTCCGCCATGAAGCCCGACATGGTGACCGCTTCGGAATCCTCCGGCTTCGGGCAGCCCGTTTCGTCTATGAAATCCGCTACCGCGCTGTCGCCGTCCACCTGCCACGTATCGTCGGAGAGCTGCCGGATCGGTTCGATGACCTCGTCGTGTTCATCCCAGATCTCGCCGACCAGCTCCTCCAGAATATCCTCCATCGACACGATCCCGACCGTGCCGCCCAGCTCGTCCAGCACAATGGCAAAGTGCGATTTTTCCTTTTGCATCGTCTGTAAAAGGGAACCGATCTGTTCCGTTTCCAGCACGAATACCGGCCGCGTCATGATCTCGCGGATGGGCTTGTCCGTAATGCCCTCCGGCGTATAGAAATCCTTTTGGTGCAGCACGCCGACGATGTGGTCGATGTCCTCCTCATACACCGGCAGGCGGGAATACCGCGACTCCGCGAACGCCTGCGCGATCTCCGCTTTCGGCTCGTTTACCTCCACGGCGGTCAGATCGACCCGGTGCGTCAGAATATCCTTTGCCTCGCGATCCGAGAACGTCAGCGCGTTGTGGAGTAAATCCCCCTCGCTCTCGTCGATCCCGCCGTCCTTGCGCGCTTCTTCTACAAGAATCTTGAGTTCCTCCTGCGACATGCCGCCGTTGTCCGCCGGCTTGAAGATCCGGTTGATCAGCCGCTTCCACAGAGAAAAGATCGCGTTTAACGGCGCAAGCACGATCATCAGGACCCGGATGAGCGGCGCGGAAAACATGGCAAAGCTCTCCGGTCGATCCTTCGCGATGCTCTTCGGCGAGATCTCACCAAAGATGAGCACCACCACAGTGATGACCGCCGTGGACACCGTCGCGCCCTTGTCGCCCAGCATGTGGACAAACAAAACCGTCGCAATGGAGCTGGCGGAGATGTTGACAATGTTGTTCCCGATGAGGATCGTCGAGAGCAGCCGGTCGTACTTTTCGGCAAGGGACAGCGCAAGCGCCGCTTTTTTGTTGCCGTCGTCCGCCATCGATTTCAGGCGCGTCTTGTTGCACGTGGAAAACGCCGTCTCTGTTGCCGAGAAGTACGCCGACATGGCAATGAAAAATACAAGTATAACGATTGACATATGATTTGGCTCCGTGAATCGGTGATTTGCACACAAAAAGGCACACCTGTCCCTCAATCGGTTACAGATGTACCTCACTATGTATCTGGTTCCAGCATCGGGGAATACTGTCCCCGGTATTGCCACCGTCCATGATCGGATGTTTTCTCCTTATCGCATTGAACCCTATGGTTCGATTGTCCTATAGTATAGCACAATATCGGAGAAAAGTCAAGCGTTTTCGACAAATGGAGCAAAATTCGCCCACAGCTACAGTGAATCCAGGAAACAAAGCCATGCAATCGCTCCCCGTAAAGGGCAGTTCACATACGATCGCCGTCTGTTCACTGACTAAAGTCAGTGGAGACAAAACAACATTGGTGAGCATACAGGCGCGCACAAACGAAATTCTATCCCATTTCCCTCATAAAAGTTTTTGCTCAGGCTGGAACGAACAAAGTTCGTTCTCAAAAAGCCGCGTTCCCCTTTCGCGTACCACTACTGCCGCATGACCGCCTGCTTTTCGATCACGAGACGGACGTATACCACAGCCGCCAACAATACCACAAACGACAGCGCGGATAAGAGCTGCTGCCCGTACATCGGAATGCCAAAGACGACATTGCCGTTTGCCTGCACCGCCGATAGGATGCGCGCGCCGAGGAGGGAGGAGAGAAAGCCGCACACGCCGCCGATGCTGTTTTTGATCGCGCACGCTGGGACGAAATAATCCAGCGGCACGTAGCTGTAGACGATGTTCAGCGAATTCTGATTCGTGCCCGCGGAGCTGACGGCGTACAGGATCGTGAACAGCACCACGAATACCTTCGCCGACGGCTGCGAGAACATGTTCAGGAAAAAGCCGAGCGCGGCAATGCACAGCGCCAGCTCCATCCCGCGTGCGTACGACGTCCTGTCCGAAAAGCGCCCGAACGGCTTGGAGATGAAAAACCGCGCCAGATTTCCCGCAATGTTGATCACCTGCACCGTCCCGACCGTCAGAAGCAGATCCTTTACCTTGTAGATCCCCATGAACCCGATCGTCAGATACCGCCCACAGTCAAAGAGCACCGTCAAAAACACCACGTGCCGGAACGACGCGCTGCCCAGCGTATTTTGAAAGATCTCCCGCAGCGTATGGCGATGCTCCACTTCCGACGCGCTCGTCCGCCTGATCAGCGCGAGGGAGACAAAATTGCACACGGCGACAATGAAGCCCGCGACAGCGATGAACAAAAAGCCGCCGTAGAGATCGTCCGCCAGCTCGTACCGGTCCATCACAAAGCCTACCAGAAACGTGAACGCCATGCCGGAGACCAGAGAGATCATCTCCTTTTCCGCCGAATAGACCCCGCGCTTCCCCGGCTCCACGAACGAGTTGCCCCACTTGTAGATCATCGAGGTCACAAAATAGTTGCAGAAGTACGCCGCCAGGATGCACACCACCACCAGCGCCGTCTTGACCGACCGCGCAAAGGGCAGAAACGGGATCAGGTACAGCCCCAGAAACAGCACGCTGCCGAGCGTATTGAACAGCATTCCCGCGCCCTTCACGTTTTTGATGTACCCGACCACAAAGATCGACGCCAGCTGGAATAAAAACGCCAGCGAGATGAACGACGAGATCACCCCGATCTGCATATCCGTCATCCCGATCGTCGCAAGCAGCTTCGACAGATACGCATCGCTCACCAGAATCGCGATGAAATATTCAAACGTGCATTGTGCCTTGTACGCGCCGCGCGAGAGCTTATACTCCCGTGACGCAAAGCGCGCGTCCGTATCTGCCGCTGTCGTATCCGTCGCGCGTGTTTTTGTCTTTTCCATATGTACCTCTCTCCTGCCCGGTTTTGACCATCGTGCCATTATACCACGTCCGGCGGCAGGAATCAAGCCCTTTGGCTGCGAAACATTTTCGTAAACGTCATTCCTCCCACTTCCCGGCGCCGCGGCAGTACAGGATCCATCTTGCCCGGTCCAGCGGATTGACGCCGCGTCTGGGGGTCTCGTGCATTTCTCCCGGCGGGCATTCGCTGTAGCCATAGAAATCCGACGCGCACGCCGCCTTGCCGGAGGTCGTGGACGCCAGCCAGATCGGGAAATGCATCGTGGTCGCAAGGGGCAGGATCGCCTCCATGGACGCAGTGTCCCCTGCCACGACCGGCGTGTCGTAGGTGCCGCGGAGGTTCGTGACCTGCGAGAGGATCTTGCCGGAAAGCTCCATCGGGCACGTGATCCGCCAACGCATGAGCGGTTCGAGCAGCGTGGTGCCGCAGTTCACCAGTCCGTTCATGAACGCCATCGGGGTGCAGACGAAGAAATCGAGCGGGTGCGTGTGGATCGTGTGGTGCTCGCCGCCGATGAGGTCGCAGCGGAAATCCGTGACCTCCCAGCCGTGGAGTCCCTGCGCCAGACATTCCCGGAACGAGCGGCGGATGTGGCTCTGGTAGCGATAGAACAGCTGATTGGACGGCAGTCTGCCGTGGTAGGACACGCCGTAACCGCGCGGCATGGGCGTAAACTTGAACTGCACGACCGCCCAGCACGGCTTCGGCATGGTATAGTCGGCGTAGGCAATCCCCTCGCGCGTCGGCGTTTCCTTATAGATCACGGTCGGCTTGGAGAACACCGCGCGCTTGCCGTACCGTTCCCATAACAGATTTTCGAGGATTTCCTGCTGCACGCCGCCGGTCAGGTGCACGACGATCTCGGACTGCCCGTTTTCCCATTTCGCGTCGAGATACGGCTCCTCCTCAGACAGCTCCCGCATCGCGTTTGCCAGCGACGGCAGGGCTTCTCCCGGCATTTTCGCTTCGTCCTGCGCGGATGGCCTGACCTGCACGGACAGGAGCGGATAGGCAAGGCGCGCCGTCGTGTTCCCGGTGACCGCTCCGACAAAATTGCCGCATTTTGCCCCGGTCAGACCGCACAGCACGCCAATATCCCCGGCGGTGACCGAACCCGCGTCCACGAATCTGCCCCCGTTTTGCACATCGGCGCGGCGGATCTGGGTGATCTTCCACGGTGCGGCAGGCGTATCGTCCTCCACGGGAACAGCGTCGTCCGGCTCGGGATCGGCGGTGGCGGGATCGGTTTGTGCGGCAGGATCGATCAGCGTGACGGAATCGCGGCTCTTGAGGCTGCCCCCGAACAGGCGGATATATGCGAGCTTGCCCATGGTGCGGTCGTGCTCAATCTTGAAGATCACCCCGGAGAGGGCGTCTGAGGCGCGGTCCGCGGCGTCCGGCATGAAATCGGTGCAGAAATCGAGCAGCTCCGTGACGCCCGTGCCGTTTTTCGCGCAGCCCCAGAGGATCGGCGTGACCCTGCAATCGCGGATGGCGGCACACAGCTTTTCGCGCGCGGCATCGTCCGACAATACGGTATCGGTGAGGAACGCTTCCTCTGCTTCGGGATCGAACTCCGCCAGCGCCTCCGTGGCAGCCTCCGCGATCGGACGCAGATGGACCGTCGCGCGTGCGGTGGCGATATCGGACACGTACTGCGCGTTCATATACGTCATCTCCGCGCCGGTGACGCGGCGGAGTGCGGCGGACAATACGGCGGAATCGGGCGCGGACTGCTCTGCTCCGGCGCGGTCGATTTTATTGACGAACAGGACGCGCGGCGTATGGCAGAGGTCGAGGGCGCGGAGGATGTTCTCGGTATGCGCGCGTACGCCGTCCGGTGCGGACACGACGATAATGGCGATATCCAGCGCGCCGAGACACCGCTCGACCTCTCCGGCAAAGTCGACGTGACCGGGGGTGTCGATAATATTGACCGTCTTGCCGTGCCAGAAGAGCGACGCGGTCGCCGTGCGGACAGAGATGCCTCTCTCCCTCTCGACGGACAGCGAATCGGTGCGTGTGCTGCCGTCGTCCACACTGCCCGCCTCCCGGATACTGCCCGCCGCGAACAGCATCCGCTCCGTCAGCGTCGTCTTCCCGGCGTCTACGTGCGCAAGGATACCCAGATTCAAAAATGCACTCGATGGCATGGTATACCTCTCTATCGCTCATGATTTGGTACAGGGGACGCGATGGCAGAACCCTTCCCGAAAAGGGCCACACCCCCTCCAAAAGCGTTTCTATCGGGGAGCTGGTGCCGTCCGCGTCCGTTTTTTCTGTTTTCGGCCTTATTCTCATTATACCAAAATTGTTGACAATATGCAAGCGCAAAAAAGATGCTCGACCGGCAGCGGATCGGGCATCCTTTATGGTTTACAGGGCTTCGTAGATCCTTGTCCCGCGTTTGTAGAGCCAGATCCACAGTGCTGCTGCGGCGGCGATGGTAACGGCGGTGACAGGGAGGAGATACAGCACGGCGTTGACCGGCCCCGGGAAGAGGAAATACACGATCACGGCAGCCGCGCCATAAATCCAGCCACCAAAGAGGCAGAGGAACACGGGCAGGCTCTGCTTGATCGGGATATTTTCATTCGACCAGGTGAGGTTCGGGTGCTTGAGATTGAGGGCCAGACCGAGCGCGGCGGAGAAGAACACGTAGGCGGTCGCGGCGGCAAGGAGGAGCACGGTCTGGAGGATGGTCAATCGCAGTCCGATGGCGGCGCAGATACAATAAAGCGTCATCGGCACCACGGTCAAGGCGACGTGCAACCAGAGCTTGGCGCGCAAAATCTGCCACGCGGTGACGGGGAGGGACCTTGCGATCCAGAGATTTTTCCCTTCCAGAGAGACGGAGGGCGCGGAGATGTCGTTCATGGCGGCGAGGGCAAACGCACCCCCGGCGGCGAAAACAACGGCTGCCTCAGCGGTACCGAGAAGCTCCGGGATCATCTCTGCGAGCATACCGCCCTTCCAGAGGAGCAGCACGGCGCAGATCGGGATGAGGAGGATCGCCATTCCGCAGTTGAGCATATAGTTCGCGCTGCTTGTAAAGCGGAACGCTTCGCGCAGGAGGAGAGCCATATCGGGAGAGTGGACCTTTTCCCGACCGGCGACGTACGCCTTTTTCTCGGCATTCTGCGGCGTGGTGGCAATACGGATGAAGCTGTGCGCGATGAGGTACATGGTCAGTACAAAGAGCAGGACGGTAACGACGGTGACGCACGCGATGGCAAGCGGATCGCCGATGCCCATTTGCCCGATGGCGTACAGGGGATACGCCGCGCCCCGGATCTTCCCGCCCACGACAGCGGCATTGGCGACGAGCTCCTGGATCACGGACTGTGCACGGAAGTAGACGAAATAGTACAGACCGATGAACACAAGGGACGCGAGCACGGTCACAATGCTCTTATGGCGCAGCTTGACGGAGATTTTCGCGACGACCCAGCCAAGCAGGCACGACAGCACCAGCACGAACAGCGTCACGCAAACGGTCAGCAGAATCGATCCGACGACGGCAAGCGGCGTTACGGGCGCGGTCACGAAGTAGACGATGACGGCGGGGATCATGACGATGCCGGAATACAACAATCCCATGAGGTACACGCCGAGCAGTCGGGACGCCATGATGGCGCGCACCGGGATCGGCATGGACAGGAGCAGGTCGTTGTCCCTGGCAAGGTACAGGCTTGCGAACGTGTTGAACACACTGCCGAACACGCCGAGCGCGACAGAGATCATGGTGATGAGCAAAAAGTACAGCCACGGAACACCGGCGTCCGACAGCGGGCGGCACAGGCTTACGGCAAGATACGTGAAGATGCCGCCGAGCACGCCGACGATCAAAAACGCGTACATGACAAACAGCCCGATCACCGACGCCTTCGACCGCGCTTTATTCTTCTTCGCGTCATAGAGATACATCCGAAACATTTCGGACATCTGTTTTTTGAGTAGAATCTTTATCATAATCGAAAATCCTCACAGAGAGTACGAGTCAAACATGGGGAGAACGAGGGGAACGCGGCTTCTTGAGAACGAACTTGTTCGTTCCAGCCTTGGCAAGAACTTTTATAAATGGAGGGGATAGAATTTCGTTTGTGCAAGTCTAAGGCAGCGTTTGGCTTGGATTGTTTGGCGATCACGCTTGATCATGGAGCGAACCGGCTATCGCAGGCGTTATTTTTGTGGAAACTTTATGTTTCTATAACCGATGTGCAATATATGGCCTCACTCGAAATTCGCCTTACACCACGGACAGCGGCGGCGGCCGGGTTTGATGAAGTTGCCGCAGACGGGGCAGAGATACTCCGCGTCGTCGGGGATGGGGCATTTCACGGGATATTTCAGACCGCGGAGGACGAGAACTCTGTCGCCCGGCTTATAATAGATCTCATTGGCGAGGACGCTTCTTTCCTTATACACAACACACAGCCGCTCGCCGTGGTCGCCGTCAAACACCACATCCGCGGTGGAGACCTCCATCTCCCGCATCTGTTTCCACGTCATCGGCCCGGTCAGAGCTTTGTATGTGGAGGAATACTTCGCGGAGACGACGTTGGCGTAAAAGGTTTTGCCGCACAGCGTGTTCTGCACCCGGAGCGGATAAAACGGCAGCACCCACAACAGCGGAAAGACAAAATGGGAGGGGGAGGTGAAGCCGCGCGCGAAATGGAAGGCGGTATACAGCCACGCGGCAAGCACCAATAGGATCCAGCCGATGGTCAGGGCAAGCACCCGGAGGTATCTGCGGTTTCCAAGGGCAAGCAGCTTGCGTTCCGTCTCAGGCGGGAATCGTTCTTTCATGGGAGGAACTCCTTTCTGTGGTCTGTTATCCTTTGTAGTAATAGCTGTCTGACTTTTCTTTTTCCCGGAGACACCCAGTCAGATAGACATGCTGTCGTCTGACCTCATGGCGGCACCTGCGATAGAGGAAGAAATTGTACAGGCTGAAATAGAGGACATATATGATAAGGAAGACAGCGGTATCGACCGGGGATACGCTGTGGTGGACGAAGATCGCCTCATACTTCCCGGCTGGATTGACATAGGCAATCGTGTAGAGGAGATACGTCACGGGAGAGGTGAGTACGCCATACGCCGTGAACGGCAGCGGAATAAGCCCGACAAGCAACCGGAAAATCTCCCCGCCAAGCATCAGCCGCACCGCTTTTTTGTACCACCATTTTTCTTCATCCCGCAGAGAATACAGCTTCGGTACCACGGACGTCAGATAACGATGAACAAGAAAGCTGGGGAGCAGCGCCGCCACCGGGAGTGTGCATAGGGCTTGCAGAACCGCATGGGTCGCACTCCCCTGCCACATGGACAAAAGCGAGGTAAAGCACAGGATGTAGTAATAGGCGCCAAGCTGCGCGCCGAGAGAAACCGCGGCGAATTTGCACCGATCAACAGCGGTAACGTCTCTTTGGTAGTAAAAATCCCGCTTTATGATCTGTTCGTTCTGTGTCATTCCATCTGCTCCGGATATATCCGCAGTCAGATTTTTCTTCTTGCATTCGCCCTCATACCCCCGCCATACTCTCTCAAACAACAGATAGAGCACGGCAAGCGTCATAAGAAAATATACAAAATATACCGCGTGAAACGCGAGATGATCTGCCGCGATATATCCGGATTCCCGAATGGCGGAAAGACGGTCACGCGGCGACATGTACACTATGTCGTACAGGAAATTCGGTAAAAACGCGAATACGCCTTCAAAAAAGCGATACCCAAATTCTAAGATATGTCCCGGTTCTGTCGGCAGGGACACAAGGATCCACCGCATGATCTCCGCAGGCAGCACCACACGGAGAAAGGTATCAAAAATCATCCGCCGTGAAGATACGCCATCGCCGCACTTCGGGACAATATCGGGAATCTTATACCGGAAATATAACCATGTCAGGATCGGTGTACCGACTATCAGAACTGCAAGGAAAAGCACAAGAACAAGCAAGCGATCGCTCGTGATCGTTCGCAGCAGGGAAAGCACTACCAGTGCTGCAATCGTCCCACCGAGATTCGCAAGCATCATGACGATCCCATACTTCACCGTATCCAGAGCCGTAACATTCCTCTTTGGATTCATACTATTCTCCTCATTCGTAAGCCACATACGGAAACGCATCAAACCATATCCTGAGCGCACATCCCTACGTCGTCAAACGATCCAGCCGAACCGCCACCTTACGATAGCACTGTCACAAACGACAAAAACCTCCTAACAATACAATCCGAACACACCACAGCCAACCAAGGTCGCAACCCATCCGTCCACCTTAGTCAAAACCGAAAGTCCCCCGCCAAAACTCCACCCAGATTTGCACAGACTGTATCCAGTCCCTTTTCATAAAAGTTTTGGGAGGTGTCGGAATCTTTTTTCGGGAAAGGTTCCCACGTCGTTCTCCCCGTATCCCCCGTTCCCCCAAGTTATTCCTCCAGTTCCAGGAATACGTCCTCGAGCGTGTCGTCGCCTTTGACCTCCGCCATCGTGCCGGAGCGGATCAGTCGGCCGCCTTTGATGATCGCCACCTTGTCGCAGAGCTTTTCGGCGACCTCCAGAACGTGCGTCGAGAAGAAGATCGCGCCGCCGTCCGCGCAATGCTCGCGCATCATGCCCTTCAGGGTGTGCGACGCCACCGGGTCCAGTCCCACGAACGGTTCATCCATCAGAATCAGCTGCGGCGTATGGAGCCACGCGGAGAGGATCGCCAGCTTCTGCTTCATGCCGTGGGAGTACGCCGCGATCGGGTTCGCAAGATCGGCGGTCAGCGCGAACATCTCCGCGTATTTCGCGATCCGCGCGTCCCGCTCCGCCTTCGACACCCCGAAAATGTCCGCGATGAAGTTCAGATACTTCTCGCCCGTCATAAATTCGTAGAGATCCGGGTTGTCCGGAATGTACGCCAGTTTCTTCTTCGCCGACAGCGGATCCGCTTTGACCGACACGCCGCCGATCGTGATCTCGCCCTCTTCAAACGGCAGGATCCCCACCACGGACTTGAGCGTCGTTGTCTTGCCCGCGCCGTTGTGTCCGATGAAACCGTAGATCTCGCCGGGCGCGATGTGCAGCGACAGATCGTCCACCGCCAGCTTCTCGCCGTACCGCTTTGTCAAATGTGTTATCGTCAGCATATGTAGTTTCCTTTCCTGACTTACTTCGTTTTCTATAGTATACCATACCCACTTCACAAAGTCAATAGACCGCGTATAAAATTCCTTTGATATTTACCAATACCAACGGTAGAATTTTTTGCCATACCTGCCGTCATTCCCGCACGACCTCGACTGTCCCCGCCGCGCGGCTGCCCGTCACCGCGATCGTGTACGCGCCGTCCGCCGACAATCCGACCGAAAACGCGCCGTCGGTCAGCCCGGTCCCCGTATACGCGGACGTACCGTCGGGGGCTGTGATCACGAGATCGACCGTGCCTGCCTCCAGCGCGATCTGCACCGACAGAGCTTCCCCGGCACGTGCCGTGATCTCGGTCTCCTCCGACCTGTCCAGCATCGTGAAGCTGAGATAAAGCCCGTCCTCGTTCGCGACCCGGCTGCTGTCAAAGGTCGATTTGCCGCAGGACACGCATAAAACGACAACGGCAAGGGCGAGAATGTGTAAAAAAATCCGATAAGTGGTACGCATGCAAGAAAACCTCTTTTTCTATATTTTATTTTCTGCCGCAGAACTGCCGCAGCACCGTGACAAGGGCGGCATACAGTACGCCGGCGACTGCCCAGAGGATCCAGCCGTCCCTGTAGGTCAGAAGCGGCGCGTCGGCGGGCAGATAGGTGACAAGGAAGAATACCGCGGTCGTGACGAGCCAGTACGCGGCGGAAAATGTGCCGATGACGGCGGATTTCGATTTGTTCTCGCGCGTGTAGTCGCCCTCCTCCAGGAGCCGATCCATCGCGCTCTCATATACGCCGCCGCGTACAAAGGCATACACACCGCAGGCGGCAAGGAGCAGAAGCAGGCAGACCGCGCCGATATACAGCATATCCGCGCCGTCTACAAAGATCGCGGCAAACAGCGGCAGGACGGCGAGAATGCACAACACCAGTCCGGCAGTGTTGCAGCGATCGTATGTCGCGCGGAACGACGCACGCCGTTCCTTCACCATGCCGGACACGCCGTACACGGTCTCAAACGGTTCGCGGTCGAGAAAGGCGTATTCCCGCACCGCCGCGCCGCATCTCTGGAACAGCACCACGGCGCCGGTCAGCATAAGCAACAGCAGACACAGTCCAGCACCCGTCGCGCCGTTTTCCGACAGTCCCGTACTCTCCGACAGTCCGGCTAAGAAAATGAGCGGCGCCGGCGAGAGGATGCAGAGAAATGTGGCAAGCGCGATCCGCGGGGACGCGTGGCGGCGTTTTTCGAGGTAATCGTGCGCTTCCTCCATGGTGACGCGGCGTACGCCTTCCTTTTCGGCTCCGCTCTCCTGCACCGGCGCGCCCTCCGCAAGGTCCAATTCATCCTTTAACAGTGTGTCCGTGGATACGCCGAATATCCGGCTCAAGGTGAGAAGCTTCTCCATATCCGGGATCGACTGCGCGCCCTCCCATTTCGATACGGACTGCCTGGTCACGCCCAGCTTTTCCGCAAGCTCCTCCTGCGACCAGCCCGCTTTTTTGCGCAGCGCGATAATTTTGTCTGCGAGTATCATATTGTATTACTCCTTATTTTCAAAAATCCGTGCGGCGTCTCATCTGCAATCTCCGCTTCGGTGCCTACAGTATAGCAGAACTGGCGGTTGCATGCCACCAAATCGACCGGAAAATCTGTCAACCGGCGGTTGCGGTGGCGTATTTTTGCGGAAAACACGCGGAAATCGGGCAGATGATCCGCCGAACGCGCCGTTTATTCGGTAGCGAGCGATGCAAAACAGTCGTTTTTCTTACTTTATAGTATACACGCGGCACGGTCGTTTGTCAAGAGAATTGCATGAGAAAACACAGTGATTTTCGCGAGAAAACCACTGTGTCCCCAAGTATGTATGCGGTTTTACTGGAGGTTCTCAAACGCCTCGAGCAGTGCCGGGAGCTTCTTTTCGGACAACTCGACCTTCTTTGCCAGCGTGGAGGCGCCCTTGGAGGTCTTCCCGTTGTTGATGTGGTTGCGCGGGATCTGGATCAGGTCGGCAAGGCTTGCGGAATATACGTAGCCGAAGTCGAAGCGCACGCCCGCGTGGATGAGGTCGAGCATCTCCGCGGTGGCGGTGTCGCGCGCCAGCTTGCCCTTGATCGTCGTCTCATAGTACGCCAGCGTGCAGGTCCGGTACGATTCCGCGCACAGGGCCTCCAGTGTCGCCGCGGCGATGTCCGGAGTGGCGCACGTCACCGGGATGCAGAACACGGAGAAGCCGTTGTGCGTGAAGCCGCAATAGTTCTGCTGTGCTTCGTCGTACTTCGGACACGGCAGGATCATGTAGTCCGCCTCCATGTCGCGCAGGGAGTCGGTCAGGCTCAGGCGGAAGATCGTCATCAGCGCGGTGTCGTCCATGAGCTTGTTCGCAAGATCGACGTACTCCTGCTTGATCGCGTAGTTGTTTTCGTAGAAGAGGACCTGCGCCTTTTCGATGAAGCCGATCGTCTTTTCGCTGTTGAACACGATCTTCAGCGTGTCCCCCTCGTTCTCGACCAGCGGAATGTCAAACGAACCGACCAGCGCGTCGTTGACGATGCCGACCGCGTCCCGGATGAAGCCGTAGATGTCGCTCACATCCGCCTTGCCATCGCCGTTTACGTCGTGGTAGATGTCCGCAAGCCGGAGCACCTCGTCGTACGTCCAGCCGCCGGCGCGTACCGTTTCATACGGATCGTAGCCCGTGTGGTACTCGTTCAGCACGGATTTGTTCAGGATCGTCACGTACGTGCCGCGCAGCATCGTCTGGCTGATGTCGCCCGCCGCCATGTAGTTCTTACCGTTCAGCGTGATCTGCTCGCGGAAGGACGGATTCCACCACGGCATTTCAAAATCGAGATACGGCTGCGCGTTCAGATTGAGAAAATACTGCTGCAGTACGTACGGCGTCATCTGGCTCATGTGGCTCGCGATGAGGTCGTACACGGGGTCGCCCGCGTTGATGGCAGCCGGCATCAGTACCTTGATCTGGTCCATGCCGTGGATCTCATCGGTCGTTCCCACGTAGGTAAGCTTGACGTTCAGCCGATCCTCCACGGAGATGTTCCGGTTGAAAATGGAGGAATCCACCACGTCGCCGGTGTTGTCCGCCGTGATCTCGACCTGCACGTCATGGTCCCCGCCGCGGTGGAGAATGCAGATCTCCTCGCCGCCGAAATCGAGATCCATGGGCAGCGTGTCGGGCGTGTTTTCACGACCCTGCACCGTCTCTTCCTCTTTTTCCGTATCCGTCGAGAGCGCCTCGGATGGCGTTGTTTCCGTGCCCTTGGTCTCGTCGCTCCCGCTCTGTCCGCAGCCGGTGAAGGTAAGGGAGGACGCGATCATCAGCGCCGCGAGAATCGTTACAAATGTAGCTTTTTTCACAATTTTCTACTCCTTTTATTCAAAAACGCCTGTGGTATTGCCAAATCAAGTATACCACAGGCGTTTGATTTTGTCAAGGTGTCCGGAAAAATTGCGAAAGTGAATCCCGCATTATTTCAACTCGTCAAAGGCGGCGAGCAGCTCCGGCAGCTTTGCCTCGGACAGCGCGACCTTCGTAGCCAGAATGGACGCGCCCTTGGAGGTCTGATTGTTGTTGATGTGGCTGCGCGGGATCTGGATGATGTTCTCCAGGCTTGCGGAATATACGTAGCCGAAGTCGAAGCGGATGCCCTCGTGGATGAGGTCGATCATCTCCGCGGTCTCCCCGTCGCGCGCCAGCTTGCCCTTGACCGTCGTTTCGTAGTACGCCATCGTGCAGTGCCGGTACGATTCCGCGCACAGTGCCTCCAGTGTCGCCGCGGAGATGTCCGGATTGGCGGCACTCACCGGAATGCAGAACACGGAGAAGCCGTTGTGCGTGAAGCCGCAGTATTTCTGCTGCGCCTCGTCATATTTCGGGCAGGGCAGGATCATGTAGTCCGCTTCCATGTCGCGCAGTGCCTCGGTCAGGCTCAAACGGTAGATCACCATGAGCGCGGTGCCGTCCATGAGCTTGTTCTGCAGCTGATCGAATTCCTGCGAGATCGCGTAATTGTTCGTGTAGCACAGCGTCTGCATCCGTTCGATGAAATTGATGGTCTTTTCGCTGTTGAATACGACCTTCAGACCGCTGCCGTCGTTTGTCACAAGCGGAATGTCGAACGAGCCGATCAGCGCGTCGTTGACGATACCGATCCGGTCGCGGATGACGCCGTAAATGTCGTTCTCATCCGCCTTGCCGTCGCCGTTTACATCGTGGTACATATCCGCCAGACGGAGGAATTCGTCAAACGTCCAGCCGCCGGAGCGCACCGTATCGTAGACGTCGTATCCGTTGTAATATTCATCCAAAACGGCCTTGTTCATGATCGTTACATACGTGCCGCGCAGCATTGTCTGGCTGATGTCGCCCGCCGCCATGTAGTTCTTGCCGTTCAGCGTGACCTGCTCCTTGAAGGACTGGTTCCACCACGGCATTTCGAAATCGAGGTACGGCTGCGCGTACAGATTGTAGAAATGCTGCGTCAGCACCAGCGGCGTGGTCTGGCTCATGTGGTTCGCGAACAGATCGTATACCGGATCGCCTGCCGCCACCGCCGCCTTGACCAGATCGTTCGTCGTGGGACCGTTGTGGATGTCGTCCGTGGTCGGCTCGTACTGCAGCTTGATGTTCAGCCGGTCCTCCACGGCGATGTTCCGGTTGAAGATGGAGGAATCCACCACGTCGCCGGTGTCCTCCGCCGTGATCTCGACCTGCACGTCATGATCGCCGCCGCGGTACAGGATCCGGATGTCCTCGCCGCCGAAATCGAGATCCGCGGGCAGGGTGTCAGGCGTGTTTTCGCGGGTCAGCGCTGTTTCGGATTCCGTCTCCGTATTCGCGGTCGCGCTCGGTGTGGTCTCGCTCCCGACCGTTTCCTTCTCGCTTCCCTGTCCGCACCCGGCAAGAGACGAGAGCAGCAGTGCCGACGCCAAAATCGTTACAATTGTAGCTTTCTTCACAGTTTGTACTCCTTTACGCAAAAAAACGCCTGTGGTATTGACGAAGTCAGTATACCACAGGTGTTCAATTTTGTCAAGAAGTATGTGGAAATTGTGAAAAAATTATGGAAATCAGATCTCCGGGATCTCGATCTTGATCTCCTCTTTCTCTCTTGCGGAGATGAGCATCGCGTCGATGATCGCCTGGTTGTAGATGATCTGGCTCGTCGGGATCGGCGCCGGACGGTGTTCCTTGACGGCGTCTACGAAATCGCGCACCTTCATCTGGAAAATATTGTAATTGGTGGCTTCCAGGGAAAGCGGGGTCGTGACCGGCTCTCCGCACTGATCGTGCATGAGGTAGAGTCCGGAGATGCTGCCGTCGATGATGGAGCCCCACAGCGGATTCGGGTGCGGCGCCGTCGCTTTCAGACCCGCGTCCGTGCCGAGGATCACAAAGTCGGAGCAGATGTCCATGTGCATTGCCCACGCCATGCGGTAGTCAAGAATGATGTCGCCCTCCAGACGGATGAACGCCGCGGAGAAATCGTCCACGGAGAAGCGGTTCGCCTCGCCGTAGTACTTCGGGTTCTTGCCGAAATAGTCGCTCGTGTACGCGGACACGGACAGGGGCTTGGGATACCCGATGGAGTTGAGGGACAGATCGAGCGAGTAGCAGCCGAGGTCGCCGATCGCGCCGAACACTGCCTTGTCCTTCTCAATGAACGTGCTGCCCGGAATCCCGCGCCGACGGCTGCCGCCGATCTGGACGTAGTACACCTTGCCCAGCTCCCCGGATTCCACGATCCGCTTGATCTTCCGGCAGTTGTTGTTGTACCGCGGTTGGAAACCGATGGTCAGGATCTTGCCGCTCTTCTTCTCCGCGCGCATGATGGCAAGTCCTTCCTCCAGCGTGACGCACATCGGCTTCTCCAATAGTACGTGCTTGCCGGATTCCAGCGCCATGATCGCGCAGACCGCGTGCTGGCTGTTGTACGTGCAGATGGACACCGCGTCGATGTCGTCCCGCTTGCACAATTCCTCGCAGGAGTCGTACGCCGTCGCGTTCGTCCAGCCAAAGCTGTCGAGGAATTTCCGCGCCTTGCCCGGAATGATGTCCGCGCCCGCTACAACCTCGACGTCGTCAAACGCCTTGTACGAGCTCGCGTGCGCATGCGCAATCCCGCCTGTGCCGATGATGCCTATTCTGAGTTTTTCCATATGATTTACCTCCGTAGAAAGGGGATACGGTCGCTTTTGAAGAACGAACTTGTTCGTTCCAGCTCCCGCAAGAACTTTTGTGAATGAATGGGATAGATGTCGTTTGGTGCAAATCTGGACGAAGTGATTGCAAATCGCCCTTACAGCACGTTATGTAATGAAGAATACCGCCTATCGTAAGGTAAAGTAGGTGCGAAACGTGAGAACCAGATGCCTTTTGAAAAAAACCGCACAGACTATAGTCAAAGCCCAGACTTGCACAGACTAAATCCTGTCCATCTTTTTCATAAAAGTTTTTGCCAGGCTTTTTTCAAAAAGCCGCGTTCCCCCGTTCCCCCCGCGTCCCTTACTTAAGCTGCGCAAATACGTCAATGGCCTGCGCCATGGCGGATTCGGCGGCGGGCTTGATGGATTCCCATTTGGAGACGAAGTCCGTCTGCTTGTTCTGATACATTTTCGTGATCATCTCACCCGCGCCGCCCCAGTTGAAGATGAACCCGAGGTCGTAGACGCGCGTGGAGAAGATGATGTCGAGCATCTCGCCCGATTCCTCGTCGCGGACGTAGCGGGATTTCAGCGCGCTGTCGTAGTACGCCGCCGTCAGCGTGTCCACGGAGTAGTACGCCATCGCCTCGAGGGTCGCGCCGGTCATTTCCGGATCCGTATTGTTGTACGGCACGCTCGCCGTTGGCACAAGCCCCGTGCTGATCAGATTGTTGTACTCGCTCTGCGCCTCGTCGAACAGCGGATATGGCAGGATGCCGAAGCCGTATTCCGATTCGCGCAGTCCGCTGATGTCCGTCAGAGCGAACGTCACAAACAGCGCGCGCCCCTCGTTGAAGATCGTCACCGCGTCGCCGTAGCCGGCGTTGTACAGCGCGTCGTCGCCGAGGCAGAGCGAAAACACCTTCGTCAGCACGTCCACGCTCCGGTCGGTACCGAGACAGAATTGCAGATTGCCGTCCGCGTCCTTATTCACGATCCGCTCCCCGGACGCGAAATAGAACGAAACCGGCGCGTTGAACGCAGAGGTCAGCCCCCACGCGTCGTCGTTTGTCATTTTGCCGTCGCCGTCCACGTCCTGCGTCACAGCGGCCGCCATTTCGCCCACCTTGTCGATCGTCCACTGCTTCTCGCGCACCAGCGTATACGGGCTTTCCAGGGAATAATCCGTCACGAGATCCTTGTTGAAGAACATCACCATCGTGCATTCGTTGTCGAGAATGGAAATATCCCCCGTCGAGAAGAACACCTTGTCCGCGATCACCATGTCCTTTGTCACACGCCCGTCCCACCACGGCTTGCCCAACGCCAGATACGGCACCGTGGACAGATCCGTCAAAAGGCCCTCTGTCGCGAGGTCAATGGCGCGGTTCATGTACGGCATCACTACGTCAAACGTCGTGTCCCCGGCGACGAGATTGCTGCGCGCGACCTTTTCCGCGTCCGGCTGCTTCGATTCCGCGATCCGTACGCCGAGCGCCTTTTCCACCTGTCCGTTGCGCACGTACACCGCGTCGTTGAGCAGCTGCCCGTTCATCTCGTCCGCGTAGATCTCGTGCGACGAATACTGATCCATACCCGTGTTCTGTACCGTTAAGAACATCACCTCGGCGTCGCCGTAGTTCTTGTCCGGCAGCTCCACGGTGATCTCCGTCTCGACCGGCGCGGTTTCCGCGGTATCGACTGTGGCATCGGTCGTGCCGTCCGCTGTCGTGTCGGTTGTGTTCCCGCCGGAGCAGGCGGACAGGAGCAGCGCGGCAAGCAGCAGCGTCAGAGTGCGTTTTGTTTTATGCATAGGTATACCTCAGTTTTCTGCAAATAATTCCATAGTTATGATAGCAGATTCATCGAGGTTTGTCAATAATTTTTTTGTTTTTTTGTAAATTTCACCACACAAACGCAAAAATCCGGCGGCGCATCCTCTGGGACACGATACCGGATCTTCTGCAAAAAGAAAAGGAAAATGAAAAACAAAAAATGGAGCATAGGGGGATCGAACCCCTGACCTCAAGATTGCGAACCTTGCGCTCTCCCAGCTGAGCTAATGCCCCATATCGGAACGCTCTTATTATAGCGCATTTTCCGGAGAATTGCAATAGGTTTTGCGAAAAAAATCCGCCGATTCGCGATTTTTTTGTCCGATGCGCTCTTTTGACGGGAAATTTCGCGGGAATTTTCACTTTCCACACCGTTTTCCAGTAGCAATTTCGCGCCATCTATGGTATAATACAGGAGAAAAACACTGCCAGGGAGGTACTTATGGCAATTCTGACCTACGACGAAAAACAGTTCTATCTGGACGGCAAGCCGTACCGGATCATCTCGGGCGCGATGCACTATTTCCGGATCCCGCGGGAATACTGGCGCGACCGGCTCATGAAGCTGAGGGAATGCGGCTTCAATACACTCGAAACGTACACCTGCTGGAACCTGCATGAGCCGGAGGAGGGCAAATTCGACTTCACCGGCATGCTGGATCTCGCCGCGTACATCGATCTTGCGGCAGAGCTCGGGCTCAACGTGATCCTGCGGCCGGGTCCGTACATCTGCTCGGAATGGGACTTCGGCGGACTGCCGGCATGGCTCTTAAAATACGACAAGATCGCGCTCCGCTGCAACGATCCCGCGTACATCGAAAAGGTGCGCCGGTACTATCACGCGCTTTTTGACGAGGTGGGTGACCGGCTGTCCACGCGCGGCGGCAATGTGGTGATGGTGCAAATCGAAAACGAGTACGGCAGCTACGGCAACGACCACGATTACATGCGCGCCGTGGTGGACATCTACCGCGAATGCGGCGTGGACTGCCTGCTCTTCACCTCGGACGGCGCGTGCGATTGGATGTTAAACGGCGGCACGCTGCCGGAATACCTGTCCGTGGCGAATTTCGGCTCCCGCGCAAAGCAGAATTTCGACGCCCTCAACGATTTCCGCAAAAAAGGCAACCGCTCGATGGGCCCGACCATGTGCGGCGAATTCTGGAGCGGCTGGTTCGATCACTGGTATGAGGAGCATCACGTGCGTCCGACCTCCGAGATCATCGACTGCTTCCGCGAAATGCTCGATTACGGCGCGTCGCTGAACTTCTATATGTTCCACGGCGGCACGAATTTCGGCTTTACGAACGGCGCGAACCATACGGGCGTGTACCAGCCGACGATCACCAGCTACGACTATAACGCGCCGCTGACCGAGGCCGGGGACATCACGCCGACGTATCTGGCCATGCGCGCGCTCGTGGAGGAGTACGAGGGGATCAAGCTGCCGCCGCTGACGGTCAAGAACAGCGAAAAGGCGGCGTACGGCAAGGTGCATCTCACGGAATCGGCGCCGATCTGCCGCGCGGTCCGCGAAACTGCCGCCCCGATCCCTATGCCCGCGCCGGTCTACATGGAGGAGATCGGGCAGTACCACGGGTTCGCGATGTATTCCACGGTGATCCATGGACCGATCTCCGGCGTAAAGCTCGAGTTTGATGTGCTGCACGACCGCGCGACGGTATTCATGGACGGCAGCTTCTGCGGCATCTTCGAGAGAGACCGCCGGAGTGCCGATGTGCCGCTGAGCCTCGATCACGGTCAGTCGGTGCGGCTGGACATCTTCGTCGAGGATATGGGACGCGTGAACTACGGTCCGAAGCTGCGGGATCGCAAGGGCGCGGTCGGGATCCGGTTCGGGCAGCAGTACCACTTCGGCTGGGAGATGATCCCGTTCGCGGTGGACAATCTCTCCCATGTGACCTACGACGCGACGCCGGCGGGTTCCGCGGAAGGCACGAATCTCCTGCGCGGCAGTCTGGAAATCGACGGCGCGCCGCGGGATACGTTCATCAAGCTCGACGGCTTCCACCATGGCATCGTCCTCGTCAACGGCTTCAATCTGGGCCGCTACTACCTCGACGCCGGTCCGCAAAAGACCCTCTACTGCCCCGCCCCGATGCTCCGTACCGGCGACAACGAAATCATAGTTCTCGAAACCGACGGCTACGCTGAGCCCTGCATCGAATTTGTAGATGTACCGGATTTAGGCTAAGGAGAGACGGGGAACGACGTCAGAACCTTTTTGAAAAAAGGTCTTTTCGTAGAAAAGGATCCGACGACCTCCAAAAACTTTTATGAGGGGATGGATTTGGATATAGTTTGTGCAAGTCCATGTGCTTCTCAATGGGCGCGATCCGTTCCCTGAGCAAATCGACTTGCACAAACGAAATCCTATCCCCATTCCCATATAAAAGTTTTGCGGAGCGCAATGAATCCTTGGATTCATTGGTTCATAAGCGACCGTTCCCCGCGTTCCCCGTTCCCCGCGTCCCCCATCAACGACCGCCGAAGTATTTTTTGTCGAGGGCGCGGAGCTGGACGGCTTCGAGGAGGTGGCGTTTTTCGATGGGTCCGCCCAGAATGCCGGAATCCTCGACAACGTTGGATTTTTCCACCGCTTCGAGGTCGGCGAGCGTGCGTGCTACGCGGAGGATGCGGTCGTAGGCGCGCGCGGATATGTGGAGCCGGTTGAACACGTCCTCCATCACCGCCGTCGTACCCTCGTCCAGGGCACAGAAGCTGCGCAGTGCTTCACCGGACAACCGACTGTTCGCGTAGAGCGCCGCGTCCGCGTTGCCCGCTTCCCGATACCGCCGGATCGACAGCTCGCGGGCAGCCGTTACTCTGGCGCGGATCTCCGACGATGGTTCGCCCGGCTTTGCCTCCGATAATTCCGCGAAAGACAGCGCCGGCATCTCCATCTGGATGTCGATCCGGTCGAGCATCGGTCCGCTGATCTTTTCGAGATACGCCGCGATCGCCTTTTGCGTACACTTGCATGGATGCGCCTCGTCTCTGCTGCCGTAATACCCGCACGGACACGGATTCATCGCACAAACGATCAGGAAATCCGCCGGATACGTCACCCGTCCCGCCGCGCGCGTGATCGTCACCTGCCGGTCCTCGATCGGCTGACGCAGCGCCTCCATCGCGTCCTTACGAAATTCCGGGAATTCATCGAGGAACAGCACGCCGTGGTGCGCCAGCGAGATCTCCCCCGGCGACGGCACCTTTCCTCCGCCAACGAGCGCCGCCGTGCTCAGACTGTGGTGCGGCGACCGGAATACCCGACTCTGTATGTACGGCACGTCCTCCGAGAGCATCCCCGCGCATGAGTGGATTTTCGTTGCCTCAAGCGCTTCCTCCCGGTGCATCGGCGGCAGAATCGTCGGCAAACGCTTCGCCAGCATCGATTTGCCCGATCCCGGCGGTCCGATGAGCAGAATGTTGTGTCTCCCTGCCGCCGCGACCTCCATCGCCCGCTTCGCCCGGTACTGCCCCTTGACCTCCGAAAAATCCACGTCAAAGACCGGCTCCGCCACACGCGCAAACGGATCCGCCGCGCTTGGCGCCATCCGCTCCTTGCCGCGCAGGTGCAAAAGAAGCGTCGGAATGTCCGGCACGCCGTAGATCGCCACACCCTCCGTCTCTGCCACCGACGCCTCGCCAATGTTCGACTCCGGTACGAAAATCTCTGTCTTGCCTGCGTGGATCGCCGCCAGCGTCATTCCGAGCACGCCGCGTACGCTCCGCACCTCGCCGGAAAACGAAATCTCCCCGATAAAGCATTTCGTCGTCATGTCGCAGTCCGCCGGGATCACGCCGCACGTCTGGTAGATCGCGCATAGTATCGCCAGCTCCAGCGCCGTGCCCTCTTTCTTCCGATCCGCCGGCGCCAAATTTACGTTGACCTCCAGCTCCGGAATCGCAAAGCCGCAGTTTCGCGCGCCCGTGTACATCCGCAGCTCCGATTCGCGCACCGCCGCGTCCGGCAGTCCGACAATCTCGAATTGCGGCAGATTCCGCTCCGCGGTGCATTCGACCGTCACCAGAAAACCGTCAATGCCGTACAACGCCGCACCGCTCGTGATCGCTAACATGATAAATACCTCCCGATATTAGGGGATACGCGGCTTCTTGAATAGAAGTCAGAAAGCTGCGCATTCTGGGCAAGAACTTTTATACAGGGGATGGGTTACCTATAGTTTGTGCTGGGCAGTTTTTGTTTTACTCTGCTGACTCGTTTTCTTGGGGCAGCTCTACCGTACTGGTGTCCAGCTTGCCGTGGATCCGCTCGTAGTACGCAATGTTCGTGCGCAGCAGATGCAGGAAATGGTTGTTCGGCGACCGTCCTTCCTTCTCCGCGACCGCGATAAACTTCTTATACATATCTTCATCCATCCGCGCTACAAACGCGATTTTGTTCTTCTGAGGCATAATAACATACTCCTTCCTCTGTGATAATTCAATTGTTTCAAGGAATTTTTCACTATCTTAATAAATAAATAGACGCAATCTCTCTCCGTAGAGGGCGGATGACGGAGTTTAGCAAGCTAAACTCACGTCAGCCGCTCGCGAACGATACCCGTCGGGCTAAGGATCGCTCATATTGGTGAGCAAATCGACTTGCACAAACTACATCCATTCCACCCATTTATAAAAGTTTTGCGGAGCTTTTTCAAAAGCGACCGTTTCCCTCGTTTCCCTCGTTCCCCGCGTTCTCAAGCGTTCCCCCGATCACGGCGCAAGAGCTTCAGCGCAGCCTTGATGAGGTGACGGAAATTCAGCACGGTCACGACCGCAGTCAGCGCGATCGACACCGGCAGGGAATACGGGCTATCCGCGATCATGACGATACAGAGAGCCGTCACGAGCACCATGCTGGCGAGAAAGCGACCGTTGTCCCAGCGGATGCGCACGGAGGTGCGACTGTGGAAAAAGCGGATCGCGAACATCACAAAATAGCTTATGCAGGTCGAGATCGCGCAGCCCATCGCACCGAGCGGATGCACGAGCAGCAGGTTACCCGCCACGTTCAGCACCGCGCCGATGAAGATCGTCACAAACGTCGCGACGCTGCGCTTGTCCACCAGATACGCCGAGGTCAGGAAATTCGCGAGACAGCAGAACGTCGTTGCCAAAACAAGCATCGGCACCTCGCGCCACGCCGGATAATACGACGGCGCCGCCAAAACGATCGTGGACAGCTTCGCCGTCACCATCAACCACGCCGCGCCCGTGAACGCCACCGCCTGGTACACCTTCGCCACATTGGAGAAGAGCCGCTCCCGCTCCCCCCGCGGCTGATCCACAAACGCCGAGAGCTGCCACGCATACGTGAAAATGTTCGAGATGATGATGAGAATTGTCGGGACCTTGTTCGAAATCGAGTACAGTCCATTCTCCGCCGTCCCGAGTACGGACGTGATGATGAAGCGGTCGGAAATGTTGATCACCCAGCTGCAAATCGTCGTCGGGATCAGCGGAATCGCGTACCGCAGCATGTCCCAGTCGGTGGCGCGCCGCTCCTTCGGCAGAATCGTCGCGAGGGAAAACGCCCGCCATTGCCTGTCCTTGATGATGCAGAACGCCGCGCACGTGAAATCCGCCAAAATGCTCGACAATACGTAACCCGGCACGCCCCAGCGGAATACGGCAAGGAAAAGTATGTTTAACCCAATATTGACCGCTGTGCACAGGATCCCCGCCTCCGCGTAAAGGCGCACGTTCCCGCCTGACCTGGCAAACTGGCTGCACGCCGCGTAGAAATTCGCCGCGATGACGTAAAAGCACACGAGCACCGTGTATCCGTGCGTGTACGGGATCCGGTCCAGCAGCGGATACAGCAAAAGCAGCGACGCGGAGCCGAGCGCGGTCACAACAATCCCGAACGTGTATACGGCGCGCCTGTCCGTTACGCTGTCCATTCCAAACCGGATCACGGTGTTGGCGATCCCCACGGACGCGATCGGAATCAGCAGATTCGCCAGCTGGACCACGTTGTCCATGACACCGTACTCCGCCTCCGACAACACGCGCGTATAAAACGGCGTCAGCAGGAACACCAGCAGCTTCGACCCGAACGTACTCAGTGCAATCAGCGCCGTATTCGTCATTAGCTTTTTATATACATTCATAATTTTGTATCTCCGTGGATTTAGAAAGGGGGAACGAGGGGATACGGTCGCTTTTATGAAAATGGAAGAATGCCTTGGCATTCTTCAGGAGAAATCAAAGATTTCTCTCAGCTCCGCAAAACTTTTATGAAAAGGTTGTATGGATTTCGTATGTGCAAGTCCATGTGTGCACCAATACAGCTCCGTCCCCACTGACTTTAGTCAGTGACCCGACGGGTATCGTTCGCGAGCGGTTCCCATGCGTTTAGCTGAGCCAATGCATTGGCTCCCTAAACTCCGTGATCCGCCTTCTACGGGGAGCAATTGCGTCCATGGATTTATTTTTAGTGGCAGGATACCGTTATCGCAGTTTTCTTGATTGCAGGTCATCACTGGGTTTTCCCGACTTGCTTTCAATAAAAGCATGCGTTTCCTATTTCACACCATCCCAAAATAGTATACCACAAAACTGGGCTTTATGGAATAGGAATCTGTAAATTTTTGGTTGACGGCAAGAAAAAAGTCCCTTTATCCGGTGGATAAAGGGACTTTTTGTAATCAAGGCGGAGAAGAACACCGATGCATCGGTGTTCTTCAGACTTTGCATGTATGCAAAGTCAGTCTACCAGCTTGATGAGCGCCATTTCGGCGGCGTCACCGCGGCGCGGCCCGAGCTTGAAGATCTGGGTGTAACCACCGTTGCGATCTACGTACTTGGGTGCGACCTCGTCGAAGAGCTTCTTGACAACGTCTTCCTTGGTGATATAAGCAAGAGCGGCGCGGCGGGAAGCTAAGGTATTCTTCTTGCCGAGCGTAATCATTTTTTCAGCGATGGCACGGACTTCTTTCGCGCGGGTGAGCGTCGTTTCGATGGAACCGTTTTCAAGCAGGTAGGTTACCATGCCACGAAGCATAGCGTTTCTGTGAGCCGTGGGTCTGCCGAGTTTTCTGGTACCGGGCATATTCCATGTCCTCCTTATGCAAAATGGGTTGTTCCCGTATTCTCCGACAGTCTGCGACCGCGCGGATACCTCCGATAGCGAGGACGGGAGTGAAAATCATATATCTTGTACGGATAGCGAGCGGATTCCGTCGATATGCACGCAGGCGCGGGAGCGACTTTGCGTTATTCCTCTTCTTTTTTGAGGTCGAGACCGAGGGAATGGAGCTTCGCGATCACTTCTTCCAGCGACTTCTTACCGAGGTTACGCACCTTCATCATGTCGTCCTCGGTTCGGTTGATCAGATCTTCAACGGTATCAATGCCGGCGCGCTTCAGGCAGTTGAAGCTGCGGACGGACATGTCAAGCTCCTCAATGGTCATCTCAAGAACCTTTTCCTTGATGGTTTCCTCGCGTTCCACCATCACATCGATATTCTTCGCTTCGTCCGAAAGATCCACGAACAAGTTGAGATGCTCGTTGAGTATCTTGGCGCCGAGAGAAATCGCTTCTTTCGCGTGAATGACGCCGTTGGTCAGCACTTCGAGGGTCAGTCTGTCGTAGTCGGTGTTGCTGCCAACGCGGGTATTCTCGACGGTATAGTTCACGTTATAGACCGGAGTGTAGATCGAATCGGTAAAAATGGTGCCGATCGGAGCAGCCACGCCCTGGCTCTGTGCCAGATAGAGCTGCTTGTTCTTTTCCTGCGACACATACCCTCTGCCGTGATCGAACGTAAGCTCCATAAAGAAGCGCACGTTGTCGCCGACGGTGGCGATGTGATGATCCGGGTTCAGAATTTCGATATCGGCGTCCTGCTTGATGTCGCCCGCGGTCACGTCAGCGCCGCCGGTCACGTCGATGAGCACCGTTTTCGGGCCATCGGTGTGCAGCTTCGCGGTGATGCCTTTGACATTGAGGACGATTTCGGTAACGTCTTCCTTAACGCCGGGGATCGTGGAGATTTCGTGCAGCACATTGTCGATCTTGATGCTGGTAACGGCAACTCCGGGCAGGGAGCTCAAGAGGACGCGGCGCAGGGAGTTTCCGAGCGTAATACCGTAGCCTCTTTCCAGGGGTTCGATTATAAACTTTCCGTTTCTGCCATCTTCACTCAGATTGATCGTCGCAATATTCGGCTTTTCAATCTCAATCATGTAATAATAACCCTCCGTTTCCAATGTTTGCAAATCCACACATTTGCTGTTGCGCTATCTCTCGCAAGGGGATACCCTCCAGAAACCATGCCTGTCGCCTGTACAGTATACGGCGCGTCGGACATGGCAATCGCGGACAGCGTGGTGGAACCGCGGGCGATGCCGTGTGGTTCGCCGTTCTTGTGGTTCCGCCGCCGTACCGTAATCCGGGGAGCCGACTCGGGCTCCGGGAACAATCCCACTCCGGGGATCGGGAAACGCTCTCGTGAATAGCGCGTTCTGGGGGTATATTATTATTTGGAGTACAACTCGACGATGAGCTGTTCTTCGAACGGGAAATCGATATCGTCGCGCTTCGGCAGGGCGATGACCTTGGCGGTAGCGTTGGCGTGGTCGATTTCGAGCCATTTCGGGATCACAGCGGTCTCAGAGGTTTCCACGAGCATTTTGAACTTCTCGGAGGACTTGCTCTTTTCGCGGAGCGCGATCACGTCGCCGACCTTGCAGATGATGGACGGGATGTCCACCTTCTTGCCGTTTAAGGTGAAGTGTGCGTGGCGAACCATCTGGCGTGCTTCCTTACGGCTGGAGGCGAGACCCATTCTGTATACGACGTTGTCGAGACGGCACTCAAGAATGGTGAGCATGTTTTCACCGGTAACGCCCGCCTTCTTGTCAGCCTTTTCGTAGTATTCGCGGAACTGCTTTTCCTGAACACCGTAGTAACGGCGTGCAGTCATCTTTTCTCTATGCTGGAGACCATATTCCTTGATGGTCTTGCGGCCTGCACCGTGCTGACCCGGAACCGTGGCACGACGAGCAACGGCGCACTTATCGGTCAGGCAACGGTCGCCCTTGAGGAAAAGCTTTTTGCCTTCTCTGCGGCAGAGCTTGCAGGAAGGACCAGTATATCTTGCCATTTGTTATTTTCCTCCTATTTTATACTCTTCTGCGCTTCGGCGGACGGCAGCCGTTATGCGGGATCGGGGTAACGTCCTTGATGAGGGTGATGTCGAGACCGGTGGTCTGGAGTGCGCGGATGGCAGCTTCACGACCGTTGCCGGGACCCTTTACGTATACTTCCACCGTCTTCATACCATGTTCCATAGCGCCCTTTGCGGCAGCTTCGGCAGCGGTCTGTGCAGCGAACGGCGTGTTCTTCTTGGAGCCCTTGAAGCCCATGCCGCCGGAGGATGCCCACGATACGGTGTTGCCCATAACGTCGGTGATCGTCACGATGGTATTGTTGAAGGTAGAGCGGATGTGTGCGTGACCTTTTTCAATATTCTTCCGGTCGCGACGCTTCTTGATGACTTTCTTTGCAGCTACTTTAGCCATTTCGTCCTCTCACTCCTTTATTACTTCTTCTTGTTGGCGATCGTCTTAGCCGGACCTTTTCTGGTTCTGGCGTTGGTCTTGGTTCTCTGACCACGCACAGGCAGGCCCTTTCTGTGACGGATGCCGCGGTAGCAGTTGATCTCCACGAGCCGCTTGATGTTCATAGCGACTTCACGACGGAGTTCACCCTCTACGGTATATTCATTTTCGATGACGTCACGCAGCTTTGCGATGTCGTCCTCGGTCAGATCCTTCGCACGGATGTCGGGATTGATGCCGGTTTTCTTAAGAATATCGTTCGCGCTTTTTCTGCCGATACCATAAATGTAGGTAAGAGCGATTTCCACACGCTTCGAATTCGGGATATCAACACCGGATATACGAGCCATTTGCTTGTTCCACCTTTCTCTGGTTCTTCAATTAACCCTGTCTCTGCTTGTGCTTCGGGTTCTCGCAGATCACCATCACATGGCCGTGACGCTTGATGATCTTGCACTTTTCGCAGATCTTTTTTACGGAAGGCTTAACTTTCACAGTATAATTCCACCTTTCTTCTTGTTTGCTCCGCATTCGGGACAGAACACGGAACGTGCCATGCGTGATAACGGTTGTCGTTACCAGCGCGGTTTTGGATCGGGCGCGGCAGACCGGCTCGTCTGTCAGGCTCGTCCGATATACCGGAAATCGAACGCGGCGGGAAATGCGAAACCGCCTGCGTCGGCGAAGGAACCGGTGTCTCCGCCAAGCAACTCTTTGTCGATTCTCGCGGCGCGCACATCGCTATGCAGACCGCGCACAGCATTCCGCTGCAAAACACTCTGGAAATGGGGAGTCGGTTTTGTCCACGGCGCCGGGCGTACAGCGTTTACGCAAGCCGCTGTTCCACGGAGCCATGCCGCAATCAGCCTTTCGTTCTCCAGGTGATTCTGCCCTTGGTCGGGTCGTAGATGGAAACCTCCACCGTGACCTTATCGCCCGGGAGAATGCGGATATAGTTCATTCTGAGCTTACCGGAAATGTGCGCCGTAATGATCATGTCATTCGGGAGCTTTACCTTGAACGTGGTGTTCGGCAGAGCTTCTACGACGGTACCTTCAAACTCAATTACGTCATCCTTCGGCAAATGCGTTTCCTCCTTGCGTGTTTCCACTATATTCTTCCTCGCTCCGGTGCATACATTGCGGCGAAAGATCCGACAGGATCCGCATTTCCGCAAGGGAGCCCTTTTTCTTCTGCAATTTCGTATGCGGACGGCGCCGACCGGAAAGTCGATTGTCGTTCGCGTGAGACAGGGCACGCCGATTTTGGACATTCCCCTGTCTATGTTGCGCGGGGCAAGTCCCACGCCTGCCGATTTGCGCGCGCAGTAGCCAATAGATCAGCCGCGGCTCCATCGCGTACAGGTCGGTAAATTGCCGGTGAAAAACAGCACCACATGACCGGATTGCTCCGAAAATGCGGATACGCGGCGCGATTTTGGGCAAAAATACCCCTATCGCACAGCATATCACTTATACATTATACTGAAAATATACGCGTCTGTCAAGCGGGATTTTCGTGTTTTGCCGATTTTTTCTTAATTTCTCCCTTTTGCTCATAATTCGTGAGGATTTCCGCTGTCGTTTTGTTCGACATATCCATAGCAAGGCGCGTCCGCTCGGCCTCCGTAAGCGGTGCGAGCCACACAAGATGGGCGATGTTCTTGCGTTTGGGCGCGTCAATCGGATGGAGCGTGCCGTTTGCCACATACACCGCGGGATACGGCGCGTCCGCCTCGCCGAAGGTCAAAAACAGCCGTTTCCGATCTCTGCCGCACCGGGAACGCACGACGTAGACGGTCTCCGGCAGCGTCATATATCCGCCACCTTGGTGAGCAGGATCACGCCGTCGGGGGTCAGAGCGCAGGTGTGCTCGTAATGCGCGGACAGGCTGCCGTCTCGGGTCACAACGGTCCAGTGGTCGGGACGCTCGATGACCTCGGGACCGCCCAGGTTCACCATTGGCTCAATCGCGATCGTCATGCCGCGGCACAATCTCGGTCCGCGACCGGCGGAGCCGTAGTTCGGGACGTTCGGATCCTCGTGCAGGTCGTGACCGACGCCGTGACCGACGTACTTTTTGACAGTGGTCATACCGTTTTCCACTACGTAACTGTCGATGGCGTGACCGATGTCGCCGATCCTGCCGTTCTCAATGTCGATCGCCGCCACGCCACGGTAGAAGCTTTCCTTCGTGACGTCGATCAGGTGCTGCGCCTCCGCGGAAATCTTGCCCACCGGGAACGTATTCGCGCTGTCGCCGTGGAAGCCGCCGATGAACGCACCTACGTCGATCTTGACAATATCGCCCTCTTTCAGCACGCGGTCCGCCGACGGGATGCCGTGGATGATCTCGTTGTTGATCGAGATGCACGCGCTGCCCGGGAATCCGCCGTACCCTAAGAATGACGGCTTCGCACCGTGCTTCTCAAAGAAATGGCGGATCTTATCGTCAATCTGCTTCGTCGTGACGCCTTCCCTGATCATCTCCGCCGCCACCAGAATCGCCTCCCCGGTGATCCTGCCGGCAACCTTCATCTTCTCAATCTGCTCTTTTGTCTTTATTACTATCATTTTATGTAATCCTTTAATTTCTGGGGACGGGGAACGGTCGCTTTTGAAAAAGCTCCGCAAAACTTTTATGAGGGGGTGGGATGGGTGGAGTTTGTGCAAGTCGGTTTGCTCACCAATTTGGTGCCGTCCTCGGCATCAGGAGATCGTTCTGGGGCGGCTCCGGGGACGGATCCGCCGTCTATTTGATGTAGGTGCGGTCATTAGGGTGGAGAACGACGGGGGTTTTTACCAATGTACAACCTATAACCAATGATAATTGCACGCAATCCCCTCCCACAACGAGGTATCCTACCACCACATAATAAACAAATGAACGCAATCGCTCCCCGTAGAAGGCGGATCCCATCGGGAGCCGCTCGCGAACGATCTTCTCATGTACTGGACGGAACCAAATTGGTGAGCAATCGGACTTGCACAAACTATATCCATCACCAATCCCCTTATAAAAGTTTTGCGGAGCTTTTTCAAAAGCGACCGTTCCCCTCGTCCCCCCGTTCCCCGTCTCCCCTCGTTCCCTACAAAGTTACTCCTCTAATGCAGCAGCCATCAGGGCGGTGGTGTCTTCGAGTTTTTCCTGACCGTAGACGAGCTTTAAGAGACCGCGGGACTTGTAGAAATCCTTGAGCGGCTCGGTCTGGGCATGGTAGACCATGAGGCGTTCCTTTACGACCTCCGGCGCGTCGTCGGAGCGGATCGTGAGCGGTTCGCCGCAGTGGCAGTTCTCGCCAGCCGGGGACGGATTGTACTTCACGTGGTACGTCATGCCGCACTTCTTGCAAACACGTCTGCCGCCCATGCGCTCCATGATGGACTCGTCCGTCACCTCAATGGACACCACGTCCGTGATCTCCACACCCATCTTCTCCAGCGCTTCCGCCTGCGGAACCGTGCGCGGGAATCCGTCCAGGATAAAGCCGTTCGCGCAGTCGTCCTTTGCCATGCGTTCCTTGATGATGTGGATCACCACATCGTCCGGCACCAGATCGCCCTTTTCCGTGTAGCTCTTGACCTTCTTGCCAAGCTCGCTGCCCGACGCGATCGCCTCGCGGATCATCGCACCCGTGGAGATCGCCGGAATCCCGTACCGCTCCGAAATGATCTCCGCCTGCGTTCCCTTGCCTGCGCCCGGCGCGCCCAGGAGAATCAGATTTAGTTTTCTCATGTGATTTGATTTTCGCGGGGAAAACTTTTCCCGAAAAAAGTCTTCCCCCGCACCCCTTTCCAAAAACTTTCTACTATATGGTGGTTTTCGTTTCTGCGTATCGTTCGTCACGGTATATAAAGTGTGTGCGGTAATATACCGTAACTATATATCTCTCATTATCGTCCAAACAATCCAGGGATAAACAAGGACACACACGCAAACTCTCAAAATAACCCCAGCAATCAACCGAAAATACTCGCACAGATTTTTTCCTCGACCTGCACAAACTATATCCAGTCCCATTTTTCTCATATAAGTTCTTGCCAGGCTCGGAGAAATCTTTGATTTCTCCTGAAGAATGCTACCGCATTCTTCCATCTTCACAAGAAGCCGCGTATCCCCGTTCCCCCGCGTCTCCTCGTATCCCCCCGGAATAACGCCAAGAAGCGGCGTGCTTTCCGTTGGATTGGAGAGAACGCCGCTTGATGAGATGCGGGAATTATTCCAGGAAGCCCTTGTAGTGACGCATGGTCATCTGCGCTTCGATCTCGCGGATGGTTTCGAGGACGACGCCCACCACGATGATGAGGGAAGATCCGCCGAACGCCAGGCTGGCCATTGCACCGCCCGCGATGATGTTCGCAAGCAGCGGAACCACGGAAACGATACCGAGGAAGATCGCGCCGATGAAGGTAACACGGGACAGGATCTTGCTGATGTAATCCGAGGTCGGTCTGCCGGGACGGATACCCGGAATGAAGCCGCCGTTCGCCTTCATGTTGTTCGCCACTTCGATCGGGTTGAAGGAAATGGAGATGTAGAAGTAGGAGAACGCGACGATAAGAACGAGCGTCAGGATCGCGTAGACGATGCTGTCCGCCTGGAACAGTCCGAGGAAGCCAGCCCAGAAGGAGCCTTCCTTCGGCGTCGGGCAGAACATGGCAATCGTCGCCGGGATCGTGATGATGGAGTTCGCGAAGATGATCGGCATAACGCCCGTCATGTTCACCTTGATCGGAAGGTTCGACGACTGACCGCCGTACATCTTTCTGCCAACTACCTTCTTTGCGTACTGTACAGGGATTCTGCGTTCACTGTTCGTACCGAATACGATGAACGCCACCATAGCGATCGAGACCACCACCGCGAGGATCGCGAGGATCGTGCCGAGCCACCACGGAATCGTGCCCACCGTGTCGTCGCGCTTCATGTACTGCGCCTTTCCCGTGACAAAGTTCCACAGGGACAGCGCCGTAGACGGAAGACGCGAGATGATGTTCACGAAAAGGATCATGGAAATGCCGTTGCCAATGCCGTTTTCGTTGATCTTCTCAGACAGCCACATGACAAGCGCGGAACCCGCACAGTAGCTCGTGATGATAACGATCGCCGCGAAAACGCCCTTGTCAATGATCGCGCCGTTCGTCTTCAGAATCTGATAGTAGCCGAACGCCGTCAGGAAACCAAGAGCAACCGTAACATAACGGGTGATCTGGTTGATCTTCTTTCTGCCCTCTTCACCTTCCTTGGAAAGGTTTTCGAGGTAGGGAATCGCGATGCAGAGAAGCTGCATTACGATGGACGCAGTGATATAGGGGTTGATACCCAGTGCAAACAGGGTTGCCTGCGAGAATGCGTTACCGGTAATGATGTTCAGATACTGGAAGATTGAGCCGCTCGTCGCCGACATGTACAGGCTGAGCTGGTTGGAATCCAGGTACGGAACCGGAATCGCCGTGCCTACCCGGTATAACACGAGAATGAACAGGGTAAAGAGCAGCTTCTTCTTCAGATCCGCAATTTTCCATGCATTCTTGATGGTCTCAAACACTTATACCACCTCGGTCTTTCCACCCACCGCTTCAATCTTTTCCTTTGCGCTTGCGGAGAAAACAGAAGCTTCAACGGTTAATTTTTTCTTGATTTCGCCGTTGCCGAGTACCTTCAGACCGTCGAGGGGCTTTTTCACAATACCGGCGGCCATAAGCTTGTCCAGATTTACGGTTTCGCCGTCTTCAAAACGATTCAGAGTCTCCAGGTTCACGATCGCGTAGTGTACCGCGAAGTGGTTGTGGAAGCCTCTCTTCGGCAGCTTTCTGTACAGAGGAAGCTGACCGCCTTCAAATCCCGGACGAACGCCGCCGCCGGAACGCGCATTCTGACCCTTGTGGCCTTTGCCCGCGGTCTTGCCGTTGCCGGAGCCGGGACCTCTGCCAACACGGAATCCGTCTTTTACGGAGCCGGGAGCCGGTGTCAGTTCATGGAGTTTCATAAGTTATATCCTCCTATCAATATATCGTGTCTTTCGGAGGGCTTACGCCTTCTCCACGATCACCAGGTGAGAAAGCACCTTGATCTTACCGTCCAGTACCGGACCAGCCTCATGCACCACGGAGTCGCCGATCTTGCGCAGACCGAGAGACGCGGCGGTTGCCTTCTGGTTGGGCTTCGCGGCTATGAGACTCTTCTTCAGAGTAACCTTTACGTTTTCCATTGCTCATAACCTCCCTTATTCCGTTACCTGCTCCACGCTGATGCCTCTGGTCTTGGCGACCTGTTCGGCACTGCGGAGCGTTTTCAGACCCTCAAAGGTAGCCTTCACAACGTTTACCGGGTTGTTGGAACGGAGGCACTTGGAACGTACATTCTTGATGCCCGCCAGCTCCATTACGACACGTACCGTCTTGCCTGCGATGATACCGGTACCTTTCGGAGCCGGCTTCAGCAGTACGGTGCCCGCGCCATATACGCCCAGCACTTCGTGCGGAATCGTTACCTCATTGATGGATACTTCGATCATGTTCTTCTTTGCATCTTCGATCGCCTTGCGGACCGCTTCCGGAACTTCAGCAGCCTTGCCGATGCCGTAGCCTACGTGACCATTGCCGTCGCCGACAACCATCACTGCCGCAAAACGAGCGATACGACCGCCCTTGACCGTCTTGGATACGCGGCGGATAACGACCTGCTTTTCCTGCAGATCGAGCTCCTCGGGATTAAATCTCTTGTTAGCCATTTCGTTTCTCCAAAATTATTTTTTTGAAATGATGTTCTGATAACTTCCTTCTCGACGTCATCGCGTTACCCTATCACATAGGAAGCAGGCTCGGAATCTGCCCGCGATGCCGCCCCAAAAACCGGGACAAAAGCTGCCAACACAGCCCAAAAGAACGAAAATCAAAGCCCAACCACCACCCTACGATAGCGGTATTCTCCCCTATACAGCGTGCCGCACAAAGGATAAAAGCCAAACCAAAGAAACGAGCGCCATAAGCCAAACAAACCCCTTATCCTGTCCCCAGTATAAAAGTTTTGCCAGGCTGGGAGAAATCAGAGATTTCTCCTGAAGAATGCCAAGGCATTCTTCTATTTTCCAAAAGCCGCGTTCCCCCGTCCTCCGTTCCCCCCGAGGAAGTTATGTGTACAAACCGGAATTAGAACTTAAGGCCGCCTTCGCGTGCGCCTGCCGCCAGTTCCGATACACGTCCGTGATAGATATAACCGCCACGGTCGAAGACGACTTCTTCGATGCCCTTGGCCTTTGCTCTTTCGGCGATGGTCATGCCGACCTTCTTAGCGGCTTCCTTGTTGGAGCCGATGGCGCCGAAATCCTTCTCGGTGGTGGAAGCTGCGCAAAGCGTAACGCCCGCCACGTCGTCGATGATCTGTGCGTAAATGTGTGCGTTGGAGCGGTAAACTGCGAGACGGGGACGTTCAGCGGTACCGGACACTTTTGCACGAACTCTCGCATGTCTCTTAAGACGCTGCGCATTCTTATCCTTCTTAGCAACCATTTATAACGTCTCCTTTCCTTATTTACCGGTCTTACCAGCTTTACGACGGATACGCTCGTCGCTGTACTTGATACCCTTGCCGTGGTACGGTTCCGGAGGTCTCTTCGCGCGAATGTTCGCAGCGATCTGACCGCAGTACTGCTTGTCGAAGCTCTTCACGATGATCGTGTTGGAGTCCGGCACGTCGAACGTTACCTTGTCGTCTTCGTTGAAGTAGATCGGGTGCGAGTGACCGACGTTCAGTACGATGCGCTTGCCTTCCTTCGCTACTCTGTAGCCGACGCCGACGATCTCCAGCTTCTTCTCGTAGCCCTTGGAGACGCCTTCTACCATGTTGTGGATCAGGGTTCTCGTCAGACCGTGGAGCGCACGGTTCTCGTTTTCGTCGTCGGGACGGGTAACGTGTACGGTCGCACCGTCAACGGTAACGGTCATGGAAGCGGGCGCCTTGTACGTCAGCTCGCCCTTCGCGCCCTTAACGGTGATCAGGTTTTCTTCGCCCACGGTTACGGTTACGCCAGCGGGTACCGCAATGGGAGCTCTACCAATTCTAGACATCTCTTAACCTCCCTTTCTCTTACCAGACAAAAGCGAGGATCTCGCCGCCTACGTTTTCCCGTCTTGCCTTCTTGTCGGTCATGATGCCCTTGGATGTGGATACGATCGCGATGCCAAGCCCGTTCATAACCTTCGGCATGTCTTCGCAGTTGGAGTAGATCCGCAGACCCGGCTTCGATACGCGGCGCAGACCGTGAATGACCTTCTGCTTGCCTGCCTCGTACTTCAGCGTGATGCGGATGATGCCCTGCTTGCCGTCTTCAATTACCTGCACGCCCTTGATGTAGCCCTCCGCCAGCAGAATGTCGGCGATTGCCTTCTTCATGTTGGACGCGGGTACGTCTACGGTCTCGTGCTTTGCGTTATTCGCATTTCTGATTCTGGTCAGCATATCGGCGATAACGTCAGAAATCTGCATAATGTTTTTCCTCCTGTCATGCAAGTCGTTTTTCTTGCTGCCCGGCAGTTCTTTCGAGGATTTTTACCTTCCTCTCTCAGCTTTGCCAAGCCGCTTGCCAGCGGTTAAAGTGAGTAGTCCTGGTCGCTCGGGTGGAGAGACGGTCGCTTCTTGAAAGAAGCTCCGCAAGAACTTTATACATGGCTCAATGGGTACAGAGACCCATCGACCGATGTATGAAAGGTTTCACGTAAACCTCTCACAACAATGAACCATCTTTCTATCCGGGTAATCAGAACCGACGCTTTCCTACTGACGCGGAACGTATATTGCCCGACGCGGGATTTCTCCCATACCGGGGGTATTGATCGGGGACAGTTTTGGCGCCATCCCCGTATCAATCTGAAAATAAGTGGTGCTTTCGCAAAATTCGGTACACATGAATCCCACCGCAAACGGCAACCAAACGGTCGTCTGTAGAGTCAGTCCAAACGAACAAGTCCCTAAAACCAACCCCATAAACCACCAACCGTCAAACCCAAACCCAACATAATGTCAAATCCAGTCTGCGGCAGCCCTTCACGCCTGTCGGGGCGTCCCGACCGGCAGCTCGTTGCGGGAGCCTTCATGCCCGCGGGGGCGTCCCCGCCTTACCAGGATGCTTTGCGAACGCCGGGGATTTCGCCCTTGTAGGCAAGCTCACGGAAGCAGATACGGCAGATACCGTACTTGCGGAGGTAAGCATGGGGACGACCGCAGATCTTGCAGCGGTTGTACTTCCGGGTGGAGTACTTCTGCTCTTTCTGCTGCTTCAGGATCATCGATGTTTTAGCCATTTCTTCTACCTCCTCGATTATTTCGCAAAGGGTGCGCCCATCAGGGTCAGCATTTCCTTGGCTTCTGCGTCGGTCTGTGCAGTGGTAACGAAGCAAATGTCCATACCACGGATCTTTTCGACCTTGTCATACTCGATTTCGGGGAAGATGAGCTGTTCCTTCAGACCGAGGGCGTAGTTGCCTCTACCGTCGAACGCGTCCGGGTTGATACCCTTGAAGTCGCGCACTCTCGGAAGAGCGAAGTTGAACAGACGATCCATGAATTCGTACATCTTGTCGCCGCGGAGGGTGACCTTCACGCCGATCTTCATGCCTTCACGGAGCTTGAAGTTTGCAACGGACTTCTTCGCGTAGGTCGGAACGGGCTTCTGACCGGAGATCAGTGCCAGGTCCGCCATGATCGCGTCGATGACCTTGGTGTTTTCCTTTGCGTCGCCAGCACCGACGTTGATGACGATCTTCTCGAACTTCGGGATCTGCATCACGCTCTTGTACTGGAACTTCTTCATCAGAGCCGGAGCTACCTCAGAAGTGTATAATTCTCTCATTCTTGCAGCCATCGTACACCTCCGAATTACAGCTCAGCGCCGCACTTGGCGCATACGCGAGTTTTCTTGTCGCCGTCGATCTTGTGCGCGGCTCTGGTCGCCTTCTTGCACTTGTCGCAGTACAGCTGTACCTTGGATGCGTAGATGGCGCCCTCGACTTCAACGATGCCGCCAGCTTCCTGGGGCGGTCTCGGCTTTACGTGCTTCTTTACGATGTGCACGCCGGATACGATTACTTTGCCTTCCTTCGGCGATACTTCCACGACCTTGCCGGTCTTGCCCTTATCGTCGCCGGAAATGACGATGACCTCGTCACCCTTCTTTACATGAAGCTTCTTAATCATCTTTTCTACCTCCATTAAAGAACTTCGGGTGCCAGGGACAGGATCTTGGTGTAGTCGTGCTCACGAAGCTCACGTGCTACAGGCCCAAAGATACGGGTTCCCTTGGGGTTCTTATCGTCGTTAATGATTACGGCTGCGTTTTCGTCAAACTTGATGTAGGAACCGTCGCCGCGGCGCAGGCCCTTTCTGCTTCTGACGATAACCGCCTTGACTACTTCGCCCTTCTTGACTACGCCGCCCGGCGCTGCCTTCTTCACAGCGCATACGACAACGTCGCCAATGTTCGCGTAACGTCTGCCGGTGCCGCCCAGTACCCGGATGCACATAAGCTCCTTCGCACCGGTGTTGTCGGCAACCTTCATTAAGGATTGCTGTTGAATCATGTCTTGTATCTCCTTGTGTATTTTTGTGAGGAGTACACCGTCAGAGAGTTCGCACGACCAAAGGGTGTCAAAGCAGGTCCCCCCTGCCATCTGACCCCTGCTCCGTGCGCTTGTCTTACGGCTTTTTTCTGGGATTTACAGTTCGGGGGGGGGGGGGGGGGGGGGGGGGGG
>CAKRZR010000009.1 GCA_934433485.1 uncultured Eubacteriales bacterium | reverse complement strand
CTCCTTGACATAAATTACCCCCATAGTGTAGACTTGTTTTCTTTTTTTCATGTGTCTACTCTATGGGGATTATATCAGATTGGGAATCGGATGGCTTTTTTCCGTTACAGGGGATTTCGTTTACAGTCCGTACTTCTCCCGCAGGATCGGAATCAGGTGATCGGCGATGATCCGGTGACCGTCGCGGTGCGGGTGGAGCGGCTCAAGCGGGATCCAGTGCGCGCCGTTGATGAAGAAAACGTCGTCCCCGGTGGAGTGATTGAACTCCTCAATAAGCGCACGCAGATCCTCTTCATGCGCACCGCAGAATGCGGACAGGGCGATGATCTTCGCGTCCGGATGGGTCTTGCGGATCAGCACGAGCAGGTCGCGGTAATCCCTTTTGTAAACCTCCGGTTCTCTGCCCCAGTCGTTCGCGCCGTGGTTGACAAGAATATAGTCCGGATGGTCGTAGGTAACCGGCGCGCCGTCAAAGCAATACGGATACGCCGCCACCGCTTTCGGGACACTGCCGCAGCCGGATCGGGTTGCACCCACAGCACCATATCCCATATGGAGCGTGCGAAGTCCCAAAGCCGTCGCCGTGAGATAGGCGTAGGTGGCGTTCGCGTCGTCCTCATACGGGCGGTTGTTCTGATCGTCCTCGTAGTATGTGTACGGATCGATCAGCACGCCCTCCGTGATGGAATCGCCAACCAGCTCGATGGTCTTACGCGCGTCCACGGGAAGGATCCCCGCGCCGTCCGCGTCAAAGCCTTCAAAACCGATCTTGCCCTCAAGTGGATGGTACCAGCGGTTCAGCGTTTCCTTGCCGCCCTTGTAGATGATCTCCATTGTGTGCTCACCTTTTGTGGAGATCACACGGATGAAGCGATCGAGCGGCACCTCCGTTTTCACACCACCGTCCACACGGATCCAGAGATGCGGCATCGGAAATGTGTTTGTACGGATGTCGAAATGGAGCACCGCGGTGTCTCCGGTGTAGGCGATGGTGATGTTCGAACCGGCGGCGGTCGCGGTCATGGCGCCGTCGTACAGGGAAAATCTGCCGGAAAAGCGGATATTTGCGGAATCATAAGGAAAAAACATGGTATCTGCTCCTTTGTTTCGTCATTCGTTTGTATAGCTTGCGGGATTGCCGATATTGCCTTCCACCACATTGGTCTCCGGCGTATCCCAGAGGATCGTCTGGCGCAGGCAGGATTCATGCATGGCGTTGTCCCGGCAGATCACGTATTCGCAGTGCTTGGCGATCACTCCGTAATATGGACTCCAATCGCCGACGCCGCCGTCGTCTCTGCCCACGCGGAACGTATTGCCGGAGAGTACCGTGTTGCCGACGTTTTGCATCAGTACATGGCTGCTGTCCTCATCCGTCTCGACACCCTTGCCCGGTTTGCCGCTGCGGTAGAAAATGTTGCCGGTGATGGTCAGATCGCGTACGCCGGAGGTTTCCGTGCCAAGCCGCAACGCAGGACCGCCGCTACGGTCGAAATAGTTTCCGGTGATATTGAGACAGCTGCCGCCCGGGATCACAAAACCGCCGACCCGGTTCCATTCCACACGATTGCCCGTTGCGGTGACGGACGCCGTACATGCGCCGCCGAGCAGTCCGCCGCGCCGATTGGCGGAGAACCAGTTGTCGATCACAAAGCCGTCCCAGCCGTCCATATACAGTCCCGCGCCGCCGTTGAAGCAAAGCATACAATGGCGCACGGAATAGCACCAGATGTGGTGAAGATGGACGCCGTCGCCGGAGAATCTGCCAATCTTGCAGTCGTCCAGCGTCGGTGTGTCCTCCTTGCTGCCGCCATTGTAGACCGGCCAGGACAGATATACACCGTGGATGTTTTCGCCGAGGTCGCAGCCGCACAGGCTCATACCGTTGATGTGACATCCGAACGCGCCGGTGATGTCGATCATGCACGTGGCGTCCGGGTCGTTCAGTTCAAACACGCTGCCGCCAAAATCGCGGAACAGCCACGCCGATGTGCCGGACAACTTCGTATTCGGACCCATTTTCACCTGACCCGTCTTGTATGTCCCCGGAGGCACCACAACCTCACCCATACATTCCGCCGCCAGATTCAGCGCGGTCTGGATGGCGCGGGTGCAGTCCGTTTTGCCGTCGCCTACCGCGCCGTAATCGCAGATATTGAAGATCGTCCGCATTTCCATAAATCATAAACCTCTCTTTCGATTTGTGTAACGGCATATCGTATTCCAGCCTATATGCGTCTATCTTCGTATACTTTACCATATCCGCGCCCGGTTTTCAATGGCTTTTTGATCTGTTCACAAAATTGTAACAAGTGTTTTTCCGGTAAAAATTGAACTTTTCCGCCGCGCATGGTATACTGAGTGCAGGTTTTTCCAAATTTCACAAATACGGAGGCGACCTCATGGCAAAGACAAAAGAAAAAAAGGTTCTCACCAAAGAGGAAAAGCAGAAGCGTGCGATGCGCAATCTCTACATTTTTGTGATGTGCAGCTTTATCCTCCCGATCGGCTATCTGATCGTCCGACTCATCACCTGGGACGGCGATACACTGGCTGGCGGCTATCGGTCCCGCGCGGACTATTCCCTGATGCTCGTGCAATGCCTGCTCGGCGTGATCGTCATGCACATTCCCTCTCTGCTTGCGCGAAAGTTCCGGTTCCATCTGCCGGTACTGCTCTATTCGCTCTACATCATCTTCCTATACTGCGCGATCTTTCTCGGAGAGGTGCGGAGCTTTTACTACCTCGTGCCGCACTGGGACGTGATCCTGCACTCTATGTCCAGCTTTATGGCGGGGCTGTTCGGCGTGATGGTCATCCAGATCCTAAACCGGGACGAGCATATCGTATTCCGCCTGTCTCCGTTCTTTGTGGCGATGTTCTCCTTCTGCTTTGCCGTTTCCATCGGAGCGGTGTGGGAGATCTACGAATTCTCCTTTGACGGACTTCTCGGACTGAACATGCAGAAATTCCTGCTTGCCGACGGTACGCCGCTTGTGGGCAGAGACGCGCTGACAGACACGATGAAGGACATTATTGTCGATACCATCGGTGCGTTTCTTGCGTCCTGCATCGGATATTTTGCCGTCAAGCATGAGAAAAACTGGCTCACGGCGGATCTGATGGACGCGGAAGAAATCGCAAAAGAAGCGGAAAAGAAAAAGGCAAGACGGAACTGAACCGCGTCGGAGCGGCGGAGGATGGATATGAAGCACAAGCGACTGAAACGGGAATCATGGGGCTTTGGCGCGTACCCGTATTACCAGACACGGCTTGATCTCCCGTATTATCATGGATACGTCTGCCTCCTCCGTCTGACCGAGTGTCGCGACACATTCTGGTCTTTTCCGATCGCCGGTGCGGTACAGGTGACGGGCAGCGGCATGACGTGGATGGAGCTGATTCCGGTTGGCGCGCATCACATAATTACGGTGAAATATTTCCCGGACGGCAAGTGCGACAGGCAGACCTATCCGCCGGCATGGAAGCAGGACTATCTGCCGTCGCTCTGGTATGTGGACATCACAGACGGCAGCTACACGGACACGGACGGTGTGTTTGTCTATATAGATAAGTATCTGGATGTGATCTTCACACCGGAGGGAGATGTCAAGATCGACGACCGGAACGAGCTGGAGGAAGCGTATGGCAGTACTTCCCTCTCGCGGGAGCAGTACGAAAACGCGCTTGCGGAATGCGATCGCGTTGTGAATACATTGTGCACAGACATACAAAAGACTGCTGATTGGTGCGCGACGATCCGAAAAGAGGTCGAAAAGCGACTGTGTCCGGTGGAAAAGCAATGAAAGAAAGAGAGAGAGGTTTCCAAACGCCTCTCTCTTTTCCATTCAGTCGCACTGCACCTGCCAATTCGGATCGGCGTATGCCGCAAAACACATCTCGATCTGCGCACGTGTGGTTTTCTCGACGGCAAGCTTTGCCGGAAGCTCGTCCATCGCGAAATACCGCGCCTCGGTCGTTTCGATGTTTTCCGCAAACGCACCGGAAATCGGCTGTCAAAGGACGAAGGTTTTGACCACACCGAACAGATAATTCATGACGTTGTGCCGCCGCCAGTCCTGCACCGCGATCAAGCACTTTGCCTTGACGGACAATCCCGTTTCCCCCGCGACTTCCTTTTCGGTGTTGGAAAACACGGACTGATCCACATCACACCATCCGCCGGGCAGGGACAATGTGCCGTTTTTCTCATGTACCAAAAGGATCCGCCCGCCATCGTCAAAGACCGCCGCGCGTGTGTCGACCTTCGGCGTCTGATAGCCCGATTCGCAAAGGAACACGTCCCGGATGCGATCGGTGGGTACAGAAAGCCTCTCGGATACCATTTCTGCCGCGAGCTTCCGCAGTCGTTCATACCGCTCTCTGTCATAAGGATCCTTACAGTACGCCAGACCGCATTGGGCAATGCTCTGGATCTCCATGGCATATGCTAGGATCCGGTCATTCTGTGTCGTTTTTTCGTCCATACTCCGTTCTTACCGCAGAGTCGCTACCTCCGCTTCACACAGCCTGTAATAGCCGTCCGGTGTACGGTTCTTCTCCGTGATCGCCCACTCAATCGGTCTTTCTTCCTCGAACAACCCGATCTCCAAGGTGTATTTGCCGGCGGGGATCCCATGCGGCTGGACCATCGCGGAAAATACGGTTTCCACACCGGGCTTCCAGGTGCGCGTATCCGCTTCGATCTCGCTCTCCCATCTGCCACCGTCTCCGGTCAACCGTACACGCATCGTGTATTTCCGATAACAAGGACCAAATCCGCGGTTCGCCACATGGAATACAATCCGGTTTTTGGCGTCGGTCACAAGGGGCGGCAGCTCCACGGCGTCCATGAAGAACCAATAGCCCAGCCGGTTCGCGGCGTATTCGGTCAGATACGGATCTCTTGCCAGCCACGGACGCGGATAGCCATGGAATCCGGCAAAGGTCGCGTGGGTCCGCTGCATGGCGTCGAGGAACGGATAACCGCCCTTGAACACCTCGGGAGCCACGTTCTGGTAATGCTCAAATTCCAGCACGACCGGCGCGTTTTCCCAGAAATAATCGAATAGCCACGGGGTGCGCAGCGTATTATAGCCGCAATTTTCCGCGTAATACCGGACACACACGGAATCGTCGTCCAGTCCGAGTCCCCGATCGGCGGCATAGCGGATGAGATCGAGGTTCTCTTCCCTCCCGCGGCTCCAGCGATGGTTGATGTGGTCGTCGTTCAGGATCACAAATTTGTGCGGGAAATTTTTGAGATGCAGATCGATGTGGGTCTTGATCACCTCGGCGGGATACACGATGTCCGTACCGCAGAACGTGTGTCCCTCGCCCCAGGTGCCGAACGTACCGACGTCAACGAGCTCCACACGCGGATCGCGGTCGAATTTCCGTCCGGCTTCCTCCAGGAATCGGGACAGCTTTTCAAGGAAGATCGGGTCGCTGTAATCCGGTTCCAGCCGGTTGCCGTCTAAGGCATAGCCGTGCGCGCCCGCTTTGTAGACGTACTCCGGCGTGGCAAACGGAATGGAACCGTCGGCTTCATAGGTCACGAGCCGGATGCCGAAGCGGTAATCGTACTTCGACCACTCGTCCATGATGGAATCGATATACGACCAGTCGTACACACCCTCCTCTTTTTCAATATCTCCCCAGTCAAAGCGGAGATAGAGGTGGTTGAGCATCGGGAAATCCTCAAGATGATCGGCGGGATCGTGGTGTACGCGGTAGTTGTCGCGCAGATAACCGTTGTCGATGTAATGCCAGTACCAGCCCTTGTGCGGATTGCGGACAATACGGCGATCGTCGGCAATCGGACGCAGATCCACACTGTACGGAGCTATATACCGATCGTCAAACTGGTAGAGCGAGATACCGTTTTCCGTCGTGGGATTCGGCTTACTCTGGATATTGGGATAATGGAACATGTGGTGTCCTCCTGGAAATCCTTATGATTTGCTAAAAGCATACCATATGTGTCGAAAAAAAGCAACCATCCGCCATGAATTTTTGGGAAAAATTTCGTCGAACGGTTGCATTCCCGCTGCTTTTCTGTTACAATGATGTTAGTCGCGGCATATACTGTTGCCGAAGCGCACCTATATTTCGGAGGATTCACATGAAAGTATTGTTATTGAACGGCAGTCCGCACCAGAACGGCTGCACCTATCAGGCACTGAAGCACGTCGCGGATGTTTTGGAGAACGAGGGGATCGAAGCAGAGATCGTCTGGATCGGTCCGAAGCCGATTCGCGGCTGCTTTGCGTGCGGCGGATGTTCCGGTACAGAGAAATGTCTCTTTGACGATGACATTGTCAACGACATTGCGGACAAAGCCATCACCGCGGATGGTCTGATCATCGGCTCGCCAGTCTATTACGCCGGGATGAACGGCACGCTGTCCTCCCTGCTCGACCGTCTTTTCTTCTCCGCGGGCAAGCATTTTCGTTACAAGCCCGCCGCCGCTGTTGTATCCGCGAGACGTGCCGGCACGACAACGGCGCTTGATGAGATCGAGAAGTACTTCACCATTTCCGAGATGCCGGTGGTATCCTCCTCGTACTGGACGATGGTACACGGAGCGAACCCGGAGGACGTCGAAAAGGATCGCGAGGGATTGCAGGTCATGGAAAATCTGGCGCGGAATATGGCATGGATGCTCCGCTGTATCGAAGCGGGCCGGAACGCCGGGATCCTGCCGCCGGAGAACACCTATACAGAACGCACGAACTTCATCCGCTAAAACTACCCGCGGTGGTTTTCTACGACTGCCGCCGTATACATAAAACATAAGGAAGGAAAGCGCATATGATCGATGTTTCCGTACACTGGTCGGAGATAACCGGCGCCGTCAAGCCGATGCATGGTGTCGGTCAGCCGCCCTTTGCCGGGATGGACTTTTCCATGTTCCACTATCTCACCGAAGCGGGGATCCCGTTTTCCCGGCTGCACGATGTTGGCGGTATGTTCGGCGGCGGTGTGTTTGTGGACATCCCGAACCTGTTCCGTGATTTCTCCGCCGACCCCGCCTGTCCCGCATCCTATGATTTCGCGTTCACCGACCGGCTGCTGTGCGCGCTTGTCAAAGCCGGGATTGAACCGTTTTTCCGTCTGGGCGTTACGATTGAAAACCATATAAACGTCAGACAATATCGGCTCCTGCCGCCTGCCGATTTTCAGAAATGGGCGCGCATCTGCGAGGGTGTGATCCGGCACTACAACGAAGGCTGGGCAGACGGCTACCACATGGGTATTCGCTATTGGGAAATCTGGAACGAACCGGACAATGCGCCGGACAATGCCGAAAATCAGATGTGGTGGGGTACGGCGGAGGAGTACTTCCGGCTATACGATGTGACCGCCAAGCATCTGAAGACCTGTTTCCCGGAGCTCAAAATCGGCGGATTCGCCAGCTGCGGATTCTACGGCATCCTGGAGAAAGAATCCAGTCCGGACGCCGCCTGCTCTCCGCGCACCCAGTATTTCCTCGACTTTTTTGACGATTTTCTCGCCTACATCCGTGAACACGGTTCTCCGATGGACTTTTTCTCGTGGCACAGCTACGGCAGCATCCGCGACACCATGCAGTATGCCGCCTATGCCCGAAAAAAGCTGGACGAGGCGGGATACGCAAATGTAGAGCACACCTGCAACGAGTGGAACTGCGAACCGACGCAGCGCGGCACTCTCCGTCACACCGCCAATACCGCCGGCATGCTGCTCGCAATGCAGGATTCCTCGCTTGCCAGTGCCATGTTCTACGACGCGCGCCTCGGCGTATCCGTTTACGGCGGCTTGTTCCATCCGATGACGCGCCGACCGCTGCCCGCTTATTACGCATTCGTGGCGTTCAACGAGCTGTACAAACGCAAAAACGCGGTGCGCGTGGACTGTCGGTCAGAGGGAGAATGCTACGCCTGCGCCGCCGTCGACGAAAATGGCGCAGGGGCTTTGATGCTTGCCAATCCGACCGATACCGCGCAGCCGCTGTCCCTGCATCTCGGTGAAAAAGCGGTTCGCTCTGTGAAAACGATCACGGAAGGGCATGTTTGGGAAGACACAACGCTGCCGGAGACCTTGGGTGCGTACACAACGCTTCTCATTTTCGCGGAATAATCCCTATAAATGAAACAGAATCGGACTGCCGCATCCTCTTTTGCAGAGGTTGGCAGTCCGATTTTTTACGGACGGATTTCCATGCATGCGCGTACCCGGTCACAGATCGCCTGATATGCCGGATCCTGCCGCAGCGGTGCGAACAGCCCGATAAACTGCGTGTACCAGCGGCAGTCTTCCGTGAGAGTCAGCATTTCATAATACTGCGATGGGATCACGCAGTAATCGCCGAGGGAGGAATGGCGGATGTTGACGATTCGCTCTGTACCGCCGCCGTTTGCCAACGTATAGTCCATCTCGAGATAATCCGCGCGCACCTCCCATTCCATCCCGGACAGATACGGGGATGGGGAGCCGAGTTTTCCGGGACACGGCAGGCGCGTCACGGAGGCAAGCAGCCACGCAACATCCTCCAGTACCGCGATAGCCTCTGCAAAGCGCTCCTCCGAGCAGAGAAACATCGCCTCACGCATACCGGTGATCAGGTATTCCTCCGCGAAAAAATCCACTCTGCCGCCGGTGATCGGATGCTCCTTTGTGGGCTCGGCACCGGACACGCCGTGCAGCAGTCGCAGACCGATCCGATTCCCGTCGCGCGTTGGCTCGATTTTGTCCCGATCGTACCGCCATAGCGACGTGTTTCCCGTCAGTTTGGTGACAGCGGTGAAAAGAAATTCCTTGCGCAGCTCCTCTGCGTTTTCCGCTGGTCCAATGCACAGATAGCGGTTGTAGAGAAGATTATTCTTTGTCATCCACTCGTCCGCGCTGTACCGGTCGAGAAACGCGCCTACCTTGTCCTCGTCCTCCACTTTCGCGAATGCCTCGATCGCCATATTCTTGGCGTCCCGGTCAAGCGTACTCTCGAGAATCCGCTCCACGGTACAGCGGAGCTGCGGCAGGATCTCCGCTCTGCGGTAAAAGGACAGACGCACGTCAAGCCAGAAACGCCAGAAGTGTTCGCTTTCCAGATGCTCGCGCCGTAGAAGACGGATAATCTCTGTCGCTCTTTCTGTATCCGGATTTCCGGAACGAGACAGCGCGGACAATTCATCAAAGAGCCGCACCGCTTCTTCCTCCTTTTTCGTTTCCGGTACGCCAAGGAGAAAATCCGTCGTCACTCCGAAATACGCTGCAATAGCGGGGAGCAATTCCATATCCGGGTAAGTCGCGCTCGATTCCCAGCGGCTGATCGATTGAAACGACACGCCAAGTCTGTCCGCGAGCTGTTCCTGGGTCAGTCCACGCTCCTTGCGCAGAGCCCGGATCCGCTCGCCAATGGGTAAAGTCATAGTTTGCACCTCGATTCCTCTGTTCTTGCAAATAGGATACCACAGAAACAGCCACAGCGCAAGTTCTCATTTCGCGAGTGGGATTCTCGGGCTGCGTGAACGATGCTGGTCCATTCCTGCGTTATCCGGCACGATCCCACAGTTTCCATGCACTGCACGCCAGATTGAGGATCTCGCAGACATAGAGCGACAGGATATAGCCGCCCGTGCCGAATACGGGGGTTAAAAACAACACGAGCAACAGACCGATCGCAGCGTCGAGGATGTTGATCTTCATGCAGTAAACCTGTTCGCCCATGCCTTTCAGGAGCGCGTCGACCACGGTGTCCATGTACATGAAAACGGTGAGCGGTGAGAGCAGGCGGATATAGCGCGCTGCGTCCATGCTGTTGTAAATACCGATTCCAAGCGGTGCGGCAAAGAAGAAAAACACGGCAAAGCTCACGGCGGAAAAGAGCGCGGCAATGGTGAGAATGCGGCGGATGATGGCGTGCAGCCGTTTTTTCGCCTCCGGATCGTTTTCTGCCGTTGTGTCCAATGCCGTGATCTCCGGCACAAGCATCCCGGTGAACGCACCGATGACGGCATAGGGAAAGAGGATCACGGGAAGCGCCATTCCCTGCAGCACGCCGTATGCCGCGAGCGCGCCGCCGCCTGACAATCCCGCCTTTTTCAGACCGCGCGGAATGGCGAGATGCTCCGCGGTGGAAAGTCCCTGGCGGCAGTATGCCCCGGCGGCGATTGGCAGCGCAATGGAGGCGGCATCGCGAAAGGCAGTCGGATATGACGATGTGTCCGGTGCGGCATCCGGTTTGTCGCCGCGCGGAACACGAGAATCGATGCAGTAGAGCGCCAACGCCACAAAAAACGCGCCACCCTCCGCAATGGCAGAACCGCCGATCACCGCGAGACAGAGCCGTTCCACCAGACACGGATCCGCCGGCGAGACGGTACGCAGCGTCAGACCGAGCGCGGTGACGGTGACAGCGATCTTAAATATCTGCTCGATGAGGGCGATCGCGGCGTTTTTGCCGTTTTTCCGCAGTCCCGTGAAAATGCCGGACAGCGATGCGGACAAAGAGATCGCCGGCAGCGTACAGGCAAGCAGTCGGAGCGACGATACAGTGCGCATTTCCCGCAGAAGGTACCGGGCAATCGGGTCGGACAGTACAAAAAGACCGGCGCCGGCGGCAACTCCAAAGAGCAGACTGTAGCGCGCGACACTCTTCGCAACCCCGCCGACGGTTTGCCGATAGACGGCTTGATCTGCTCCCGCAACGCGTGCACAGCGATCCGCCGTCAACCGCACCGCGGCAAACGGTACGCCGGACAGCGCAACAGTCACGGCGAATCCGTACACGGACAGCACGAGGGTCATCAGTCCCATTGCTTCCGCGCCGATTTTCCGGGAAATATACGCCTGAAAGCTCACGCCGACCATGCGCAATACGATATTCACAAGGGACAACAGCGCGACTCCCACACCAAACGACCGTTTCCGGGACACAGCACACCTCCGTCCGCGAATCCCGCATACAGCGCGGAATCTCTCGCACAACATACCGCTATTCTATTGACATGGGACCGCGATTATGATACAATGAGCCAAGGGAGACGGATACGAAAATGAACTGCGTCCATAATTTGCAGGCAATGGAGGACAAACAACGAAACACAAGTTCACAGCGATTATAGCAATTATAATACTCATACTATGTATTCCATTAGATACAACCGCAAATACGGGAATGGACAGAGTTGAGATACAGCAGACGGAGGTAGACGTTTCTACGAAAGCAGTGAGATTATCTCCGGCGACTTCAAGTACAACACCAAAACAAACAGCGATGGTAAGGTTACTGCAACCATCACTGGATTTGTCGGAGAAGAAAGTGGCGACCTTGTGATTCCTAGGGAGATTGATGGGCACACGGTAACAGAGATAGGGAACTTTGCCTTTCGAGAGTGCAGTGGATTCACAGGCACACTTGCAATACCGGATAGCATAACTAATATAGGACTTCTTTCATTTTCTGGTTGCAATGGATTTACAGGAGATTTAATTATTCCTGATCGTGTTATTACAATAGGTTGTCGAGCATTTTGTGCATGCAATGGATTTAATGGCATGCTCACTATAGCTGACAGTGTTATCAGTATTGGTGATTATGCTTTTTATAATTGTAGTAGTTTGAGAGGGTCACTCACAATTCCAAATAGCGTAACATATATTGGTGAGTCTGCTTTCGCTCAATGTAAAAGCTTCACTGGATCACTTATTATACCCGATAGTGTTACCAAGATCGGGGATTGTGCTTTTTCAAATTGCAGTGGTTTTAACGGAACATTAACTCTACCTCATAGTATTATTTCTATTGGTAAATCGGCATTTTATTATTGCAGTAACATTAGTGGATCATTGATAATCCCAGATAGCATCACCTTCATGGATGATATGGCTTTTGCAGACTGCTCATCACTTAACAGTATATACTTCTTAGGAAACGTTCCTGAAAGATGGGGAGATCATGTGTTCAGCAGCTATCTCTCCTCCAAATTCATTATCTATTACCCTGAAGGCAATACCTCAGGATGGACCTCCCCCACTTGGACGGCTCCCGATGGCTCTGTTTACAATACTTCCACTTTTGTATCGGAGACGGAAACTGTGCCGGGAGACATCAATGGGGATGGGGTTTTCGACTACATGGACATCTCACGGCTCTACTACCTTTACACTGAGGATACATTCGAAGCAGATGAAGCACTGTGTGACTACAACGGCGATGGTGTTTTTGACTACTACGATATAACCAAGCTGTATGCGGATTTCCGCAAAATAATGTGAAATAAAGCTACAGCAAGCAATTCTTTTAAAAAATAAGCATGCGGCTCTTCCGCTATGGACAAGCCGCTTTGCAATGTATACAATTTATATTATACATTGGAGGACAAACATTATGGCAATTCCGGTACCGGAGAAACGGGTTCTCGCATTTGAGGAATTCGGTTTTGGTATGTTCATTCACTGGGGGCTGTACTCCCAGCTTGGCAAGGGCGAGTGGATCCAGCACATCGGGGGCATTCCGAAAGAGGAATACGTGAAGCTGCAGGACACATTCACCGCGTCGAAATTCGACGGACACAAGATCGCACGCGTTGCGAAAAAGGCGGGAGCGAAATACATCACGCTGACCACGCGCCATCACGAGGGATTCTCCCTGTACGACACCAAGGGACTGAATACCTACGACGCGCCGCACTCTCCGGCAGGCCGTGACCTTGTGCGCGATTTCGTGGAGGGCTGTCGGGACGAGGGGATCGTGCCCTTCTTCTATCACACCACCCTCGACTGGTACAACCCCGACTTCAACAACAATTTCAAGGCGTATTTACAGTATCTGCGCGATTCCGTGGAGATCCTCTGCTCCGAATACGGCAAGATCGGCGGGCTATGGTTTGACGGAAACTGGTCCAAGCCGAACGAGGACTGGGAAGAGGACGCGCTTTACAAGGTGATCCGTAAGCACCAGCCGGACGCCATCATTGTGAACAACACCGGTCTGTCCCATCGCGGCGAAGCGGGCAATATCGAGCTCGACAGCGTAACGTTTGAACAGGGCCGCCCGGAACCGATGAACCGCGAGGGTATGCCCAAATACATGGCTGCCGAAATGTGCCAGACCCTCAACGCGCATTGGGGCTGCGGCGCGCACGATCTCAACTACAAATCCCTGCCGCATCTGATCGAGACGCTGTGCGCCTGCCGGAAGGTCGGCGCGAACTATCTGCTCAACGTCGGTCCGGACGGCGAGGGCGCGATCACCCCGCTGCAGGAAGCACTGATGGAAGGCATCGGCGACTGGATCCGGTACTGCGGCGAATCGATCTACAAATCGAAGCCGTGCGGCGTCCATGGCACAGGCAAGAATTTCGCGCTCCGTCAGGGGAACAAAATGTACTTCTACATCCATGATCTGTCCGTAACGGGCGACGCGAATGTAACGGTCGAAGGCGGCGGCACCGGAGACAAGACGTTCACCGGTGTGCCGGGCAAGATCTCGAATGTACACTGGGTAGATAACGACGAGGCCCTCTCGTTCACACAGGACGGCGACACCTGCACCATCGGCGCGACCGGATACCCCTATGGCACGAGCCTTGTGGTCCGGGTGGCGGAAGCGGATGTGGAATAAGGCATACTGCGGCACACAAAAATCCCGTACTCTCGGCTTTCTGACGCCCACTTCAATAAAAACGGCTTAAAAAATCACCCGTACAGGCAGAACAACACTTGTACGGGTGATTTGCGTTTGGCGGATTTACAGTGAAATCGTCTTGCCTGCCGGGCAGCAGACCTTTTCGTTGTTGCAGGTGAACCACACGTCGGTGGCGGACGGATTTTGGACGGCTGTCAGCTCCAGGGAGAAGCGCAGACCCATGACGGCGTTCTGATAATCGACAATCTCGATGTTTTCGGCGTACCACACGTCGTCTCTGCCGCCTGCTTTTTTGCAGAACTCCTCCATCATCGACCAGTTGTTGTCCTGCGGGAACTCAAAGCTGTGTCCCCAGATGTAGAAAAGGCGGCTGTTGCCCCACCGATCGGGCTGGATAAAGTCGTCCCATTTTTCGACGATCCCGCCTTTGTGGTGGCAGGTCGGGTGCCATTTCATGAAGTTCTCCGGCATCATGTACGCATTTGTCGCGCGTGTCGTACGGGAATATTCCATGCCGGCGGTGCGGAATATGGCGATCGTACGCTCGTCAAAATCGCCGAACGGATAGGACATGCCGCGCACCGGATAGCCGCAGGTTTTCTCAAGCATCCGGCGGTCCTCCTCGATCTCAAACAGTGCCACGCCGCTGTTCTGCACGGTCGGGAACGGATGGCTCAGCGTGTGGCAGGATACCTCAAAGCCGTCATACCGTTTGTGAAATTCGGCGACGTTTTCCGGAATGTGCAGCTGGAGACCGCGCGAATTGATGTGGAACGTGCCGCGGATGCCGTATTTGCGGAAAATCTCCGTCAGGCGCGCGTCCTCCTTCGGACCGTCGTCGTAGCTCATTGTCAGGCAATGCGTCCGACCGCCCGGAAACAGATTGCAGCGGATGATATTCATATGAATTTGCTTCCCTTCGTTGCCACCACATGGGTGTTTTTGTGTATTATATACCCTCGCCGCCGGTTTGTCAAGGCAAATACACCGGATATACGCACTTTTTGCAGCGGATTTTTCGCGAGAATGGTGGTTTGCCATTGACAAAACAGCGACAATCCTGTATAATAGAGAATAGATTTTCGTGATTATCCATAAACAAAGGAGCCATACCTATGAAAAAATCCATAATCGTTGTTTTACTCGCCGCTATGCTGCTTACCGCCCTGTCCGCTTGCGGAAAAGAGGACGCTGAAACGCCGACCGGTGAGGGTGCGGACACCACTGTCACACAGGCAGAAACGATCGATCCCGATGCCATCGTCGGCGATATCTGCACGGAGCTTTCGTACCTTGACGGGTTTACGTTCTCCTCATCCTCCACGGAGCTTGGCGGATACCTGGACGACGACTTGATCCGCGCGTACTATGGCGATGCCAGCGATGTACCGGATTTCACTAAGGTTTCCTCCTACTGCGTCTACATTGATGAATCGAACGCCAAGGTGCTGACCGATGTAGGTGTATTCATTTTATCCGACGCCTCCTACTCTGACACGCTAATGCAGTATCTCCAGGCGCGGATCGACCAGAAAATCGCGTCTGCCGCCAATTATCCGGATATCGACGTAGATACTCTTGAAAAGGCGGTTATCAAAAAGTCCGGCGATACGGTGTACTACGTGGTTTCCGCAGATGTCGATACAATCGCGCCCATACTGAAGGAAAGGATCGGATAAATGGTTTTTTCGTCGCTGATCTTTCTCTTTGCGTATCTGACGGTCACACTGGCGCTGTACTATATCATTCCGAACATCAAATGGCGCAACGTGGTGCTCTTCGTTGTCAGTATACTCTTCTACGGCTGGGGTGAGCCGCTCTACATCATCATCATGCTCATCTCCATCCTCGACGCGTACATCTTCGGTTTCCTTATCGAAAAGCACAAGGACGACCGAAAAAGGGCGCGTATGTTCATGGTACTCTCGATCTCCATCAACCTTGCGTTTCTTCTGTTCTTCAAATACTGCAACTTCTTTATTGAGAATCTGCGCCTGCTGCCGTTTCTCACCGACGCGATCCATCCCATTGAGGGACTCAAGCTCCCTATCGGCATTTCATTCTACACATTCCAGATCATGTCCTACACCATCGACCTTTATCGCGGACAGACCGGCGTGCAGAAGAATTTCATCGCGTTCGGCACATATGTCACCCTGTTCCCACAGCTCATCGCGGGACCGATCGTGCGTTATCGGGATGTAGACGACCAGCTCACGGAGCGAACGGAATCGGTCGAAAAATTCGCGTCCGGGGTACAGCGATTCATCGTAGGATTAGGCAAAAAGGTGCTCATCGGCGACGCACTTGCCGCCGTGTACGAATACTGCAAGGCTGCCGGAGAGATGGAATCTACAACGGTCGGCGCGTGGATGGTCATGCTCTTCTACACGCTGCACATCTATTACGACTTCTCCGGCTACTCCGATATGGCGATCGGACTCGGCAAAATGGTCGGGTTTGAGTTTCTCGAAAACTTCAACTATCCCTACATCGCGGACAGCATTACGGAATTCTGGCGGCGTTGGCACATGTCGCTCGGCACGTGGTTCAAGGAATACGTGTATATTCCGCTCGGCGGCAATCGCGTCGGCAGATGGAAACAATACCGTAACATTGCCATCGTGTGGTTTTTAACCGGCTTTTGGCACGGCGCCAGCTGGAACTTCATCCTGTGGGGCGTGTATTTCGGCGTGATCTTGATGCTTGAAAAAACATTTTTATTAAAGCTCTTCGACCGCCTGCCCCGCTTTGTCCGCCACATCTACGCGCTGCTGCTCATCGGCATCGGCTGGATCATCTTCTCGTTCACAGACGCCTCGGCGGGCCTACGGTGCTTCGCGGCGCTGTTTGGTGTCGGTACGACAGCGTTCTCCAACTCCGTGATCTGGTACCAGCTCGCGCACAGTCTGCCGCTTCTTGCCATCGCATGTGTCGGTGCGACGCCGCTTCCGAAAACACTTTGGAGCAGGTTCACGGAGAAAAAGCCGACGTTTGCCGGGATCGGAACGATCGTGCTGGGACTCGCATCGTTTGTCGTGGTGGTCGCTTACCTGGTGGACTCCACGTTCAGCCCGTTTTTATACTTTATTTTCTAAGGGGGAACACGTATGAAACGCAAACTGCAAATCACCATGATCTCTCTGTTCCTCTGTATTCTCTACGGCTTTGCGATCCTCTTTGTCGTGCTGCCGGACAACGATTTTTCCACGGAGGAAAACCGCAATCTGCAAACCTTCCCGCAGTTTTCTGTGGAATCGCTCCTCGACGGGTCATTTTCCTCGAAAATCAACACGTATTTCGCCGATCAGTTTCCGCTGCGCAACGGTCTGGTCGGGATCAAGAGCATATGTGAGACCGCATTGTGGAAAGGCGAGAACAACGGTGTGCTGCTCGGTTCGGACGGTCAGCTCGGCGTGCGCCTCTTTACAATGTACAAAAGTCGTCTGGAGCGAACCGAGGACATGGACTTTTACTACACGGAAAATGTACAGTCCGCCATTGATGGGGTCAACGCCTTTGCCGAGGAATGCTCTCTGCCGCTCGTGACACTGCTGCCGCCACGTACCGTGGACGTCGCCGCTACAAGCTTTTCCTATCCGACGCTTGTCTCCGACCGGCTGCAAAATCAGCTTGTGAACGGTTTTTCGGAAAGTGCGCATTATCTCGACCTGCTGCCCCTCTTCTGTGAAAAATACAACGCGGGTGAATACGTCTATCTGCGCACCGATCACCACTGGACGACCTACGGCGCGTATCTGGCGTACTGCGAAGTGATGCGTGAATTTGGTATGGAAGCGGATATTCTCCCGGAATCCGCCTTCTCGAAAGAGACCATCGAGGATTTCTACGGCACAACATGGTCGAAGGCAGGCTACAAATTCGTCGGTCCGGATCCCCTTGAACTGTGGTCGCTTGGCAACGACGATGACTTCACAATGACGTTCTACGCCGCGAAGCAGGCAAAGGACGCGGATGGCAAGATCGTCACCGTGCGCGAGCCGTACCAGACCATGACCTCGTTCTACAACCGGGATAAGCTCGCGGAAAAGGACAAATACGCCGCGTTCCTCGATGGGACGCACAACGAGCTGACCATCTCCCAAACAGACGGCAGCTTCGGCGATCGCGAGGTGCTGCTTATCGCGAAGGATTCCTTTGCCAATACCATGGTGCCGTTTCTCAGTCAGCATTTTGACATTGTGATCGTCAATCTGGCGGCGAATCTGACAAATCTTACCGACTATATCGAGCTCTACGGAGCGTCACGCGTCCTCATCGTATACAACTGGCAGAATTTACTGGAAAACAACAATCTCGCCGCCATTCACTGACGTACGGGATAGAATGGAACGAATGATGAAAAAACAGAAACTTCTCCTTTGTCTGCTCTGCGCGCTTTGTCTCGTTTCCTGCAGCAAAAAGGGCATCCAGGTAGACAAAGAACAAATTAAGGAGCAATTGCAGCTTGCCGACCAAAAGGTACAGGAATCCAAGGCGGCGGAAGCGGAATCCAAGAAAAAAGCGCGCGATGAATCCGAATCAATCAAAAAAGCGGAAGCGGAATCGCGCAAACTCCAGGCGGAAAAAGAAAAAAAAGATAAGGAAACCGAAACCCACGAGACCAAAGGTCCGGTCGAGGAAGTTCTTCTCGACAAAACAGATTATGTCGCGCCGAAATTCACGCCGGAGGTGTACGACCCGGCGGCGGAAACAAGAGAGTTAAAAGTCTGGGGGCTGTCCTACTCCGACGGCGACTACGCGGTCTGCTTCGGACAATGCGCGGTTGGCACTACGGTAACGCTGGAGAACGAGGAGGGAAAATTCTCCGTCCAATCCGCCGGCGGTACATTTATGCTTCGGTTCTACAGTCCGCTTGTGCGGGCGGAGATCACGCTCACGCAAACCTACAACGGTGAGCAGATCGGGGATCCTGTATCCTACGAGGGGGAAATCACGCAGACCGATTTTGGCGATGCGTGGAGCGCACTGGCGGCGAATGGCTATCAAAGCTTCTTCCATAAGATGCTCCCGGACTATATGGGTACGAACCTTTTGGATGAAGCCACGCTGAATGAGGTCACGGAACGGTACCGCGGTCGTGTGGAAAAGCTGGCGACCCAGGTTGGAGATGGCTGTGAGCTCATCTGCGTATTGGTTCCCTCTTCTATGACGACCTATCCGGAACTGGTGCCGGACATCTACCAGAAAGCGCCCGGCAAAACAAAGTTCGACCAGACCAAGGAAGCCTTAGAAGCCGCCGGTGTAACGGTAATCGATATGCGTGACACGTTTACGGCACACAAAAACGATGCGCTTCCTCTGTATTACAGGCAGGACAGCCATTGGGCAGACTACGGCGCGTATCTCGCGTATGTCGATCTCTTCGACTATATCTCCGACCGTTATCCTGACGCCGCGCCGCGCAAATTCAATGCGTTTGAATGGGAATGGAAGTACTACACCGGCGGCGATATGGCGTACTACTTCGGTGTGGACGAAGTCGAGGGCGGCACCTGCTACGAATACACGTACCAGCGGTTCATGAACTTTGAAGTTCCGCAGGCGATGTCCGGCATTAAGCGCTACAAACGGCAGAACTCCATGGCCTACAGCTCCTATGGCGACGTGATCGTCAACGGCGGAACCTTCAAAACCGACCGTCCGACCTTTCCGGATGTATACGTATTCCGCAATTCCTACGGCGCGCAGATGTTTGACATTCTCGCCGAACGTGCGAACACAAGCTTTTTCAATCCGACGTTCACCTATTCCTTCAATCTGGCGCAGATTGCCAAGGCCGAGCCCGATTACGTCATCTACATCCTGTCCGAATGGGATTTTGACAACATTCTCTACAACTGACAACGGAAAAACGACCCTGCTCTGTACGTTTCTGGTACCGGGCAAGGTCGTTTCTTATGTTCCCGTTAAATTTTCGCAAAGAAGCCCTAAAATTCCCGCTTTTCCCATTGACGCGCGGGAGAAAAAAAGGTACAATAATAGTATCTTTCCTCTATACGAGAATTTACGAACGCTATCCGAGCTATAGGTGTCGAATGAAGCAGCAATCGCATATGCAAACGCAAAAAAACAGAAAAAAACACTTGTCCAAGCACAATAAAACAGAAGCACAGCCGTTGCAGCCCTCTTTGCCGATCATTGAAGCGCCGCCAGAGGAGGGACTGTCCCGAGAAGCGGTACGGGAAAGGATGGAAAAGGGTCTGGTCAACACACCGGTCGCCTCGCCGGTCAAAAGCGAAAAGCAAATTGTGCGCGACAACTGTCTGACCTTTTTCAACCTCATCTTTCTTATTTTGGCGATCTGTCTTGCCTTAGTCGGTTCCTTTGAGGATATGCTGTTCCTTGGCATCGCGATCACGAACACCGCCATCGGTATTTTCCAGGAGATCCGCTCCAAGCGCACCATTGACAAAATGACGCTGGTCGCCTCCAAAAAGCTTGGCGTGGTGCGCGGTGGAAAAATCACGCAGATTCCTTCGGAGCTCCTTGTCCGGGACGACATTGTAGAATTTGCGCATGGGGATCAGATCTGCGCGGACGGCGTCATCTGTACGGGACAGGTGCAGGTCAATGAATCTCTCATCACCGGAGAAGCGGACGCGATCGTTAAAAACCCCGGCGATCCGCTCCTCTCCGGCAGCTTTGTAATCGCAGGCAGATGCAAATGCCGTCTGACAAAGGTCGGCGCGGAATCCTATGTTTCCAAGCTCACACTTGAAGCGAAAAAGGACGCGGGCCCCGGCGACTCCGAGATGATGCGCGCGCTGACAAAGCTCATCCGCGTGATCGGAATCGCGCTCGTGCCTATGGGCATCGTACTGTTCTGCAAACAATACTATATTCTGGAAGTCGATCTGAAGGCAGCGGTGGAATCGACGGTCGCAGCGCTGATCGGCATGATCCCGGAGGGACTGTATCTTCTGACCAGTGTCGCACTTGCGCTCAGCGTCATGCGGCTGGCACGCCGGAAGGTGCTTGTGCAGGACATGAGCTGCATCGAAACGCTGGCGCGCGTGGACGTCTTGTGCGCGGACAAAACCGGTACGATCACGGAAGAAACGATGGAAGCGCTCGATCCGGTGCTCTGCCGGGGGCAAACAGACGAACGGGTGCGCATGGTGCTCAACGCCTTTTACGACGGCGCGGATGTAGAAAACGACACGGCGCGCGCGATGGTCGCAAAGTATTACAAAAATCCGTCCAAATGGAACTGCAAGCGTCGCATCCCGTTTACCTCCGCCACCAAATGGAGCGGCGCGGTTTTTGTCGGAGAAGGCAGCTACGTCATCGGTGCACCGGAATTTATCCTGCAAAACCGGATCGGCGAAGTAGCAGAGATGGTCAACGACTGGGCGGCGCGCGGCTATCGTGTGGTGCTGCTCGCGGAATATGACGGCACGCCTGCACAGACAGAAGGACTGGATCCATCTCTTGTCACGCCGATGGCGATCGTGCCGCTGTCCAACCGGATCCGTCCCGAAGCGAAGGAGACCTTCCGCTATTTCGCGGCACAGGGAGTGACCGTCAAGGTGATCTCAGGGGACAATCCGCGCACCGTTTCCGAGGTTGCGGGACAGGCAGGCATTGAACGCGCGGCAAGCTGGATAGACGCCGGTACGCTGTCCACAGACGAAGACTATGATAAGGCTGTCGAAAAATACACCGTCTTCGGAAGAGTCACGCCGGAACAAAAACGAAAGCTGATCCGCACACTCCAGAAAAAGGGACACACGGTGGCAATGACCGGCGACGGCGTAAACGATGTGCTGGCGCTCAAGGATGCGGACTGCGGTATCGCGATGGCATCCGGCAGTGACGCGGCTTGTCAGGCAGCCCAACTTGTCCTGCTAGAGAACAATTTCCGCACCATGCCCGCGGTTGTGGCAGAGGGGCGGCGTGTCATCAACAACATCGAACGTGCGGCTTCCCTGTTCCTTGTAAAAAACATTTTCTCATTCCTGTTGACCTTTGTACTCCTGTTTGTCAATCTGCCGTACCCGCTTGTGCCGCTCCATCTGTCCATGATCAGCGCCCTGACGATCGGATTTCCCTCGTTTGTGCTGGCGCTGGAGCCGAACAAAAACCGGGTACGCGGCAAATTCATGCGCAATGTGCTCCGTGCAGCTCTGCCCGGCGGCGTCACAAATCTCTGTATCGTTCTGCTATTGCAGGCGTTTGTCGCTGTTTTCGACTTCCCGATGGAGCAGCTTTACACCATGACGGCGGTGGTGCTTTCCTTTGTCGGCATTCTTGTGCTCATTCAGGTCAGCCATCCCATCGACTGGAAACGCGGTCTGCTCTGCGGCGCCATGACGGTCGCCATCGTATTCTGCTTTACGGTGCTGCATACGGTCTTTGATTTTGTGCCGCTTTCCACTCAAAGTGGTCTGGTACTCGCCGTACTGCTGCTGCTCACCATTTTCATCATGCTCTCCGTTCTGCGGATCCAGCAGTCCCTGCGTCATGTGATTCGTACCATCCGGGTATGGTGGAAGAAAAAGCGCGATTCCATGGACGCAATCGATTTTTAATATCACATAGGAGAGAGTATTTATGTCTGATTTCAACGCAATGTGGCTGACCCACCCGGCACACCGGTATTCCGAAAACGGACTCTATTTGTTCCGGCACACGTTCTCTCTGGACGAAGCTCCGGATACGGCGGAATGCCACATCACGGCGGAGGCGCGATACAAGCTCATCGTAAACGGAGAACGCGCTGCGTTTGGTCCCTGTCGACCGTCCGCGGAGGAGCGCTATTTTGACACCGTCGATCTTGCGCCGTATCTGCGAAAAGGGAAGAATACCATTGTCTGCCGCGTGCTTTGTCTTGCCGACAAACGCGATATGACCGCGCCGCAATTCCTCTTTGGCGTACAGCGCACCGGCAATCTCGGCTTTGCGATGGATATGCTCGTGGCGCTGGCGGATGGCTCCGAGACAATCGTCCGTACTGATGAGGAATCCGGCTGGGAATGCGCTGTTGATACGACTACGGAAATCGCGATGACACGATGGGATCTGTCCTGCTGTACCATTGAGGAACACGCACATGCGCAAAACACACCGGAGTGGGTAAACGCAAAAGCACTCGCCCCGGTACACGCCAAGCGCGCGGACGCCTATATGTATGGCATTGTAAACGAGCTGTTCGTCACCCCGCGTCCGATCCCGATGCTATATCAAAAGGAGGTGCCGCTTGCCACCACGGATGGCAAATACTACATCGCGGACGAGCTGACCTTTGGATTCCCGGTTCTGCATGCCGCGGGGCATGGCAGGGTGCGCCTTTCCTACGCGGAATCCTTTGGCGACGGCGGCGGAAAAGGGCATCGGCTCGATCGCTCCCTGCCCTTTCACGGCTCTGTAGACACCATTGACATCAACGGAGACACGGTATTTGAGCCGTTTTGGTACCACACCGCGCGGATTGTGCATGTGGAGATCGAGGGAGACGTACAGATCGAATCGCTCCGGTTCGTTGAAGTCGGTTATCCGCTCACCGTCCCCACAGACTGCGATTTCGGCACCGAAGCGGACAACGCGCTGTGGAAAATCTCCGTTGCCACTTTGATGCGATGCATGCAGGAAAGCTATGAGGACTGCCCGTTCTATGAGCAGCTCCAATACTGCATGGACACATCGCTGCAGATGCTCTATAATTATCAGCTCACCGACGACGACCGCCTGGCACGGAAGGCGATCCACGATTTTCGTCTGTCGCAGCGTGCGGACGGTCTGCTCTCAAGCCGGTATCCGACCACGCAGGAGCAGTTTATCCCGTCGTTCTCGTTCTACTACATCTTCATGGTCGCCGAGCATTATCGCCGGTTTGGGGATCTGTCGCTTGTACAGGAAAATCTACGTGCTATGGACGGCGTGATCGAATGGTTCCGCGGGTATCTCGATCCGTGCGGTCTGCTCACGAAAACCATGTATTGGGACTTCATCGACTGGTCGACACCGTGGGGGAGCACACAAGGCGCTCCTTCCTGCGGCGGTCAGAAGATCGTGGCGATCGTCAGCGCAATGTATGTGTACGTTCTGCGCGAGGCTGCCAAGCTGAATGCGCTCTGCGGCAGAGATTCCACCGCGGACACGTACCGTACCCTGGCTGACTCCGTCGCCGATTCTGTGCAGTCGCTCTGCTATCGGGCGGACCGCGGACTGTACAGCGACGACCTGCGCGGCGAATACTACAGCCAGCATATGCAGGTCTGGTGCGTGCTGGCCGGTATCGCGCAGGGCGAGGTTGCGCAGAGGATCATGGAAAACGCGCTGGAACTGGATGCGAAATGCACGTTTGCCTATGCGTATTTCTGGTTCCGCGCACTGGAAGCGGTGGGACTGTACAAAAAATCCGACGCGATGCTGGATCGTCTCCGCGCTCTTCCCTCCCTCGGCTGTACGACCATCCCGGAAACGCCGGACGCGCCGCGCAGTGACTGTCACGCCTGGGGCGCGATTGCCATTTACGAATTTGCCGCCGTTGTGCTGGGAGTACGCACCGTCGACGCCGCAAAAAAACGGATTCGCATTGCGCCACGGATCGATGGCAGGGAGCACGCCTGCGGTACGGTATGCACCGGCATCGGCAAAGTATTTGTGGAATGGACGCGGAAAAACGGCACATTCACGCTGCACGTACACGCGAGTGGAGCAGGCGAAAAGGAGATCTGCCTGCCGGATGGACTGGCATTCACCTCGCTGGAGGACGACATCACCTGCACCTGCGCGCTCTGACGCCGCATATAGTTTGGAGAGAATATGGAATTACAGATCAAAATGCTGCCCGATGAATACTGGTACGGGCTTTGTGTGGACAAAGGCGGGGATTTTCCGCTGTCCGCCGACTCTGCTTTCCACTGGCACGCGACCACCCAGTATAGCGGCAATCAGGAATCGCCGTTTCTTGTCTCGAACCTGGGACGGTACCTCTGGAGCGAGACTCCCTACGATGTAGACGCGGAAAACGGCGTGCTGTCGATCACAAACGGCGCGGACGATCTCGCGCTGCACGAGGGATACGACACCCTGCGTGGTGCTTTTCTGGACGCGTACAATCGCTATTTTCGAAAAGAAGAGGGTGTCGGTGTCCTGCCGCCGCGCGATTTCTTCATCAAGCCGCAATACAACACGTGGGCGGAGCTGATTTATGACCAGACGAGTGAGCGGATCCTTGGCTACGCGCGCGCCATTCTCGCAAACGGTCTGCCCGCCGGGATCATGATGATCGATGATGGCTGGATGCGCTATTACGGCAGTCGGGAGTTTAACCAGAACACGATTCCCGATCCCTGCGCCCTGGTCCGGGAGCTGCACGATATGGGCTTCACCGTTATGCTGTGGATCTGCCCGTTCATCTCCCCGGATTCGGCGGAGTTCCGCGATCTGGAAGCGAAAAAGTACCTTGTACGCGACCGTGACGGCAATACGGCGATCCGGCACTGGTGGAACGGCTACTCCGCCGTCGTGGATCTGTCGAACCCGGACGCATATCGGTGGTTCTATGACAACATGCGCTATCTGCAAACGGAATACGGCTTTGACGGATTCAAAATGGACGCGGGCGACGTATTCTACTACCGCGATGATGACGTTACCTATGCCGGTGTGACCGCGCACGAACAATGCGCGCTGTGGACAAAGCTCGGCGCGCAATTCCCTTACAATGAGTTCCGCGCATCGTATAAAGGCGCCGGGCTGCCTCTTGTGGAACGGCTCGGCGACAAACCGCACCGCTGGAGCGCACTGCCAAAGCTCGTTACCGACCTTCTCACACAGGGCATTCTCGGACTTCCCTACGGCTGTCCCGATATGATCGGCGGCGGTTCGTTTGTGGATTTTCTGCCCGGTGCGCCGTCCCTTATGCCGGAGCTTTTCGTCCGATATGCGCAATGCGCCGCTTTGATGCCGATGATGCAGTACTCCGCGGGACCGTGGCGGGTCCTCGACGAGACGCACGCGCGCTACTGTCTCGACGCCGGAGAGGTACACATGCGCTTTGCCGATACGATCCTCTCCCTTGCAGCGCATGCCGTCAAGACCGGAGAGCCAATCGTGCGGTATCTCGAATACGTTTTCCCACATGAAGGTCTGGCGCGTGTGACCGATCAGTTCGTTCTCGGAGAGGATATTCTTGTCTGTCCGGTGCTTGTGGAAAACGCAGTTACGCGAACCGTCCGTCTGCCGCGTGGTACATGGGAATATGTGGATGGAAGCATTTACGAAGGCGGTACGACTGTGACCGTGGATGCGCCGATCGATGTTCTGCCGTATTTCCGTAAAAAATAACAAGTATAAAAAAGCAGGTGCCTTCCAGTTTGCATTGGCAGGTACCTGTTGTTCTATTCCTTTTTCTGTCTCACTCTGAGAGTAGATCCGTCAGCACATCGCGCAGCGTTAATGGTGTGACATGGCCGCGGCAGACCTTCCAGAAGAGGCGCAGCGCCATATCCGGCAGCGTGGTAACGTCTCGTACCGATTCGGTAAAGTGCAGGTTCGCGTTGTCCAGGGTTACGGTGATACGATATGATTTTCCGCATACGGGGAGATTCTCCTCTGTCAATGTGTAGGTGCAAATTCCGCAGCTTTCAAGCTGGACGGTCTGTACGCATATGTTTCGGATCGCGGTCATCTGAGATATCATGATTCCACCTTTCCGCGGAGTTTTCATTTGCTGTCTCCGCACAGCATTTTTTTCGCGCTTTGATTCGGAAGCTCCATCCTGCAGCCTGGCTGGATACAATTTCCATCTGTCTTTATCATACACCTTTCACATACATTTTACAATATGCAATTTTGGAATACTCGTACAAGACTGCCCTATAGGACATGTTTTCATGAGTATTCGTAAATTGCGTCGGAGCGAAACAATGTGCATTCATACAACATCGCAACCATGCATGATTTTTCGCGTTCACAAATGAGTAATTTCGCACATACATGTGTATTTCGCACTATTTTGCTTTTGAGCTGTTTTCCGTATACGATTTTCCTTTGCGCAACGACTCTTTGCTTGCTTTTTGCCCGGCGATCCTGTACAATGGTAATATCGAATCCACCACAAAAATAACTGTAGTACACACACGGAGGCGTATTATGTTTTCAACACAAAAATTCGGCGGTTATCTATCCAGACTGCGCAAGGAACGCGACATGACCCAATCGGAGCTGGCGGAAAAGCTGAACCTGACAAGACAGGCGATCTCCAAATACGAGACCGGCGACAGCTTCCCGGATGTGTCTATCCTTGTGGAGATCGCGAATATCTTCCACATCACCCTCGACGATCTGATTCGGGCAGGAGAGCCGACCAAAGGAGAAGCAGCCATTCTCGCCACTGCGGCACAGGGCATACCCGCCGTTGCAGAATCCGTGGAGGATATCCGTTCCATTGCGCCGCTTCTCAAGCCAAGCGTTCTCGACATCGTATCCCAGGGACTCGCACGAGAGGGGATCGATATCACAAGTATCGTGGAAATGGCGGAATTTTTGAATGACAAAACCGTCATTGCCATGCTGGAAAACGCGCAAAACGCTGACAAAGTGGACAACGCACTCCTGCAAAAGCTCATTCCTTTTATGGACAACTATGCCCGCTACTCGATTTTTAAGAAAATCCTGGACGGCGATATGGATTGGCACCTTCTCCGTTTCATTTTGCCCTACGCGGATTTCTACTGGGAGACGGTCGAATACGCGGTGATGGAGGGCGCGCTGCCGTGGGAAGCTCTTGATATGCTGCGGCTGGCAAATGAGGATATGATGAAAAAGCCAAAAAGAGAATATTGAACACGATTTTCCGCGTTCCTGTTGACTTTCCGGACAATCCCCTGTATAATACTGGTATCGGATATCATCTGACCGTAGGAGAGGGCGTATGCTGTCGTATTTTTACCTGTGTGAGCCGGAAATTCAAGAAATGCTTGTGAATTTTCATGTGATCTCCGGTCTGCGCGTCGGGATCCACGATCCGGAAATGAACATCATTCACGAATACCCGGTCAAATCGCAGGAGTACGGCCATCTCTGCTTCTGCGATAAGATCCGGTTTTACAGCCCGCAATACACGGAAAAATGCCGCCTTTGCGATGTCGCCGCGTTTGAAAGGGTGCGCATTACAAAGAAATCATACATTTACACCTGCCATGCCGGATTTCGGGAGGCGCTCATTCCGGTGCTGCACGAGGGCGGGATCATCTGTGCGCTCATGATCGGTCAGGTTCGCACAGAAACGATCGGCGACGGCGTATTTGAGCGGATCGTTTCCCATATCGCATCCAATACGCTGGATCCGGAGACACGGCGCGATCTGTATGAAACCTTCTCGCACATGCCGCAGATCGACGTGGAACGGTTTCGGGTACTTGCATATTTTCTGGAGATGTGCGCCCAAAGCATTTACGACAACCGCTATATCCGCGTCAAGGAAAAGCCGTTCGCGGAGAATTTCCGGGACTATATTGCGAAAAACCTGTACAATTCCATCCACATTTCGCAAGCTGCCGTCGCGCTGAATGTCTCCGTGTCGCACCTTTCCCGTCTGCTTGCAAGAGAGCTTGGCATGTCGTTTACGGAATATCTCACGATGGAACGAATGAAAATCGCCGAGAAATTGCTTGTTTCCACAAACCTCAGCATTACGGATATTGCGTACCTCTTAACATACAGTGAGCCGACCTATTTCATGCGCGTTTTCAAAAAAACGACCGGGATGACCTGCACGGAATACCGGAATCAAGAGAAATGATAGAATAATCCAGCAACTCGATAGTATTTTTCATTGTATTTCTCCTGCCGAACGATTATAATAACAGTATCAACCGCACAAATTTACTTATTTCAGGAGAAAACGCACATGAAAAAGCTCGCTTCCCTTCTGCTCGCATTGTCCATGGCAGTTTCTCTCACTGTCGCGATCTCTGCGAACGCCACCGGTGAGGTCTCTACCGCCTCTTACGCAACCGTTGCCCCCGTGATCGACGGTCAGATCGACGAAATCTGGAATCACACCGCACGTCAGACCATCGCGGTTCCGGATGATTTTGAATACGACATCACCGGCGGCTACACCTCGCTCCTCTGGGACGAAACCGGCTACTATCTTCTTGCCGTCGTCGAGGACATCAGCCTGACCGAAAACGACCAGGAGGCCCGTAATTCCGTAGACTTCTGGTTTTCCGAAGCAAACACCAAGACCGACTCCTTCTCCACCGATTCCGGCGATTGGCATTTCTGTAAGGCCTCCGACGGCACCGAATGCTACTACACCGGCAATGAAAATGTGTACAAGGTTGCCAAAAGCGCTGTGACCACCTCCGAGGACGGCTACATTGTAGAGCTGTACGTACCCTATCTCGGCGCAAAGGCTCCTGCTCTCGGCGCGAAGATCGGCTATACCGTCTCCTTCAACGACGACACGGACAATGACGGCGTGCGGGACGGCTACGTATACTGGAGCGTGACTGAAGACAGCGACGCATACTGGGAAAAGACCGCCGCGCTGCCGGATGTAGAGCTAATCGCAGGTCCGACGCCGGAAGAACTGGGGCTTGTACCTGAAACCACCGCGGAAATTGCGGAAACCACCGTTGACACGACCGTTACAACGGCGCCTAAAACCTTTGACGTCGGTGTGGTCGCCGCTGTCACCGCCATCGTCTCCGCGATCGGATACACGCTCTCCAAAAAGCACTGAGATCGCTACTCCATCCTGAAAAGCATACAGCGAAAAGGGGATCCGTCTTTCACCCGCGGATTCCCTTTTCTTTGAAAAGTGCGCCAAGACTACATTTGTAGTCATTCTATAGCACACGCTTTTTTTGTGCCATTCCGCTATTTTTTAATGGTTTTACACGCGCTATTTTTCGTTTTTTCATTTTTCTCTATTGACAATTTCCAGTGTTCATGGTATACTATCTACAGGGAGTGATTTCACTCTTTCCACATTTTTCATTTCACAAGGAGGTTTCTTTCTTATGAAAAAGACACTTTCTCTGCTCCTCACTGCGATCTGTGCGCTTTCCATGACGGTATGTGCTATGGCAGACGCCACCAACAACGAGCAGCGCGAAATCCCCAAGGCTGCGACCGCTCCGACCATCGACGGTAAGATGACCGACGATGAATGGGCAAACGCACTGGCCTGCAAGGTCAACAAGGACACCACCACCGCTGTAGCCGGCACGCTGGACACCTGCCCGGACGCCACCTACTACTGGATGTGGGACGATACCGGTCTGTACTTCTTCGGCTCCGTTAAGGACACCACTCCGAACGGCGTGGTACACAACCAGGGCGATGGCTCCTATAACTCCGGCGACGGCATTCAGTTCTGCATTTACCCGGATATCACCGCTTCCGGCAGCGAAGTCGGCACGCTGTATTTCTGGTCTCTCGTTGTCTGCGCGGACGGTTCTGTCGGCGTTGGCGAACACTTCACATTCGGTACCGGTTCCGCCGGTGCGGATGTTCCTGCCGCAAAGGCTGTCGCTGTAAAGAACGGCGATTCCTATGATATCGAAGCATATCTGCCCGCGTCCTGCTGGGAAAGCTCCACGCCTCCGATCGACATCTGCGAAGGCACAACGTTCGCTCTTGCCAACGTCGTGATGGAGCATGACGGCACCAACCAGAGCCTCATGACCGACACCGCATGGTTCGACGGCGCGAACTCCAACAAGTACACGCTCGTTTCCACCCCGGCTGGTCACGTAGAAGCTCCCGAAACCAAAGCGGAAGTTGTTGATGTTGTGGACACCACCGCTGCTGAAACCACTGTAGAAGCTCCGAAAACCTTCGACGCTGGTATCATCGCTGCTGTTGTCGCTATCGTTTCCGCTGCCGGCTACGCTATTTCCAAGAAGCACTAAGCAAAACGACAAATACATACCCGATTCGCACATTCTATAGGATGGTCTTGTTTCCTGTGCCTGTAGGATACGCAAGAATGGCAAAGAAAAGGACTCGTTTGGATACGGGTCCTTTTTGCGTCAAATCACATATTCGTTGCCACCTGATTCATGGAGCAGGTCTGCCAGCGTGACTCCGGCGAAAAACTGCCCGGTCAGCTCGTTATAGCGTTTCCACATCGGCAGCGTCCGACATTCGGCAGCGCGTGCACATGGCTCCGCGTTTTCGGCAAGACAGGCAACCGGCGCCAAATCGACCTCCGTCAGCCGCAGAATCTCCAGAATCGTGTACTTTTCCGGTGCACGTGTCAATCTGTAGCCCCCACCTTTGCCATGCTGTCCCTCAATGAGCCCTGCTTTGGTCAGTGTCGGGATGAATTTCTCAATATATTTCTGCGAAATCTCCTGCCTGTCCGCAATTTCTTTCAGAGGTATATACGCGCCGGAATTGTGTTCTGCCAAATCCGCAAGCAGTCGGATGGCATATCGACCGCGGGTTGAGATCATTGCTCTTCTCCTCCTTATCACGCATTGCCGGTTTCCATAGTCAGTACGCCTCCGCCGAGCACGGTGTCGCCCATGTAAAACACAGCCGCCTGCCCCGGTGTCACGGCACGCTGCGGATGATCGAATCGGATACGCGCTTGCGTATCGTCCGTCATCTCAACGACAGCGCCCTGCTCCGGCTGATGGTACCGGATCCGCACCGCGCAATGTACAGGTTCGCGCGGTATTTCCCCATCGATCCAGTGGCACTGCTCGAGATAGGCACTCTCTGCATACAGCGCTGATTCCTCGCCAAGGGTTACGGTGTTCGTCTCTGGATCGATCCGACAGACATATAGCCGTTCTGCAGCCGGAATCCCAAAACCGCACCGCTGTCCGATGGTGTAATGGAAAATCCCGCGGTGTGTTCCGATTTTTCTGCCGCAGGTATCGACAAAATCACCGGGCACCGCATGTTCTCCCGTCCGCGCTTCGATCACACGGGCATAATCGCCGTCCGGCACGAAGCATATATCCTGACTGTCCGGTTTTTCGGCACAATCAAGCCCGCTGTCTGCCGCGATTTTTCGGGTCGTCTGCTTAGTCAGTCCACCGAGCGGGAAAAGCGTATGGGATAGCTGTTCCTCCGTCATACCGTAGAGCACATAGCTCTGGTCTTTTGCGGGATCCAGCGCCTTTTTCAGCCGGTATCTGCCGTTTTCACAGGCAACACGCGCGTAATGCCCTGTCGCTATATAGTCGCAGCCCAGCATTTGCGCACGCGTATAGAGCTTGTCGAACTTCATGTACCGGTTGCATGCGATGCACGGATTCGGCGTTCTGCCGGACCGATATGCCGCGACAAACGGATCGATCACGCGCGCGGCAAAATCGTCCGCGAAATTGAACACATAGTACGGCATTCCAAGATGATACGCCACGCGCCGCGCATCCTCCACATCGTCGAGGGAACAGCATGTATGTCCGGCGGCGATCCCGGCGTCCTCGTTGCGGTACAGCTTCATGGTGCAGCCGATGCACTCGTTTCCCGCGTCACAGAGCAGCTTTGCCGTCACCGAGGAATCCACACCGCCGGACATCGCCACCAAAATCCGTTTGCCGTGCGGTAAATGTTCGATACACACAGCGCGATCAGTCGGCAAAGAGCGGCGTGGACAGATAGCGGTCACCGGTATCCGGCAGCAGCACCACGATGGTCTTTCCCTTGTTCTCCGGACGCTTTGCCAGCTCGACCGCTGCCCATGTCGCGGCGCCCGAGGAAATCCCGACGAGCACGCCCTCGCGCTTGCCGATGAGCTTCCCGGTCGCAAACGCGTCATCATTTTCCACCGGAATGATCTCGTCGTAAATCTTGGTGTCGAGCACATCCGGAACAAAGCCCGCACCGATGCCCTGAATCTTATGCGGTCCCGCTTTACCGGTCGACAGTACCGCGGAGCTCTTAGGCTCAACTGCGACAATTCTGACTTCTGGGTTCTTCGACTTCAGATACTGTCCGATGCCGGTGATCGTGCCGCCGGTACCGACGCCTGCCACGAAGATATCGACCTTGCCATCCGTATCGTCCCAGATTTCGGGACCGGTATGCTCGAAATGCGCCTTCGGGTTTGCCGGATTGACGAACTGTCCCGGGATGAAGCTATTCGGAATCTCGTCTGCCAGCTCGTTTGCCTTGGCAATCGCACCTTTCATGCCGGCAGCACCCTCCGTCAGCACCAGCTCCGCACCGTATGCTTTCATGATCTGCCGCCGCTCGACGGACATTGTTTCCGGCATGACGATGATGATGCGGTACCCTCTCGCCGCCGCGACAGACGCCAGTCCGATACCGGTGTTGCCGGAGGTCGGCTCGATAATAACGGAGCCCTCTTTCAGGAGTCCTCTCGCCTCTGCGTCCTCGATCATTGCCTTCGCAATCCGATCCTTGACCGATCCTGCCGGATTGAAATATTCGAGCTTTGCCAGAATTTTTGCTTCCAGTCCGAGTGCTTTTTCGATGTGTGTGAGCTCCAGAAGCGGCGTGCCGCCGATGAGCTGATCTGCGGAAGAATAAATACGTGCCATATGATTCTCTCCTATTTTTATACCACTTTTATGGTAGGTTGGTAGTATTATACACCATGCGAGTGCATTTGTCAATGGGTTTCGCGGTATTTTTTTTGAAAATCGGACCCTTTTGGATATAGGCAGTAATTTATGTGTTTTTTCCATATGACATATCCACGAATCCATTTTTTGAGGACATCTGCGTGCTTGATCCTGATTTTCCGTTTGGTGCTGCCGCCGTCCATCCCTCTGGCTGCATCATCACATCGGACACACCAGAGAGAGAGTACACCGCCCTTTTCCAGATGATCTACCGCACCTTCGTCGAAAACCGTCCGACCGCGGCATCCACATACGCCATTTGCTTCTTTGTGTGTACGATAGGCTGGAGGTATCGCTTCAAACGCCTCTTACGGAAGACGTTCAGGTACGCATGGTGATCCGCTCCATTATGGACAATTTTACCGATCCGGATTACACCGCTTCCGATGCGATCTGCGCCTGTGCCTATTCCCAGAATTACATCAGGCGGATCTTCCAGAACGCAACCGGTGCAACGACGGCGCAATATCTCCGGAATGTACGACTGCGCAACGCGGAATCCCTGCTTCGCTCGCCGCCGCCGCGCCTGTCCATTACCGAAATCGCGGAACGATCCGGTTTTGCAGATCCACTGTATTTTTCACGTGTGTTCCGGAAAGTATATGGTACCTCTCCCAGTGTACAATACGCTGCTCGGCGGCGCGGGGATCCGATATATTTCCTCCGACACGAACGGCAAATACGCCTTTACGTTGGCTGCGGATGAAGAAGCGGTCGGATACATGGAGAAGATCGTCGCCGACAACGCCCGATACCCGAATCTTTTCTTCAACACTGCGTCTTTAGTGTACGACATCACACCGGAGGGACTCTTTGAGAACGGACAGGCACTTTTCCATGTACAGGGAATGCCGCATACGATCGAGCAGCTGCGTGAAATGGAGGACGATTTCGGGATCCTGCCTCTTCCCAAACGGGATGCAGCACAGAGCCGCTATTATGCTTCTACATATGGTGCGACTGTCTGCGGGTTACCGCGCACACTATCCACAGAGCGTTTTAACAACATTGGAATCCTATTGGAGGAAATTACACGGCTGACCTACACGGACATTGTGCCACAGTATAAGGAAGTGCTGCTTAAATCGAAATACAGCCGGGATACTGGTTCCGCGAATATGCTCGACACTATGTTGACAATCTTTTTTTCGATCCGGGTATCGTACTCTGGAGCGGTTCTCTCTCGGATAAGATCGTACAAAACATCTTCATGAAGAATTCCACTGCCGTTGTATCATACCTGACCTCCATTGCCCCGGTGGCGGAGGAACTGATCACGGATTTTGATGTGGCGCTGGAAGGTTAAAAAGCAAAAAATCTCCTTTTCCCAATGCGGGTACGAATGTATGTATTGACAAACGCATTTATGCATGGTATACTGATGTTACCCAAAGGCACAAGGAGTTTTTTATGAGCAAGCAGCGATTTCTATGGATTCTTATGTGTATTGTACTGTTTGGCATGTGCACAGGCTGCGGCAAAGAAGAGGAAGCTTCCCTCTTACACGACACCTTAACCGGTGTGTTCCGCACAACCTCTATCGAGCTTCCGGCACACTATGGCATCGTCGACGCGCCGGTGTACCGCGACGGGCAGTTTCTGGCTGACATTCTGTACACGGACGAGGCACAGCCCGGATTGAGCGCCAGTTATTATACGGATCTGAACCGCAAGCGCATCTCCTTTGATGAGGAAAATGTCACGATCACAGCTGTGGACGACGCTGCTTCTGCCCTTCGCGAATGGAAATTGGACAGTGTTGTATGTACCATAGATGATATGTACCGGCTCACTTGTACCGTGGACGGCGCGGTGGTCGGCGTGATCGATCTGCCGGACACATTTCACCATACACTGCGCATAGACAAAACCGGAAGCGCTCCGGTGGATTCCGAGTTCTCGGTTCTGCAAATCGTCTGCGATACAGCAAAGAACCTCTATGTGCTGACGAACAAGGGTGTATGCGCCATAGACAAGAGCGGTACGCTTCTCTGGGTACAGGATTCACTCGATGATCCGCTCGCCCTTGCCGCAACGGAATATGGCGTGTTTCTCCTGTATGAGTTTGGCGGACAGAACCATTTCCGCAGGCTGGAGGTCTCGGATGGTACGTTGGGAGACGAGGTAGAGATTCCCGCGTACATCGCATCCGGCAGTGGGATTGGCTCCTATGGCAGCGCGGTTTCTTTTTTCTCGGGCGATACCGCCTACGATCTGTTTGCGGCGACCAAAACCGGGCTTTGGGGTCTTGCGTTTGCCGCGGACGAGAATGAGCGACTGACCTGTACAGCAGAGGAGGTCGCGAACTGGCTCAACTCTGACCTCGATCCATCCGCCATCGCGCAGCTCTGTGTTGCAAACGCCGATCTGCTCAGCATTGTATATGTCGGAGACGACACGAAAGAACTGCTGCTTTTGACGCGTGTATCGGAGGAGGACCTGCAATCACGCACGGTGCTTTCGCTGGCGACGCTGTCCACCGACGACTACAATTCCCAGATCATTCGTCAGGCGATCCAGGCGTTCAATAAGCAGAGCACCGACTACCGGATCGTGGTCACGGATTTTACGATGTACCCGGAGGAATCGCGCGACACGCTCTTTCAGGCGGAGATCGCCGCGGGGCACATTCCCGATATCGTTCTTTTCTCCACGGCGGACGGCGAGGATCCGACGCTGTATACCTACCAGAACAACGGAATTTTCACCGATCTGCAGCCGCTCATGCAAAACGATCCCATCTTCCCATACGACACACTGCTCGGCTATGTCCAAAAGCCATATCAAACGGAGGATGGCAAGCAATATGTTTTCCCGCTCTCGCCGAGCTGTACTACGTATTTCGGACTGCCTGCGTACTTCGACGGACCCATGACAGCGGAGGAGACCTTTGCCGCCATAGACGCATTGCCAAAGGACGCGCGTTTCTGGCGATACGGTGCCATTGCGATCCAAAACGACGTGCTGGCATCTACACTGCGTGATTTTGTGGATGCGGAGAACGGCACATGCAGCTTTGCCGCGCCGGCGTACGTTGATTTGCTGGACGACCTGTGCGCATACGACACAGCCCCCCTTGCCGGTGCACAGCTGGACGAAATCTATGCCAGGCTGCGCGACGGTTCTTTGCGGCTGGTGCAGGAGGACTGCGGCAATCTCCGCCTTTACGCGTCCCTTTCGCTGCAAATGGGCGGTGAAGCCGTGGCTGTCGGATATCCGAACGCGGCAAGAAAGCTCTACATAGATTGCCGTTCCGGTGTGTATTTCGCGATCCCGGACGGCAGCGCACATAAGGAAGCCGCTATCGGTTTTCTGAACCACTATTTCGCAGCATATAAGAGTCTCCGCAAATATGGCGTGGTCTATAGTTTCACAGAAGAAGATGTATACGCGGACATGGCTTTGTATGAGGGACAAACGCTCGTATATGCGGACGGAAAGTGTCGGTTTTTCGATGACGACGCGCTGCCGGAATCCGACGCTCCCTGCTGCAAGCTCGACGAAACATATGCCCGCCGCTGCATCGATTTTCTCAACGCCGTGGACGCGGTACTGCCGAAGGATTCGCCGCTGTATGCCATCGTAACCGATGAGTTTTTCAGCGATGTGCCACACACACCGGAGGAGCTTGCCGGAATCATAGATTCGCGCGCATCGATCTACATGGCGGAGCGGCATAAATAACGATATAGAACGGGACCTCGTCTGATGTATCATAGGCAGGATCCCGTTTTCGTTTTATGGCAGATTGCGACGGAAATTGCGGACGCGGTGGAAAACGCTGTAGTTCGCGTCATGGAAGTTGGCGGCTTGATTGAAGGCGGTGCGGGAGAGAAGGAGAATGTCGTCTCCCTCGATGAGATACGCAATATACTGGAACCCGATCTCCTGCACCGGCGTGTCGCGGTAGTCGAAGATGTCCTCGATCTTTTCCCAATGCTCCAGATCCCTGGAGGCGATCAGCGCGAGCCAGTTTCGACCGTCCGGGTGACTATCGCAGAGATACGACACAAGCGAGACGTAATAGCCGCTTTTCTCATCGTAGGTGATCTCAAATTTTGAGTGGTTGCCCGGGAAACGGATCGTTTTCACAAACCGCTCCGGCGCGTCCGGGTCATGGGGATCCGGCTGCATCACCAGTGCCAAACCGTAGGACGGATCGCAGCCGCCAATCTGGTAACGGAGAACGTTCCAAAGCGCTCCCTGCGGCGTGACGACGAGCGTACCCTCGATATTGCCGGCGGAATGCCCCTTTGCCGTGCCCTCCCACTGTGGATCGTATGGTACCGGCGGCGTAAAGCGCCAGTTCGCGGCGTCCAGCAGGTCGGCGTTTTCGTCAATGGACGCCACCATCGTCGCGTGGGTGCCGGATGCCCAGCTGCCCCATTCAAGCGTGTTCCACAACCGTCCGGCGTAGCGCATGACATTTTCCGGGTTGCGGTGCACGCCTTTTTCCCGGAATCCATTGGAACCGCGCAGAAGCACCGTCGGCATACCGAACGTCTTGCCGCCGTCCGTGGATCTGCCGATGAGCATGTCGCCGTATTCCGTGCTGTTCGCGATCATGTAGAGATCACCCTTGTGGATGAACATCTTTCCCCAGAAGCACGGGAACAGCTCGGATACATACTGCCATGTCGCACCGTTATCGTCCGAGCGGAAAATCAGTGTGAGATCCTGCGGCGCACCGCTCTTGAATACGTCCATGGACGCGAGCAGATACCCGTCCGGATGGCGCACCAGAGACGGGCTGCACAGATACTGCCCGGAAAAGCTGTATGCCGGATCGTCCGGATGGAGATAGTTCACAACCACATCCCCCGGCACAAATCCCGTTCTCGCCAGCCGCACACGACTCTTTTTCGCACCGACAGTCACATAAAACGCGTAATCCGTTTCATCCGCCAGTCCTTCCCGCGCGAACGAGGTGCCGGATACGGTCGCGGATTCCCAGCTGTCGCCGCTGTCCCGGATCTGCCAGAATACGGTATACTCCGTCACACCGTCGATAGGCAGCCAGTCGAATGCAATTTTCGCTTTTCCCGGATACACACGGCAGATATAAATGGCACCCGTATCAAACAGAAGCGGCTTATAGGGGTGGAAACTCCATGTCGTAACGCCTTGCATATATTGTCTCCTTCCATATATGTTTGATTTGTGTATTATGTCAATCCAGATTGAACCATCGGATCGTCCGGTTTCGCATATCGATCCGCATCACCGAACCGGTCTTATAAAACTCCCGAACGCCGCCGCTTACGCGCAAATCGTACAATTCCGTATAGAGATGATCGCCCGTCACACGATATTCTCCGAAAAAGAGCTGTCCATGGCCGTCAAACGCGACCTCCGGGGACGTGGTGTCCGTCCGCTTCACGCGATATAACCTGTTGCCGCTCACGTCGATGACGTCTCCGGGATATTCCTTTGTGCGGTAATTCACGGGATCATACGTGCTGTAGTAGATGTATTCGTTTGTGAGCTGAAAATCGAGAAGGAGCGTGGTCGGCATCGGCACTTCCCGGCACCGGAAATCCGCGTCGATGGCGTAAAGGGTGCAGCGATACCTGTCCGTGTTCTGTACAGCGGCGCCTGCCTGATGCAGATCTCCATGCGTAACCAGCACATAGAGCGTATCCGTTTGTGTGTCGCAGTAGGGAGAGTAGAGCATATAGCCCGCCGGATATTGGAGCACCGGAATCGTTTCATCTGTGGATAGATCCACGCCATATAGAATATTCGCCGCGGTATCGATACAGAAAGCCCGTTCGTCACTTCTGAAAAAACAGCAGATATTTTCCCCGAAATCGTCGGAGAGAACCGTGACCTTGTGCGTGTAAATATCCATACCGAGGAGCCATGTCCGTTCGTTTGTGATATGCTTTTCCCCGTCGTTCCATACCGCGAACCGGAATGTATCCGTGAAATAGAGTGTGCTGTCGTAGAGGAAGCAGTTATCGATGTAATCCGTGTCCACGTCCTCGTCCGCGCAAATGGTGCTGGCGTTATAAACCTCCGTGATCGTCTGTCCGGCGAGATCGACCTCACAAATCACGCTGTGGTTGTTTCCGGTCTCCTCGCGCAGATTATGCCGCAGTGCGAAGAACGCCGTGTCGGTCTTGGGCGTCAGCGCGTACAGATCAAGGTAGGGACAGCCCTCCTCCCTGGTATGCGTGCATTGCGGATCGGGACAGGCGTAGTGCTTCTCTCCTTCTCCGGACGTGAGATCGACGTAGGTCAGAAGATTGGATTTGTGCGCGTTTATGGAGAGTCGGGACAGCGAAAAAAACAGTTTTCCACCGAACTCCTCCTGCCAGCCGATCCTTACAATCCCGTCGGAGGAATCGCCGTCGCTGTCGTATATGTAGTTTTCCTCGGGTGTCAGCCAATCGGCAAGTCCGTCTTGATACGCGTAATACGTGTCCGCCGTCTCCGGGATCTCTCGTACATTCGGATGGCGCGCGGTACAGGCAGTAAGGAGCGACAGCAGAAGCATGGCGGCGATACGCATGGTGTATTTCATATTCATATTCTAACCGTCCTTTTTTGGGAAAATGAATCTCTGTGTTTTGAGTATACCATACTCTACAGCAATCTGCAAGAGCAAAACAAAAAAACGTCTTTTTTTCCGTAACATTTCCGCCGCTTGTTCGTCTTATAGGGCGGAAGGAAAAAGAGCTCTTCTGCCTGACAAACAAGGAAACGCTGTCCCAAGGTTGTTTTTGCGCCTAAAAAGCCAAATGTTTAAGCTTTTCAACACAAAAACTCCATTTTATACAGCGCATCCTTTATCAATTCGATACACAAGCGGACAAATGGAGGTGTTGACGTGATCCTGGACAGCAGAGACAGTACGCTCGTAGAGCATATCTGGGAGGTCTCTCGCGGAACGATGTACCATGTGGCGTTCGATGTGCTGCAAAATTCCATGGACGCGGAGGACGCGGTCGGGGACACCATGGAACGGATCTGCAAAAATCTGTCGAAATTTGACGGACTGCCCCCGGAGAGAACCCGCGCGCTTGCCAGGATCTACGCACGCAACATCGCCATCGATCTCTATCGCAGGCGCAAAAAGCAGCCGTATCCACTCGGCGACTGGAACCCGGAGGATACCCCGGAGCTCGCCATCGGGGACGCGGAATCGGAAGCGGAAGGCACGTATCTGACGGATCTGGTCGAAGGACTGCTTTCGGAAATGCCATGCGCCATGCGGGATGTACTCAGCCTGCGGATCACGTTTGCCTACAGCGACGGAGAAATCGCGTCCGCGCTCGGAGTCCGGGAAGGTACCGTGCGCACCAGACTGCACCGGGCAAGGAAATGGCTGAGAGAAGCATTATTGGAGAAGGGAGTGATTGTGGATGGCTGACAGCAAAAAGAAGCTGGACGCTGTATTGCGTGCCGCACTGGGTCGCCAGGACAGCGTGGACACGGATCCCGACTGTCCTCTGCCGGATACGTATCGGGCATTCCGCACCCAGAGAGAGGGGAAAACACTACAAAAAAAGGAGGGCTATTCCATGAAAAGGCTGCGCAAGCGGGTATTGGCGGCGGCGATTTGTGCATCGGTCGTGCTGCTCGGAACAGTATGCGCGTTCGCGACGGTTCCGGCACTGCGCGAATACCTGCATTTATTATTCCTACAGGAGGACAACACGGTCGCGCCGCTGACGGAGGTACCGGACGGCTGGATCGGCATTTACACCGTGGACGATCTGGAGGCGGTGCGGGACAATCTCGACGCGAACTATATCCTCATGTGCGACATCCGCATTCCCGACGAGGAATACGAACCCGGCGGACGGTATGAAAACGGGTTCACACCGATCGGAGAGGCGAGACGGTACTATCGTGCTACCCAAAGCAACGGCACAAAATCCGTAGAGGAAGTCGATCCGAGTACCATAGACGAGCAGTCCCACGACTATGTATATTACAACCGTGTGCGTGATTTCCGCGGCAACTTCAACGGCAACGGGCATGTGCTGTCCAACGTGCACATCCGCTCGTTTGTAGATGGCAGGGCAGGACTGTTCGCCAGTGTGGAAAGCACGTATGTGCTTGGACAGTACAAAACCATCGCCGCCAACGTTACCGATACGGAAAACGCGGAGAACTACGATTATGATATGTCCACCATCGGCGGCGTGATCAAGAACCTCGGGATCGAGGACAGCTCTGTGGTGATCGACGACCAGGACGAGACATTGCAGCAGGGCAGATCCGTCTATGTCGGCATGATCGCCGGAAAAGCGTCCACCATCGCCGGGTGCTACGTCAAAAACGTCACCATCGACGTCACAAGCGTAAGCGGCGCCAATGTATTCACAGCCGGCGGTCTGGCGGGAGAAGCGCTGCTTGTGGACTCCTGCTACGCCATCGCGGACATCCGGACAGAAGCGTACACAGCCTACACGGACAGAGAATTTGTCAATCGCACGGGCGGTGTCGCCGGAATGAGTGACTCCTGCATCACCTCGTACTTTGACGGCACCATTTCCACAAACGGCGAGGACTGCGGCGTCACCTACTGCGACGGGACACAGCCGCCGATCATGATCAATCTGTCGGTGTATGAGGAAATCATTTACCGCCTGCTCTGCAACGACAGCGGCATCGATTTTGACCGGGACGAGATGACCTCCTACCGGGAAGTGGAAGCGGAGGATCGCGCGACCCTTTCCGAAGAAGAGCTTGCCAACCGCGACAGTCTGAACTGGTATGAAACCAGCGGACACCTCACGGATATGATCCGGTACGCAAAGAAAAACGGTCTGGCTGACGATGCACTGTGGAACACTGTGAAATTCATGTCGTTCTATGCCAATGTGAAGTATCGTCAGGTGCAGGATTTCTTCACCTATCCTGTGGACAGCGAAAAAATGGAGTATCCGTTTTTCATCGATCCGTACACCAAGCCACGGGAACGCATGGAGCTGTCCAGGCTTCTCTCGCTCGTGTTCACCGAGGACGAATTTGTCACGCTCTGTCAGGAGAACGGTATCAAATACGGCTGCTACGACAACTACGATCTGCGCTATGACACAGTTCGGTCGTACGACGGGTTTGACACCAACTATATCTGGTACGTGCAGGACGACGGTTACGCAGTGCAGCGGCTGTTCCTGTTCGCGAATGCCCACGCAGACGACGAAACGGAATCGGTAACGGAAACGGTAACGGAAACGGAAGTGGAGACGGAATTCGAAACGGAAATGGAATCCGAAACCGCGGTCGAAACGGAAACCGACACCGAGGTTGAAACCGAATCGGAGACCGAGGCTGAAGCTGAAACAGAGACCGAAACCGAAACGGAGACGGAAAGCGAATCCGAATCCGAGACAGAGTCTGAAACGGAAACCGACACGGAGCCGGAGCCGGTTGATAATCCGTAAGCAAATCGAAAAGCCCGTGATTTTGCACAGATCGCGGGCTTTCTTTTTGGCTGTTCTGCCAATTCGGTTTATTTTTCACATGTCGCTGTCAGACAATCCGTGGACGAGCGTCTTAAAATGTCTGCCGCGTACCTCGAAATTGGGGAATGCGTCGAAGCTGGCACAGGCGGGAGAGAGCAGCACCGTGTCGCCCGGTTTCGCTTTGGCTACGGCTGAATGGAACGCGCCGTCAAAATCGGGAACGACCGTCATGCAGAATCCGTTTTCTACACGCGCGGCATATCGCGGATCTTCCGTCATGGCGCGCTCGATCATCTCCGCCGTTGCCCCCGTCAGCACAAGATCGTGTACACCGGGGTGGGAGAGGATCGCCTCGGCAAGGGGGGCGAACGGGATGTGCTTATCATAGCCGCCGCAGATGAGGACGATCGAGCGCTCCGGAATCGCCGACAATGCCGCCGCGGTCCTCGTTGGGGAGGAATCGATGGAGCCGTTGATGTAGACGACCCCCTTCTTCTCCGCCACAAACTCCAGTCGGTGCTCCACGCCGCCGAAGGTCTTTGCCGTCTCAATGATGGATTCCACCGGGCATTGTCCCCACGTCAGAGCGATGGCGGTCATGTAGTTTTCCGCGTTGTGCAGTCCGGGCAGCTTGATCTCGTCAAGGGTCATGAGATAGCGCTTTTCGTCTCCGGCAAATTCTGTGACAATGGCACCGTCCTCAATATAGATCGCGCCGTCAGTGGGGCGGAGTGCGGTGCGCGGGACCGGTTCACGGGAAAAGAAGAGCACCGGGATGCCGTTATCCCGCTGGAGCTCTTCGCCGATCTGTCTTGTCACCGCGTTGCCGTAGTTCAGGACCGCGCGTCCGGCATGGCGCAGAATCCGCTTTTTCGCTTCGATATATTCCCCCATATCCGTGTGCCAGTTCAGGTGGTTCGGCGTGACGTTCGTGATGGCAGCCGCGGCTACCGGAGCGTCGATGGTCATGAGCTGAAAGCTCGACAGCTCCACAGCGACACGGTCGTCCGGCTGGATCTGCGGCAGTCTGTGCAACAGCGGTTCGCCGATATTGCCGCCGAGGAAGGATTTGTGCGCAGCGGACAGAAGCAGATGGGTGATCGTCGTCGTGGTGCTTTTGCCGTCGCTTCCGGTCACCGCGTATACGGGACACGGGCAGGCGGAGAGAAAACACTCCATCTCCGAGGTCAGGCACGATCCGCGAGCGACGGCGTCTACAAGCTCCGGTATGTCGGGACGGATGCCCGGCGAGCGGAAAATGTAGTGCTCGGTGATGTTTTGGAGATAGTTTTCCCCCGTGATGAGCGTCACACCGAGAGAGCGCAGCGTTTCGGCACGTTCTCCCAGCTCCTCTGGCGATTTACGGTCCCGGACGGTGACAGCCGCGCCTCGTTCGGTGAGAAACTGCGCAAGCGGCATATTCGAAATCCCGGCGCCGAGCAGGGTTACGGTTTGATTCTGGAAATCCGGCAGATGCGGCATGATGGTATCCTCGATTCGATGGTGTTTTTTCGTAGTATTATATACCGGAAAGGTCCGTTTGGCAATGGATGTGCGGGCAAGGTCTTACAAAACGCCTGTATCCTGCCAGTCCTTCATTGCCTGAGCGTAATCCGCTTCCGTGGGTGCGTATGGCTGCGAGGATACGGGGAAATTCGCGCGGCCGGTTGCGTCCGGGAAGGGACTTGCGTTGTCCATCGCGTACTTTTTGCGATCCCACTCGTTGCGGAAATCGGGAATGTCATAGCCGATGTTGCCGTTTAAGATGCTGCGGTGTCCGAGGATGGCGCACGATGCCATCGCGGTCGCGCGGTACACGTTCCAATACGGCTCCACGCCTTCTTCTACGGCACGGAGAAAATGATAGATCGCGTAAAAATCGCCGCCGCCGTGTCCTTCGCCCTCCGCAAGCGCACCGGTTTCCGCGTCCTGCCACTGTACGTCGTAGCTCTGATAGACTTCCGCTCCCTTTGGCTTGTCCCACGGCGTATAGGTCAGCGATACGCGGTCACAGGAGCGGTTCGTCTCCGCGCTTCCCTTTGTGCCGCAGACGCGATAATAGTTGCCGGGATGCGCAAATTCCGCACTGCCCGTCACGCGAAACACGACGTTTTTGTCCGTCTGAATGAGGAGAATCGACACGCTGTCCGCCACCTGCCGCGCGCTGCCCACAAACTGCTCCGGATGGAACGACGCCATGGCGGTCACACGGGTCGGCATCGCGTCCGTCATGTGCATGAGCGGTGCCAGAGAGTGAGTCAGATAATACGTCCGCGGGAGCCAGTTACGCCAATGGAGCCTGCCGGGCGCGATCCGGTTGTTCTCCAGACGCGGCAGGGGATGGACATATTCGCCCTCCGCGTACACAATATTTCCGAGCGTCCCACCGTCGCACAGCCGCTTCAGTTCCTGATTGGACTTGAAATACGGGTAATTTTCCAGAAGTCCGAAGATCATCCCCGTTTCTTCCTTGACTTTGCAGAGCATCGCGCCGTCCGACAGGGTGATATTGCTGGTCGTCTCGCACAGCACGTGTTTCCCGGCGCGCATAGCAGCGATCGCAAAGGGAACGTGCTCCGAAAAATAGTTGCACAGCAGCACGGCGTCCATGTCGTGCTTGATAAACTCGTCAAAATCCGCATAGAGTCCGACATCGCGGTCTTTGAAGCAGTGATCCTTACAGAAGCGCAGGTGGGTCTCCTGATTGTCGCAGATTGCCACGACCTCCGCGCCCGCTTTTTCCGCCACGCCGATCAGACTGCCCCCGCGTCCCACGCCATTGCCGACATATCCGACGCCGAGTATGCCAAGGCGGATTTTTTTGTCTTTCATTTTCGGGATTTGTATCAACCTTTATTTCTCCTGTATGTGTTTTTTTCGCATCACTTGCCGATACTCCATAAACCTGTAGTCGTCCCAGAATACGTATACTATATTATATACCAGCATTTTCAGTTTGACAAGTCCAATACGGAAAAATCCTCCGTTTGGAGGACTCTTCCGCTACAATTTGCTTATGTCTGACATTCCAGTTCGAGGATTCGACGGACAAAGCGAAGATCCTGTATCGCCACCGCGTCACCATGTTCCCCTCTTGCACCATATAGAAACGGCATGATTTCCACCGTAATGATCACGTCATCCCAGCCAAGGGCATGGAGATTCCTAATGTAGCGGCGCGTTGGGAAAGTACCCTCTTCCTCCGCTAAAAGCGTTGGATCCAAAAGCGGACAATGCATATCCTTCAAGCCGCGATTGTTGTGAATATGCGTTTCAATGACCGGCAGAGGAATTCCCTGCATTTCTCGCAAAAACGCTTTCGGAGAATTGTCCTTATCTGCAGAATATAGGTGGATATTCATGTGTCCGGCATCAAGCAGTTCATAAAACGGATACTTTTCCCATAACTGTGCGTATTTTTCAGGCAATGCGGCAAGGCAGAAATCTTCAAACGCAATTTTTGTCGTTTCTTTCGCAAATGCACTGACAATATACTCTACGGCTGCATAGACCTCCGAATACCACACATCAAAAGATAGGATTTCCAATAAGCCGTATTTGCGCTGCCATGCCAGAATATCCAGAATCGAACGGTAAAATGCTGCGGTGGCTTCCCGATCCGCCGGATCCGCAATCCCATAATGCACTGTAAATGCACAACCGGACTCTCGAATGGCAGCGGCTATTTCATCCGGTTCACCCGGATTCTGAAATGCTTCCGCAAAATCCTTTCCCAGCGCGCTGAAGACATCATATCCGGCAGCTGCAAAATATCGGATATTCTCAGCCATGGAACGATGACGATAATGCCAACCTGCTATCGCAACTCGCATAGAATCTTTCCTCCTATTTTTATGCGTTATGTATTATTCCTGTGCCAGAAGCGCGGCAATCTTCGCCTCTGTTGCAGGTATTTTTGCGGCACAGTACGATGTAAAATCGCGGTTTCCTTCGTAGAGATCCTTACCAATACTCTGGAACGCTCCACCAAATCCGGAGTAATAACCTAGATCATACACTCTGCTTTCCCGAATGATATTGAGCATTTTCGCGGAATCCGTATCCCGTGCATATTTTGATTTCAAAGTCGATTCAAAGTAGCTGTTTGTCACATATTGTTCTCCATATGCGCCCATAGCTTCCAAAATCATACCCGTTCGTCTGCTGTCCTTTGTTGTGATCGGAATAATCAAAAGATTCGTGTCCGCGTCTACGCAGCAGGAATACCGACTGTCTGTCTCATCTGCCTTCGGCCATGGCAACACGCCAAAGTCATCCTCCATATCACGCTGTGATGCAATGCCTCCTATTCCACAATCCATAAACAGGATTCGTCCGGCAGAAAAAGCCACCCCACGCTCACCAGATGGATATACACCCGCGCAGTCCTTGTCTAAAAATGCAAAAAACTTCTCGAAAACCGCTCCATTTCGCTCTGTTTGAATGCTGAGATATGGAACATCGTCCTCGTTTTTGGATACGATCCGTCCACCGCCGCTATATAAAACGACAATCGGTCCTGTGTATCCACCCGTTGTGTACCCCCATTGGTCATCCGTCAAAGTGAATTCCCCATCTCCATTCAAATCCTGTGCCACCGCCTCTGCCATGTGAAAAAGCACGTCCAATGTCCATGTGCCATCATATACGTTGGCATATGGATTGAGCAGCTGATACTTCTGACAGAGCGTTTTGTTGAACAGCATGGCAAATGTACGTGCAATAGAATCATAGTCTATGTCTCCTGTCACCGCCCATAGGGTATTCCGGACAGAAAGCTCTTTGACCGCATCCTGATCCCACCACTTGTTGGAAAGATCCACACAGGGAATCGCTCTCCAATCCATGGCAAGCCCCTCCAAGCCATAGGAACCAAACGCGTATCTCCCGTGACAGGCAATCAAATCGTAGGCATCTTCTCCCGCCAAAATCGTATTTTTCGCGTTCTCACCAGAGTTATCTGCGGCTTCTGTCCTGGCAAACGCTATATTGTATCGATCCATGACGAGCTGATTCCGTTTGAATACCGTATCGTGAACACTTTCTCCTGTTTCCTCATCTGCATATAAGGACGCGAGGCGGTTCTCTCTGCCATACAGACGGAAGGTGTATCCATCGCAATCGCAGCGCTCCAACAAGCTGTCCAATGGATCCACTGGTTCTGTTTCCACCGATTCTGTCATATCCTGCAGCAGACCATCCGCATCATCGGAATTGATATTCGTCTTTTCGCAAGCAGTCAACAACAGTACCGCGAGAATCAAAATCCCCCCATTCACAAGCGCATAACGCCAGTTTTTTATGCTATCGTGTTTCATACTCCTCCTCCATATGTATAATGCTTGACATTTTCTGTGGTATCCTTTATAATTATACCACAATGGTATCAGGAAACAAGTATGTGCTGTTGCCGCAAAAGATTGGGGGTATTTTGTCATGCCACATATATATGCACCTGTCGATGGAAAATTGGAAGCCGATGGGAATAGGGTACGCGAAGTATTCACAAACGCGATATTCGGAAAAGCCAGCTGTCGCGTTATGTATACCACACACTCGCTATCCAGCAGTCATCTTCTGCATCGACACGAGTTCTTTGAAATGGTGTATGTAACTGAGGGCAGTGCCATTCACATGATAAATGGTGAAGCTTCCACCATTGAAGCAGGGGATTATTTCATCATCGACCGCAATGTGTTCCACACCTATATCGGCAACCTGACCATCATCAACTGCGCCTTTCGTCCGGAACTCTTGGATCCGGTTTTGCATGGGGTGGAACAATTCGAAAGCATTCTGACAAGCCGGATTTTCTCAGCAGGCACCGTAGCAGAAGGAATACGAATCACCGAGGTCGTATTTCACGACACTTCCGGATGTATCGGAGAGACTTTCCGGGAAATGGAAGCAGAATACAGCGCACGTCAAAACGGGTACCAGGAGATCATACGCGCTGATTGCCTACGCATTTTCATTTACGCGCTTCGAAATCTGGATAAACGGGAATATCTGCCCATCAACGGTATCATTCAACGACTCATTCAATATGTGCAAAACAATATTGTAGGAACGATCTCCCTTTCAGATTTTTGCAAAGCGGAATACTACAGTATTCCCTATGTCAGCAGACTGTTCCATAAAGAAATCGGTATTTCCTTTTCCCATTATGTACAGGAACTGAAAATGGAGAATTTCTGTCGATTTCTTGTCGAAACGGATATGAAAATCGTCGAAATCCGCCGTATGTTCGGCTACAAAGATGCCAAATACTTCTATAGTCTCTTTCAAAAAAGCACAGGTATGGCACCACAGCAATATCGAGAGCTTTACCAAAAGAACTGTAAAACGCCTTGAATTTCTTTGTGGAGCCATACCTGAGATGGTATATTTCTATCGTTTCGGCACACGTTTTCCAGTGCGCTTTACATCATGCTTTTCACAACCGTACAATGAGCCGTTCCACAATCGATGCGGATACGTGTGCCGCTTTTTCCACAAACGCCGGGTAGTCGTCGCAGGAGGTACCGTCGGCGTTGTCGCTGATGGCGCGCAGAACGGCGAACGGCACCTTGTTCACATAACAAACCTGCGCTACCGCCGCGCCTTCCATTTCACACGCGATCGCGCCAAATTGCTCGACAATCCACTGCTTCCGCGCGCCGCCGCCGATGAATTGGTCGCCGCTTGCGATCGTGCCGGGGACAATGTGTGTATTTCCTGCTACCTCCGGGGACAGGATCGTTTCGATAAGATGCTTGTCCGCCGGAAGATAGACCACGTTGATCCCGGAGATCAGTCCGACCGGATCGCCAAGCGCGGAGGAGTCCATATCGTGCTGCACCAGGTTCACGGACAGCGCCATATCGCAGATCGACAGCTTGTCCGTCAATGTGCCGCCGACACCGGTGTTGACAATCGCGTCCGGGTGGTAGGTGAGAATCATCGTCTGCGCGCACATGGACGCGAATACCTTACCGATGCCGCATACCGCGATCACAGCGTCTCTGCCATGCAGCTTCCCGCTTGTAAACGTGATCCCGCTGATGGTGATCTCTGTTTTCTCCGTCATTTTTTTGATCAGTTCCATGGTCTCTACGCGCATTGCTGCAATGATACCAAGCATATCTTTTCTTCCTTATTATATAGTGATTGATAGAGCTTTATTCTGCGTAGACAAAGTCGTTTTTCTTCGTCTCCAGGATCTCCAGATATCGTGCGCATTCCGTTTTCGCGTCGGCGAGGGACAGCTCGCGATAGTTGCCGCATTCTCTGGCGGACTGCCCGTACATGACCATTTCGTCCTCGACGATCTGACACAGTACGGATTTCACGCATGCAAGCACCTTTTCGTGGAACGCGGCGAGATCGTCCTCCGTGCAGCGCATCAGGAGATAGAATCCGGTGCGGCAGCCCATCGGTCCGAAATAAATCACGCGATCCGCCATTTCCGAGTTGCGGATACAGGTAGCAAACATGTGCTCCACCGAATGCATGGTGCGGTTGTCCATATACGACGAGCCGTTCGGTGTGCGTGTGCGCAGATCATAGGTGACAACGTCGCCGTCGACGCGGGAAACGTATATCCCGGGTGTCAGCGTGAGGTGATTGACGGTAAAGCTGGCGATTGGTTTCATGAAATCCTCTCCTGATCATGTATTTTCTGCTATTATACCATATGCCGCCGCAAATTGCAACCACCAGCCGGGATTTTGCCGAAAGCGCACCGATTGGTCCTCCCTTCCTTGACAACCCGATTGGAATGTGCTATAATCTTTCCAGATGGAATCTGTAACGCTTGTACAAAGGACAGAGCTATGACCTACTACGATATTCTTCGTACCCTTTGCGCGGTCATGACCGTTTCCGGGAACGAACAAAACGCCATGGATACGCTGCGAACGCGCTTTTCCGGCGATTTTGACGAGATCTCCCGCGACAATGCCCGCAACATTCTTCTCACCAAAAAATCCAGCCGCGAAAACGCACCGCGTATCCTTTTGGACGCACATCTCGACCAGGTCGGCATGATCTTATCCACCGTAGCGAACGACGGCTTCTGCACTGTGCTTCCGATCGGAGGACTAGACAGACAAATACTGCCTGGTGCGCGGCTTCTGGTATACGGCAAATCCCGCACGATTCCCGCGTATATCGCTTCCTATCCTGCGGACTGCGGTTTCCCGGATGGTGTGCCCGCCATGGACACGCTTCGGCTCGATACCGGCTATACAAAAGCGCAGCTTACCGAAATGGGTATCGGCGTCGGCACCTTTGTCGGTTATGGCGCAGAAATCACGGAGCTGTTCAACCGGCGGATCATCGGCTGCGGCTTCGACGATAAGGCGTGTGCCGCCGGATTGCTGTCTGCCGTACTCGATACCGACCGTGCGGCGCTGCAATTTGACGTGACCGTCTGCCTCTCTGCCGGAGAAGAAATCGGTGCGGCTGCCGCGGATTGTGCCGTATGCGGCGTACACCCGGCACTCGCCATTATCACCGACGTGAACTTTGCAGAAACACCCGGCATGGCAAAAACGGAATCCAGTCCGATCGGCGACGGTCCCATGACCTCTCTGTCCGCTGTGACCGACCGCCAACTGACCCGTCGGATTATATCGCTTGCCGGAGAAAAGGAAATCCCGCTGAACCCCGTAGTGGAATCGACCAGCACCGGTACGAACGCGAACACGGTGTTCTTCTGTGCGGACGGCATTCCGACTGCCGTAGTCAGCATTCCGCTCGGATGCATGCATTCGTACAGCGAATACCTCTCCCTCGACGACGGTGAAGCATTCGCGGAGCTTATCGGCGCAATTCTGACCGATCCTGTGCTTGCTGGGATCTATGGAAAGGAGGGCATGTGATATGGGACAGAACCTTCCCGTACTGGAGAGTCTCCTCTCTACGGAATCCTATGCCCTGATCGAATCGCTGACAAACGCGTTCGGACCGTCCGGCTGCGAGGAAGCGGTGGCAAAAATCCTGCGGGACACTGTCACACCTTACGCGGACGAGGTAAAAATCGACAGGATGGGCAATGTTATCGCTCTGTACCGCGGCATAGAAGATACAGCGGATGCGGAAAAGGTAATGCTCAGCGCCCATATGGACGAGCCGGGCTTTATGGTGAATGACATCGACGGCAGCGGCTATCTGCATCTTACGGAGCTGTCTCTGAAAGACGGTCGAATGCTCAGCGCGCGCAGAGTCCGTATCGGCAATGAAAACGGTGACTATCCGGCATTCCTCGGCGCAAAGCCGGCGCACAAGCATGGCGGCGCGGTATCATTCGGAGAGCTGTATGCCGATATAGGCACTACAAGTAAGGAAGAGGCGGAAAAATATGTCGTAGTCGGCGATTTCGGCATATTCGCGACCAGACTCGCACCGTTTGGCGATCACTATCTCTCCGGCAAAGCTTTCGGCGGACGGCTGGGATGCGCGATCCTCTGCGAAATTCTGCGCACACTCCACGAAAAAGGCGAACGGCTGCCATATGATCTTTACTGCACGTTTACAACACGCGGAGAGATTGTGCGCAGTGGCGTTGGCGCTGCCGCGTTCAGCGTAAAACCGGACTGCGCGATCTTTTTAGACGGCGCGGTGGCTGCGGATATTCCGGGCGTACCTGTGGAAAAGCAGGGGGCGAAGCTCGACGGCGGTCCGGTGATCGCGTTCCAGGAGAATGGCGCGGCGTATGACGGCGGGCTGTTCGATTTTCTTCTCGCTTTATGCGCGGACACTGGCATCGATTGTCAGACGAAACGATACGCAAACGGACAGACAAACGCCGCACGCGTCGCAAAAGTGGATGACGGTGTGCGCACTGCCTCTGTCGCGCTGCCGATTCGCGGTCTGGGCACGGAAACGAATATCGCAAGCATCCGCGACTATCTTGCCACAAAAGAACTGGTTCTTGCCATGCTGCGTGCCATGGACTAAGGAACCTCTGAATAATTCGGATTTTTGCGATAAAAGGCTGAAATATAGGTGTTTTTATCGCAAAAATAACCTTAAATCAGAGGCTTCCTATATTCAAAATGTTCATTCTTACCTAAAGAAGGGATTTCTATGTACAATCTACTCAAAAAATGTATCGCCCCTCTCGCGCCGTCGTGCCGGGAACAGGAAATGACAGAATTTGTCCTGTCGGAGGTGCAACCGATCTGCGATGATTGCTTCACCACGCCGCTCGGCAATGTGATCGCGGTTAAATATGGCTGCGGAGAACACAAAAAGAAGCTCATGTACTGCGCGCACATGGACGAGGTCGGCTTTATCGTATCCTACATCGACGACAACGGCTACATCCGCTTCTTCAACACAGGTGGTCCGAACATGATCTCCGCGGCATATCAGGAGGTTCGGTTCGCAAACGGCACGCACGGGGTCCTGATCCCGAACGCCGGATGCGACAACAGCGCAAACTGCTCCAACACAGTGCTTGACATCGGTGCGCGCAGCAAAAAGGAAGCGCAGCGCAAGGTCAAGATCGGCGACACATTCGCGACCCTCTCCCATGTGACCAAGCTGACCTCCAGTGTCGTAACCGGCAGACCGCTCGACAACCGTATCGGCGTCGCGATCCAGCTGCAGGCGCTGCGCACGTTGTCCGAACGGGAAGAAAAACCCTACAACGATGTGTATTTCGCGTTCACGGTGCAGGAGGAATGCACGGCAAACGGCGGGACCACCGCTGCGGAAGCTGTCCGCCCCGACATCGGCATTGCCATCGATGTATGCGGTACCGGCGACGCGATCGGTGTGACCCCGATGGAGTGCAAGGTCGGTTCCGGCGCCGCGATCTGCATTCGGGACAGCACCATCATCTGCGACCGTGACGTCATCGACGCCATGACGAAGGTTGCGGAGGAGAAGAAGATCCCGTACCAGTACGAGGTGTACGTACACGGCGGTACGGACGCGGTTCCGATGCAGAAGGTCGGACTTGGCGCCAAGGCATGCGTACTTTCGATTCCGATGCGCAATCTGCACACCTCTGCGGAACTGCTCGATCTGAAAGACGCCGAGGCGTGCCGGGACATCGCGCTCGCTCTGTGCGACTACGAATTTTGATTTTGCAAACTGCCATACAAGCTACAATAAGGGAAGGACTTTCACCGCAGAGGGATCGTCCTTCCCTTTTTTCCCGCCTTAGGAACCTTTGAATCAATCGGATTTTTGCGATGAAATAACCTGAAATCAAATGTCTCCTTATTCTGCCGGGATAAACTCGCTGAGCGTATACTGCTTTTTCGCGAGTGTGTACGCCGCTGCCAGGACGAGATAGGCACAAACGCCGCGATGCCCGCTGAGCTTGTAGCCGCTCGGAACACCGGTTTGGTATGCAATGATGTTGTTTTCCAAAAACGCCAGCAGATATGCGTTCAATGTGTCCTCCGCGCCGCCGAACCGTTCCGCAAGCGTTTCCTTGGAGATAGGCGTCACCGGATCGAGCAAAGCGATCAGACGCAGTCCGTCCGTGCTCGCCAGTTTTGCAAGGAGCATGGTTTCCCGCTCGCCGATCGTTGCCGCGGCGTATTTTTCCGCCAGATCGCGTCGGATCACACATGCCACGCCATCGTCGTCCCACAGCTTCAGTCCGTATTCGCTGCACACGCGCAGATTGCCGTTTTTGTAATCCTGCCGCTGCACCTCGTGATCGCCTGCCTCAATGAAGTAGATCCCTTTCCATAGCTTCCAAAGATCCGCTCCCAGCGAACGGTGGGCATTCGGTGCGTCCCGATCCGCCTTTGCCCAGAGGTATTCATCTGCGATTTGCTCCACACGTGCCGCGACGGACTCAATATCCCCGCTTTTCTCCGTTTCCAATAAAATATCAAGCGATATGCCATAAGTATCGCCGAGTGCTTTCAGATTGAAGCAGTCCGGCAGGCACTCGCCATTCTCCCATTTGGAAATCGCCTGTGCCGACACGCCGATCTTCTCCGCAACCTCCTCCTGGGTCAGTCCGCGCGTTCGTCTGTGTTCCCGCAGCTTTTCTCCGAAAATTTGCATATTGAGCATACTCTTCCCTCCTGAAAAAAGTTGTCGATCCGGATCGCCTGTGATATATCGCTTACAGTATACCGTATTTTTCCGCAACCTGCAATAGGAAATTCCGGGAATTGTCCGTTTCGAGCACAACCACAGGTTGTATTGCTCCCTGCGTCTGTATTTTTATCGGCATTTACGCAATTTCACAAAAACGTACAGCGTATTCATACCCGTTTCACAATCCGGTGCTATACTATCTTTATCAAAATCCTACCAAAACAAAAGGAGCATCGATTATGCGTAAGAACTTTTGATCGCAGCCGTGGTTTTATCCGCTGCCTGTACTCATCATCGCGACCTACAACGAGGACGGTACCCCTGACGCTATGAACGCGGCGTGGGGCGGACTGTACGACTCCGACATGGTGGAGCTTAGTCTCAGTGCCGGGCACAAGACCACAAAGAACATTACAGCGCGCGGTGCGTTCACCATCGGCTTCGCAGACGCCGCCAATGTGGTGCCGTCCGACTATGTGGGACTCGTATCGGGCAACAAAGAGCCGTAGAAATTCGAGAAATCCGGTTTCCACGCGACAAAGAGCGACTCTGTAGACGCGCCGGTCATTGACGAACTGCCGGTCACGCTGGAATGCACGTTTGTCAAGGTCACGGAGGAAGGCAACATTATCGGCAAGATCGCCAACGTAAGCATCGACGAACGCGTACTCAGCAACGATGGTAAGCTTGATCTTGCGAAATTCCGCCCGATCGCCTTTGAGCCGGTACACAACAAGTACCATGTACTCGGTGAAGCGGTCAGTACGGCGTTTGTGGATGGAGAAAAAGCTGAAGTGAAGGTCGCGGTTTGGCAAAGGCTCTATGAAGCTGCACTGGCAGTCTGCCATCCGCGACAGGTTTCCGGAATGATCGAAGCAGGCGGCGTAGCTGCGGCTATTGAATCCGCCTCCGGAAAAATCCACACTGGCGTATGCGTGGATACCGCCTGTACACTCGGTATCTGCGCGGAACGAAACGCTATATTTCATATGCTCACATGTGGCGAAAACGAAATCCGCCGGGTTCTCGCCATCTCCGCTGAAGGGAAAGCGTTAGCACCTTGCGGAGCCTGCCGGGAACTGATGGTGCAGCTCATGCCGGAAAAGTATAAATCAGTTGAGGTGATGCTCGACTGCAATACCGAACGGATCGTGAGCCTCGGCGAATTGACGCCAGATTGGTGGATATAGCGTTTTATCATCTCCCTTTCCATTCTACCGGACACGACAGCAGTGTTCGGTAAATCACAAATATCAAACGCGATGGTATGGCTTTTTCAGCTGTACCATCGCGTTTTTATATGCTTAAATTGCCTGTGCGAAAAATGGTTCATCCGCCTTGACGATTTTCCCGCTCGGCGCGGTCAGGTTTTCCATACGGATTTCGCCTTCCTCCGACCATGTTTTCACGAGCGCGCCACTTCCCTTGTAGGTGATCGTTGTGTTTTGCAGACGGAACCAGTCGTGGTGGCAGAGATGACAGAACGCGTCCGGTTCGACATCCTCGCGGAAGCGAATTTCGGAATCCGTGATTTCCATGCGGATCGGATTTTCGCGGTCGCCGTAGACGTTCAACGGCAGGGTCACACCCGTCGCACGGATTCCGGACAGGCGCAGACTGTGCAGCGGTTTGTTTTTCTGCCACGGCTCGTTGCCGGAATAATTATAGTGCACCAGGCGATCCGCGTTCTCAATACGGCAATTCTCCATCACCACATTGCCGGGTGCGACCGGGATATCGCTTGTAAAGTCCGCATAATACGTATACGCAGACAGCATGTTGAACCGGTGCCCGGCCGTATCGCGCGTGACCCAACCCGGATTGGCAAGCGACGGCATGGAGGCAGCCTTTTCCTCCGGTGTCAGACTGCCGCGGAAGAGATACGCCGCCGGACCGTACATATGGCAATCCTCGATATAGACGTTGGTGCCGCCCAACCGAAACGCGCTGCACGCTGTATTGAGGATACAGCTTTTCACATGCACGTTGACGAGATCCAGCCCCGCCACACAGTCGTCGCCAGTGTAGAACGCGCAGTCCTCCACGGTCATATTGCGGCAGGTGGTAAAGTGTACGCCGTCATGACCTGCGCGCACCGTGACATTCCGCATATGGATATTTTCGCTGTGGAAGATCGCATGCGCCCAGTTTGCGCTGTTTTTCACTGTATAGCCGGACAGGTGGATATTTTTGCAGTCCTCCATACTGATGGCGTGCGGGCCGCGGTAATACTCTTCGCCGATGGCGTCATAGCAGTCGTCTCCGTCGATGATCGCACCTGCTTCGCCGACGATCGCCACGTCCTCGGCATGGATCGCGCGGATGAGTCCGTGGCACCAGCGACAGCCGGGCGGGATCTTGCCGCCGTGGAAATCCTGCTTCTCCGTCATCTCCGGCGTATTTCCGGCGTACCACGCGGGAGGCAGCGGCTCCACGGTGTCGGACTGGTAATGATAATACGCAAGCGGATCGCGGATCCCCCGTAGTACGGCGCCTGCTTTGAGATATAGCCTCACATGGCTGCGCAGCCGGATGTCACCGGTCAGAAACACGCCTGCGGGGATCACGACCTCGCCGCCGCCTGCAAGAAAGCAGGTATCGATCGCGGACTGAATCGCCGCCGTGTTGTCCGAAGCCTCAGTGATCGCGCCGAAGTCGGTGATGAGATAGCGTTTTGCCATACTTATTCCTCCCCAAGGATCGCTTTGACGGTCTTTTCGATGGATTTGTTGACAGCGGATTCCTGCTTGGTAATCGTGGAGGCGATGGCGGAGCCGTTGTTGATCGCCTCAGACACGGTGTTCGTGATACCGTTCCACTGGAACACCTCGCCGAGGTCGAGCACGGCACTTTCCATCACGAGAGAGAGCATTTCCGCGGAATCGGGATCGCGCACGTACTTGTCCGTCAGACACACCTCAAAATACGCCGGCGTCAGATTGTTTTTCGATTCCGCTGCCATCGCTTCCAGCACAAATCCGATTTTCTCGCTTGCGAGATTTGTCACAGGCACGCCAATCGCGTTGACACAATGCCCGTCCGCGTAGCAGTAATAGCTTTCCTGTGCTTCTGTGAATTTCGGTACCGGCAGGATCCCGATATCCACATCGCTGTCGCGCATGGTTTCAATGTGGATGAGCACCTCCGGGCTGAAGAGCACGCGTCCCTCCGTGAAATAGACAAGATTGTCCGGATACAGCGTACTGAGCAGGGCGTCTCCACTGTTGCTGATCGAGGGATTGCCGCCGATTTTTTCCGCGATCGTGACCATGATGTCGATGGCGTCCGGCTGCGCAGCCTGAAAATACGGCAGATCGTTTTCGTCCTTGCCGATGACCATTTCCCCGGCACCGAGATACAGTCCGAACCCGAGATGCTGCGGCTGTGCCATGGTACCGAACTGGTCCGTATCACGGGTATATTTTCCATCGCCGTTGAGATCCACCAGTGCCGCCTCATTGCATGTCATGAACGTATCGACCGTCCATTTTCCCTCGCGTACCGTTTCATAGAGACTGCCAAGCCCCAATTGCTCCGCGAGTCCTTTATTGAAATAATAGATCCGCTCCGCCTGGTTGTCGACAATGGTGATATCCCCTACCGCGTAATGCTGCTTCCCGCCTATGGACACAGAGTTGTTCATAACCTGTCCCCACCATGGCTTTGTGAGATCGATGTTCTCCACCTCGTGCATATCCGTGAGCATGCCGGATACGGACAGCGACGCCATATTGTACACCTTGCCGACGATGGACTGGTAGGTGTCGTCCCCGGCGTTTATAAAGGTTTTCACACTGGACAGGATGTCATCGTTTCCGCTCGGTACAACTGCCAGGGAAAGATTGTAGGTATCCTCGATGCAGGTCTGCCTCTCATACAGCGCGTCGTTGATTTTTTCGCCCGTGGTTTCCTCCGCGAGCAAATCGTCCGCGTCCCATGTTCCGCCGTAAATGCGCGCGTAGAAGGTGAATGTTTCCCCGGCAAAGTCCCGTTCCGGCAGATCCGCGGCGTACCGGGTGGTCTCCGTTTCGGTCTCCGTCTGCGCTGCGGATTCAGGCGCAGTTTCCACGGATTCCTGGCTTGTTTCTCCGGCACAGGCGGTACCGGCGACAGTAGTAAGAAACAATGCGAGGATGAGTGCTGTGACATGGTGCTTTTTCATATCGTACTCCTGTTTTTTCTTCCAATCATTCCATGCAGTGGATTTTTTATTTACAATTATAGCATAAAACGCCATGGCTTGTCAATGACAATTTGCTTGTTTTGCACGATATACAGGCTCTTTTTACACCTGTATTTCATATGATTCAACAACACTACATTTGTAGTTATATAACACCGACAGCACACCGCGTGCATATTCTATAGCGAGATTCCATCTGTGAGGTGCATTCTATGCTGATCAGCTTTCCGTACGACCGGGATCACGCGATTGCGTACGCGCGGCGTTGGGCGTTTTCCCGGAATCCGCTCTTTACGAATTTCACCGGCATCGGCGGCGACTGTACAAATTTTGTATCGCAGTGCGTATACGCCGGATGCTGTGTGATGAATTACACGCCTACCTTTGGCTGGTACTATCTGTCGCCATCCGACCGTGCGCCCGCATGGACAGGAGTCGAGTATTTCTACAATTTTATGACCGGGAACGACGGTGTCGGACCGTATATGACGGAGACGTATCCGGGCGGTCTGTCGGCAGGCGACGTGATCCAGCTCAGCAACGACGCAGGCAACTACTACCACACGCTCTTTGTCACCGGATTTTCCGCCGGCACCTATCTTGTCGCCGCGCATTCCGAGGACGCTCTCGACCGTCCGCTTGATTCCTATCGATACGCAGAAGCGCGGTTTCTGCATATTGAGGCAATCCGCACCGAGGTACCGGAGGAGGTATACGAAACCTATCTCGGGCAGAGCAGCTGCTTCCCGTATCTGTATGGCGGCGGCGGTGAATCCGCTGACGAACGCTAAGGAAACGCTGTTATAAGGTGGCGTGATTCAGTGCCTCCTTTGGGAAACGCTGACTTAAGATAGAGGGATTCCGCGCCTCCTTTTTCCGGAAATACAATTGACATCCGTACCGATTCGTTGTATAATCATGTATACAAGATCGCATGGATGTCTTTTTTATCCATAGCTGTCCTATATACAACGGGAGAACCATATGCTGCCGAATACAGAATATGAAATACGCAACCTGAAAACAGACGACCTCGAGCAGTATAACGCGCTGCTCCGCTATGCCTTCCAGATCACGGAGCAGGAATTGTCCATGACCGGTTGGCGGGACGATGAAATCAAACAGTCCAAATTCCCGATTCTGGAGCGTGCAGACGTCCTCGGCTGCTTTGACGGTGAAACGCTTGTGTCGCAAATCGCCGTATATCCGCTGAAAATGAATGTGTACGGCGCGGTATATCCGGTCGGGTTTGTGACAAGCGTATGCACCTACCCGGAATACTCCGGTCATGGGATTATGAAACGGCTGATGCACCAGAGTCTTGACCATATGCGCCGCCGCGGACAATCGCTTGCTCTGCTTTTTCCGTACTCCATTCCACTGTATCGAAAGATGGGATGGGAGATCATCTCGAATAAGCTCACCTATTCCGTAAAGGATCGTCAGATCCCCGAAAAAGCGACAGCACCGGGATATGTACGCCGTGTACCATGGGACAACAACGACTTTCACAATCTCCACGCACAGTTTGCCGCCAACACACACGGCTGTCTCTTCCGCAACGCGCTTGCGTGGGAGGAATACTGGCGCTGGGATGAGGACGACACCATGGTCGCGATCTATTACGATGTAAACGGCAAGTCCTGCGGCTATATGGTTTACCTCATCAAGGACGACGTGATGCACATCAAGGAAATGATCTATCTGACCGAGGAAGCGAAGGAAGGTCTGTGGGAATATATCCGTGCTCACGATTCCATGATCGATGAGGTACGCGGTTCCTCCTATTTCAGCGATCCTATTGCCTTTGAATTGGAGGACGGCGACATTCGCGAGACAATACGTCCGTACATCATGGGACGTATCGTGGACGTCGAGCAGTTTTTCCCAAAATATCACTGCGACCCGACAACCGATGACGTATGCGTTTCCTTTGCCGTGACCGACGTGTTTCTGCCATGGAACAACAAAACATACACGGTCCGTTTCCATAAGGGAACATGCACCATTCAATCGGACGACACAGAATGCTGCCACACAGCACACATGTCCGTTGCTACACTGACCACGCTGCTGCTCGGATACAAATCTGCGTCCAAGCTCTACCGCATGGGTCGGATCACGGCAAATGGGGAGACCATCCAGCTGCTCGACGATGTGCTGCTGCATGAAATCCCTTATATTTCGGACTACATCTGACAAAGTCCAGAAAGCACAAATCACGCGCCGATCGCAGAGAAAGTCTTGCAATCTGGCGACGATATCGTTATAATATAGGTAGAAATTCATTCCGGAGGAATCTATGGAACATAAAATTTTCGACCGTCATCCGCTCGGCAATCCGCGCAGACATTGGCGGCAGGACAACTTCATTCTCTCCACCTTCAGCGCGCGCGGCAGCCATATGCGTAATGTGATCCGCAACTGCGTGGATGCGGGCTTTACCATGCTGGAGCTTGGCTGGGCAACCCATGAACAGGCTTTTGAAGCGGTACAGCTCTGCGAGGAATACGGCATTGACCTGCTCTTCCAGGACTTTACGCTCCACGGCGGTATGCAGGAGTTTGTGTCCCGCGAGGGAAAGCTCCAGTCGATGGTGCCACTGGCGAACACGCTTGCCCCGTGGAAACGCACGGTCGGCGTGTACATCTGGGACGAGCCGTTTCATCCCGACCAGCTCGCGGAGGCAAGACGGCAGGCGGATCTGTATGAACAGGCAGCCCCCGGCAAGCTCCCGTTTACTGTGGCGATCCCGAGCTACAACCCGGAATACACATGGCCAAACGGTCTTTTCACAAAGTACCTGTACGACTACGCGAAGGTGATTGATCCACCGGTGCTGTCGCTCGACTACTATCCGTTCGGTCTGCGGAACTACAATGACGAGGACCAGCTTGACAATTCCCTGCTCTGGTGCGATCTCGGACTGCTGCGTAAGGTAGCGCGCGATTACCAGATGCCGCTCTGGTTCTATTATCAGGCGGTCAATCTCCACAAATATCACCGGTTCACATTCCCGATGGTGCGCAGCCAGATGTATGCCGGAGCAATGTACGGTGCCAAGGCGCTCCAGGAATTCACAGCTGTCGACGCGGTGATCACGGAGGAAGGCGAGCGCGGACCGATATTTGAGGAAACAAAGCGGATCCACGCGGAATTCCGTGCACTCGGCAATACGCTCATGGCACTCCACAGTGTCGGCGTATACCACAGCGTGGAGCTGCTTGCCGGCTCTCCCTATCTCACGGGACTCTCGGACGAGCTGACCGGTCACGACATTCTGCCCCAGACTCTCCCGCGCCGCTGTTCCGTTGGTGAGCTTGCAGACGCATACGGTCACCGGTATTTCTTATTCTTAAACCGCGACGTGGACGAGCCCCTTGCCGTCGATTTGCCGCTTGGCAAGCCGGTGCGCCTCTACACGGTATCCCGTGAAACCGGGGAACAGATTTTCCTCGGCGACAATATCACTTCCCTGCCACTGCATTTAGCACCCGGCGACGGTGTCCTCTACCGTATGGACGAGGTGACCGACGCGGCACCGTACACGCTCGAGTACCGGATCGCTAAGTAAATCGGACAAAAAAGAAAACCGAGGGTATCTCGCTTCGGATTGCCCTCGGTTTTCGTGTGGTTCTTTATAAAATACGCAGGTATGTGCCGTGCCCTGCCGGAATGGTGATCGTCTTTTCGCACGGTACAAACGCATCTGTCTCGGGTACGAATTTTTCAAGAGAACGCGCCGTGGTGATTTTGACCTCCGCATCCGCGGCAAAATCCTTATTCGCAATCAGCATGGTGCCGTCCGCAAAGAATCCGACAGTCAGACTGCCGCCCTCCACTGCGTCAATACCATTGTATGCGGTAAACGGCGCGACGTTTTCTTTTTCACAGCCGACGTGGAACACCGCCGTGGAGGTTGTGTTCGCAATGTGTCTGCCGATAGGAGCGATCTCACGGTTGATCTTCTGCACGTCGTAGTAGTGGCTGCATTTTTTGCCGTCCTCTGAGATGATACCGTTGCGGAAGTGCCAATGATCGCCGCCGTCCGGTGTCCAGTAGGTAAAGTAGGACAGCATGGAGCAGCCGTATGCCAGAGTCTGATATGCCTCATACGCGATCTCCGCTTCGTTCAGGTAGCGGTACGGACCGTGCTCCGTCAGGAGAATGATGAGCATATACGGCACGCCAAATTCCAGACCGTATGCACGGATCACTTCGATATTGTCGTAGAATCCGGCACGGGCGGTGCGTTTTTGGGCAGCGGCGTAGATTCCGGCTTCTCTCTCGTTCTCAAAGGTGATAAATTCCTTCGGCTGCTCCGGCGTAAGGAGATGATAGTGGTCGTAGCTGAGAATCTCCGGCTTCACGGTCTCCATATACGCTCTGAGATGCGCGTCATAGGTAGGATTGCCCAACTGCTCGGCATTCGCGTAATTCGGGAACAAATTGATATACGCCGGATGCGCCGGATCAAGCCGTTTCAGCGTCGCCACAATATCGGCAAGCATGGGGAACTGCGCGGCGTTCGGCTCGTCGGTGATGTAGTAGCCAAAGAGCGCCGGCTCGTTTTTGTAATCGTCGGTGAGCGCCGTGAGGATCTTTTCGCGATTCTCCGGCTCGTTCATCGCCTTGTACATCCGAGCGTCCGCAATCATAGCGCGTACGCCGTGCTTCTGACAGAGCGCAAGCGCCTTTTTATTGTTCGCCGGTTCATAGCTGAAATGCAGCAGATTGAAGCCATCATCGATCGCCTCTATTACCCGTTCCTCCGAGAAATACGCCTCCGGGATTCCCCACCAATATGTAATGAGATAGTCTTTCATGTTTGTCTCCCTCCTGATTTTGACCCTTGGATTCCATGTAGTGGCAAATGAGGAATCCATTTGAAAACTATGTTTTTCCAAGGATGCACTGCATCAATCTTTGATCAGCATTTTCCTAAGGAACCTCTGAATACATCGGATTTTTGCGATCATAGGTTGAATTATTATGGCTTTTATCGCAAAAATAACCTGAAATCAGGGGCTTTCTAAGTATACCCGATCCGCCGTGTTTTGGCAAGTCATTATTTGTAAATTTTCGCGATAAGTATCGGGATACGATTTTTGCAAGGTAGGTTTGTATGGCAAATACACAAAATATGACCGTCGGCAAGCCCGCACGGCTCCTCTTTTTCTTCGCGCTGCCGCTGATGTTTTCCAATATGTTCCAGCAGCTCTACACCGTTGTCGATACCGCCATTGTCGGTCGCGGCGTTGGAATGGACGCACTTGCCGCGCTCGGCACCGTGGACTGGCTGTCATGGATGGTGCTTGGGATCGCGCAGGGGTTTACCGCCGGTTTCTCCGTCCGCATGTCTCAGAAATTCGGCGAAGGTGATTTTCCCGGACTGCGCCGCGTGATCGGACTTTCCGCAAGGCTGACCGTTTTCATCACCCTGCTCACCGCCGTTCTCAGCCAGGTCGCGCTGCCGGGATTTCTCTATCTCCTGCGCGTACCGGCGGAGCTTTCCCCGATGGCGACACTATACGTGCGGATTCTCTTCGCGGGAACGCCGTGCATGATGTTTTTCAACTTCACCGCGTCCACGCTGCGCGCCGTCGGAAACAGCAAAACGCCGCTCTTTGCCATGATCACGGCGTCTGTTCTCAATATCGCCCTCGACGCGCTGACAGTTTTTGTCTTTGATTGGGGCATTGCAGGAGCCGCCGGTGCTACTGTATGCGCGCAGGCTGTCGCGGGCGGGATCTGCGCGTATCGGATCGCGAAAACACCGCATCTCCGTTTTCATCTGTCCGATATGGCACGCGACGGCGCGATGGCGAAATCGCTCATGGGTCTGGGCGCGCCGCTTGCAATCCAGAATACCATCATTTCCATCGGTGGCATGGTGGTATCCGCGGTCGTCAATGGCTTCGGAAACGCCTTCATCGCCGGATTCACCGCCACGAACAAGCTCTATGGGCTTCTCGAAATCGCGGCGACCTCTTATGGCTTTGCCGTCACCACTTACGTCGGGCAGAATTTCGGTGCAGGCGATCTTTTAAGGATTCGTACCGGTGTGCGCAGCGCTGTGCTGATCGCTTCCATCACATCCGCCGTGATCTCCTGTGTGATGATCGGCTGCGGTCGCTGGATCCTACAGATTTTCATCGACCGGGATGCGGACAAAGCAGCGCTTGTCACGGCATATCGATACCTTGTGATTATGAGCACGTTTCTTCTGATCCTGTATGCTCTGTACGTATACCGCTCGGCGCTGCAGGGTATGGGGGACACGGTCATTCCGATGGTCTCCGGAATCGCGGAATTTCTCATGCGGATCACGATTGCCATTCTCTGCGGCATTCTCGCCAGAGAAAACGATATCTTCTACGCGGAACCGGCTGCGTGGATCGGCGCGGTGTGCATTCTCATTCCCGCATACTACATCCGACTGAAAAAAGCATTTCAAAAGAAAGAAGTAAGCTCTGAGGTACAGCTATGATACGAAATCTTCCCTCCGTTACGGTATCCGATAAAGGTGAAAAGAAAATTAAAAGCGGTCATCCGTGGGTATTTGGCGACGAGGTCTCGCCACGCGGGGAATCGGTCCCTGCGGACGGCGGTCTCTGCGACGTCTATTCCGGAAAGAACCGCTATCTCGGCACAGGCTTTTTCAACAGCCACTCCAAAATACGCGTCCGCCTTCTCTCCGACAATACAAACGATACCTTTGACGACGCGTTTTTCCGTCGCAGACTTGAGCATGCTGTCGATTACCGCATGACCGTCATGGGCGACGATTTTGGCGCGTGTCGGCTCATCTTTGGGGAAGCGGACCGCTTCCCCGGCTGGACCGTCGACCGTTTTGGCGATATACTCGTTTCCGAGGTGCTCTCTCTGGGAATTGAGGTGCGTCGGGATCGGCTTTATGCCCTTCTTATCGATGTGCTTGCCGCACGCGGTGTGACGGTTGCCGGAATTTACGAACGGTGTGACGGCGCACTGCGGGAATTGGAGGGCATGGACAGGCACTGCGGCTATTGGCAACCAAAGAATCATACGGGTCACGAAAGCGGCACCGTGGACATTCGCGAAAATGGTGTGCTCTATACCGTCGATTACGTAAACGGACAGAAAACGGGCTTTTTCCTCGACCAAAAGTACAACCGGCAGGCAGCGGCAAGGCTGGCAAAGGGACGCCGCATTCTCGACTGCTTCACGCATACCGGTTCGTTTGGTCTGAACTGCGCCCTTGCCGGAGCAGCGGAGGTAGTGTCTGTTGATATTTCCGAGGACGCGGTTGAGATGGCACGACACAACGCGGAGAAGAACGGCGTTGCGGACAGAATGCGTGTGGAATGCGCGGATGTGTTCGCTCTGCTGCGGTCTCTCGCGGAATCGAGGGCGAATCGCGGGAAATACGACTACATCATTCTCGATCCGCCGGCATTCACCAAAAGCCGGGACACGGTGAAAAACGCGTACCGCGGGTACCGTGAGATCAACACGTTGGCGATGCGTCTTCTCCCGCGCGGCGGGTACCTCGCGACCTGCTCCTGTTCTCACTTCATGCCGCCGGACCAATTCAAACGGATGCTCCATGAAGCGGCGGATGACGCGCATGTGGCGCTGCGGCAGATCGAGGAACGCGCACAGTCGCCCGATCACCCGATCCTCTGGAACGTGCCGGAAACGGAATATCTGAAATTCTATCTGTTCCAGATCGTCTGAACCGCTATATATTGTACATAACAAAAAAACACCCGGTTTCTGTTCCGATTCCCACGTTATTTACAAATTGCCCTTGCATTTTGCCGTGACCTATGGTATCATTAGGTATCCTACAGAAATTTCTGTACACAGAACGTATGTCATATAGGGAGGTACTTTCTAATGACTGACAGACACAACTGGCCGCTTGCCCTCTCGTACGCGGCAACCCAATTCGGGGATGAAACGCTCGCAGCCTATCGCAACGCCGGGATTCACTATATGGAGTTTTCCGGCGGAAATCTCAGCGCGTTTGAAGAAACGGAATATGTAAAGAACGCGCGCGCCATCTACGAAAAAGCGAAATCCTATGACGTGACCATTTCCTCCGTGCATCTGCCGTTTTCCCCCTTTTCCCTGCTCGATCCCGCCTTTGCCGATCCTGCCAAGCGCGATAGGGTAGTCGAGATCCAGTCGGAGCTGCTCCGTGCGGCGGCGGACAGCGGTGTGGAAATCGCTGTGATCCATCCGAGCGGCGAGCCTTATGAAGAAGGTGAACGTGAGGACAGACTCCAATGCGCCATCGATGTAATCGGCAGACTGAACAAGATCGCCAAGGAAGCCGGGATCACGCTGGCACTCGAGAATCTGCCGCGCACCTGTCTCTGCCGCAATTCCGCCGATATGCTCCGGTTTTTACACGCCATTCCCGATCTCCACGTCTGCTTTGACACGAACCACAATCTCGCCGAGCCGAATGTCGATTTCATCCGCGCGGTCGGCAGCCGCATCGTGACCCTGCACGTCTCCGACTACGATTTCGTGGACGAGAAGCACTGGTTCCCGATGGAAGGCTTAAATCCGTGGAACGATATGTTCGCGGCGCTGGAGGAGGTCGGCTACAGCGGCAGATTCACCTATGAGGTCGGCTTCAAGGACGGCAAGACCATCGCGGACGTAGCGGAGAATTTCGCGCGCCTGATGCAGTAAACCACACATTGTATCCCTAAGGTAAAACGCAGCAGCCGACGTCGGCAGACTGCTTTACTACATATTTTTTCTCTATTTCAAGGAGGCATTTCCCATGCTGAAGAATCAACCCTGGCTCCGCCTTGCCGGAGACATCATGACCGAGTACGAACAGTGCCTGATGGAAGGCAAGGACGTCTCGAGCTATAAACCGCTTTGTGAAGCGATCGCACATGGCATCACCGATGATGACCGCCGCGATATTGAAGATGCGATTGAAGTGATCTGTGACGCTATGCGTGCGCATCCGGTCCGTGCAGATTATCCGTATGTAGAACCGTCTGATTACGAATCCATCATCGCCGCCTCGCCCTCCGCAAAGTCCGCTCCCGTTCTGCCCACGGTGCCGGAAAATCTGCAGGAGCACATCAAGGGCGCGTGGTACGGCCGTATCGCAGGCTGTCTGCTCGGCAAGCCGGTAGAAGGCTGGCGTTCTGAGCTGATGTGGCCGGTGCTGAAGGAATCGAACAACTATCCGCTGAACCGCTATTTCTTCCGCCGCGACATCCCGGAGCATTTCTTCAGCGAAAAGAAGGTCTGGGCGGGAGCGTGCTTTGCCGACAACATAGACAACTGCATGCCCATCGACGACGACACCAACTACACCACGTTCGCTATGAAGCTCGTGGAACGCTACGGTCGCGATTTCAAGCCCATGGACGTCATGGAAGCGTGGATGACCTGGATCCCGATGTTCGCCACCTGCACGGCAGAACGTGCCGCATACCGCAACGCCGCACTTGGACTTCTGCCGCCGGAGACCGCGTCCTACAAGAATCCGTACCGTGAATGGATCGGCGCGCAGATCCGCGGGGACTTCTTCGGCTACTGTAACCCCGGTGATCCCGCAGCTGCCGCATCCATGGCGTTCCGTGACGCGTCCATTTCCCACGTCAAGAACGGTATCTACGGCGAAATGTTCATCTCCGCCATGAACGCCGCCGCTGCGTGCACGAACGACATCAAAAAGATCATCGAAACCGGTCTTGCGTATGTACCGGAAAAGAGCCGTCTGCGCGCCGATGTGGATGAGATCATCGCCATGTACGATGCGGGCAAGACCGTGGACGACGCCATCGCGCACATCCACAGCCGCTACGATGAGCATTCCGCGAATGGCTGGTGCTATACGAACTCCAACGCTATGATCGTAGTAATGGGTCTGCTCTGGGGCAACGGTGATTTTGGCAAGTCCATCTGCATCGCGGTTCAGGCTTGCTTCGATACCGACTGCAACGGTGCCACAGTCGGCTCCATCGTCGGTATGATGAACGCGGGTATCCCGGAGGAGTGGATCGCTCCGTTCGGCGGCAATCTGCGCACCTCCATCGACGGCTACAACCACGTAACGGTCGACTTCCTCGCGGAGCACACCATGACCCTGCTCGGCAAATAATCCTGTCACTCACTACAATTCCCGTTTTTCCACCGCACGGTATAGAAAAGCGGGAATTGTACTATACGCCATATCAATTATCCCGAAAGGAGCAAACCGCAAATGTCCAAGTGTATCCATTCTGCCGCAGAACTTTCTCCATTGCCTGCCTATACGCTCGTCAAAGAAGAATACTTAGATGACATCAAGTCGCTCGGACTGATTTTCCGACACAACAAATCCGGAGCGCGCGTCTGCGTTCTATCCAGCGATGAGGAAAACAAAACCTTCTGCGCCGCTTTCCGTACCACACCGTCCGACAGCACCGGTGTACCGCATATCATTGAGCACACGGTGTTAAACGGCAGTGAACATTTCCCGAGCCGCGATCCGTTCATGCAGCTTGCCAAGGGGTCGCTCAACACGTTCCTGAACGCTATGACCTATCCGGACAAAACCCTTTATCCGGTGGCGTCCTGCAACGACCGCGATTTCTGCAACCTGATGCACGTGTATCTCGACGCGGTGTTCTATCCGAATATCTACAAATACCGGCAGATCTTCGAGCAGGAGGGCTGGCATTACGAGCTTGAGAACGCCGACGATCCGCTTGTCATCAATGGCGTCGTATACAGCGAGATGAAGGGCGCGTATTCCTCCCCGGACGGCGTGATCTACGACACGATGATGCAGAGCTGCAATCCGGACACCACGTATGGTGTGGACTCCGGCGGCAATCCGGACGTGATCCCGACGCTGACCTATGAGGATTACCTCAATTTCCATCGCCGCTACTACCATCCGTCGAACAGCTATATCTTCCTTTGCGGCAACATGGATGTGGAGGAGCGGCTTACCTTCCTTGACACCGAATATCTCTCCCACTTTGACGCGATCTCCCCCGATTCCGCTGTCCATCCGCAGCCGCACTTCGGCACTGTCCGGGAAGCGCGCCGCGAATACCCGATAGGCAAGGACGAGGATCCCGCGGGCAAATCGTATTTTGGCTTTGCCGCCGCCTGCTCGTCCAATCTCGACACCGTGGAAACCGCCGCGTGGGATCTGCTCGGCGAGGTACTGCTCAATCAGCCCGGCGCACCGCTGAAGCAGGCGCTTCTCGACGCGGGTATCGGTGCGGACATCTACGGCGGATTTGAGAACCATATGTTGGAAGATCTCTTCTGCATCGTGGCAAAGAACGCGAAATCCGAGGACTACGACCGCTTCTACGACGTGATCCGGGAATCGCTGCAAAAGATCGTGGACGAGGGCATCAACGAAAAAGCGATCCTTGCCGTGATCAACAACAACGAGTTCCGGTTCCGCGAAGCCGATTACGGCGGCAGTCCGCGCGGTTTGTCCTATGCGCTCAGCATGCTCCAGAGCTGGCTCTACGACGATGACAAGCCGTTCGACTATCTCCACGTTCTCGACGTATATGATACGCTTCGGAAGAAGATCGGCACCGGGTATTATGAAAACCTGATCCGGAATAAGCTTCTTGCCTGCGACCACGGCGTAAGAGTGGAGCTTGTCCCTGTCCCGGGTCTGAATGAAGCGAACGAGGCAAAGCTGACCGAGAGGTTGGCGGCATACAAAGCGTCCCTCTCGCCGGAGGAGGTACAGGCCATCATCGACGATACCGCCGCGCTTCGCGAATACCAGCAGAGAGAACCGACTTATGAGGAGCTGCACTGCATCCCGGTTCTCGATCGACACGACATCCCCTACGACGCGCCCGCTTTGCAGAATCGCGAATGCACCGTCGGCGGCGTGAAAACCGTGGCGCACGATCTGGAAACGAACGGCATCACCTACGCCAGACTCTGCTTTGCCTTACCGGAGCTGCCGGAGGAAACCATCCCCTATCTCGGACTCCTTGCGGCGACCCTCGGCAGCATGGATACCGACGCGCATTCCTATGGGGAGCTGACCATTGAGACAAAGCTGAATACGGGCAGCATGGGCTACGGCGCGAATGTATACAGCGTGTATGGCGATCCGCAGGCGTACCGTCCGTATTTCACCGCCGCATTCCGGGTCCTTGCCGACAAGGTCCCCTACGCGCTGGATACCGTACGGGAAGTTCTGTCTACTACCCATTTCCACGACACCAAGCGGCTCCGCGAGATCGTACAGGAGGTGGTATCCGGACTGGAACGGCGGATCCAGAACAGCGGTCATGCCGTCACCATCGCCAGAGTCCGCTCGTATTATCAGCCGATCTCGCTGTACAACGAGCTGCTTTCCGGTATGGATTACTTCTGGTTCCTCAAGGATCTTCTGGCGCATTTTGACGAAAAGGCGGATGCCGTTGCCGATATGCTCGACCAGGTGGTACACGCCATCTGCGATCCCGACAAACTGATCCTCAGTCTCGCCTCGGACAACGCAGGCACAGCACAGATGGAGGAGAATCTCCCCGGATTCATCGACGCGTTCCGTATCGATCGTCCGGTGCTGCCGACCGCCGCTCCTCTCTGCCCGGTCGCGAAAAACGAAGGGTTCATGATCTCGTCGCAGGTGACGTATCTCGCGCGTGCCGGACGGATGAACGCGCCGTACAGCGGGGATATGCAGGTCGTACGTACCGCTGTCAGCCTGGAATATCTCTATCAGAAGATCCGGGTCAAGGGCGGCGCGTATGGCTGTGGCTGCGGCTTCAATGCGGATTCCCTGTTCTTCTACTCCTACCGCGATCCCAAGCTCGCCCAGACGAACGAGGTTTACGAGAAAACAGGCGATTATGTACGGGATCTCGCGCTGACCGATGAAGAACTGAACCGCTTCATCATCGGAACGTTCTCCTCTGTGGACTATCCGATGTCTCCTTCCGGCAAGGCGACCCGCTCGTTCCAGGCATATATCGGTGATAAGACCTACGAGGACATCAACCGCGAACGGCACGAGGCACTGGACATCACCGTGGATCGCTTCCACGAGATCGCCGATGCCATCGACAGCACCATGACGGATGGATTCGTCTGCGCCGTCGGCAACGCGAAGCTGATCGAGGAAAATAAGGATATGTTCGACCGCGTGATTACGGTGGAATAACGTCAAAACAGAAAAACGCCCGGAGACTGTTCTTCCGCAGAACCGTTCTTCGAGCGTTTTTTCTATGGATTTTTACGGTTTGCGGTTCGATTTTTACCGCAGGAACAGCGTTCCCACCGACCATGGACGCACGTTCGGGAGGATCGCCTCATAAAGATTTTCACCGATCTCCCGCAGCTCCACCTCCGTCTCCGGGATGTACTGCCCCATGTATGTCGCGTGCCGTCCTACGGGATCGTGGATCTGCACGGCAAGCTCTCCGCTGTCGGCAACGGTACAGTTGGTCACAGAAAATGCCGCCAACCTGCCATCCTTTGTCACGCGCGGCAGGACAATTGCCTGAATCGGAGTCAGCAGAACCGCGGATGGGATCTTGCCGGAGATATACTGAGCCGCACGGAGATATTGGGTGCGTTTTTCCGTGCTGATCGTCCGTCTGCCGCAGTCAAAGCCGAATACCGCCCAGCGCGCGCCGTATTTCGTGCGGACAATGCCGTCGGAAATATCCCCGGTCAGCTTGTACTTCGCGATGCCGGCATTGGCGCGGTAAACAGGGATGCTTTCGGTGTCGCCGGCAGGAATCGTGACGATATATTCGCCGAGCGGGAGGAAGATCGCGTCCTCTTTTGGCAGCAGTCGATAGCCGCTTACGTCGAGGAACTGTCCGAACCAGCTCCGATGCGCAAATCCCTCGTTGACCTGCGCGTCCGTGTACCGCATGCCGAGGCGGGACGTGTCCACAGGCTCCGCGCGTAACGGCAGATCGATCCCGCGCGCTTGCAGAACCGCGATCGCACCGCCGCTCGCGACGACGGGACAATAGAGCAGCGCGTCGATCTCATCCTCCGCCATGGCTTTTGCGTTGTTCTCCGTCAGGAAGCGCACAGTGCCGTTTTCCGGATGCGGGTGCATCATCATCGGGATTCCGATAGGACGCATTTCGTGCGCGTCGTTATAATATTCCGCGGTATATCCGAGCGGACGATCCGTTTTTTGAAGGTACGCCTTTTTCGACAGCGCGAGATTCCAGCCGTCCGGCTCTGTGGTCAGACTGAGCTGCGACAGCTTTTCCCAGTACGGACGGTGATCGGCAAAGGCGGTGAGCATTTTTTCATGCCACGACATCGGCTCATAGTCGTTCATGAGCATCGCGTAGCTCATTGCCGTATTGCCGAGTGCGAGATAGTACGTCGTTTCAAAGCAGGTGCCGCCGATGCTCTTGCCGTATACGACGTCGGGCAGACTTTCGATCTCCGGACGCCGGTCGGTCACGTAATCGGGCAGCATAAAGTTCTGATAGGAAAGAATCTCGCCCTTCCAGATGAATTCCTGCGGATTGTGATCGCTGTAGGCGCCGCCGCCGGGTCTGGACAACGGTGCTTTTCCGGTCGCCTCCCGCATCGCGTCGTAGATGAACGCGTAACCGAAGCCGGAATATCCACCGTTTGCGCAGCCCTGATAACCCATCCGGCTCTCCGGGGACACCTCGTGGATCGCCCGTCCGAGCGCGAGGCAGAAATCGTGCAATCCATCCCGGATAAAGGAGATGTGTCGCTCTCTCCACACGGGGTCGCCGAAGCTGATCTCCTGTACCAGCTCCTCTCTGGTGAAATGACTGCCGTACTGTTCGTTGAACCGGCGCATACAGTCGTCGCAGAAGCAGCCGTAGGACACGGGATTGTGGTTGTTCGGGCGCATATCGTCATCGACCCACACGCACCACGGCTGGAGCTTCTCCGCGTACATCCGGATCTCGGCAAACGTATATTTGCGGAAATGCTCGCCATGCCAGCAGAAGCAGTATTCCGCTACCGTGCCGTCCGGTCCCACCATATGCTCGACCGGTGAGCTGTCGTACACCAGTCCGGAGCAGTCCCTCGTTGCCATATACTGCCCGTGTCCTACACTGTTCGACAGCTGCATGGATACACGCATGCCGATTTTCCGCAGCTTTTCTGCTGTGACCGCGAGGTTTTCCGCGGAGGAGGCATGCACGGACAGCGGTGGAAAGCCGTAATCGGTCGCCAGCCACACCTCGTCGCAGCAGCCGGGATGCCGGTGTACAGCCGCAACAAATTCATCGATGAAGCGCGGATCCTTTTGGGTATCGCTGCCAAGTCTTTGGGATAACATTGTTGTCTCTCCTTTCCTTTACCGGGAATTTTTATACAAATCGTTCGCCTTTCGCCATTCCGCCGCGCCATCACAGCAAAACAGCTTATGTCAGAACCAGTATAGCATAGAAAAATTGTAAAGTCAACGGGGTTTTGCACGAAACATTTTCGTAAAATCCAACAAATCCACAAAACGATGCGAATGAGATGGCACGGCAGGACATTTTATCCCGATAAAGCGCAAAAACATCTGAATTTTCTTACAGATTTCCCATTGCAATTTGGACGGCACTATAGTATAATATGTGTATATTTTTTCATAGGCATGGTACTGTGCCTTATAGCGGTTTTTGTTCGCAGGAAAGGAATTACGCGGTTTTCCGCTGGTATACAGTATGCGCATTGTTGTAAAGGTGGGGACGTCTACACTGACGCATCCCTCGGGACATCTCAACATCCGCCACATGGAGGAGTTCTGCAAGGTGTTGAGCGATCTGAAAAACGCCGGGCACGAGATCATTCTCGTATCCTCCGGCGCCATCGCGATGGGTATGGGCAAGCTATCGCTTAGAGAACGACCGTCCACGGTGGCTGGAAAACAGGCTGCTGCCGCGGTTGGGCAGTGCGAGCTCATGTATATTTATGATAAACTATTCTCGGAGTACAACCATGTCGTCGCGCAGATCCTTCTGACTGCGGCAGATGTCGGTGATCCGGTACGCAAAGCGAATTTCACAGGGACCATGCGCCATCTTCTTGACATGCAGGTGCTGCCGATCGTAAACGAAAACGACACGGTAGCGACGGACGAGATCACGGAGGGACTCATCGGCGACAACGACACTCTGGGCGCGATCGTTGCCACTTCCCTGTCGGCGGATCTTCTCATCCTTTTATCCGACATCGACGGTCTGTTCACGGACGATCCACGCACCGCGGCGGACGCGCGACTGATCCCGGTCGTTCCCGCGATCACCCCGGAGCTTATCGCGCATGCCGGCGGAAAGGGGACCCAAAACGGTACCGGCGGCATGGCTACAAAGCTGAAAGCCGCGCAAATCTCCATGGATGCCGGCGTGGACATGGTGATCGCAAACGGCAAGGATCCGGAAATTCTCTATGCAATTGTGGACGGAGCACCGATCGGGACCCGGTTTCTCGGAAAGGAACGGATATGAAAACGACACAAGCGATTTTACAGGACGCGCGTGAGCATGCCGCCGCACTCAGCGGTACCAACACAGAAACGCGCAATCGATATCTTCACGCAATGGCAGACGCAATCCTCTCCCACACAGACGCTATCTTGACGGCAAATGCAATGGATATGGAAAAGGCGCAGGGAAAGATCTCTGATGTAATGCTCGACCGGCTCCGTTTGGACGAAGGCAGAATCCGTTCTATGGCGGACGGCGTGCGCGCAGTTGCCGCATTGCCCGATCCGGTTGGTCGGGTACTGTCGGTGACGGAACGTCCGAACGGACTGCGGATCGAAAAAACCGCCGTGCCGCTTGGCGTAATCGCCATCATCTACGAAAGCCGCCCGAATGTCACGTCTGATGCCGCATCCCTTTGCCTCAAAAGCGCAAACGCGTGCATTCTCCGCAGCGGCAAGGAAGCGTGGAACAGTGCGCACACCATCGTCGAAGCCATGCAGAAGGGATTGTCTACCGCCTGTGGGGATCCGCTGTGGGTACAGCTCGTGGAGGACACCACCAGAGAAAGTGCCGGAGAGCTGATGCGTGCCGTCGGATACATCGATCTGCTCATCCCGCGCGGCGGAAAGGGACTGATCCAGAGCTGTGTGGAAAACGCGAAGGTTCCCTGCATTGAAACAGGTACCGGCATCTGCCATATTTACGTGGACAAGGCGGCGGATCAGGCTATGGCGTTGTCCATCCTCGAAAACGCGAAAACGAGCCGTCCCTCGGTATGCAACGCGGCGGAGGTCTGCCTGGTAGATCGCGCGATCGCGGCGGAATTTCTGCCAAAGCTGGCAAAAACGCTCCGTGACGACCGCATGCTTGCCGGAAAAACGCAGGTGACACTGCGATGTGACAAAGATGCGGCGGCAATTCTGGGCGCGGAGGCAGTCCCTGCCACGGATGCGGATTTTGATACGGAATTTCTCGACTACATTTTGGCAGTGCGCCTCGTGGACGGTGTGGCGGCAGCGGTTTCGCACATCCGCAGGCATTCCACACACCACAGCGAAGCGATCATAACAGCAGATGCAGCGGCTGCGGAAGCGTTTTTGAACGGCGTGGACAGCGCGGCTGTATACTGGAACGCTTCCACGCGGTTCACAGACGGCGGCGAGTTTGGTCTCGGCTGTGAAATGGGTATTTCCACACAAAAGCTGCATGCCAGAGGACCGATGGGTCTGGAAGCACTTTGCAGCTACAAATACATCATCCGCGGCAATGGTCAGATCCGTTAAAGCCAGCTACACAAAAATACTGTATTTCTACTATTCCAGGATAAAGAAGGCGTAATTGTATGAAAAAAATCGGTTGTATCGGTATCGGCAACATGGGCGGCGCGCTGCTTACGGCGATCTGCAAGACCGTCGCCGGCTGTGACATTCTCATCTGCGACGCGGACATTGAAAAGGTCACCGCGTTTACGGATAAATACGGTTGTCAGGGGGTGACGGCAGCGGAAATCGCGGATGGCGCGGACTATATCCTCCTCGGCGTGAAACCACAGGGACTGCCGGGTCTGCTTGCGTCTCTCTCCCCGATCCTCGCCGCACGGACGGAAAAACCGGTGCTCATTTCGATGGCGGCAGGTGTCGCAATGGAGAAAATCCGCGCGCTTGCCGGGTATGACTGCCCAGTGATCCGACTGATGCCCAATGTCGCGGCGTCTGTCGGAGAAGCGATGATTCTCTACGATCACACATCGGATGTGCCGGAGGAAGCGGTCGCGGATTTCCGGACAATGTTTACCCATGCCGGTGTGCTGCTGCCGCTTGCGGAATCGAAAATCGACGCGGGGAGTGCCATCTCCGGCTGCGGTCCGGCGTTTGTGTGCCTGTTCATTGAAGCGATGGCGGACGGCGGTGTGGCGTGCGGACTGCCTCGCGCTTCTGCCATGGAGCTTGCCATTCAGACCGTAATCGGCACCGGGCGCCTCCTTGCCGAAACGGGTACCCATCCGGGCGCGATGAAGGACGCCGTCACCTCTCCGGCAGGCACGACCATCGCGGGAGTGCGCACGCTGGAGGAAAACGGATTCCGCGCCGCCGCCATGGACGCCGTGATCGCCGCCTATGAGCGCACACTGGGACTTGCAAAATAAGGTAGCGCTGCGTGAAAGCAGAACAGACTGCGACGCGTCATCCGCAGATGAAATTTGTAACGACTTTTTTCGGATTTTCTCAACATTTACGGACAATTTGTGATTTTATTTTTCGTTCAAAAGCACTCAATGTAGCAATTCCATAATCCGTTTTCTTTTCGCACCGTCTGTTTTTGTTCTCTTTTGTCAATTCAGTACACATTATATCGATTCCGGAATACCCCATATGACAAAGCGGCAATTCCCAAAACGAATAAAACGTGCTATAATAGAGCCAACAAACAAGGGAGGTTCTGTTATGGCACGTTTTACTTTACCGAGAGATATTTATCATGGCAAGGGCGCACTGGAAGCTCTGAAAACCTTTGAGGGCAAGCGCGCAATCGTATGTGTGGGCGGCGGCTCTATGAAGCGTTTTGGTTTCTTAGACCGCGCGGTATCCTACCTGAAGGAAGCCGGCATGGAGGTCGAATTGTTTGAGGGTATTGAGCCTGACCCGTCCGTGGAAACCGTTATGCGCGGCGCGGCGGCTATGGAAAAGTTCCAGCCTGACTGGATCGTAGCCATTGGCGGCGGTTCTCCGATCGACGCGGCAAAGGCGATGTGGATCAAGTACGAGTATCCCGAAGTAACCTTTGAAGATATGTGCAAGGTATTCGGTCTGCCGAAGCTTCGCAGAAAAGCACACTTCTGCGCGATTTCTTCCACCTCCGGCACCGCAACCGAGGTCACAGCGTTCTCCATTATCACCGACTACGAAAAGGGCATCAAGTACCCGATCGCAGACTTTGAAATCACCCCGGATGTGGCAATCGTCGACCCGGAGCTTGCCGAAACGATGCCGAAGAAGCTCGTGGCGCACACCGGTATGGACGCAATGACCCACGCCATTGAAGCCTATGTTTCTACCGCACACTGCGATTTTACCGACCCGCTCGCACTGCACGCCATCCGCATGATCCAGTCCGACCTGATCCCGTCCTACAACGGCGACATGGCAAAACGCGACTCCATGCACAACGCACAGTGTCTCGCCGGCATGGCATTCTCCAACGCGCTGCTCGGTATCGTTCACTCCATGGCGCATAAGACCGGCGCTGCGTTTGCGGACTACGGCGCGCACATCATCCACGGTGCTGCGAACGCTATGTATCTGCCGAAGGTAATCGCTTTCAACGCCAAGAATCCGGAAGCAGCCGCTCGTTACGGTATGATCGCGGACAACATGCAGCTCGGCGGCAACACCAACGAGGAAAAGGTTGCTCTCCTGATCGCACATCTGCGTCACATGAACGATGAGCTGAATATCCCGCACTGCATCAAGAACTATGGCGCGGACAGCTATCCGACGGAAAACGGCTTCGTTCCGGAAGAAGTGTTCAAGACCCGCCTGCACGACATCGCCGTCAACGCGATTGGCGACGCCTGCACCGGTTCCAACCCGCGCATCCCGACGGTGGAAGAAATGGAAAAGCTGCTCACCGCCTGCTACTACGACACCGAAATCGACTTCTAAAACAAACATCTCCGCCGGTATATTCCGGAGTGAAAGCGACTGTCACCTCCGGCAGTCGCTTTTCTTTGAAATGCATGCTTATCCAAATGGCACTGTGGCGCAGAATCGTCTGCCGTGTCACAAATGGAAGCGATTGCACAGAAAAAATCTCGGTTTGCTATTCACAAATTGCGTATTTTGTGATACAATAAGAGGTAGACGATTTCGACTCCCTTTTCTGCTCGGCGGAGCGAATCAATAAAAATACAAGACTCCCGCATTTTATTGCGCAATTCCACATGGGATGGAAGGAGAAAAAAGAATGTACAAAATCATACGAAAGCGTGTGCTGAATCCGACGGTTACACAGATGGAAATCGAAGCGCCGCTGGTAGCACGTAAGGCAAAGCCCGGTCAGTTCATCATTCTGCGCGTGGACGACGAGGGAGAACGGATCCCGTTGACTGTCGCAGGCTGCGATCCGGAGGAAGGCACTGTCAAAATCATTTTCCAAATTGTCGGCGCGACCACGGCACTGCTCAATCACAAGAATGCGGGCGAATCTATCTCCGATTTTGTCGGTCCGCTTGGCGTTGCGACCAAAACGGATGGTGTGAAAAAGGTCTGCGTAATCGGCGGCGGCGTCGGATGCGCAATCGCTATGCCCGTTGCGGAGGAATTTCACCGGCTCGGTGCAGACGTAACCAGCATCATCGGCTTCCGCAGCAAGGATATCGTGATCCTGGAGGACGAATTTTCCGCGATTTCTGACCGACTCGTGCTTATGACCGACGACGGTACCGTCGGCAGACACGGCAACGTGACCGTTCCGCTCAAGGAAATGCTCGAATCCGGCGAGAAATTCGATGAAATCATTACCATAGGTCCGCTGATTATGATGAAATTCGTTGTGGAAACCGCACGTCCGTATGGCATTCCCGTGACTGTGTCGATGAACCCAATTATGATCGACGGCACCGGAATGTGCGGTGGATGTCGGCTGACGCTCCATGAGGATGGCAAAAAGGTGATGAAGTTTGCCTGCGTGGACGGTCCTGATTTCGACGGCTATCAGGTGGATTTTGACGAAGCAATGTCCCGCGGCAGAATGTATACCGATTTTGAGCGGCATGCCTATGAAAAGACCTGCAACCTCTTCAAAAACGCATAAGGAGAACGATCATGGCTATCAATCCGAAAAAACATGAAATGCCTACGCAGGATCCCGCGGTCCGTGCGCACAATTTTGACGAGGTCGCCCTTGGCTATACCGCGGAGGTGGCAATCGCAGAGGCATCCCGTTGTCTCCACTGCAAAAACAAGCCTTGCGTGAACGGCTGTCCGGTCAACATCGAGATTCCTGACTTTATCAGCCACATCAAGGACGGCGATTTTGAAGGCGCGTATCAGGTAATCCATAAATCCTCTTCCCTGCCGGCAGTTTGCGGTCGTGTATGTCCGCAGGAATCCCAGTGCGAATGCAAATGCACGCTCGGGATCAAGATGGAGCCGGTCGGTATCGGGAGACTGGAACGGTTTGTCGCGGACTGGCACAATGCGCACAGCGATACGCCGATGGAAGCTCCCGCCCAGAACGGACACCGGGTCGCCGTCGTGGGTTCCGGTCCTTCCGGATTGACCTGCGCCGGAGACCTCGCGAAAAAAGGCTACAAGGTCACGATTTTTGAAGCGCTTCATACAGCAGGCGGCGTACTCGTCTACGGAATCCCGGAATTTCGTCTGCCGAAAGCGATCGTTGCCAAAGAGGTCGAGGGACTGAAAGCGCTTGGCGTAGATGTGGAGACCAACGTCGTCATCGGCAAAACTCTGACCATCGATGAGCTGTTTGAGGACGGCTATGAAGCGGTGTTCATCGGTTCCGGCGCAGGTTTGCCGAAGTTCATGGGCATCGATGGCGAAGGACTCAAGGGCGTATACTCCGCGAACGAGTTCCTGACCCGCAGCAACCTGATGAAAGCGTACCGTGACGACGCGGAAACACCGATCATGAAAGGCGGACGCGTAATCGTGGTCGGCGGCGGCAACGTAGCAATGGACGCGGCAAGAACGGCACTCCGCCTCGGCGGCAAGGTCAGCATTGTCTACCGGCGTTCCATGGAGGAATTGCCCGCACGTCGGGAAGAGGTCGAGCATGCCATGGAGGAGGGCATCGAATTTCTGGTGCTCAACAACCCTGTGGAGATCCTCGGCTACAACAATCCCGACGACCGGCGCGATCCGAAAAACGGCTGCGTCCAAGCCATCAAATGCATCCGTATGGAGCTTGGTGAACCGGATGAAAAGGGACGCCGTCGTCCGGTGGAGATCCCGGGCAGCGAATATGTCATGGACGCGGACTGCGTGATCATGGCACTTGGCACTTCCCCGAATCCGCTCATCAAGAACACAACCGCAGGACTGGAGACCCAGCGTTGGGGCGGTATCGTTGTCGAAGAGGATACCGGCAAAACCTCGCGCGAGGGAGTTTATGCCGGCGGCGACGCTGTAACCGGTGCCGCGACGGTCATTCTTGCGATGGGCGCTGGCAAAACCGCCGCACGTGCCATCGATGAGTACTGCATGGGACTTGCCAAGTAATTATTTCACAAGTTAGCCGTCGCTTGCATATCGATAAAAAAGAATTTACATTTTTGTTATAGGACGCTGTCAACCTGCTACCGGAAAACAGCGTCCTGTTTTTATATCCTGTCCCCCAAGGACACATATATAATAATGAAGGAAAATGGCGTTATTCCGTCGTCAGCGTTGCGCGTCACTTTTCTATGAAGTGCAATCCGTATACAGTGTATCGATAAATGGAATACCCATTATGCAAAATCGGCAATTTGCAAATCCCGCAGAATATGGTATAATATTGTCGTAGAAGCTCAGATAGCTTGGATTCTTTCATATTTGACCAAACAGGAGAATACAGCATGAACAAGATCACCATCATCGGAACCGGCAGCGTCGGTTCGACCATCGCCTACTCCATCGCTATGATGGGCATGGCGTCGGAAATCGTCATGATCGATATCAACAGCGAAAAGGCACTCGGTGAAGCACTGGACATTCGTCAGGGTACACCGTTCTGTGCACCGTGCTCCATTTACGCCGGAGATTATCCGGACGCGGCAGGCTCCAACATCGTCGTATTGACCTCCGGTGTTGCGCGGAAGCCCGGTCAGTCCCGTCTGGAGCTGGCGCAGATCAACGTCAACATCACAAAGTCCATCATCCCGTCCATCACAAAGTATGCACCGGATGCAACGTACGTCATCGTATCGAATCCGGTTGACATCCTGACCTATACCTTCCACAAATTTTCCGGTCTGCCGGAAAATCAGATCATCGGCTCCGGCACCATTCTCGACACCGCGAGACTCCGCGCGCGTCTTTCCGAATACTACAACATCAGCCAGTCGAATGTGCATGCGTACGTCTTTGGTGAGCACGGCGACTCTTCTTTCATCCCGTGGTCCGTCGCCAACATCTCCAACGTACCGATCGCGGAATGCCAGAAGATCTTCGCAGGCACGGAAATGTCCAATCCGGTTCTCAACTTCAAGGAAATCGAGGACTATGTGCGCAAATCCGGCGGCAGAGTCATCGCGCGCAAGGGCGCTACATTCTACGCGGTGTCCATGTCCGTGTGCCACATCTGCAAATGCGTTCTTTCCGGTATCGACACGACCATGACCGTTTCCACCATGATGCACGGCGAATATGGTATCGACGACGTATGTCTCAGCACGCTCAATCTTGTCGGTAGAAACGGCGTGCGCAACAAGGTCAACATTCCGCTGACTGAGGAAGAAATCGGCAAACTCCGTCACAGCGCGGACACCTTAAAGGAAGTCATCGCAGGCGTCCAGATTTGACGGGAACAAAGGAGTATAAATCCACAATGAAACTAACCTACTACCCCGGCTGCACGCTGAAGACGAAGGCGGTCGATCTGGATCGGTACGCGCGGGTG
>CAKRZR010000008.1 GCA_934433485.1 uncultured Eubacteriales bacterium | reverse complement strand
GGATTTGCGAATCCCTCTCTACCTCTCCGACACCTCTCAACGGAACCACGCTGTGCGTGGTTCACCGCTTGCGGCGGGGTCACATAGGCTGCCGCGGTTTATACCAATATAGGTATCTGAAATCCGGTGCTGTCGATTGTCGCCACTTCGATTGCATGTGCAGTTGTCTGTGTTCGGCTCGGTATCGTTCGCGTTTCAGTCGGGATGCCCTGCTTGTATCGTATGTTTTTCATTTGTGCTGATGGGAAAAAGACGGCGTTAGGATGTGCGGTATGTACGTTTTGGATTGCCACACAATGTATTGCGTAGGCTGACACGCGACGGTTGCACCAATTTTGGAAAGTTGAAATCTGTTTCACCAAGATGGGGAAACGTGCGAAACAAAGCCTCTCCACCGCCGGTATTCATTCATTGAGAAGCACCCGGACACAAGCAAAACATAACGGAACAAAACCCTCGCGGGTCAGCTTACGCAATACATTGCGTGGTAATCAAAAAACGTACGATTTAGCCTGTACAAACAGCGTCTATCTTCCATCAGCACAAATGAAAAACGAGTGACACAAACCAAACGCAAAATCCTGAATCACAAACGATACCAGCTAACCAGACTTGCACAGACAAAATTGTCCCCAACCCTCGCGGTCAGCGGTAATGACCCCGCCGCAGCGGTTCCCCTGGGTAGGGATGATTCTTAAGAAGGGTGTAGGGACCGCAGTCCCTCATCCTTCTTAAGTGCCCCCGCAAGGAGCAATAAAATCTACACGTACAATGTGGTATTCCTCATTGGTGAAACCAATACAACCGTTAAAGGCAAAACAAAATACCTTATACCCCCACAGAAGCGATGTGGTATTCCCCATTGGTGAAGCCAATATAAACGGCATAACCAAAACGCAATTAAAAACCAATCACCCAAACAAAATCCCCGGACAAATCCGGGAGAACAAACAAAGTCCCGGACAAGTCCGGGCAGAAAGGAAGCAAAGTATGAATCAGTTTGTATCCACAAAGCAGATTGCCCGCGAGACCCTCACACGTCTGTGCGACAACCTCGTGTTTCCGAACCTCATCTACCGCGACGACGGCGGCAACCGCTCCGTCAGGAAAGGGGATACCGTGCAGGTGCGTCGTCCGGTGCGTCTGGAGGCAAAGGAATTTTCGGGGGACACCGGTATTGAACCGCAGAACCTCGTGGAGGAGGCTGTGGACGTCAAGCTCGACACCATCGCGTCCGTGGACATTGAATTGTCCGCCATCGAAGCCGCGTGCGACATGGATTCTCTGACGCGTCTGTTCCTCGAGCCGGCTGCCGCTGCCCTTGCCGAGAAGATCAACGCCGATGGTCTCGGACTGTACCGTGACATTCGCCAGAGCTGCGGAACGCCCGGCACGCTGCCCGATTCTCTCTCCGCGTTTGCCGACGCGTCCCTGCTGCTTGATGAGGCAAAGGTGCCGACCGATCGCAGATGCGCGGTGTGGAGTCCGTACGCGACGTCCCGTCTGAAGCAGATTCCGGCTGTTGTATCCGCGCAGGCGTGCGGTTCCACCAAGGCGCTGCGTACGGGCAACATCGGCTGCGTGTTCGGACTGGAGAACTACATGAGCCAGGCGGTGGTGAACCATATCGCGGGCAGCCTTGCCGGCATGTCCTATACGCTGACTGTCACCGCGAAATCCGACGGCGCCGTGGAGATTACCGCGTCCGCCTCCTCCGGTACGGTGAGCATTTCGGATAAGACGCTTGTGCGCGGCGATCTCCTGCTTGCGGACGATTACACGCTCCTGGTCTCCGCGGACTGCACGGCGTCCAGCGCGACGAAGATCACGGTGCCGGTGGACGCGGCGTCCTATGCGGCGGCAAAGATCGGCGACACGGTGACGGTCGCAGCAAACCACGACGCGAATCTCGTGTTCCATCCGCACGCGTTTGCCTTTGTCACCAGACCGCTTGCGACGCCGGCGGGTGTGGAGTCCTATGTGACCAGCTACAACGGCATTTCCCTGCGCGTGGTACGCGCCTACGACGTGCGTTACAAGAAGGAGATTTTGTCCATGGACGTGCTGTACGCGTTCAAGACGGTCTATCCGGAACTGGCGGTGCGCTATCTTGGATAATTTCGCCTACTATAAGGAGGTGTATGGCGGTGCGCTGGAGGAGGGAGCCTTTCAAAAGCTCTCTCCGGCGTGTGCCGCGGTGCTGTCGGTGCTTTTGTACCCGGCGGATCCCGCGACGTTTACAGGGGACGCGCTGGCAGTCTGGCAGGAGGCGTTATGTCGGCAGGTCGATTACCAGTCCGGCAAAAACGACGGTACCCTGACCCGCGAAACGCTCGGCGATTATACGGCGGTCTACCGCGACACCGACATTCGCGTACTCGGCACGCCCGTTTCCCCGGCAGTGCTTGCACTCCTGCAATCCGCGCACCTGATCTGCCGGTGGATCTGACGACGACAGAAAGGCGGTGACGGCTATGACAGGACTATGGCAGGACAGCGCGATTCTCTGGCGGCGCGCGGCGTATGATCCGGAGACCTTTGCTGTGGAGTGGGAATGCGTGGCGCTCGACTATGTGACCGCGGTCTGCATGAGGGCGGCGGACGGTGCGGGAAAGACGGAGGATCGCTGCGTACTGTATATTAAGGAGGGAACCAGTCTCGTGGACGGCGAGGTGTATCAGGGCGGCGCGCTCTGTGAACCGGGCGACAGGCTGATTCCGTGGCACATTCCGCCGGGAATGCCGCTTCCCGCAGACGGTGGCTATCGGATTGCCGCCATCGAGGAACGGGTACAGGGCACGGGCAGAGTGCGGCACATGAAGCTCGTGGCACGGTGACGCGTATGGTGCAATGGAAGCTCACCGGGGTCACGGCGGCATTTCGGGAAACACTGGACAAACGGCGCGGCGCGGCGGTCGATGCGCTTGGAAAGGCGGTGCTTGCGTCGTGCGATCCCTACGTGCCCTATCGCACAGGGAGACTCGCGCGCTCCGGCACCGCGTCCGGCGGGATCGTATCATGGACGGCGCCCTACGCGCACGACTGCTATTACGCCAACCGTCCGTTTCGTAGAGAGGTGCATCCGCTCGCGGTGGCAGGCTGGTTTGAGGCAGCAAAGGCGGTGGATCTGGAGATATGGCGGCGTAGGGTGGCGGATACGCTTGGAAATGGACAGAAAGGCGGCGAATAAATGGAAGAATACCACGGAATCGGGCTTTTGTGCCGGGTTTTGAATCGTTGGGACGATCGACCGGAGGATTTTCTGCCGGAGACAACAGGCGGCGTGCCGGGCTTGGCTGTCTTTTCGCAGGCGTCGGCGGATCCGGTGAAGAAGCGCTACATCGACGGACGGTGTGTCTGCACGCTGCCGTTTGCGATCCGGTATACGGTAGGAGGTGCGGTCCCGGCGGAAAAGGCGGATGCCCTCGCGTTCTTTGACCGGTGCACGGCGTATCTGCGGACGCACATGCCGACGGCGGCGGATTTTGTCTGCGACGCGATCCGACAGGTTTCCACACCGGCGAAAACGGCGGTCTGGGAGGACGGCACGGTCGAATACGCGGTGCAGTATGTGATGGAATACAGAACGATCTGATTGGGGAGGAAATATATGGCAACAGCAATTGTAAATCGCGCGGACAGGCGTCACTACATGAACATCGGGACAGGTGCGTCGCCGCGCTGGGCGTCCATTGGCGAGGGCTTCACGGAATTTGCGGAGACGAAGAACGCGACCAGCTATCAGAGACGGTACATCCACGAGGCGACCAAGCGCACGGATGTGACAGGCTACGCGCCGGTGATCGACTACGAATTTGAGGTGTACAAGGGTTCACCTGTGATCGAGCGGCTGCGCGGCATCACGGACAGCGAATCCCTCGGCGATGCGGCGCAGGTGGAGATTCTGACCGTCGATCTCTTTGACGAAACGGAGACGGCGGGCGTGTACAAGGCGACGCGGCGCACCTATTCCGTGATCCCGGACGAATGCGGCTCCGGGGTGGACACCCTCATCTACACGGGTACCCTGAAAGCGGTATCGGCTCCGGCGGCGGGCACGTTTGTCCTGAGCACCGAGACATTTACGGAAAACTGAAGAAACGCATTTTCTGAAAACAGGAAAGGAGAAAAGGAAATATATGGAAAGAAACTGGCGCTGCGGCGAAAAGAGCTATTATTTTGATGTAAGCGAGGTCGGCTGCATGCGGAGACTGTCGGAATCGCTCACGGCCCTGCAGGAAAAGGAACAGACGGAGCACGAACCGCGTCCGGCACATGTGGCGCTTGCGGCGTTCTGCGAATCCATCGAAGCGTTTTTCACCGGTGTATTCGGTCCCGCGGCGTCCGCGGAGATCTGCGGCGAGGTACAAAGCGGGAAATCGTACGCGGAAAAATTTTTGGACTTTGTGCGGTTCGCGAAAAACCAGGCGGCGGAGGTGGAATCGGCGATCGCTGCGGCGGAAGCTGCATATTACGACAACGCCGTGGACATGGGGGTGATCGCTTGACGGCGCGATCCATCCTGACCGCTCCGCTCCCGGATCATGTGGTGATCGACGGCAGGACGGTTTCGCTCCGGACGGACTACCGCGTGTGGATCCTTTTGTCCACGGTGCTTGCCGATGAGGGGCTGCCCGCCGTGTCGAAGATGCGTCTGTGCCTGTCCACGTGCTATATCGACCTGCCGGACACGGTGGATCGCGAAACGGCGTATCTGCGCGCGCTCCGATTCTACAATCGACTGCCGGACACAGAGGACACGGAAGCGGCGGCAGATGCGTCTGTCTGTTCCGCGCCGCGCGAGCCGATTCTCGATTTCGACATTGACGGGGACCGCATTTACGCCGCGTTCTATGGCGCGTATGGGATCGATCTCACCACGGCGCATCTGCACTGGTGGCAGTTTCTGGCACTGCTGGTCTCTCTGCCGCGGGACTGCGCCTTTATGCAGACCGTCTCGCTCCGGTGCATGGATCCGTCAGAGGTGCAAAACGACGATGCGCGGCGTAGACTGCGCAGGGCAAAGGCACAGGTACGCATTCGCCGGGGAAAACGGGATAAGGAGGTGCGCCCATGGCAGACGGCTCCGTAATCATTGCGGCACAGCTCGACACAGCCCCTTTTCTCGCGCAGGTGAACGCCCTTGAGGGATCGCTCGCGTCCCTTGCCGGTCGTATGGAGGCGCAGGTGGCGGCGGCGGTGGCGTCCTCCGGCGTCGATACGGCAATGGCGGCGATCGCGAACGCCATCGGCACCTCCCTCGTCGACATGTCGGAAACGGCGGCACAGGCAGGTGTGACAGCGGCAAACGCGGCGGTCACGGGCTACGCGTCGGGGGATTTTGCCGGCGTCGGCGCATCGTCCGGTATGGCGTTGTCGAACGGCTTTGCAAGCGGTGCGTCCGGACTTTCGGCGGTGGCGGCGGATCTGGCGGCAAAGGTGCACGCGGCGTTTTCCGGCAACTGGTTCGGCGTCGGCGCGGCTATGATGCAGGGTGTGGCAGAGGGTGTTCGTGCGGCAGGCGCGGAGGTGGTCGCGGCGATCGTGGCGGTCTCGAACGAGGTGATGGCGGCGACGAAGGATTTTTACGAAATCGCTTCTCCGTCCGCGAAAATGCGCGATGAGGTCGGCGTGATGCTCTCGCGCGGCATGGCGGAGGGGATTTCGGACGGCGGCAGCTACATCCGGGAGGCGCTGGCGGAAATGTACGCACTCTCGCAGACCCCGGTGCGTTCGGTGGAAGTCGGCGGCACGGGCGGCTCCGTGGTACAGTACATCACGCTCCGGCAGAACGATCCGACCCCTTATGAAACGGCGCGCGCCATCCGTCGGGAAAGCGAGGCGCTGCTTCGGTCATGAGAAAAGGAGATGGTAGATAATGGCAGATTATCGCATCCGGCTGCGCGGCGGCGGCGTGGAGGCAACGATTGCTCCGGAGGGAGAGCTGCGTCTTCTGGCAGAGGGTCTGGAGGGCTTCGGACGGCTGGACGGCGCGGTGGCAATGGCGGAATATGCCCTCTACGGCGGCGGATATCCAACGACGCGACGCCTGGGCTCTCGCCGTCTGCGCCTGCACGCGGAGCTTGCGCCACGCTTTGGCACGCCGGCGTACCGGAATTTGCACGCACGGCTGATGACGCTTCTCGATCCGACCGTGGATGTGGAGCTGTACGTGGATATGGGCGGCGGCACGCGGCTCCTCGATGTGATTCCGGCGGGGGACGGCAGCGTGGAGGTCGCGCATATGGGAGAACCTGTGGCGGCGCAGCTGTCCTTTCTCGCGGCGGAGCCGTACTTCCGCGCGGCGACGGAGAGACACGTGTCGTTCTGGCAGGCGGCGCCGATGCTTGCCTTTCCCCTGAATCTGATGGCGGGCGCGGGTACGGTATCCGGCTATTACGGGACGACCAACGCGGCGCGGCTCCAAAATCCCGGAGAGAGAGAGTGCGGTTACCGGCTGACGCTGACGGCGCAGAACGGCACAGTGCAGAATCCATCCGTCACGCTGCCGGGCGGAACCCTGTCGCTGACTTGTGCGATCGGCACGGACGACGAGGTGGTGATCGACACGCATCCGCGCCAAAAGACGATTCTTGTAAACGGCACGCCGTCCCTGTGCTTTACGCCCGCGAGCGTTTTCGCGCCCATTCCGCGCGGCGGGAGCACCATGACGCTGTCCGCGGCGTCCGGGATCGCGTATCTGCGGGCGGAGCTGTCGTTTACGCCGCTATATTACGGATGTATGTGAGGTATGATGAACCATATTGTCTTACTTGACAAAGCCTTCGCGCCGGTATGCATGCCCGTGGACGGCTATCGCTCTATGGTATGGTCGCTGCGGTATCAGGAGCCTGGTACGTTTTCCGCCGTGATGCCGTACGCGGATGTGCGCGATGCGATCGAGAGGGCGGAATATCTCGCCTATGGAGCCTACTGCGGCAGGATCGAGCGGTGCACGGCGTCGGAGGGAGAGCTCGCGCTGCGCGGCAGAACCCTGGAGTGCCTGTTATACGACCGGCTCGTCGCGCGGAAATTCACCTACACGGGTTGTGTCGCGGACGCCTGCTACAGCCTTGTGACCGCCGCCTGCGCCGATATGCCGCTTGTCATAGACCGCGATGGCGCGGCGTTTCCGGAAACCGGTACGTTTGGCGGGGAATGGCGTTCGGCAGGCGCGCTGCTGCGTGATATGCTCTCTCCCTATGGCGCCTCCTATGCGGTCGCGTATGTGCCGGGGGAGACAAAGTGCGCATTTCGGCTGACACGCGGTACGGACAAATCGAGCGCCGGTGCTGTCTTTTCGGAGGATTTCGGCAACATCGCGCACCTGACGCTGGAGTGGGATCGCAGCGATCTGGTGGACAGGCTGTACGTTACGGGCAACGATGGGACGACGGTGTCCGTCACACGAGAGGGGGCCGTGGTTCCCTACAGAGACGCGCGGATCACGGCAAAGGAGCTGGACCCTGCGGATTATGAGGTGTTCGCGGATTACACGGATGCTCTGGAGGCGCGCGGTGCGGCGTATCTCGCGGAAAACGGCGGGGAGCTTTTGCGCATAGACGGCTCCGTGGAGACAGGCGACGCCGCGGGACTGCCCTGTGCGCTCGGCGATCTCTGCACCGTTGTTTCGCCGACGATGGGATATACCGGCACGGCGCGGCTGACGGAGGTGGAGATCGTCGCGGAAAACGGCGTGGTGCGCGTGTACCCCTATTTCGGCGACAGGCGCATGACGATCCGCGAGGCGATCCTTGGAAAGTGATCCGCAGGGGACAGAGAGAAAGGAGAAATTTTATGCAAAAAACAATCGAAGGCGGCATGTTTGATTCCACAAGCGTCGTGGAGACCGTGGACGGCTTTCCGCGCGGAGACAAAGCCGTGGACGCCGCATTTTTTGCCCGGATGCTTGCCTGCTTCTACCGCGACGGTGTGCTGCAGCCGGATACGGGATCGTTTGCGGTGGCGCCGGGGACGGTCGGCGTGTCCATGACGGTGCAGCCGGGGATCGCGTGGATCGGCGGACGGATGGCGTACCTCGACGAGACGGCGTCGTTCACACTGTCGGCGGGCAAGACGTACGCGGTCACGCTGCGGCTCGATCTCGATCTGCGCGCGTTTTTCCTTGTCGCGGAGGAAGAGGACGGCACGGCGCCGATCCGTACGCAGACGGTCACGGAGCTGCTGCTCGCGCGCGTGCAGGTGCCGGCTGGTGAAACGGCGGTCACGGCGGCGATGATCACGGACAAACGGATGGATGAGGCGGTATGCGGCGCGGTCGATTCCCTGATGGCGGGACTGCAATCCGTAGCGTATGCGGCAAACAGCGGCGCGGTAGGCGGTCTGACCGCGGAGGGGCTGGTACCGCGCTCCGGCTGCACGATGACGGGGGTGCTGCGCTGTGGAAACGAGAGGGCCGGCGCATCCGCGGTGCGCAACATCCGGTATGGGACGACGCTGCCCGCCGATCTTGCCGATGGGGAGATCTTTCTCCTGCTGGCGGATGAGGAATGAAAATGCGGGATGAGGAGGAGAGCGCATGCTTGTCGATGAAAGCACGGAGAAATTGACCTGTCTCGCGGAGAGCGACGGGCACACACTGCTATGGAACGAACGCGCGATTGCCTATCGCCTGTACCGCGACGGAGGGACGGATACGCTGTATTTCTGTCTCGATTTTGCCGCGGAGACGGAGGACGCGCTCGCGACGAATCATTTCCGCGTCGTATACAATGGGGAGACAAAGGGCTTTGCCGCCGTCGCGGGGTTTTCTTCTCCGACCTGCGTGCTGACGTACGCCGAGGCGGTGCGGTCGCTGTCTCTGCGGCTGGCGGCGGAGGACGATACCCTGACGCTCGACGGCACGGAACGGCGGGAAATCGCCTGCCCCTTTGCGTGGTGTGACGGTCTGCCGCAGCTTACGTGGTCGGCGCATTTCTATGCGGCGTACAACAATTATGTCACCTGGAAAATCACACCTCTGGAGGGAAAATATGCCACACCGCGCAAAGCGGTGCTGTATGTGAAGCGGCAGGGCGAGGACGCGTTTGCGGCACGAACGAGCGCGAATCTGGATTTCGACCTGCGCGGCTGGTACATTGCCACCGACGAGGCGGATCTCGGCGCGCAGTACTATTTCCGGGTCGTCTACACGATGCACGAGAGCAAAAACGGCGCGTGGGTGACGAAAAATACGCTGACGACCCCGGTCGCCACGATTGATCGCGACGGCAGATATCCGCTTCCGCCGGTTCTCACGCACGGGACGATCCTGCGCGGCGGCAAGGTACGACTGCGATGGGACAACGCGGACGATCCGCTGTACACGTTTTTGTACTTCGATCTGTACCGCGCCGTTGCGGAGGACAAAAGCGCCTCTCCGACCTGGACGCTGCTCTATTCCGGCAAAGGGAAGCAGTTCACGGACACGCCGCCGGAGAGGGGGTATGTTCGCTACAAGGTGCGCGGCAGAACGGCGAACAGCGCGCGGGAGGCGGTGACGGATACCGGCTGGTGCGCGCAGGCGAAATCCAATCTCTTTGTGGGTGTGGGCGGCAAGGCGGTGCCGGCAGCGGCGGTGTATATCGGCGGAAAAACGGCATTGGCGCTGGCGTTCGTGGGAAAAGAATAGGAAAATCGGGCGGGGAGCGCAAAATCCCCGCTTTTTCCACATGTCGCGAAAACGGCGGCACGGCACGGGGAATGTATATTTTCGCTGTGGAAAAGTATCGCGTGGGAGAGGGACAATTTCCGCCATGTTTGGTCGCGTTTCGCCCTGCACCACCATATATCGGGTGGCGAGGCGGTGGGAAATCCACCACAGTTATCCACAACCTGTGGAAAACCACCGTGGAAAAGCTGCATACGCGCCGTTTTCGTGTGTATTTTCGGGGGAACATCGGTTTTTCAACCGCAGTTTTCAACAGGCTGTGGATAACCCACGTCGAAAATACACCGTTTTCCCACAGAAAGACGCAAACGGCAGGCGAATGGGGACGGCAACAGCATTTACCTTTTGGGGAAACGGACTTGGGGAAACTTTTTGAAAAAAGTTTCCCTGGCCCCCTTCAAAAACTTTCTATCTGGGATACAATGGATATCGTTTGTGCAATTCCGGTGCGTCAAGTGAAGTTTGTCAAACTTCAAGTTTGTAAAACTTCAAGTTTGACAAACGATCAGAAAACCATTTGCGACTTCTTTACCTCGGCACAGTGGGATGTCTGTCCTGATTTTCTATGTAAAAAAGTAAATGCTGTTGCCGTGGGTGAATGGGCAGTTTTTATTGACTTTTTTTCTGGTATGCGGTATAATGAAGAAAAACGCGATGCATTTCACAAAATTGTGTGCGGCGATGGTGCAGACATGCGACATAATGACAATTGTCATTTTATGCCGCACGTCAGGAAACGGAGATGGACGGAAATATGTACGTCCCACAGGGTTTCCGCACGTTGCAGCAAAGCACGCGTGCAGGATAGAGGCTCCAAAAAAATATATTTATAAAAGAGAAAGGGAACACAGTATGAATTACGCAAAGAAAACCATGATCGCGCTGCTTTTATGCGTTATGCTGCTTCCGGGATTTGCGTCCTGCGGCGTCGGAGAATCCGTGGAGACGGTCGGCTCCGGCGCGGACACGACGGCAGACACCACCGTGGAAACGGAGAGCGAGCCGGAGGAAACGCGCGCGATGCACAAGGTGCCGGAATCGGATTTCGGCGGCGCGACATTCCACACGCTGTCCCTCGACTGGCAGGGGTACAAATTCTACTTTTTCGCGGACGAGGCGACGGGCGACGCGATGAACGACGCGATCTACGACCGGCGGATGCGTGTGGAGGAATACACGAACACGGTGCACACGGTGGAGATGGAGGCGGACGTGAACGCGCTGGAGAACCGGGTGAAAAAGGCGGTGCAGGCGGGGGAGGATCGGTACGGTCAGGTCCTGCTGCACTGCATATACAGTGTGGCGAGTCTGTCCGGCGGCGGATTTCTGCGGGATTACGGAACGCTGCCGTATGTGGATGTTTCCGCGGAATGGTGGAACCAGCGGATGATGGACGTGCTGCGGTTCGGGAAGGGGACGTATTTCGGCGTATCGGACTACATGATCCCCTGTCCGTATGTGATCGCGTTCAACCGGGACATGGTGGCGGAGTCCGGCATGGACGACCCATACGCGCTGGTATACGACGGCACATGGACGCTGGACGCGTTTTCCGCGATGGCGGAGGCGGCGGCACGGGATCTGGACGGCGACGGCAGATTCACGGACGCGGACGTCTATGGCGTAACGGCGGGCGAGATCTCCAAATACATCAGCTTTATGCCGTCGTGCGGCCAATACATCACGGAAAAGGGGGAGGACGGGCAGATCCGGCTGGCGCTGAACACGGAAAAGACGCAGTCGATTGTGGAAAAGCTGTACGCCGTGGTATCCAAGGACGGAGTGCTGTACACGCCGGCAAGCATGGATCATGTCATCACGGACACGCTGTTCATGAACGGCAGGCTGCTCTTTTATCTCCTGCCGGTATCGGACATTGTGCATCTACGCGACGCGGAGATCACGTTCGGGCTTCTGCCGTATCCGAAGTACGACGCGGCGCAGGCGGAGTACCAGAGCATGGACTGGGGCGGCTTGCAGTGCATCCCGACGACGGTGCAGGATCCGGAGATGGTGGGTGCGGTGATCGAGCTGCTTGCCTACGAATCGGGCGAGACGGTGATTCCGGCGTACTACGATGTGCTGCTCGCGGGCAAGCTGGCGCGGGACGAGGATTCCGCGAAGATGCTCGACATCCTCTTTGACACGATCACCTACGAAATCGGCGGCAACTATTTCGGCTTTTCCGCGGGCTTTGGGGATCTGTTCTTTACGCTGGGCAGGCTGGTGGTGGAGCAAAAATCCACCGATTTCTCCTCCTGGTACGCCAGAAACGAAAAAGCCGCGAACAAGACGATCGAAGATTATTACAAGGCGCTGCGCGAGCACGAGAGCTGAGGGCAGAAAAGCGGCGCGGAGGCTGCCGGGTCCGGGGTTCTCCCGGGAGTGCCGTCGATACCCTATAGATCCCATAGATTCCACATATTTTAAGAAACGGAAGGAAAGACAGTATGACCAACACAAAAAAGATCACCATCGCGCTGCTGCTGTGCGCCATGCTCGCGCCGACATTCGCGTCCTGCGGCGTCGGAGAATCCGTGGAGACGGTCGGCTCCGGCGCGGACACGACGGCAGACACCACCGTGGAAACGGAGAGCGAGCCGGAGGAGACGCGGGCGATGCACAAGGTGCCGGAATCGGATTTCGGCGGCGCGACATTCCACACGCTCTATCCGGACTGGCAGGGGTATAAGTTCTACTTCTTCGCGGAGGAAGCGACCGGCGACGCGATGAACGACGCGATCTATGACCGCAAGATCCTGGTGGAGGAGTACACGAACACGAAGATCACGGAGGAAAACGGCGGCACGATCGACAACATGGAGGGCAAGATCAAGAAAACGGTGCAGGCAGGGGAGGATGTATACGGACAGGTGCTGCTCCACTGCATCTCCGGTGTGGCGAATCTGGCAAGCGGCGGATTTTTGTACGATTACGCGGCGCTGCCGAACGTGGATCTCTCCGCGGAATGGTGGAATCAGGCGGCGACGGAGCAGCTGCGCCTCGGCAAAAAGACGTTCTACGCGGTGTCGGACTACATGATCCCGTGCCCGTATGTGATCGTGTTCAACAAGGACATCGTGCGCGACAACGAGATGGAAAGCCCGTACGAGCTGGTCTATTCCGGCGAATGGACGATCGACAGGTATATCGCCATGGCGGAAGCGGCAGTGCGCGATGTGGACGGCGACGGCAAGTATACGGAGGCGGATGTTTTCGGTATCACGTCGAACGAGAGCTCAAAGTACATCGCGTTGATGCCGTCCTGCGACCAGTTCATCACGAAAAAAGGGGACGACGGCAGAATCCAGCTAGCGATGAATACGGAAAAAACGTTCTCGCTTGTGGAGAAGGTCTATGCTATGTCCTCGAAGGACGGCGTGGTCTATCGTCCGGACAATATGGAGCTTGTCACCACGGACACGATGATGATGAACGGCAACGTGCTTTTCCTGATGACGGCGGTATCCGACATCGTGAACCTGCGCGAATCCGAGGTGGATATTGGGCTTTTGCCGTATCCGAAATATGACGCGGCGCAGGAGAACTATCTGAGCATGGACTGGGGCGGACTCGCCGGCGTTCCGGCGTCCATCCAGAATCCGGAAATGGTCGGCGCCGTGATCGAGCTGCTGGCGTACTATTCCGGCGAAACGGTCATCCCGGCGTACTACGACGTGCTGCTCGCGGGTAAGCTGGCGCGGGACGAGGATTCCACCAAGATGCTCGATATCCTCTTTGATACCATCACCTACGAGATCGGCGGCAACTATTTCGGCTTCTCCTCCGGCTTCAACGATCTCTTCTATACCCTCGGCAACTATGTGGTCATGAACGGCAACAGCGATTTCGCTTCCCTCTACGCCAAAAACGAAAAATCCGCCCAGCAGACCATTGACAAATTCTACAAGGCACTGGACGAAAACGAAGGCTGACTTCTGCGGGGGAACGAGGGGAACGCGGCTTCTTGTGAAAAAGCCTGGCAAGAACTTTTATAAATGGATGAGCATGGATATAGTTTGTGCAAGTCCCCTCGTTTTTTGTCGGACGACTTTTATAAGGTAGAAAAAGTGCGATACAATGTCGTTAAGACACGGTATCGCACTTTTTTCATTGTTATTCATAGGATGCATGGAAAAACCGTACAACAGACGATATTCAAAACGATACAGAAACCAGCTTGGTGAGCAGTCGGACTTGCACAAACGAAATCCAAATCCATCCTTCTCATAAAAGTTTTTGCCAGGCTGGGAGAAATCTTTGATTTCTCCTGAAGAATGCTACCGCATTCTTCCATCTTCACAAAAAGCCGCGTTCTCCTCGTTCCCCCGTTCCCCTCGTTCCCACAAGTTACATCCGGATCACATTCCCCGCGGCGTCGTCCGGACGGCAGGTGCAGAGGATGGATTGTCTGCCGGAGTGTGCGAGAATATCGTATACGGCGTGGAGTCTGGGGAGGTCGAGGGCAGAGAATGCCTCGTCGGCGAAAAGGGGGGCGGACTCATGACCGGCGAACAGGACGTCCATGAGGGCGAGGCGCAGGGCGATATATGCGGCGGCGGCGGTACCACCGGACAGCGTGTCCACGGCGACGGTGCCGCGCTCGGTCAGACAGGTCACGGCGAACGTGGGGTCCACACGCACCTCGCTGTATTTTCCGCCGGTCGCCATCTGTATATACTGGGACGCGCGTTCCGTAATCTGCGGCGTCACATCGGCGCGGAGCGATTCCCCGGCAGTGCGCAGCGCGTCATACGCCATCTCGAACCCGGCGGCACGTGTTTCCAGCGCGGCGATCTCATGGCGCAGCGCGTAGATCTTCGTGGACAGCACATCCGGCGGTGTGAGACCCGCGTTGTTCTGGGCGGCAAAGGCTTTTTCCAGCTCCGTTTCCCGCTTGTACTGCGCCGTCCACGCACTCTCGGTAAACTCGCGCTCCCGCTGCAGCTTTTTAAGCCCCTCCGCGTCCAGAGCGATCGCCTCCTTGCCGGCAGGCGTGCGCAATAATTCCCGACAACGCGCGGCAACGGCGGCACGATCCGCGTCGCCGACCTGTTCCCGCAGTACGGAGACACGACCACGCAGGTTTTCCACCTTGCCGATGACGAGGGAGCGATCCGCGTCCGCCTTGCGTCCTTTTTCCGTCAGCGCCAATAGGAGCGCGTCGATGGCGGTGTCCGCCGCTTTGTCCGCGTCCGCGATTCCGCATTCCACGGCAAGCGCGCGGATCTCTCCGGCGACGGCGGCTTCTTCTTCCCCGACAGGCGCGTCGTCGGCAGGCAGCGTGACCTCCGGGAATTTGCCCTCGGTTTCGGCAAGCACGCCCAGATCGTCGAGGGTCTCCATCGCCCAATCGTCCAGGATGGCGTTCAGCTGCCGTACGCTTCTGCCCTGCAGGACGTAGAACACGATCCCGAGCGCGAGACAAACGACGGTGGCGATCAGGGGCACGACGAACTGACTGACCGGGAACGAGAACCAGATCATCACGATGGCGCACGCAAGTCCGAGCAGACCCGCGATGACCATGGCGATGCCGAGCGCGAGGTGCAGCTTGCTCTTGGATTCCCAGTATTCGCCCTCCTCATAGGCTTCCGCGGCGGTTTCCGTGCTGGGACCGTTCGGTGCGGGCGCTATGGCGGAAGGTACGTCCTGCGCTGCCCTGTACCGGTCGGCAAGAGACGCGGCGGTGTCTGTGAGATGCGCGTACGGCGGTGCGTTCAATACGGCAAGCGCGTTTTCGTACCCGGCGAGCTTTTTCTCGGTGTCCGCAAGCAGATCGATCCGTCTGCCGGTCAGAAACGTGTCGCACGCGGACAGCTTTGCCGCGATCGCGTTCTTTTTCTCCTCCAGGGCGAGCCGTTTCTTTTTCGCGTCGCGCAGGGCGGCTTCGGTATCGCAGACGGCGCGGACGTTTTCGCGGGAGGCGGCAAGCTCCTCCTCCAGGCGGGCAAGGGTCGCCTTTTTCTGCGCGATCTCTCCGCCGTCGCCCTTTTTCGGGGACAGCGTGCGGCGCGCCTGATTGAGCCTGTCCGCTGCCTTTTGGACGCTCACGGTCACATCGGCGGCGGTGAGGATGTTCTCAATTGCGCCGGACAGCCCGGATACGCCGACTCCCTCCGGCTGACTGACAAAGGCGCTTCCGGAAAAGACCTTTTCCGACACGCCGAACAGCCGCACGCCCGGCTCCGGATCCGCGGTCACGACCCCGGTGGCGAGCGCTACGACCTGCGCGCGATCTCTGCCGTCCACGGTGGTGTGCCGCTCAAGCCGGTACTTTTCGCCGTTGTCCGTTACGTATATCATGGAGCCGCCGATATCGCCGTCCGTGCCGAAGCGATCCGCGTCTGTGACGGCGCCGCCTGCTTTCGGCAGTCCGTACAGCAGGTAGCGGATAAAGGACAGCACCGTCGACTTGCCGCTTTCATTTTCGCCGGAGAGCACGTTGATCCCGCCGTCAAACCGGATCAGGCGATCCCGCAGCATGCCGAACCGATCCATATGGATTTCCAGTATTTTCATAGGTCACCTTGGAAAACGGCGGCGGATGCAGGAGATGCCGGCGCGCGCCGTTTTATAGTAAACTTTTTTGTGGATGAAGATTTGTATGAATTTTTGCCCTGTCTCACCCGATCGTGCCGCCGTCGATGGCGGACAGACCGTTGCGCAGAGCGATACGCGCGCTTTCTCTTTCTCCGGGGTCGCGGGAGGTGAGGTGCGGCTCTAAGGCACGCAGAAACGCGCCGCGGATACCGGGATCCCGCCGCAGCACGTCCAGATCGACCTCCGGCACGGTGTTGTCCACGACGGTGAGGGCAAACAGTCCGTCCGACGCAAACAGCTCCGGCTGCAGCACGAGGGTGGGCGAAACCTGTCCGGACAGCGTCACACGGAGCAGACAGTCCTCGCCGAGCTTTTTCTCCGCAACACACGCCCGGATCCGCTCCGCCGCTTCCGCCTGTGTGGCAATGCCGTCTACGGAGAGCACCGCGGTTTCGTAGCGCCGCTTGGAGAAGCGTACCCGCCGCACACGCACGTCCGAGACGCCGTTTTCCTTGTGAATTTCCGCGATGCACGCGCCCTTTGGACCCGGCTCCGTGAACTTGCGTCCCTCCAGACAGCCGCAGTACGCCCATTTTTCCCCCATCGGCGGGGCGTTGTGGATGTGACCGAGGGCAATGTAGTCGGCGCCGCAATCCCGCAGCGACTGCTCGGACAGAGGCGCGTTCGTGCTGCTCTGATCGGCGGTATCCGCGTGACAGACGACGAGCCGGATCCGGTTTTCGTCCTCCGCGTCCGGGTCTGGAAGGCGGAAGCCCTCCAGGGGACTTTTGTCGAGGTTCTGCGTGTCAAAGCCGTAGCCCCAGACCTCGCAGTTCAGCTCCGGAAACACGACGCGCTGCATTTCCGGTTTGCCCAAAATGGTGACGTTGTCGGGAAAATCCACGCCGTTCCAGAGGGTGCCGGAGGGATCGTGGTTGCCCGTTGCGATGACGACCGGTCTGCCGAAGCGCGCAAATTCCGCCGCGAGCAGCGACAAGGTTTCGCGGGTGGCGTACGCGCTGTCAAAAACGTCTCCTGCGAAGAGGGCGAGGGAGATGTCGTTCATGCGCGCGTAGGTCATCATGGACGTAAACGCGGCGCGCAGCTCGTTTTTCCGGATTTCCGCCTGCCGTTCGGTGAGCGAATGGAAAGCGCTGTCGAGATGCAGGTCGCCTGTGTGCAGTATTTTCATAAAGATAAGCCCTTTTGTTCCCGGGTGCCATGCGCGGCAGCCGGGGCGAGATTCCAATTTTCTTACATTATACCACAAATTTCGCCGGTATGCAACGGCAGGATGCCGAGACTTTGTAAATTGTTCGCGAACCCTGCGCTACAAGGGAGGCGGAGAAATGCGGCGGCAGGAGCTTGCGGATTTTTTGCGGAAACAAATTGTGCGATAACTCTTGCCAACCGCGGGGAAATATGGTACAATATGCACAAATCATTATCGACGGGAGGAAACCCATGAAAAAGCGAATCATCACAGCGCTGCTTTTGTGCGCCATGCTTGTGGGCTGCGGCGCGGAAACGACGGACAAAGAGACCACAGGCACGGCGGACACGGCTGTCGACGCCGCGGAAACCGTACAGGAGACGGAGATCTGGGACAACGTACCGGCAGGCAGCTACGACGGCTACGGCTTCCGCTTTCTGACGACGGAGGAAAACTGGGGCTATTATCGCATGGACGTAGAGGAACAGACCGGCGAGGTGCTGGACGACGCGGTGTTCGCGCGGAATCTGGCGGTGGAGGACAGGCTCGGCATTGTGATCACGGAGACGGGGCTGCACTACAGCAAGGTCATGGACGAGGTAAAGGCGACGGTTCTCGCAAGCGAGGACGCCTACGACGCGATGACGCTGATGGCGTTTAACCTCATGACGACGGCGCAGCAGAAGATGCTTCTGGATACCGCCGCGCTGTCTGCGATTCGTACCGACATGCCGTGGTGGAACGGGAACGCGATCCGGGACATGGCGATCGGACCGCGGGAATACATGATGATCGGGGACATCAACCTGATGTTCTATGAGTCCTACTACGCGATCTTCTTCAACAAGACGGTGGCGGAGAAGTTCCAGATCCCGGATCCCTACGTGACGGTGGACGAGGGCAAGTGGACGTATGACGTATACTACAGCACGGCGCAGGCGGCGTCCACGGATGTCAACGGCGACGGCGAATGGACCGCGGACGCGGACACGTACGGGGTGGCGATGCACTCGAACGCGGGGCAGTCGATGATCCTTGCGCTGGGGCAGTCGCCGCTTAGCCGGGACGCGGACGGGTATCCGGTATATGACGGCTTATCGGAGGCGTTCATTGACGCGTACCGGAAGGTGATGACGCTCTACACGGACAAGCACACGACGGTGAAGAGCGGGACTGCCGGTGTGGAGAAGGTGGACGGCGGGTACCAGGGTGTATTCAAGACGGACCGCGCGCTCTACATGATGGAGGTGCTGGGGACGCTGCCGGAGCTGCGCGACATGGAGAGCGAATTCGGGATCGTGGTGCTGCCGAAAGCGGATGAGGGCGCGGAATACGTGTCCCCGGTCTATCACGGCGCGATCGGGCTTTGCGTGCCGGTGACGGTCTCCGACGCGGACAGGACCGGTGTGGTGCTCGAAAACCTGGCTGCCGAATCGAACCGCACGGTGCGCGGCATGTACTACGACGTGGTGCTCGGCTCCAAGCTGGTGCGCGACGAGGCGAGCGTAGCGTCCCTGGATACCATCCTCGACTCCGGCCGCTTCGAGATCGGCTACGTCTACAACTGGGGCGACATGCGTTCCGCGCTTGAGCAGAACATCGGCAAGGGCAACGCGGATATCGCCTCCGCTTTCGCCAAAATCTCCGCCAAAATCGAATCCGGCATCGCTGCGGATATTGCGGTATTCAACGAATAACGTATCTGGGAAACGAGGGGAACGCGGGGCACGAGGGGAACGGTCGCTTTTGAATGAACGAACAAGTTCGTGTTACGATCTTGTTCGTTCCAGCTCCACAAAACTTTTATTTAGGGATGGATTTGGATATAGTTTGTGCAAGTCCGACTGCTCACCAATACAGTTCCCTCCTCACTCCTCATTATTTATATCTGTTTTTACAAAGCTTTTTGAAAGGGGGCGCGGGGGAAAACTTTTTCTCGAAATAGTTTTCCCCCGCAAAACGAACAATCCTATGCTGCATATTCAGAAAATCACGCTGGACGGAGCGGACATTACCTCCGCGGCGAAGGAGAGCGTGCGGTTTCGGACGACGGATACCATGACGCCGGAGATCGGATGGGCGGCAATCTCGTCCACGGAGGGAGACGGGCAGATTTTGTCCGGGTACTCGATCGCGGTGACGGCGAACGGTGCGGAATACTGGCGCACGGGCTGGGTAGAGAGCGCGGAATCGTCCGTTGTCTATGCCGGGGACGCGCTGCCGGTCGGCGTACCGGTGGAGGTCACGGTATCGGTGAAAAACAAAGCCGGCGAGGAATCCGGGGTGGCGTGGGCGTCGTTCGTCGTCGGGCTTTTGCCGGAGAACGCGCACGCGGACTGGATCACGGACGGAACCTACACGGCGGAGGACACGGCGGCGCTCTATTTCCGCAGGGCGTTTTCCGTCCGGCACGATCTGACCTCGGCGACCCTGTACTGCGCGGGCATCGGCTACCAGAGCGTGACCATCAACGGTGCGCCCATCTCAGACGCGCGGCTCGATCCGGCGCATACGGACTACACGCGGCTTGTGGCGTATACGGTGGATGTACTCACGCCGATGACGCTGCATCCGGGAACGAACGTGCTCGGCGTCGCGGTCGGACTGGGCTGGCGCGGCGGAAAGCTCCCGAACGGCATGGTCCCGGCGTTCTTTGGCAAGCCGATGCTGTGGGCGCTGCTCGTGTTCCGGTACGCGGACGGCACGATGGAGACGATTGCGACGGACGGACGCTGGCAGGTCGACCGGGGTGCTGTCACGTCGGCGACGATCTACAACGGGGAAACGTACGACGCCAGACTGGCGAACCCGAAATGGAACACCGCGGACGGCACCTCGGGCATGAAGCAGGCGGATATCGCAGCTGCTCCCGGCGGTGCGCTTGTGCCGATGGTGCTGCCGCCGATTTGCCACATCCGGGACTACGCGCCTGTCGAGATCACGATGCCGAAGCCGGGCATGTTTGTCGTGGATTTCGGGCAGAACATTGCCGGTGTGTGCCGTCTGGTGCTGCCGGAGGGACTGCGCGCGGGACAGACGATCACGCTTTGTCACGCGGAGGAGCTGAACGAGGACGGCACGCTCTACAGAGACACTCTGCGCGGCGCGGCACAAACGGACACCTACATTGCCTCCGGTCGTGAAAACGGCGCGGTCTATTGTCCGACATTCACGTACCATGGATTCCGCTACTGCGCCGTAGAGGGACTGGACTACCTCGACCGGGACGCTATTACGGCGGAGCTGTGGTGTACGGATCTGCGCACGGCGAGCCATTTCTCCTGCGGAAACGCGCTGGTCACAAAGCTCCACGACATGGTGGTCATGACGGAGATGGACAACATGCACTCCATTCTGACCGACTGTCCGCAGCGGGACGAGCGCATGGGCTGGATGAACGACGCGACGGTGCGCTTTGAGGAAACGCCGTACAACTTTGACATTTCGCGCATGTTCCCGAAGCTCATCCGGGATCTGCGCGCGGAACAGTCCAAGGCGGACGACGGTGCGATCACATGCACGGCGCCGTTCATCTGGGGCGGCAGACCCGCGGATCCGGTGTGCTCCTCGTACCTGATCGCCGGATACGAGACCTGGCTGCACCGGGGCAATCTGGCGATTCTCGCCGAGTCCTTTGATGGCTTCGCGGCGTGGGAGGACTGCCTCCTGCACCGTTCCGTAGACTACATCGTGGACTACAGCTATTACGGCGACTGGGCGGGTCCGGCGTACGCCTGTCTCTCCGACGAGGCGGCACAGAGCGCGGTCACGGACGGAAAGCTGATGTCCACGGGCTACTCCTACCTCAACTGTCGGCTTCTCACAAAGATGGCGGAGCTGCTCGGTCGGACGGCGGACGCGGAGAAGTACCGGGCGCTCGGCGAAAAGGTGCGTGCGGCGTATCTGGCGAAGTGGCTGGATCCGGAAACGGGGATCGTGGAGCGCGGGTCGCAGGGGGCGCAGGCGTTCTCGCTGTGGCTGGGGATCCTGCCGGAGGAGGTGCGCGAAAAGGCGGCGGCGGTGCTGGCGGCCGATCTGGTGGCACGGGATTACGCGATCACCACGGGCAATCTCAGCACGCGGTATCTCTTTGACGCGCTGTTCACCTATGGCTATACGGAGGAGGCGTGGCGCGTGCTGACCCGGGAGGAATACCCGTCCTACGGCTTCATGATCCAGAACGAGGCGACGACGGTGTGGGAGCGGTTTGAGCTGAAGAAGGCGCCGGGCATGAACTCGCACAACCATCCGATGTACGGCGCGGTCGGCTATGTGTTCTACGCGTATCTCTGCGGCGTCCGGCCGATTGAGCCGGGGTATCGCAGGGTGGAGATCGCCCCGGTATTCCCGAAGGAGCTGCGCTCTGCCCATGGCGTGGTCGATACGGTGCGCGGGGAGTTGTCCGTCCGCTGGTCCGTCCGCTACGGCAGGCGGTATCTCTTTGTGGATCTGCCCGCAAACGTCACCGCGGTCGTCCGCTTCGCCGGAGAGACCCACGAGGTGACCGGCGGCTACCACGTATGGGAAACGGACGCGGAATAAAGTATATAGGCGCGAAAAAAGCGCGGTACGCCATCCGAAACGGACAACGTACCGCGCTGCTTTTTTGCCGCGGATCGCGCGTACGGGGGAAAAATGGATATTTCCAGGGGGGATTTATCCGAGCATATCGTTCAGCTCCGCAAGCTCCTTTTCGACGGCGGCGGCCTTCGATTCGATGAGGGAGGTGAAGGAATTCTTGCCGCGGTTCACAAGGTCGGTCGCGCCGGAGAGAACGCCCCCGATGTTGAACAGGTTGCCGAGATCCGCCGTGCGCCGCTCGTAGATCAGATCGAGCATCCCGAGCGATTCCGTATCGCGGGAGGATTTGCCCTTCAGGGTGATCTCATAATACGCGGGCGTGTAGTATTCACGGGAGTAACAGCCCAGCGCCTCCATGAGGATCGACGACTTCTCGATGTCCGCGCAGGATACCGGGATCGCGGCGCAGCTCGACGCCCATGTGTTCATGTAAGAGTAGTATTCCGCCTGCGCTTCGTCCGCCTTCGGTGTGGGCAGGATCCCGAAATCCGTCTCCATCTCGCGCATCGAGACCACGTTGTTCATCGTGCCCATGAGGAAGAGCAGCCGGTCCTCGGAGAACATGGTTTCCCCGGATTCCACCGTCTTGCCGTTGCACACGACGTCCTTGTCCGCGTACAGGCTGTAGATGGACTCCAGCACGCGCAGACTTCTCTCGTCGCCCGCGTGGAACGAGAAGCTGCCGTCCTCGCTGAGCCGGATGATCTTCTCGCCGGAGGAGGTGTACAGCGCCTCGACCTGATTCGACAGCACGAAGAAGCCGAAATGGTCCACCGTCTCGTCCCGCTTGCCGTTGCCGTCCACGTCGGAGGCGAAGACCGCGCCCATCTCACGCGCCTTGTCCATCGTCCATCTGCCGTCCTCGACCAGCCTGTACGGATTTTCCAGATTGTTGTCCGCGATGATCCCCTTGTTGAAGAATATCGCGTAGGTGGCGCGCATGAAGGTTTCGCTGATGTCGCCGTTTACGAAATAATTCTTCCCGCCGATCTCCGTATCCTTGGTAAACTGCGCGTTCCACCAGGGGCGTGTCAGCTCCAGGCGATCCTGCAGCTCGTAGAGGTTCCCGTCCTTCGACAACGCGGCGGCGGAGGTGATGTTCGGCATGATGATGTCGTAGGTCGCGTCCCCCGCCAGGATGAATTTCGCGATCCCGGAGGGCATGGCGTCCATCTTCATCCGCTCCTGCCGGATCACGCAATGGTACTTGTCCTGCAGCGCGATGTTGCGGTTGTATACGGCGTCGTTGATGGCTTCTCCGGTCAGCTCCTCCGCGTATACGTCGTGCGTCGTCCAGCGACCGGATTCGGTTCCCTCCATCTTCGTGAGGACCATGAGATCGCCGCCGCCGCAGTCATAGTCGGGCAGGGTGTAGACAGGCTCCGTTTCGGTCTCCTCCACGGTCTGCTCCATGGTCGTCTGGGCATTGTCCGCGGAGGGCGGAACCTCGTTTCCCGCGGAACAGGAGACAAGCGGCGATGTGAGAAGAAGGGCGAGGAGCAGGGAGAGCGTGGTCTGACGGTTTTTCATAATACACAGTTCCTTTCACTGCATTTCCACACGAAAAAACGCACATCTTTTCAGTGACGATTGTCATCATCGAAAGAAATCCGGGAAAAATGCGCGTCTGCTCTTGCCAAAGGCGGGGCTGTGTGATATACTGTATCTGATGGAAGGTTCGCGCGCCATCCGGTGGAATATGCACAAATATCAGTATCTATAGTATACGCGTGAATCGGTCCGTACACTATAAAATTCGGGCGAAAAAACCCTGAAAAACGAACATTCAGGAAAACACAGTCTACGGCGGAGTCTGCGCGAAAAAACCATGTGTCGGCGCTTTTTTTCGCGAAATCTGAGGCGGTCCGGAGCGTGTCCTGTGGCATACAGAGCAAGGGAGGCAAATGGGATGGGAGATGCGCGATTCGCGGATATTTATCCGGATATCAAGGGTATTTTTACGGCGACCTGCATGCCGCAGGACCCCCTGAACCAGCAGCGCAAGCAGTCGTATACCGCACGGATCCTGGTCGCCCTCTCCGGGGAAGCTGCCTTTTTCGTGGACGGCGTGGAATATACCCTGGGCGCGGGCGGTGCGCTCTATATGCCGCCCCATCACCCCTATACCACCGTCTTCCGCTCCAAATTCATCGTCCGCCAGATCTGCTTCGATTTCTTCCCCTACCGCTATGAGGACGCGCCCTATACCGATATTCTCGTCGGCGACGCGTATGACGAACGGTATATGGGGACACCGGTGCGCTTCTCCGATACGGACGTGTTCGATTCCCTCTTCGTCGTGGACAGCCAGCCCGCGCTTCTCGCCACCGCCATGACCCTGTGGAAGGAGTATGAGGAACGGCGCATCGGCTACACGGTCCGGACCCGCGCCCTCCTTGCCGAGATCATAGTCTCCCTCTATCGCGCGAAAATGGCTGTCCCAGACGCGGATTCCCCCATTGGCGACCTCCTTGCGTATATCAATGCCCACTGCGGTGAGCCGCTGACCAGAGAGGAGCTGGCAGACCGCTTCCATTATCACCCCAACCATATCAATCGTCTCGTCCGGCAGGCGACCGGGAAAACGCTCCATAGCTATATCTGCGAGACCCGCATCCGCCGCGCCGCCGAATATCTCCGCGATACCACCCTCTCCGTGACCGAGATCGCGCATTCCCTCTCCTTCTGCGACAGCAGCTATTTCTCCGCCGTGTTCCAGAAATATACCGGAACCACCCCCAGAGCCTACCGCAAATACTATCGCGGCGAGGAATGATCCCTCTGCGTATATCTATTCATCCATCCGCCAAAGGATCCCGGCATGACCCCGGTACATCTTTATACATCTTGCCCTATTGACAACCACGCCCCTTTGTGGTATACTACCCATATCTAAGGAACCTCTGAATCAATCGGATTTTTGCGATAAAAGGCTAAAATATAAGGGCTTTTATTGCAAAAATAACCTTAAATCAGAGACCTCCTAAATGCATTGACAGGGGAAACCCTATGATCCGTCCGACCCGCAGAGAGCTGTCGTTGGTGCGAGACAGCGGCGGACATCATGGCACTCACCCCTCAGCAGCCGCCCGAACAAAGCGCACTCCCCCACCCCGGAGGACCGCGTTTCCAGTAGGCACGGACGGCCCCCCCACCGTTATCCGGGAAAGGCATGACTGTGCCGATGAGAGGACGCGTCGCGCGTCAAACAGAGTGGTACCGCGGGAGCAGCATCGTTCGCCCTCGTCTCTGACGGAGAAAAATCCGTTTCAGAAGACGCGGGCTTTTTTGTTGAAAAAGCCCCCCGGAATTGCACAAACAAAAATTCCACCCCCTTTTTTCATAAAGTTTTTTGGAGGTGTCGGAACCTTTTTCGAAAAAAAGGTTCTGACCGCGTCTCCCCCCGTTCCCTCGTCTCCCACCATATAAATAATCATGCAAAAGGAGTGCATATATATGAAGCTGGCGTTTTCCACCCTGGGCTGCCCGGATTTTTCGTGGGCGGATATTTATTCGATGGCGAAGGACTTTGGTTTCCGCGGAATCGAGATGCGCGGACTGGGCGGCGACATTGCCGAGAGCAATTTTACCGTACACGCAAGCCCGTTCCGGACCGAGAATCTCGCAAGGACCCGCGCGGAGCTGCAAAGGCTGCATCTGGAGATCTGCTGCCTGTCCTCCGGCTGTTCGCTGCGCGATCCGGCGCACCACGCGGAGAACATCGCGGAGCTGCGGGAGTATATCCGCGTCGCGGCGGCACTCGGAACCCCGTATATCCGTGTGCTGGGTGATCCCACCGCGGAGCCGACCACGGATTTCGACGACGAGAACGTGATCTCCGCCATGCGGATCCTCGCACGGGACGCGGAGGACGCCGGCGTCACCCTCCTCATCGAGACAAACGGCGTCTACTGCGATACCAGGCGGCTCGCGGATACGCTTGCGTCCATCGGCAGCGACAACGTGGCCGCCCTGTGGGACCTCCACCATCCCTACCGCTACCACAGCGAGGATCCCGAAACCACCATCCGCAATCTCGGCGCGTATATCAAGCATATCCACATCAAGGACTCCGTGAAGGACGGCTCCGGCGTCCATTACCGCATCCTGGGCGAGGGCGATCTTCCCATCGAGCAGTTCATGAACGCGCTGCGCAGCGTCAATTACGAGGGCTATATCTCCCTCGAGTGGCTCAAGCAGTATTCGCCGGAGCTGTCCGACGCGGGCATCGTATTCCCGCAGTTCGCGCACTATATGAGCCAGTTCCTCGACGACGGGGATCAGCCCGAACGGCTCCAGACCTCGCGCCGCGGAGACGGTAAGTATATCTGGGAAAAGGAAAAGCTCATCGATCTCACCTTCCCGCAGGTGCTCGACAGGATCTGCGAGGAATTCCCCGATCAGTACGCCTTCCGCTACACCACCCTCGACTATACCCGCACCTATCCCCAGTTCCGCGACGACGTCGATACCTTCGCCAGAGCGCTGATCTCCCTCGGCGTCAAGCAGGGCGACCACGTGGCGGTCTGGGCGACCAACGTCCCCGCGTGGTATATCACGTTCTGGGCAGCGGTCAAGATCGGCGCGGTCCTTGTCACCGTCAATACCGCGTACAAGATCCACGAGGCGGAATACCTCCTCCGCCAGTCCGATACCCACACCCTCGTCATGATCGACGGCTATAAGGACTCCGATTATATCGGTATCATACAGGAGCTGTGTCCCGAGCTTGCCACGCTGGAGACCGGCAAGCCCCTCCACAGCCGCCGCCTCCCCTTCCTGCGCAACGTCATCACCGTCGAATCCCGCGTACCCGGCTGCCTGACCTGGGACGACGCGCTGTCCTATGCCGAAAGAACGCCCGTCGAGGCCGTGTACCGCCGCGCCGCCATGATCAATAAGCACGACGTGTGCAATATGCAGTATACCTCCGGCACCACGGGATTCCCCAAGGGCGTCATGCTCACGCACTACAACGTCGTCAACAACGGCAAGGCGATCGGCGACTGCATGGATCTGTCCACCGCAGACCGCATGATGATCCAGGTGCCGATGTTCCACTGCTTCGGTATGGTGCTGGCAATGACGGCGTCCGTCACCCACGGCACCACCATGTCCCCGATTCCCGCCTTTTCGCCGTCAAAGGGACTGGACTGCATCACCCGTGAGAAAATCACCGCGTTCCACGGCGTGCCGACGATGTTCATCGCCATGCTCGGCCATAAGGATTTCGCGAAAACGGACTTCTCCCATATGCGCACCGGGATCATGGCAGGCTCCCCGTGTCCGATCCAGGTCATGCGGGAGGTCATCGAGAAAATGCATATGTCCGAGATCTGCATCACCTACGGGCAGACCGAGGCGTCCCCCGCGACCACGATGTCCAAGACCACGGACTCCATCGAGGACCGCGTGAATACCGTCGGCGGCGCGATCTTCGGCGTAGAGTGCAAGATCGTCGATCCCGAAACGGGCGCGGATCTGCCCGACAACTGCGACGGCGAATTTGTGGCGCGCGGCTACAACATCATGAAGGGCTACTACAAAATGCCGCAGGCGACCGCGGCTGCCATCGACCGGGACGGCTGGCTCCATACAGGCGACCTCGCGCGCCGTCTGCCGAACGGGTATTATAAGATCACCGGACGGATCAAGGACATGATCATCCGCGGCGGCGAGAACATCTACCCGAAGGAGATCGAGGACTTCATCTATACGCATCCGAAGGTGCAGGACGTGCAGGTCATCGGCGTGCCGGATAAGCAGTACGGCGAGGAGATCATGGCGTGCGTTATCCCGAAGCCGGGTGAAACGGTCACCGCGGACGAGATCAAGGAGTACGTCATGACGCATATGGCAAAGCATAAGGTGCCGCGCTACGTGACGTTCGTGAACGAGTTCCCGATGAACGCTGCCGGGAAGATCCTCAAATATAAGATGCGCGAGGAAGCCGCCCGTCTCCCCGAATTCCGCGAAGCCGCCGGGATCGTTACGGCGTGACGGGAGAAAATGGAAATAGACGAAAATCCCCTCGGTACTGGTTTTCCGGTATGGGGGGATTTTTCATTGACGGATGTTCTGTTTTGGCGTGGGATTACTTCTCTGTAATGCTTTGCAGGAATTTATTGATGCTTGTTGTCATGCTCTTTTCGGCGGATTTCCATGCAGAAGCAAAATCACTGCTGTTTTTCTGCATCAGTCCGTTTACCGTTCCGGCGAGAGAGGGACCGAGGACGTAGGGGAGATCGTAGGTGGCGCTTTGCTGTACGATGTCGAGCATCACACGGGTCTGCGGATCGCGGGAGAGCTTGCCCTTCAGCACGGAATCGAAGTAGACGGGGCGCACGTAGTCGTAGGAGGAGATAGCAAGGGCGGTAAGGATCGCGGCAGTGCGTTCGTCGTCGGAGGTGTTCGTGATGGGCAGCGACAGGATCGGGGACATGTTGCCGACATGGTTGTAATACTGTGCCTGCGCTTCGTCGAGCTTCGGATACGGCGCGATCCCGAAATCGTCCTCCATATCGCGTACGATTTCGAGGGCACTCAAAATAATGGAGTAGAAATACAGCTTTCCCTCGGCGAAAATGTCCAGGCCCGTGTAGTAATCTGTGCCGAGATCCGTGTTCGCCAGCGCCATCATCGCGTTGACCTTTTCCAGCGCGGTCTGGATCCGATCCGTGTCTATGTTCCATTCGTAGGTGTTTTCCTCCGTGACAGCGCCATGGAGCAGATCGAGGGAGAACGCCCAGTTGGTGGTCATGGAATTGCTGTCCTGCGCGTAGCCGAGCAGATCGACGCCAAGCTCCATCCTGCCGTCGCCGTTCAGGTCGTTTGAAACCTGCTCCACCATCGTTTTCATCGCGTCCACGGTCCATTTTCCACTTTCCACAAGGGTGTATACGTCGTCTAACTTGTATTCGTTCTGGATGTCCTTGTTGAACGCCATTGCCAGTGTGTCGTCGATCTCGCTCATGAGGATGCTGCCGCTCATGAAATATTGCTTGCCGCAGATGCTCAGTTTGTTTACGGCTTCCCGGCTCCACCAGTCCGCGTCAAAATCGATGTCGAGCGCGTTCCAGTCCCGGATGGCATGCTGGGAGAGCAGCGAGGTGGTATTGAATTTATACGCGCCGACCAGCTGATAGAGATCCTCGCCGGAACGGACGGATCCAAGAACGGACTGCGATACGTTGTCGGCATCCTGCGCCGTGATCCGGATATGCAGCCGATCCGCCAAGAATTGATTGCGCGCGTAGACGGCGTCGTTGATGGGTTCGCCTGTGACCTCCTCCGACTGCAATTCCCGCAAAAACCGGTCGGCGACGGTGCCCGTCCAGCTTTCGGTGAGATAATGGAAGGTGTAGTCGTCGTAATCCGCCTGTGGGATCTTTTCAAGGACGGACGGCGTTTCCGTCTCGGTTTCCGTTTCGGTGTGCGGCTCCGTGTCGTTTCCGACAGAGTCGTTCGCTGTTTTGTCCGGCACTGTCTGACAGCCGGCGAGGAGCAGCGCGGCGGTAAGAAGTGCGATCCATTTCTTTTTCATGAAAATCCCCTTTTCATCTCGTGTATTATGCGACAAATGTCCATATTCGATTTTTTCGTATAAGAATATCATACTGGATGCAGCAGGTTCTGTCTATTGACATTTGTACAAAAAAGATGTACAATACTCCAAAACAGTGTAAAAACAGGAGAGAACCATGGAAATCCGAACGGTACAGATCCGCCACCTGATCCACAATGGCTTTACCGACAATTACGCGGAGGGAGACTGCCACCGGAAGATGCTGCCGTATCTGTCCATCGTACAGGCGACGGAGGGGGAATACTCGATCCGGTTGAACGACAACGCGGAGACGTATACAGGCTGCGGCGGATTTTTTATCGCGCCGTCCCATGTGCGGCAGACGATCGTCCACCATATGGATCTGCGTACGGGGAAGATGGCAGCGCGCTGGGTTTTTCTGGACGCTGTGCTGAACGAGCTTGTTCCCTTTGACCGCTATTATCGGTTCCCGCAGGTGGTCACCGGAGAGGCGGCTGCCGGGCTGTCGCAGTGGATGGACGCGGTGTTTGCTGCACAGACCGTATACGGACAGTACAGCGCCGCGTATGGTATGATGGAGTCTCTTGCCGCGTTGTCTGAGCCGCAGGTGGATGCGGAAAGAAATGCCGCCATGTATACGGTACTCCAGTATCTGGAAAACCATTACCGGGAGGATATCACAGCGTCACATTTGGCGCAGCTTGCGATGCAGTCGGAGTCGAGCCTGTTTGTGAAGTTCCGACAGGCATTCGGCGTGCCTCCTATGCGCTACCTGATGGAATACCGGCTGTCCCATGCGGTACGGCTGCTCCTCTGTACGGATCTCTCCGTACGTGAGATCGGGGAAAGCGTAGGCTATCCGGATCCGTTCTATTTCTCCAAGCTCTTCAAACGCGCATACGGACAGTCTCCCCGCGCCTACCGCCAGAACGAATAGCAGGCATTTCAGTAACCATAAAAAATCCCCCGGGATCTCGCGCATCCAAGACCCCGGGGGACATTTTTATTCCGATTCCTCTTATTTCGCCCGCAGCGCGTTCATGATGCAGATCACGGACACGCCGACGTCGGCGAATACGGCGAGCCACAGGTTGCCGTAGCCGATGGCGGACAGCACGAGGATCAATGCCTTGACGAGCAGCGCGAACGTGATGTTTTCCTTGACGAGCCGCATCGTCTTTTTCGCGAGCCGGATCACCTCCGGCAGTCTGGCGAGATCGTCCGTCAGAATCACCATGTCGGCGGCTTCCATCGCGGCGTCCGAGCCGATACCGCCCATCGCCACGCCAATATCCGCCATTGCGAGCACCGGCGCGTCGTTGATACCGTCTCCGGTGTACATGGTATTGCCGGTCGATGCTTCGCGCAGCTTCTGGAACGCGCGCACCTTGTCGTCCGGCAGGAGTCCGCCGTGCACCTCGTCCAGTCCGATCTCACCGCCCACCGCGTCGCCGACGCTCTGTCTGTCTCCGGTGAGCATGACGGCTTTCGTCACACCCTCCGCTTTGAGCGCACGGATTGCCTCCGCCGCGTTCTCTTTCGGACGGTCCGCCAGCTCGATCCAGCCGAGATAGTGTCCGTCATACGCCACGTGGACGGCGGTATATGCCGTTTCCGCCGGTGCGGGAGAAGGAAGTCCCGCCGCCGTCATCGATTTTTCGTTCCCGGCGACCGCGGTTTTTCCATCGAGCACCGCCGCGATGCCGTGTCCCGCCGTCTCGGTCGTTTCCGGAACCTCTGTGGGCAGCGCACCGAGCCTTGCTTCATACGCGGCGCGGATCGATTGCGCGATCGGGTGGTTCGAGAGGGATTCCGTCCGTGCGGCAATGGTGAGCAGTGTCTCTTCCGTTACCCCTGCGACGGGATGGAGGGAGCGCACCGTGAATTTGCCCTCGGTCAGCGTGCCGGTCTTGTCGAATACGGCGGTGCTGACGTTCGCGAGCCGCTCCATGTATACGCCGCCCTTGACGAGCACGCCTTTACGCGACGCTGCGCCGATCGAGCAGAAGTAGGACAGCGGCACCGAGATCACCAGCGCGCACGGGCAGGACACAACGAGGAAGTTCAGCGCCCGGTAGAGCCAATCCGTGAACGCGCCGAAACCGAGCACCGGCGGCAGAATCGCCAGCACCACGGCGCCGAGGACGACCACGGGGGTATAGACGGCGGCGAATTTCGAGATAAACCGCTCCGGCGACGCCTTGGAGGACGACGCGTTCTCCACCATCTCCAGAATCTTCGCGACCGTCGATTCCCCGTACGGCTTAGTCACCCGGATTGTGAGCGCGCCGCTTTCGTTCACGGAACCGCTCATGACCTCCGAACCCACGTCCACGGGCTGCGGCATGCTCTCGCCGGTCAGTGCGGCGGTGTTCACGGACGACGATCCGGTCATAACCACGCCGTCGAGCGGGATTTTCTCTCCCGGCTGTACGAGGATCACGCTGTCCACCGGTACCTTATCGGGATAGTAGTCGGTGACGCTGCCGTCCTCCATCACGTGCGCCACGTCCGGACAGAGCGCCATCAGCTCCTTCAGCGAGCCGCGGGATTTGCGCACCGCCATGTCCTCGAACAGCTCGCCCAGCTGGTAGAACAGCATGACCGCCGCTGCTTCCTCCACCTCGCCGATGCAGATCGCACCCACCGAGGCAATCGTCATGAGAAAATTTTCGTCAAAGATTTGTCCGTGCAGGATGTTCCGCAGTGCCTTCCACAGCACCTTCCAGCCGACTGTGAGATACGAAGCCGCAAGCAGCGCGGTGCCGATCCACCAAAGTACGCTGAATCTTTCGCCAGCCAACCGCTCCAGGGCAAATCCGACCGCGAAGATCCCCGCTCCGCAGCCCCAATACATCCATTTCTTCCGCATAGTATGCCTCTTTCTTGTGGGATGATGATGCGGGAAAAACTTTTTTTGGAAAAAAGTCTTCCCCGCGCCCCTTTCCAAAAAACTATATATAAATAGGTAGGTGTCTGTGCAGGTCTGTGAGGAACTGGACGGTTCGTGCCGTTAGGAACGTTCATCGACTACTACAAGCGGTAAAGCCATACTACCCCTTACGATAGGCAGTATTCGCAACTATCCAGCGTGATACCAAACTGATTTCAGCCAAGCTTTGTTTCCGACTTGCACAAACGATATCCAGTCCCCTTTTCACAAAAGTTTTGCGGAGCGCAATGAATCCCTGGATTCATTGGTTTATAAGCGACCGTATCCCCGCGTTCCCCGTTCCCCTCAGCAGGCGACGAGATTTGTGTCCGGCTCGATGCGGCGGATCTGCTTTTTGGCTGCCTTTTCGATTGCGGGAATGTCGGCTTCCTCGGCTTCGAGAACCAGCTTGGTGGTCAGGAAGCTGACGGTGCAGGCCTGTACGCCGTCGATGGCGGCAACGGTGCGCTCGATTTTTGCGGCGCAGTTCGGGCAGTCAAGGTTTTCTAAGATATACTCTTTTCTCATAGTTGTAAGTCCTTTCATTTGAAAACGCATTCAATCGTTCTGGTACTATTATACTTGAAAGCACGCTCAATTGTCAAGGGGTTTGCGGAATTTTCTGTCGACAAAATCGCCGAAAAGTCACAGCGCATTTTGTGCAATATGACATATTGCGGAAATTGGGTTGCAATTTGTGGGGAAATGTGGCATAATTAGTACGAGGCTTGCCTCGTGCGCGCTCTTTCCCGGGATGTATCCCGGTCCCAAACTTGTTTGGGAATCTGACCTGCGGGCTTGCTTTTACTTGATTTGACTGCGTCGCTTGGCTTTTTTATAAGGAAAGCTGCGTTTTTGCTTGGGACGTATGTATTGGTTTCACCAATGAGGAATACCACATCGTGCGTGTAGATTTTATTGCTCCTTGCGGGGGCACCAAAGAACGCATCCTCGGGACTCCACCCTAACACCCCGGAACCACGCAAGCGTGGTTCCGTTGAGAGGTGTCGGAGAGATAGGGAGAGATTCGCTAATCCGCACTATCACGTTAGTGATAGTGACCCTTTCTCTCTGACCGCCCCCGCGAAGATCTGCGGCTGTCGCAACGGTACAGTTGCATAAACAGAATCCCAGCCAAATAAACGAGAAAACCAGAAACAACCGCACCGAGCCGTTGCATATACAGGACATCGGACAAACGTCCGATACAATCCCCGCAGCGGAAAGCTGCATATTCAAGACCCTCGGACGAACGTCCGAGAAAAAGGCCCCAGGACAGGTCACGGGAGAACAAAGGAGTACTTATGCCGCATATCACAGAAACCGATGCAGAAAAACAACAGGCGGAAAAACAGCGCCGTATGACGACGGAGCCGCCGGAAAAGCTCATCTGCCAGCTTGCCGCGCCTACCATCGTCAGTATGCTCATCACGAGCTTTTACAATATGGCGGATACATTTTTTATCGCGAAGCTGGAGAATACCAGCGCGACCGGGGCGGTTGGCGTGGCGTTTTCCCTCATGGCGATCATCCAGGCAGTAGGCTTTTTCTTCGGGCATGGCTCCGGCAACTACATATCCCGCGAGCTGGGCAAAAAGAACGTAAAGGGCGCGGAGGAGATGGCGGCGACCGGCTTTTTCTCCTCCTTTATCGCCGGGCTTGTCATCCTTGCCGCCGGTCTTTGCTTCCTCCGTCCGCTTGCCAGGCTCCTCGGCTCTACGGATACCATCCTGCCCTATGCCGTTGATTATCTGCGTGTGATCCTCATCGGCGCGCCGTATATGTGCGCTTCTCTGGTGCTCAACAATCAGCTCCGTTTCCAGTCAAACGCCTTTTTTGCCATGATCGGGCTGACCGCAGGCGGTGTGCTCAACCTCGCGCTGGACCCGCTTTTCATCTTTGGACTGGACATGGGCGTGACCGGCGCCGCGTTTGCCACCATTCTCAGCCAGTTTGTCAGCTTTGTGCTCCTGTTTATCGGCGTGCAGTGCAGCGACAGCCTGAAGATCCACTTTCGCAACTACAAGCCGAACGCGCATTATCTCAAAAATATCATAAACGGCGGTACTCCCTCGCTTTGCCGCCAGGGACTGAACAGCGTGTCCACCATCGTTCTCAATACCGTCGCGAAGGGCTACGGGGACGCCGCCATTGCCGCGATCAGCATCGTTTCGCGCATCATGATGTTCGCCTCCTCCGCCGTGATCGGGTTCGGACAGGGCTTCCAGCCGGTTTGCGGCTTCAATTACGGTGCGCATCTCTACGGCAGAGTGAAGCGTGCGTACCTCTTCTGCGTCAAATACGCCACCATCTTTCTGGTTGTACTCGCCGTTGCCGTCTTCGCGCTCTCCGGGCAGATTGTCGGACTGTTCCAGAAATCCGACCCCACGGTGATCGAGATCGGCACCTTCGCGCTGCGCTGCCAGTGCGTCGCGTTCCCGCTGTCCGCGCTGGTGATCATGTCCAATATGATGACCCAGACCATCGGCAAGGTCGGCAAAGCGTCGCTGCTCGCTATGGCAAGGCAGGGACTGATGTTTATCCCCGCCGTCCTCGTCCTGCCCGCTCTGTTTGACCTGAACGGGCTCATCCTGTCCCAGCCGGTAGCCGACGTGCTCTCGTTCGCGTTGGCGCTGCCCATCACCATCGGCGAGCTGCGCCTGCTCAAAGACGAGAAATGATAAATGCGGAAAAAACACCAAAAAAAGCGTGCGCTCGATTGGATTTTGAGAACAAAAAGTTCTCCGTGCACCCCTTTTTTATAAAAGTTTTTGAGGGTGGGGGTGCGGGGGAGAGTGCTTTTTTCAAAAAGTACCCTCCCCCGCGAATCCCGCTGAATATACATTAAACAAGAAAGGACTCACAGAATATGAGATGGAACCTATCCAGTAAAGCGATCACATGGACGCCGAAGGACTGCCATACCGATGATCTTGAAATGGCGGGCTTTGGCTGCTCGGATACCGTAAAATACGGAAAGCGTGAGGACGGTACGCTTCTTCTGACGCACCATCCCGTGTTCCCGACGCTGCGGGCGCGTCCGAACAATACGCACGCGTCGTGGCAGATGGATATGCCGGCGGGGATCGCCCTGTACTGCGACGGCACAGCACTTGTCGAGACACCGGTGCAGTTCCGCATAGACGGGATTCTGCACATCACCTCGGTCGCGGGACCGCTGCAGATCCACCGTACGTGCTATCCGGCGTCGACGGCGCGCGCGTGCTTTGAGGTGCTGCGGATCACAAACGACGGTGCAGGAAACGTCACGCTGTCCACAGATACGCCCGCCAGGCGCACCGTCGCGGAGGAAATGGGTCCGATGGGGGTAAACGTCGCCGAGATCACGCACGATTTCCCCGGTACGATCACGATGGCGCCGGGCGATGTAACGCGGATCGTCGTGCAGTTTTCCGGCAGGGTCGCGCATGAGGAAACGCCGGAGTGCCATGCCGACTGCGAGCTTGCCGCGCGTCTTGCCCGGATCCGTGCGCTGACCGAGCCGATGGCGATCGACACCGGAGACGCGGTGCTGGATACGCTGTTCACGTTTGCCAAGGTGCGCGCGGGAGAATCCGTATTCGACACGCGGTACGGGAAGCTCCATTCCCCCGGCGGCTACAACTACTACGCGGCGACGTGGTGCAACGATGAGGTGGAATACGCGGGACCGTATTTCGCGTACACCGGGGACGAAGCACTGCTCGACGCCAGCCGCAACGCGTACAAAATGTATATTCCGTTCATGAGCGACAGCTACGCGCCGATTCCGTCGTCCGTGATCGCGGAGGGACTGGACTATTGGAACGGCGCGGGAGATCGTGGGGACGCCGCGATGTATCTCTACGGTGCGAGCCGGTTTTTCCTGACCTGCGGCGATCCCGAGACGGCGCGCGCGTTCTATCCGGCGATCCGGTGGTGCCTCGCATACTGTCTGCGCCAAAAGACCGCGGACGGCGTGATCGCGTCGGACGCGGACGAGCTGGAGGGACGGTTCTCGCACGGTGCGACGAATCTGAACACGTCCTCACTCTGTCACAGCGGGCTGCTGTACTGCGCGATTCTGGCGGAGGAGCTGGGCGACTCCGAGACGGCGGCACTTTGTCGGACAGAGGCGGCGGCGCTGCATCAGGCGATCGAGCGGGTATTCGGCGCAAGCATCCATGGGATGGAGACGTACCGCTATCACGAGGGACTGGACGAGCTGCGGTCGTGGATCTGTATGCCGCTGTGCATGCGCATTTTCGACCGGGCGGACGGTACGGCGGCGGCGCTGACCTCGTCGTATCTGCTGCGCGCGGACGGGATGCTGACCTCTGAAGCAAACGAGACGATGTGGGATCGCTCCATGCTGTACGCGGTGCGCGGTCTGTTTGCGGCGGGACACATGGACGAGGCGTTCCGGGTGCTGCGCGCGTACAGTGAGAACCGGCTGCTCGGCGAGCGGGTGCCGTATCCCGTGGAAGCGTATCCGGAAGGCGGAAAGCGGCACCTGTCCGGGGAATCCGCGCTGTACTGCAAGATTTTCGTGGAGGGAATGCTGGGCATCGAGCCGCTCGGGTTCCGCCGGTTCTCGGTGACGCCGCACATTCCATCCGCCCTCGATCATCTGACGCTGTCGCACATCCACGCCCACGGCGGCGTATTCTCCATCGACTGCCGCGGCGGCAAATGCACCGTCACAGACGCAGGCGGCGCGGTTCTCGCGGTCTGCTCCTACGGCGAGACGGCTATTGTTACCTTATGACTGTGGAATAGGGGAACGAGGGGAACGCGGCTTCTTGTGAAGATGGAAGAATGCGGTAGCATTCTCCCAGCCTGGTAAGAACTTTTATGAGGGATTGGTGATGGATTTTGTTTGTGCAAGTCCGACTGCTCATCAAGTTGGTTCCGTCCTTGGCCCGATGGAGACTGTTCGCGAGCGGCTGACGTGAGTTTAGCTGAGCCAATGCAATTGGCTTGCTAAACTCCGTCATCCGCACTCTACGGTTTGCGATTGCTGTCGTTCATTAATGGCTTTGGCATTTGGTTTTCTGGCTGCTTTGGATGTTGATCTGTTCCTCTTGGTTTCCTGCTGTTCTGTAAGGTATCATCTATTGTACAAAAGTTTTTGAGAGGGGTGCGGGGAGGACTTTTTTCAAAAAGTTCTCCCCGCGAAAAACCTATTATCGCTATAGAAAGGACAATGATATGGAGCTTCGCATTATGACCTACAACATCCTGCACGGGATGGACTACGCGCTGCATCTTGCAAAGCAGGGGGAGGTGATCGATCTCGCGAAAACGGCAGGGACGATCCGGCACATCGGCGCGGACATCTGCGGGTTGAACGAGGTGCGCGGCGCGGGTCTGACGGCGGGATACACGGCGCAGGCGGACGCGATCGGCGGGTACCTCGGCTATCACCACGTATTCGGGCGCTCGATTTACGTCGGCGGCACGGAGCCGTACGGCAATGGGCTGGTCTCCCGTTATCCGATCGCGACCTCCGAGGTGATCCCGATCCCGGATCCCATCGTGGACGGCAAGGTGCCTGCCGGCGTGGAGAGCCGTTCCGTCCTGCGCTGCACGTTTGATTTCGCCGGGGATAAGCACCTGACCGTGCTTGCCACGCATTTCGGACTGTCGCTGTCGGAGAGAGAAAACGCCGCCGCGCTCTGCCGGAAATTGCTGGAAACGGAGACAAATCCGACCGTCCTGCTCGGCGACTTCAATTCCACGCCGGACGAGGGGATTCTGTGGCGGCTGCGGCGCGATTACCGTTCCGTCGGCGATTTTCAAAAATGCACGTTCCCGACCGATCGCCCACACATCCGCATCGACTATATTTTCCTGAACGACAAGGTGTCCCTGCGCCGTCACGGAATCGGACCGGAATCCGCCAGCGACCACCTGCCGGTCTGGGCGGACATACAGTTTTAACAGAAAAAAAGCGTTTCTCCAAAAAAAGAGACGCTTTTTTCAGTGAGGAGTGAGAAGTGCACTGCATTACAAAGCTGCAAAGGTCAAAAACCATAGCAACCTATCGACCGCAGTACCTCGCCGTAGTGTGCGGATGCGGGAGTTTAGGAAGCCAATTGCATTGGCTCAGCTAAACTCACGTGAGCCGCTCGCGGACGATTTTCTGATGATTTGGACGGAGCAAAATTGGTGAGCAATCGGACTTGCACAAACTATATCCATACCCATCCCTAATAAAAGTTCTTGCCAGGCTGGGAGAATGCTACCGCATTCTTCCATCTTCACAAGAAGCCGCGTATCCCCCCGCGTTCCCCATCCGATCAGTCTACGTTTACTAAATTATATTCGACCGAGCCAATTCCCAGTTCGGCGGCAAAGTCGATCGTGAGCTGACCGTGGCGGGAGTTGACGCGTTCCATAAAGTGGTCGCGGCCGGGATCGTCGGAGCTTTCGATGAGATCGAGGCAGGCGCGGTCGAGGGCAACCGGGTCGGTGGAGGCGAGAATGCCGATGTCGCGCATGCAGGGATCCTCCGCTACCGCGCAGCAGTCGCAGTCCACGGAGAGATTGCACACCATGTTCACGTACGCCGCCTTGCCCGCGAACAGATCGGTGACGGAGCTTGCCGCATCCGCCATTGCCGCGAGGAACGTGTCCTGCTCGCATGTGTGGCTCCAGAGACCGTCCTGCGTTTTCCACGTGCCGCCGGAGTGGATCCACACCTTGCCGTCCGAGGACGCGCAGCCGATCGACAGCTGCTTCAGCGCGCCGCCGTAGCCACCCATCGGGTGCCCCTTGAAGTGGGACAGCACGAGCAGGGAATCGTAGGTGAGCAGGTTCTTGCCGACGTAGTTTTCATGGAGCACCTTGCCGTTTTTCACCGGCAGCACCGCGTCCGGACCCTCCGCGTCGAGGAGATCGACCGGGAATACCTCCGACCAGCCATGGTTCTTGAGCAGCGCCCGGTGCTTTTCCGTCGTGTTACGCGCGCCGCCGTACGCCGTGTTGCACTCCACGATCGTGCCGGACACCGCATCCACCATCGGCTTCATGAACGCCGGATGCAGATAGTTCTGGTTGCCCTCTTCGCCGGAGTGCACCTTCACCGCCACGCGCCCGGGCAGCGCGATCCCCAGCCGCCGGTACAGGGAAACAACGGATTCCGGCGTCAGCGATTTTGTGAAATATACGGTAGATTTGGACATACTGTAGCCTCCTGTGTGATGTGGTTGAGGATAGTATAGCATGAAAGGGGGCGGTTGTAAAGGGGGCGTGATGAAATTTACGTCCCATTCTCCCACAGCACCACATCTGCCCCACCGCAGCGCACGATGAGCCTGCGTATCTCCGTCGGGCTGTACGGCTCGTCAAAGACAGCGCGTATCCGCAGCGCCGCGCCGCCGTCGTATTCCGCGTCCTCGTAGACGTAGGCGATGCTGCCGTGTGCGTAGTGGAGCGTGCCGTGTGTGGTCTCATAGAGAAGCACGGCGATATGGTCCCGGATCGACAGCCGTGCCGCCTGCCCCTCGTCGGTGTGGAGATATGCCTCGCGCCGGGATTTCGTGTCCGGATACGTTTCGCGCATCTCCTCCGGATAGAGCCACGGCTCGTGGAAATACAGAAACCGCTCGAGGGTGCGGAACGTGTAGCCGTTGTACGTCACGGTGTCCGGCTCGTTACTATCCGTGGAGGTGTCGGCGAGCAGAAGCTCCATCGACAGTGGCGTCATTTCGCACCGCACGAGGATGTAGTCGCTGCCGTCCACGGTAAAGGGAAGATTTTCGCACAGGCGCGCCACGGGCAGTCCCTCCTCCGGCAGCGCGGCAAGATCAAAGGCGACCTCCACCCGGTCACAATACGGCGCCGATACCGCGAACCGGAGACTGTCGGGCTCCCCCGGCACCGTCTCGTCCGTGATCGTGCACAGCCCCTCGATGGCGAGTGTGTAGGTCCCGCCCGACGGGAACGATACCGGGAGGCGCAGCTCCACGTCGCATTGTCCCTCCGTCAGCGCGCACAGCACATCCCCGGCAAGGGCCGCTTTTGTGAAATCCGTCGTGACCCGGCGATAGAGAACGGCGCCGTCCGCGTCCGTGACCGAGAGGGACGTGCAGACCAAAATGTCCCCGTCAAAGGGCGTGTCCCGGTGGAGACGCACGTATAGAAGCGATTTTTCCCAGTCGCGCACCAGCTTTTCGACTGTCACCGTCACCGTATCGCTTACCTCGGCGGCATCGATGGTCTCCGCGTACGGATCGACGAGGAGCTCCTCCTTCGTGAACACGGCTTTCACCGCCTCCACCACCGTCGTCACCGCGTTCTGCACCGTATGCTGCACGGTCGGATTGACGGCGTACGTGGTGATCCCCGCTGCGGCGATCATGGCACAGGCGGCGACCGGTGCGATCAGGCGGGACAGGCGCAAGTGGCGGCGCGGTTTTGTCGTGTCCGAGAGGGCGGCGTGTACCCGTCGGCGTACGCGATCCTCCGCGCCGCGCGGCAGGTCGTCTCCTGCGTGATCCTCAAAAAACACAGCGGCGCACGCGTCCAATAGGGGAGAGTTCTCCCGCAGGATTCTGGTACGTTCCGTGTCCTTCATAACACATTCTCCTTTCCGTACTGTGTTTCCAACATCTTCCGCATCGTTTTGCGTATCCGGTATAGCCGGTTCTCGATATCCTTCGGCTTCTTTCGGTACGCGCGCGCGATCTCCGCGACGGTCTCTTCCTTATAGTATTTCCGCAGGAAGATATCGCGATCCTCCGCGCACAGGGCACGGATGCAGTTTTCCAGCATCTCTGCGTCCGCGGCGGCAAAAGCGGCGGATTCCGTATCCCTGCCATCGGCAACGAGCGTTTCCGCGTCCTCCGGCATGGGCAGGTTCACGGACTCCCGCCGACGCAGCTGCGCCTTTCGGTTGAGGGCAAGGTGGCGCGCGATCGTACCAAGCAGGGCGCGCGTACCCTCGTCGGAGTCCTCATACCGCTCCGTGCGCCAGTACGCGACAAAGGTGTCGGCGACCACTTCCTCCGCGTCCCTGCCATGGCCCGCGCCAAGGATCCCGGAAACAACGGCGTACACGTACCGCATGTATCGGGTCATAACATCGTCAATGGATTCCATAGCTCCTCCCCTCGCAGCGGATTCTGAAAACACTGATTTACGGTTGATTCACCGTATCTCCAATAAGAGATCCGCGTTCCCTTACCATAAGCAGCGGCGGCACGCGGATCCCTAACCCGTTTTTCAGTTTTTTTCGCAGACGCGCAGGGCGAAGTCCAAAATATCCCCGGTGATCTCGCCGTACGCCGCACCCTCGTTCAGAATCTCGTGGCGCAGACCGCTGTACAGCTTCACTTCTACCGGCGTGCCCGCTTTGCGCAGCTTATTGTATACGGCAGTGACCCCGCGCCCGTGCCCGCCGACCGGATCGTCGCCGCCGGATACGAGCAGCACCGGTGTGCCGCCCATGCCGTTGAAGAAGCGTTTGCTGTTCGCGAACCGCTGGAGCCGGACGAGATCCTCCATGGCGGCGGCGGAAAAACGGAACCCGCACAGCGGATCGTCCCGGTACGCCGCACGGTTGGCGCCATCCGCGCTGAGCCACAAAGTGCCGCCTGTGTCATCCCTGGGGAATCCTCCGTCGTACGCGCCGAACGTCAGCTTTTCGAGAAACGCCGAGCGGTATTTCCCGCCGCGCAGCGCCTTCACGAGCCGGATCACCTGCAGTCCGATCCCGGAGAGGGGATTCGGTCCGCCGGTGCCCATCACGACCAGCCCGTCCGGTTTCCCGTGGAGCACAGACGCGGTGCGCACAACGAAGGAACCCATGCTGTGTCCCAGGAGCACGTACGGCACCTTTGCCGGATACGTCGCCATCACATGCTTGCGCACCGCCGCCACGTCGTCCGCCAAAAGCCGCCAGCCGCCCTTGTCCGCGATATGCCCCAGCTCCGCCGCGTCGGATACCGTGTGCCCGTGCCCGAGATGGTCGTGTCCGAACGCGATAAAGCCGCGAGATGCAAGGTCGGAGAAAAAACGGTCGTATCGTCCGATGTGCTCCGCCATGCCGTGCACCACCTGAAAATACCCGACCACGGCCGTTTCAGGGGACGGCAGATAGACCCGCGCGGCGATCCGGTGTACGCCGTCCGTGGAAGGGATGGAGAGAGAAATGTAGGACATTGCAGTTTACCTCATTCTGATTGTATGCGTGCTTATTATATGCGTGTTGCCGCGATCGCCCGTTTCCAGCCGGACATCCGCTTTTCTCGTTCCGCGGCGTCGAATTGCGGCAGAAACCGCGCGGCGATCTCGTTTTCTGGTATTTCGTCCCGTGTGCTGTAGAAACCGACGCCCAATCCGGCGAGACAGGCGGCGCCCCACGCGGTTGCTTCCGTGATCTGCGGGCGCAGGACGGGTACGCCGGAGAGATCGGACTGGAACTGCATCAGAAAATCATTCGCGGACGCACCGCCGTCTACGCGCAGCGCGGGGATCGTCCGTCCCACATCCGCGCACATGGCGGAGAGCACGTCCTCGGTCTGGTAGGCGATCGATTCCAGCGCGGCGCGGACAATGTGCGCTCTGCCGGAACCGCGGGTCAGCCCCGTGATCGTCCCTCTGGCGTGCGCATCCCAGTACGGCGCGCCCAGTCCCGTGAACGCCGGTACAATGTACACCCCGCCTGTGTCGGGTACGCTTTTCGCCAACGCCTCCGACTGCGCGGCATGGTCAAAAAAGCGCATTTCGTCCCGCAGCCACTGGATCACTGCCCCGCCGACAAAGACGCTGCCCTCTAAGGCGTATTCGATGGGTCTGCCCGCTTCTCCCGCAGCGACGGTGGTGAGCAGTCCGGCAGCACTGTCCACGGCGGTCTCTCCGGTGTGCATGAGCAGGAAGCAGCCGGTGCCGTAGGTGTTTTTCGCGTCTCCGGGCGCAAAGCAGCGGTGACCGAACAGGGCGGACTGCTGATCCCCCGCGATCCCGGCAAGCGGCACCGGCGTACCCAGCACGGAAATCTCCCCATAAACTTCCCCGGACGAGCGTACCTCGGGCAGAATGCACCGCGGGATGTCGAACAGGGCAAGCAGCTCGTCGTCCCACGAGTCGGTGTGGATGTTATAAAGCATGGTGCGCGCGGCGTTGGTGCGGTCGGTGACGTGGAGCCAGCCGTCCGTGAGCTTCCAGGCGAGCCAGCTATCGACGGTGCCGGCAGCCAGCTCCCCGTTTTCCGCGCGCTGCCGCAGATCGGGACGCGTACGGAGGATCCATTCCCATTTGGTAGCGGAAAAATACGCGTCCGGGCGCAGTCCCGTTTTCGCGCGGATCCTTTTGTCATAGCCGCCGGCATACAGCTCCGCGCAGCGATCCGCGGTGCGCCGGCACTGCCAGACGATCGCTGGCGCGACGGGGATACCGGTTTCTCTGTCCCACAGCACCGCGGTTTCTCTTTGATTCGTGATTCCCGCCGCGGCGATCTCGCATGGATCGATCCCGCTTTTTGCAACGCATTCGGTCAGCGCCGCCATTTCCGCGGCGTAAATGTCCATCGGATCCTGCTCGACCCAGCCGGGCTTGGGATAGATCTGCCGGATCGCCTGATTCGCCATGGCTATGACGCAGCCGGCGCGGTCAAAGAGGATCGCCCGTGCGCTTGTGGTGCCCGCGTCGAGGGCTAAGAGATACTTTTTCATAGAGGAGCCTCCTTTATAGCGGATTTCTTCCTTATAGTATACCACACATCCATGGCGCGCGGGAAGCGGAACGGTGAATTTTATGGAAATTTTCATTACAAAGGTTTTTAGAAAAAACATGACGGAACTGTGAAAAATATTCGTAAAATCCTTGACAAATCCGCGAAAAGGTGCTATACTTTTCCTACCATACAAACTGTGTTCGCTGTGCACGGGCGGGCGCGAAATCCATCCACATGCGCAAAACGAAAGGACTATGACAATGAAAAAGCTTCTCTCTGCCGTACTGTGTGCGGTGCTTCTGCTCACGCTCTGCGTTGCTGTCAGCGCGGAGGACGTGCTCTACCACTTCGAATGCGAAGACGGTGAAATTACCGGCGCCGCCAAGGAATACAAGGACGGCAACATCCAGGACGTTACCATCGCCTCCGGCGGCAAGATCGTCGGTCTGGGCGGTACCAACGACGCGCCCCAGATGGCGTCCACCGTTACGTTCCCGGAGATCAACCTTGAAAAGACCGGCGTATACAAGATCGCGTTCCGCTACGATACCAACGCCGGCGACACCAAGAAGGCGGACATCCTCGTGGACGGCGAACGCTACGAGGTCGAGATCAACATGGACGAGCTGCCGGAGCTGTACGGTGAAGAATTCCGCACCTACGAGCTGACCATCACCCTGGAAGCGGGCAAGCACGTCATCGCCGTCACCACCTCTGAGGACTTCAACCGTGACGCGAACGCAGGCGACGTGGTCAAGAGCGTCAACGCCGACTACGTGGAAGTGATCTTCGTAAAAGAAGTCGCTGCCGAAACCGAAGCAGAGGTTGTGGATACCGCCGCAGCCACGGAAGTTGTAGAAGCACCGAAGACCGCTGACTTCGCCGTCTCCGCGCTGGTTCTCCTTCTCTCCGCAGGCGCCGCATACGTGGTCTCCAAGAAGCACTAAGCCAAAAACAGCATAACACCGCCCGCTCTGTGGATCGTGCAGTCCATGGAGCGGGCGGTTTTTGTGGTTCTTGTCAGGAGGAGGAAATGGGATCTGACAGGAATGAGGTATATGAGACGTGTGGGATCTGTTGAAGCAAAAATAAGATGAAAAGAAACTGGGTGTTCGTTGCAAAGCCGAAAAAAGCCTTCTACAAAATATTTTGGAATCCTGGAAATGGAAGTTTATTATTTGTGACGCGCCAAACTACATTTGTCAATGTGAGAATAATTGGTGCAAAAATGATAAAGAAAGTGTTGCCAAACATCATTGATTGTGATATACTATCCATGTAAAAAACAGAACGATGTTCACAAATGTGAACGGTGGAGAGCTATGAATAAGTCTTCGGGAAGAACACTGGAAATTTTGGAGTATTTTGTGGCATTGGAGGGAAAGAGTGTTGGTGTATCTGAGATAAGCCGTGCCATGCAGCTTCCCAAAAGCAGTGATATTCTGTTTTCGCATGATATTACGATGCAGATGAGGACTCTGTTCACAAAGGGCTCGACGGATGTGGCGTCAAAACTGGAATCCCTGCGCTCATCACAAGACACCAGACTGCGCAATAACATGGAAAAGCTGCGGGAAATACAGTAAGGCAGAAAAAAGTAAAAAGAAAACCTCAAAGGAAACGTACATATCACCTTTGAGGTTTTGCTTTGTCGTTATTCTCCCCCTCATTCCTTTCGCAGCGTGACGTACCACCGCTCGCATTCCTCGCCCGGTTCGCTTCCGTCGAGTGCGCCGTGGCAGGAAACCCAGGTGAGACCGGCGGCTTTGGCGTGGTTCTGCAGGGCGCGCAGACCGTAGCAGCGTTCGCGGGTGACGCCGTCGGTGCGTTTGTATAGACCGGAGGGCTGCTCCTCGAACACGGTGAGAAGAAAGTCGCACACGTCGCCCTTTTTGTTCAGCCGGTTCGACCAGCACAGCACCGCGCCGTCCCGCTCCAGGAGATAGTCGTTGTCGGCGTATTTGGTACGGAATTTTTCGGGCGTGTTGACGTCGAAGAGAAAGAGTCCGCCGGGATTGAGGTACTGCGCGACGAGGTGGAAGCAGTCGGCAAGCTCGTCCCGACCGGTGAGGTGGTTGATCCCATCGAGGCAACAGACCACGCCGTCCACGGTGCCGTACAGCTCAAAATCCGCCATGCTCTCGTGGAGCCAGAGAACATTTTCAATGCCCTCGTCCCGCAGCCTTTCCTCCGCGACGGAGAGCATATCCTCGGAGATATCGAGCGCGGTCATATCAAATCCGCGCCGGCACAGCTCCCGCGTCATGGAACCGGTGCCGCAGCCCAGCTCCAATAGCAGGGTAGGCTTGTCCTCGCCGCGGAATTCTTTCGCAAACCGCCCGGCGATATAGTCCGCCCACGCGCCGTAGTCGATGTCGTCGTTCAGCCGGTCGTACACGGGAGCGAGCGCGGCGTATCCGTCCGATGCGAATGCAGCCATCACGCGTCCTCCCCGGTTTTGTCGTCGGCGGTGTCGTACGGAGCCGGAGTATCGCCCAGTCGTTCGAGCACCGCGCTGTAGCCGTCCGTGCCGTAGCGGAGGGAGCGGTTGATCCGGCTGATGGTGGCGGTGGACAGCCCGGTCGCCTCGGTGATCTCCGTGTAGATCTTGTTGTCCGACAGCATTTTCGCGCCGCACATCCGCTTTGCCATTTCCTCCACTTCCTTGATGGTGCAGAGATCTTCAAAGAAATTGTAGCAGTCGTCCACGGTTTTGAGGGTCAGGATCGCCTGAAACAGGTAGTCCTTTTTTTTATCTCTTTTCGGCTGTGCCATAGCTTTATGCGGTTCGCAGTTCTCCGAAAACGGCGAAGCCGTGCTTCTCTGTTCCCCGTTGCCTGCGATTCCTTTCCTTGTTATTGCATGGCATTATTATAGCACACCGCGCGGCGGACTTGCAAGGGCTTTTGTGAAATAAAGTGTTAAAATCTCGCAAAAAATGCTTGCAAAACGACGCACGGTCGTGTATACTATGGAAAAGCACATTTTTTTGCCGAGAAGGAGGACAAAAAATGTTTGGAAAAACGAAAAAGACCATTGCCGTGCTGCTGTTGGCGGCGATTTTGGCGGGCTGCGGCGGCGAAACTGTGGAAACGGAGCGCCAGACGAGCGGCGCGGACACGGCAGGAAGCGCGGACACGGAAACGGTCGCGAAAACGGAAACCGAGGAGGCGGATCCGGTGGCGGACCGCGATTTCGGCGGCGCGACGTTCCAGATCACAACGAGCCAATCGGGGACGCAGCACTACCTGTTCACAGTCACGGAGCTCACCGGCGATATCCTGAACGACGCTTTGTACAACCGAAGCAAGGCGATCGAGGATAAGTTCAACATTGTGTTCGCGGCGGACAACGTGGAATCGGACGCGTTCGGCGCGGCGACGGTGTTTATAAACGCGGTACAGGCTGGCGACACGACGTATGACCTTGCGATGCTATTGGAACGTCGTGCGTTTACGATGGCGCAGGAGGGATATTTTACAGACGCGAAAACTTTACCCGGCGTACAGCTTGACAAGCCGTGGTGGATGGGAGAGGTGAACGATACGATCAACTTTGGCGACGCGCGGTACATCACCTACGGCAGCGCGAACCTTGGCTTCTACGATCTGACGCATGTGCTCCTTTTCAACAAGCACATGGCGACCAATTTAGGGCTTGCCGATCCGTACGAGCTGGTGCTCTCCGGCGGTTGGACGTTCGACAAATTCGCGGAGATGGCGCGCGCGGCGATTCAGGATGTGAACGGCGACGGCGCGTTCGGGACAGAGGACATCTACGGCTACGTCGGCGGATCGAATATGCTGCTTATGAACTTTGTGACCGCGGCGCGGTGCCGTACCATCGAGCGAACCGCGGACGGTGCGAAGATCGAGCTGCTTGCGGACACACGGATCGCGGACGTATGCGAAAAGGTGGCGAACACGGTCTGGGAGACGGGCTTCTGGTACACGAAATCGGAAAGCTCGAACAACTACTACCTGACGGACACGTATTTCCAGGACGATCAGGCGCTGTTCGCGGATCACACGTTCTACTCGGCTTGCCTGCTGCGCGATATGGCGTCGGATTTCGGTATCATTCCGTTCCCGAAGTTTGACGAGGCGCAGGAGCGATACGGTTCTGTGGCGGAGGCGGGCAGCCGGATCACGACGGTACCGGCGGTGGTAAAGGATACGGAGCTGGTGGGTGCCGTGCTGGAGATGATGCACTATCTTTCCTACCGCGACGTGATTCCGGCGTATTATGAAACGACGCTGAAGCAGAAGGTCAGCCGCGACAGCGTATCGGCGCAGATGCTCGACCTTATCCTTGAGAACATTTATTACGATCTGGGTGCGACGATGTTCAACGACGCGATCAAGGACGGCATTCTCTCGCCCTATCTGATGGGCAGCCGGACCGATTATGCCTCCCGGGTCGAAAAGAAGCTCCCCGCCATTGAAAAAGCCATCACAGACGCGGGCGGCGTTGTGGCACAGTAACTAGGGAAACTCTGATTTAAGGTTGTTTTTGCGATAAAAGCCCTTATATTTCAGCCTTTTATCGCAAAAACCCGATTTATTCAGAGCATCCCTGGAAAAAACAATGCCGTGCCGGAGAAGCGCCGTGGATAAGCCATCGGCGGCAAAAAACGGCGCGGCGCGAAGAAAAAAAGGAAAGGAGTATGCGAATGGAAAAGGTACAGGGAATTGTATACGCGTACACGCCGGAGAAGCGGTACGACATGGTGCGTGATCTGGGGATCGACTGGATCCGACTGAACGTGCCGTTTCCGTGGACGGACAGACTGGACGGCACGATCTCTCCCCGGTGGGAATCGGTAAAGGCGGCGATCCGGGAGGCGGCGGAGGCGGGATTGTCCGTCATGCCCTCCACGCCCACGATCTTAGACTATCCGGAGTCGATCTGCGGGACCTACGGTACGCCGGGCTTTTACGACGCGGTACGGCGGACGACGCGGTTTATGGCAGCGGATCTCGGTCCGCTCGCGCCGTCGCTGTGGCAGTGCATGAATGAGCTGGACATACCGACGTTTTCCGGGGACGTACCGCTTGCGATCTGTGCGGAGACGTGCCGGCAGTCGGCATACGGGATCTTGGACGAAAACCCGGCGGCGGTATGCGGCACGAATTTCGCGTCATGGCGGCCGGAGAGCCGTGCGGTGGGCGAGCTGCTGTTCTCCGGTGCGCATCCGTTTGGCTATGTGGGCGACGATCAGTATTTCGGCTCCTGGCAGGGTGGTGCGGTCGAGGACTGGGTTGGCGTGCTCGACGATATGTGGGCGGCGTTCGGGCTGCCGATCCTTGTGAACGAATGGGGCTATTCCAGCCGCGGCGAGACGCTGCCGGTATCGGCGATCCCCGCCGTACTGCCGCCGAACCGGAACGCGGTGTGCTATAACAAGGCGTGGTACAACGAGATGCCGGGCGGGCACACGGAAGCGGTGCAGGCGGACTATTTCCGGCGCGGGCTCGCGATCTTCCGCAGTCACCCGCACGTGCTCGGCAATTTCCTCTTCTGCTTCTCGGACGCGCGCCGCTGCTGGCAATGCGGACAGGAAAACTGTCCCGCCGAATGCTACTGGGGTTTGACGGACGCGGACTGCAACCCGAAGCCCGTCTACTACGTCGTTCGCTCGATCTTACGCGGGGAGTGACGGGGGAGAACGCGGCTTTTTGAGAACGAACTTGTTCGTTCCGGCCTTGGCAAAAACTTCTATAGAAAATGGAATAGGATATCGTTTGTGCAATTCCGGGTTTCACCGATATTATTTTCTGATGCTACTTTTCTTCCATGGGAGGGCATGTTATGTTTACTTGTGGTATGTATGAATCCGACATTACCCCGGCTTTGGGGATGAAGATCCCCGGGTATTTTGAGCGGCGGCTGGCAAGCGGGATCCGGGACCGGCTGGCGGTATCGGTGCTGTACTGTGCGCGGGAGGATGTGCAGGCGGTGCTTGTATCCTGCGACGCGATCGGCGTTCCGATGGCGGTATGCGACCGGGCGCGGCAGCGGATCGCGGAGAGTCTCTCCATGTCCCCGGACGCGGTGCTGATCTGCGCGACACACACGCACACAGGCGGCCCGGTGGAGAATGTCGTGGGGTTCTGTGAGGAAAACGAGGGGTATCTCTCGTTTCTGGAGGACCGGATCGTGGACAGCGCGCATCTGGCGAGAGGGGATGCCCGTCCGGTCACGCTGACGTTTGCGAAAACCGTTGAGGACAAGCTCGCGTACTACCGGGATTATGTCATGCCGGACGGCTCGTACCGTACGTGGGGCATGGCGGACGGCACGCCGTTCGGGGAGATCGATCCCGAGGTATGCGTGCTGTGGATCGACAACGCGGACGGCTCGCGCTACGGCTGTCTCGTGAATTACGCGTGCCACTGCGACTGTGTGGGCGGCTGTGCGTATTCCGCCGACTATCCGGGCGCGATGCGGGAGACGCTGCGGAAGCTGTACGGCGCGCGGTTCCATCCGATGTACATAAACGGCGCGAACGGCAACATCAACCACTGCGACCCGCACGGGTTCCACAATGTGCCGGAGCATTACCGCCGCATGGGGAAAATGCTCGCCTGCGACGTGGCCCGCGCGATGGAGATTGGCGGAGAGACCGTGCCGGACACAGCGCTTGCCGCCGCGTACCGGGTGCTGCCGCTGGAAACCAGGGAACCGGACGAAGGGCTGCTCGCGTGGGCGAAGGAGGTACAGGCGGATCCGGACGCGTCTGTGATGGATCGCAGCTTTGCCGATGAAGCGTTCCGTTTCCACGATCTTGGCGTACGGACGATCCCGGTGCCGGTGCAGGTGATCGCCATCGGTTCGCTTGCCGTATTCGCGATGCCGGGGGAAATGTTCGTGGAGTTTGGCAAGATGTGCAAAAAGCTGTCTCCAAACGCCATGGTCGCCAGCCTCGCGAACGCCGCCATCGGCTATGTTCCGACCAAGGAGCTGTTCCAGCCGGGCATTTACGAAGCGAGACTGTGCGAGGGCAGCAAGCTCAGACCGGAGGCGGGATACGAAATGGTGGAGGCGCTTGCGAAAATGACAGCGGAACTGCGCGCGGAATGAGCCGTTTTCACGGAGCTTTATAGGAAATGACATGCATAAAAAGCCGTCCTGTCGGGGATACCTCTGACAGAACGGTTTTTTGTGGAGATGTATGTATGGAAAAATTCGATACCGTCATCTGCGGCGGTGGCGCGGCGGGACTTACAGCGGGACTGTACGCGGCGCGGGGCGGCAAACGGTGCGTGATCTTCGACCGGGGCGAGAGTCAGATGACGTACGCGGCGAAGATTGCGAATATGCCGGGATTTCTGTCTGCCAGCGACGGTGGAGACGGCTTCACGCTCTGGTCGGCGATGCGCAAACAGGCGGTGACAGCCGGTGCGGACTATCGGGCGGAGGAAATTCTGTCTGTCGATCTCGCGGCGAAAACGGTCACGACGGCAAAAGCGACGTATACCGGCGACCGGATCGTTCTGTGCCTCGGCAGACGGGCAAGCGGACTCGGTCTGCCCGGGGAAGCGGCACTGGTCGGTCGCGGCGTATCGTTCTGCGCGCTTTGCGACGGCGGACTGTATCGCGGCAAATCCGTCGTCGTCATCGGCGGCGGAAATACGGCGTTCCACGACGCGCTGTATCTCGCGGAAATCGGCGCGCGGGTCACCCTTGTGCATCGGAGAGCGACATTCCGCGCGTCCCCGGAGCAGGTGCAAAGGGCGCGGACCGCCTGCGCGCTCCTGACCCCCTATCGTGCGACGGCGTATTGCACGGAGAAATACCCGCACGGCGTGCCGTCGGAGGCGGACGATCCGGGAGAGCTCACCAGCGTGCGTTTCACAAACACGGAGACCGGTGAAACAAGGCTCCTGCGTGCGGACGGCGTATTTTTGGCGGTCGGACAAAAGCCGAACACGGACATCCCCGGACTCACGCCGCTTCTCGACGAAAACGGCTATATTGCCGCGGACGGAAAGGGCAGAACGCGATATACAGACGTCTATGTTGCCGGAGACATCCGGAAAAACGCGCTGTGCCAGATCGTAACCGCCTGCGCGGACGGCGCCGTTGCGGGAAGCGCGGAATGACTGCGGCGCGTTATGCCTGCTCCCAGGCGGATTTCTCGATGATCTGGCTCCACGCCATGTTGCCGGCGGCGTCGCGCACCTCGATGCGAACATAGCGGTCGTTTCGTCCGGGAACGTATTCGCCATGAGTCAACCGTTCGCCGTCCGGCGCGATGTCGGCGCGGTGATTGTTCCAGACCGCATTGGAGAGGTAGACGATCTCGCAGACCGGCGAGCAGTCCACGATGATCTTTCCGTCCTTTCCGTCCGCAGCACGCTCCACGTGTACGTACAACTCCGGACCCTGCGTCGCGTAGAAGCGCTTTGCCTGAATCGCCGCGAGGATCGATGCGCGCGTGCATTCCTCCGCTTCGACCATGATGAAGCTGCGGCACGCGTCGTAGCCCGGTACGTAGAAGTGGACATCGTCGTCGGCGATCAGGGGCAGGCAATACCCGTGGGAGGCGAGCATATCCACAATGATCCCGCTGTACGGACGGGCGTTGCGCGGCAGACCCGATACGGAATTGTAGATCTCCGTCATGTCAAAGATGTTGCCGTAGCGCAGGATCTGCTCCGGCGTGTCCAGCGACCATGCCGGGTGCGCAATGTTGGCAAGTCCTCCGTTTGCGTGGATGCGCTCCACGGCTTCGCCCGGCGTCATATCCCGCGTGAGTCCGGGATCCGCCTCCATGCCGAGCGCCACGATGTGGTATACGCCCTCCGCCGGATCAGAGCCGAAATCGTACTCGCAGCCGGAGAGCAGCAGCATTCCCGCATAGTCGCCGGGTTCGCTGACCTTCCAGTGATCCGTGCGCGCGAGGAAGTCGTAGCCCTTCGATTTGTATAAAGCGTAGGATTCCTCCGGCGGGAGCTTGCCGTCCGACGCCGTTGTGTGCGTGTGCAGATTGCCCTTGAACCATTTGCGTCCCTGTGCGTCTGTGTACATAGAATAAACCTTCGATTCCTTGAAATTTTACAATAAGTATACCATATTCCCACGCGGTTCGCAAGCACAAACCCGATGAATTTGCGCCTGTGCGGTCTCGTCGGATTGCGGGATGAGACAGAAAATGCTTTGCACACGAAACAAAAAGGACCGCCGTCGGAGCGATCCTTCTTTTTGTTTCTTACCCCAAAAATTCCGCCAGCGGGAAGCGCGACAGTCGGATGTGCTTGCGCGCCACCGTGTACGACATATATGCATAGTCGCCGTACAGATCCGTATAGGGATAGAACAGGCTGTCGTGCATGTCCGCTACCGCGACAGGCGTGCTTGCGGCGGGATTTTCGCGATGGATCTTCACGATTCCGAACCCGTTGCGGTCGATGGGGGCGTGGATGAGATAGAGCGTGTCCTTATACCAGATGAAATCCGAGCGGGACTGCGCGTCGCGGATCAGCGTCGGCACCGCCCACATCCCGGTTTTCAGATCGTACGCGGTGAGAAAGCCCTGCATGCATTCGTCCTGGCGCACAAAGTACCAGCACTTGTCCCCGACCACGTATACGGCGTTCTCCCACAGCGATTCGTTTGTGAAATCGGGGGCGGCGACGTATTCCCACGTCACAAGATCCCGGCTTTTGATGATGCAGTTGAAATTCCCGGAGTACGCGCCCGTGTAGTACCAGACCTCCCCGTTCTCCACCCGCGTGGACAGCTTCTGCATGATCCCAATGTCGCTCCACATGGGCTTGTGCGCGATTCCGTTTGCCGAGAGGGCGCCGATCATGCCGCGGATGGAGAAGTCGTTTTCCACATTCCCCACGCGGAACCGGTTCGGGCGGATTTCGGACAGGGTGGCGGTGGAGATGGTATAGGTACAGTAGAAGCGGTAGTACAGTCCGTCCGCGGAGGCGGTCCACAGGAGGTAGAGGGTGTCCGGATCGTCGTTTTTCCGGAGCAGGATCGTGTCGTATACGCGGTCGATGTGCCGTCCGTCCAGGGTGTCGCCCGCCTTCTGGAGCCGGAGGATCGTCATATCGTCGGTGTCGAGGGTCACGTCCGCCGCCGCCGCGCCGTGGATGGGGCAGAACGCGAACCGCGCTTCCTGATACGCCGGATCCTCCGCGTCCGTGCCGGTGTTCGCGTAATAGGTCATGTAGAGCACATCGCCGACGATGGCAAAGGTCGATACGTGGACCATTTTGTCGATATGGTCCTCGGGATGCGCCGCGCAGTAGCGTTCGTTTTTCTCAAAGTCCGCGAGAATGTGCGCTTTCATCTCGGAGACAAGCCGGTCGCCATTCGCCTTTGCCGCCGCGTCGTTTTGCGGACGGATGTATCCGCGATAGTGCGAGATCGGCGCGGACGGGGTCAGTCGCTCGGAAAGAGCAGGGGACACATCGGGGGTAAAGATGCCGGAGACGGGCGGAAGTCTGGTGATATGCGGCATGGGGATCACTGCCTTTCTGTGTGATTTTTGTTTATTGCGCGGAGGCTATGCCCATATTGGTTTTGTAGGTATCCAGCGCGGTGTCGATTTCGCTTTCGATTTTTCCCTTTACGGACTGGAGATAGGAGACGATCTGATCGCTGCTGTTCCAGATGTAATTGTCCGCCAGCGGGGCGTTGAGGTAGGAATTGGCGAGCGGATGGTAGTATTCAAGCGTGGAGAAGATGAGATCGAGCATACCGGAGGATTCTTCATCGCGGGAGGTCTTTCCTTTGAGCAGCTTGTCGTAGTACGCCACATCGATCAGCCCCACGGAATCAACCGCAAGCCCTTCCATAATGGCTCCGGTGCGGTCCAGATCGTCTGAGAACACGGGTATCACCATGAAGAACGGACTGCCGCCCAGGTTGATGTATTCCGCCTGCTCCTCATCATACTTTGGTGCCGGGATGATACCGAATTCGTCCTCCATCTCGCGCAGACCGGACAGCGTGCAGATGAGATTGTTGTAGAAAAGAGCATGACCACTCGCAAAGGCGTTTGTTGCAATCAAGCCGTTCTGCCGTTCCTTCATCATGTCGGATACCTTTGCCATCCGATCGAGGTAGTATTCTTCCTCCAGATTGAAGTACGGCATATCGTCTTTATCCTTTTGGATGGAGAGAATAGAGCCAATGCCCGCCATCAGGGTATTGACGTATACGTTGCTGTTGCTGTCCGTGCTGTACATATCCGCGCTTGTCCATTTGCCGTCGCCGTCCACGTCATTTGCGATCGCCATACCCTGCTCCATGTAGGTATCCAGCGTCCATTTGCCGGCACTGACCAGCGCATAAGGGGATTCCAGCTGGTATTGATCAATGAGCCGCTTGTTGAAAGCGAACGTGCGGACACTGTCGTAGTGCGTGATGTCAAAGGCACTGACAGCAAAATATACATTGTGCATGAGGGAGAATGCCGAGAGGGAATTTTGCACCCAGTAGTTCTGCGTGAGATCGATGTTCGGAATCTGTGTCCAGGGCAACGCCTGGTTTTCCACCACGATGGGAAATGCCCATTCCATCCGCAGCGTGGCAATGTCGAAGCTCTGGTCTCCGGCGATGCTGCTTGCGGTGTAGTCGGCTTGCGGCGATTTGGTGATGGTCTCGGCAAAGGTGATGTTGAATCGTTCGCCGACGCGCATGTTCCGGAGATAAAAGGCGTTATCGATGATGTCCGCGGTTTCCTCCTCGATCACAAGCGCGTTGTGCTCATACGAGGTGTTGCCGTTGAGAAAGCGGAATGTGTATCCGTCGAAATCCCGTTTTACCACCGGATCCACTGCTTCTGTTTCCGTGACGGATTTCGTTTGTACGTCCGTTTCGCCATTGGATTTGGTCGATTCCGAGGGCGTGTTCCCGCCGCAGGCAGTCGCGGACAGGATAAGCATCGCCAAAATAAGCACAAGACTTTTTTTCATATGCTGACTCCTTACGTAAAAAATGAAATGCATATTTCATTTTTACATTATAGCATTTCCATGCGGCTTTGTCAATACACGAAAGAAAATATTTTTGGCAGTATGCTTTTTCATAAAGTAGTATCACGGAATGCCTTGAATCGTTCACAAGATCATGGTACAATGAAAATGACTCTGATTTCAGGTTGCTTTTTGCGCTGCAAACCATCTGTTCAGGCTCTCGGCGCAAAAATTCGATGGATTCAGAGCATCCTGAAAATAGCACATCATAGAAGCAGCGGAGGTGTATGGCGTATGGAGGAAAAAACGAACGTAAGGGTGCTTGAGCGGGCGTTGACCATTTTGGATTTGCTGCGGGACGATATGACCCCGCTCGGCGTCAATGAGATCGCGAAACGCTGCGGTATCAGCTCTGCCACCACATTCCGCCTTTTGAAAACCATGTGCAACTATGGTTGGGTGTATCAGGACGCAGAAGAGAAATACACGCTTGGCTACAAAATCACGATGGTGACAGAGAAAAAGAGCTTTCTTCTCATGCTGAAAGAGGTCTCGTATCTGATCATGGTGCGCCTGTCGGAAGCAGAACAGGAGGCGATGAACCTCGTGGTGCGGGAACTGGATCGGTGCTATATTCTCGGACAGTCCCGCACGGAAAAAATCGTGGACTATGTGCCGCCGATCGGAACTGTCCTGCCGTTTCACGCGAGTGCCTGCGGGAAGCTTCTGCTGTCGGAGCTAACGGAGCCGCTGTTCTCAGAACTGCTCGATGCCATCGATTTCCGCCGCATGACGGACAAAACCATCACAGATAAAACGGCGTTTCTCGCGGAATTAGAGAAGATCCGCGCACAGGGCTATGCACTCGATAAGCACGAATCACAAAACGAAGGCTTCTGTATCGCGGTGCCGATCCGTTCCGATGCGGGAGAGATCATTGCCGCCCTGTCCTTCTCCGGCTTCATCGGCTACAAAACGGAGATTGAGGTGGATTATTATGTAAGTCTGCTCAAGAACGCCGCGGCGGAGATCCAGCGAAAGCTCTTCGCGCCGGGAAAATAGTATAGGCAACAGAAAGCCCTCCGCCACAGAATGGGAGCCCGTGACAGAGGGTTTTCTCTATTCCTTTACTCCTCGACTTCCGTGAACGCGTCCTTGCCGAGACCGCAGGTGGGACATACCCAATCCTCCGGTACGTCTTCCCACGGGGTGCCGGGAGCTACGCCGTTATCCGGATCGCCTTCTGCCGGGTCGTAGAGGTAGCCGCACGGGCATTCGTATTTCTTCATTTCGGTTGTCCTCCGTTATTATCGATTACTTGCCGAAGTACCGCTTCAGAAGACCTGCAAATGCCTTGCCGTGTCTTGCTTCGTCCTTTGCCATCTCGTGGACGGTGTCGTGGATGGCGTCGAGGTTGTGCTGCTTTGCCAGCTTTGCCAACTCGAATTTGCCCGCGGTCGCGCCGTTTTCGGCTTCCACACGCATCGTCAGGTTCTTTTCCGTGGACGGAGTGACGACTTCACCGAGCAGCTCCGCGAACTTTGCCGCGTGCTCCGCTTCCTCGAACGCTGCCTTTTCCCAGTACAGACCGATCTCCGGATAGCCCTCGCGGTGCGCGACGCGTGCCATCGCCAGGTACATACCGACCTCGCTGCATTCGCCCTGGAAATTTGCGCGCAGACCCTCGATGATCTCTTCCGGAACGTCCGCTGCCTTGCCCAGACCGACTACGTGCTCAGCGGCCCAGGTCATGCCCTCTTCCTTGACCTCCACAAACTTCTCGCCCGGGGCCTTGCATACGGGACATTTCTCCGGTCTGGTTTCGGATTCCACGATTTCTCCACATACGGTGCATCTCCACTTTTTCATAGCTTATTCTCCTTTTTTATCTGCGGCATATCGCCTGTATTTGTTGTTTTTTGCGCGATTCTTTTACGCGGGATCGCTTTCCGCCGCTTCGATTTCCATTTGTGCCGCTTCCGCCGCGATTGCTTTTTGACAGGCGGCGCATAGCCCGACCCATTCGATGGTGCAGCCGGTCAGGTGAAACGGTGCGTCCGGATCGCGCCCGGCGGAGAGTACGTTGTCCATGCTGTCCCAGCCGTCGCGCATCGCCACATCGTCCACGAAGCCGCATCGGGAACAAACCACGTGCGGATGCGGCGGGAGCGTGATGTCGAACCGGTCGTCCGTCGTCGTAAAATGGAGGCGCAGGAGCTCTCCGGAGGCAGCCGCGTCGGAAAGTACCCGATAGACGGTGCCGAGACTGATCGTCGGATAGTCCGCGGAGATCTTTGCATATACCATTCCTGCCGACGCATGACAGTTCATCTCGCGCAGCGCATCCAGAATGATCCGCTTTTGCAGTGTGTTTCGCTTCATGTGATACTCATTCTCAATTAGGATTTGTTCTTGATAAGAGTATACCACAGCGGGGCTGGTTTGTCAAGAGGAAAATCGGAATTTTTTCAACTTTTTTTTCGAAAATCCCGTTTTTCGCCCACGTTTACATTTTTCCTCTTGAAACGATGCATAGAGTATACTATAATGTAGCATATCCTGTGGATGGAAAGAATGAGAAGTGAGAAATGAGCAGTAGGAATGCGCGGAAGCACTCCCAGAAGAAAAATGCCATTCCCCAATAAACTATATCAAGCAATTTCTCCCCGTAGTGTGCGGATCACGGAGTTTAGGGAGCCAATGCATTGGCTCAGCTAAACGCATGGGAGCCGCTCGCGAACGATCTTCTCATGTATTGGACGGTACCATATTGGTGAGCAACCGGACTCGCACAAACTATATCCAATCCCATCCATTCATAAAAGTTTTGCGGGAGCTGGCACGAACAAGATCGTAACACGAACTTGTTCGTGCATTCAAAAGCGACCGTTCCCCTATCAGGAGGTATCAATGAATAAAAAATTCCTAATCATAGCGCTATCAGCCGTTCTTCTGCTTGCCGGATGCAACAACGATCCGGACGCGCCTGCCGGGATGAAAACGGCGTCTGGCGAAGGCGCGGACTATACGCTGTTCGTGCCGGAGGATTGGACCGTCGATATGACCACCGGCGCGACCGGCGCGTATTATTCGAACGCGGACACGTCCGGGGTGCTCGTCACCTCGTGGGATCTGCCGAACACGGACACCACCCTGGACGAGTGGTGGGAAACCAATCTCGACGAGATCAAAAATGTCTATAAGGACGTGACCGTGGAGGACAGCGAGAACATCCTCATCGACGGCAATCACGGCGTGAAGTATACCTGGACCGGCACACTCGGCGACTATACCTACCGCGTCCTGCAGGCGGCGACGGTCAAAAACGGCAACGTGTACCTGTTCACTTATACCTCGCTGCCCGATCTGTACGAGTCCCATATGGAGGACGTCGATCAGATGCTGGAGTTTCTGCTGATTCCGTGAGAAGTGGTTCGCACCTGTGCAATCCCCGGCTTTTTCGTATAGCGCGATCACGCCTGCACTGCGACCGCGTATCTCCTTTATAGTAGGTGTATTTCTGTTATGATTTATCTCGATAACGCAGCCACTACAAAACCGTCGCGGGCGGCATTGGACGGGATGCGCGCGGCGGAGGAATTTTTCGCCAATCCCTCGTCCACGCACTTTGCCGGACTGTCCGCCGCGAAGTTCCTCGCGGGATGTCGTGAGCAGGTCGCGCACGCCATGGGTCTCCGACGGCTCGAGAACCGCATGGGCGCGGACCGCGTGATCCTCACCGCTTCCGGAACAGAGGCGAACAATCTGTCCCTCCTCGGCGTCGCGTACGCCAAAAAGCGCGATCCCAACCGCCCCGGTACCATCCTCCTCGCGGCCGGCGAGCATCCGTCTATGGAAAATCCCGCGCTGCGTCTGGAGAGCGAGGGGTATGACCTTGTGCGTATCCCCACCACAGGCGGTGTGCTCGATCTGGACGCCCTCACGGATGCACTGCAAAACCCGCCGTCGCCGGTGTTATACTTCGGCTGTATGCGCGTCAACAACGAGACCGGCGCCGTGTACGATGTCCCTGCCGCCGCGAAGCTCGTGCGCAAATACGCGCCGGGAGCCGTGATCCATTGCGACGACGTGCAGGGCTTTGGCAAAATCAAGGATTCCCCCGACCGGCTCGGCGTGGATACCCTCTCCGTCAGCGCGCATAAAATCCACGGTACCCGCGGCGCGGGTGCGCTGTATATCCGCGGTGAGCTTGACCGGCAGAAGAAGCTCGTCCCCGTGATGCCCGGCGGCGGTCAGGAGTTCGGCTACCGCAGCGGTACGGAGAATCTCTTCGCCATCGCCGCCTTTGCCGCAGCCGCCACCGAAGCCATACGCGACTTTTCCGCACACAGAGAGACGGAATCCGCCCTGCGCGCCCGCCTTCTTGCCCACCTCTCTGTCATCGACGGCGTGGAGACGCACATTCCGCCCGCGCATACGGAGGGGATCGTCCACCTCTCGCTCCCCGGTATCCGCAGCGAGATCATGCTCAACTACCTCTCCGGACGCGAGATCTGTGTGTCCGCCGGATCCGCCTGCTCCGCGCATGGCAAGCACACCTCCGCGGCGCTCACGGCATACGGTCTGGACGCGCGCGCCATGGATACGGCAATCCGCGTGAGCTTCGACTATACGAACACCGCGGAAGAGATCGACGCGTTCGCCGATGCTCTCGCCGACGGGGTGCGTACCCTCCAGCGGCTGCGGTGACGGATGATGAAGAACCCGCCTTTTGCCATCACACCACCCTCATGAGAAAGGACAAGTCGCCATGCTGCAAATCATCATCGACCAACAATCCCATCTCACGCTGACCGAGGACGGGATCGTTCGTATCGCGCCGCAGCCCATCGGTCGTTTTCTGGTAAACGGGCACGCCATTTTGCCGACTGCCGCCGCGGTCACGGAAACCGGGGACGGACTGCGTGTCACGGCTGCCTATCCTGCCCTTGGCGACGCGTCGTTTTCGCTCCGGTACAGGGGCGGCTACGCGGTGCTGACCCTCGATTCTGCCCCCGACGCCGCGGATGCGTTTGTGTTCGGTCCGTATTATGTCGCCATGGAGCGCTTCGGCGATCTGCTCGGGGAAGCGACGGACGGGGAGAATTCCGTCTGTATGCAGTCCCTGATGCCGAAGGTCATGGGCGGATACCCGGCGGAATGGCTCGACACCCATCCCTACGACGGATGCTGCACACTGCCGTTTTATGATCGCGCCCGTTTTGACGACAGCGCCGCCGCGCCGGTTAAGACAAAATCCGGCGAGAACGGTGTGGTTCTCCAGTGCTATGCGCGCCATATGCGGTATCCGGAGACGCACGCCGATACGCATTACTATGCCACCGGACGGCAGAATGTAGCGTCCGCCGAGGTCACGGGTCCGGACGCCCACATCGACGGCGCGGCGGTCTGCTTCCTATGCGCGACAAACGCCGGACTGCTCGACAAAATCGGGGAGATGGAGCTTGCCGAGGGACTGCCGCATCCCGTGATCGATGGGGTATGGGCGAAAAAATCCCCCTACGCGTACCGGTCATACCTCATGGTGCAGCAGGACGGGATCGCGTATCTCATGGGGAACCTCGCAGAAGCGGAAAAGCCGCGCGACAAGTACACGTTTGATGAGCTGCTCGAGCTTGCGGAGCTGTCCGGCGGCGGATTTTGCTATTTCGGCAATCCGTTTGTAAGCTGGGGGCACTTTGCGATTTCCCCGAACTACTTCCCGGACGGCGACGCGGGGTTGAAAAACGCCGTCGAGTATGCAGCAAAGCGGGGCATCAAGATCGGGTTCCACACGCTCTCGAACTTCATCCACACGTATGATCCGTATGTCACACCATCGCCGGATCCGGAGTTATTGATCATGGACGAGACGACGCTGGCGCGCGATGTGGGGGAGGCGGACACGGAAATCCTTGTCTCCGAGCGGTGCCACTATTTTGAAAAATCCGCGCTGAACTGTATCCGGATGGGGGACGAGCTGGCGCGGTTCAAGAAGGCGGTTGAGACGCCGGACGGCATTCTTTTGACGGAGGTGACGCGCGGTGCGTTCGGTACCCATATCGCGTCCCATAAGGCAGGCGAGGCGATTTATCGTTTGCAAGACCACGGCTACCAGACCCTCTATCCGACGGTGCAGCTGCAGGCGAAAATGGCGGAGCGTGTGGGAACGATCCTCCGCGAGACGGGGGTATGTCGGATGTCCTTTGACGGGATGGAGGGCTGTCTTGCGACCGGACGGGACGAGTACGGCTGCTCGGAGTACGTGCGCAAGGTCTTTGAAGCGGCAAGCGGCGGTACGATGCAGCCGGCAATCCTGTCCGACGCGTCGATTCCGAGCCATTACCGCTGGCATGCGCACACGTATTTCAACTGGGGCGAGCCGCACTACGACTGGGAACGGCGCGGCGGTATGTTCCGGTATCGGATCCGCAACCAGGCGTACTACGACCGGAACCGCATTCCGCATATGCTGGGACAATACACGATCCGCTGCGCGAGAGGGAAGTTTGAAGCCACCCGACCGGAGGATTTCGTATTCGCGATGGCGCGCATGGTGGCAAACGACGCGGGACTCGGCATGGAAGCGTCGGCGAAGGATCTGCGCGCGTACGGTCTGACCAGAGAGCTGATCACACAGATGCGCCTTTGGGAGGATCTGCGCTTCCATGGGGAAATTACGGAAGAGATCCGGAACGCATTGCAGGAGCGCGCGTCGTATTGGTCCCTTGAGACCGTGGACGGCGGCTGGAAGCTGTCGCGCTGGTTCATGCAGGACTTCCGCTACGGGTATCTGGGCGAATACGACGACGAGGGCAGACTGACGGAATATTGCATGCTGGACTATCCGGGAGAGCCGAAGCCGCTTGTCATGCGCCTGCGCATCGGATATACCGCGGAGCACGGCAGGCTCGTATCGTTCCGGTTCTCAGCACCCTGGGGCGGCTTTGATCCGCTCGATTTCCCGCACGTGGATGTGGCGCCGGGCCATTATCTCCTCTACACCGGCGGCACGGTACTGAAGCATTTCGACGAAAACTTCAACCTTCTGGAGGAGATCGAGGGGCAGGGCGCGCCGATTCTGGTATCCGGACAGCACACGAACGTGCAGTTCCACTGCGGACTCGCCGAAGGCTCAGACCTCTCCATCGAAGCGCAGACCTTCCTGCCGGACGGCGCATACGATATTGTGCGCAGGAAAAACGCGGGAGACGGCAGCGCTACTTGATAAATAATGAAGAAAAAAGAGCATCTGATTCGATATTTCGCGCTGGGCGTGCTGTTCTGCGCGTTCTGCGTGCTGTACACGGGACGGCTGCTGTATTTGCAGGTCGCGGGGCAGGACTACTACACAATGGCGACGCCGACGGTGTATTACACGCGCACGGAGCCGATCCAGGCGTTTCGCGGGGAGATTTACGACCGCAACGGCACGCCGCTTGTGACAAATACATACACGTACACCCTGCAGCTGGATTACGGCTCGTTCCCGGACAAGAACGCGGACGAAAACGAGGTGCTGTGCCGCGCGATGGAGATCCTTTCCGGAAAGGGGATCACGCCAAACGCGCCGAGCGCCACGCCGTTTGTGATCTCGACCGGGGAGGCTTCCGTTTCATTCCGGTACGACGAGTCGTTTTTTGACACCATCAAGGGCAGACGGTACGAGAAGCTCATCGACGGCATGAACCGCAAGGACGTGCGCGACGTGGACGACTGCGTCCATGCTCTGATGGAACGGTACGGTCTTATCGATGCGGACGGCGCGCTTCTCTATACACCGGAGGAAACCGCGATGCTTGTCACGTACCGGCTGGACATGGAGCTTTCCAATTTCTCCGCCGTAGAGCCGTATACGCTGGCGGAGGATGTGTCGCTCGCGGTCATATCGCAGGCGGAGGAGGATCTGCCGCGCGGGATCCGGGTGACGACGGAGCTGACGCGCCATTACGAATATCCCGGCTACGCGTCGCACATTCTCGGCAGGATCGGCAAGGTGCCAAGCGGCAGTGAGGAATACTACCTCGATCGCGGCTACACCCTCGACGATGTGGTCGGTCTGGACGGCATGGAGAAGGCGTTTGAGGAATCGCTGCGCGGCGTGGACGGAGAGCGGACGATCACGGAGGACTCCTACGGCAACATCATCAGCGTGGAGGTGACGCGCGAGCCGCTGGCAGGTTCGGACGTCTATCTGACCATCGATATCGACATGCAGATAGAGGCGGAGAACGCGCTTGCCACGACGGTACAGCGGATCCGCGACGAAGCCGATCCCGCCAGACCGCTGACCGGTGAGGACGCGTCCGCCGGCGCCATTGTGGCGACAGAGGTGGGTACGGGCGATATTCTCGCCATCGCGTCCTATCCGACGTACAATCTTGCGTCGTTCAGCGCGGATTTTGCAACCTTAAACAGCGACGAGCGGCAGCCGATGTACAACCGCGCCCTGTTCGGCACCTACGCGCCCGGCTCGACCTTCAAGGTCGGTGTGGCGATCGCAGCGCTGGAGGAAGGGATCATCGAAAAGGACACGATCATCAACGCGCAGGGCAAGTACACGTATTACAGCGACTACCAGCCGGAGTGCTGGATCTACGCGTACGGCGGCACGCACGGCTACATCAACGTCACCGAGGCGATCCAGGAATCGTGCAACTATTTCTTCTACGAGGTCGGCAGACTGCTCACCATCGAGAAAATGAACGCGCACATGAAGAATTTCGGCTTCGGCGAGTCCACGGGCATCGAGCTGCCGGAAAAAACGGGTATTCTTGCCGGTCCCGATTATCGCGACGAAAACGGGCTTGGCAAATGGAGTCCCGGCGACACCCTGCAGGCGGCGATCGGTCAGTCGGACAACGTATTCACGCCTCTGCAGATCAACATGTATCTGACGACGGTACTCAATCGCGGCAAACGGTACAGCGCGCATCTGCTCGACCGGATCGAGAGCTATTCCGGCGCCATCCTGGAGGAAACGACGCCCACCGTGCTGTCGGAGGAAGCCTTCTCGGAGGAGATTTTCGAGACCGTCAAGGAAGGCATGAAGAACGTAATGGACAACGGCTCCGCGGCGCGCGTGTTCTCCGGTTATCCGATCCCGGTCGGCGGCAAAACGGGTACGGCGCAGATCTACAAAACGAAAAGCGATAACGCGATCATGACGGCATTCGCGCCGTACGACGCGCCGAAAATCGCGGTCACGTGTGTGATCGAGCAGGGCGCGAGCGGTACAAACGCCGGCTACGCCATTAAGGACGTCTTTGACTACTATTTTGACCTGGATTGAACCGACTGCTCTATGCGGAGCCGGAAAGGAGCGGCAATGATGCCGGAATTTGCGAAAATCAACGAGATCCTCACCGTGCAGTACCCAGACGCGCTTTGTTCCCTCACTTGGGACGGCGATCCGTGGCGGCTGCTCGTCATGGGCGTGCTGTCTGCCCAATGCACGGACGCGCGCGTCAATATGGTCACACCGGCACTGTTTGCGCGCTATCCCGACGTTGTCGCGATGGCGGAGGGCGACCCTGCGGAAATCGGCGTGTACATTCACTCCTGCGGATTCTGGCGGGTGAAGTCTGAAAATCTCCACGCGGCGGCGCAGAAAATTGTCTCGGATTTCGGCGGGTACGTGCCGGACACCATGGAGGGACTGCTCACGCTCCCCGGCGTCGGGCGCAAGGTGGCGAATCTGGTGCGCGGCGATGCGTTCGGCAAGCCCGGCATCGTAGCGGACACGCACTGCATCCGCATCAACGGCAGGCTCGGTTTTTATCCGGAATCCCTCACGGATCCGGCGCGCGTGGAGAAGATCCTCGATCCCATTGTACCAAAGGAAGAACAGGCGGCGTACTGTCACCGGATGGTGCTGTTCGGCAGGGAATTTTGCGCCGCCAGATCGCCCCGGTGTACCGAATGTCCGCTTGCCGGACTATGCGAACACGACGCGCGCGGTGGCGAGCGTGGATGAGGCGGCAGAAAAATTTGCGGCAAAAGCGGGGCAAGAGCATTTACTTTTTGGGGAAACGGACTTGGAGAAAGTTTTTGAAAAAGTTCCCCCAAACCCCTTCAAAAACTTTCTATCTGGGATAAAATGGATATCGTTTGTGCAATTCCGGTGCGTCAAATGAAGTTTGTAAAACTTCAAGTTTTACAAACGATCAGTAAACCTTTCGCGACTTCTTTACCTCGGCACAGTGGGATGTCTATCCTGATTTTTCTGTGTAAAAAAGTAAATGCTGTTGCCGTGACGGCAAAAAATTTGCACGTTGACAATGCCGTACGGATTTGCTATAATATAAGGAAGACTACGACTGCTTCCCCGGAGGCTTCCGGCGAAAGGAGGATGTGCTGTGCTGCGGGTATTTCGGAAACGGGATGATCTCCCTACACTGACGCTGCCGCTCGTTGTCCTGATTTTCGCGGTGATCGTCGGTGCAACAACAGCCGCGGCGGCGATTTTGCGGGACGGTGCGGGCGTGCATGCGATCCCCGCGTTCTTGGCTGCGCTGCCGCTGTTTGCCCTTGCCGTCACCGCCTATGCGACCCTGATCGTATTGTGGCGGCGTGCGGCGTCGATGGCGGTCTCGGTGCTTTCTTTGTGCGCCGTGCTGCCTGTCGCTGGACTTCTTACCGCCGTTGTGCTGTGCCTGAGCGTCTATGTCTGCGCGTACGTATACGCGTCGTCCGTCCTGCTGCGGGAATCCCGGTTCCGCCGGGTGCTCCATTTGACTACCGCGGTGGCGCTCTGCCTGCTTGCCGCCGGGATTTTGTTTGCCGGCTATGTCTGGCACAGCGTTCCCGTCGCGCGTTTGCCGGCACAGATTCTGAACGCGCTTGAACAGCTGCTGGCGCGCAGCTCCTTCTTTGCGGCATACGCGGCGGAGACAGCACGATCGCTCCTCCTGGCGCTGCCCGCGTTGTGGCTTATGATCGCGGAGGGCGTCGCGTGCCTTGGCGATTGGCTGTGCCGTCTGCTGTTCCGGCTCATGGAATGCGAGCGGTATTTTCTCCCGGAGGCGGACGAGGGAATCACCACACCGCGGTATTTTGGCGCGCTTGTCATGGTGCTGTCCTTTCTGCTGCTGGCGACCTCATACCGCCGGAATCCCCTCATCTATACGGTGCTGACCAACTGCCTCCTTGTGCTGTGTCCGCCGTCCGTGTACGTGGGACTCCGCGAAGCCGCCATGCGCATTCGTGATCGTTTGGCGGACGCGTACATCATCGGCAAGGGACACCGCGCGAGAACGGTCACCCTCATCATGCTGCTGCTCGTATGGAGCATGGCAGTCTTGGGAACCGCCACCGTCTGTTTTGTTTTCGCCATCTACGGCGCGTGGCACGTGATAAAGCAGAAGAAGCTGGAAAAGAGCGAGTGAGCGCGGGTATCGTCTCTCACAGGAGAGGAAAAATTCGGAAAAAGCGGATGCGGTCGATTTTGCAATGGAAAGCCATATATACGAGCGTTTTTGCGCAAAATATCGATGGAGGCGGCGCATCCCCCTGGAAAGAAACCACTTCCCGGCGGCAAATAGTCCTTTTTCAAAGGAGCAATAACAATGATAGCAACTGACAAAAGCCACGCGAGACGGCACATCGTCGAATGGCTTTGCACGGGCGTACTCATCGCGGCGTCCGGGGCGATCGCGGGACGAAACCTCACCGGCGTCGTCACGGGCTGCGCGTTGGGCGGTCTGTATGTCGCGGCGGTCTGGCTGGCGCATCGGCTGATGAACCGGCGGCGCGGACCGAAAAACGAAAACCTGTCGCCCGTCATGGGGCGGATCATGTTCGACGCGGTGGTAAAGCTGCCGACGCCGGTCTTTATCTGCGACGAAGACGAGCGCATTTTGTGGTACAACACGGCGACGGAGACGCTTTATTCCTCGAAGAACAAGCTGTACGGCGAATCCGTCAAGGAACTGTTCGGCGTGGGACTGGCGGAGATCCGCAGCCCGGAGACGGGAGACGGCGTGGTGCTGTCGTGCGAGGGCAGGCATTTTCTGGCGCGGTACACGGCGATCAAGACGGACGACAACGATTTTTGCCTCATCATGACGGACGAGATCACGTCGGAGGAGCACCTGCGGCAGCGTCTGACGGATGAGGAGCTGGCGGTCGCGTATATTTATGTGGACAACTTCGCCGAAATGATGCAGTACGACAGCGAGAACTACCGGATCGCGGCGGCGCGCATAGACGAGGTGCTGCGCGACTGGGCGGAGGAATGCGGCGGGATCCTCAAGGAATACGAGCGCGACAAGTACATTTTTCTCATGGAAAAGCGGGTGCTTGCCCATTGCGTTGCGCGGAAATTCGATGTGCTTGACCGGGTGCGCGCTGTCCGTGCTGGGGATTTTGAGCTGCCGATGACGATCTCGATGGGCGTGTCGAACGTGTCGGGATCGCTTTCGGACAGAGAAAGAGCGGCGCACACGGCGTTGGATATGGCGCTGCAGCGCGGCGGCGACCAGGCGGTCGTGAAAGGGGACGCGTCGATTGACTTCTACGGCGGCATCACAAAGACGGTGCAGAAGCGGACGAATGTGCGTTCCCGCGTGGTGTCCGGCGAGCTGGTATCGGCGATGAAAAAGGCGTCGAATGTGATCGTCATGGGGCACCGGAACGCGGATTTCGACTGCATCGGCGCGAGCGTAGGGCTTGCGCGGATGGCGATGTACTGCGGGACGCGGGTGAATATGCTGGTGAACCGGAGCGACCGGAACCTGACGGGCATGCTGGAGCTGTTGGCAACGGAGGAGGATTTCCTCGGCGTGCTGGTGGACGAGGCGACGGCGTTTGATCTATTGGAGACGGGAACGCTGGTGGTCGTCGGGGATGTGAGCAACGTGGCGATCATGGAATCCCCGGAGCTGGCGCGCCGTGCGGGAACGCTTGCGATCATCGACCATCACCGAAAGGTAGCGGAATTTGACAGACCGGTGGCGATCGAGTACATTGAACCGTCGGCGTCCTCGGCAAGCGAGCTGGTGGCGGAAATGCTGGAGCAGGTGCTGCCGAAGGATGAGCTGCCGTCGCAGGAAGCCACGCTGCTGCTTGCGGGAATTATTCTGGATACCGGCAAGTTCACCCGTTCCACGGGCACGCGTACGTTCAGCGCGGCAATGTTCCTGCGGGACTGCGGCGCGCTGCCGGAAGCGGTGGTGGAAATGAACCGTACGAGCATGGACGACTACCAACGCGAGGGAAAGTTCCGGCAGAACATCACGCTGTACCGCGGGCAGTGCGCGATCGCTTGTGCGCAGACGGACAACCAGACAGAGGCGGGTCCGGCGGATCGGATCATCGCGGCAAAGGCGGCAAACAATCTGCTCTCCGTCGAGGGGATAGAGGCGTCGTTTGCGCTGATGAAGCTGGGGGACGTGATCCACATTTCGGCGCGTTCCAACGGCAGCATCAATGTGCAATTGATCCTCGAGCAGATGGGCGGCGGCGGTCACTACGACGCGGCAGGCGCGCAGCTGTCCGGACTCACGATGCGCGAAGCGGTGGACAGGCTCAAGGCAGCGATCGACACGCAAATCTGATGTGGGAGAACAATAGTAGAACCAGGACCTGTAGGGGTGATGGACCCATAAACAGGTCTAGATTCGGCACCCAAATGGTTCGGAAATATAGAGCTTGCGTAATTCCCCCGCAAAAATCAAGCATTCCCGGCGGCACCTGCCGTCAGGCGAGATACACAACTGAGGAAACCGAAAAGGAGAAGGACAAAAATGAAAGTCGTATTATTACAGGACGTAAAAGGACAGGGCAAGAAGGACGATCTGATCGAGGTATCGGACGGCTACGCGCGCAATTTCCTCCTGCCGCGCAAGCTGGCGGTGGTAGCGGACGCGGCGATCTTGAACGACATCAAGAACAAGGAAGCGGCGCGGCTGCGCAAGATCGAGCTGGAAAAAGCGGACGCGCGTGCGCTTGCTGCAAAGCTCCAGACGCTGGTCGTAAAAATCAAGGTACAGGCAGGCGCGCAGGGCGACAACCGCATCTACGGCTCCGTTACGACCAAGGACATCGCGGAGGCTCTGGCGGCGCAGCACGGCATTCAGCTCGACAAGCGCAAAATCGTTCTCGACGAGGCGATCAAGAATTACGGCAGCTACACCCTCGACGTAAAGCTCTACCCGGAAATCTCCGGCAAGATCAACATCGTTGTTGTGAACGCCTGACCTGGGATACGGGGAGACGGGGGGAGCGAGGAGAACGCGGCTTTTTGTGAAGATGGAAGAATGCGGTAGCATTCTTCAGCCTGGCAAAAACTTTTATAAGGGGATTGGTGATGGATTTTGTTTGTGCAAGTCCGATTGCTCACCAATTTGAGTGCTCCGTTCCCTGAGAAGATCGTTCGCGAGCGGCTCCCATGCGTTTCGCTGAGCCAATGCATTGGCTCCCTAAACTCCGTGACCCGCACACTACGGGGAGCGATTGCTGCCATTTATTTGGTAGCGGTAGAATACCGCTCTATTGAGAGACGACAGGCGTGTAAGTTGGCTTGTATGCATGTACAAAGTTTTTGGAAAGGGGCGCGGGGAAGACTTTTTTGGGGAAAAGTTTTCCCCGCATCTTTAACATATGAATGAAGAACTCACAAGAAGGATGCCGTTTTCGCTGGAGGCGGAGCAGGCGGTTTTGGGGTCGATCTTAATCGATCCGGCGTGCATGGACGAGCTGGCGACGATCGTGAGTCGGGACGATTTCTACATGCCGGAGCACGCGGAGATCTTCACGGCGATGCAGCAGATGTACCTGAAAAGCAAGAACATCGACGTTGTGACGCTGATCGAGGAGCTGGTGCAGACGGGGACCTACGACGAAGCGGGCGGCAGGGAATATCTGAAGCTGGTAGCACAGGCGGTGCCCACGTCGGCGAACGCGAAGGATTACGCGGGGATCGTGCGGGACAAGGCGATCCTGCGGCAGCTGATCGAGGCGGGTGAGGACATCACGGAAGCGGCGTACGCGGGGGACGACGAGGTCGGAAACCTGGTCGAGTACGCGGAGGGCAAGATCTTCCGGATCGCGGAGGGGCGCGAGAACAAGAATTTCGTGCACATCCGGGACGCGCTTTTGCAGGTATACGACCATCTGAAGCTGCTCAAGGAGGATCCGCAGGGGGCGCGCGGCATGCCGACGGGATACACGGCGCTGGACAACGTGATCGTAGGGCTTGGCGACAGCGACCTGGTGCTCATCGGTGCGCGACCCGGCATGGGAAAGACGAGCTTTGCGATGAACATAGCGACGGCGGCGGCGGACAGGACGAAAAAGACGGTCTGCGTATTCAATCTGGAGATGTCGGCGTCGCAGCTGGCAAACCGTATGCTGTCGAGTGAGGCGCAGGTGGACAGCTTCCGTCTGCGTTCCGGACAACTGACTGACGACGACTGGACGGCGATTGCGCACACGGCGTCGCATTTGTCGGAGCTGGAGATCCTCATTGACGACACGCCGGGCATTACGGTGACGGGGATGAAGTCAAAGCTCCGGCGGGTGAAGAACTTAGGGCTTGTGGTCGTGGACTACCTGCAGCTGATGCAGGGTGAGCGGCACACGGACAACCGTGTCCAGGAGACAGGCGAGATCTCGCGTGGCTTGAAGCTGTTGGCGAAGGAGCTGCGGGTACCGGTAATTTGCTGTGCGCAGCTGTCGCGTGGACCGGAAAACCGTCCGGACAAGCGACCGATGCTGTCGGACCTGCGTGACTCCGGCGCCATCGAACAGGATGCGGACGTGGTCATGTTTCTCTATCGTGACGAATACTACAAGGAAGAAACGCCGGAGCAGAGCGTCGCCGAGGTCATCGTCGCGAAAAACCGTCACGGCTCTCTGGAAAAGGTAAAGGTAGGCTGGATCGGCCGCTTCACGAAATTCACGAACCTCGCTCCCGAAGAAGCCGGCGCTTGATTTTACGTAGGTGCGCTCGCTCGGGAGGCGAACGAGGGGGGAACGCGGCTTTTGGAAAATGGAAGAATGCGAGAGCATTCTTCAGGAGAAATCTTCGATTTCTCCCAGCTCCGCAAAACTTTTATGAAATGGAAGGGATGGATATGGTTTGTGCAAGTCCATTGCGGAGTTTTGCGATTTCCCATTCCAAGAGTTAATATGTAAAAGAGGGTTTTGCAACCTAATACATATGACTGCGGCTCATTTGTGGTGAATTGAAAAGCAGTTATGAGAAAGGAACGATACGGGCATTATAAACGAAAAACACGCTCTCGGCAATGGAAAACGAAAGCGTGTTTATGCTTTTACAAGCCGAAAGAGAAAGTAACCTTTTCGACCGTTGAAAGCCTTGTGCAACAAGGATATTTTAAGGCTAAAACTGCGTGGGCAATGTGTTTGCCCTGCCTGTCCTGTTTCGAGCCACTGGAGCGTTACGGAGTTTGGAGAAAAGCGTCTTCGGCGTAGTCCAAATCCCTTAGTGTGATTATCTAAGGGTGCACTTACTCACCACCCATATACGGGCAGTGGTACTGCCGTTAGCAGCCATACGCTCTACGAGGAAAGATGTGGACGGCAAAGAAAAACGGTGACGGATTTTTATATGCCGGCATTTTAGTCATACTCATTTTCAAAGGGAGCAATCCGACAACTTAGAATAGGTCTGTCCTTGACCCACTAATACATTTAGGGAATATAGTGTTCTTCAATGTTAATTACTTTACCATTTTCAATAGTAAGCGTATATGGAATTAAGACGCCACCTCTCTGTTCATGTATATCAATAAAGTTGACCAGTTCTATTTGTTTTGCTGCAAAATTATTCTCCCAATCCAAAATACAAATAACGCAATTATCCGCGATATCGTACTCTGCTGTAACACTTTCTTTATTATGGATGTAAAATCCGTTTGGGGCATCTGCAATGCCTAACTCTGTTGCACGTTCACTAGGCACAGTTACCCATTCGATTTCATCAAACGATACTGTTCCATTGCGAAATTCATTTATATAGCCGATAATAGTTCTATTACTTGTCTCAGATTTTGTGCTATTTGGTATCTTTTCACATCCCAAAAAACTAAATACACATAATACACATACCACGGCAAACATAATTGTATATGGTTTTTTCATAGTATTTCCTCTTTAGCCAAGTTCAAGTTTTTCACTCTCTGGATAATAATAATAAAATTGTAGCATAAAAATGTGAACAATTCAACCATTTCGAAAGAGAATATGCAGCAAATCCTTGGGTAGCAAAATCAAGAAAAGCCATCAAGGGTCAAGATGAATGCTATGCACTCTTGACGGTTTTTCCCACCTTTTGCTGATCGGCAGACAAGAGGTACAAACGGATAAACCTCTTGTGCCTCAACGAATTATGGTATTGATTGATAAACTTTGCTTTTTTCACAAAAAAACCTTGACAAATCTCGTTTCAGAAAGGAATTTTCATGCAATATCTTATCACAACGCTTGTTTGTCTGTTTGCCGGGCTTGGCGCGGGGCTGGGTACCGGGTTTGCCGGGATGAGTGCGGCTGCGGTGATCACGCCGATGCTGGTGACGTTTCTCGGGATGGATCCGTACATGGCGGTCGGGATCGCTCTGGCGTCGGATGTGTTGGCGAGCGCGGTTTCGGCGTACACGTACGGGAAAAACAAAAATTTAGATATTCGCGGCGGCATCGTGATGATGGTCACGGTGCTTGTCTTCACGGTGGTGAGCAGTTACATATCAAGTCTGGTGCCGCCGGTTACGATGGGGAATTTCTCCGTTGTCATGACGCTGTTTCTCGGGATCAAGTTCATAGTGCGCCCGGTGATGACGACGCGGGAGGCTGCTTCCGCGGGATCGGCGCGGTCCCGTGTGGTGAAATCCATCGTCTGCGGAGCGGTTGTGGGGTTCATCTGCGGCTTTGTCGGCGCGGGCGGCGGTATGATGATGCTGCTTTTGCTGACGAGCGTGCTGCGGTACGACCTGAAAACGGCGGTGGGGACGAGTGTGTTCATCATGACATTCACGGCGCTGACGGGATCTCTGTCGCACTTTGCCATCGGCGGCGCGCCGGAGTGGTTCCCGCTTATCCTGTGCATAGTATTCACGCTACTGTTTGCCCGGATCGCGGCGAAAATTGCGAACAGGGCGGCGCCCAAGACCTTAAACCGCGCGACCGGCGTGATCCTGGTGATCCTCGGCATCGTGGTACTGGGCTTCTCGATTCTGACAAAATGATACGGAAAAAGCACCGGATTCTGCTGGGAAAAGCAGAAACGGTGTTTTTTTTGCGCAATAACTACAACAATAACTATATAAATCATACAAAAACAGCTTGCAGATATGCGCTATATGTGGTATACTATAGAAAACGGCAGTGCCATACATGGATGCCGCCGACAGAGAAAGGAATAGGAAACATATGAAGAACACACGCAAACGCTTCCTCATTTGGGCACTGGTACTTTTGATGCTTTCGCCGGGCTTCACGGGCTGCGGAGAAAAGACTGTGGAGAATCAAGCGCAGACAGTTGCCGCGACGGACACGGAAACAGTGGCAGAGACAGAAACGGAGACACAACGGCTGACGCCCGATCTGCCGGTGCAGGATTATGATGGCTATACATTTTCCGCCGTACACTGGAAAATCAGCGACGACTGGAAATCCCGCCTTGTCAACGATTTCTGCGTAGAGGAACTGAACGGAGACGCTCTGAACGACGCTGTTTATAACCGAAACGCATTGATTGCGGACACCTATAACATTCAGTATCATCTGGAATACGCGGATGTGAATCCGATGGTCAAAAAAATGGTGCAGTCGGGGGATGATACGTATGATATCGCGTATCAGGTGCTGACACAGTCAACGGCGATGGTGACAGATGGACTGCTCTACAACCTGTATGACGTACCGTATCTGGAGCTTTCTATGCCGTGGTGGGATCAGAACAGTGTGGAAGCGTTGTCTGTCGGCGAAACTCTGCGCATGGCGTCCGCGGCAATTTCCGTAGAGGATAAGAACGCAACCTCCGCGATCCTTTTCAACAAGGACATCGCGAAGGATCACGGGATCGAAGATCTCTACGCGATTGTATCCGAGGGCGCGTGGACGATGGATCGGATGAAAGCGGTTTACGAGAATGTCACGACGGATCTCGACGGTGACGGCAAAATGACCCTGGAGGATCTCTGGGGATTCCTGAGCAAACGCGACGCCGGTTACTGTATCTATTTTGGCGCAGGAGGTACGTTTATTTCGAAAAACGAGGACAATACGTTGTCCGATTCCTTCAAGCAGGGCTATAATATCGAGATCCTGCAAAAGGTACAGGACATGATGAGCGATGAAACGTCCATCTACGACCACCACCGCGGCAGTCAGGACGCCGAGCCTGTGGATGACACACCGTTCCGCGAGCTGTTTTTAAACGGTCATGGACTATTTTTCTGGAGCCGTTTTGACGATGTGCTTGCGCTCCGCGATATGGATGCACCGTTTGGCATTCTGCCGATCCCCAAGTACGATGAGGCACAGGAACAATACGCAAGTCTCGTGAGCCGGCACACCACGGCGTTATTGGGTATTCCGATTTCCGTCCAGGATATAGAACGCACCGGCATCCTGATCGAAGCGTTGTCTGCGGAATCGCTGTATACGGTAACACCTGCGTATTATGAAACTACACTCAAGGGAAAGGCGACGCGCGATTCCGATTCCGACGCCATGGTGGATCTCATCTTTGCGAACCGTATCTATGATCTTGGCGATATCTATGACATTGGTACATGGCCGTCCTATGTGCTGACGAATCTGATCACAACAAAGAAAAAGAGTGTCGTCTCTTCTTATGAATCCTATCAGAAGAAGATCGTGACGGAGATAGAAAAATTTACAAAGGCATATATCGGCGACTGAAACATAGAAAAAGCGCCTGTACTTCCTGTTCTCGGAGGCGCAGGCGCTTTGGTTTTTGAAAGAGACGCGCGCAAACGAACGTTCAATTCTGGCTTTCCGTATGCACCAGCTCCTTGATTTCCCCATTCGTTTCCCGATTGTCGGACGGACCAAAATAGACGGCATCGTCAACGAAAAAGCAGACGTATGGCATGCTGTCCTCGTCACAGAAGAGGATTTGCAGATACAAAATGCCGTCCAGTCCCGATGCGTTTGCTGGAAGAAAGGTGCCGGAAGCACTCCCCTGACGCCGTGCATGAATTTGAGAAACGCAATACCGGATCCATTCGCCGATATTTCGTTTGTGCGTCGGATAACGCGTGTCGATGTCCACATATGGTACGCCGTTCCAGGTGAGCTTTCCTGTATATTGCACCGGGAAAATGCCGTTGTCGATCACCATGATCTCCCCGGACAAATGTCCGTGCACGCCGTCCTCGGAAAAAACGTTCATGGAAAAGGAAAGCGGTGTTCCTGCGCTGCGTATGACGAGGCAGCCGATCCCGACGCAAAGGCAGAGCAGACAAACCGCCGCGATGCACCACCACAGAATGGGATGTGGATTTTTCATATTCGTTTTCCTCCGCATCGGTTGCTTTTTCTACAGTATACCGGATTCCGGCAGGGCTGTCAATGGGGGAAGCGGATATTTTTATCGAATACGGCATTCCCTGTATTCCGTGCAAGGAGCTCTCTTTGTGGGAGTCGGACAAAAGATTGACGTGGGCTCTTTACTCCACGATCACGTACCGTCCTGCCGTCTCCGTCACCTCTTCCACGCGGTGGGATTTGCGTACGTCCCATTCCGTTTCGCTCCCGTCCGGAACGCAGATGGTGACGCGCGGCTTTTTGGACGGTAGAGGAGCGGTGGTGGTCAGGGATTCGAGCACCGTTTTCTCCGCTTCCAGGCAGACCACGCCGTCTATGGCGGCTTCGGCGGTGACGTGCAGGGCTCCGTTGTCCGACCGGCAGCTCACGTCGCAGATGGTCACGTGCATGGCGGATATCGGTTCCCCGGATTCTGTCGCGGGCACGCCCGTTTCAAACCGCAGGGGCAGCGCGCATTCCTCCACGGTCCATTCCTCGCCGCGCAGAAAGACGGTCACGTTCGCCGTACCGGTGCAAACGAGTCTGCCGCCGGCGCATTCCACGCGCTCGATCTGTCCTCTGCCAAAGCCGTACACAAATTCCCCCGCCGCGGTCGATTCCTTATCCCCGGTCAGCGTCACGCGTCCGCACACCACGCCGCACGGATACAGCGCGGACAGGGTTTTCGTGGCGCATTCCTCGCCGGACGCGGTGCTGTAGCCGTCGATGTCCGCCTCGGTCTCACCGGTTTTCGCCGCCATTACGTGGAGATCGTACTCCATGTGCCACGTGATCGTCCCATCGTCGCCGCAGTCCACGGTGATCGCCGCCGGATGCGCAAACGCCGTGATCCCTACGTTCTCACCGTCCGTCCTTTGCGGGATCGTCTCCTCAATGGCACAGCGGCTGCGGATTGGATACGGCGCGCCATCGTCTCCGACCGCCAGCAGCAGCACCGACGCTTCGCCGACCACGCGCAGTCCGTTTGGCGTCATTTTGCCGTCCTGTACGCAGAGATTCCCCGACGCGCCCGCGACCCGGACACCCGCGCGTTCTCGCACCGTCTGTTCCGCCGTCGCCGTGTGCCGCATCGTGCTCAAATGTACGTTCTGGATAGTCTCGTGCCGCAGAACAACGGAATCCGCGTGTTCTCCGCTCCGTTTGCAGGAAACGTCCGTACCGCCGGCGGCGACGGTTTGGATCCGCAGCTTCGCGGACAGGGACAGGCGGCGCGGCGAGGTCACCCGACATGTCACGCTGTCGAGATCCCACGTCACAAGCAGCCCGTCGGCGGCGTCAAAATCCTCCGGCAGTGGGATTTTCGCGCTGTACGCGGCGTTGAGCGGTACCGACGTGACCTGTCCGTCCTCGCCAAGGTAAAAGACCGTGTACGCGATGTTCCCCTCCTGCAAATAGGTTGCACCGTCCCGGAAGCCGTTGTCCGCCGTCGCGTCGCGCTGTACACCGAGCACCCGCCGCACCTCCGGCACATAATCCGGCAGCGAAAAATCCTCCGCGACCTCCAGCGTCTCCACCCGCGCGCCCCTTGATACACTCATCCACTGTTCCATAACTCTGCAATCCTCCGCAATATCATGTGTTCAGGCACAGTATATGCGGCGGAGACACGGGATAGAACGGCGTGCGATTTTTGCCTGTTCCTGTACGGTTTCTGTACAAAAAACGATGGAAAAATATGCAGATACGAGCCTTGCGTATGCAGAAAAGCTCCTGACAGGGTCCTGCGTTATTGGCGCTTAGTCCAATATAATGTCCTTTTTCTTTCCGTTTCCGCTTCCTCCTGTAAATAGAAAACTTCTTCCACCGTAACGCCGCAGACCTTCGCAATCATCAGCGCGAGGGTGACGGAGGGCGAATAATCGCCCCGTTCGATCAGACTGATCGTCTGTCTGGATACGCCGCACAATCGCCCCATTTCCTGTTGATTGACATTCATTGCGGCTCTGCGTTCCTTCAAACGATTCCGCAGTATCATACAGCACCTCCCTCTGACAATGCAACTTGTCTAAATGACAATAATCATTGTCAAAATGCATTATATCATAGTCAATGCGTTTTGTCAATAGGGATCACAAAAATTGCAGGGAAAGCCGCGCAAAAAAACGACCGCCAACTTTGTCGTTCGCGATCGTTTTTCTTTCACTTTTTCCCGTTTCCTGCCGCGTAGGCTGTCCCCGCGATACAGGGCACGAGATACGCTACCGCCGCCAATATCGCCGCCGCGCCGTTGGGCATACCGGAGACCCGTTCGATGCCGTCTGTCAGAATGTACATCGGACTGCCGCAGAGTCTGCCGATCGTCCAGATCGCCTCTTTCATGGAGAACAGACCGTAATCCATGGCGTACGCGACGGCAAAACAGGCGAGGGAGCATAGGAGCAGTGCCGATACCGCAAACGCGCCGCCGCGCAGGTGCCGTACCATCGTCAACGTGACGCCACCTGCCCAGATCACGTAGATCACAGCGCCCAGCACACCCGCTACCGCCGCCGATGGTACGCTCGATAACAGCATCTGGATCATCGCACAGGCACACGACAGCACCACCACCGGCAAAATCACCGCCGCCGCCGACAGAAAACGTATTGTGGATTTCTTCATAGTGAATTCTCCCTGAAAACCAATAAAATCATCGAGATAAAACGAACGTGCAGAATTTCTCTACCCTACGATAGCGCAGTTGCGTTCGATGCAAGCCTATGAACGATACAGTTCAAACACTCTTCGACTGTACAAGGTCGCGAGATTTCCTATCAAAATAGCAGATTTGATGAGCGACCGACCGTTGTCGCACCCAACATAGTCAGACATGCATAAACTATATCATAACCAATTTAGTATAAAAGTTTTGTGTGAGCTGGAACGAACAAGTACGTTCTCAAAAGCGATCGTTTCCCGTGTTCTCCCCGTTTCCCGGAATCCCCATGATCGAGGCAAATTCCGGGAAATTCCGGCAGGCGTAGTCCTGGTGCGTCACAGAGAGCGGATCGTTTCCGTCGGCGTTTTTGTCGAGGAAGGTCAAGAGACAGCCTGCGCAACCGGCGTTTTTGCCGCTGTCGCCGTCCAGCTCGCGGTCGCCGATCATCACCGTTTCGCGCGGGTCGAGACGATATGTGTCCAGAAGATAGCGCACCGCCGTCGGATCTGGCTTGCCGGGGAAGCGGTTCTCCTGCGTCACATAGCCGTCGAAAAGCTCCAGCACGCCGGCGGAATCCAAAAAACGCACCGCTTCCGTGTTTCGCAGTGTGTACAGAAAATTGCGCCCGCCGACATCCCGGATCGCCGTCAATACCGCCCGACAGCCGGGGAAGAGCGTCGGATACGGTGCCGCCGCGAAGCTGTTTGCCGCCGCGCGGAACGCCTTGTCCTGCGATTCGTTCATGTTGTAGTACCGGATCGCGTGCAGCCATGTCACCTGCAGGCGGCGGAACACCTCGTCGTAGCGATCCATGTCCCAGCCCATCGCGCGCAAAAACTGCACCGTCGTGTGCGGATAGCTGTCGCACAGTGTTCCGTCAAAATCCCAGATGTAATTCACAAACCGCATATCGCCACCCCGCTTTCCCGTCGTTTGCTGTATTATACCACATATTTGTGAACAGCGTCACACCTCGGTGCAACTTTTCGACGATTTGCCGGGGTGATTTTCCTGTACCTTGCGCGGAATTTGCGGAAATATACCGAAAAACCGTTGACAAAACGCGCGCTTTTTATTATAATGATAGCGTATGGACAACCGCGCGTGGTGAATCGTTCGCTCGGATCGGTGCCATGCGCAAATTACGAAAGGCAGGATTTACTATGTATACAATCGGCGTGGATCTCGGCGGTACCAACATCGCCATCGGCATCGTCAACGACAGGTATGAAATCGTCAGAAAGGGCAGCGTACCCACAAAACCGGAGCGCGGCGCGGATCCCATCATCGCGGATATGGCGGCACTGTGCAGAAAGCTCATCGCGGAGGAGGGCCTCACCCTCGCGGACATCGAATCCGTCGGCGTGGCTACCCCCGGTACCGCGAACAACGTGACCGGTGTCGTCGAATACGCGAACAACATCCCGTTCTTACAGTATCCTCTCGCAGATCGGCTCTCCGCACAGCTGGACGGCAAGAAGGTCTATATTGAAAACGACGCGAACGCGGCTGCCAAGGCGGAAGCAATCGCGGGTGTGGCTGCAGGCGCGCCCATTTCCGTCATGATCACCCTCGGCACCGGTGTCGGCGGCGGCATCATCATCGATGGCAAGGTGTACACAGGCTTCAACTTCGCGGGCGCGGAGCTCGGTCACGTTGTGATCCAGAAGGGCGGCAGACAGTGTTCCTGCGGCAGAAAGGGCTGCTGGGAGGCGTACAGCTCCGCAACAGGTCTTGTCAACATCACGAAGGATCACATCGTGGAGGCAAGAGCGGCAGGCAAAAAGACCATCATGGACGACATGATCGGCGGCGATCTGTCCAAGGTTAGCGCGCGCACCGCGTTCAACGCCATGAAGCAGGGCGACGAGGTCGGCGCACAGGTCGTGGACGAGTACATCAGCTACCTCTCCTGCGGCATCGTGAACATGATCAACATCTTCCAGCCGAACGTGTTGTCCATCGGCGGTGGCGTGTGCAACGAGGGCGACTATCTCATGAAGCCGCTGCTGGAAAAGGTCTGGGGCGAAACCTACACGAGAGAAGGCACCCCGCGCACGCAGATCCTCATCGCCAAACTCGGCAACGACGCGGGTATCATCGGCGCGGCAGTACTGGGCAAATAAACGCTCCGACGACGCGGAGAAACGAAAAATGAAGAAAAAGAGGGGGGACCGCAGCGGTTCCTCCTTTTTTGCCGCAGAGGGCGGGCATAACCGGCACGAATCTTCCGCCATGTTTCCGATTTTGCACGATTTGTGCCTTGCAAATCGCCGGAGCTTCCTGTATCATAACAGTATGTTTTGTATCAGCGGGAGGATTTTACATTATGAAAAAACAAATATTCGCGCTGCTGCTGGCTGCACTCCTTTTGACCGCGTGCGGTAGCGGTGTGACAGCGGAAACGCGGGAGAACACGGGGGTCATCTCGGCGGAAGCGGAGGTGTCGCCGGAAGAAGAATCGGAAACCGCGCCGGAACCCACGGCGACGGAGATCATCTCGGAGCGGTACGCGGACACGGATCTCGGTGGGCTGACGTTTACGTATGTCGGGCTGTCGGCGTCGGGAAACCACGTGTACAGCGGCCGGTTCAACGAGCTGACGGCGGACGAGCTGACCGGAGAGGTGGTCAACGACAGTCTTTTCAATCGGAAGATCGCGCTGGAGGGGCTTCTCAATCTGTCGCTCAACTGCCAGTTGGAGGGCGGCCCATCGGTGGTATCCCGTGTGGTACACAAGAGCGCGACGGCGGGGGACAACGCGTATGATCTGTCGCTGAACGCGGTATCGGTATTGGGCAGCGATACGCTAAAAGGGGATTATCTGAACACGCAGAACATCACGACGCTGCATCTGTCGGATCGTTGGTGGGACGCGGACGAGATCGCGACCTTCACTTTTGACGATCGACTGTACTGGCTGTGCGGCGATGTGAACATCGGGGACGACTACGCGACGCAGGTGCTGTTTTTCAATAAGGATCTCCTGAAGGCATACAATTTTGACCTGCCCTATGAGCGTGTGAAGAACGGTACGTGGACGATCGATGTACTGCGCGAACAGGCTCTGGCGGTCAAGGTGGACCTGAATGGCGACGGCGTGTACGATATGACGGATCAGTGGGGCGTTCTGGAGGTGAACGATCACATCAAGCACTGGCTCTATCCACTGGGGCAGCGCATGGTGACGTCCGACGGCGAACATCTGGTGCTCCATGTGCAGGACGAGGCGCTATTCAATGTGGTGGAGTATCTGTTCCGGTTTTTCTGCGTAGACAAGGTGGGATCTCCGGAGGCGCCGAATCTCGACTGCGCGGCGTTTACGGAGGGACGCTGTCTCTACTACTCGGCGCAGCTTTTCTTCCTGGAGCTGCTCCGCGATATGGAAGACGAATTCGGAATCGTGCCTCTGCCGAAATATACGGAAGCGCAGCCTTCCTATGGCGCGTACATTTCCCATGGCGGCGCGACCGGCGTCGGGATCCCCGTGACTGCGGCAGATCCGGAGACTTCCGGCATGGTGCTGGACGCACTGGCCGCGCTTTCCACGGATACGCTGCATAGTGCCTTCTACGACGTGCTGTTCTCCACGAAATACGTGCGCGACGCGGAATCCGTCGAGATGCTGGATCTGACCTTTGCCGCGAAGAGCTGGGACTGGGCGGTCGACTTCGCGTGGTCCCCGATGGGCTCCATCTATCAGTCCATGATTGAGCGCGGCAGCTTCACCTATGCCTCCGACATCGAGGCGAAAATGTCCAAAATCGAATCCAAATTCGCACAGCTGGAATCCGATCTGCGCGCACTGCCGCAGTAAAAAGCAGGAATAGAAACAACGGACGCTCTCCGAGAACAAATCGTTTTGTTCCGGAAAGCGCCCGTTTCTTTTCATTATGGAAGGTATTTTACTTTTGCGCCTTCGCCTTTTCCCGCTCCGTAACCGGCTTTTCGTGGATCTCGCCAGCCTTGTCAAGGGCGATGCGGGTCAGGAGGGGCCCGACCAGCTCGTAGATGAGGACGGCAAACAGGGCGACGTTGCGGATGATCAGCCCCGGCGCGCCAAGGGACATCGCGGTCAGGGACATGCCAAGGGATACGCCGGCCTGCGGAAGCAGCGTGATGCCGAGATACTTCTGGACCGCCGGCTCGCAGTGCATGAACTTCGAGGAGACCGCCGCGCCGCTGATCTTGCCGAGAGAACGGAAGATCACGTAGACGACGCCGACGAGGATGATCGCCGGATCGGAGAATACGTCAAAATCCAGCCCCGCGCCGCTCAAAACGAAGAACAGCACCATCAGCGGGCCGGTCCAGCGGTCCACACGGTCCATCAGCTCCGCGGAGAACGGACACAGATTGCAGAAGACCGTCCCGAGCGCCATGCAGACGAGCAGGGAGGAGAACCCAACTGTCACCGCGCCGATCCGGAACGTCAGCTGCGACAGCGCGACCGCCAGAAGCACATACGTCACGGAAATGCTCATGCGCTTGCTGCGCGAATAGAAGAACTGCTCCGTGAAATGGAAGAGATACCCGAGCACCGCGCCGAGCACCAGCGATGCGAATACCTCGATCAGCGGATCCGCGATCACCGACACGAGGTCCATGTGCCCGTTTTCCAGTGCTTTGGCGACTCCGAACGAAATGGCGAACACGATCAGTCCCACCACGTCGTCCAGGGCGACGACCGGGAGCAGGATCTTCGTCAGCGGTCCCTCCGCCTTGTACTGCTTCACCACCATCAGGGTCGCCGCCGGAGCCGTTGCCGTCGCCACAGCGCCCAGTGTGATCGCCGCGGACAAGGACAGCTTGTCCGGCATCATGAAGTGCATCGCGATCAGCACCACGTCCACAAAGATTGTCGCGACCATCGCCTGGAATACCGCGATCACGATCGACTGCTTACCGGTCTTTCGCAGATCCTCCAGACGGAATTCGTTGCCCATCGCGAACGCGATAAAGCCGAGTGCCGTGTCGCAGATGATGTCGTATTTTGACACATCGTCCATGGAGACAAAGCCGATCCCCAAAAAGCCGAGTCTGCCCAGACAGAACGGTCCGATCAGAATGCCCGCCACCAGGTACGCTGTCACGGCAGGCAGATTCCAGAGCTTTGTCAGCCGGGACATGAGCAGCCCCGCAAACAGGGCGATGGATAAGGCAAGTAAAGTTGTCATAGTAATAGCCCTTCTTTTCATAAAATGCACGGGTACTATTATAGCACCAATCGCGCCATTTGGAAAGAGGATTTCCCCACAATTCCGCACCGCGCCGTCGACGGAAAACGGTGATTTTGCACACACTCTTGCACTTTTCGGGAAAATCGTATATAATAGGTAGGAAACCACACAGCGAAAGGTCGAAATCCGCATGACAAAACCCATCTACGCCGATTACGCCGCCCATGCGCCCCTGTCCGCCGCCGCACGCGATACGCTCACGCGCTGCCTCGCCATGGACGAAACCTGCGGCAATCCCTCCTCGCTCCATCCGTACGGCGAAACAGCTGCCGCGATCCTCGCAAACGCGCGCCAAACCATCGCCGATTGGTGCGGCGTTCCGGCGCACAGACTCTTTTTCACCTCCGGCGGCACCGAATCCGACTATGTCGGCATCTACGCTCTGGCACACGCGGCAGTGGGACGGCGCACCATTGTCCGCTCCGCTGTGGAGCATCCTGCTGTGTCCGCCGCCTGTGACTGCCTTGCGCGCGAGGGATTTGCCGTACGCATTGCGCCCGTGGACGAAAACGGCGTCGTCACCGTGGCGTCTGTCGCGTCGGTATGGACGGAGGATACCGGGCTTTGCACCGTACTGGCGGCGCAGAACGAGACCGGTGTCATTATGCCCATCGCGGCGCTCGCGGATTTTGCCCATTCGCACGACGCGTACTTCTTCACAGACGCCGTGTCCTTTGCGCCGTACCGGAGTCCGCATGCGCTCGCGCCATACGTCGATGGACTGTCCGTAGCGGCGCACAAATGCGGCGGTCCGCTCGGCGTCGGCGCGCTGTATCTGCGGGATGTTCCCGGTCTGCGCTCCCCCATTTCCGGCGGCGGTCAGGAATCCGGCATGCGCGGCGGTACGGAGTCGTTTCCGTTGGCGGCGGCATTTGCGGCAGCGGTTTCGGAGAGAACGGATGCGAGGGCGTGGGAATGTGCAGGTCGTCGCATGGAGGAAACACTGCGCGCGCGGTTCCCGACAATGCGGATTCCCGGAGAGGCGGCGGAGCGCGTCGGTGGAATCCATTGCCTCGTGTTCCCGGCATTGGCGGCGCGCGGCGTGACAGGGGAAAATCTCGCGCTGTCTTTGGCGATGGTGGGACTGTATGCGTCCCCGGGTGCTGCGTGTCACAGCGGCAGCGACGAACCCTCCGCGACGCTGCGCGCGATGGGATACCCACCGGAGACGGCACGCGCGATGATCCGGCTGTCGTTCGGGCATGGCGTCCCGGAAACGGAGTACGAACGTGCCGCGGAGGTGATCGACGCGTGTGTGGAGCGGATGCTGACCGTGTCGGAAATGGATGGCGTTCTGTGACAGAACGAGGGAAAAACAGCGCGCTTCCGACAGAAATGGAGAAAAATGGAAGAAATGACAGTTGTAGTGGACTATAGGGGCGGCAAAAACGCGCGTCTGTGATGGGATTTTGAAATTTTGTGCACTTTTTCAAGTTGTAGAAAAAACTGATTAAAAAATGTACAAAATAACATGAAGCAAATGTTTGAAAATGGCAGGATACAGAAAAGACAATTTCCAGAACCTGCCGTCGGCACGTAAAAACGACTGACGAAATGTGAATTGCAAGCACACGAAAACGCTCAAAAGCACGTAAAACAGGCGAAAAACAACCAAATAGAAACGAAAAACCGGCAAAAAAGGTAAAAAAGAATTACCCTTGAGAGAGTGCAAAAATATGACTCGAATGTGGCGGAAAAACGGTTTTCGGGCGAAATCTTTTCATAAAACCGAAAAACCGCCGCCGGAAAAACGGGATACATACCAAAATTCACACGCGCCGTCGTGATAACGCTTGACTTTTTTGTGCGTTTATGCTATGATTATGGCATATAAATACGGGGGAAACCGGTTTACGTCGATGCGCGCCACGCCACCGTACGCAAAACTCTCCCGGTACTTGGGACGCAATGCTTGCTCGGATGCCTTTTTTTCGTTTGAATGCGCCTTTTGTGCAGTGAAATGCCCACTTTCTGTCCGTTTTAACGCGCGGTTACCGTTTACCGCACGCGAAAATACGGCAAAGACACGGCAGGATCGCACGAATCGGCGCACAAAGCACACGACTGTCACGCCGCAGAGCTTGTTTCAGAAGAAAAAAAGCTGTCCGGAGCGTTTGTTTGCGCCTCCGTATCTATGTTTCAGGCACCTCGTTTCTACGGAGACGACACTTTCCACGGAATGGGAAAGCGCGTGTGTACAACGTCTCAGCAAAGCTCCGCAGGCTTCCTACATTTATTGTATGGGATTTCGGCGAGAGACGCGCGCGGAGGCACAAATCTATTCCCCAAGTGAGGGCGGACTGCGATGGACAATCCGTACGGTTGACGGAGCGCCCGTTTGCGTCCCAAAACAAAGCAGGAGGAAGGTTCTATGAGAAAACCCACAAGCAAACAGCTGACCTGTCTGGCTCTGTCGCTTCTGATGGCTCTCGGTACCGCGCCGGCTGTCTACGCCGCCGAAGGTGATACCGAAACCGCTGCCAAGGAAACTACCAAGACGACACTGCAAGAACTCAGCGAATCCCTGACTTCCATCTCCTACGCTGCGTATAAAGAGCAGCACGCGGATGCGAAGCGGGGAACCAAGTCCGTTACCATTGCCGCGACGGACTATATTGCGGATCAGACAACCGCTACCGTCTCGGTGGAATCGAACTACAACGGCAAGAGCGGAAACAGCCTTGTCATGCAGGACGACGGCAAGGTTACGTGGAAGGTCAACATTCCGGAGACTGGCCTTTATTCGATCAGCATAGACTACACGTCCACTTCCGAAAAAACCAACTCCATCGAGCGGATGCTCTATTTGAACGACAAGGTTCCCTTCTCCGAAGCACGTTATCTGCTCATGAAGAAGACCTGGGTCAACGATTACATCGACGGCAGGTTTGAGATCGACTCCAACGGCAACGAGCTGCGTCCCAACTCTCACGTCGAGCATATCTGGTCGACGTACGACTTCATCGACTCCAACGGCTACTACGCGAACCCGTTCGAGTTCTATCTTGAAGCCGGTGAGAACACCATCACACTGGAAGCCGTCCGTGAGCCGATGGCAATCCAGACCATCACCATCCATCCCTACGAGGATAAGCCCGCGTATGAGGATTACATAGCCGGCAAGTCCGAGGCGAACGCTTCCCCGATCCATCTCGACGCGGAAACGCCGTCCGCTACCTCCGACTATACCGTGTACCCGATCTATGACCGGAAATCCGCCATCACCGAGCCGCAGCATCACACCAGGATCATGCTCAACACGATCGGCGGCGAAAAGTGGCAGAAGGTCGGACAGTGGGTGGAATACACCTTCCAAGTGGAAACCGCGGGACTGTACGAAATCGTGACCCGTTTCCGCCAGAACGAGCTCTCCGGTATGTATGTATCCCGGAAGATCTTCCTCGACGGCGAGGTTCCTTTTGAAGAAGCCAACTACGCCAAGTTCAACTACAGCACCGACTGGCAGGTCGAAGCCCTCAACAACGGCGCCGACACCTTCCAGTTCTACCTCGAACCCGGCGAACACACCCTGCGCCTGGAGGTAACCCTCGGCGAAATGGGCGACACCGTCCGTCAGGTCAACGAGATCATGGACTCCATCAACGACGACTACCTCGAAATCCTGAAGCTGACCGGCGCGTCTCCGGACTCCTACCGTGACTACGGCTTCGGTCGCGTGATGCCGCACGTGGTAGAGGACCTCGTCATCCAGTCCATCAACTTAAACGACGTTATCTCCTACATCGAATCGACGGCGGACGTAAAGAGTGAAAACTCCGCAACCCTGTCCACCATCGCCAGACTCCTTGAGAGAATGGGTACCGACGAGGACGAGATCGCGCCGAACCTCTCCAACCTGAAATCCAATATCGGTACGCTCGGTACGTGGCTCAATACCGTTACCAAGCAGCCGCTTGAAATCGACTACATCCTGATCCAGCCGGCGTCCGCGGATAAGCCGAAGGCGGAAGGCAACTTCTTCCAGGCGTTCGCGCACGAAATGAAGCAGTTCATCGGCTCCTTCTACACCGACTACAACTCCATCGGTTCCTCCACGGAAGAAACCGCAAAGGACAAGAGCATCGACGTATGGGTTGTAACCGGTCGTGACCAGGCGCAGATCATCCGTAACCTGATCGATAACCAGTTCGTTCCCGAAGCGAATGTGGACGTAGCCCTCAAGCTCGTCTCCGCGGATACGCTGCTGCCGTCCGTGCTCGCAGGCGTCGGTCCTGACGTAGCCCTCGACGGTGCCGGCGCGGACCCGATCCAGTACGCGATCCGTCACGCGGTGCTCGCCGTCAACCCGGAAGCCTACGAGGACGAAGCGGACGCGGATGAAGCCACCAAGGCTTACAACGCGGAAATGCGCGAAATCTTCTCCGACTTCCACACTGTTTCCGAACGTTTCACGGAATCCGCGATGATCCCGATCACCCTTTACGGTAAGACCTACGGTCTGCCGTCCACGCAGTCCTGGAACATGATGTTCTACCGCACCGACATCCTTACCGACCTCGGTCTGGACGTTCCGAAAACGTGGGATGAGCTGCTCGCCATGGTGCCGGTTCTCCAGTTCAACAACATGGAAATCGGTCTGACCGCGGACTACCAGACGTTCATGTATCAGATGGACGAGGATCTCTGGGCAGACGACGGTATGCGCATCAACCTTGACTCCAACAAGTCCCTCGAAGCGTTCGAGATCATGTGCGATATGTTCACGCAGTACTCCCTGCCGTACACCTACGACTTCGCGAACCGCTTCAAGACCGGTGAAATGCCGATCGCGATCCGCCCGTACAGCGAATACAACAACGTCGTTATCTTCGGTACGGAAATCGCGGGGCTGTGGGAATTCGGTCCTGTACCCGGCACGGTAGATGAAAACGGCAACATAAACAACGTGACCATGTCCACCACCGGCGCGCTCGTTATGATGTCCGGTACCAAGGACGCCGCCTCCTCCTGGGAGTTCATGAAGTGGTACACCGACACCCAGTTCCAGGTGGACTACTCCAACGAACTGGTCGCCATCCTCGGTGACGCCGCGAAGAACACCACCGCAAACAAGGAAGCACTTGAAGAGCTGCCGTGGACGTCCCGCGAGTACAGCCAGCTGAAGAAGCAGATGGATAACCTCGCAGCCGTTCCACAGTACCCCGGCAACTACATCCTCGCCCGTTATACCAACTTCGCGTTCTTAGACGCGTACAACAACCATGCAGACCCGGTAGATTCCCTCCTTCAGTACATCAACACCATCAACAAGGAAATCAACCGGAAGAGAACCGAGTTTGAACTTGAAATCCTGCCCATCGGCTCTACGCTTGCGGACAAGAGAATCAGCCAGGCTCTGGAACTCATCGGCGAGAACAGCAGCGGTCAGTACGACGCCGTCATTACCGCTTGTGAAAACAAGGATATCGACGAAATCCGCGCTGCAGCTGCTTCTCTCACCGGCTCCGACGAGACGACCACCCAGATCGTACAGTACCTGAACGATGCTGCGGACGCGCTCGAAACCTACCTCGACTGATTTTCATGATTTTCCCGCCGTACACCGGATGGTCCGCGAGGCGGATACCATCCGGGAACGGCAAAAGTGCAAATGTCTGCATTTCTCCGCCGGACGAAAAATCCTACATTATTATATAGCGTCCGGCACAGAATTTTCGTAAAGGAGAGCGTATATGTCTAAGAATACCGATAAGCAAGTCAAGACCCGCCATGAGATGACAAAAGCGGAATGGACATGGTTTCTCGTACGGAAGAACAAAACGGCATACTTCATGATCGCGCCGTTTATGATCCTGTTCTTCTTATTCACCATCATCCCCGTCTTTCTCTCCCTGGTGCTGAGCTTCACCTCCTTCAACATGCTGGAGTGGCCGAAGTTCATCTTCATGGACAACTACATCACCCTGTTTTTGGATGACGAATTGTTCATCACCGCTCTGAAAAACACGCTGATCTTCGCAGCCGTCACCGGTCCTGTGTCCTACATCCTTTCCTTCGTGGTCGCATGGTTCATCAACGAGCTGCCGCCGAAGATCCGCGCGGTCGTAACCCTCATCTTCTACGCGCCGTCCATTTCCGGTAACGTGTACCTGATCTGGGCAACCCTGTTCTCCTCCGATACCTACGGTTGGGCGAACGCAATCCTCATGAAGCTTGGCTTCATCGATACCCCGATCCTCTGGTTCCAGAACGCGAAATACGTTATGCCGCTGTGTATCATCGTAGCGCTGTGGATGTCCCTCGGTACCGCGTTCCTTTCCTTCATCGCCGGTCTCCAGGGTATCAACAAGTCCCTCTACGAAGCGGGCGCCATCGACGGCGTCAAGAACCGTTGGCAGGAGCTCTGGTACATCACGCTGCCTTCCATGAAGCCGCAGCTGATGTTCGGTGCAATCCTCTCCATCACCGGCGCGTTCGGCTTCGGTCCGGTCGTTACCGCACTTGCCGGCAACCCGTCCGTTGACTACGTTGCGTACACTCTGAACCACCACCTCACCGAATATCAGGGCACTCGTTGGGAGGTCGGCTACGCATCTGCCATCTCCTTCATCCTGTTCCTGATGATGATCGGCTGTAACGTGCTGATTACGAAACTCATTTCAAAGGTAGGACAGTAACATGAAAAAATTACGTACCAGAAAACATGAAGTTGTCCTCAACCGTTCGGTCGGCGGCGACGTTGGCATTACCATCGTCCTCTCCATTTTCGGAATCTTCATGTTCCTTCCGATGTATTACACCATCATTCAGTCCCTGAAGCCGATGGATGAAATCTTCTACTTCCCGCCGCGCTTCTACGTTGTACACCCGACGATGGAAAACTTCAAGTCCCTCTTCAACCTGATGAGCGACTCCTGGGTTCCCTTCTCAAGGTATATCTTCAACACCGTGCTCATCTCCGTCGGCGGTACCTTCGGTAACCTTGTGTTATCCTCCCTCTCCGCGTACGCACTCGCGAAAATTGACTTCCCGGGCAACAAGTTCTTCTTCGCCCTCATTCAGAAGTCCCTGATGTTCTCCGCTACCGTTACGGGTCTGGTAAACTTCATCACCCTGTCCTGGCTCGGCTGGATCGACACCTACCTCGCGATCATCGTTCCCGCGTTCGCTTCCACCCTCGGTCTGTACCTCATGAAGCAGTTCATGGAGACCAACGTCACGACAGAAGTCCTCGAATCCGCACGGCTTGACGGCGCGTCCGAGCTTCGTACGTTCTGGTCCATCGCAATGCCGATGGTTAAGCCCGCCTGGCTGACGCTGATCATCTACTCCTTCCAGGGTCTGTGGAACGCCGGTCAGACGAACCTCATCTACTCGGAACAGCTCAAAACCTTAAACTACGCAATCAGCCAGATCACCGCAGGCGGTATCGCGCGTACCGGTGCATCCGCAGCGTCCACGGTCGTTATGATGGCAGTGCCGATCCTCGTATTCGTCGTATCGCAGTCCAACATCATCGAAACGATGGGCTCCAGCGGTATGAAGGACTAAGGAGGACTATATGAAGAAAATTTTCAAAAACATACTCCTCTCCGTACTGGCGGCAATCACCCTTCTCCCGACCGCAATCGAGGCTTCCACCCCTTACGCGACCTACACCTACTCCAACGACGGCGACGTGCTCGTTTCTCCTGCCGCCTACGTCCCGGACCAGGTGATCACCTCCTCTTCGATGGGGCTGGAGGTCGCGTTCGACGACCCGAGAGACCTCTTCATCGGTCCCGATGAAAAGCTTTACCTCGTGGACGCCGCCAACAACCGCGTCATCGTATGTGACCGGTACTACAACCACCTCTTCGACATCGACAAGTTCACAAATGAACACGGTGTGCCGGACTCCTTCAACAATCCCTCCGGCGTGTTCGTAAACGAGGAATATATCTACGTCTGCGACACCGACAACAACCGTATCGTCAAGTTCGATATCGAAGGCAACTACGAAAAGATCATCAAGAAGCCGGAATCCAACCTCTTTGAGGAAGGCTCCATCTACAAGCCCGTCGCCTGCGCGGTGGACCAGTACGGTCGTCTCTTCGTCGTATCGTCTACCACCTATCAGGGTATCATCGTTATCAACGACAACGCGGACTTCTACGGCTTCATCGGCGCACAGAAGGTTACGATCTCCGCGCTCGAAATCCTGTGGCGTAAGATCCAGACGGACGAACAGCGTTCCCAGAGCGAACAGTACGTTTCTACGGAGTTCAACAACATCACCATCGATGAAAACAACTTCATCTACGTGACCACCTCCTCCATCGATGAGGCAAAGCAGCAGGCAGCGATCCGTGGTAAGGACAAAAAATCCGACTACGCTCCGGTCAAGAAGCTCAATGCTTCCGGTGCGGACGTTATGAAGCGTAACGGCTTCTATCCGCCGTCCGGTGAAATCGGATTCTCCACCCTGTCCACCGCAACCATCGTCGGCGCCTCCAAGGTCATCGACGCGGCAGTCGGACCGGAGGGAACCTGGTCCATCATCGATGAAAAGCGTTCCAAGGTCTTCACCTACGACGACAACGGCAACCTGCTCTTCATCTTCGGCGATATGGGTATCCAGACCGGTAACATCGGTTCCGTCGAAGCCATCGCGTACCAGGGCTCAAAAATCCTGCTTCTGGACAAGACCAACGACAACATCGTTGTGTACCGCCGCACCCAGTATGGCGATCTCCTCCTGCAGGCGATCCAGCACGACAACGAACGGAAATATGACATGACCATCGATGACTGGACGGAAGTGCTGAAGCGTAACAACAACTTCGACGCCGCTTACATCCAGATCGGTAAGGCGCTGTACCGCCAGGGTAAGTACGAAGAGGCTATGGAATACTACAAGTCCGCGTACGAAACCGAAAATTACTCCGACGCATGGAAGGAAATCCGTAAGGAATGGGCTTCCAAGTATTTCTGGACCATCCCGCTTGTGCTCGTCGTGGTGTTCGTCCTCCTCGGCAAATTCTTCGGATACGCCGCCAAGGTCAATACCCGCGCCGCGCTTAAGGTTGGCAGAAAGAGTCTCAAAGAAGAACTCCTCTACGCATTCCACGTCATCTTCCATCCGTTTGACGGATTCTGGGATCTGAAGCACGAAAAACGCGGTTCCATGCGCTCCGCTTCCGTGATCCTGATCACCACCATCCTCGTCTACTTCTACAACTCGATCGGTAAAGGCTACATCTTCAACCCGTACACCTCGTATTCCGACATCTTCGGCGCAGTGTCCGCGGTTCTCGCTCCGCTGCTCCTGTGGGTTGTCGCGAACTGGTGTCTCACCACTCTGTTTGAGGGCGAAGGCAGCATGAGAGACATTTTCATCGCCTCCTGCTACTGCCTCACTCCTCTGATCCTGCTCATCTTCCCCTCCACGCTGCTGTCTCACGTCCTCGCCGCAAACGAAGGCGGTATCCTGACCCTCATGAGCACGTTCGCGTACCTCTGGCTCGGTATCCTCCTCGTACTCGGCATGATGGTCACGCACGACTACTCCGTCGGGAAGAACCTCCTCACCTGCCTCGCCACCATCGTTGGTATGGCGTTCATCATGTTCATTGGGATCCTCTTCACGTCTCTGATGGCGAAGATCGTAATGTTCATCACGCAGATCGTGGAAGAAATTGCATTCCGGTTGTAAGCCATAACGAGAGATAGGAGAAAAGATATTATGATGAAAAGATTTCTTTCGGCATTCTTAACTCTGGTTATGCTCGCGGGCGCCATGACGGTTCCGACCGCCGCCGCCTGGGAAGATAAGGTCGATGATGAAGGCAATCCGTTGATCGATTACCTGACCGAGTCCTACGCAAATCCGGAACAAAAGCTTGCTGACATGATCCTTGTCAAGGAAGAAAAGGGCTACCAGCTCTGGTTCGAGGAATTTACCGGCGAAGTCGCCGTGGTAGATACTAAATCCGGTCAGGTGCACTTCTCCAACCCGATTGACATTTCCCAGACCACCGCTTCCGCTGCCGTGAAAAAGGAGCTCCTCTCCCAGGTCATCATCAACTACAAGGACAATGATGTATCGAAGAAGATGGATTCCTACACGGAAGCCGCGCTCCGCGGTCAGATCACCCGCAAGAACATCAAAGGCGGTATGCGCGTTGAGTACACCCTTGGTGAACAGCAGACCATCCGTCTCGTTCCCCGTATGATCCGTGTGGAACGCTTTGAAGACCTCATCCTTTCCCAGATCGAGAACGACTGGCTCCGTGAGAAGCTCATCTCCTTCTATACGAAGAAAGACCCGGCTGACCCGACGCTGACCGAGCGCGGTATCATCGAGATGCAGTCCAAGTTCCCGATCACCTTGGAAATGGCAGTATACGTTTGCGACCCGGAAATCAAAGCCAGAGAGCTTCGCGAGCTTGAGGAAATCATCAAGCAGTACTGCCCGACCTACACCTACGAAGAACTCGACGCCGACCACAGCGAAACCGGCTACGAAGGCGCCGACGCAGCTCCGCCGCGTTTCCGTGTAGCCCTCGAATACAGCATCACGGACAACGGTATTTCCGTAAGCTGCCCGGCGAACAGTATCGAATTCGACGAATCCGCGTACCAGTTTGATACCCTGATCTACCTCCCGTATTTCGATGCGGGCTCCAACACCTACACCGGCTACACCCTGATCCCCGACGGTACGGGTTCTCTCGTACGGTATGAGGACGTAAAGGGCACGCCCTACAACATCTCCGGCGTTATGTACGGCGATGACTTCGCATACCACGAAATCCGCGGTACCAACTCGCAGGTGATGCGCTGGCCGGTTTGGGGCAACGTCGTAAACTACGGCGAAATCGCACCGGAACGCTTTGAATCCAAGGCTGCTCCCACCGAAGACGGCGCTGCCGCTGCAGATACCGCATCTGCCGACGCTGCCGCATCCACAACCACCACGAAGAAGGCGGAGGATAAAGACGGCATCCCGTCCGATCCTGTCACCTACTCCAACGGTTACATGGCTGTCATCACCGAGGGCGACTCTCTCGCAACGCTGATGACCTCCCACGGCGGTACGCTGCATCCGTACAACACCGTGTACGCGCAGTTCACACCTCGTCCGTCCGACGAATACAACCTCGCAGACTCCATCTCCGTATCCGGCTCTGCGTCCTGGACCGTTACCTCCGACCGGAAGTACACGGAACGCTACCGCATCGACTACATCTTCTTAACCGATGATGAGGTCGCCGCGGAAAAGGGCATCAAGGACCACTATTCCGCCGATTACGTAGGCATGGCGACCGCGTGCCGTGATTACTTCACCGCAAACGGCTACATCACCAAGAGGGAATCCGCGGACGAAAACCTCCCGCTCTTCATCGAGACCTTCGGTACCACCGAAACGCTCGAACGCGTCCTGTCCTTCCCGGTAGAAGTGGACACTCCGCTGACCACCTTTGAGGACATCAAGACCATGCAAGCTGAGCTGACCGAAATGGGCGTCTCCGGCTCCATCAACTTCCGTCTCACCGGTTACTACAACGGCAACATGGACTACTACACGTATCCTGCCAAGCTGAAGTGGAATAAGGTCGTCGGCGGCGCGGATGGATTCTCCGACCTCGTTTCCTACGCAAACCAGACCGGCTTCAAGATTTACCCCGATTTCGACTTCGCGTATAACCGTTGGCGTGATATGTTTGACGGTTTCTCCTTAAAGAGAGACGCGATCAAGACCATCGACGACCGTTATACCAGACGCCGCGCGTATGACCCCGCGACCCAGACCTTCGACAGAACCTTCGCGCTCTGCGTATCCCCGGTATCCTACGAACGCTTCTACAAGAAGTTCGGTCCCGAATATCTCTCCTACGGCAACGTGAACATCTCCGTGGGTTCGCTCGGTACAGACCTCAACTCCGACTTCGATGAGGATGAGCCGTACCACCGCGAGGACAACAAGGCGTACACCAAGGACTTCCTCGCAAAACTGGATGAGGATTACGAAAGCGTTATGATCTCCGGCGGCAACGCGTTCGCACTGCCGTACGCGGACACCATCGTGGAAGTTGCCCTCGACTCCAGCCGGTTCGTAAAGGCCAGCGAATGTGTTCCGTTCATGGGCATGGTTCTCCATGGCTCCAAGATCTTCACCGGTACCGCCATCAACATGGAGGGCGACATCGACGAAATGATCCTGCGCTCCATCGAGAACGGCGCGTCCCTGTACTTCACGCTGTCCTACCAGAACACCAACCGTCTGAAGGAATCCTTCACCAACAGCAAGTACTATTCCGTCAACTACGAGATCTGGAAGGACGACGTGGTGGAATACTACACCAAGCTGAACGACGCAACCCGCGATCTCCAGACCTCCTACATCGTGGACCACAAATTCATCGACGGTGAACGGATCCCCGATGCCGATGAGTTGGAAGCAGACGCAGCCGCAGAAGCAGCCGCAGCGGAAGCTCTCGCAGAGGAAGAAGCGCTCAAGGCGGAAAAGGAAGCCAAGGCGGAAAAGCTGGCGGAACGTCTCGCTAAGCAGTACGGTCTCGAAGCCGAAGCGGAAGAAGCCGAAAACGCAGCAGCTGAGGCAGATGACGACGAGGAAGAAACCGACAACGGCGGTCTCAACGAGTTCGGCGAAGTAATCGAAGAAGAGGAAGAAGAAGCCGCAGTGCCCGAAAAGTACGCGCTCACCAGCGGTACCCTCGTACTCGTGACCTATGAAACCGGCGTGAAGTTTATCCTCAACTACAACTCCTACAAAGTTACCACCGAAGTAGACGGCAAGACCTACGAGGTTGAACCGCTCGACTTCATCCGAATTGATTAAGAAAGGGGAGTGCACGAATGAACTTAGATGCAAAAGCACCGAAGAAGCAGAAGATTCAAATTGACAATGCTCCCGGCAAGAAAAGAAAAAGAGGCGCGTCCCTGGACGTTCGGAAAGCGAGAGCGGGTTGGATTTTCATTCTCCCCTTCCTCATCGGTTTCGTCCTCATCTACCTCCCCGTTGTATTTGACTCCATTAAGTACTCCTTCCACGAGATCAAAATTCTCGTGGGAGGCGGTTACGAGCTGAAATGGGTCGGCTGGAAGAACTACAGCGACGCCATCCTCGTAGACACCTCGTTCGTTACCACCCTTGTGGCAGGACTGAAGCAGCTCATCCTCGACATTCCGTCGATCGTCCTCTTCTCCCTGTTCGTCGCGATCATCCTGAACCAGAAGATCGCCGGCCGCGCAGCGTTCCGTGCTATCTTCTTCATCCCGGTTATCCTGACCACCGGTCTGATCGCGGATATCGACGCCGGCAACTCCATGAATGACTATATGTCCAACGCGGAGGGTATCGACGACGGTTCCGGTGAAGAAAGCCAGGCTACGGAGATTGTATCGGTCATGGACGTAGAAAACCTCTTCCGCGGCATGATGATCGGTACAGAGATCGTGGAATACGTCGTACAGATGGTAAACAATATCTTCAATATTGTCAACCGCTGCGGCGTACAGATGCTGATCTTCCTCTCCGGTCTGCAGTCCATTTCTCCCGCTATCTACGAATCCTGCTCCATCGACGGTGCGTCCGGTTGGGAAACCTTCTGGAAGATCACCCTGCCGATGGTCTCCCCGATGATCCTCGTAAACACCGTCTATACCATCATCGACGCGTTTACCTCGTCGGATAACAAGGTCATGGCGTACATTTCCACGGTATATGAACAGGCAAACGGCAACGTGCTGTCCTCCGCCATGTCCTGGATGTACTTCCTGATCGTTATCCTCATCATCGCCGCAGTTGCCGGTATTCTCAGCGCGTTCATCTTCTATCAGAGAAGAGACTAAGGAAAGGAGGTACATAGAATGAATAGCACTGCTAAGATCACCAAGGAAACCAAGAACAAGATCCGCGCGGATTTTGAACGTACCCCTTTCTGGGAAAGAATGCGCGCCAAGTTCATCAACCTGTATACCGTTAAGAAAGTGGTTTGGTACCTGTTCCGGTTCCTCCTCCTTCTCGGTATCTCCTACGTCATCCTGTTCCCGTTCTACACCAAGCTCGCGTCCTCTTTCATGAGCCCGGAGGACTTCGTGGACGTGACGGTTCGACTCCTGCCGCGCCGTCCTACCCTCGAAACCTACCGCGCCATCATCGTGGACAATAAGTACTTCACCGCTCTCCTGAACACCTTCATCCTGTCCCTGACCTGCGGCGTTCTCCAGACCTTCGTCTGCTGCGTCATCGGTTACGGCTTTGCGAAGTTCAAGTTCAAGGGCAACAACCTGCTGTTCTTACTGGTCATCTTCACGATGGTTGTACCGCATACCACCCTGCAGCTCTCCCTGTTCATGGAATTCCGGTACTTCGACATCCTCAAGCTTGGGGATAAGTTTGGTCTTATCAACTTCCTCGGCGGCGGCGTGTTCGACTCCATTAAGATTCTCGATGTGACGAGCATCAACATGATCAACACGAACTTCCCGCTGTACATCCTGTCGCTCACAGGTCTGGCGTACAAGAACGGTCTGTACATCTTCCTACTCCGCCAGTTCTTCCGCGGCATCCCGGATGAGCTTGAAGAATCCGCATACCTCGACGGCTCCGGCGTGTTCTCTACCTTCGTTCGGATCATCATCCCGCTGTCCGTCACCATGATGGTCACGGTATTCATGTTCTCGTTCTGCTGGCAGTGGACCGACAACTTCTATACCGAGCTGTTCTACACCACGTCCGGCGACCTGCTCCTGCCCGACATCATCAAGGTTCCGAAGTCTTTGGATACCAACTATGCCGGTCAGGCACTGTATACCGCCGCAATCCGCAACGCTTGCGGTATCCTCATCATCGCTCCCCTGATCGTCCTCTACCTGTTCGGTCAGCGGTACATCGTGGAAGGTATCGAACGCTCCGGTATCACCGGCTGATATTCGCGCTTTCGCAAATGGCAAGCATACGCCCGATCGTTCTGCGGTTGGGCGTTTGTTGCATTCCGCACAACGAAAAAATGTATAACGGAGAATAATTATGCAGAACAAAATGGAATTCGCCTTTTACGCCGGATTCACCGAGATGTGCCGCCGCGACGGGATCGAAAAAACGGTGGCATACGCCGCGAAGCAGGGTTTTTCCGCCGTCGAACCGCTGGAGACCACGTCCGGCCAGACCCAAACGGTGCGAAATCTCAGGGAAGCAGAGGAATTGCAGAGAATTTTAGCCGATCACGGTATGTCTGTGGCATGCTATTCCGTCGGCACGAATCTCTATCGATCCCCCGCCGCCGTGGACGATTTGTGCCGTCAGCTGGAGATCGCATCCGCTATGGGATCGCCGTTTCTGCACCATACCATCGCCTGCGGTCTGGACGCGGTTACATCCATTCCCGGCGCCGGCTTTGACGATATGCTGCCGGAGCTGGTAGAGGGCGCGTGCCGTGTCGCCGAAAAAGCAAAATCCTACGGTATCCGCTGCATCTACGAGGATCAGGGCTTCTATGTGAACGGCGTACGCAATTTTGGCAAGTTCTACCATGCTGTGCGCGGAAATTGCCCAACCGTCGGCGTGTGCGGGGACCTTGGAAATATCTCCTTCGTGGACGAGACCGCCGTCGATTTCTACAACGCGTTCGCACCGTATATTGTGCACGTCCACTGTAAGGACTATAAAATATACGACGCGGAAAAGTACGGCTGTTATCGCACCGCACAGGGACGCTATCTTGAAAATACTCTGCCGGGCACAGGGAACGTGGATTATCACGACTGCTTTCGCATCTTGATGGAGCACGGTTACACCGGAAAATACGCGCTGGAGCTGGAGGGATTCACCGCCAACGACGCGGTTCTGACCGAAAGCAATCAGGCGGCAATGCGGTATTGCAAAAACGTATGGGAAGAAGTCCGGGAATAGGGATACACGCACTGACAATATACATCCATTTGTATCAAGTTTTTTGAAAAGGGGCGCGGGGAAAGACTTTTTTTCAAAAAGTTTTTCCCCGCATCAAAAAGGGTTATATCATGCACGATGAGCTTACAGAAGTAGATATTCAAAAAATGAAGGAGGAGATTGAGTACCGGATGCAGCTCAATCCGAAGCTGCGCGACGAGGTGCGGCGGACGAGAGAGCTGGGAGATCTCAGCGAAAACGACGAGTATCGGTCGGCGAGACGAGAGTGGAATCGGAACAACAGTCGGATCAACTACCTGAAGGCCATGATTGAGACGGCAATCGTCATCAAGGTCGATCACGCGGAGGACACGGTCGGACTGTTCGACAAGGTGACACTGTGGTACGAGGAGGACGAGGAGGAATCCACAATCACGCTGGTCACAACCCTACGCAACGACGTCCTGAACGGCTATGTCAGCAAGGAATCCCCGCTTGGTGCCGCGATCTTGGGCAAAAAACAGGGCGACCGCGTGTTTGTCAAGGTCAACGACAGCTACAGCTACCCCGTTGTGATCCGCCAGATCGAAAAAGGCGTGGACGACCCGACGTTGAAGATACAGCAGCACTGAGCGTGCATATCGTGAAGTCATGTAGGAGAGAAAACCGGCACGCTCTCCAGAATTTTCCCTTACGGGAAAATTCTCCGATGTTGGGCATGGGTGGTACGGTGCATATCGTGAAGTCATGTAGGAGAGAAAACCGGCACGCTCTCCAGAATTTTCCCTTACGGGAAAATTCT
>CAKRZR010000007.1 GCA_934433485.1 uncultured Eubacteriales bacterium | reverse complement strand
GTACGGTGCATATCGTGAAGTCATGTAGGAGAGAAAACCGGCACGCTCTCCAGAATTTTCCCTTACGGGAAAATTCTTCGATGTTGGGCATGGGTGGTACGGTGCATATCGTGAAGTCATGTAGGAGAGAAAACTAGCACGCTCTTGAGGCAGAAGACAAGGTTTGAAAAGCTGTATAAGAGAGTGAAATGGCATTTTTGAAGATACTCTATAATGATGGTGTGCTATGTAATATATATCCATTTCTATAAAGGTTTTTGAAAAGGGGTGCGGGGAAAGACTTTTTTTAAAAAGTTTTTTCCCGCAAAATCATAAATATAGAAATATCTCTTGACAAATCGGTGCAAATATGGTATACTAATTGCATCCGGGGGTATAGCTCAGTTGGGAGAGCGCTTGAATGGCATTCAAGAGGTCAGGGGTTCGACTCCCCTTATCTCCATGGTTCCGGGACACCAATGATACGTAGGTTGGTGTCCTTTTTTCATCCTACAATTCAGGAAACGTTAGGCAGATGCTATACAAAAAAGGAGGCGCGGCATATGGAGCTGTGGGATGCGTATACCCGTGACGAGGTACGTACCGGAAAAACACTGGTGCGCGACGAACCGATCCCGGACGGACTGTATCATCTCGTGAGCGAGATTCTGGTGCGTCACACAGACGGCACATTCCTGCTTATGCAACGAGATCCGGCGAAAAAAGCGTATCCCGGCTGTTGGGAAGCAACGGCAGGCGGATCGGCACTGGTTGGGGAGACCGCCATCGACTGCGCAAAACGGGAGCTGCGTGAGGAAACCGGCATCGCGAGCGGTGTATTCACGGAGATCGCACGGCAGGTCGTGGAACCGATCCACACCCACTATCACACATATCTGTGCGTCACGGCGGCGGAAAAGGATTCGATCCGCTTGCAGCAGGGGGAAACCGTGTCATACCGCTGGCTTGACGCGGCTGCCTTCCGCGTATTCCTCATGTCCGGTCAAGCCATTGACCATCAGGTGCGGCGTATGACCCCGTTTTTCCGCACTCTGTTCCCGGATATCGCATTGCCTTACTGAGAAAAGAGCAGAATCTTATAAAAATATAGTGATTTGTCTCCGTTCCTGCACCAGGTTCGGAGGCTTTTTTGTATGTTTCCGATGCGAATACCGTGGGGGTTGACAAACAAGAACGGTTGTGCTATAATATAGGAACGCGCGTTCATTGACGAAAAAGAAAAGAAAGGAGGGGAATACGTTATGAGCGAGATCATGCGGGAGGTCATCGACTGGGCGGTGCCGTTTTTATGCGGCAGCGTGCTCTCCGGCGTGACGGCGTATGTACGGACACAGCGAAAACACACCAACGCATTGGAGATCGGCGTACAATGCCTGCTGCGCGCGGAGATTTTGCGCTGCAATGAACAGTACACGGCGAAAAAATGGTGCCCTGTGTACGCAAAGGAGGCACTGAAACGAGCCTATAGCGCATATCATACGTTGGGCGGCAATGATGTGGCGACGCGGCTCTATGAGGAAGTGCTGTCGCTGCCGAGTGCGGACACAGAGCAACGAAAATGACGAAAAGAGGCATGAGGCAGGCGCTTGTGAACAAATGAACGGAAAGGAGAGGGATACAATGCTGCCATACAAAACGGGCGTGGTGCGTGTAACGTCGCCTTACGGCAGACGGATGCTGTTCGGACAGGCGGAAATGCACCGCGGTATAGACCTGGTCGGGGATCCGGCAGACAAAACGGTCTGCGCGGTGGCGGATGGTGTGATCGGACGGTCGCTCCGCGTCACGGATCCAGACAGCCGAACGTCCGAATGGGGGGAATACGTGCGGTTGGATCTTGCAGATGGGCGAATGGTGTATTACTGCCATCTGTCGAAGCGGCTGGTGCGTGCGGGACAAACGGTGCGCGCGGGAGAAGCAATTGGAATCGAGGGCGCGACGGGAAAGGTCACGGGCGGACACCTGCATTTCGAGGTGCGTAAATCCGGCGTGGCGATCGATCCGACAGCGCTGCTCGGAATCCCGAACGTGGTAGGAGAATATGCGGTGAGAATGGGAAATAAAGGAAATCAAGGCGAACATTCCACGAAAAAAACGAGCAATGGACAGGAAATTACAGGAAACGAAAAGGGAAAAACTTCCTATACACGGGACGGATTGACATTCGTGCCGGTCTCGGAAATGCGGATCGTGTATCACGACGCCGGCAAGCGGGACGCGCCTTATTCCAAGTACGCAAACGGCGGATTCTTCGCGAATTACAAAAGTGAATCGGGGGTGGTGTTTACGCTGCCGGTCGGAAATCTTTGCTGCGATATGCCAAAAATTCCGGCGGTCTCGCGGAAATATCTCGCGCCGTATGTACAGAGCGGCAAGCTGCGGTACGATTGCAGTGCGAACGCGTCGGCACAGTTTCATGGAAAGACGCCGTCTACGCTGGTAATCCCGGAAAGCGGCGCGCCGTACGTGGCAGAGCTGGAGACGATCCCCGCGAATACGCGCTACGCGATCTCCGGTGTGCCGACGGTGCGGCGCGGGGACGATGTGGACTACCATCGATTTGTGAAGCCGCAGGGCTGGGACGAAAGCTGTATGGTCCCCGGCTGGCGCCACTGGATCGGCATCAAAAATGGAAAATTGTGGCACATATTTGGACAGACGAAAACGCGCAATTATATCTACGGCATGGAGATATGGAAAAAACTGCAAAATGAAGGATTTACGGAGGTGCTGTGTCTCGACGGCGGCGGCAGCTACTATCGCGCTTGGGACGGCAAAGCGGGCGGCACGGCCGGGAATCGGCGGATCAACTCCGTGGTGGTGTTCGGATGAAGTACCGTGTGCGGAGAACCGTGCAGACGCATCGCTCGGAGACCCACCGGACGCGGGAATACTCAAAGCGGCTGTTGACGGGCCTGGTGATCGCGTGGTTCGCAGGGCTTGCGTACGGCATGGTATTCTGTCTGTTGCAATGGCGCGTGACCCCGGACAACACATCGATAGCGGAGCTGCTCACGTACATCGGCGCCCCCATGAGCTGCGGCGTAGTCGGCTATCTTATAAAATCCGCAATGGAGAACCGGATCAAGCTGCAAAAGAATGATTTGGATAATGATTTGGATGCGGGGGAAGACCTTTTTTGAAAAAAAGGTTTTCCCCCGCGCCCCCTATCCAAAAAACTTTATAAAGGGGGATGGATGTAGTTATTGGTTATGGAGTGAATGTGGGGAAATTTTGTTCTTTTGTTGACATTTTTCCGTTTTTGTGGTATACTGTAGGTGAGAGAACGTGAAAACGGAGGATTTGGCTATGAAACTGGCGGAGGCATTGCAGGAGCGGGCGGATCTGCGGCGGGTGATCGGGCAGCTGGAGGCGCGGATCGTCAACAACGCGCGGACTGCCCAAGGGTCCAGGCCGACGGAGGATCCCGCGGAGCTGATTCAGACGTTGGATGGCGTGATGGATCGGCTGGCGGCTCTGATCACGGCGATCAACGGGACCAACAGCGCGACGGTGGTGGACGGCAGGACGCTGACGGAGTGGATCGCGCACCGGGACACGCTGAGGGAGAAGCTTGAGATCTATCGGCGGCTCGTGAATGAGGCAAGCGAGGTGACGCGCCAGATGACGCATTCCGAGATCCTGATCGTCCCGGCGGTGGATGTTCCCGCGCTCAACCGGCAGACGGACAGGATGGCAAAGGAGCTGCGGCTGATCGACAACAGGATCCAGGCCGCGAATTGGACCACGGAGCTGATCGGTCTCGACTGAGCGGGGGCACGATTGCGGCGGGATGTACAAAATAAAGTCCGTCGCATTGGCGCGATACGGCAAAAATGCCGGAGGATCGGCAGAAAAAGCACGAAACAGCGGATCGGTCAGGCGGAGAGGCGTATGCAAAAACCTCGGCGGCGGAGGATACAGCCGCAACAGCTTCTGGTGCGCAGGACAGCGCGCGGGTTCGACTCCCGGTTTATCGTTCGTCCGCATCGTAATACGCGCATTTTTCATCAGCACATTTATCACCGTGCATAGATCGCCGCCGGGTGGGTGAGGGGAATCCCGTTGTTTCGCAAAAAAAAGGAGTCTGCGATGGCGACTCCTTTTTTGCATGGATAGACTGAATAAAGTTGCGAAAATACTGTATGATTATTCCGCGGCGTAGCCCAGCTCGTCCATTTCCGTCTGGAAGAATGGGAACATGTGCACGCCGTCGTCGGTTTTGTAGCGACCGACGGAATCCGTGCGCATTTCGATTTTTGCCATGGGGATGCCGAGGAATTTCTCCAGCCGTGCAAGGGTTTCGTCCTGATGGAACACCATATCCTCAAAGCGTACGGAAATCACATGTTCCGGCATGGGCGTGGCGTGCATGATCTCGCGCTGGTACAGCCAGCTGATGGCACGATTGGTGCGGATATCGTCCGTTTTTTCGTACCGGATGCCGAAATCACCGAGATCATCGGTCAGGTGCGAGCCCAAAATGCAGTCGCGCGGATCGCGTACCCAGTGGATGTAGCGGATATCCGGAAAGAGGCGCACGATCCACGGATAGACGAGGGTGGTTTCCGGGATTTTCCAGCCCTTGTTCGGCGCGTCCGAGGTCAGAACCGTGTGCAGGTACTCCTCGATCAGGGTCTTGAATTCCTGCGGGATCGGGCAGGTGTGCGTTTCGGAAAAATCCCAGCGGTTGTCCCCGAGATATTTCACATACGGCGCGAATACGCGGCATGCTTCGTACATTTTATCCGGCGGCAGCAGATCTCCGGAACGGTTGAGCGGTTCGCCCATGAAAACGCCGCTGGCGCTGAGCGTGTGCGACATGGACCGCGTCCCCGAATGGCCTCTGCCGATTACGGTAATGAGCATATGTAGTCCTCCTTGGTGGAAAACGAGATTTTACTATAGTATACCATACACATCTGGGAACGTCAAGGGCTTTTTTTATTGCAATTGCTATGCGGGGGGAAACCCTTTTTGGAAAAAGGATTTTCCCCCCGCGCTCCCCTTTTCAAAAACTTTCCACAAGGATAGAATGATGGGAAGCGCGTTATCAATGAAAGCAAAGTATGTACACAAAACAAACAAGAACAAATTTATCCAAAGATTCGCACAAACTCTACCTATTCATTTTTATAAAGTTTTTTTGCAGGGGGCGCGGGGGAGACTTTTTTTTCAAAAAAAGTTTCCCCGCATAAAATCTCCCCATACTTATGCAAAGAAGGCGCGCCGTAGAGGGATTCGTAGTCGGCGCCGAGATAGCAGCCGAAGGACGTGATGTCGCGGATGCCTAAGGCATGGTAAGCGGCAACGTCGGCGGCGCAGACCTTTTCGTCCAGGGTGAATTTCTTTGGCGGACGGACCCACGTGGAGAACAGCGAGTTGTCCATCCAATAATCGAGCACTTTTGCGTGTTCCACACCGAAATACGCGAGCAGTCCGGGTAGGGGCGCTGCGGCTTTGCGGTTCTTCTCGCACGTCTCGTCGAAGAGCGGACGGTGGTGGTCCCGGTCGAGCGGCGCGTATTCGAGATAGACGTTCCCGCGCGGCGCGACGGTCGGCACGGCGGAGGTCGCAAAATACGCGAGATAGCTCTCCGTGGCATGCGGATCGGCAACGGCAAGCCCCTCCGCGATCGCGTTTGTCAGAATCATCGCTTGATCGGACGCGGACAGCTCCCGGCAGCGTTCGCATTGACAGCCCCCGGACGCCACATCGTCCAGCCACAGCGCGAACCGGTGCGTATCCATGGACGGCGCAAGCGTTTTTGCCACCAGATACGACCGCTCCCGGATGTAATCGAGCACCTCCGGCTCTGACGCGCAGCAGTTCAGCTCCCGTACGCGCACGCCGTTTTCCATGCGGAACCAGTGCGGATACAGATCGAAGAGACGGCGTTCCACGAGCCACGACAGCGCGTGCATTTCCCATTCCAGCGCGATTCCGATCCGGTTCATGCGCTTGTGAAAATCCGCAAATTCCGCGCCCTGTGCCATTTGCAGCGCCTGTTCCAGCGACGCATGTGCCGTGAGACCGCCTGCCGGATGGATACCGACCACGTTCAGATGGCACGTATCCGCCTCCAGCCGACTCGCCCACGGCTCCCCGCAGTCCTCCGCATGAATCACAATCCCTCGATTGTGATTCATGCAGTGTTTGACAATCCCCCGAGCGTGATGTACGCAGTCTTCCACACCCTGCGCTCTCGTATCCTTGTGATGAAACATATTTGTATCCCCCGTACCAATATTGTAACGGTAGTATACCATGATACGGACAGATTGTCAAGCACGGTTTTTTGACAACGTGCGGTAACGACATTTGGAAAAAGGAGAAGAAAATAGTACGGAAACAAACCTAAGCCTCCCTTGCGAAGGCGGGGGACCACGCAGTGGTGGAAGGAGTCAGAGACAGGGAAAATCAAATGGCGTGACGCTGATTTCCGATTCCCCCAGTCACTTTGTGATAGCCCCCTCACGAGGGAGCCTTTTTGGGACGTCTCCTTTAACCTCACTCCAATCATCACCGCCTCTGCAATACGCGCATATCCTGTCATAGGAGTCGTTTGACTCCGGAGCTGCAAAGGGAGGATACAAAAATATGCCCACATTCAACAATACCGCCACACTCACGTACAACGACCGGACGATCCAGTCGAATACCGTTACAGGAGAGATCACGCCGACGCTGGGGATCGCGAAAACCGCCGTCGGGGATCGCTACGCGCAGGGCGACACAGTCACGTACGCGGTCAGCCTGACAAACAGCGGTACGACGCCGTACACGGATACGACGTTGACGGACGATCTCGGCGCGTACACGTTTGGCACGGGAACGCTTGTGCCGCTCACGTACGTCGCGGGGTCTGTGCGCCTGTATCAGAACGGGATCCTGCAAACCGCGCCGACCGTCACCGGGGACGATCCGCTCACGTTCACCGGGATCACGGTACCTGCCGGCGGCAACGCACTTATTGTGTACGCCGCACGGGTCAACCAATACGCGCCGCTTGGGATAGAGGGCAGCATCGTGAACACAGCGACGCTGTCCGGTGCGTCTGTGGCAGCGCCGATTTCCGCGAGCGCGACCATCTCCGCCGCGTCCGATCCCGTGCTGACCATCGCGAAGAGCCTGTGCCCGTCCACGATCCCGCAAAACGGCACAATGCGCTATACGTTCGTGATCCAAAACACGGGCGCGACCCCGGTGACGGCGGCGGACAATGCCACGATCACGGATACCTTTGAAACGTACAACGGCACGCTCGCCGCCACCTTCAACGGCGCGGCGTGGACGTCGCCTGCGAACTACACGTACACGGACGAAACGGGCGCGTTCGCGACGGTTCCGGGGCAGGTGACGGTTCCGGCAGCGACGTACACGCAGGATCCGACAACGGGCGTTTGGTCGATCCAACCGGGCGTGAGCGAGCTTGTTCTGACGGCAACCGGTGTGTCTGCGAGAGGGTAAGAAAAGCGCGTACCAATAGGCTCCCTCACAACACCGTGGTGTTGTAGGGAACTGGCACCGGATGGTGACTGAAGGAGTCAGGAACCAGATGACCGAAATGGCTGCTTAAATGTCAGCACGCTTGTCACCGACTCCTTCCACCACTGCGTGGTCCCCCTCCCTCGAGAGGGAGACGATGGGGACGTACACTTACTCTTCCACCACAAAAAAGGATCCCACATTTCTGTGAGATCCTTTTCGCTTATTCAGCTATGCAGCAACATGTCGTTGCGCAAACTTAGTGCTTCTTGGAGATAGCGTAACCAGCAGCGGAAACGATAGCAGCAACAGCAGCGATGATACCAGCGTCGAAGGTCTTCGGAGCTTCGGTGGTGGTTTCAGCAGCAGCATCAGCAACGGTTTCAACGGTTTCCGGCTCAGTCTCAACAACGATCTGATCGCCGAGGGTTACCTTAGCGTAGTTGTCAGCAGCCTTACCAGGATCGCCGGTGCAGCCGGAAGAGAGCTGGGTGTGGATGTAGTCCTGTTCGTTACCCCAGGAGATAACAACGCAGAAGCCGATCTGGTCGCCTTCCTTGCCCTTAACGGTGTCGGAGAAAGCGGAGAACGGGGTGCGGAATTCGTAGGTAACGGTGTCGCCCTCAACATTGCAGGTCCAGTCAGCGTCAGCGGATTCGAAGCCGCCGCCAAGGTAGTCGCCCCAGGTGTTGGTGATCTTCTTGCCGTTGTTGGTCAGACCGATACCGTATTCCAGTCTCTGGTCGCCTGCTTCGTCAGCATCGGAGAAGTTGATCTGGAGCGCGCCGGAGTACCACATGCTGCCCGGTTCGTCATCCCATGCGTTGTCGTGGCCGTTCGCGTCAACGAACTGAACATAACCATAAACGTAGGTGTCGTCATAGGACATGCCAAGCTTGAAGTCGAGGTTCTTCGCAGCGTCGAGGTTAGCCTCATCGTTGGTAGCAGCAGAGATCCAGGTGTTCTGGACGTCAACCGGTGCGTACTCGCCGTCGGACCATTCGCCGTCCGGAGTCCAGGTGGCGTTGATTCTGTGGATGTCGAAGCTGATGTTCTGGAGATCTTCTTCAGCCTGGAATGCTGCAGAAGTAGAAACTGCCATGCCTGCTACGAGAAGGCCGGCGAGAACGAGAGAAAATACCTTTTTCATTGTTTTTCACCCTTCTGTAAATAAAATATTTTTGTCCGTCTTGTGACGCTTCGCCGGCACGCTTGCCGAAAGCACGAAAACGCAAACCGTACAGCGCCGAACACAGGATCAAAGACCATATCGGGTCCGGCTCCGTGGGGAAAGCGCGTCCGTTTTTTCGCCGCGCGTCCTGCAAAACCAATCATCTTGCGGCACGATGACATTGTATCATAAAAATACGGGTTTGTCAATACGTCTGCGGATAAATTGTTACAAATTCGCCGAAAAATTTTGATATATCCGACCCTTGTGCCCACGGTGGGAGAAAAGCGCGTTTTCATAAGAGAAGAAAATGTAAAAACTGTGTAAAGCGAGGCGCGCTCCACGATTTTGCGGAAAAACAATCCGTGAATTTTCGGAAAACTATTGCAATTTCCGTCCGCGTATGCTATAATAGATAAGCTATTGATGGATCGGGAAAAAGGGACGCACGGAAATGGATCTCCCGGCAATCTTCCCGGCTAATAAATCTCGGAGGAATGAACTATGCAAATCGCCATTGGCATTATTCTGATCATTTCCGCAGTTTTTCTGGTCGTCGCTGTTTTGATGCAGCACGGTAAGGATCACAACCTGTCCGGCACCATCGCGGGCGGTGCGGAAACCTTCTTCGGCAAATCCAAGGCATCCACCTGGGACAAGCGGCTGTCCAAGCTGACCACCGTTGTCGCCATTGTGTTCACGCTGCTCGTGCTGATCTCCTACCTCATGCAGGACACCACGAACTTCAACAGCTACTTCAACGGCTCGAACGTGGCAAATCCCGAAACGACCGCCGACACCACTGCGGATATCACCGACGGAGAAACCACGGATGGTGAGACCACCGCGGATACCACTGAGGGCGAAACCGAAGCGTCTGCGGAAGGCGAGACCACGGCAGAAACAGAACCGGCTGCGGAATAAGCAAACAAAAAGCAAAGCGGGACTCCGAGCGAGTTCCGTTTTTTGTAGTCAGGAAACCGCATGGCGGAGCGGGAAAAAGGGAATAGTGAGACAGGAGGCGGAAAAGGCTTCTTTTGTGGAAAACGTAAGGAAAACGACCCAAGAGGCTCCCTCCCGAGGGGGCTGTCACGGAGGTGACTGGGTGAGTCGGCTGCCATCAGAACCATATATGGTTCGCCTTGGTCTGTTACAGGATTCTTCCCATCCCCGCACTCCCGTACATGTATCAAAAGAAAGGAAAACAAATTTTGGCAAGAAACAGAGGCATGAAGCCCACATATAATAAGGAAGAAAAAGAGGATACGTCCATCCGGACGCGCAAGGCGACATTTGTCGAGACCGCGTACACACCGCCGCCGACGATCCCGGGCATGGTCTCCCTTGGCGGTAGTAAGGCGAAAAAGAAGCCGATGGCGGAAAAAGCGCAGGAGAACGCGGGTGAGACGGCAAAATCGGCGAAAAAGCCCGTCGCTGCGAAAGCGGAGACGGGGAAAAAGACGCAGAAGCCGAAGAAAAATCCCGAGGAGACCGCAAAGCAGCCGGCGAAAAGACAGTCGAAACCGGAAAAGCCGGCAAAACCATTGCCGGAAAAGCAGACCGCGCCGGTACAGGAGAAGAAACGCGGTGCGCGCGGAAAAGGCAAAGGCATGGAGAAATCCGCGGAAAGTGTCCCGGCAGTGCTGCCTGCGCAGGAAAAGCGTCCCGTGGCTGTGGATGCGCCAGTCGCAGAAAAAGCGCGGCGTGACGAAAAGAAACCGAACAGACGTAAGTCAGACAAGGGACGCATGCTTCGCTGCACGTTCCAGTACAGCGGCAAGGGCTTTGGATTTGGCATTCCGGCGGAGGAGGAACACTTCCCGGAGGATATTTTCCTGCCGCCGGACGAAACATGCGGCGCGATGACGGGCGACACCGTAAACGTGGAGCTGTCAGACAGAGACGAGCGCGGACCGGCGGGGATCGTACGCGGAATTGTGGCGCACAATGTATACACGATCACCGGGACGGTCGCGCTGGATCGGTACGGAGAGCCGGTGGTGCAGCCGGACGGAGATCGCTACAAGGTGACGGTGTCGATTCCGCGCAAGGATATGGACAATCTGTCCGCGCCGGTCGGAACCAAGGTCGCTGTAGAACCGGTCGCGGAGCCGTATTTTGTGCGCGAGGATCTGTCCCGCAAGCGTCCGTGCGATCACAGGCAGCCGCGTGGACAGAGACGCGAATCGGATGTGCGTTCCCCGGAGGTGCGCGGCAGGATCACGGCGGTTTTTGGCAGCGCGGACACAAAGGCGGCGAACTACGCGGCAATCCTGCACGAAGCGGGCATTCCGACGGAGTTTCCCGCGTATGTGCTGCGCAGCGCGGAGGAGGCAAGCCGTGAGTCGCTGACAACGCTCGGCAGGCGGGATCTGCGGGATCGCGTGATCTTCACCATCGACGGCGCGGGCGCGAAGGATCTGGACGACGCGATCTCTCTGGCGGAAACGGACGACGGCTACGTGCTGGGCGTGCATATCGCGGACGTGTCGCACTATGTCCCGTACGGCGGCGTGGTCGAAAAGGAAGCGAGAGAGCGCGGCACGAGCGTATATTTCGTCGACAAGGTGGTGCCGATGCTGCCGGAATCGCTCTCAAACGGCGCGTGCTCCCTGAACGCCGGGGAGGACAAGTACGCCCTGACATGTGAAATCACCCTCGACAAGGACGGCAATCGGACGGGCGGCGCGGTTTATCGCAGCATCCTCCGCTCGACGGTGCGCGGCGTCTACAGCGAGGTAAACGAACTGCTGGACGGTACGGCGGAGCGAGCGCTCCATGAAAAATACGCGGCGGTGCTGCCTGTACTGCGGGAAATGCGCGTACTGTACGAAAAGCTGCAAAAAAACGCGGCGGCAAACGGGGTGATCGAGCTGTCGGACGCGGAGGCGGAGATCGTTCTCGACGGGGACGGCATGCCCATCGAGCTACGGCGGCGGGAACGCGGCGTGGCGGAGCGGATGATTGAGCAGTTCATGCTGGCGGCAAACAAAACGGTGGCGGAGATTCTGCATGCGCAGGGGCTGCCGTGTCTGTATCGGATTCACGAGACCCCGGAGGCGGAAAAGATCGCGTCGTTCGGCATTTTCGCGCACAATCTCGGGCTGAACGCAGGGGACATCGTCCCGGAGGCAGTCAAAAATCCCGACAAGCTCGCAAAGAGCCTGCAGCGCGTGATGCGGGAAGCGGACGAGCGGGGGCTTGGCGACACGGTATCGCCGGTGCTGCTGCGGAGTATGATGAAGGCGAAATACGTGGCGGAATGCAAGCCGCATTTCGGTCTGGGCGCCGCGGAATACTGCCACTTCACCTCGCCGATCCGCCGGTATCCCGATCTGTTTGTCCACACGGTGCTGAACGCGGTGCTCCCGTACACGCCGGACGGCAGTCTGACCGGAACGACGGTGCTGCCGGGCTCCGCACAGCCGGAAATTCTCGCGTCCGCTGCGGCGGAACGGGGCGCGTGGGCAACAGAATGTGAGATCCGCGCGCAGTCCGCGGAGTGGAAGATTGAGGATCTCTACGTGGCGCTGTACATGCGCTCCCATATTGGCGAGGAATTTGACGCAGTGGTGGACGGCGTGGCGGCGTTCGGCGTATTCGTGCGCTGCGAAAACTTGGCGGAGGGCTTGATTCCCGCGTCTGCGATGGACGGCATCCAGGTAAACGAAGCCGCCTATTCCTTCCGATTCCGCGGCAGACTCTATACGCTCGGTTCCCCCCTGCAGGTACGTCTGGAGGATGCGGACATATCCTTGGGAAAATTGACGTTTGGCTTGGTGTGACGGAAAGGGGAACGTGGGGAACGCGGCTTTTTGTGAAGATGGAAGAATGCGGTAGCATTCTTCAGCCTGGCAAAAACTTTTATAAGGGGAATTGGTGATAGGTGGAGTTTGTGCAATTCGATCTGCTCACCAATTTGAGCGAGCCTTAGCCCGTCGGAGGTCGTTCGCGAGCGGCTCCCGTGCGTTTCGCTGAGCCAATGCATGGCTCCCTAAACTCCCGGATCTGCCCTCTATGGGGAGCGATTGCGGGATATAGTTTAGCCTCCCTCTTGAGGGAGGTGACGCTTGTGGCGGAAGGAGTCGGGCTTATGGATGTTCCAGATGGTATGAAAAACGCATGGTCTCCTTCCTCTCTCCCTGAAATTTTTCGCACGGCAACAGCATTTACTTTCCACTGTGCTGAGGTAAAGAAGTCGCGAAAGGTTTTCTGAAGGTTTGTAAAACTTCATTTGATGCACCGGAATTGCACAAACGATATCCATTGTATCCAAGATAGAAAGTTTTTTGAAGGGGTTGGGGGAAACTTTTTTCAAAAAGTTTCCCCAAGTCCGTTTCCCTCAAAAGAAAATGCTGTTGTCCCGAATTTTTCTCTTTTTCCTCTTGACAAACGCACAAAAATGCGGTATACTATCATAAAGGCAATGCGGAGAGGCAGAAATCATATCGCTTTCCCCAGAGAATTGGCGGTTGGTGCGAGCCATAGAAAGACAGTGATTTGTGTGTAGCCCCGTGGGAGAAATCCCAAATGCCGGAAGGAAGAACGCGCGGGGGCGTATGGTGTCCCAAGGCGTCAGTAGAACCTTCCCGTAACGACTGCGTCAATGGTCTAAGGCTTCATGAGAGCCGGAGTGGTGCGTTTTACGCACAATTTGAGTGGTACCGCGGACAAGTTTTCGTTCGTCTCAAAGATTCCAGGAAAGAATCTTTGAGACGTTTTTTGTTTCCAAAAAGGGAAGAATATGCAGTTTTCGTCTTTCCCCACACTAAAGGCCGCCTCTCTGAGAGGGCTGGCATCGAAGGTGACTGGGGGAGTCAGAGACAAGCAAAACCATATATCGATCCATCTGTTCCGGACTCCTTCCACCACTGCGTGGTCCCCCTCCCTCGAGAGGGAAGCAAAACTATATCTAGCACTATCTCTCCATAGAGGGCGGATCCCTCCGGGAGCCGCTCGCGAACGATCCCCGTCGGGCTAAGGATTGCTCAAATTGGTGAGCAGATCGAATTGCACAAACTAAATCCATAATCATCCCCATATAAAAGTTCTTGCACAGGCTGGAACGAACAAGTTCGTTCTCAAGAAGCCGCGTTCCCCCCGCATCCCCATCCGTAATATATAGGAGTACATAAAAATGAGCAAAATCACAGGCTTGTCGTTCAAAATTCAGGAAATGGCCGGCAGAATCCGCGAGCTGCGCGAGATCGAGGGCTACTCGATTGCGGATATGGCAAAGCAAACCGGCGTTACAGAGGCGGAATACGCGGCGTGCGAGGCCGGTATGAGCGATCTCAACTTCGCGTTCATTTACCGCTGCGCGCTTGTGTTCGGCGTAGACGTCACCGACATCATCGAGGGCAAATCACCGACGCTGGCAGGATACACGCTCACCCGGCGCGGCGAGGGGCAGGAGATCAACCACGCGCACGGCATGACGTATTATAACCTCGCGCACGCGTTCAAAAACCGCATCGCCGAACCGCTGTACGTCGAGATCGACTACGACGAGGCTGCGCTCCACCGCGATATTGAAATGACCACCCACGAGGGGCAGGAATGCGATATCGTCGTGGAGGGCGCGCTCAAGGTGCAGGTCGGCGAGCACAGCGAGATTTTGCACGCGGGCGACACCATGTACTACGACAGCGGCATCCCGCACGGTATGATTGCCGTGGAGGGCAAGCGGTGTATCTTCTACGCCATCGTTCTCAATCCGTCCGGCGAGCCTGTCCCCGAGTTTTCCATTCCCGGCGCGGAACCCACCGCACTTCCCAAGCGCATCGGAAAACCGAGCAAGGAACGTGTGTACCGCCGCTTCATCGAGACCGCGGAGGACGAAAACGGTACGCCGACCCAAATCACATTCAAGAATACCGACAAATTCAATTTTGCCTTTGACCTCATTGATGCACTGGGCACGGAAAAGCCCGATCGGCGCGCTATGGTCTACGTCGGCAACAACATGTCGATCGAAAAGACGTTCACGTTTGCCGATCTCATGCACGGCAGCGCACGGTGCGCCAACTATTTTACCGCGCTCGGGATTAAAAAGGGAGACCGCGTCATGCTCGTGCTGCGCAGACACTGGCAGTTCTGGATGGCGATGCTGGGGCTGAACAAAATCGGTGCTGTGGCGATCCCGGCAACGAACCAGCTCCTGTCTCACGATTTCTCGTATCGCTTTGAGGCGGCGGGGATCACGGCGATCCTCTGCACCGACACCGGAGACACGGCGCGCGAGGTCGATAAGGCGCTCGCGGATTCCGGTTACGCCGATCTGCGCGTGAAGATCCTTGTCGATCCGGAGGAGAAGCCGATCCCCGCGTCGTTTGACACATGGCGCGACTTCAACGCGGAGTACGCACTGTACGCGGACACCTACGCCCGGCGCGACGATTCTCCCTGCGGCGACGATCCGTTGCTTGCGTTCTTCACCTCCGGCACGACGGGGTATCCGAAGATCGCGCTGCACAACCACAAATACCCGCTCGGGCATTTTCATACTGCGAAATACTGGCACTGCGTAGACCCGGACGGTCTGCACTTCACGATCTCCGATACCGGCTGGGCGAAGGCGATGTGGGGCAAGCTGTACGGGCAGTGGCTGTGCGAGGCGGCGACATTCGTGTATGATTTCGACCGGTTCGACGCGGCGCATATTCTGCCGATGTTTGGCAAGCACCATATCACGACGTTCTGCGCGCCGCCGACGATGTACCGGATGCTCGTGAAGGAGGATCTGTCGCAGTACGATTTCAGCTCGCTCGAACACGCGACGACGGCGGGCGAAGCGCTCAATCCGGAGGTATACAAGCAGTTTGAGGCGGCGACGGGGCTGCAGATCATGGAGGGCTTCGGGCAGTCGGAGTCCACGTGCATGATCGGCAATCTGGCGGGGCAGAGCCACAAGATCGGCTCCATGGGCCGGCCGTGTCCGATCTACGACATCCACCTGTTGACCGCGGACGGAAACGAGGCGGCGCAGGGCGAGACGGGCGAGATTTGTGTGAACGTAGCAGACGGCGCGCCGTGCGGTCTGTTTATGGGCTACTACCGCGATCCGGAAAAGACGGCGGAGTGCTGGTACGACGGCTTCTACCACACGGGCGACCTGGCATGGCGGGACGAGGACGGGTTCCTCTGGTACGTCGGTCGGCGGGACGACGTGATCAAGTCATCTGGCTATCGGATCGGGCCGTTTGAGATCGAGAACGTGATCATGGAGCTGCCGTACGTGCTTGAATGCGGCGTTTCGGCTGCCCCGGATCCGGTGCGCGGACAGGTAGTCAAGGCGTCGATTGTGCTGACAAAGGGCACAGAGGGCACGGAGGAGCTGAAAAAGGAGATCCAGACCTACGTCAAAAAGAACACCGCGCCCTACAAGTACCCGCGCATTGTGGTATTCTGCACCGAGCTTCCGAAAACGGTCAGCGGCAAGATCATGCGCAGCAAGCTGTGAGGTTCGGGGGACGAGGGGGAGACGCGGGGGGAACGGTCGCTTTTGTAAAAAGGCAAAAAGCTACGCTTTCTGGGCAAAACTTTTATAAGAATAGATTGGAATATAGTTTGTGCAAGTCTATGTACGTGCTTGTTTTCCCTGCCTCCATCAACAAAAATCCGGGTTGCCCTTTGCGGGTTTCCCGGATTTTTGTTATTTCTGGGTCAGATACGCGATCGTATTCCGGAGCAGCCTTTGCCAATTCTCGTTTTGCCAGACGGACAGCGTATGACCGGGGGTATAGAGGACGATCTTGCCCATTCCCACTGTGCGCAGGTAGCCGCCGATTTGTCTGCCGCCGGTTTCGGATTCCGTTTCAAGGAGCGGCGTGACTTCGTCCGCGGCAAGCTCTATGATGTAGTGCTCGTCGCGACAGGTGAACGGCTTCACGCCGTCGGTGAGGGGATGGATGCCTGTCGGTCGTACCGTAACCGCGCAGCGTGGCGGATGATTCACAAAATGGCAGCCGATGAGGTCGATATATGCGCGGCAGGGGTCGCGGAATTTTGCTTCGTGCGGGAGCCATTCCGGATTGACGTCGCAGCCTGCGTGGATGACAAGCAGATTGCCGCCGCCCTCGACGTATCGGCACAGCTCACCGGGACCGACCTCGGTTACGCCGTCCTCGAACCAGGGCGCGGAATTGGCGGCGTTGATGCAGTCGCCCTTGCAGATCATGACGAGCGGATACGCGGCGAGTAGCTCCGGTGTGAGAATGTCCTTAGCGGTGCAGACCATGTCAAAGGTCACGTTCTTGTCCGGAAACGCGGCAAGCCCCATGCGGATCACCTCCGCGGGATGCCAGATGTCGTCGGCAATAACGAGAATGCGCATGTGTACCTCCGTAAATCTTCAAAAAAAGGATCCCGTTTTGGCGAGATCCTTTTTCTTTTCCATTTCGCTTAGTGCTTCTTCGCCACAGCGTAGCCGGCTGCGGAAACGATAGCGGCAGCGGCTGCGATAATACCCATATCAAAGGTCTTCGGCGCGGTTTCCACAGCCACAGTTTCTTCCACTGCGACGGTTTCCGCGACGGTTTCTTCCACGGCTGCCTCGGTTTCCGGAGCAACGTCAGCGGCCTTCTTGTAGAAGAAGTTGTCGAAGTACAGGGACTTTACGGTGCTGTCGTCGAAATCGGGGGCGAGGGACAGCGTGAAGGTGTGCGTACCCTTGGTGAGGTCGATCTGGAGACCGGTCAGGTACTGCGGCAGTTCCTTGTTTTCGTCCTCATAATCGAACGCGACGTACACCCAGTCGGAATCGTCGATGCGGACGTTCGTGGAGCGGAGCACGCTCTTTGCCCACGCCATGAGGGTGATGCCGATGTCGTAGGTGCCGTCTTCCTTTACATCGAACTGTACGGAGAAGTCGCCTTTGCCGTCGTTCTTCAGGTAGACATAGTAGTTGCCGGAACGGGCGTTGGTCGTGCCTTCTTCAAAGAAATCTTCGAATTCCACAACCTCGGCGTCAGCATACCAGTCGGGTTCTTCATCAATGGCGGATGTGAACGTGTTGACTTTCCAGTTAGCGGCGGAAATCGGAACCAGAAGCGCGGCGCACAGAACAAGTGCGAGTGCGGCTGCAAAGAGCTTTTTCATGAGAAACCTCCAAGTGTGTAAAAAATGTGTAAACGAAAATCTCGTCTGTTCTCATTATAGCATATGAGCCGCAGCCTTGTCAATAGGTTGATACAAAAATCACGCACAAAATTGCGTCGCGCATGGCAGAATTGCAAAAACTAATAAATAGTTATTGCGGATAGGAACGAAAACGCAAAAAAACACCGGCAGAAGTGCGTTTCTCTGCCGATGTTTTTGTAGTATAGCCTATGTCTTAGTGCTTCTTGGATACCATGTAACCGGCAGCGGAGACAACAGCGGCAACAGCAGCGATGATGGCTGCGTCGAAGGTCTTCGGGGCGGTGGTGGTGTCAGCAGCGGCGGTGTCGGTCACAACCGCGTCCACGACTTCTTCAGCGGTGGTTTCCACTTCCGCAGCCTTTTCCGTGATAGCGAACGCGTCAGAAACGAACACGCGGTCCGGATCGCCGTGGTCGCACACATAGATCTTGTTGTTCATGATGCCTGCGCCGGAGAAGCCCTGTGCGTCAGCGGTCGGAGCAAATTCAGCGATGGGCTCCATTACGTCGGAGTCGATCACGTATACCTTGGAGTCAGCGCCGCCGCGGGTGGAAACGACTACGTATTCATCATCGAATACTTCCACGTTCCAGCCGTTTGCGAGTGCAACTTCCTCAACGAGAGAACCGTCCGCGTTGAGCTTCATGAAGGTGTCTGCCTTGCCTTCGCCGCCCTGCTTCAGACCGGTCACGTAGATGTAGCCGTTGGTGTCTACGCCCACGCCGTTGCAGTCGTCAAAGCTGTACTTGGCAGCCATATCGATGTAGCCGCCCTCGCCGAACGTGGTATCCATCTTCGGCGCCTTTACGTCGGTCACGTCAAAACGGTACAGACGGTCGGTGTCGTAGTTGGTCATCACGTAGCAGTAGTAGGTGCCGCCGACATTGGCAACGCCGATGCCGTTTACGCCGATCTTGCCTTCGATCTTGACTTCCATGTAGGACTGCTCTTCCATGGTGTCCATGTTCAGAATGGAGAAGAAGAACGCACCGTCGTTGGCGGCATTCGCGATACCGTTGTAGACGTATCCTCTGTCGTCCGCGCCCAGACCCTTGATGTAGGAGCCTTCGTCCACGGTGAACTGGTAGGAACCGAGCATATCGCCGGTCTTTGCGTCGAACTTATACATGGTCGGACCGCCGTGCAGGTTGCCGCCGAAGTAATATTTGCCGTTCGGATCTACGCAGAACGCACGCATGGTCTTGGTGCCGAGATCCGCCTCGGTGTATTCCTTAATGAGGGAGAAGTTGGCTGCCGCGAACGCACTATCGCAACGACCGGCAGAGATACCGATCGCACAGGCAGCGACCATCATGACCGCGATCACGATGGCAAGGATGCTCTTTTTCATGAGAAACCTCCGCAAAAAATGTGATAATGTGATATAGAGACAGCCGGGAAAACCGCGGCAATCTCATACAAACGGTATTGTAGCACGAAATGTGTATTTTTGCAAGAGGATTTTACAAATTCCTTACAATGATTTTATTTTTCTGCTGCAATTGGTTGCGGATGTCAAAAACCACGGCACTACGATGGCGAACATACGCTTTATTCAGCTGCGCTCTCGCCGTTTACGTTCAGCGTGCCGCCGGTATGTATGGTCTCCGGGACGAGCAGCGGCGTATCCGCGGCGTCGATGACAACGCTGCCGCCGGTTACGGTAAACGCCCCCACGTCTGTTTTGACGCCGTTGTTCGTCGAGTTTATGGTGAGCGCGCCGCCTGAGATGGTGACGTCCGCGATCGACTGGAGACCCTCGTCGCCGGCGGAAATCTGCACCGTACCGCCTGTAACCGCGATCGTGCCCTCCTTGCCGGGATTGTCGTTTGTGGTGCGTATGCCGTCCGCCGCCGCTTCGATGGCAAGGAGTCCGCCGGTGACGGTCACGCTGTCTCTGCCGTGCAGACCATGGCGCACCGAGGAGACTGTATAGTTGCCGCCGGTAACGGTCAGATCGTCCTTGGTCGCGGCGCCGGTTTTGTAGCGCGCGGTGATGTGGCAGATCCCGTCGCTGTCGCCGGAGAGGGTCAGGTCGCTTTTGGCAAAGATCACCGCGTCCGGCTCATCCGTCACCGCGTCCGGGAACACGTAGCCCGCGCCGTCCGAGAGGGCGGATTCCGTGCCGGAGAGGGCGTGTACGGTCAAATTTCCCTCGCCGACGGAGGCGATGCACGCGCCGGTCGGATGGGTGAGGGTGAGTCCGTCGAGCACAAGCGTCACCTCGTCCGCGGCATCCACGACCACGGCGCCGTTTTCGCAGACTCCGGACAGCCGATACGCGCCGGGGGCGGAGATCGTCACCGTATATGCGCCGTCCGCATCGGTGGAAACGGAGATACCGGCGCCGTCCGCCGTCACGCCGTCCGCGGAAAACGAGATCGGCACAGCGTTGGCGTACGGGGAAGCGGAGCAGGAGACAAGGGGCAGCAGAAACGCGGCAAACAGCGCGGTCACAAGAAGGATACGCGGAAAACGCAGGGCTTTGGACATGGGAAACCTCCGGTCATGGTAAAATCTTTGTATATTATTGTAACAGAATTTTCGTGTTTGTCAAGGAAAATTTGCAAAAAAACGGCACGGTTGCATATAGTTGGCTGCATAGACGCGAAAACGAAAAAAAGCACAAAACGGAGAAAAATATTGCGCAAAAGCTATTGACAAGGGAGAAAATGCATGCTATACTGTAACCAGAGGCGGTAAAAGTTACCGTACGGCTTGTGCCGCTGCCTGCATCGAAAGGAGAAAGAGAAAGGCGGAGCGCAAGAGGTTCGTCAGATGTCGGAAACAGAATAGCGGAACAGCAAGGAACTGTTCAGAAAGGACGCAAGAAAATGAAACGGCATCTTTTCGGAAGCATACTCCCCGTAGCCCTCGTTCTCTGCATCGCGATCCCTACCTACGCAAATACAGTTTTTAAAGATTTCATCCCGGAAGTTGGACTTATTAACCGTGTTGTCTACGAAGATGACAATGTACGTATTATTGAGCACAGGGACATCTCACCAACGCGAAATACCAGAGCTTCCAGTTCTATGATTGTGCGTGTGTATGACGCAAACAATAATCCATTACAAGGGAAATTGGTGGAGAAGGTATCCAGCGTTGATTCACAATGCGGAAGCGCCAAAACCAACAGCAGCGGTACTGTTATATTTTCCTTACGTGATGATTACACATACGGTTTTAATATAAAAACCGGTTCTACGCAGACGACCCCTGGCTTTTATACGCCAAGTGAATATGGTTATAGCAGTCAGGTTCAATCCTATACGATTCAGATTAACACGAGTAAAACATATCCGAAATATAATGATCCTGTCTTAAGGTCTATAAGCAGCCATTATGGGTATCGGCTTTATGGTGGATTGAAGACCCATAAAGGTCTTGATCTGGCAGCAGATAAAGGAACAGAGATTAAGAGCATAACATCTGGAAAATATGTACAGCATGGAAACGATACATATTACGGAAATTATGTGGTACTGGATCATGGAAATTATCGCGTCCGCTATCAACATATGAGAGACGGATATGCTGGAACCACAAGTACAAGTACTACCATCCCTGCTAATACAACAATCGGCTATGTTGGAAATACGGGAAAAGACGTTTCCGGCTATCATTTGCACATTTCTGTGTATGAAAAGCAAGGTAGTAGTGACAATTACACAGAGATTGATCCGCTCTTTATTCTCAATCACAATGACAGATAAAAAGGAAAATATACATGCACACCTTCGATGGTTTCTGCTTTTTTCTGTTGTAAGTATCATAGCGTGTTCTTGTGAAAAAAGCGAAAGCTATCCCGGGCAAACGCAGGAAACCGATGTATTGCCGGTAGCTACTGCCGCACCATGCGAATCCGACACCTATACTCCAGTTATTTCTTCATACAAGCGGCGGGAGCTTGTGATCGACCCGGATAATCTGTCCACGGCGGATCATATTTCCCTATATCATTCTTATGGTCCTCTACAGGAACTTCTTCTTGATGAGGAGCAGATTGCGGAGTATGAGAACTTTCGTACTACCGGCGCATTTCAATACTGCGGACCGAACCGCAATGCCTACCATGTGAACGATAATCTCTTCGCATGGGTACACCATTTTGGTTTGCAAAAGGATTCAGTACGAGATAAACTTTACAGCTGTGAACTGTATTATTCTGATTTTGATCTGGAAGTGATTTTCGACTACGATGCCTTGTATGCCGATCAGTTTTATCGCGAGGATATATATTACCAATATCGGGAAGTGCACAAGGATAAGATGTGTGAACTGAAATCGGATTTGATAAGCCGATTCGCGGACGAAAATCCGGATGGCTATGCTGCTTTTGCGGAAAAGTATATTTCGGACAGAACAAGATATTTGCAGATTGCGGATTTTACCTTAGCGGATCTTCTGCACGCCATGCAGCTTACCCGTGAAGAAGCCAAAGCCGCGGCGGATAGTGTACTCAGTGGCGTATGGATTGATGTGGATATGCTCTATGACCGCTACGACGATCTTCTCAAGATGCAGGAAGAAGAAAAACTGTATCCTGTGGAAATTGATATGCTCTGTTGGGGAGAGGTGGAGGAACTTCCGCAGGATCCCAAAGAAATATCCCACAAAGACTACACAGACTTAGCACCAGGAGAAGATCCGCCGCCGTGGCAATAGTACCCCCCAAAAGCCACCGGCACCCGACAGTCCGCTGCTATAGCATAGCAAGACCGTCGGGTGCTTTTTTGTGTGCGCCATCACCGCCACAGCGAGATGAGCCAGCACAGCGTGAATCCGATCGCCGTGGGGAGTGCCGCCGCCCAAAGCGTCATCCGCGTGCTGCCGGATTCCCGCCGGATCGTCCACAGCGTCGTGGCGCACGGCCAGTGGAAGAGGGTGAACACAAGCACGCACAGCGCCGTCACCGTGCTCCAGTCCGCGGCGCCGGAAAACGGGATCCCGCACGCTGCGTAGCCGTCCAGCACAAGGGGATAAAAGATCTCCGCGGCAGGAAGCGCAAGGACAAAGCCGGAGAGGATCACGCCGTCCATGCCGAACAGTGCTCCGAGCGGGTCCAGAAAGCGGATGAAATGGCAAAGGAGGGACGCATCCCCGAGCCGCACCGTGTCCATGAGCCACAGCACAGCACCCGCCGGAGCCGCCACAGCCACCGCGCGACCGAGAACGTGCAGAATTCGGTCGCAGACGGCGCGTGCGATGGTTTTCGCGATCTGCGGCATGCGATACGGCGGCAGCTCCAGCGCAAACGCCGACGGACAGCCGCGCAGCACGGTATCCGACAGCACGCGGGAGGCGCACAGGGTCACGCCGCCGGACAGCGCGAGACAGGCGATAAATCCGACGGCGGCGAGGGACGGATCACGGCACAGAACGGACAGAAGCGCAAGGAGCATGGGAAAGCGGCCGTTGCAGGGCACAAAGGCGTTGGTCAGCATGGCAATCCACCTCTCCCGGGGCGAATCGATGATGCGGCAGCCCGTCACGCCGACCGCGTTGCAGCCGAAGCCCATCATCATGGTCAGGCACTGTTTCCCGCACGCGCCGCACGACGCGAACATTCTGTCGGTGTTGAACGCCACGCGAGGCAGAAATCCGGCGTCCTCCAGCAGCGAAAACAACGGAAAGAAGATCGCCATCGGCGGCAGCATAACGGCGACGACGGTCAGCGCCGTGGACAGAACGCCGTCCAGCAGGAGACCGCGCAGGGTATCGGGCAAAGCGGTGCTATGGGCACGGCAGGCGGCAAGCACGCGGTCGAACAGGGCGGTCAGACCGTCGGAGAGGTACCCGGCGCCGCGCAGCGTGATCCAAAATAGCATAAATAGGAAGAAAAGCATACAGGGAAACGCGGTATATCTGCCGGTGAACCATGTGTCCAGCCTGCGGTCGCGCCGATCCGGCCTGGGCGTTTTGCATGTCACGACCGTCCGGGCAATTTCCCTTGCACGCGCGGGTATGTTCTCCGTGGGATTCCCCGGTGCCGGATCTGCCGCAGCCATGGAACGGATGGCGTCGAGGAGGGCGGGCAGTCCCTTGCCGGATCGCGCCGCGCACAGCACCACGGGACAGCCAAGCAGTGTCGAGAGCGCGTTCCCATCGACGGAGAAGCCGCGCTTTTCCGCCTCGTCCATGAGGTTGACGCACACGACGGCACGCGAGGTGGTCTCCAGCACCTCCAGGCAGAGCGATAGATTCCGCTCCAGCGCGCCGCCATCGCAGACGACAACGACGACCTCGCCGCGCTCGGATGCCGCAAGCACGTACGCCCGTGTGACCTCCTCCTCCGGCGAATGGGCGTGCAGCGAGTACGCGCCGGGCAGATCCGTGATCTGAAACGTGTCTCCGCCGTCGGTGGCATTTCCTGTCTTTTTCTCAACGGTCTTTCCGCTCCAGTTGCCCGTATGCTGTCGAAGCCCCGTCAGTGCGTTGAAAACGGTGCTCTTTCCGACATTGGGGTTCCCGGCAAGCGCAGCATGGATCATCAAATCTGCATCACCTCTCTTTTGCGTATTTGAAAGGGGAACGAGGGGGGGACGAGGGGAACGCGGCTTCTTGACCTGAGCAAGAACTTTTGTGAAAAAGATAAGAATATTGTTTGTGCGAGTTTGCGGCTTTCTGATTTTATTTGTCTGCATTTTGTGAGCAGTTGGTGGGTATCACGGGGTTGAATTATATCCTGCATTCTATTCTTTTGGCGTCATTTTTGCGCAGGGCTATGATGGTTTCCTTTACGCGATAGGCTTTGATGCCGCCGATGGGGCTGATGGCTACGCAGGTTACGGTGGTTTGGGGTGTAAAGCCCAGGGAGGCGAGCCGCAGTGTGAAGAGATCGTCTCCGTCCACGGCTGTGACGATGCGGGATTCGCCGATTTGCAGCTCCGCGATTGAATTGTCCTTTTGTTTTTGCGTCCGGTTTGCCATAATGGACCTCGCTTTCGCATACTGTGATACTGCGTTACTTTCAGCATATGCGAAAGAGAGGGGTTTTGCTATGTCCGAATTGCATCGACTGACCCGTGCCGAGGTGGATTTTCTCTGTGCCGCCTGTGACATGGGGGCTTCGATTCCGTATCGGTGTCTTGCCGACGCGCTGTCGATCTTTCCGACCGCGGCGGCACGATTGGCGCAGGCGCTTGCGGGACAGGGATATGTGCGCATCGAGGGATATGGTGCGTTTTCGCTCACGGAGGCAGGCGCTGCGCTTGCCGCCTACCACACACGCCGGCGATCGGTGGTTTTCGCGTTTGCCTGCTGGCTGATGGGAGGCACTACGGATCGTGCGGTGTGCGACCGGTTCTGCGAATCCCTCTCCGACGCGGCGATCGATGCGATGGCGGCGCGTCTGACGGAGGGTTCCGCTGTGTCCGCTACGTGCCCGCGTATCGATTTTCGAAAATCTTAACCATTTTCATATTGCAATCGCGGCGCTGCTGTGGTATACTGTGAATATACAAAATGCAGTGCCAAAAGGAGGCAGACATATGACGGCAAAGGATTACAGACAGGCGGCGTGGGAAAAGCTGTCCGGCAGATGGGGCACGGCGGTGCTGGGCTATCTGCTGTACGGACTGATCGTCGGCGCGGCAAGTGCGACCTTCATCGGCGGACTGATTCTCACGGGACCAATGGCGTTTGGATTGGCGGCGTTCTTTCTCTGGTACGCAAGACGGCAGACCCCGCAGCTGGAAACGCTGTTCTCAGGATTCTCATACTGCTTTGTGAACTCGATGCTGGCGGGGATTCTCATGTCCGTTTTCACGTTCCTGTGGAGTCTGCTGCTCATCGTTCCGGGCATTGTCAAAATGTACGGCTATTCGATGACGATGTACATTTTGGCGGATCATCCGGAAATGTCCGCCACGGACGCGATCGCGGAATCCCAGCGGATCATGCAGGGGAACAAGTGGCGTCTTTTCTGTCTGGATCTCTCTTTCTTAGGCTGGCTTCTCCTCTGTGGTCTGACCTTCGGGATTCTGACGTTCTGGGTCGCGCCCTACATGGAGACCGCGCGTGCGGAATTTTACGAAAGCGTACGATAAGAGCTGTACCGGAAGCGGATTTTTCCGAAACGCGTAAATTTTCCCGGACAATCGGAGACAAACAAAAAAACCGTCGCGGAGACGGCTTTTTTGTTTTGCGGGGATACTCTGAATCAATCGGGTTTTTGCGATAAAAGGGGTAAATATAGGGGCTTTCATCGCAAAAATAACCTTAAATCAGAGATTTTCCGGCTTTACAGTGACCGCAGGTAGGCGATAGAGGCTTTCGCGCATTCCGACGCGGTCAGACCCATCGACGGCTCGTCCTGCTCCACGCACAGCCAATCCGACTTCTGCGCGGCGAGGATGGCGGGAAAATCGAGCACGCCGCTGCCGACCGGGCGGTATTCCTTGCGTCCGCCCTCCTTTACGCAGTCCTTGAGATGGAGGATCGGCGTACGGTCGGCGTATTTCTGGACGTATGCGATAGGGTCTACGCCGCCGGAATAGAGCCAGCAGGTATCCAGCTCCGCGCGCAGCACAGTCTCCGGCAGCACTTCATACAGTGCGTCGAGCTTGGTTCTGCCGTCCGGGAGGCGCGCGAGGTCGAAATCGTGGTTGTGGTACAGCACCGTGATGTCGCATGCACCGGCAGCCTCGGCGTATTTCCGGATCGCCGCGCAGGTTTCGTCAAACAGCGCGCCGCCCGCGATCCGTTCCTCCGGGAGCCAGCCGATGGGGATATAGCGGCAGCCCGCGTCGTGCAGGGCATGGAGCAGGTCACGGTCACAGGCGGCGATCCCGTTCCAGTCCGTATGCACGGAGAAGAACGCTAGTCCCGCGTCCGTGGTGCGCCGTGCCAGCTCCGCCGCAGAGAGACCGGGGAGCATCCCGAACCATTCCACGCCGTCGTAGCCCATATCCCGCACGCTGTGCAGCACCTCTGCCAGATTGCCGCCGAACAGCTCCTGCCGGAGACTGTAGATTTGTAATGCGATTTTCTGCATATTGTTCTCCTCCGCGCCGCCGAAGCCAGGACCCGTGGCGCGGTATTATAGATTTTTCGATAGCTGCTCTATTATACCGCAGAAAACGCGCGATTGCAATACCGCTGCGCGACGTTTTTTGCGGGATTGGTGCGGGTGGTCTGGCGTTCTTCCAAAAAATCCCCTTGACAAACCCACCGCGGTGTGCTATCCTATGGGAAAATCCATCGGATCCGAAAGGAGCTATCCCATGAAACCTACAAGAATGGATCGCACGAAGCTGCAAATCGGCGCGTATATCCTGCAGCCCTACGCACAGACGGAGCGGCATGTCCGGGAGATCGCGGATTGCGCCATCGATTTCATCACCTGTCTGCGTCCGGAGAAGCCCGGCATCCTCGACGCGTTTGCGAAATACGGCGTCGGCGCGATCGTGTCTGGCGTTGTCCCCGGTTGGTGGGGCGGCGACGGCAACAACGCGGGCAAGCTCGCCGAGACCAATCCGCTGCCAAAATACGAGGAAGCGGCGGCAAAGTTCGCGGATCATCCCGCCATCTGGGGCATTGACGTGGGCGACGAACCCTCCGCGCTCGATTTCCCCTACTACGGCCGCGTGATCGACACCGTGAACCGCGCCTTTCCCCAGCAGTTCGCCTACCTCAATCTCTACCCGAACTACGCCTCGGTCGCGAAAAACAACGCCGCGGAGACGGTCAATCAGCTCGGCACCGCCACTTACGCGGAGCACATCGAGCGGTACATCGAAAACGTCCCGACCGACTACATCTGCTACGACTACTACATGTATTCCGCCTCCGTCGCAGGCGCGTACGAGAATCTGCGGATCGTCGCGGACGCCTGCCTGCGCACCGGACGGAGCATGTGGATCGTATTGCAGGTCAATTCCAACAAGCCGGAGCAGTGGATCAGCGAAAACGAGCTGCGCGTGCAGGCGTATTCCGCCATGGCGTTCGGCGCGGAGAGCATCATCTGGGCGTGCTATACCGCTGGCTGGTGGCACAATCAGGTGCTCGACGAGCATGGCGAAAAGACGGAGCAGTATGAGAAGCTGTGCCGGATCAACGCGGAATTGAAGGCGATCGGCGAACCGTACATGCGCTATCGGCGGACGGCTACCCACTTTGTCGGCTACGCGGCGGACGATCCGGAGCTGTCCAAATTGCAGCAGAAGCCTGTGACGGCGGCGAACACCGGCTTCTTCTTCGATCTCCACGCTGAGGATGGCAAGCTGCTCTGCGGCGAGATGGTCTCCCGCGATCCGCTTGCCGATTCTTCCCGCGCGATGTTCGTCTGCAACGCCACCGACCCGATGGACACCGCCCCCGCGTCGCACACCGTGTCCTTTGTCGCCCATGACCGCAGGATCACGCTGTACGACAAAAACGGCGCGCGTGTACTGACCCCGGACGCGGACAGCCGGTACACGTTCTCTCTTGAAAACTGCCACGGCGCGCTGCTTGTCGCGGAATAATCGAAGCATGAACGAAAAACAGATCGGATACGCAAAATACCCGATCTGTTTTTTTTCACAATTCGTTTTTGATAAAGAGCATTTGCCGCGTCATAAATCCTTCGCCCATTTTTTCGATGGCGGTTTTCGCAAGCGCGGCGTACTGTTCGTCGGAAAGCGGTAAAAACGGCGCGCGGCAGGTGCCGTAGTCGAGTCCGCCGATCCGGAGCAGCGCCTTGCATGCCGGAAGCACGCCGCAGTCGAGCACCGCTTCGATCATGGCGTTTGCCTGCCGCTGATTTGCAAGTGCCTCCGCCATTCTGCCCTCATGATAGAGCCGGTAGATCGATAGCATACGCGCGGGCTGGAAATTGTACGTGGTGCCGATCCCGCCGTGCGCGCCTGCCGCCAGACCGGATAAGAGCATCTCGTCGCTGCCGTTGTAGAAGATTTTGTCCGGATGCGCCGTCACCAGCCGTTCGAGCAGGTAGAAATCGGAGGAAGTGAACTTCATACCGGCGACATTGGAAATCGACAGCAGCGTATCAAGCTGGGCGGCGTTCAGGGTCATTCCGGTGCGCGCGGGTATGTTGTAGATCACCACGGGCAGCTCTGTGGCGGCGGCGATCTCCTCATAGAAACGGCGCACCTCGGCAAAGCTATAGGCAAAGTACAGCGGCGTGACGGAGGATACCGCGTCGGCTCCCGCTTTCGCGGCGTGTCTGGCAAGGGCAAGGGTTTCTCTGGTTCCCGTAGAGCCGACATGGGCGATCACAGATACCGGTCTGTCCGCGCTTTTTGTCACATCGAGTACGGTTTCCAAAAGCTCCATCCGTTCCTCCGTCGAGCAGAGGAGCATTTCCCCCGACGAGCCGCCTACGTACAGCCCATGGACGCCGGCGCAGATGAGGCGACGCACCAGAGCGCGGATTCTTGCGGGATCGATACGCGTCCCGTCGTCGGTGAACGCCGTCATAAGGGCGGGCAGAATGCCGTGCAGATTTTCGTATGCCATCGTTACAGCTCCCATCTTGTGTACAAAATACTGTCCTGTCTGTCGCCGGGGACGCGCTGATAATAAACGGTAAAGAGACTGCTGTCCGAGAGCTCCACGGTCGCCGGATAGCCGAGGTCGCCGTCCACACCGTCGTCGCGCAGGATATATTCGGTGTCCCATGTCAAACCGTTGTCGCGGCTGACCACGGCACGCTCGCCGAACGGTGCGATCCGTCTGCCGAAGGTCAGGATGACCGCGCCGGAGGAGTGCACGAGCAGGTGCGGCGGGGAACCCTGTACATCCATCTGCATCGGCATCGACCAGGTTTTGCCGCCGTCCGCGGAACGGGTCAGAAATACGGTGAAATACGGCCTGTGCGCGCGGATGGTGCCGAGGATCGTTCCGTCGGGCAGCTCTATGGCGTGCGGTTCGTAGAAGTCCGTCCACGCGTATCCAACCGGCAAGGGCACGACGCCGCGATCCGTGAACGTTCTGCCGCCGTCTGTGGACGCCATGGCGCGGATCACGTGATCGTCCGAGCGGCATGCGTGGCACCACAGCTCCTTGCCGAGATACAGAATCGTGCCGTCGCGCAGGAGGGTCGGACCGTGCGGAGAGGAGATCGGGAGCTTCGTGCTCTCGCCCCATGTGTCGCCGCCGTCCTCGGAGATTCGATAGTACGAGCCGCCGCCGCGATATTCCGCCGGTGCTGTCGGATACAGCTCGTTTGTCAGCGACTGGGACGGTCCCCATACGCCGGAGGCAAATTCGCCGCCTGCCGCATAGGTGTCTGCCGGATTGGTGAACCACGTGATCATCAGCCGTCCGCCGCCGAGGGAGACAATCCCCGCGTCCCGGTCGTCGAGCCAAGTGTCGTTCACGACAGCCGGAGCTGACCAGGTCCTGCCGCCGTCGTGGCTGCGGGTGAGACAGGTTTTGCCAAACGGGCAGATATGGCTGCCGCGGAATCCGGAATAGGCGGCATACAGGGTGCCGTTCTCATCCTGACAAACGGACGGCCAGCCGCAGTAGCCGAAAAAGGAATCGGGGTTGCGGTACACGATCCCATCGGTTTTGTTGGGATATTTTTCCATAGGGTGCTCCTTCTTTATCATTGTAAATTGGCGTACAGATCGTCGAATTTCGCTTCGATGGTCGGCTCCAGGCTGGCGTAGAGGGAGGTGAAATCCGTGCTTTTTTTCTGCGTCAGCGTCTGAAGGATACCGACCAGCTTGCCGCTCGGGTCGAGATTGAAGCCGAAATCGAACGTCTTGCCCTCGTGCATGAGGGTGATCATCTCGTAGGAATCCGCGTCGCGCACCGCCTTGTTCTCCAGCACGATGTCAAAGAACACGGGACGCTGGTATTCGTAGCTGTAATAGCTCAGTGCTTCGAGGATCACCCCGGTGCGCGCCGGATCCTCGATGTTGACCGGCACGCCCTCGATTCCGGCGCCGCAGAAGGTCTTGTAGCCGTCCTGCGCCTCATCGAATTTGGGGAAGGGAACGATACCGAAATCAAATTCGATGTCACGCAGGGTCGCGTACAGACCGCCGATGTCCAGCGCGGCAAAGAGGGTGCGTCCCTCGGTGAAGATTTTTTTGAAATCGCTCGTGTCGTAGGTGGCGTAGCTGTAGCTGGTGACAAAGCAGGCGTCGCTCGTCGCCATCTGACAGCACAGTTCCACGATCTTCTGCATCCGTTCCGTTTTCATCGCGGCGCGTGGGTATCCGTCCTCGTCCTTCGCGGTAAACGGCTGCCCCATTCCGATCTGCCAGCAGTAGCCGATGTTGTTCGGCAAAATGCCATACCGATCGTCCGCGTCCATTTTACCGTCGCCGTTTACATCCGCGGACGCCATCTCGACAAGAGGCAGAAGCGCGTCCATGGTCCATTTGCCTGTGCGCACCAGATCGTAGAGATTCGCGTCTATGCCGAGATTTTCCATCAGCTCTTTGTTGAACAGAATCCCCTGCATCCCCTGACAGGTCAGACTGTAGTCCCCGGATGCGAGATACGCCGTATCGCCGATGGAGAGGGTCTGCCGCGCGTTGTCGTTCCACCACGGCTTGTCCCAGTCCACGACGGGCAGCTCGTTCTGGTTGTAGAGCAGTCCCGCCGATACCATTTTGAGCAGTCCCACCTCCGCGTTCGGGTGCGGCAGAACCATACTGAATGTGGTGTCCCCGGACGCGACGGCGTTTTGCAGGGCGGATGCGGTATTGTCGTCCTCATAGGTGGCGATCTCCGCACCGAGCCGTTCGTAGATCTTGTTGTTCCGCTCGTAGGTCGCGTCGTTTAACGGCTCACCGTTTGTTTCGTCCGCAGTCAGATGGTAGCGGCGGCTATAGTCGTTCAGCGTGAGGATCGTGAACGTGTAGCCGTCGTAGCGGACGTCCGGCAGATCGGCGGTGAGGACGGTTTCCGCGGTTTCCTCCGATTCTGTGGCGGTGTCGTTCTGTGCGGCAGGATCGGTGCTTTCCTTGGTCGGCTCGGAGGTGCTTCCACAGGAGGATGTAAGCAGAAGCATACATAAGAGCGCACATAGAGTTCGTTTCATAGGCGTTTCTCCTTATTTGGAATGATGGCGGCAATTGTGCCAACCTTTTACCATCATTTTACCTCGTATCGGCAGAAAAGACAATACGCCAATACGCCGTGTTTGGCACAAATGATGTCCCATTATCGGATAAAACGAGAAAAATCGGCGCGTTATCGGAAAATTTATACTTTCTCCACGCGCTCTATTGTGGAAACGTCCCTTTTGTTGCGGCGATACGCCCCCGCGGTGACGGAAAACTTCTTCTGAAACGCGGCGTAAAAACCGGAAAGCGAGCCGTAGCCGACCATTGACGCGATCTCCTCGATGGAGTACGCTGTTCTCGTGAGCAGATGCAGCGCCTGCTGGAGCCGGGTGTTGACGAGGATCTCCCGGAAGCTGCGGTTATAGATGGCGGAGAGAATCCGGCTGAGCTGCCGCTTGGAAAGATGGAGGTCGCGCGCCATATCCTCCGCCGTGATCGATTCGGCGTAATGCGCGGTGAAGTATTCGTCGATTTCCAACTGCCGCAAGGTCGGGTCGTCCGCTGTCCTGCGCGTGGTCTGGAAAGCGTGCGGCAGATCCTGCGATAGGGAACGTAGGAGCCGAATGTAAAACGTGCCGAGCAGAAACGACGCGTAGGTTTTCCCGCCGAGTCGATGTGCGGACAGTTCCTCACGGATGGTGAGCAGCAGTTGGCAGAGAGAATCGCTGTCGGCGTCGGTGCGGATCAGAGGCGTGCGGATGGCGAAGAGGATCGCTGTGCAGGCGCCGTAGACGGAATCCGTATCCGTTTCACATTCTCGTTGCTGCACGTGGAATCGGATGGCGAGCTTGTCCCCAGCGCGGACGCGGTGGAAGAAACCCGGCGGGATCAGGCAGACCGACCCGGCAGGCAGCGTCCAGGACGTATTGTCGGCTCCTTCCAGATATAACGCGGACTCCACGGCGGCGAACAGCTCGTAGTACGAATGGGAATGGAGATACGAGGTGACGGTGTAATCGTGCACAAATCCGCTGTCGAGAATGGACGGAATGGACGCGTCGCCGATCGATGTGGTAAAGACGGGGTTCGTGGTAAAGACGGGGTTCATAGGCGTCTCCTTTCGCGCCGGAGCGGTGTCGATACAGGGACAGTATACCATAAATCCCCCGACGATGCAAGAGGGGAGACCACACATGCTCCTTGCACGCAAAAAAGGAAGCCTGTCCGGGACAAGCTTCCTTTTTCTATAGGCGGGTATTTGTGGATTACCGATTCTTCATCGCTTCTTCGACCGCGACGGCGACCGCGACGGTAGCGCCTACCATCGGGTTGTTGCCCATGCCGATGAGACCCATCATTTCCACGTGCGCGGGAACGGAGGAGGAGCCGGCGAACTGTGCGTCGGAGTGCATTCTGCCCATGGTGTCGGTCATGCCGTAGGAGGACGGACCGGCTGCCATGTTGTCCGGGTGCAGGGTACGACCGGTACCGCCGCCGGATGCAACAGAGAAGTACTTCACGCCGTTTTCAACACACCACTTCTTGTAGGTGCCGGCAACGGGATGCTGGAATCTGGTCGGGTTGGTGGAGTTACCGGTGATGGAAACGCCGACCTTTTCGAGCTTCATGATGGCAACGCCTTCCGGAACGTTGTCCGCGCCGTAGCAGCGAACCTTGGCGCGCGGGCCGTCAGAGTACGCGGTTTCGGAAACGATCGTGACTTCCTCGGTGTACGGGTCAAATTCCGTCTTTACGTAGGTGAAGCCGTTGATACGGGAGATGATGAACGCGGCGTCCTTGCCGAGACCGTTCAGGATAACGCGCAGGGGCTTGACACGCACCTTGTTGGCGTTGAGGGCGATTTTGATAGCACCTTCCGCTGCCGCAAAGGATTCGTGACCGGCGAGGAAGCAGAAGCAGTCCGTTTCCTCGGAGAGGAGCATTGCGCCCAGGTTGCCGTGACCGAGACCGACCTTGCGGTTTTCCGCGACGGAACCGGGGATGCAGAACGACTGGAGACCGATACCGATGGCGGCAGCGGCTTCGTTTGCTTTTTTGCAGCCCTTCTTGATGGCGATGGCTGCGCCGACGGTGTATGCCCATACCGCGTTTTCAAAGCAGATCGGCTGGGTTTCGCGCACGATCTTGTCGCAGTCGATGCCGGCGGCGAGGGTGATGTCCTTGCACTCTTCAATGGAGGAGATACCGTATTCGGCAAGAACACCCATGATCTTGTCAACACGTCTTTCGTAGCTTTCAAATAATGCCATTCTCGTATCCTCCCAAATTACTCTTTACGGGGGTCAATGTACTTGACCGCACCGTCGAATCTGCCGTACGTACCCATAGCCTTCTGGTACGCTTCACCGGGTTCCATGCCCTTCTTGATGAAGTCGGTCATTTTGCCCAGAGATACGAATTCATAGCCGATGACCTGGTCGTCCTTGTCCAGCGCGAGGCGGGTGACGTAGCCCTCTGCCATTTCCAGATAGCGAACGCCCTTTGCCTTGGTGCCGTACATGGTGCCGACCTGGGAACGGGTACCCTTGCCGAGGTCCTCAAGCCCTGCGCCGATGGTCAGACCGCCCTCAGAGAACGCGGACTGGCTTCTGCCGTACACGATCTGCAAGAACAGCTCGCGCATAGCGGTGTTGATGGCGTCACATACAAGGTCGGTGTTCAGTGCTTCAAGGATCGTCTTGCCCGGCAGGATCTCGGCTGCCATAGCGGCGGAGTGCGTCATACCGGAACATCCGATGGTCTCAACGAGCGCTTCCTCGATGATACCGTCCTTGACGTTCAGGGTCAGCTTGCACGCGCCCTGCTGCGGAGCACACCAGCCCACACCGTGGGTCAGACCGGAGATGTCCTTGATTTCGTATGCCTTGACCCATTTGCCCTCTTCCGGAATGGGAGCGGGACCGTGGTTGGGTCCTTTGGCAACGGTACACATGGTTTCGACTTCATGTGAGTAAGCAATATTGCCCATTTTGAAAAACTCCTTTGCGATTCACTTTTCGATGGAGAAAAGAGTGTTCTGCGCCCGCCTGCGACACAAACGCCAACCGACGGACAGCACATTCTCGTCAACCTATATTATAATACAAAACCGCCCCCGCGTCAACGGGTTTGCTCCCCCGCGGCGCAAAATTTACGGTTTTTTTGCAATTTTCGCGGGCTTCGTGACGATCAGCGCCTGCACACGCGCGCACAGGGACGCGTATTCCGTGTGCTCTCGCAGCGGCGCAAAGGCTTCCCCGGTCAGCCTTGCGTAGATTCTGCTGGGAATGATACAGTTGCAGGTGACCATATTTCCCATGAACTTGGAAAAGGATATGATCCGCTCGAGAGGTCTGTCCGGATGGTTGTCGGTGCTATGCCAATCCTCTCTTGCCCGCCAGTCGATGCCGTCGAGGAAGCGGCAGGAGGTTGGCACCGGCACCTCCTCCGTGATCCGCACCGTATTCTCCAACAGTCGCACGGCACCCTCCAGCCTTCGCATCGCTTCTTCTGTGTCTCCGAGGCGGAGGGCACGCTGCGCCAAAGAGAACGCGAGATCCAGACGCGCGTCTGTCCACATATCCGGACCGTCGTCGGCGGCGTCGCGGCGGAACACGGTAAGCAGGGATTCCCGAAACCAAGCGGCGGCGTCCTGCTCCTCCGGCGTGGCGTTTCGCGGGAGCAGATACCGGTCGTCATTCAGAAGCTTTGCCATTGCATCTTGCAGCTGGTACATCCGCTCCGGCTCAAACCGCTCCATGTCGCCGCGCCAGAAGTATCGGTTGAAAAGCAAAGCGCGCGCGGAACAGTCAAAGGATGTGGTGTGCGTATCGAGAAAATCCTGCAAATGTTCTTCATCCTCGACGATAGACATGGTCGCGATGACACTTTCTCCCATCGGATACAGCTCCAGATAGGCGTTTGCCAACAGCCGCACCTCCGGCAGTATCCGCGGATCGCCGAACGCCCGGGTGTTTCCTTCCACCCACGGCCGCCATGCGTCGTTGCAGCGGAGGTAATTCCGGCGTATGTCCCGTAGCAGCGCCACAATCCGATCCGCGTCGTAATCCGGCTTCACGCATTCCCGGTGCAGCTCGTCCAGGGTCTCGGTCGCGCGCTTTTCCTTTTCCACCTCCGGCATTCCAAGCAGCTCGTCCGCGGTGATGGACAGTGCCTGCGCGATGGCGGGCAGAAGCTCCAGGTCGGGGTACGTGGCGCCGTTTTCCCAGCGGCTGACAGACTGGTAGGTCACGCCCAGCCGTTCGGCAAGCTCCTCCTGGGTCAGATCGTGCTTTTTGCGATACGCGCGGATGTTTTCTCCGATCATCAGTTTCATAGGTTGTCCTCCTGTTCAAAATCGTTCATCATTCGTCTGCTGCCTATAGTATACCGGATGGCGACGGGAAAAGCAATAACGCGTTTTGTGAGAAAAAGTATCGGGATGTGTTATGTACCGCAGAAAACGGCACACGGTTTGCCATGAGAATGGGCGTTCGTTGGAATTTTTCAAAAATCTTACCAAACCCCCTTGACAAACAAAGACTGCCGTGGTATAATACTATCGTTCGTCGGGGTGTGGCTCAGTTTGGTAGAGTGCTTGGTTCGGGACCAAGAGGCCGCTGGTTCAAGTCCAGTCACTCCGATACGCAAAAGAGACATTTGTGAAGATGTCTCTTTTGTTTTTTGCTTTGGTAAAACGATACAGCAGGCGGCGTATCCCTTGACAAACCCAGCGTTTCGCGGTATACTTCTTCTGTATCGCGATACATAAGTAATGAAAGAACCATATGGAGGTGCAACATGACCCTGACTGCCTCGCGCATGGCGTTGTCGCTGAACGAAACCAAAACCGCGCTGTCCTCGCTGACACTGGACGGTGTAGAGCTGCTGGCCCCGGTGCAGGAACCGCTGTTTTCCTGCCGCCTGCGGGATCGTGACCACACCGCGCGGGTCTTTTCCGCCGCCGACGCGGACGCTGTGACGATGGAAGCATCCGACAATGGCGTTGCGCTGACCTATCGCTGGTATGAGCCCGGCTGTACGGTGCGTGTCGCCATCGCGGGCGGCGAACGGTTCGCGTTCCGGATCGCGGTCGAGAATCACACCGACTGCGCCGTGGAGTGGATCGATTTTCCCTCCGTGACCTACGGCAAAGCCATGCGGGCGCAGGGTGGGGACGCGGCGGTGCTGTGGGGCTACAACGAGGGTACGCTGGTCGACGACGCGCGGCTGAAAACATCCCTCACTGACCCGGAATATCCCTCGCTCGGCGGGTATCCGATGTATCCGTACATGATCTCCACCCAGTTTACGGCGTTTCTGACCGGGGAGGGCGGCGTGTACATGGGCGCGCACGACACGACCATGGCGCCGAAAGCGATCGACTTTGCCTGCACGGAGAACGGCACCGTGTTCCGCACCCGGTTTTTCTGCGGCGGTACGTACGGCGGCGATGTTCCCGCGGCGTACGATACGGTGTGGGAAGCGTTCACTGGCGACTGGCACGCGGCGGCGGAGCTGTACCGGATGGCGTTCCGTACGATTTTGCAGCCGACGCTGAAAACGGTGGCGGAAAACGATGCGCTGCCCGACTGGTACCGGCACGACATGCCCCTTGTGCTCACGTATCCGGTGCGCGGTCGGCACGATATGGACAAAATGGAGCCAAACGCGCTGTTCCCGTATGAGAACGTCTTACCCATCGTCGAGGAGATGGAAAAGCGCACGGGCGCGACGGTCATGGTGCTGCTCATGCACTGGGAGGGCACGGCTCCGTGGGCGCCGCCGTATGTCTGGCCGCCGTACGGTGGGGAAGCGATGTTCGCCGCTTTCCGGGACAAGCTGCACGCGCGCGGGGATCTGCTCGGCGTGTATTGCAGCGGCTTTGGCTATACGGAGCAGAGCAATCTCATCGAGAGCTACAACTGCGCGGACGCAATCGAAAAGCGGGATCTGCGGCGCGGCTTCTGCAAGTCCCCGGAGCAGACCACCCCCCACAGCCGCATCTGCACCGGACAGCGCTCGGGCTACGACATCTGCGACGCGAGCGCGGTCGGACGGGAGATCCTCGACGAAGCACTGGCTCCCCTGTGGCAAAGCGGCATCGACTATGCGCAGGTGCTCGACCAGAACCACGGCGGCACGATGTATTTCTGCTACGCGGAGGATCACGGTCACCCGCCTGTCCCCGGCGCATGGATGATGGAGGCGACGCGAAGCCTGCTTTCCGACTGGAAAAAGTCCTGCCCGCATACGCTGCTCGGCTGTGAATCGGCTGCCGCAGACGCGAATATCGCCAATCTCGCGCTGTCGGACAACCGGTACGAGCTGTGCTATACGTACGGTCGCGCGGTGCCGCTGTACGCGTATCTCTTCCACCCGTATCTGCACAACTTCATGGGCAATCAGGTGTGCGCGCCGTTTGGCGGGGATACGGAATCGCTCTTGTACCGGCTGGCATATTCGTTCACGGCGGGCGATCTGCTGACGCTGGTGCTCGACGTGGCGCCGGGCGAGGCGGGGGACATTCTGCCGCAGTGGAGCCTGCGTGACTTCACGGACAAGCCGGATCGGGACGAGGTGCTCTCGTTCGCGGCGCAGACCCACGACTGGCACGCGATGTATCCGGCGCTGTTCGCGGGTGCGGAAATGGCAAGATCGGCGGCGAAGTGCGGCACGCGTACGCTGCATCTCCCGCGCCTTGGACGAACCATGGAGGAATCCGCGTTGCTGCACACGGCGTGGCGCGATCCCGCGTCCGGGAAAACGGTGGAATTTCTCGCGAACTACACGGACGCGGAGGAGACGGCGGTGTTTGACCGTCCCGTGAACCTGCGCAGAGGCGTGGACGCGCCTGCTGTGGCGATCCCGGCAGGCGAGGCGATCCCGGTGTCGCCACGCACGATCTGGGCCGTGGAATATTAAAATGGTAGGGAACGGCTGCATATCCCATGATGGCGCGCGGCCGTTCCCTATATGTATGCAAAAAAACTGCATTTTTACAGAAAAATTCGCGCGTTCCTCTTGCAAATCGGGCAAAGCTATGGTATACTACCACTTGTGCAATTCCTGTGCGTTTGCACGGTTCATAAAAGGGAGTAACCGGCGGGATTTCCCGTGTCCCCGGCGTCAATCACGGCGTGTCCGTTTTCGGATATGCCCGCTTGGGACTGAAACGGTAAGACTTTTATCGAAAGTACGGCGGCATGTGGTCGTTTTTTCGATAGAGGTCTATTTTTTATGCCCGTTGGCGCACGGGACGCGAAAAATCAATATAAGGAGAGAGCGGGACATCACACGACATCCGTCCCGCGACGTTATGCTGGAACTATTTTCCAATGCCACAAACATCACATGGCAGATGGTCGTCATGTGGGCAATCGGCGCGCTCCTCATCTATTTGGCGATCAAAAAGGATATGGAGCCCACCCTGCTCCTGCCGCTTGGCTTTGGTACGATTCTTGTGAATCTGCCGCTGTCGGGGGCTGTGACGCAGATTTACGAAAACGTGCCCGAGATCGGTGTGATCGACGTGCTTTTTGACGCGGGCATCGCGAACGAACTGTTCCCGCTGCTTTTATTCGTCGGGATCGGCGCGATGATCGATTTTGAGCCGCTGCTCACCAATCCGAAGCTGATGATCTTCGGCGCGGCGGCGCAGTTCGGCATCTTCTTCACGTTCTCGATGGCGGCGCTGTTCGGCTTTGACATCAAGGACGCGGCGGCCATCGGCATCATCGGCGCTGCGGACGGACCGACCTCCATCTTTGTGGCGAACTACCTCGGCTCGAAGTACCTTGGCGCGATCATGGTGGCGGCGTATTCGTACATGGCGCTGGTGCCGATCGTGCAGCCGCCGGTGATCCGTCTGCTGACGACGAAGAACGAGCGGCGGATCCGGATGCCGTACCAGCAGAAGAAGATCTCGAAGCGGACGAAGATTCTGTTCCCGATCCTCATCACGATGATCACGGGCATCGTCTCTCCGCGCAGCGTGGCGCTGATCGGCTTTCTGATGTTCGGCAACCTGATCCGGGAGTGCGGGGTGCTCGATTCCCTGTCGGAGACGGCGCAGAAGGTGCTGTCGAACCTGGTGACGCTCTTCCTCGGCATCACGATTGCGACGAAGATGCAGGCGGCGTACTTCCTGACGACGGAGACGCTGCTCATTCTGGCGCTCGGACTGGTGGCGTTCATCTTTGACACGGCGGGCGGCGTGATTGTGGCGAAGCTCATCAACCTGTTCCTGCCGAAGGAGAAGAAGCTGAACCCGATGATCGGCGCGGCGGGGATTTCGGCGTTCCCGATGTCGGCGCGGGTGGTGCATAAGATGGGGCTGAAGGAGGATCCGCAGAACTTCCTTCTGATGCATTCGATCGGCGTAAACGTATCGGGGCAGATCGCGTCCGTGATCGCGGGCGGACTGATCTTAAATCTGCTGGGCTGAGGATAGGAGGAGAGAACCATGACGATAGATGTAGCGGAATTTCTGGAGACGCTGCCGATCATGCTCAAGGGCATGGCGGGCATCTACATTGTGACGGCGGTGATCATCCTGACGATGGTGCTGCTTGTCCGGCTTGCGGCGGATCGCGATAACAAAAGTAAAAACGAATAAATAGTCGCGACGCGCGGGGAAACTGCATAAATAAACGCTTGTTCGAAACTCGGACAGGCGTTTTTGCGTAGGCGGGACAGGCGGGCGGCTTGTTCATGGATGACGGCGGGGAAAAACGGCGGTTTTTGGAAAATATACGAAAAAATTCGGCGGATCAAGGACAAATTTTGCATAGGTGCGGAGAATTTTTTTGCAAAAGGGCTTGCCAGACGGCAAAATTTGTAGTAAAATAGTAGCCATAAAGGTATTCATATTTTTCCGGGCGCGCACACGCGGAAAATGGCGCTGAAAATGGTGCGCCGCGTGCTGCCCGAGCCGGGGAGAAAAGGAGCAACTTATGAAGCACAAGACACTGCGCACCCTACTTTGCGTGATCCTGACGGTATGCTTCTGCCTGTCCGCCATCGTGCCCGCGTCCGCAGCGGGACTGTTCGGCGGCGAATCCGGCATAGCGTCCCAGTGGGATCAATGGATCCGGAGCATGAAGGACCTGAAGGACCGGATCATCGAAAAGAACCCCGGCACGGACGAAACCCCGGCGGAGCCTATGGTTGGAACGGGGGAGGAGTTTATCCGCATATTCCACCTCGACTGTGGGCGGAAGTATTTTACCGTTGCAGAGATCAAAGATATTATCGATCAGCTGGCGGCGAATCACTATACCCATATTGAGCTGGCGTTCGGTAATGACGGATTCCGGTTTTTACTGGATGATATGGCGGTTGGAGGATATACCTTTACCAGTGAACAAGTGAAGTCTGCCATTCAGGCGGGGAATAGTGCGTACTATAACTTCACGACGAATGAACTAACCGAAGCGGAAATGGATGATATTATTGCATACGCTAAAAAGGGCGGTAAGAATAATGGGCATAGCATTTCTGTAATTCCAATGGTAGATGTTCCCGGACATGCAAATGCATTGATGACTGCGATGACAAAGTTGGGAATTTCCGTTTCGACATTCTACAAGGAATCGAATAATGGCTTGGCATTTGATGTCTCTAATAAAGAAACAACAAGTTTCGTTACGGCTCTTTTGGAGAAGTACATTGGATATTTTGCGAAAAATGGTTGTGAATACTTCAATCTGGGCGCAGATGAATGTGGTTATAACGTAAAGACGTTCAGCTATTCTTCTCTGATTAATGATCTTCTTTCTCCTTTGGGTAAAAAGATTGCTGATTCAGGCATGACGCCGCTGATGTTTAATGACGGCTTCCGTTCCTCTAATAATTTGCAAACATTGGTTTCAAATTTGAAAGCAGATGATAATAAACCGATTTTTGCAATTTGCTATTGGACGGCAAATGATGACAATGGTTACGCAACCGCTGCACAGTTAGCAAACGATTTTCAACTTATTAATACAAATACACACTGGTACTATATTGCAGGTAATGAAGGTACTGGTTGGGGAAATTATAATTATGCCATTGCTAAAATGAAGCAAGACGGTTTCAAGGCAAATAATTGTGACAGTGATACTCAAGGCAAGATTATGCCTATGGGCTGCATGCTTGCTTTCTGGTGTGACCAACCGGGACAAAGTGTTAATTATAGCAATCTCTATACATATATCAAAACCTTGTCGGAGCAGAACCCCAACTACTTCAAGGCAGCTTCCGAAACACCGCTTCCCTCCATCGTAATTGGCGGCAATAACACAGAACTGACGGTTGGTGAAAACGTGATCATGTCCACCTCCGACGGTTCACTCGCAACGTGGACAAGCAGCAATACAGGAGTTCTTGAGGTTGCTGCAACCACGAGAGCGGTCGAAAATACGAGTTCTGTAATTGTAACTGCAGTTGGCGTGGGTACGGCTGCTGTTTCTGCGACTTTGGACAACGGCACTGTGTTTACCTCGGATACGATCACGGTGAGCGCGACACGCGGGGATACCCAGACGGACGAGTCGATTACCGTTATGGTTGGGGGCAAAAAAGATTCTGAAGTACAGCAAGGTGTGAGCATCACTGAAACGGGTAATGTCGTAGATGGAAACGGCAATATCATTGCTACATACTCTGCAAAGCCTCAAAATGTTTCCGCAGGAACGACGAGAACAATTGGCGAAAAGCGACCCACTAATAGTGATGGCGAGTATAAGAGTGTTATTTCTGATGGTAACAGCAATTATCTTGTGATTGATGAAAACGGTGAAATTTCTAATACGAAAGACATCAATGAAGCCACAGTAATTACTTATACAGTTAGAAGCCAAACTTATAACTCTAATAAGAAATACACCTTTGTGGGTAATGGATACTATTTAAAAGTCGATTATGACTATACTGCAGGGGAATATCAGTTAAAGACAAGCAAATCTAGAGCCACTTGGAGTTATGATAATAGATATAATAGTGGGTATTACAACAACAGTTATTATTTCTACTTTAACGGTATTGATTGGACAGCTAACTCCTATTCTGGTAATGTCTATCCGTATTCTTTCACAGAGAAACCTACTCCAGCGGTACAGGGTACAATTGTAACCTTTAATGGATTGGCAGATGGAGTTGGTACGGTTATTATTGGAAACGTGCGGTATAATGTTACCGTTACTGAGAAAGATCTGTCGAACGTAAGCCCGCTGCCGATTCAGCTGTGGATTACGAACAACACCATTCAAGTAGACGGAACAAGTGCGACAAAAACTGGTTCTGGCTGGGGTGGCAATGATGCTGCTGGGTATAAGGCGAATTATGTAAACGTAACCGCACAAAGTGCATATGGAGAAAATGGCATATCACTTTATAACGCTATTGGGTTGAATGAACCATTGGTGCGCTACGAATACGGTGGAACACGATATATCAATTATAGTGATCTGCCTGAACAGGATGGTCGTTCCTCTCAAAACCTTGTGCTATGGACAGGTCGTATCCATAATAAAGCTGATGGCAATGTTCAGACTATGTGGGGAGCTGACGGAAACAGTGACTATTCCAACAGCGGCAGCGCATTTAATTACGTCAGATATTACGGCGGCGCATGGGCTGTGTCTGCTGATGGTAAAACTGGCTGGACAACCGTTACCGGTGCTGGTTCTACAGGTACATACTCCGGTTGTACGCAGCAGCTTGCGGCGTATTACATGATCCGTACTGATATTACCGAAGAAGTAAAAACGGATGTTGCAGACTGGGGCGAACCTAAAGATAGTACAAAATATAACGTACAAGTTGCAAGTGATTTCGTACTGCTTGATTTTGCCGTGAAGTATGAGGACGGCTCACAGAACCCCAAAGAAAATGCTTTTCCTGTCGCCAATAAAACAATGGCATTTCACTGTAACAATAGTTCCACAGATAGCGCCATTGGCGGCTCGGGTAATACAAGGTATCGTAAGTTAAATAACTTCCGTGCTGCCAATACTGGTGACTACGAGGTGTACATGGTTACTGTGACCATGACGAATGCTCTGGCAAGCGAACAGCTTACGGAAAATGATGCTTTGAGTAGCTACACGTACGATAAAAAAACCGAACAAATCGTATGGGCAATTGATGAGGCAACACTTGATAACAGTAAATTGACCGCCTACACGCCGATTTCTGGTACAGACAGTGTTTACGCTGGCGGTAAGTTTGGCGGAGATCCATATGTTCGTGGCGTTGAAGTGTACTTGAATCACGGCGCGCTGATTACATACTATGTACGTGCGAAAACCGGTACGTTAACCGTACACTACCACGACAGAACCAGAAACGATCAGGAATTCTATAACTACAACATCGTTGTAAACGCAGGTACATTCTTTGATCCTAACTTCCGCCAGAAAGCGCCAAATTCTCTGGAACTTGAGAATCATATCGTAAAGAACAAGTATAATGTGGATCAGGCGGTTTCCGCAGACCTTATTACAATGCGAGGTATCCCTGCGCAGTACCGTTACAGCAAATATACTTGTGTAGAAGTAAAGCTTGTTATACCAGAGGGGGAAAATGGTCCTACTGAAGTACACCTGTACTATACATTCAATGCAGATGTATCGTTCGTGGTGGACTTTGGTCTCCCGCTGACAATTCCGTATGCCGCATTGAATGAAAACCTTTCCAACCCCAGAGTAGAGATTACGAAAATCACAACAGGCACAGCAAAATACGGTACTTTGTCTGTAAACGGTACAGAGAGTATCACGTACACACCCAACCACACCATTGATACAAACGATTCCTTTAACGTAACCTGTACAGGTACGATTCCAGTAAAGGATGAGACAACAGGGCAAACAACGTATCAGCAAGGTGAAGTAACCTTTACCGTGTACATCATCCCCGCAACCAACGTGCTGTATGAGGAAAACTTCATGACCCCAAGTGGCAGCAATAGCTGGGAAACTTCCACAGCTCCCACAACGCAGCAGACCACGGAACTCGGTGGTGCAAAAACCTACGTTTACGGTTACGAACAAGAACTTGTCAAGGATAATACAATCAAATACTCCGGCAACTCGGCATATGTGGCAAATCTGACCCTGCCCGCAGACAAGAAGTCGGTGTACACCAAGGACAATCTGACGTTCAGCTTCACCGGAGCAGGCTTTGATTTGATTTCCGAATGTGGCAAAGATACCGGTATGGTGGTCGTTCGTTTGGAAAATGCAGAAACGAAAGAAGCCAAGGTTTACATCATCGACACGTATTTCCATGGCGATAATACTATTCTGAACAATACGCACAAAATTTATCAGACCCCTGTTATCCGTGAACTGGCTTTGGTCTATGGCACCTATAACGTGACAATCCGCGGCGCGCTCTACAAGAACTCCGGAACGGTTGTGAACCAGCCAGCCGCAGCGGATGTAAGCACATATTCCATGCAGGCAAGCGCATTTGCCGTCGAAACGGAAACATTTGACATTCGCGCATTCCTTGATGATTGCGGTTTTGAAGATGTATCCGTTGACGATGTAGAGCTTGTGTACATGGATGAAAACAGCGTCCTCAACGGCGGTACCGGCATCCAAAGCGAAGCGGCTGCCCCTGTAGAAAGAAGCGCAGCGTTCAGCACATACGCAATGAACGCAGAAACAGAAGCTGCTTCGTCTACGGAAGCAAGAGTGACCATCGATGGCTTCCGCGTATATAACCCGCTTGAGAATGGCAGCGACGTATATACTACAGATAATGAATCCGGTGTAAAATACAATGATCTGAGCAAGTATATACAGAGCAACAGTACAACTGGCGCACTTCCAACGGGAACGAAAAATGTTATGTACGTGGAGTACAAATCTGAATTGAAGCAAGCGGAGAGTGCTAACTACAATTCAAAGCCCTTCGGCACAAATGGACCGAAGTACGAGATTTATCTTGCACCCAACTGTGGTATCGCTGTTGGCTTGCCGGATGATTTTACTGAAAAAGATATTCTGCAGCTGAGTGCAAAGATCGTCAGCGGTACGCCTACGCTAAAAATCGGAAAGAGGAATGGTTCTTTCAAGGAAATAACGGTTGGCAATCCAACTGCGGGTCTTTCTCTGACTGGCACAGAAATGTACTATGACATTTCCGATTGTATTCAAGCAACAAATGATGGCAAAAAGTTCATTACAATTATCAACGGTACAACTGCGACTGAAGATGCAGGAAGTCAATCTGTTCTCGCAGTAAACGTATTGAAGATGAGTGAAAATAAGGCGACGAATGAAATGAGTGAAGAGACGCAGAATTATATTCTTGCATCCCTCACGGAAAGCATGGCTACGCCGATCGATGACACTTTCGAGCCGGAAGTATTTGAGGTATACGCACCTACAACGGCAAGAAGAAACCGTACATTCTCCATTTCTGCCAATGTCTCTGTAACGGATCTTGAAAAAGTGACGATTGCAGCGGACGATGGTACGGAAACAGAACTGAATGCGCTGAACAGAGTTTCTGTAAAGTGGGGTATCAGTTCCGAGTACTATTATCTGAAGACATTCAGAATGAGAGATTCCGGTGAGCATACATTCAAAATTACCGCTTACGGCAAAGATGGCAGCAGTGTATCCAAGACTGTAACCGTTCTTGTGAAATGAAGAAGGAGACAATATAATGAAAGCAAAATATGCAAAGCCGGAGTTAAGTGTTGTTGACTTCGAGGTGAATACCGCTATTTCCACTTGTACTCACGTTGACGGAACATCTAACGATGAGAATACTTGTGGTATTCCAGGGGATATCTTTGATGGCAAAGAATTAACCGCTGAAGGTAGTTGCACTACACGTGTTGACGAAGAGTGTAAATTATCTGCAAATGCGTACATTTTCAACTCCTAACCTCCACAACCCCCGGAGAAATTGCGCCTGCGCGACCCATCGTGTGGGCGCATTTCCCGTATAGGACTGCCTCATGACGTACAACTACCGCATCGCCGGGGTGCCCGTGTGCTTTTTGCCCGACTGCCCCCTCGTCGAAAACCGCGACACCCTCCTCTTCGCAGCCGAGCCCGCACCGGACGCCGTTTCGTTCCCCCTCCTCTCCGCCGACGCCCTGCCTCTCCCCACCGGAAAAGTCATCCCGTTCGCGGACGGCGAGGTCATCCTCTCCGGTGACACCTACACCCGCGTCCTCCGCCACCGCGCAAGCGGCATCCCCCTCGTCGCCGTAAGCCGCAAAATCGGCGAGCCAGCCGCCACAATCCACTCCCTGACCGCCGAAAAACCGTACACGATCCGCACGCAGGTCCTCTGGTCCGCCATAGACCTGCCGTACACGCTGTCCTTTTTCGACACCCTCATCCTCCACGCCGCCGTCATCCGACACCGCGACGAAGCGATCCTGTTCGTAGCCCCGTCTGGCACCGGCAAATCGACCCAAGCCGCCCTGTGGGAAAAGCACCGCGGCGCGACAGTCGTAAACGGCGACAAGGGCGCGGTCTCGGTGCGAAACGGTGTGATCCACGCGCACGGTCTGCCGTTCTGCGGCACAAGCGGCATCTGCGAACCATACGAGCTGCCCGTGCGCGCCATCGTCGGTCTCGCGCAGTCGCCGGAGAATCACGCGGTTCGACTCCACGGCGCCGCAGCGCTGCAAGCCGTCGTGCAAAACAGCTTCGGCTGCAAGCCGCTGTGCTTCCCCAAAATCATCGACCTTGCCTCCGCGATTCTCGAAAACGTGCCCGTTTTCAGTCTGTCCTGCACACCCGATGAGGCAGCCGTGACAGTGCTGGAAACCGCACTGTTTGACTGAAAATCGCGTAAATTGGTGCAATATGCCGAATTATCAACAATTTATCGACTATCTTTTTGCCAAAAGTACGAACGCCGGTATCCCGCTGTCCGGTACCTTTGAACTGACCGCCCGTTGCAATCTCGACTGCCGCATGTGCTACATCCATAAGCGCGCGAACGATTCCGCCGCCCTGCGCGAGGAATTGCCCGCCGCCGCCTGGATCGATATCGCAAAGGCCGCGCAGAAATCCGGAATGCTGCTGCTGTTATTGACCGGCGGCGAACCGCTGCTGCGCAACGATTTTTCGGAAATCTACACCGCCTGTCGTCGCCTGGGTCTGCTCGTGTCCTTCAACACAAACGGCACCCGGATCGACGAGGGCGTGATCGCGCTGTGGAAGAAATATCCGCCGCTGCGCGTGAATCTGACCTTGTACGGCGCGAAGCCGGAATCGTATCGCCGGTTGTGCGGTCACGAGGATGCGTACACGCGCGCCTATCGTGCCGTGGATTTGCTGTGCGAAGCCGGGATCCGCTGCAAGCTCAATTTTTCCGCGACGCCGGAGAATCTCGCCGATCTGCCGCAGATTTTCGCCTTTGCCAAGGAGCGCGATCTTCCTCTGCAGGTCGCGTCGTACATGTTTCCGCCGCTGCGCGCCAGTGAAGCCGCCGGAAAACCGTGCGATGCATGCGAAAATGCGCGCATGACACCGGAGACGGCGGGAAATGTGCGTTTTCAGTACGACAGATTTCGCTTCGAGGATGCTGTTCTTGCAAAGCGGATTCGCGGTATGCTCTCCGGCGCGCCTGTGCCCGACCCGGATGAGGAATGCCAGGAATTGCCAACGGAGCGGATCCGCTGCCGTGCCGGTTCTACCACTTTCTGGATCACCTACAACGGCGAGATGCGCCCGTGCGGCATGATGACCGTGCCCGGTTTCCCGCTATCAGACGGTTTTGACGCCGCGTGGCAGAAAATACGCAGTGCAAGAGCCGAGATCCTCCTTCCGGCAAAGTGCACGGCATGCCCGAAGAAGGAGATCTGCGAGTTTTGTCCGGCGGCATGCTATGCGGAAAACGCGGACTTCAAAGTCACGCCGACGTATTTGTGCCGTAAATTGGACGCGTACCTGACAGTCGGGAAGAACTGGCTTGCGGAATACGAGCGCCGGACGGAAGTCGAGTGAAATACATGTTTTTCAAATCGCACATAAAGGAACACCAACCATGAAGCTCAACGAAAATTTCATTCTGCGCACCATCGCCGGGGAGGATATGCTCATTCCGCTGGGCGAAACCTCCGCGGAGCTGTCCGGGATCGTCACGCTCAATCCTGTAGGCGCCACCATCTGGAAAGCGCTTGCGGAAACCTGCACCGTGCCGTACGCGATCGAAAAAGTGCTCGAGACCTACGATGTAGACGAAGCGACCGCGCAAGCCGACGTTGACGCGTTCTGGGAAAAGCTTACGACGCTTGGACTGATCGTGAACGAATGAATCCAAAAACAAACAAAAAATACCGGTTCCCCTGCGGATACCGGTATTTTTATTGAATAAATATGCGAAATGCATTCAGAATTTCTTCACAAAACGGAACCGATTCACCTTGACCACCGCCACAAAGCACTTGAGAATCTGGTCGGCTTTCAGGCAGATGAACACGTATACAGGCGCCAACTTGAAAACGAACGCGGCGAGGAAGGACGACGGCAGGACGATGCACCACATGAAGATGATGTCGTTGAAGAGCACGAATTTTGTATCGCCGCCGCCGCGTACAATGCCGGTCAGACACGGCATCTGGTACGACGTCCCGACAACGGTCACGGACAGCACCGTCATAAAGGTGAGCGCAAGTGTGCGTGTTTCAGGGGTAATGTTGTACGCGCCGATGATGATATCCTTCATGAAAAACAGCATACAGCCCGTGCAAAGTCCCAATCCGAGGAACAGCAGCTGCATTTTGCGCACGCGGGACTTGAATTCCGCCATGCAGTCCGCTTCGCTGCGCCCGGAATCCTTCCATTCCCCGATGGATTTGCCGATGGTTACAGACGAAGCTGTCGCCGCGCCGTAGAGAAGCACCGACATGATGGAAAAGACCGTCGTCGCGATGCTGTTTGCCGAGATCACGGAATCCGCCATTCGCCCGAGGATCGCTGTCTGCATTGCCATCGCGATCCCCCAGGAACCGCCGGACAGAACGACCGGAAGGCTGACCTTTGCGAACATTTTGTAGATTTTTCCATCCGGGCGCAGTCGGAACACATCGCCGAGCTTTGCACGGATTTTCCTATCGAACGCGAATAAATATACGGCGACGATGCAAAATTCCGCGATCCGGGAGACGAGGGTGGCAATCGCGGCGCCGCGTACGCCGAGCTCCGGGGCACCGAGGCGACCGTAGATCAACGCGTAATTGAGCACGCCGTTGATGATAAGCGCCGCCGTCGAATTGGCAAAACCGATCCACGCTGTCTCCACACTGCGCAGCACGCCGAGGAGCACCTGCGTCGCCGCAAAGAAGAAATACGTAAAGCAGATGATGCGCATGTATTTCGCGCCCTCCGCGATGACGTGCGGCTTGTCGGTCAGGATGCCAAGCACCGTCTCCGGCAGAAAAAACGCGAATACAAAGAGCAGCGCTGCGATCCCAAGCGCGACCTGCATGGCGACCGCGGCGGCTTTTTTGATGTTGTCAAGGTTCTTTTCGCCCCAGAAGCGCGACGAGATCACAATGACGCCGTCCGCAACGCCGCCAATGAGCATTTGCAGGAGAAACTGGATCTGGTTGACCAGCGCGACGCCGGACAGTGCCAGCTCCGTATAACCGCCGAGCATAATGTTGTCGAGCAGGCTCACGCCGTACACGATCACGTTTTGCAGCGCGATGATGATGAGCATCCGGAAAAACGGACGCCAGAATTGTCGATTCGTTTGCATATGTCGTACCTGTAGGAAGTCTCAGATTTCAGGAGATTTTTGCGGCAAAAGGCTCTGTATTTTAACATTATTTCGCAAAAATCCGATGCATGCAGAGTATCCTTAAAAAATGGGGAAAAGGGAGCGATCCTGTCCTTTTGTCGATGCTCTCCTTTTCCCCTGTGTTTCAGCAGCGATTATTTGGTGTACTCGTCAAAGGTTGCGAACACGTCCGCCATCGTCTTGTTCCAGGTGTTTTTGTTTTTCTCAACGTACGAGGTGATATCCTTGGATTGGTTGTCGTTCAGGCAGTACTGAAGCCAGAATGCCTCGCCCCAACCGCCATAAACGAAGCCGAAGTCGTAGATTCTGCCGTTCAGCGTGATGTCGATCATCTCCAGAGAATCCTCGTCGCGCGCGCCCTTATACTTCAGCGTGGTTTCGCAGTACGGCTGGGTGACGGTTTTCCAGGATTCCGCATTCAGAGCTTCGACGATCAGGCCGACAAAATCCTTGTCCTGCGCCGTGATGAGGATGCCCTGGATGTCGTGGGAGCCGCCGACGCTGGTGTAGTAGCCCTGCTGCGCCTCGTCCCATTTCGGCATCGGGATGATCGCGTAATCCAGCTCCAGATCGCGCATGCCCCACTGGGTCATTTCGAGGTTGCCGTTGGCGATGAGGGTGTTTTCGCGCATGAAGGCGTTGTAGCCGGTGTTCCAGTTCGCGTCCGTCCACACGTAGTCGTTCAGCTTGATGTCATAAAGCCATTCCACGATGGAAACGAGCTTTTCATCGTAGAAGGTATCGTCGTATTCGCCGTCCGTGTTTTTGGTCATGACCTTCTTGCCAAACGACCAGAGGTACGTGTTCGCGTCGCCCTTGGAGTCGATGGCAAAGCCGTACTGGTCGCCCTCGTCCTTCTGCCCGTCGCCGTTGACGTCTACATAGGTGCCCTCGCAGATCCGTGTCAGCTCATCCTTGGTCCATTTGCCGCTCCGTACCGTCTCATAGATATTCGGCAGACCGAGTTTTTCAGCAAGGTCTTTGTTGTACATGAGGCAGACCGCCTTGCCGACTGCGGACAGGTCGAAATCACCGATGGCAAGATAGGTTTGCCCGTGATACGCGAGATCCTCCGTGCAGCTCTTCGACCACCAGGGCTTGGTGAAATCAATATAGGGCAGCGCGTTTACAGGCTGATAAATACCGTTCGCGATGCTTTTGCCCATTTCAATGACGTGCGAGGCGACCAATTGGTATGTGTCCTCTCCGGCAGTAACCGCGGTGTTGCAGAGCTTGGTGATCGTCCCGTAATCGCCGCCTTCGATGAACTGCAGGTCAATGCCGAAGCGATCCGCCACCTTGATGTTGCGGTTGTAGAGGGAGTCGCCCATGACGTCGCCGGTCAGCTCTTCAGCGCGGATATAGTCTATGGTGGCGTCATAGCCGAGGACTGTAAAGGTCTTCCCGCCGAAGTCCTTCTCCGGCAGCTCGTCCGGATAGTCGGCGCGCGTGGTTTCGGTCTCCGTCGTTTCGTCATTCGACACATTGTCGGATTCCGCGGATACATTGTTTTTGGTTTCGGTTTCGCTGTCCTTTCCGCCGTCCCCGCAGGAGGCAAGCGGCAGGAGCATAGCGATGAGCAAAAGGAGCGTGGTGAGTTTTTTCATGGAAATTTGCCTTTCTTGTGTGTGAAAATAGGGATTGCAATAGGGGGGATTTATTCCTGCGTAAAGTCGTCGAACGCGGTGAACACCTTGTCCATGTAGCTGTTCCATTCCGCCTTCTTCTTTTCGTAGTAGGAGGTGATGTCCGTGGAGTGCTCGTCGTTGATGCAGTACTGGAACCAGAACGCCGCGCCCCAGCCGCCGTAGACGTAGCCGAAGTCAAAGCGGCGTCCGTCCATGAGGATGTCGAGCATTTCGATGGAATCCTCGTCGCGCGCGCCCTTGTACTTGAGACAGCTGTCATAATACGTCGGACGGACTGTTTTCCAGCTCTCGGCGTTCAGTGCTTCCATGACGAAGCCGACCATATCCTTGTCCTGTACCGTCGTCAGCACGCCTGCGATGGAGTGAGAGCCCTCGACGTAGGTGTAATAATCCTTCTGTGCTTCGTCCCACTTCGGCAGCGGCAGGATCGCGTAATCGGATTCCATTTGCCGCATATCCCACTGTGTTTTGGCGACGTAGCCGTTTGCGATGAGGGTCTTGTCCTTCAGGAACTGACGGTAGCCGGTGTGCCATTCGCCGTCCGTGAAGGTGTAATCGTGGTTGTTCTTGATGTCGTAGCACCATTCCACGATGGAGACGAGCTTTTCGTCGTAGTACACGTCCTTGTAGGTGCCGTCGGACTGCTGTTCAAAGAGCCGCTTGCCGAATGCCCAGAGATAGCCGTTGAAGTCGCCCTTGGAGTCCACGGCAAAGCCGTACTGGTCCTCCTCGTCTCTTGCGCCGTTGCCGTTCACATCGACATACGTACCCTCGCACAGCTGATTGAGCGTATCCTTCGTCCACTTGCCGGCGCGTACCGTATCGTAAATGTTCGGCAGATCGTAGGTCTCGGCGAGATTTTTGTTGTAAAAGAGGCACTGCGTCTGGGAGATACCGGACATATCGTAGTCGCCCATGGCAAGCACCGTTTTGCCGCGATAGGTGAGGTCGGTCAGGTTGCTCGGCGCCCACCACGGCTGTGTGAGATTGATATACGGCAGATCGCTGATCGGCAGGAAGATGTTGTTCGTGACCGCCATGCCCATCAGGATCACGTGGGTGAGGACCGCGGAATAGTCGTCCGTGCCTGCCTGAACCGATGCCTTTGCCGCGTCCATAACATTCTTGGCGTCGGGCGCGGAGGTAAAGACCACCTTCGTGTTGAAGCGATCCTCCACGCGTCTGTCTCTGGTGTAAAGCGCGTCATCCAGCGCATCGCCCGTCATCTCCTCCCAAAAGTAGAGACCGTGCATTCCCTCATCGCCAAACACCGTGTAGGCAGCACCGCCGAAATCCTTCTCCGGCAGCTCGTCCGGGTAATCGGCGCGTGTCGTCTCCGTTTCGCCGTCCGTATCGGTCGCGGCGCCGTTGTTTTCCGATTCCGCGCTGACACGGTCGGTCTCCGGGGTATCACCGCCGTTTCCGCAGGACGCGAGCGGGAGGAGCATGGCGATGAGGAGCAAAATGGTGGTGAGCTTTTGGGTTCGCTTTTTCATCTGGATTGCCTTTCTGTTTCTGATTTGGTAAATTATGTTCAATACTGAGGTGTGCGCTGTGTGGTCCGGACGCGGGGCAGACCGGGGGCAGCCGTTATTTCAGGTTCGCCCCCGGAGCGCGTGCGCATTTGCGTTTTCCGCGTTTTTAACCCTGCGTAAAGTCGTCAAACGCGGTGAACACCTTGTCCATGTAGGTGTTCCATTCGTTTTTCTTCTTTTCGTAGTACGAGGTGATGTCTGTGGAGTTTTCGTCGTTGATGCAGTACTGGAGCCAGAACGCAGCGCCCCAGCCGCCGTAGACGTAACCGAAGTCAAAGAGACGACCGTCCATGAGGATGTCGAGCATTTCCACGGAATCCTCGTCGCGCGCGCCCTTATACTTCAGGCAGCTGTCGTAGTACGCCGGTCGAACCGTTTTCCACGATTCCGCGTTCAGCGCCTCCATGATGCAGCCGACAAATTCCTTATCCTGCGCCGTGGTCAGCACACCTGCGATGGAGTGGGAGCCTTCTACATAGGTGTAGTAGTTCTGCTGCGCTTCGTCCCACTTCGGGCATGGTAGGATTGCGTAATCGGCTTCCAGATCGCGCATACCCCACTGCGTCATGGAGATATAGCCGTTGGCGATGAGGGTCTTTTCCAGCATGAACATGTTGTAGCCGGTGTTCCATTCGCTGTCTGTCCAGGTGTAGTCGTGGTTGTTCTTGATGTCATAGCACCATTCCACGATGGAAACGAGCTTTTCATCGTAATACACATCCTTGTATGTGCCGTCGGATTGCTGCTCAAAGAGTCGCTTGCCGAATGCCCAGAGCAGACCGTTGAAGTCGCCTTTGGAGTCTACGGCGTACCCGTACTGGTCGCCTGCGTCCTTTTGCCCATCGCCATTTACATCGACATAGGTACCCTCGCACAGCTCGTTGATCTTGTCCTTCGTCCACTGTCCATTGCGCACCGTTTCGTAAATATTCGGCAGACCAAAGGATTCCGCGAGATCCTTGTTGTAGAACATGCACTTTGTCTGGGAAAGACCGGACATGTCGAAGTCGCCCATCACAAGGAACGTTTTGCCGCGGTAGGTCAGATCGGTCAGGTTGCTTGCCGACCACCAGGGCTGGTTGAGGTTGATATACGGCAGATCGCTCACCGGCTGAAAGATATTGTTGGTGACCGCCATGCCCATGTAGATGACGAAGGACACAACGGCGGCGTATTCGTCCTCGCCTGCCTGTACAGACGCCTTTGCCGTGTCGATGGTGGCTTGCGCGTCCGCGGTCTCCGACAGCGCGATCTTGGCGTTGAAGCGTTCGCCGACCTTGACGTCGCGGTTGTATAAGGCATCGTTGAGCACCTCGCCGTTCAGTTCGTCGGCATGAAAGTAAACGGACATGCCCTCGCCGAGCACCGTGTAGGTCTTTCCGCCAAAGTCTTTCTCCGGCAGATCGTCCGGATAATCGGCGCGCGTGGTCTCTGATTCCGCGGTATCCGCGCCGGTTGTGTCGGATTCCGCGGATACATTGCCTTGGGTTTCGGTATCGCTGTCCTTTCCACCGTTCCCACAGGACGCAAGCGGCAGGAGCATGGCAATGAGCAAAAGGATCGTGGTGAGCTTTTTCAGTTTCATGGAGATTGCCTTTCTTATTGAAAAAATTTGTTTTGAAAATGAAAACTGCGCGGAAAATCCTGTCCGGAGGTTTTCCGCGCAGTCCGTTAGCCAATTGTGGATTCCATAAAGAAGATGCCCATGCGTTCTTTGGCGAGCGGCAGGTGCATTTGTGTAAACGATGACGCGTCTCCCTCGTAGACGACCTGGTTCGTGGTGAGATCCGTTACCGTGACCGCACCGTCCAGGAGGCGCGGAATGGCGGCTTCGTATACGCCGTCCTCCACCGCCGGGATCACGAGCACCGCGCGCCCCTTGCCGACTCGGGCATAGCCGGTGAGCGTTTTTTCGCCGTCCTTTGTCACCGGGATCCGCTCCATATTCGCGTCGCGGTGGTTTTCCGGGAAGTGCGCGAAGATGTCCGGGAACATGCGGCGCAGGCGGAGCATTTGCTTGACGTCCTCATAGAAGATGCGGTTTGCAGGGGATTCCAGAAGCTCCCAGCGGATCTTCGAGAAATAGATGACTGTGCCTGTCTCGTCCATGCCAAATTCGTCGCCGCAGAACCAGACCGGGATAAAGGGCGCCAAAATCGCCTGATAGCCGATCACCAGTCGGTTGCCGCGCACGAGTCGGCTCTGGTAGTCGTGGTTCGTGACGGTATGCGTGTAGTACCGTGCCGTGCCGCGCGTTGCGGGATCCGTCTGTGCAGGCGTGGAGCCGATGGCATAACCGGTTTTCACGCTGTCCACGATGTCGATGCCGGAGAGATACGGTGCTGTGGGATGCCGGTACTGCGCGCCACGGTCATGGTCGGAGTAGTCGAGCACGCCGTCCTGCTCCAGATCGAACACGCCGTTCCGGACGCAGTTGTCCTCGGCGATGATGGCGATCTTTCGACCCGCAGCGTACATTCTGCGGCGCACCTCTCCCCAGACGTCGTAGCCGCCGTAGTTCGGTTCACAGTCGCAGCGATAGCCGTCCGCGTGCGTGTAGATGAGATTTTCGACCGCCTTATCGACAAACCACGCACGAAATTCCTCATTTTTCCAGTTGAAGGCGCGACCGCCCCATGCTTCGCCCTCGAACCAATCCGGGTGCCCTGCACATAGCGGCGAGCCCTTCATCACGCCCCACGAAATCACATCGAGGAAGATGCGCACCTGTCTGCCGTGTGCGTAATCGACGAATTTGCGCACGACGCTCCAGCCGTCGGAGGGATCCGCGCAGCCGGTATAGGCGGAATCGATGGTGTGCAGCCCCCGGTTGCCGTAGCCGTTGCTCACCTTGTCGCGGTTATAGATCGGACAGAGCCAGATCGCGTTCACGCCGGTCTGCGCGTAGAAATCGACCAGCGCCGCCGCGGTTGCAAACGAGCCGTCACGGGCAGCGGTATCCAGATGCACCTCCGCCATGACCATATCGGACAAAAAGTCGGGGGTAGTGATCCCGTCCATATGCGCGCCGGCGGAGAGCATCTCGACATTGCGGTCGGAGCGGATGCCCGGGAGAATGCGCGCGTTGTCGATGGCGGTTTCGCGGTAGTTTTTCGCGTACGCGAAGGACGACACCGTCATCGCGGCTTTTCTGTTCGTGCCGTTTACGGAGGTGCCGAGTCGGCGCACGAGATAGTACAGTCCTTCCCAGATCGCCGGGAGAGAGCCGCCCTCCACGAGAAGCTCGCGAATCGGCAGGGAAACGGAGACGGTATACGCCATTTCGTCCATTTTAGCCTCGATCGCGCCCCAGTTTTCGCCGTCTGTATGTACGGTATCCGCCCGGTTCCCATCGCGCAAAAGCACGCGCAGCCGCCAGAGGTCGCCGGATTTGCCGTCCTGCAGGACTACGGCAAAGGTGTCGGCGAGCATGGCACGCAGTCTTTCACGGTCAGCCTCCGCAAAGCACGGCGTTTCGATGGCAAGTTCTGTGATGACCGCAGTCTTCAAATGCTTTGTTATCATAGACATACCTCATATCTGAATTGGTGAAAAGAAAGATCGGTTTGGATTCATGCGCAGCTTACTATGTTGCGTTATGCGGAGCTTACGCGCCGGGACCATCGTGGGTCTTTGGCACCGTCAGCCCATGCGGGAGAGATTGACGGTGTCCTCCGGCAGCCGGTTCAGCATTTCCAGCGAACGGCCGGTGCCGAGAGCTACGCAGGAGATCGCCTTGTCCGCCACTCTGGTGCGCACGCCGGTCGCGTAGGTGATGAGCCGGTCAAGCCCCCAGAGCAGGGAACCGCCGCCGGTCATGACGATGCCGTTTTGCAGGATGTCGCCGATGAGCTCCGGTGGCGTGCGTTCAATGACGGAGCAGACCGCCTCGACGATGGAGGTGATCGGCTCCTCTAAGGCGTCCGGAATTTCCGCGGACGAGATCCGCACCATGCGCGGCAGCCCCTGTACCAGACAGCGTCCCTTGACGTCGATGGCGCGCACTTCGTCTCGCGGCCAGGCGCAGCCGATTTTGATTTTGATTTCCTCTGCGGTCCGCTCGCCGATGAGGACGTTGTGTTTTCTGCGGACGTAGCGGATGATCGCTTCGTCGAATTTGTCTCCGGCGACCTTGATCGATTCGGACACGACCACGCCGCCGAGCGAGATGACCGCGATGTCCGAGGTGCCGCCGCCGATATCAAGCACCATATGCCCTCTGGGTGCTGCGATATTGATGCCCGCGCCGATGGCAGCCGCGACCGGTTCCTCAATGAGGTAGGTGCGTTTTGCGCCCGCCTGGGTTGCGGCATCGACTACGGCGCGTTCCTCCACCTCTGTAATGCCGCTGGGCACGCAGATGATGACGCGCGGCTTGAAGAGGACGGTGCCGCACGATTTTTTGATGAAATGCTGGATCATTTTCTGCGTGATGTCGTATTGGGTGATCACGCCGTCGCGCAGAGGTCGGATCGCGGTGATGTTTCCCGGTGTGCGACCGAGCATCAGCTGCGCCTCCCTGCCGAACTTCAATATTTTGCCTGTGTTTTTATCTATAGCGACGACCGAGGGCTCCTTGATGACAATCCCGCGTCCCTTGACGTAGACGAGGACCGTCGCGGTGCCCAGATCGATGCCAATGTCTTTGCTCATCCTGTACGATACCCGAACCTTTCCTGCCATGCACGGCAAATGAAACCGTCCGGCAGTCGTGTGCTGTGGTGCAGTGAAAAATACTCATCTTCTATTATACATCATGAAAAAGCAATTTGCAACGATTTTTGCGAAATTCTCCCGGACTTTGTCCAGGGGCTCTATTGCGTGACAAGTCCCGCTGTCTTGTCTTCCGGGACTTGTCACGGTCTATGCATGGGAATGCCCGGACGGGAGTCCGGCGATCTGCGGGATGTATCCCGCTCCCAAACTTGTTTGGAAATTTCCTTTGGGGATTGTTTTCTTTATTGGGGATAAGGTAGGCGGCGTTTATCTTGTATTGTTTGTGTTGGCTTCACCAATGGGGAATACCACGTCGCTCCTATGGGATTATAAGGAATTATGTTTTGCTTATGTCGTTTATATTGGTTTCACCAATGGGGAATACCACGTCGTACGTGTAGATTTTATTGCTCCTTGCGGGGTGGCACCGGAGCCGACACAGCTCTCGAAGGACGAGGGACTGCGGTCCCTACACCCTTCTTAGGAATCATCCCTACCAAGAACCACGCAAGCGTGGTTCCGTTGAGAGGTGTCGGAGAGATAGGGAGAGATTCGCAAATCCGCACGATCACGTTAGTGATAGTGACCCTTTCTCTATGACCGCCCCTGCGAGGATCTGTAGTTGACGCATCGAGTCAGCTAATAATCAGAATACAAGACAAACAAGCGAAATAAATCCCGCACCGATTCCGGTGCATAAACAGGACATCGGACTACCGTCCGATACAACACTCCCCGCAACGGGAAGTTGTAAAAACAGCCCCCGGACAGCGTCCGAAAAAAACGAAAAATTCGTGCAATTTTCAGCCAATTTTCAGATTTGTGTGCTATACTATTCCATAGTATCAGATTCCAGAGGATATGGGCGGTACAATGTATCGCAACACAGAGGAGGACGCTTTGATCGAAGTCAAAAACCTGACCAAAAGGTACGGCGATTTCGCTGCCGTACAGGATGTGAGCTTCGCGATGGAAAAGGGACGCGTGTATGGGTTCCTCGGACCGAACGGTGCCGGAAAGTCCACCACCATGAACATCATCACCGGCTGTCTTGCCGCGACGTCCGGGTCTGTCACCATCGACGGACTGGACATTTACGAGGACGCCGTGGAAGCGAAAAAGAAAATCGGGTATCTGCCGGAGCTGCCGCCGCTGTACACCGATATGACCCCGGACGAATATCTCTTGTTCGTCGGTCGTGCAAAAGGACTGCGCGGCGACGCTCTGTACAAAGAGGTCGAACGTGTGGAGAACCGCACCGGGCTTGTCGGTATGCGCGGCAGACTGATTAAAAATCTGTCGAAGGGCTACCGGCAGCGCGTCGGAATCGCGCAGGCAATCCTCGGCGATCCGGAGATCATCATTCTGGACGAGCCGACCGTCGGTCTGGACCCGCTCCAGATCATTGAGATCCGCGAGCTGGTGCGGGAGCTGGGGGCGGACCACACCGTGATTCTGTCGAGCCATATCTTGTCCGAGATCAGCGCGGTCTGCGATTACGTTATCATCATCGCGCACGGAAAAATCGTCGCGTCCGACACCATCGAGAACCTCACCACCCTGTACGAGGGCAAGAGCACCATCGATCTGGACGTGCGCGGCGACAGAAACACAATCGTACCGCTGCTCGACGCATATCCGGAGATCACGGCGCGGGAGATCACGGACGGCGAGGCAGGACTGACCCATCTGCGCCTGACCCTTGCCGGAGACGACGACATCCGCGAGAGCCTGTTCTACCGCTTCGCCGACGCCAGGGTGCCGATTCTCTCCATGAATCACGAAAAGGTGACGCTGGAGACGGTGTTCCTTTCGCTCACGGAAGAGAAAAAGCCAGTGGAGCAGCCGGACGGTACGGTCGATCTTCTCACCGCGCTGCATGCCGACGAGGTTATAAAGCGGGAGGACGAGGATCGGGCGGAAAATCCCGATACGGAGACGGATGTGCCCGTGACCACCGCGGGTGAGAAAGCGGACACGCATAAAGATGACGACAAGCCGGACGACAACGGCGACGGCTACACACCGCTGTTTGGCGGCAGATGAGGAGGAATGGATTTTGAGTGCGATTTACAGACGCGAGGTGCGCTCGTACTTCTGTGGGATGACGGGCGCGATTTTCATGGCGTTCATCCTCTGCATGACGGGCATCTATATGACGGTTTACAACTTAATGGGCGGCTATCCGAATTTTGAAGTGGCGCTGTCGGGGATGGCGTTTGTGTTCCTGATCGCGGTGCCGGTGCTGACCATGCGTTCCTTCTCGGAGGAAAAGCACGCGCGGACCGACCAGCTGCTCTACGCTCTGCCGCTGTCCATGACCGCCGTCGTGATGGCGAAGTTCCTCGCGATGGTGACGGTGCTTGCGATCCCGGTCGGCGTGATGTGCCTGTACCCGCTATTGCTTGCTACCTTCGGCACGGTGGCGCTGGGCAGTGCGTACGGCGCGATTCTGGCGTTTTTCCTGCTTGGCTGCGCGCTTGTCTCGATCGGTATGTTTCTCTCGTCCCTGACGGAGAGCCAGGTGATCGCGGCGGTGCTCGGCGTGGCTGCCATGCTGTTCTGCTATCTGATGAACGGCATCGCGGGGCTGATCCCGACCACGGCTGCCGCTTCCTTTGTCGCGTTCCTCCTTCTGGCGTGCGCGGTCGGACTGATCGTACAGGCGGTGACGAAGGATACTACGGCGGCGCTGACCGTTACGGCGGTGCTGGTATTCGGGATCGCGGGGCTGTATTTCTGGAAGAGCGAGCTGTTTGCCGGCACGTTCCCGAAGCTGCTGCAAAGTCTCGCCCTTTTCGATCGGTTGAGCGACTTCACAAACGGCATTTTCGATCTCACGGCGATCGTCTATTACCTGTCCGTATGCGGACTGTTCTGCTTCTTAACGGTGCAGTCCATGGAAAAGAAACGCTTTGCGTAAGGAGGTGCGCGGTATGAACAAAACGGAAACGAAAACAAAAAAGACGCGCACGCCAGGCGGAAAACGGGTATTGAAGCTCGGTTCCCTCAGCCTGACGACGACGGCGGTGGTCATCGCGGTGATCGTGGTGCTCAATCTCTTTGTCAGCGAGCTGCCCGCGACCGTGACGAAATTCGACGGCAGCGCGCTTGGACTGTACACCGTCGGCGAGGAAACGGAAACGATCCTGTCCGGCGTGGATACGGACGTGCATCTGTACCTGCTTGCCGAGCGCGGCATGGAGGATACAACGATCCTGACCCTCTTAGAGCGCTACGAGGCGATGAACCGCCATGTCAAGGTGGAGACGGTGGATCCCGCGACCCGACCGACGTTCATCTCTCAGTATACGGACGAGACTCTGTCGCAAAACAGCGTGATCGTGGCGTCCGATCTGCGCCACACGATCGTGAACTACAGCGACATCTACCAGACACAGTATTCCGAGGAGGATTACTACAATTATCTCTATACCGGACAAATGCCCACCGGTACGAAGTATTTTGCAGGCGAGCTTGCGTTTACCTCGGCGATCGACTATGTGACCCGCGCCGACCTGCCAATGCTCTACAGCCTGACCGGTCATGGCGAGACGGAGCTGTCCTCGACGTACCAGGGCTACATCACCAGCGATAACATCGGCATGGCGTCTCTGTCGCTTCTGACCGTGGACGCGGTCCCGGCGGACTGCACGGCGATCCTCATCGCAAACCCGACCTCGGACATCAACGCGGATGAGCGGGCGATGCTGTCGGCGTATCTCGTGGAGGGCGGCAATATCATACTCATCACGAGCTACGATCACTATACGGAGACCGGTATGCCGAATCTCGCCGCGCTGTGCGAGGAAATGGGACTGGAATCCGTAGACGGTCTGGTGTTTGAGTCCTCACGCGACCGGTACAATGGGTATCCCTATTCGCTGCTCCCGTCGATTGGCTCCACCGGACCGATGGAGGGCGTTGACGATGTGCGATACACGCTCATGAACGCCGCGCACGGGATCATCACAAACGGCAGCGGGGCAACAGTATACCCGATCCTCACCTCCTCGTCCCAGGCATATGTGAAATCGCTCGAGAAGGAGCTGACCACGTTTGAGAAGGAGGACGGCGACATCTCCGGCACGTGCTATCTCGGCGTCGGCGTATCGGGCGAGGCGGACGGCGCCAGAGGGGACACGTACAAGTTTGTGTGGTACTCGTCTCCGTCGATTGTGGATGAGAGCACCGACCAGTACGTCTCCGGCGGCAACTCGACGGTGTTCATGGCGTCCGTCGGATGGATGGCGGAGAACCCGGTGTCGCTGTCGATTCTCGCAAAGCAGCTGCAGGTAGAGGCACTGACGCTGACCGCCGCGCAGCAGACGTTCTGGGCAGCCGTGGTGACGGTGATCCTGCCTGTCGCGGTGCTTGGTGTTGGCTTTGCGGTATGGTTCCGCAGAAGAAAGGCGTGAGTATGGCAAAAAAACGCAAAAACAAGCTCGTACCCATCTTCGTGCTCCTCGTCGTATTCGCGGGGATCCTGGTCGCCTACCTCGCGCTGTCGGACGCCAATGACCGCAGGGAAGCCGCGGAGGCTGCCGGCGAGGACACGATGCTCACGCTCGTGGAGCTGGATGCGTCCACGGCAACGGAGATCCGGTATAAAAACCGAGACCTCTCCGGCGAGTGGCTCACGTTTACAAAATCCGGCGACACATGGCAGGCGGCGGATCCGCAGTTCCCGCTGAACACGGATCGTGTCGCGTCGATGGTTTCGGCGATTTCCTCGATTGCGGCAAACCGTTCCGTTGACGAAGGAGACGCCGCGGACTACGGACTGGACGATCCGGCGGTGGCGATCGAAGTCACGTACAACGGAAATACCACGTACCGCTACGCCATCGGGGACAAAAACACCTTCAATGGCGAATACTATTTTCAGAACGATGACGGAAAGTTCTATATGATCTCATCCGGGCTCCTGCCGTATTTCCAGTACGACATGGACGACCTTATCGTGCTGGATACGCCGGTATCCGATATTGAGACGGACTATATCACATCGATCACCGTCACCCTGCCGACCGGGGAAGAGCGCGTATTCACTGTTCCGGAGGATACGTCGCTTATCTACGACATTTTCTGTGAGTTCGACTGCACCAGATGGGCGGACTATTACGCCGATGACGTGGAAATGGCGGAATACGGGATCGATACGACTGCGGGAAAATCCGCCGGTATCCGCATCGAATACAAAAAGCCGGTCACGGTGACAGGCACGGAAACGACCACCGACGGACAGAGCACACAGACCACGACCCGTATGGATGCAACCTACACGCTGTACACGGGAGACAAAAACGCGGACGGCGACGCATATTATTACACACCGCAGAAATCCACCATCATATACACCATCGAGGACGAGGTGCTGGAGACTCTGTGGCAGATGCAGCCGACCACGGTAGAGGAAGCCCTGGAGGAAGCGGAAATTCTTACCGGAGAAATGTCGGAGCCGGAGTGACCGCATCGAAAGAAAAGACACAGGCAGGATGTATAAACCGATACATCTGTCTGTGTCTTTTTTATGATGCTCTGATAAAATCGGATTTTTGCGGCAAAAGGCTGAAACACAAGAACTTTTATCGCAAAAATAACCTGAAAGCAAAGGTTTCCCGAAGTTGCCTGGAGCGAGGGTTTATCGGATCCTGCGGGAATACGCCGCCTCAGGCACGCACCGTGTCGAGCATACGGAATTCGCCCGGAGCAAGCGTGATCTTTTCGCGTACGCCGAACTGATGGAGCCAGAACGTCTTTTCCGCTTCAAAATCGATGTTGAAAAGGCAGATCTTCCCGCCGTCCGGAAAGTAGCTGAACGATACATAGCGGCAGACGTCTCCGGGAGAGGTGCCGTCGTCCGTGATATAGACATGACCGCGGCTCTCATGGGCGATGGCACGGAAGATGGTACCGATCATGCCGCCGGAATGCATGGTCGCGCCCGGACCCTCATCGAGATCGCACGCGCCGGGATACGTCCATGTGTTGAGGAAATAGCATTTACCCTTGCCGTACCGATGGCAGAGCAGCACCGGACGGTCTGTTTCATCGTCGGTGATGCACACCTCGATGGCGGGATCCGTGATTTCCAGCTGTCCGAGCGGTACGCCGAGGATGCCGAACCGTCTCGGATACGCCTCCCCGAGCGCGTGAGAGTTGCGCGGGATCATGCTCCAGTAGATATTCTCGCCGCGCGCAAGGACCCGTACGCCGCACAGCTCGCTGAAATCGCCGCCATGGACCAGGGTGTCCGTGGTATAGGCGAAATTGCGCGTGTCGTCCGTGGAGAGCTGCGGGATCGAGATAAAGAGCGTGCCGCCGCCTGCCACATAATCGCACAGGATCCGGTACTGCGTCCCGGACGACGTGTTCCAACCCGTGAACAGCAGCGCCTTATAGTGTGAGAGAAGAAATTCCGGCGTGATCTCGTCATAGGCGAAGGAGACCACGTCCACCTGTCCGTACGGCGTGCCGGAGAGATGGATGTTGACGTACGGCGCGGTCACAGGCACCTCCGGGAAGAATACGTCCCGTGCGAGCTTCCAGCCGCGTTCAGGTGCGCCCTGGAACCAGTTGCCGTTTTGCAGCGCGACGTCGTACAGGCCGCAGATGGCGTAGCCGTGGTTGTACCGGGCGGAGGTCAGGTCGAGATTGCCCTTTGCCAGCGCCACGGTGGTCTCCGGCTGTCCCTCCGGCGTTCCGTTTGCCTTGACGAAATTCCAGAAATCGGAGATCACGCGGCGGTAGCTCCGGCATACGGGCGAGCGAGCGTCCACCATGCCGTAATACGGACGTGCCTGACGGATGTACGGCGCCATTTTCTCCGGTTCATTTGTGACGATGCGGCGCGCGTCTCCCCAACCGATGACGCCGAGCGTTTCCGAAGCCTCCTGCGGCATCTGCAGACGCGGCGAATCCGGCGAGAGCGTATGCTCCACGAACCAGTTGCCGGATTCATTGATGATCATCTTGCTGCCTGCCATATATTTGAGATAAAACGCGGCACGCAGGGTATCGTAGCGATGCGGTGCGCTGTCGGGCTGCCAGTCGTAATGCTCGTGCGCCAGATGAGAGCCCCACAGCGGAAGCTCGTGCTGCCGATAGAGCCCCCGGGAGATCGCGCTTGCCAGATTGAGGCTTGCGAACGCGAAATCCTCGATCACGGGCATATCCGCGCCGCCTGCCACCTCGTAATCGATGTGAAATTCACTTGAGGTTGCCATGACGAATTTCCATCCGTCGCGGTGTCTCTGCGCGGCAAAGCTCTGTACCGCGTCGCGGAGATGGTCGGCAAAGATGGCAAGATGCGGCACTCCGTCGGGGCAGAGCGCAAGGAGCCGCTCGGTGCCGTTTAAGGAATCGGAGAACTTTTCGCCGAAGTCGTAGCCCAGATAATACTGGCCGCCCTCGTCCACCATGCGCCGGATCCATTCGTGCTTGGCGTCCGTGTAGATGAGCGTCGTGTACAGCCCGCGCTTTTTCGCTTCCATGAGGAATCGGTAGAAGCCGGCGCCCATACGGCTTTCGTATTTCGCGAATAGCTCCTTATATTCCGGCTCGTCTACGGACAGATGGGTAAGCGTATCCCAGTCCGGATCGGGGATATCCACGCCCACGTCCGCCAGATCGTAGATCCATTCGCCGATGAGACGAGGCGTAAAGCCGCGCGGGATCCCCCAGAGCTGGACAAGATTGCCCTGGTTTTCTTCGACCACGCGGTCTAAGTGCTCGATCACGGAAAAATACTGACACTGCCAGCCGTAGTGGCCGCGCATGGTGCAAAGCAGTGTATCGGTTTCCGTGGGATAGATGCCGGAGCCGACAAAAATGCCCTCCGGCGGCAGCTTGATTTTATCTGTCATATAAACCTCACTTATGACTGTATTCTGCGGGGAACGGGCGCTTTCTATGGTGTGTGGATGTCGCCGCGGCACTATATAGTATTATTCCACCTCGGCGAGCCACTTGCGGAATAGCGTGCAGCGCACGGTCTGCCGGTTGTTCTCGATCATGCGCGAAAGCACGGCGCTTTTCCCGACCAGGATCACCATCCGCGACGCGCGGGTGACGGCGGTGTAGAGAAGATTGCGCGTCTGGAGCATCGGGGCGCAGTCGTACAGCGGGAGCACCACCACTGGATATTCGCTGCCCTGGCTCTTGTGGACCGTCACGGCGTACGCGTGATCCAGCTCCTCCAGCATTCCATAGTCGTAGCGGCAGATCCGCTCGTCCATACGCACCACGACGCACTCGTTTTCCCGGTCGATCTCCGTGATCACGCCGATGTCCCCGTTGAAGACGCCGAGTCCCTCCTTGCCCTGCTCCGTTTCCCACTCCATGGTGTAGTTGTTCTTCGTCTGCATCACCCGGTCGCCCACCCGATAGACCCGGTCGCGCCAGATCTGTTCCGGCTTTTTCGCGTCCGGCGGATTGAGCGCACCCTGCAGGGCGACGTTCAGGTTCTCCGTGCCCGAAAATCCCTTTCTGGAGGGCGTGATTACCTGAATTTTCTCGACAATATCCGCGCCGTATGTCCGCGGGAGCCGGTTTTTCACAAGATCGATCACGGTCCCGGCGATAGCTTCCTCCGTATCGCGGCGCAGATAGAAGAAATCGCCGTCCGCGCGCGGCGTCAGATCGGGCATCTCGCCGTCGTGGATGCGGTGCGCGTTTAAGATGATCCGGCTCGTCTCCGCCTGTCGGAACACCTCTGTCAGCCGCACCACGTTGAATACGCCGCAGTCGCACAGATCGCGCAGCACGTTCCCCGCTCCCACGGACGGGAGCTGATCGCTGTCGCCGATGAGGATCAGCCGCGCCCCCGGTTTGACCGCCTTGAGCAGCGCTTCCATGAGCAGAATGTCGATCATCGACGCTTCGTCCACGATCAGAACGTCCTCGTCGAGCCGGTTGTCCTCGCCGCGCGCGAAGCTGGAGGTGTCCTCGTCGCCGGAAAACTCCATTTCGAGGAGCCGGTGGATCGTTTTTGCCTCATGGGACGTAGCTTCGCTCATGCGTTTGGCAGCTCGCCCGGTCGGCGCGCAGAGGGAGATCTGCATATCGAGGGAGCGGAAGATGGAGAGCAGCCCCTTGATGATCGTCGTCTTGCCGGTGCCGGGACCGCCGGTCAGGATCATCACGCCATCCGTCAGCGCGTCCGCGATCGCCTGCCGCTGCATTTTCGCGTAGGTGAAGCCGCATTGCGTTTCGCTTTTCTCAATCATGGCGGGGATGTCGCGCACGTCGAGTCTCGCGCAGCGCTTGGAGAGGAACGCCAGCTTCTCCGCGACGTATTTCTCGGCACGGTAAAAATAGGGAAGATACAGATAGCTTTTCCCCTCATGCGTTACGGAGACAATGCGGGAATCCGCGCAGGCGCTGCGGCAGGCGGCGTAGAGCTTCGCGTCCGCTTCCGCGGGGGAAACCGGCGTTCCGGCGAAGAGCAGCTCCCCCGCCATGCGCAGCACGTCCGCCTCCGGGAGACAGGTGTGGCCGCCGCGCTGGGCTTCCGTGGACAGCACATGGCAGATTCCCTCCGTGATCCGTTCCGGGGAATCGGGGGACAGCCCCAGCTGTACGGCGATCTGGTCGGCACGCCGGAATCCGATCCCGGAAAAGCTGCGGCACAGGGCGTAGGGATTGTTCCGGATCCGGTCCACCGCTCCGCCGCCCCATTTTTTGTAGATGCGCATGGCGGTCGCGGACGGGAAGAAATCGCGGCAGAAGAGCATGACGGCGCGGGAGCCTGCCATATTGTGGAACTGCTCATGGATGGACTGCGCCTTTTTTTTCGTGATGCCGGGCACGTCGCAGAGCCAGTCCGGATGCTCCTCAATGACGGTGAACGTGTCGGTGCCGAACAGCTCCACCATTTTCTGCGCCGTCCGGGGGCCGATCCCCTTGATGTTGCCGCCCGCGAGGTAGCGGAGAATGTCACCCTGATCGGCGGGCAGCTCCTTGTCGTAGGAGACGGCCTTGAACTGCCTGCCGTAGGTGGGATGGTTGACCCAGTCGCCCTGCACCGTGATCCGGTCGCCCTCCGAGAGATACGGGATCGTCCCCACCACGGTCACAGGCTCCCCGGACGACGCGTCCTCGATCACACAGACCACATACCCGCTCTCCTCGCTCTGGTACACGATGTCGTCGACAATGCCGGCGATGGATTGCCGCGCGCCGTTCTGCGCGCCGTTCTGCGCCCCGTTCTGCGCCCCGTTCTGCGGGACCTTCGACTGGTATTCCTGCTCTGCCATGGCTTCCTCCCGGGTGAATAGATACAAATATTGTAGCACAATCCGCGGGGAAAGTCAATCGGGGGAGCGGGGAAAGAGAAAAAGGACACGGCGGATGCCGCACCCTTTTTTGCGTTACGAGTCGCGATATATGTTTTGCATGCCTCCATATCCCTCTGTCGCGCAGAAGTATGTGTCGGTATCGTATTCATACAGATAGGTCACACGATATGTTGCATCCATGTAGAGGGTGGTTTGAATGACAAAGTATGCCTTATCATCGTAGAAATAGAAGCACTCCACCTCATAGGTATCGCTGCTGTTGTCATATGACGCACAGTTTTGTCCCTTTTTCAGCTTTTCCGCGGCGGCTTCGGCTTTGGAAACGTCAAGACCGACCAGCTTTGCCGCCTCTCTATAGGGGAGAAGGCGATCATTTTCCAGATCGAGATAGACATTTTGTGAGCGAATCCATCTTCCGGATGTAGGCTCTTTACCAATCAGCACTGTGGCACACAGGATGCCGTTCTTTTCCGCAGCGTAAGAATCTATGGTGAGCTGCTGATAGGCGTACGGAACCTGCATATAGTTGTTCAACTGTTCCAGTGCATAATAGGTGATCGTGTTGTAAATCTCCATGTTGTATTGAGAGGTAGTGCGAAGCTCCAGAACACACACATTGCGCTTGAGGTCACCCTCTGTTACCTCTTCCGTGAGAAGCGTATCTACCGAATAGGTGACGCTTTCTGTGGAATCGCTTGTGTTGGATACGGCTGATTCCGCAGTGGAGGGTTCCGTGTTCTGATTGCAGTCACAGTCGCACCGACAGCATCCGGAGAAAAGCAGAACGGCGGCGAGAAATGCGGTGGTGATGTGCTTCATGATGGGGTCCTCCTGTGTGCATGAGTTTTGGTTGGGATAGAGCCTGCGTCTACTGTACAAGACGCGCGGGGCGGGGAAATGTTCCCGGGGATTGGGAATTTTTTATACCCAAAAGGGCACGGCGGATGCCGCACCCTTTTTTGCGTGGTGATTTCGCTGCTTTAATCAAAGGAGCGCATACTGTCGATTCCGGTAAATTTTGTGTCACCATCCGGCATGAAGAGCAGTTTCCCGTCGCTGTACCGATATAGCACCGTATCCCACCATGGATAGGTTAGATTGCCTTTGTCCTCGTAATAGGAATCATAGATAAACCTTCGACAGATGAAATACGGTTCTTCATTGTGATAGACAAAGCCAACAATATCATAGGTCTTGGTGTCCTCGCTGGGCTTAACGGTATAGGACTTGTAGTACTCTTCCACGGATGCGGCAATGGCTGTGTGCACCGGAGCAACATCCAGTCCCAGAGCCGCCGCCGCTTCTTCATAGGTCAGAAGCACGTCATTTTTGAGGTCCAGATAGATACACTGTGAATATATGCGTTTGCCCTCCCATTCCAATTGCCGACAGACGAGTGCTCCGGCACATAGGATCCCGTCTACCTCATGAATTTCCGCGTCCATGCCCAGGTTCTGCCATTCATATGGAACGCCGTAGTTGATGTACTGGAAATACAGGGAATACGGGAAATAGGTGATGTACTGCTCGATTTTGTCACGGTTCGCGGAGTTGGTATGGATTTCAAAGATACGGATATTGCGGTTGAACTCATAATCCGTCACTTCTTCTTCCAATATCTTTTCCACGGAATATGTGATTTCCCGCGGTTCTTTGGCGTCTGACACAGGAACTGTCGCGGTGGAGGCTGTATCCGTAGTTTCAGTGTTTTCGCCGCACCGACAGGACTCCGCAACAGTGGAATTTGCGCACCGACAGCATCCGGAGAAAAGCAGAACGGCGGCGAGAAATAGGACGATGATGTGCTTCATGGTGGGTTCCTCCTTTGTGTATAAAATTTCGGTTATGGTGGGGCTTCATTCAACAAGACGTGCGGGGCGGGGAAATGTTCCCGGAAATGGGGTGTAATTCTATTTTCAAAAGGGGGCGTTCAGAGTGTCATTATTCTTATTTCGACGAGCATTTGCGACAGTTTTAATGAAATCTGCCATAATGGTGTTGCCTGCATCATCCGGACGGAGTTTCCCATTTTCTTCCTCATACTTTGATACGAGTTGAAGAATAACATCCCAATCTTCTTCAGTAAGAACCTCATAGTCATTAGCGGTCAAGCCGTAAGGACTGCTTTCACGAGAGGATTCTTCTGCGACGCGTTTGGCTGTATTTGCCGCATACTCTTGTTCAATAGCTCTTAAATAACCATCGACATTTATACCAGATATTTCATATGCAGTGCTCGTGCCATTGCTGTCGTCTGTTCTGTCCATTGATGAAGCTCTGACGGTATATGGAAATACAATGATCCGGAATGCCAGAAAGATCGAAATAAGGCTAAGGAATCTTTTCTCCATGTCTATTACCTCCTTCCTTTTAGAATCCAGCTCCCGGCTCCCCGGGGATTCCGCTTACTCTATAAGACGTATGCAGGGATACCAAAAATCTCACTTTTTCAAAATTTGTCGAAAAATTCCAAAATATTTTTCACCATACGCTTTCGATCATTTTTATAATCTCTTTCTTGGTCAGAAACGAGAGAATTTTGTAAGTATATCCCTTATACTGCCAAAGAGCAATATTGCTGTGTCCGTCGCGCGCACTGCCATAGATCACCTCATGCTCGCCGATTTTGATCGTTTTGAAAGTGTGGTGCTCATTGTCAAGGTTGGATGGTGTCAGGTTGGCACTGAGAAGATCACGGGTAAAGGATAAATAGAGTCCGTCCTCGTCCTCATATTCGAGGTCATAACGAACCGCGGAATCGTAGCTGTAGGTCAGCGTATACCCCTCCGGCACATAGTGCAGGGTGCAGGGCACCTCTTCTCCGTCCTCATCCGGGTAGAAGCGGATCTGCACGTACTTTTCCGTGTGGCGCAGGACGGCGTTTGCCATATATTCATACGCCGGACGGACCGCGCTGCAGGACACGAGCAGTCCCGCCAGCGCGCAGACAAGGACCCGCCGACGCGTGCTTTTGCGTTTCTTTGCTTCTTCCCGTTCGAGCATGGCGGAAAGGCGCGCCTGAAACGCCGGCGAATAAGCGTGCTCCGTTCCGCTGTCCATGAGGAACAGCGCCGCCACGCGTTTTTCTATGGTTCTTCGCATTTTGTGTTCACCTCCCCGGTATTTGCCGTGGCTCTGTCCGCTAAAATCTTCTCTTTCAGGATTTCCCGCGCCCGCGCCAGCCGTGTGCCGATGGTGCTCTCCGGTGTGTGCAGCATTTCGGCGATCTTCCGGATGGAATATCCGTCCCGGTAAAATAACGTGATGGGAAGTCTGTACTTCTCCGGCAGCGCCGCGACATACGGCTCCGTGTCCCCGAAATCGTCCGGCTCCGGCATTTCCTCCGTCAGCGCGTCGTTTTCCACGTACCGCCACAGCACGTCGTCCTGCCGCTTTTGCGCACGGTACAGATCGATCGCGCAGGAGCGGACCGTTTTGTATAGATACGCCTGCACCTCCGGCTCCGACAGCGTGTTCAATAGCTCCAAGTGGCGGCAGATGCGTTCCATTGCCAGCATCACGGCGTCCTCCGCGTCCGCATCGTTTGCGACCAATCGCCGCGCCGTGTGGTATAAAGCGTTTTTATAGGTTTCAAAAATCTGTGCGGCACTTCGTCGTTTTCGCAGAAAGGGAAAGCCGCGCCAGAAGTGGGATCGTCCAATCATCGTGTTCCTCCCGCAAGCCCCAAACAAGCTCATACTATAAGACGATGGAAAACGCGGAAAAATCTCATTTTCGAGAAAAAAGTCTGAAAAATTTTTTGAGGTGCGGGAGACAAAAAATCCCGGAACTTCCGAAGAAATTCCGGGAAATGCTTTTGTCAGATACTGGCGCAGGCGCGGGAGCCGTTTTGTGTCAGCGCTTCCGCACGCTCCTCCACCGCAGCTGTCCCAAAATCCGTTTCCACCACGCGCGCGCATGCGTCCGGGGAGTACCGCCACCGGTCTACATGGCCCGATTCCGGCAGATGATACGTCATCTCCGCGCCGTCCCCTGCTTCACCGGGCACTGACTCCGGACAGGGATCGACGGAATCGATCAGGGCGAGCTTGACCTTCATCCGCTCCGGAGTGATGCTCTTGATGTACACGGAATACCGCGCGCCCACCGTCACGTCGTCCCGGTATTCCGCCAGCCCCGCGAGATTCGGCGCAAGCTCTACGAATACGCCGTATTCCTCCACGGAGCGCACGATCCCCGTCACGGTCTGGCATGGTGCGAAGGCGGCGGCGTTTTCTGCCCATGTGCCGAGCAGCTCCTTGTGGGTCAGCGTGATCCGTCCCGTGTCGATCTGCCGGATGAGCACCGGGAGGTACTGCCCCTTGCGGAACCGGTCGCGCGGATGGGAAATTCTGGATACCGAGATCGCGTCGATGGGAATGAGGGAGACCACGCCGCAGCCGACATCCACGAACGCCCCGAACGGCTCCAGATGCGTCACGCGTACAGGGACAAGATCCCCAGGACGTTTCCGCGAGAGGGACTGCCGGACGCATTCCTCCTGTGCCGCGCGGCGGGAGAGCAGTGCCGTCGGTCTGCCGTGTTCATCCCGCATGATCCGCAGCACCCGGAACTGCACCGGCTTGCCGACTCTGGTGATCGCCGCAATGTCCCGCGCGGGTTTGCCATCCCAGGGATAGAGCAGCTCCTCCCGTGGGATCACACCGCGTACGCCGCCGCCGAGATCCACCGTGACCGCCATCGTCTGACAATCGCAGAGCATCGCCGTCGCTTCCAGGATCCGCCCCTGTGCCATCGCGGCTTCCAGTCCGGCGAGATTCGCGCAGCATTGCCGGTTTTCCGCCGACAGTCGGTATAGCGCCGCCGCCTTGTCCGCGGGAAGATAGTGCGCCGCCTGTCTGGGTGTGGTCAGTGTGCCCTCTGGCAGATACAGCGTCGTCTGCGGCAGGGAAAGACTGTTTTTCTCCGTCATAATCGATTCCTTTCTCCAAAAAGTCCTGTGTGGTGGGCAAGAGGACTTTCGTGTGCTTTTTCTGTGTGTGGACTATTGCATCCTATGCCGAAGTGGGAAAAATATGCTGCGGAACACCTTGCGGTTCGGGAAATTTTGTGGTATACTTACGGAAAACAGGGGAGCGTTTTTCTCCCATTGTATCTGAGAAGGAGCTTTTTCATGGACAAATCCATCTTCACCATCGAAGGCGAACGTGCGGCCGCGCGTATCGCGTCTCTGCGTCGCCCGGATTCGCTGGTTTTCCCGATTTTCACCGATCCGCACGCGCATACCCTTTCGGAGGACGGCATGACAAGCCTGTTTGCGGCGCTGTCCTCCATCGCAGACGCCGTGCCGTGCGACGGTGTGCTCGCGCTCGGAGACAATCTTGCCATGCTGGGCAGGGAGCGGCACGCGTCCGATGCGGAGATCGCCGGTCTGCTCGCGGAGATTTTGGAGCGTGCCTCCGCGTGCTTTTCCTGTCCGCTCTATCCCGTAAACGGCAACCACGACGGGATCGGCACCGACTTTTTCAAGCCCGACCTCTGGTATAAGGTCAGCCGCGGCTATGACAGGGGTACGGCTGTCCGGGAGGGCGAGAGCGCGTATTACTACGTCGATTTCCCCGGCGTGCGCATGGTCTGCCTGTCCCTGCCGTCCAACTCCGATCTTACCGCGGCGCATCCGACGCCCGCTTGGGAATACGGCGACGCGCAGCTTCGGTGGCTTGCCCATACCGCTCTCGCTTGCGACTGTCCGGTGCTGCTTGTCATGCACGTGCCGTTTTATTACGAATACCGCGGAGAGCGTACCGCAATGCTCGGCACCTGGAACGGGACGCGTGCCACCGAATCCACCATCGCCGTGCTGTGCGGTTGGATCGCGGATCGGGACACGGCAGCGGAGATTTTCGCGGCGTTCCAGAACCATACTGACTATGACAACGCCGCGCTTGGCATCCATATGGCGCCGTCCGGGGAACACGCGTGCCTGATCGCGGCGCTGAGCGGGCATATGCATAACGATTCCTTCTGGCGTCCGGGGGAGGAAAAAATCACCGGAGACGCGGATTCCGGCGGCAAAAACACGCTGCCCTGCGCCCAGTTCGTCACCGCGTCCGCAAATCCCGCCATCAATCCCGACCTGCGCGGCCATGAGACTGTCCCGGCGACGCTTGATATAGCGGTAGTCACGCCGTCGGAGAGAACGATCACCCTTGTGCGCTATGGCGACGGAGAGGACCGCGCCTGGCGATGGTGAGCGGCTGCATTGATTTTTTCTCCATCGCATGGACAAGCCGCGCCGAAACGCCATAATACTCCCGATTCCATCCAATCATACGAGGTACAATATGTCTACATTTGAGCGATTTGCTTTTTTAACATACGAGACCGACAACGGCTACAGTATGCCCTACGCGCTGTCCCTGCCGGATGCGTACGATCCCGCGAAATCCTATCCGCTGGTCTTTTTCCTGCACGGCGCCGGAGAACGTGGACGGGACAAATCCGCGCTCTTACGCCATTGCATCCGGGAATTTTTTGAGACGCGCCCGGAATACTTCACGAGCGCGATTGTGCTTTGCCCACAGTGCCCGGACGACGAGCAGTGGGTGGACGCGTCGTGGCTGGAGGGCACGTATTCGACAAGAGCGGTGCCGGAATCCCGCGCGATGCGGACGGCATGGGCAATTTTTGAAAAGATCACCGCGGAATATACCGTCGACCGGAGTCGGATTTACGCCGTCGGGCTGTCGATGGGCGGATACGGTACGTGGGATGTGCTGGCGCGGCACGGTGAGGTATTTGCAGCGGGCATCCCTCTCTGCGGCGGCGGGGATCCCGAGATGGTGGACGTGCTCCGGGAGATCCCGATCTGGACATGGCACAGCAGAGACGACGCGGTGCTGTTCTCCGGGACGGCGGATACCGTGGACGCGATCCGGAAAGCCGGCGGCACAAAGATCAATTTCACGGACTTAAACGGCTTCGGGCACAACGTATGGCATGCCGCGAGCGCGTCCGGTCCGGTGCTCGACTGGCTCTTTGCGCAAAGGAAAAACGACTGAATAATCCAAAATAAACGGAAATATCCGATACGAACAGGAGACAAGCAATGAACGATCTGCAAAGACTGCAAAATCTGTCCGTTCCGACCGGCACCGTAGACTGCGTGCTTGATACGGACACCTACAACGAAATCGACGACCAGTATGCGCTCTCGCTGATGATGAAGTCGAAAAAGTGCAACGTGCGCGCCCTCTACGCCGCTCCGTTTTTCAACAACAACTCCACCTCACCTGAGGACGGCATGGAGAGAAGCTACAATGAAATCCTGAACCTCCTTACGCTGATGGGCAGAGAAGCGGATAAGGCGCACGTGTACCGCGGCTCCCGGACGTACCTGCCGGATGAAAAGACTCCGGTCGAAAGTCCCGCCGCCGAGCATCTCGCAAGCCTCGCGATGGAGTACACCATGGAGCATCCGCTGTACGTGGTGGCGATCGGCGCGATCACGAACGTGGCATCCGCCATCCTGAAAAAGCCGGAGATCGCGGAGCGGATCGTGCTCGTCTGGCTGGGCGGTCACGACATCCACTGGGGCGACACGCGCGAATTTAACATGGTGCAGGACATCGCAGCGGCAAGAATCGTGTTTGGCTGCGGCTGTCCGCTCGTGCAGCTGCCGTGCATGGGCGTGGTATCGGCGTTCTACACCACGGAGCCGGAGTTAAAATACTGGCTCGGCGGCAAAAACGCGCTGTGCGACTATCTGGTGCGCCACACCGTGGAGGAAGCGGAGACCTACGCGAAGGATCATGTGTGGAGCCGGGTGATCTGGGACGTATGCGCCGCTGCGTGGCTCCTCAACGAGAATAACCGGTTCATGGACGCCGTAGTCGATCACGCGCCGATCCCGACCTATGACGGCACGTATTCCTTCAACGAGCACCGCCATCTCTACCTTCGCGTGACCGATATTCACCGCGACGCCCTGTTCGGCGAGCTGTTCCGGATTTTGGCGGAGTAAGAGGAAAAGATTTTTGCGCATTCCCTTGACAAAAACACGGATGTGGTATATACTATAAGTGTGGATATAATACTATATCTGCTTCGCTGAAGCAGACGAGTGACGGTTCTGACTCGTCGGTAAAATAAAAAAGTGACCGGGCGAAGATGGTTAGTGGAGCCTGCTCCTTGGGGTAGGCTCCATTTTTCATTCCATAACAAAACCTGCCGCAGCTCCGTTTTGATAGCGGAACCACGGCAGGTTTTGTTATGTTTGGATCATTCCAGATCCATCCGCACCATGGCTACGGTGCCGCGGGGCAGGGTGATCTCTCCGTCGAAATGGGGGTGCGTTTCCTGGCGGATCGTGACTGCCTCCGGACAGTCGAAGGTGTTGTGCGCGTGCAGGTCGCCGTCGCCGAGGGTGGCGATTTCCGCGGATTTTCCGCAGTTCATGCCAAACGCCGTGAGCGAGAGGGTGATGTCGCGGTCGGGCGTGGTGTTCGCCATGGTTACGGTAAGTCCTCCGTCCTTTATCGATGCGGATGCGGAGATGCCGTCCGGCGCGATGACCTCGATCGCTTCCGCACCCATGTGCGCTTTGAACATGTCGAACACATGGTAGGTCGGCGTGCGGATGCACCTGTCCTCGTGCGCCAAAAAGAGCGCGTGGAGGTTGTTGACCAGCTGTGCCACCGCGCAGAGCCGGATCTTGGCGCAGTTTCGGTTGAAGATGTTGAGCGTCAGCGCTGTGATCACCGCGTCGCGCATGGTGGACTGCTGCTCAAAGAGGTGATTTTCCGCGACCAGATCCGTTTTGTCGTTGTGCCAGCAGCCCCATTCGTCGATGCACAGGCGCGCCCTGTCCTCCATACCGCAGGCGACCGCCGCCGCCCAGTGTCTGTCGATCAGCTCCTGCATCCGACCGGCACGCGCGATCAGCTCCCGCCACTCGTCGTCCGTGAACCGGACCGCGCCGCCCGCCGTGCCGCAGTAATAGTGGAACGCCAGCCCGTCCATGCGCACGGATTTTTTCGACAGCTCCGCAAGCACGCCACGCGTCCAGGCGAAATCGTCGGCGTTCGCCCCGCAGCCGATGAGGGTGAGCTCCGGCGACGCGTTTGCCATAAGCTCTGCGTATTTCCGGTACTCTCCGGCGTAGTATTCCGGGGTCATGTTCCCGCCGCCGCCCCAGTTTTCGTTGCCGACGCCCCAGAGCTTTACGTTGTACGGCTCCGGATGACCGTTTGCGGCGCGCAGCCTGGCGTACGTCGTCGTACCGGCGGGGGAGTTGATGTAGTCCACCCAGTCACGGATGTCGCGCGGCGTGGTGGCGGTCAGATTGGCGGCGAGGTATGGCGTGGCTCCCACAAGGGCGGCGAAATCGAGAAATTCGTCCGTGCCGACGAGGTTCGGCTCGTATTTGCCGTCGTGCTGCGTCCACCAGTTCAGGCGTACCGGGCGATCCTCCACCGGACCGATGCCGTCGCGCCAGTCGTAGGTCTCGGCAAAGCAGCCGCCGGGCCAGCGGATGAGCGGTGTGCCGAGCGCGCGCAGATCGTCGATGATGGACTTGCGAAAGCCGCGGATATTGGGGGCAGCGTCGCCGCAATAGATGCCGTCGTACACGCACGCGCCGATATGCTCCGTGAATACGCCATAGATCTCCGGCGCGATCCTGACGAGCTTCTTCTGCGGGATAAGGTACAGTTTTTCCATAGGGGAGGTGCTCCTTTCTTCTATATAACGGACCCCGGGAGGGGCGCGAAATTGTCAGAGCTGCAATTCGTTTTTGAGTGCCTTCTGGAGTACGGCGGAGAAGTTGATCCCGGCTTTTTCCGCCATAGCATTGAGCCAGAACGGGATGGTCAGCGTTTTCTTGATGGAGCGGTTCTCGTAGTATTTGCGGTATTCAATGGTGTCACAGGAGACAAGGGAGGCAAACGCGTCCTTTCCCGGGGACAGAGCGGCAATATCCGATGGCTTGGGGATCGTCTCGCCGTCCTCCTCCATCTGGTAGAGCGTCAGACAAAGGGCGTCCTGTGCCATGGCATACGCGTCCGCCAGATCGTCGCCCTGGGAAATGCAGCCCTCCAGATCGGGGAACGCAACGCTGAGGGCACCGCCCTCCTCCGTGTGAAAGATTGCGGGATAAATGTATTTTGCCATATATGCGGACCTCCTCAGATTTCTTTGATGCCTGCGACCTTCAGAATGCTGTTCAGTGTTCCCGCCGCGATTTCCTTTTTATGGCGCGGAACGGTGAACTTTTTGTTTGTAATGGGGCTGTAGTACATATCATGATTCGCGGCGTGGGCAACCAGATACACGCCATTTTTGTGAAGCAGCTTCAAGAGTTCGCTCTGTTTCATGATGTCCTCATTTCCATTCTATTATAGCACGTATTTACACGTGTGTCAATAGCAAAAACACGTATTTACACGTATATTTTCCAAAGACCATGACGGGTGCGGAAGCGGTGCTCCCCCCTTACTCCATTTCCTCCAGCCGGATCTCCGCTTCCACATTGGTGCCGCCGTCCTCGCGGGTGGTGCGCAGATAGTGGACGCCGTCCAGCTCGCCGTGGTAGACGCGGATCGTTTCCCCAAGCGGCGCCTCGTGCTGGAAATGGAGGTGGAGCGATACGACCCGGCTGCCGCGCATATCCCCGATGAAGCCGCAGAGCATATCGGGGTATTTCGTGTTGTTCATGTGCCCGTTCGAGTCGATGTCCTCATACGCCACCGTCCGCTCGCCGACCAGGGACAGGGGCAGCTGTGGTGGGATCTTCATGCGCGAGGGGGAATCCGGCGTGAGCGGCTCCTCCTCCCCGTAGGGCAGCGCGATCTCCCCCACCCGGTGGAGCCGTTTGTCCGCAACGCCGACCAGCGCCCACGACGATACCGCCTCCGCAATGGTCTCGGTGCCGCGCAGAATCCGGTGACAGCGGAGAAATGTCGCGCCGCGCGAGGGACACGCCCACGATTCGCCGAGGATGCGGTCATGGGAGTACAGCGGCGCGTAGAGGGACATACGGATCTTCGAGAGGATAAACGCGACCCCGTATTCCTCAACCAGCGTGCCGTAGGACATTCCGTCCTCCTCCATCTGACTGTACGCCGCGTCCTGCATGAACCGAAGGACCCCCGACGTGGAGACAATGCTGTTTACATCCATATCGTTGGCGTTTACCCGGTATTCGCCGCTGAATTTCATAGTATAATACCTCGTATCATAAGAATTGGCAGATCAAAGGGTGCGTTTCCGTGACCTGAAAAAGAAACCGGGGAATGCCGATCGGATGGATGGCGTTCCCCGGGATTTGTGGCTGGAGCTGTGCTTACAGCGTGTTTGCGGAGCCGAGTACGTCCTTGATCTTGTGCTCGACCATCTTCTTGACCTCGGTTCTCGCGACGGAGAGGTAGGTCCGCGGGTCGAATACGTCCGGCTGATTCGTCAGAACACGGCGGATACCGGCGGTCATGGCGAGACGGATGTCGGAGTCGATGTTGATCTTGCATACGGACAGACGCGCCGCCTGACGAAGCTCTTCTTCCGGAATACCAATGGCGTCCGGGAGCTTGCCGCCGAGAGAGTTGATCTCACGAACGTATTCCTGCGGTACGGAGGACGCACCGTGGAGTACGATCGGGAATCCGGGCAGACGCTTGCCGACCTCTTCCAGAATGTCGAAACGCAGCGGCGGCGGAACGAGCACACCGTCGGCGTTGCGCTTGCACTGCTCCGGCTTGAACTTGTACGCGCCGTGGCTCGTGCCGATCGCGATGGCGAGAGAATCCACACCTGTCTTCGTGACGAATTCCTCAACCTCCTCCGGACGCGTGTAGGAGGAATCCTCCGCGGATACCTTTACATCGTCCTCTACGCCTGCCAGTCTGCCCAGCTCACCCTCGACAACGACGCCTCTCTCGTGCGCGTATTCCACAACCTTGCGGGTCAGGGCGATGTTGTCCTCGAATGTGTGGTGGGAGCCGTCGATCATAACGGAGGTAAAGCCGCCGTCGATGCACGCCTTGCAGATCTCAAAATCCGCGCCGTGGTCGAGGTGGAGGGCGAGGTCGATGTCCGCGTCACGGATCGCGGCCTGTGCCAGCGCCATCAGATATTCCTGCTTCGCGTACTTGCGCGCGCCTGCGGATACCTGCAACACAACGGGAGAACGAAGCTCGCCTGCCGCTTCCGTGATCGCCTGGACGATCTCCATGTTGTTGATGTTGAACGCACCGATGGCGTAGCCGCCTTCGTATGCCTTGCGGAACATTTCCTTTGTGGTAACGAGTGCCATACTAAAAATCTCCTTTTTCGCTTACATCCCACGGGATTGCACCGTGTATCTTCTAACGGTGTAATTATACCCGTTTTGCCGCCAAAAAGCAAGGGGAAAATGTGAATTTCCGGGCGGATTTCCGCTTTTTCGGAGATTTCACATGAAAAACAGTAAAAATTAACAGAATAGTTACATATAACTTTTTTGTAACATTTTAAAATACGAAATGTAAATTCGCGGGAAATCCTCTTGATTTTTGGGAATGTTGTTGACTTCGCCGGGATTTCGTGATAAAATAGTACACTGAACGAAATTGCTCTCTTTGCAAATCCGCACCTTTTTCGTAGTGCAGATTCCACAAACAGGCGGATTTCGAGGGAATTTGAAAAAGAAAGTTGGATCCGCACAGACGAAATCTCATCCCTCTTTTTCATAAAAGGTTTTGCGGAGCTTTTTCAAAAGCGACCGTATCCCCTCGTATCCCCCCGCAAACAGAGCGGTATCCAAGTAGAATGGAGTGAAAGCAAATGGTCAGACCGCAAAAAGTCGGGAAAAACATACGTATGAGTTTTTCCAAGATCGATGAAGTGCTGGAAATGCCAAACCTCATTGAGGTGCAGAAGTCATCGTTCCAGTGGTTTCTGGACAAGGGACTGATGGAGGTGCTGGAGGACGTATCTCCGATCACGGACTACTCCGGCAACCTGTTCATCGATTTTGTAGGATATTCTCTTGATTCCAAGCCGAAGTATCCGGTGGAGGAATGCAAGGAGCGCGACGTCAACTATGCCGCTCCGCTGAAGGTCGACGTGCGCCTTTCCAATAAACTCACCGGCGAGGTCAAGCAGTCCTCGATCTTCATGGGCGATTTCCCGCTCATGACGGAAAAGGGCACGTTCGTCATCAACGGCGCGGAGCGTGTCATCGTCTCCCAGCTTGTCCGTTCCCCCGGTATCTATTATGAATCCGCCGTCGATAAGACCGGCAAGCGCACCTACGCCTGCACCGTCATCCCGTACCGCGGCGCGTGGCTCGAATACGAAACGGACGCCAACGATGTGTTCTACGTCCGTATCGACAAGAACCGCAAGATCCCCGTCACCATCCTTATCCGCGCCCTCGGCATCGAAACGCCCGAAGAGATCCGGGGGGTGTTCGGTGTGGAGCCCAAGCTCACAGCTACCCTAGAAAAGGACATCTGCGAACGCGAGGCGATCGACAATAAGACCTCCATCCGCGACGAGGCCCTGAAGGAGATCTATAAAAAGCTCCGTCCCGGCGAGCCCGCCATCGTGGAATCCGCCGAGATCCTCATGAACAGCCTCTTCTTCGACCCGAAGCGCTACGACCTGTACGCCGTTGGTCGCCACAAGTTCGATAAGAAGCTCGCGCTCGGCAACCGTATCGCCGGCAGAACGCTGGCAAAACCGGTCGTGAGCCCGCTCACCGGCGAGCTCCTGTTTGAAGCCGACGTGACCCTCTCCGCGGAGGACGCGCTTGCCATCGATCACGCCGGTGTTTCCGAGGTCTATCTCGTGCGCGATGAGAACGCCGAGCGCGGGGACGAAAACGAAATCAAGGTGTTCTCCAACGGCACCGTGGAGCCGGAATACATCCTTGGCTTCCCGCTCACCGACTGCGGCGTGGTCGAAAAATGCCGCCTCGATGTGCTCCAGGACATCCTTGCCGAAGCCGGTGGGGACGTCGATGAGATCAAGGCCATCGCGAAACGGCGCATCGGCGAGCTTTGCCCGAAGCATATCACCCGTGAGGACATCCTCGCGTCCATCAACTACCTGCTCACCCTCTCCCATGACGTCGGCGTCGTGGACGATATTGACCACCTCGGCAATCGCCGCCTCCGCAGCGTGGGCGAGCTTTTGCAGAATCAGCTCCGCATCGGCTTCGCCCGTATGGACAAGATCGTCAAGGAGCGCATGAATATCCAGGACAACGAGGCGCTCTCTCCCCAGACGCTCATCAATATCCGCCCCGTCGTCACCGCCATCCGTGAATTTTTCGGCTCCTCTCCGCTGTCCCAGTTCATGGACCAGAACAACCCGCTTGCCGAGCTGACGCACAAACGCCGTCTGTCCGCGCTCGGTCCCGGCGGTCTGTCCCGTGACCGCGCTTCCTTTGAAGTCCGCGACGTACATTATACCCACTACGGCAGAATGTGTCCGATCGAGACCCCGGAAGGTCCGAACATCGGTCTGATCTCCTACCTCGCTACCTACGCGAAAATCTCCAAGTACGGCTTTATCGAGGCGCCCTACCGCAAGGTCGTGCACGAAACTCTGGACGACGGTACCGTCCGCCACAGAGTCACCGATGAGGTCGAATATATGACCGCCGATATCGAGGACAATTACATCGTCGCACAGGCAAACGAACCGCTGGACGAGGATATGTGCTTCGTGAAAAAGAAGGTCACCGGCCGCCATAAGACCGAGATCCTCGAAATCGATCCCGCGCGTGTGGACTATATGGACGTCTCCCCGAAGATGGTCGTGTCCGTCGCCACCGCTATGATCCCGTTCCTTGAAAACGACGACAACTCCCGCGCGCTCATGGGCTCCAACATGCAGAAGCAGGCTGTCCCGCTCATGGTCACGGATTCCCCCATCGTCGGCACCGGTATGGAATATAAGGCAGCCGTGGACTCCGGCGTCGTCGTTGTGTGCGAGCATGGCGGCTTCGCGGAATCGGTCACCGCGGACGAAATCGTGGTGCACTGCGACGACGGCAGCAAGGATACCTACCGTCTCATCAAATTCAAACGCTCCAACCAGGGTACCTGCGTCAACCAGCGCCCAATCGTCTCCCAGGGCGAACGCGTGGAAGCCGGTCAGATCATCGCGGACGGTCCCGCCACCAGCCAGGGTGAGGTCGCGCTCGGCAAGAATGCCCTCATCGGCTTCATGACCTGGGAAGGCTACAACTACGAGGACGCGGTCCTTCTGAACGAACGGCTCGTCCGCGACGACGTATATACCTCTATCCATATTGAAGAATACTCCCACGAGGCGAGAGACACCAAGCTCGGACCGGAGGAGATCACCCGCGAGATCCCGAACGTCGGCGAGGACGCGCTGAAGGATCTGAACCAGGAAGGTATCATCAAAAAGGGTACCGAGGTGCGCGCCGGGGATATTCTGGTCGGTAAGGTCACGCCGAAGGGCGAAACAGAGCTGACCGCGGAGGAAAGACTGCTGCGCGCCATCTTCGGCGAAAAGGCAAGAGAAGTCCGCGATACCTCTCTCCGTGTACCGCACGGCGAACAGGGCATCATTGTGGACGTCAAGGTGTTCTCACGCGAAGCCGGAGACGAGCTGCCGCCGGGAGTCAACAAGGTCGTGCGCGTCTATATCGCCCAGAAGCGGAAGATCTCCGTCGGCGATAAGATGGCGGGTCGTCACGGCAACAAGGGTGTCGTGTCCCGTATTCTCCCGCCGGAGGATATGCCGTTCTTACCCGACGGCACACCGCTTGATATCGTGCTGAACCCCTTGGGCGTGCCGTCCCGTATGAACATCGGACAGGTGCTCGAGGTGCATCTCGGCATCGCCGCCCGCAAGCTCGGCTGGAAGATCATGACCCCCGTATTCGACGGCGCGTCGGAGGGAGACATCTCCGAATGCATGACCATGGCAAACATGGATCGCGACGTGCTGCCGAACGAAAATACCAACGGTAAAAAGCTCTTTGAGGAAACCTTCGACCGCGCCGGCGGCAGAGTGCTCCGTCCGCTGACACCGGAAGAAGCCGACAACGCGGAATATAAGGAAGAACTGCGCCGCGACGGCAGACTCAAAATCGTAGACGGCAAGACGATCCTCTACGATGGCAGAACCGGCGTCCCGTTCGACAACCCGGTCACAGTCGGCATCATGTACTACCTCAAGCTCCACCACCTCGTCGACGATAAGATCCACGCGCGTTCCACCGGTCCGTACTCCCTCGTCACCCAGCAGCCGCTCGGCGGCAAGGCGCAGTTCGGCGGTCAGCGTTTCGGCGAAATGGAGGTCTGGGCGCTCGAGGCATACGGCGCCGCCTATACGCTGCAGGAGATCCTGACCGTCAAGTCCGACGATACCATCGGTCGTGTCAAGACGTATGAAGCGATCGTCAAGGGGCAGAACATCCCGACGCCGGGCGTGCCGGAATCCTTCAAGGTGCTTGTGAAGGAGCTGCAGTCTCTCGGTCTCGACATGCGCGTGCTCGATGAAGCCGGCGAGGAGATCGAACTTGCCAAGCTCGGCGAGGAGGATATTCCCGAACCGAACATTGTGTCCGATGAAAACGACGTCACCGAGGACGATGTGGGCTCCACGGTCGAAACGGATGATCTGTACGACTCCTACACCGACGAAAATCCCGACGACGAGCTCATGGAGCCGGACGATGATGAGCTGTTCGCGCAGGAAAAGAGCGGCAAATTCGACGACTACGGCATGGACGATGAATTCTGAGATATGCCCGCACGGTACGCGCTGTCGTGGAAAGACCAAAAACGAGACAGCGCGCCGGACCAGATTTATATATAGAAGGTATACTGCTGATGGAACGCAATGTGTTTGATTCAATAAAGATCGGTCTGGCTTCTCCCGAAATGATCCGTTCGTGGTCGTTTGGGGAAGTGAAGAAGCCGGAGACCATCAACTATCGTACCCTGAAGGCGGAACGTGACGGGCTTTTCTGCGAGCGTATCTTCGGCCCTACCAAGGACTGGGAATGCCTTTGCGGAAAGTATAAGCGCATCCGGCATAAGGGCAAGATCTGCGAAAAGTGCGGCGTACAGGTGACGCAGAAAAAGGTGCGCCGCGAACGCATGGGTCATATTGAGCTTGCCGCTCCTGTGTCCCATATCTGGTATTTCCGCGCGATTCCCTCCCGCATGGGACTGCTGCTGGATATTTCCCCGCGCCTGCTCGAAAAGGTGCTCTACTTCGCATCGTATATCGTGATCGATCCCGGTGAAACGCCGCTCGCGAAGTACCAGCTGCTCAAGGAGTCCGAATATCGCGCCGCCTACGACCGGTATGAAAACGATTTCCGCGTCGGCATGGGCGCACAGGCGATCAAGGAGCTGCTTGCCGAGCTTGATATCGAAAAGCTCTCCGAACAGCTCAAGGAAGAGCTCGATCAGGCGACCGGTCAGAAGAAGATCCGCATCGTCAAGCGCCTGGAGGTCGTCGAGGCATTCCGCAAATCCGGCAACAAGCCCGAGTGGATGATCATGGACATCGTCCCGGTCATCCCGCCGGATATCCGCCCGATGGTACAGCTCGACGGCGGCAGATTCGCGGCTTCCGACTTAAACGATCTCTATCGCCGTGTGATCAACCGAAACAACCGTCTGAGAAGACTCACCGAGCTGCACGCGCCGGATATCATCATCCGGAACGAAAAGCGTATGCTCCAGGAGGCCGTGGACGCTCTTATCGACAACGGCAGACGCGGCAAACCGGTCACCGGTCCGTCCAACCGCCCGCTCAAATCGCTCTCCGAAATGCTCCGTGGTAAGCAGGGTCGTTTCCGTCAGAACCTGCTCGGCAAGCGTGTCGACTATTCCGGTCGTTCCGTTATCGTCGTGGGTCCGGATCTGAAGATCTACCAGTGCGGTCTGCCGAAGGAAATGGCGCTTGAGCTGTTCAAGCCGTTCGTCATGAAGCGGCTCGTGGAGACCGGCAAGGCGTCCAATATCAAGGAAGCGAAAAAGAAGGTCGAAAAGGTCAATCCGGACGTGTGGGACGCGCTGGAGAATGTCATCAAGGGGCATCCGGTGCTACTCAACCGTGCGCCGACGCTGCATAGACTGTCCATCCAGGCGTTCGAGCCGGTGCTCGTCGAGGGTAAGGCGATCAAGCTCCACCCGCTCGTGTGTAAGGCCTTCAACGCGGACTTCGACGGCGACCAGATGCCGGTGCACGTCCCGCTGTCCTCCGAGGCACAGGCGGAAGCCCGGTTCCTCATGCTCTCCGCGAACAACCTCTTAAAGCCCGTGGACGGTCATACCATCACCGTGCCGTCGCAGGATATGGTGCTTGGCTCCTTCTACCTCACGATCGACAAGGCAGGCGAACCCGGCGAAGGCAAGGTGTTCCGCAACTTCGACGAAGCCATGATGGCGTACGAAAACGGACTGCTCGGTCTCCATGCCCCGATCAAGGTGCGCGTGGAAAAGGAAGTCGACGGCATGATGCAGTCCCGTGTCATCGACGCCACGCTCGGCAGACTCATATTCAACAATCCGATCCCGCAGGATCTTGGCTACGTGGACAGAAGCGATCCCGAAAAGGCATTTGACCTTGAAATCATGTTCACCTGCGGCTCCAAGGAGCTGTCCAACATGATCGACCGCTGTATCAAAAACCACGGTTTCGCCACCACCGCCGCCATGCTCGATAACATCAAGGCGATGGGCTATAAATACTCCACCCGCGCGTCCATTTCCATCTCCGTTGCCGATATGATCATCCCGAAGGAAAAGTACGCTCTCGTTGCCGCCGCCGAAAAGAAGGTCGACAATATTGCGCGCCACTTCCACCGCGGTGAACTGACGGAGGAGGAGCGCTACAACAACGTCATTGAGATTTGGGAACAGACCACCAAGGACGTCGTCGCCGCGCTGCAAGCAAACTTCGACCGCTACAACTCCATCAAGATGATGTCCGATTCCGGTGCCCGTGGTTCCATGACGCAGATGCGTCAGCTCGCCGGTATCCGTGGTCTGATGTTCGCAACCAACGGTAAGACGATGGAGCTGCCGATCAAGTCGAACTTCCGTGAAGGTCTGAACATCCTCGAGTACTTCATGGCTGCCCGCGGCGCACGGAAATCCCTGTCCGACACGGCTCTGAAAACCGCGGACTCCGGTTACCTGACCAGACGTCTCGTAGACGTCGCGCAGGACGTGATCGTCCGCGAGGAGGACTGCGGCTCCACCCATGGTATCTGGGTCTCCGACATCAAGGAAGGCAACGATGTCATCGAATCCCTGAAGGACCGTCTCATCGGTCGGTACGTCATCGGCGACGTGGTCAACCCGGAAACAGGTGAGATCATCGTCGAGGACAACCATCCCGTCACAGAGGAACAGGCAGTCGCCATCGTCCGCGCCGGGATCACCGAGGTGCAGATCCGTACCGTGCTCCAGTGCCACTCCCACTACGGCGTGTGCGCGCATTGCTACGGCTACGACCTCGCGAACGACAAGCCCGTCAACGTCGGCGAATCGGTCGGTATCATCGCCGCGCAGTCCATCGGCGAGCCGGGTACCCAGCTTACGATGCGTACGTTCCATACGGGCGGCGTCGCGGCTGCCAACATTACCCAGGGTCTGCCGCGTGTCGAGGAGCTGTTTGAAGCGCGCAAGCCGAAAAAGACCGCCATCGTCGCGGAATGTGCCGGTACGGTCGCCATCACGGATGTGAAGAAGATCCACAACGTCACCATTACCCCGGACGATCCATCGCTTGAGAAGATCGAGTACCAGATCCCGTTCGGCGTGCGCATCGTCGTGGAGGAAGGGCAGCACGTCCATCCCGGTAAGGAGCTGACGGAGGGCGATAAGAACCCCGCCGATATTCTACGGATCAACGGCATCGACGCGGTGTACAACTATATCATCCTCGAGGTACAGAAGGTCTACCGTTCGCAGTCCATCAACATCAACGACAAGCACATCGAGGTCATTGCCCGTCAGATGACGAGAAAAATTCGTGTCCTCGACCAGGGCAGCACGCCGCTTCTCTCCGGCTCGATGGTCAACATCGGCGAGTTCATGTACGAAAACGAAGAGATCCAGCGGCGCATTGATGAGGGCGAACGCGATCTGATGCTGGCGACCGGCGAATCCGTCCTGCTCGGCATCACCAAGGCGTCCCTCCAGACCGAATCCTTCCTGTCCGCCGCTTCGTTCCAGGAGACCACAAAGGTCCTCACCGAAGCAGCCATCAAGGGAAAGATCGACCACCTGCTCGCGCTCAAGGAAAATGTCATCATCGGTAAACTTATCCCGGCAGGTACCGGTATGCAGTGCTATCGCGATGTGGAAGTCGAGCATACCGTGGAGCCGGATTCTCCGTTCCTCGATCTGAACATGGATCTCGACGACGATTACGACTATGACGCGGACGGCGATTACGACGAAGCCTTTGACGATGAAGACGACGCTCCGATTGAGGAGACGCCCGATGAAGCCGCTGAGGACGACGCCATCGACGCAGCACTCGACGCGGAAGCCAAAGAGGAAGCCGACGATACCATCCCCGAGGAGGACGACGATACGGTAGCTGAAGCCGCTGTGGAATCCGAATCCGACGCGGAGGACGATATCGAGGAAGCCACCACGGAATCTGTCGACAACGACTGAGAATCTGTCGACAACGACTGAGAATCTGTCGACAACGACTGAGAATCTGTCGACAACGACTGAAGTCTACATTATTATATATAGCAATCTGAGACGCGTGGGAAGCGACAGTTCACCGAAAACGGGAAGTGACGCTTCCCACCTGCGCGTTAACCGGAATTTCGCGTGTCGGATAAAAAAACAAGGCGTGCGGAGACCTGTCGAAAAACGTGTACCTGAAAATAGTCCATAAAACATGGGGGAATCTTGTATAAAACCTGTGCAATTGGGAGAATATGCGTAAAGATGGATAAACGCCTTGACAAATCGGGTCGCATTTGATATAATCAATTGTACGCATTTGGGGTAGTCTGTCTATTCCTGTGCGCTGCACACGAAAACCGGGTCTCATCTCGCCCGGCGATCGGTATATCATCGTTTATTACGCAAAGAAGGAGGAAAAACAATGCCGACATTTAACCAGCTCGTAAAGCAGGGCAGAACCGACAAGATTTACAAGTCCAAGGCGCCTGTTCTCCAGCAGGGCTACAACTCTCTGAAGAAGGCGAACACGGATCAGCACGCACCGCAGAAGCGCGGCGTTTGCACCAAGGTTGAAACCCGTACCCCGAAGAAGCCGAACTCCGCTATCCGTAAGATCGCGAAGGTTCGTCTCACCAACGGTATGGAAGCGCTCTGCTACATCCCCGGCATCGGTCATAACCTGCAGGAACACTCCGTGGTTCTCATCCGCGGCGGTCGTGTACGTGACCTGCCTGGTGTACGTTACCACATCATCCGCGGTACGCTCGATACCCAGGGCGTTGCCAACCGGAAGCAGTCCCGCTCCAAGTACGGTGCAAAGAGACCGAAGAAATAATCGCGCACCAAGCCTCGTTTGTGTGTACCCACATCGTAACCTTTATGCGTAATAAATGTTCCGAGTCTGGTCCGCACTTACGGAAGATTTCTTTCGAGTACCTGTGATATCATAATTTTCATGAAGGAGGGAAGAACAGTGTCTAGAAGAGGTCAGATTTCAAAAAGAGATGTTTTACCGGATCCGCTGTACAATTCCAAGCTCGTTACCAAGCTGGTGAACAATATCATGTACGACGGCAAAAAAGGCGTCGCGCAGAAGATCGTGTATGACGCTTTCGCCATCATCGAAACCAAGCTCGGTCAGAATCCGCTGGAAGTTTTCACGGAAGCCCTTGAAAACATTATGCCTACGCTGGAAGTCAAGGCTCGTCGTGTCGGCGGCTCCAACTACCAGGTTCCTATGGAAGTCCGTCCCGAGAGACGTCAGACCCTTGGTCTGCGTTGGCTCGTAGCCTTCTCGCGCACCAGAGGTGAAAAGACCATGGCGGACCGCTTAGCCGCGGAGATCATGGACGCCAAGAACAGCACCGGCGGCGCGTTCAAGAAGAAGGAAGAGACCCATAGAATGGCGGAAGCCAACAAGGCGTTCGCACACTTCCGTTATTGATCGGACTGCCACCCGTCAATTTCGGATTTCCCAAGCAATCGTACAATTTTTCATAAACAACCTACTTTTGGGCGATCCAAAGCTTCGTGCCGCGTGATGCTGCGAGGCGCCGCGCCACCATGGATCGTTCGCTCCACTCGCCCCATTCGTAAAGGAGAATGAATGCAATATGCCAAGGGATTATTCACTTGAGCGTACCCGGAACATCGGTATCATGGCACACATTGATGCCGGTAAGACGACCACTACGGAACGCATTCTGTTCTACACCGGAAAGACCCATAAGATCGGCGAAACCCACGAGGGCTCCGCGACCATGGACTGGATGGAACAGGAACAGGAAAGAGGTATCACCATTACCTCCGCGGCGACCACGTGCTTCTGGAAGAATACGCGCATCAATATCATCGACACCCCCGGTCACGTCGACTTCACCGTTGAAGTTGAGCGTTCCCTCCGTGTGCTCGATGGCTCTGTAACCGTATTCTGCGCAAAGGGCGGCGTTGAACCGCAGTCTGAAACCGTTTGGAGACAGGCCACCAAATACGGCGTTCCCCGTATGGCGTACGTCAACAAAATGGACATCATGGGCGCAAACTTCTACCATGTCGTAGATATGATGAAGGAACGTCTCAAAGCCAACGCTGTTCCGATTCAGCTTCCCATCGGGGCTGAGGAAACCTTCCGTGGGATCATTGACCTGATCAACATGGAAGCCGATATTTACTACGATGAACTCGGCAAGGATATGCGCGTAGAACCCATTCCGGAGGATATGCGCGGCAAGGCGGAAGAGTATCACGCTGCTATGCTCGAATCCCTCGCGGAATCCGATGAGGAATTTTTCGAGAAGTACATCGAGGGTGAGGAATTTACCACCGATGACGTAAAGGCTGCTATCCGTCGCGCCACCATCGCCAATAAGTTCGTACCCGTGATCTGCGGTACCTCGTACAAGAACAAGGGCGTACAGAAGCTCCTCGACGCAATCGTGGACTATATGCCCGCGCCGACCGATATTCCCCCGATCAAGGGTATCAATCCCGTGACCGAGGAAGAAGAGGTTCGTCATTCCTCCGACGAGGAACCATTCGCGGCTCTCGCGTTCAAGATCATGACCGACCCGTACGTCGGAAAGCTCTGCTTCTTCCGCGTATACTCCGGTATGATCCAGACCGGTCAGACCGCGTACAACCCCACCAAGCGCGCAAGAGAACGTTTCGGTCGTATCCTCCAGATGCACGCCAACGATCGTAAGGACATTGACACCTGCTACGCCGGCGATATCGCTGCCGTTGTTTCTGTCAAGAACACCACGACCGGCGACACTTTCTGCGATGAAAAGAACCCGATCGTCCTTGAGTCCATGGAATTCCCGGAACCTGTTATCCGCGTCGCCATCGAGCCGAAAACCAAGGCCGGTGAAGAAAAGATGGGTATCGCTCTCGCAAAGCTTGCTGAAGAGGACCCGACCTTCCGCACCTACACCGACGAGGACACCGGTCAGACCATCATTGCCGGTATGGGCGAGCTCCATCTGGAAATCATCGTTGACCGTCTGCTCCGCGAATTCAAGGTGGAAGCAAATGTAGGTCGTCCGCAGGTCGCCTATAAAGAAACCATCCGTCGTCCCGCTGAATCCGATCTCAAATACGCCCGCCAGTCCGGTGGTAAGGGTCAGTACGGTCACGTTAAGATCCGTATCGAACCGAACGAACCCGGCGCAGGCTTCGTATTCGAGAATACCGTCGTCGGCGGCGCGATCCCGAAGGAATATATCCCCGCTGTACAGGCAGGTATCGAAAGCGCGATGCAGAATGGTGTTCTCGCCGGCTACAACGTCGTGGACGTGAAGGTCAACCTGTACGACGGTTCCTATCACGAGGTCGACTCCTCTGAAATGGCATTCAAGATCGCCGGTTCCATGGCGTTCAAGGATGCGATGCAGAAGGCAGATCCCGTCCTCACCGAGCCGATCATGAAGGTCGTCGTCGTTATCCCGGAAGAATACATGGGCGACGTTATCGGCGACATCAACCAGAGACGCGGTCAGATCCAGTCCATGGAAAACGTCTTCGGCGCGTTCCAGATCACTGCGTTCATCCCGCTGTCTGAGATGTTCGGCTACGCTACCGTTCTTCGTTCCCGTTCCCAGGGTCGTGGTACCTACTCCATGGAGCCGGATCACTTCGCTGAGGTGCCGAAGAGCGTTCACGAATCCATCATCAAGGCGCGCAGCGGCAAGTAATGTAGTATTGGCGCACGGCGGATGCTCTGTCTGCCGTATGCCGGACCGCACCGCTTCCGTTTGCATGACTTTCTTTTGAGATACCCTATGCGATGCGCGCGGCATTTGCCGTGTGCATCCACAATCGTATTTCCTAAAAAACAAAAATAATTTCATTTCAGGAGGCTTTCCAAAATGGCAAAGGAAAAATTTGAACGGACAAAACCCCATGTCAACATTGGTACCATCGGCCACGTTGACCACGGTAAGACCACTCTGACTGCTGCTATCACCAAGGTTCTTGCTCTGAACAACGGTAAAGTTGAGTTCATGGCATACGACCAGATCGACAACGCTCCGGAAGAAAGAGCCCGTGGTATCACAATCAACACCCGTCACGTTGAATACGAAACCGCTAAGCGTCACTACGCTCACGTGGACTGCCCCGGCCACGCCGACTACGTTAAGAACATGATCACCGGTGCTGCTCAGATGGACGGCGCGATCCTCGTGGTTGCAGCTTCCGACGGTCCGATGCAGCAGACCCGTGAGCACATCCTGCTCGCTCGTCAGGTTGGCGTTCCGGCTATCGTTGTTTTCATGAACAAGACCGACCTCGTTGACGACGAAGAACTCCTTGAGCTCGTTGAGATGGAAATCCGCGAACTGCTCTCCGAGTACGACTTCCCGGGCGACGATATTCCGATCATCCGCGGTTCCGCTCGTGTTGCTCTGGAATCCACTTCCACCGACCCGAACGCTCCCGAATACGCTTGCATCCACGAGCTCATGGACGCTGTTGACGACTACATCCCGACTCCGGACAGAAAGGCTGACCTGCCGTTCCTGATGCCGGTTGAGGACGTATTCTCCATCACCGGCCGTGGTACCGTTGCTACGGGTAGAGTTGAGCGTGGTACCGTTAAGATGGGCGACACCGTTGAAATCATCGGTCTGACTGACGAAAGAAAGACCACCGTTATCACCGGCGTTGAAATGTTCCGTAAGCTCCTCGACTCCGCTGAAGCTGGCGACAACGTAGGTCTGCTGCTCCGTGGTATCGACAAGAAGGGTATTGAAAGAGGTCAGGTTCTCTGCAAGCCCGGCACCATTCATCCGCACACCAAGTTCGTTGGTCAGGTGTACGTTCTGACTGAAAAGGAAGGCGGACGTCAGAAGCCGTTCTTCTCCGGTTACAGACCGCAGTTCTATTTCCGTACCACCGACGTTACCGGCACCATCAAGCTGCCTGAAGGCGTTGAAATGTGCCGTCCGGGCGACAACGTAAACATGGAAGTTGAGCTCATCACCCCCATCGCTATCGAAAAGGGTCTGCGTTTCGCTATCCGTGAAGGCGGTCGTACCGTTGGTTCCGGCGTCGTTGCCGAAATCGAAGGCTAATTGCCGTTCATAACCGTGATTTCACCGGAAGGTGCAATCGCGGGAAACCATACAAGGCTGATAGGCTACCTGTCAGCCTTGCTTTGCGTCATGGAGAATAGTATTATGCTCAGAAGAAATTTGGCGGTTCTGCTTACCTTCGCCATGCTGCTTCCACTTGCCTCCTGCGGAAAGACTGAAACCGATTCCGATACGACGGAGACAAGGCAGAGCAGCGGCGAAACGGAGTCCCAAACAGAAACAGAAACCGAACCCGAGGTTACAAGCGGTCTGCCGGACAAGGATTTTGCCGGTACGGATTTTCATTTCTATGTCATGGGCAAAGAGCGCAACGCCAACAACTATTCCGTCGAGATTTATTCCGCGGAACAAACCGGCGAGGTCATCAACGACGCTGTGTACAACCGGAACATGACCCTTGCCGATAAGTACAACTTCACCATTTCTGAAACGCCGTGCGGCAGCGGCGAGGATATGGATACCACGATCGATAAGCTGGTGCAAAGTGGGGACGATACCTACCAGGTCGCCATGCTCAGTCTCATGGAATCCGCAGCCATTATCCCGAAAAACGTGCTGTATGACCTAGATAAGGTCGAAAACCTGGATCTTTCCAAGGATTGGTGGGATTCTACAATCGTGAAGGATCTATCCATCGGCGGCAAGCTGTTCAATGCCATGGGCGACATCAACATCATGGACAACAACGCCACCTGGGCGGTCTTTTTCAACAAGGTGCTGATGGAGAACAACGGCTTTGAAATGCCGTACGATACGGTACGTGCGGGTAAGTGGACGTACGACGCCTACTACGCCATGTCGTCCGCTGTCGCGCAGGATCTCGACGGCAATGGTCAGATGGACGACAACGACCTCTGGGGAACCGTCGGCGCCAGCGAAAACACGCCGTTTTTGTTCTTCTCTTCCGGTGAACACTTCATCGTGAAGGATGAAAACGACATGCCCGTCATCCAGCAGCCGACCGACCGGGTCTATTCCGTCATCGAACAGATTCTGCGGATCCAGCAGGATAAAAACTCCACCCTCGTCGTAGAACGTGCGAAGAGCACGTATACCAACGTGTGGAGCGACCTCATCCGCGGCAACTTCCGCAACGATCTCGCGCTCTTCTATGTGGCGGGTCTCTTGACCTACACCCTGATGCGCGACATGGAAAGCGAATACGGACTCCTGCCGCTGCCGAAGCTGGACGAAGCGCAGAGCGAGTATTGGACGACGATCAACCACGGCAACTGCTCCACGGTCACGATTCCGGTTTCCAATCAGAACGTCGCGGACACCGGCTTTGTTCTGGAAGCGATGGCGTTCGAGAGCACAAAGACTCTGACGCCGGCGTATTTCGATGTGGCGCTCCAGAGAAAATATATGAGCGACGAGGAAAGCCGCGATATGCTCACGATCATCCTCGCCAATCGTACCATCGACCAGTCTGTGGCGTACAACTGGGGCGGTCTGTTCGGCACGCTGTCCGGTCTGACCACGACGCAGAACGCCGATTTTGCCTCCAAGTTCGCGAAGATGGAGCCGACCATGCAGACCGCGATGGATAAGTTCATCGCGAATATCGAATAATAAGGAAGCGCGGGTCTGAGACCGCCTGGAGCAGCCCATGCGTCAAGGACCACGGCGCATCCGCAAGGAAACCAAAAATTTCGGGGATAGGTGCAATTCCTTACCGGCGGTATAGTCCGCGAACATACGTGAATGCGTGACGCACGAAGCGTGTGCCGAGCAGGTGTGATTCCTGCACCGACGGTGACAGTCCGGACGGGAGAATTGGAATTGGAACAAAAGTACCAATTCCGCGTAAGTCCCCGATTCTGTGGATTTTCCATGGCGATCGGGGACTTTTTCTCCTTATATTTACCAAATATAGGAGTGAATTGCTATGAATGCACAAACCAAATCGCGTGAAAAACTGAAAACCATCGTTGCTTGCGGCGTGTTTGCCGCGTTTGCCTACATTTGCTGTGTGCTGTTCCACTTCCGCGTGTCCTTTCTGTCGTTTGAGCTGAAGGACGCGGTGATGGCAGTCGGGGCGATGAGTCTCGGACCGGTCGCGGGCGCTGCCATGGTCGCCATCGTTTGCCTTGTGGAGCTGGTCACCATCAGCTCGACCGGTGTGTACGGTCTGGTCATGAATCTCTTGTCCAGCATGACGTATGTCTGCATCGGCAGCGCCATTTATCACAGACACAGAACCATGCGCGGCGCCGTTGTTGGGACCATTGCGGCGTCTGTGGCTACGGTGGCGGTCATGATCGCAGCAAACTGTGTCATCACACCGGCATATATGCACGTCCAGACAGCGGAGGTGCTCGCTATGATTCCGACCGTCCTGCTGCCGTTCAACGTGACGAAAACGGTTTTCAACAGCGCCGTTGTATTTCTGCTGTACAAGCCGGTGACAAACGCCCTCGTCTCCGCCGGATTTTTGCAAAAGCGCGCGTCTGCCGGCATGGAAAATGCTTCCACAGAGGCAATGGCTAAGGCGAAGAGCAGACGCAGCATCTTCGTACCCGTGATCTCCGCCGTTCTCATGATCGTTTGCCTGCTCTACTTCTTCCTCGTACTCGACGGCAATTTCACGCTGCAGTGACGGATATGCCATTGTGCTGCAATACAAAAAAGCGCGAACTGTCTGCAAATGGGACAGTTCGCGTCTTTTTTGTATGTATTGGCGAAATGCGCTACGAAACAGAGACAAAGATCGTGCGGATACGCCATTGCAATGCATGCGGAAATATGGTATACTATATTATCAAATCAAGAAGCCTTAACATACGAACTTTCTTATCAAGAGCGGCGGAGGGACTGGCCCTGCGATGCCCGGCAACCTATCACGCAATCGCGCGACAAGGTGCCAATTCCTGACAGATGAGAATGGTGAATCGATACTATATTCCGGTTCTCATGCTGTGCGGTATGAGAGCTTTTTGTTTGGAAAAATACCATTTTGGAGGAAATATGAGACGTTTATTTACGAGTGAATCCGTGACCGAGGGGCATCCCGACAAAATCTGCGACCAGATCTCCGACCGGATCCTCGATGAGATGCTGCGCGCCGATCCTATGTCCCGCGTGGCATGTGAGACGACCTGCACGACGGGTCTGGTAATGGTCATGGGCGAGATCACAACGCAAGCATACGTGGACATACAGTCCGTGGTGCGCAAGACAATTCTGGACATTGGCTACGACCGGGCAAAGTACGGCTTTGACGGCACGACGTGCGCGGTGATCAACTCAGTCCATGAGCAGTCGCCGGACATCGCGCTTGGTGTGGACAAGTCCATGGAGGCAAAGGACGGCGCGGACACGGATGCATTTGACACAGGCGCCGGCGACCAGGGTCTGATGTTCGGCTACGCCTGCGACGAGACGCCGGAGCTTATGCCGCTGCCGATCTCTCTCGCCCACGCGATGGCGAAGAAGCTGACGGAGGTGCGCAAATTGGGGATTCTGCCGTATCTGCGACCGGACGGAAAGACGCAGGTGACGGTGGAATACGATGAGAACGACCGTCCGGTGCGGGTGGACACGGTGGTGGTATCGTCACAGCACGATCCGGATGTGGCGCTTTCCCAGATTCGCGAGGACATTTTGCGCGAGGTGATCCTGCCGATCGTGCCGGAAACGATGTTCGACGCGGAGACAAAGGTGTACGTGAACCCAACAGGACGGTTCGTGATCGGCGGACCTATGGGCGACAGCGGTCTGACCGGGCGCAAGATCATCGTGGATACCTACGGCGGATACGCGCGTCACGGCGGCGGCTGCTTCTCCGGCAAGGATCCGACAAAGGTGGACCGCAGCGCATCCTACATGGCGCGGTATATTGCGAAAAATCTGGTAGCCGCGGGTGCAGCACGGAAGTGCGAGGTGCAGATTGCCTACGCGATCGGTGTGGCGCATCCGGTGTCCGTTCGCGTGGATACCTTCGGTACGGGGATCCGTTCTGACGCGGTGCTGGAGCAGCTGGTGATGGAGCTGGTAGATATGCGTCCCGCCGCCATCATCGCGAGATTCGACCTGCGCCGTCCGATCTACGGGGATCTTGCCTCCTATGGCCACATGGGTCGCGAAGACCTGAACGTGCCGTGGGAATCCTTAGACCTGGTTTCCACTATTCAAGAGAGACTGTAAGTCGCAAGGGGGAACGGGGGGAAAACGCGGCTTCTTGAAAGAAGCCTGGCAAGAACTTTTATGAGGAGCTGGGAGAAATCTTTGATTTCTCCTGAAGAATGCCTTGGCATTCTTCCATTTTCCAAAAGCCGCGTTCCCCCCCGTTCCTCCCAAAAACGATAGTATTTACGCAACGGGCAGAGTAAACCAGAAGCGGGAACCAGCGCCGGGGGTGGATTGAACGCCGAAGCGGGCGTTTGCCAGCACGAGAATGTTTTTGACGATGGACAGTCCCAGACCGGTGCCCATATTGGCGCGCTTGTGGTAATCATGGACCTTGTAGTAACGCTCCCAAACCAGAGGCAGCTTGTCCTCGGGGATTCCTATGCCGTGATCGATGACGGAGATGGTGACCTCGGTGGGCGTGACGTCCTGGCGAATGATCACCTGACGATCGTCTCCGGCGTAGTTCACCGCGTTGTTCACCAGATTGTAAACCACCTGCAGGATCCGCTCGCGGTCCGTGTTCACATAGACCGGCGTATCCACGGTTCCCTCGAAACGGATGTCATAGCCCTCGCGCTCCCGCAGACGCGCATATCGGTCGATGGTCTCGCGCAATACCTCTGTCAGATCAAACCGCGCCGGATGGAGCACCACAGCGCCGTTTTGGAGCCGCGATACCTCCAGCATATCGTTTACCAGCGAGGTCAGCCGCGCTGTTTCGTCGATGATCACCTGCATATTTTCCGGCGTCGCTTCTCCGGGCAGATCGCGGATCATCTCGCTGTAGCCGGAAATCATCGTCAGCGGCGTGCGCAAGTCGTGGGAAATGTTCGCCACGAGATCCTTCTGCATCTTGTCGAGGGAGGACAGCTCCTGTGCCGCGCGGTTCAAGGTCTCCGAAAGCTGCACCGTCTCGCTGCAATTGCCGCCGTCGAAGTGGACATCGTAGTCGCCCATCGCCAAACGGGACGCTTCACCGCTCATTTTTGCAAGCGGACGCGCAAAATACGCGGACAGCGCAAACGCCAATACCGCGCCAAGCAGTGCCATTAACCCCGAAATGAGGAGCAGCTGCATCCGCAGTACCGAAACCGTAGCGTTCAGCGGGGCAATCTGCATGTTGATGATGTAGAGCAGATCGCCGGAATCGTTCATACCCGCGTGGATCACGCTCCGTGTCCGTGCGATGGCATCTGCGTCGGCGTCCTCACCATCCGGACGAAAGAGGGAAGCTACCGCAAATTCCTCCTCAAACGAGCCGCCGCCGTTCTGCACATCCACGTAAATGCGGTTCAGCTGCTCGGAGGACAGCAGGTTGTGGACAAAGCAAAACACATTGGAGTGTTCCCGGATCACCTCCGTCGCGTATCCCTGCCGGATCGTGAATACCGAAACACACATATTGGATTCCTGCGCAACCGACGCCGCTGTATTGCGCAAATTTTCCTCTACGGCTTGCACATTGTCCTCCGATACCGCTGTGTCCGCTTTCGATACAGCGTCATAGGCAGCGATCGCTTCTTCCATTTCGACAGCGCCCCGGTGCAGCTCCCGCAGCTTGACGGTGTGGTACATTCTGTCCATGAAAAACGTCTGGAACAGCCACATCGTTCCGATCACCACCACGATGAATACGGCGAACGTCAGCAGAAGCCGCGCGCGCATCGTCATTGAACGGCGGGGAGCGGCAGATTCTTTGTGTTTATTGTGCGTCCGGGTCAAAACGATAGCCAACTCCTCTCAGCGTCACGATGAATTTCGCGTATTTACCGAGACTCTTGCGCAGCAGCTTGATGTGCGTGTCGAGCGTGCGGTCGTCGCCGAAATAGTCGTAGCCCCAGACCTCGCAGATGAGCTTTTCGCGCGTCAGGGCAATGTTTTTGTTTTTGAGCATGTAGAAGAAAAGATCATACTCCTTCGGCGTCATGTCGGCGCGCACACCGTCCACGTACACGATCCGCGCGGTCAGATCCGCCTTGAGTCCGCCGTCCGCTAAGGAGACGATTTCGTTTTGCGGCTGCTCTGCGCTTGCGTTTCCGCCGGCTCGCCCCTGTGCGCGCTTCATAACGGCGTCCACACGGAGCATCAGTTCCTTCGGTGAGAACGGCTTGACGACGTAATCGTCGATGCCCAGCTCAAAGCCGTTGATTTTGTCGTATTCCTCGCCGCGTGCGGACAGCATGATGATCGGAATCTGCGAGAATTTGCGGATTTCTCTGCATGTGGAAAAGCCGTCCAGCTCCGGCATCATGATATCGATGATCATAATGTCAAAGCTGCACTCCCTGCACAGGCGAACCGCTTCCATGCCGTCCTTTGCCTCGGTGACGGTGTGTCCTTCGTAAACGGCGTATTTCGAGATCAGCTTGCGGATCATTTCTTCATCGTCCACGACGAGAATGTGGTATCCCATAGGTCAGATGCTCCTTTCGGATGATAAAAATTGGGTCAGATAAAGGGAAAATGGGGATCAGTGATGAGCCGATCCCCTGTTTTGTTTGTTTGGCTTAGCCTCTGGTGATCGGCAGCTCGGTATTGGTGGTTTCCGGCACCTTTTCGTAGCAGGTGACCTCCACCTCCGTGATCTTACCGTTGCGCGATACCTGGAACGTGAGCTTGTCGCCTACGGAGGCTTTCTTTACGATGGCGGTTACATCCTCGCTGGAGCTGATTTCCTCGCCGTTGACGGAGATGATTCTGTCGCCAACCTGGAGCACGTCGTCGTTATAGCCAGCCGTGACATCGGTGATATACGTGCCGTAGCCGGACAGACCCAGGTAACGTGCCATGGAAGCGTCCGTGACATCGTACAGGCTGATACCGATGACGACCTTGCCCTTGACGTAGCCGTATTCCATGAGCTGCTCCGCAACGTTCAGCGCGTCGTTGACGGGGATCGCGAAGCCAAGACCCTCTACGCCGTCGCCGGAGGACTTTGCGTTCACGACGCCGATGAGCTCACCGCGCATGTTGAACAGACCACCGCCGGAGTTGCCGGGGTTGACTGCCGCATTCGTCTGCAGAAGGTTCATCTCGACGCCGTTGACGGAGATTTCCCGGTCGAGGGCGCTGATGATGCCGTTTGTAACGGAACCGCCCAGTTCACCGAGTGGGTTGCCGACCGCGATGACGTCCTCACCAACGGAAAGGGTATCGCTGTCGCCCATAACCGCGGGGGTCAGACCGGACTTGTCGATCTTGATGATGGCGATGTCCGCGTCCGCGTCGGTGCCGACTACGGTCGCGTCGTATTCGCTGCCATCGGTGAGACGGACGGTGATCTTTTCAGCGATCGTCGTGCCGTCGCTGCCGCAGATGACGTGGTTGTTCGTGATGATATAGCCGTCCTCAGAGATGATCACGCCGGATCCCGCACCGCCAGATACGTATTGGTACCACAGGCTGACGGTTGTATACTCGGTATTGATCTCGACAACGGAATCCTTGACGAGTGCTGCGACCTGTGCGCTTGTGAGGTCGCCGCCGTTCGCCGTTGTCGAGGTAGTGACGGTTTCCACACCCTTGTAGATGACGGTAGGCGTATTGGCAACAGTGCCGGCGTCAGTGGTATCGCCGCCGATGACTGTCTGTGCAGGGGCAAATACCTGGTTGCCAAGCGCGGAGCCGATGAAGCCGAAGCCGGTGGAGAGCAGGATCCCGCCGACGACTGCCAGTGCTACGAAGCCGGACTTGCCGCTCTTCTTATGCGCCTTTTTTTGCGGCTGTGCAGGACGATAGGAAATTTCGCCCTGATGCGGCTGGTACTGCTGGTACTGACCGTACGGATTCTGGCTCTGTTGTGCCTGATACGGATTCTGCTGTCCGGCATTGTTCTGCGTGCTGTTTCCGTACGGGGTATACGGCATACCGTTGTGCTGCTGCGCCTGATAGGGGTTCTGCTGCGTGCTGTTCTGTGCGGTGCCTCCCGAGAGATACGGATTTTCGACCGGTGCGTGCGGCGCGGTGTTCTGTACCGTACCGTGGTCGCCTGCGGTGGATTCCGTGTGCTGCGTACCGTTTGTACCTGCGTTGTCGCTTATGACTGGTGTGGCTTCAGGGGTGGTGTTCGTGCTATTGTTCACGTTCTGGTTTTCTCCAGAGGTATTTTCGTTCTCATTCAGATTGTCGTTTTCATAGAATTCTTTCATACTACTATTCCTTTCCTCGAGGAGCGTCTCGGTCGCTGCAACCGGTTTGTTTTTGTTTTTTGCTCCTCTTTCTTTGTGCCTATAGTATACTGCCCCAATGTGACAATCATATGAAGTCATGCGGGAATTTCGTTGAAGAATAACATGATTTTTTGTGGAGACGCATCTTATTCTTTTATCCCAAAGTCACGGTCACAATATAGCCGTCCACGTTGTTGCCGGAGATCGTGTAGTTCTGGAAACGATTGCCGCGCGGGATTTTGATCTCGGTGTCGCCGACGGCGGATTTGGGAACGTAATAGATGAGATAGCCTTCGTTCGGCGCGGCGTCCGGGGAAACGGTCGCCACGGAGCCGTCGGGCTGTACCCAGAGAAAATTCGTCTCGGTCGTGTATTTTTTGACCTCGTCGATGTATTCCTCCAGACAGAGGTTGCGATCCATCATAACGGCGGCGTGCGGAATGCCGACATAGCGGTAGTGCCACGATTCGTAGCCGATTTTCGTGATGTCGATCTTGTCGGACGGATAGCGCAGGACAAAGCCGTATTCCGCGCAGTGCTCGTCGATCCACGCGCCGTACTCGTAGTCCTCCACTGCCACCGACTTGCCGTCCCTGGTATAGAACGAAAGATCCATCGCAAGGCCTGTATGGTGTTCGCTGTAGGCCGGCGTCGCCACGTACAGCGCAGCCATTTCTTCCCCCTGCGACGCGACGCGGTCGGTGTAAATACGCCGCTGGTCCTCCGTGTTTCGGTAACCGCTGACAATGATCATCTCCGACGAGCCGGTTTCCGCCAAAAAGGCGTCCGCCATCGCGTTCATTGCCGCGAGCGCTTTGTCCGTCAGCGCAATATTCGTGTTCGATACCTGATACGACGCGCTCTTGTTGCCGTAGACGGTTTTAACGGCGATGGTGTCTGCGTCCGGATAGGCGTAATTGTAGTTCACAAGAATCAGATCGCCCTTCCACAGCTCGTCCGCGGCGACTGTCACCGTGTTCCATAGCATTTCCGGCTCTGCGGCGGCGGTTTCCGTGTCGGCATCAACACTTGTGTCCGAGGTGGTGCCGCCGTTTTCGGAGGAATCCGATACACCGGGCAGCGGCTGGGTCTGCTTTGTCTCCGTTTCCGGTACGCCGGATTGATTTTTCACGATCTGCGTGACTCCGATGACGGAGATGGCGAGCGCGACCACTATAAAGAGCAGGATCGCCGGGTTTGGCTTGTCCGGCTTACGGCGGCGATAGGTGACCTCCGGCTGCCTTGGCTGCGGTCGTGCCGGTGCCTGTCTGTCTGCTTGTCCGTTTTGCGCGATATGCGGATTCTGCAATGGACGCGTGGTCTGCGGACTTTGTGTCCCCTGCGCACGATTCTTGGCGGAATTGGCGCCGTTTTGCGCCGCGTTTGCCCGTTTTGCCGCCATCGCCTTGCGGTATGCCTGAATCTGTCGGATTTCCTCTATCGTATACGGCGTGCCGTCCGGCTTCAGAGGCATTGCGCCGTTGTCGTTCTGATGGGTGCTGCGATTGTCAGCCAAGGTCCTGTCCTCCGTGGGATTTCATTATCTATAATAGTATACGAAACCGCGCGGCGGATTGCAAGGGCGCGGGTGTAAATTTTAGAGAATCTTAACTTTTTGTAAGAAAAAAACGCCGCGGCAGATAGGATAGAAATCCACCGCGGTGTTCCGCTATGCGCGTATTACTCGATCACCGCACAGTCGCCAAGCAGCTCCGGGCGGTTTTTCATGGAATCCGCCTCGGTCAGCTCCCGGATCACACGGCACGGATTCCCGGCGGCAAGCGTATGCGCGGGGATCGACCGGGTCACGACGCTGCCCGCACCGATCACGCAGCCCTCGCCGATCTCCACGCCGGGCAGGATGGTCACATTCGCGCAGATCCAGCAGTTCGCGCCGATTTTGACCGGTTCTGCCCAGCACAGCCGCTTTTCGCTTCCGTCCGGGCAGCGAAGCACCTGCCGTTCGTTCGGGAGAAACGGGTGCATCGCGGTGGTGATGGTGACGTTCGGACCAAAGTCGCAGTGCTCGCCGATCTCGACAGGACCGTCGTCCTGGCAGGTGAAATTGAAGTTGAAGAAGGTGTATTTACCGATCTTCGTATGTCTGCCGTAGTGGAAGCGGATCGGACCGTTGAAGCTCACGCCCTCGTTCAGCTCCCCAAGCAGCTCCGTAAGGATCGCGCGCCGCTCCTCCATCTGATCCTCGGTAAGCAGATTGTACTGCTGGTTCAGCGCGTGCGCCTTTTTCTTGATCGCTACACGCCAGTCCTCGCCGGGGAAAAACATCTCGCCATTGTTGTTATTCAGCATTGTTGACCTCCTGTGGTGCCAAATGGTTTTCTTTATGATAGCACAAAAGCGGTGAAAAATCAACCGGGTAGGGGAAAAAGCCTGTGAAAGAAACGCCCCGGAAAATCCATCGATCTCCGGGGTGTTGGTATTATCGTTTGTGTGGGATTATTCGTCCATGGCGTCGCGGCGGGAGAGATTGAATCTGCCCTTTTCATCGGTGCCGAGGAATTTCACGCGGATCACGTCGCCGACGTTGCATACGTCCTCGACCTTTTCCGTGCGCTTCTTGTCGAGCTTGGAGATATGCACCATGCCTTCCTTACCGGGCGCAAATTCCACAAACGCGCCGATCGGGATGATGCGGGTGACCTTGCCCTCGTAGATGCAGCCGACCTCCGGCTCAAAGATGATGCCGGCGATGATCTCACGCGCCTTGTCCACAGAGTCCTTGCCGATCGCGGAGATGAACACGCTGCCGTCGTCCTCGATGTCGATCTTCGCGCCGGTATCCGCAACGATCTGCTGGATGACCTTGCCCTTTGGACCGATGACGTCGCCGATCTTCTCGACCGGGATCTTCATAGTGGTCATCTTCGGCGCATATTCGGAGACCTCTGCGCGCGGCGCCGGGATGGCGTCGAGAATCACCTCGTCGATGATGTAATCTCTGCCGCGATGGGTAACGGCGAGGGCTTCCTTGATGATTTCCGGCGTCAGACCGTCGATCTTCAAATCCATCTGGATGGAGGTAATACCCTTGTGGGTACCGGCGACCTTGAAGTCCATGTCGCCGTAGAAGTCCTCGAGACCCTGAATGTCGATCATGGTCATCCAGCGATCGCCCTCGGTGATCAGACCGCAGGAGATACCGGCAACCGGTGCTTTGATCGGCACGCCCGCGTCCATGAGGGCGAGAGTGGAGCCGCAGACGGATGCCTGAGAGGTAGAGCCGTTGGAGCTGATGACCTCGGAGACGCAGCGAATGGCATACGGGAATTCTTCCACGGACGGCAGAACCGGCAGGAGGGAGCGTTCCGCGAGTGCGCCGTGACCGATCTCACGCCGTCCGGGACTGCGGGAAGCCTTTGCTTCGCCGGTGGAGTAGCCGGGCATATTGTAGTGGTGCATGTACCGTTTGGTCTCTTCCTCGCTGATGCCGTCGAGCATCTGTACATCGGAGATGGGACCGAGGGTGGCGATGGTCATGACCTGAGTCTGACCGCGGGTAAACATACCGCTGCCGTGGTCGCGATCGAAGAGATGAACTTCAGCGGCGAGAGGACGGATCTGGTCCATTCTTCTGCCGTCCACGCGCTTCTGCTCGTCGAGGAGCCAACGGCGCACGATCTGCTTCTGGATTTTATAGAGCACCTCGTCGAGCACCTTATACTTTGCCTCATCGCCCTCGCCGAACTTTTCGTAAACGGCTTCGGTGATGGGCTGCATGCGGGCGTCGCGGATGTTTTTATCGTCGGTGTCGAGCGCTGCCATAACGTCGTTGTGGCAGAACTGGTCGACGGCGTCGTAGAGGTCGTGGTCGATCTCGCAGGAGGGGTACGCGAATTTGGGCTTGCCGATCTCGGCGACGATGGAGTTGATGAACGCGACGAGCTTCTTAATCTCCTCATGCGCGAACATGATGGCTTCAAACATTTTCTCGTCGGAGACCTCCTTCGCGCCTGCCTCGATCATGACGACCTTCTTTTCGGTGCCTGCGACGGTGAGCTCCAGGGAGCTGCGTTCGCGCTGCTCGGCGGTCGGATTGATGATGAGTCCTTCCTCCTCGGTGAGACCGACAAACACGCCGCCGATCGGGCCGTTCCACGGAATATCGGAGATGGCGAGGGCGATGGACGCGCCGATCATACCGGCGATTTCCGGCGAGCAGTCATGATCCACGGCGGTGACGAGCAGGGAAATGGCGACGTCGTTGCGCAGATCCTTCGGGAAGAGCGGGCGGATGGGGCGGTCGATGACGCGGGAGGTCAGGATCGCCTTTTCGCTCGGTCTGCCCTCTCTCTTGAGGTACGAGCCGGGGATTCTGCCGACAGCGTACAGTCTTTCCTCAAAGTCGATGGACAGCGGCAGAAAGTCGATGCCGTCGCGGGGGCGCTTGGAGGCGGTGGCGCAGGCGAGGATCGCGGTATCGCCGTAGCGGACGAGGACGGAGCCGTTTGCCAGACCCGCCATCTTGCCGGATTCAATCACAAGCGGACGACCGGCCAGGTTGTAGGTGAATGTTCTGTAATTCTCAAACATATCGGTTGGATGCCTTTCTGTAAAATACGAAAATAAATGTACATTTTACAGACCACAGGGCTCAGCAGTTACATACGCGTCCACTCCATCATAGGCGCATATGTAATTGCTAAGGCTCAGTGGCCTGATTCCTGGGGATGCGGGGGGGGGGGGACGCGTGGGGAACGGTCGCTTTTGAAAAAGCTCCGCAAAACTTTTGAAAAAAGGGACAGGGAATATTGTGCTGGGGGGATCGGTCACGGATTTTGAGAGTGCAGGAGATATTAGATAAGCTGTCGTGACCTTGTATAGGATTTAGGAAACTGTGGCTTTTGCTGTCCTGTGCTGTTTTCGCTCAAACGAAAACAGGCGGGTGCCACGGGATGGACCGCAGTACCCGCACTGTAACATTCGCTGCGCGTTTTTGGGGATTGTCCGGGACTTATCTTCTCAGACCGAGCTTTGCGACGATGGCACGATAGCGTTCGATGTCGTTCTTCTGGAGGTAACCGAGGAGGTTACGTCTGTGACCGACCATCTTGTTCAGACCACGACGGCTGTGGTGGTCCTTCTTGTTCTGCTTCAGGTGCTCGGTGAGCGCGTTGATGCGGAAGGTCAGGATCGCGATCTGGACTTCCGGAGAACCGGTGTCGCCTTCGTGAACCTTGTACTGTTCGATAAGAGCCTGCTTCTGTTCCTTGGTAATCATGTTCTTCACCTTTGATTTATATTATAGATTCAGGATCCGATGTCATAGCGGCGGCGGGTGAAGCATTCCCGACATGCAGGAATCGTGAAAATCCGACCACTGCGGCATGGACACTGTCGGATATTATTATAGCATAATTCGCGCATTTTGTAAAGGCAAAAACGGAAATTCTTTTCGTGTTTTCCGATAAAAAATCGTCTGCAAACCGCTGCTTCCTGATGCATACGCGAATGTGTGCAGACGTTTTTACAGATTGCCCAAATCCGCCCGCCCCGCACGCACTATATTTTGTTAGCACTTTAACGCGCTAACGTATTGACAAATTGAGCGGAGCGTGATATACTATAGGCACAAACCAAAGCGCGGCAAACGGTATCGGACCGGGTCGCTGCGGCGGGAAAATACGGCACGGGCAGAACGGAAGACGTGTGGAAACGGATGGATGGAAAGATGAAAAAAAGTGCGAGAAGATGGATGGCTGCGATTTTGGCGGGTGTGGCATGTCTTACCATGTCCCTTACCTCCTGCGGCAAAAAAGAATCGGATGACCGGTTGGAGGCGATTCGTGCGCGGGGCTATATTGAAATGTGCACGGAGCCGTATTTCGCGCCGTTCGAGTTCATCGACCCGACCAAGACAGGCGACGAGCAGTACCGCGGCGTGGATATTGAAATCGCGAACTACATCGCGGATACGCTTGGCGTAGAGCTGCGGATCACACCCCTCGACTTCACGGCGGTGCTGGCGGGTGTAGCGGACGGCAAATACGACATTGCCATCTCCGCCATTGCCTATGCGCCGTCCCGCGCGGAAGCGATGCGGCTGTCGGACGTATATTATTCCGCCGGTACCGGCTATGGCTTTGTGGTGCGCACGGAGGACGCGGACAAGTACACGGACATCGCGTCTCTGGCGGACGCCGTGGTGATCACGCAGAGCGGCTCGGTGCAGGAAGCGCTGTACAACCAGTATGTTGGCGGCGCGTGTAAGGAATTCAAGCTGGTGGCGAATATGACGGACGCATATTTAGCGGTCGCGGAGGGCAAGGCGGACGTCTGCATCTGCTCGACCGGTTCCGCGGAGCTGTACGCGGCGGCAAACGGGGGACTGGCGATTCCGGAATACCGGTTTACGGTGGATCCGAACATGAACGGCACCTGCATCGCCATGCCAATGGACGGCACAGAGAGCTTATGCGAATTTGTGAACACCTGCATCGCGGAGCTGACTGCGGCAGGCAAACCCGCGGAATGGAACGAACAGTACAAGGCGGAGGCAAAGGCGCTCGGCATCGAATAAGGAAGCGCGAAATCGAAACGACAGGGAGCCGCTGAGCGGAAACAATATGGAAAAGATCATCAAAATTCTTGTAAAATACTATCCGGTGTATCTCTCCGGTCTGTGGGGAACGCTCTGGATCTCGGCGGCGACAGTGTTCTGCGGTACGCTGATCGGTGTGCTTGTCGCGCTTTTGCGCATGAGCCGGAACCCGGTCGCCAAGGGATTTACGAAGGTGTACGTGGAGATTCTGCGCGGTACGCCGATCCTTTTGCAGCTGTACTTCTTCTGGATCGCGCTGCCGAAGATTCTGCCGTTTGAGCTGTCGGATATGCAGTGCATCATCGCCGCCCTTGCTGTGAACGCGTCCGCCTTTATCGCCGAGATCATCCGTGCCGGGATCGGCGCCGTGGATCGCGGACAATGGGAGGCGGCGCGCAGCATCGGACTGTCGGAGCGGCACGTGATGACCCGCGTGATCCTGCCGCAGGCGACGAAGAACATCCTGCCCGCCCTGTGCAACGAGTGCATTTCCACCGTCAAGGGCACGTCGCTGGCGTCCGTATTCTTTGTCGGCGAGCTGATGACGAGCTTCAAGACGGTGCAGAGCGCGACATTTCTTGCCCTGCAGTCGCTGGTGATCGTCGGCGCGATTTACTTTCTTTTGAATTTCCTGTTGTCCAGAGTTCTGCAGCTCATTGAAAGGAGGTTTGCACTCAGTGACTGAAGCAATCATTCGTACGGAAAATCTATGCAAGCACTTCGGAAAACTGGAGGTGCTGCGCGGCATTACCACGGAGATCCGGCGCGGCGAGGTGGTGTCCATCATCGGTCCGTCCGGCGGCGGCAAATCGACCTTTCTGCGCTGCATAAACCGGTTGGAGATCCCGGACGGCGGCAAGGTGTTTTATAACGGCACGGAGGTGACGGGTAAAAAAGCGGACGTCATGCGGCTGCGGCAGGAGGTCGGCATGGTGTTCCAGCACTTCAATGTATTCCCGAACATGACGGTGCTTGAAAACGTGACGCTCGCGCCGATTCTTGAAAAGAAGATCCCGAAGGAAAAGGCGCGTGAGGACGCGATGGCGTTACTCACGCGTGTGGGACTGGCGGAGAAGGCGGAGGAATACCCGCGCAAGCTCTCCGGCGGACAAAAGCAGCGGCTGGCGATTGTGCGGGCGCTGGCGATGCAGCCGCAGGTCATGCTCTTTGACGAACCGACGTCGGCGCTCGATCCGGAGATGGTCAAGGAGGTGCTGCACGTCATCGAGGAGTTGACCCGCAGCGGCATGACGATTCTCATTGTGACCCACGAAATGGGCTTCGCGCGCGAGGTGTCCGACCGCGTCCTGTTCATCAGCGACGGCATCATCAAGGAAGAGGGACCGCCCGCACAGATTTTCACAAGTCCGCGCGATCCGGCGACGATTCGGTTCCTCAGTATGGTTCTGTGATAGAGGACAGAAATGTGCGAAAAATTGTCTTGGCATAGTGCTGGGATGGGAGAGCTTTTTCTGACTCCCTCAGTCACTGCGGTGACAGCTCCCTCGGGAGGGAGTCGGGGATGATTGCGAAAAGGAATGCTGTTGTTGCAATACAACGAAAGGATACGACAAATGAACGATATCGAAATGACAAAATCCCTTGTGGGTGCACAGATGGATGCGGCGACGACGCTGGCGCGGGAGATCTGGGAATACGCGGAGCTGGCGTATGAGGAAGTGAAATCCGCGGCTGTGCTGATCGAAGCGCTGAAAAAGGAAGGATTTACCATTGAAGAGGGGATCGCGGGCATACCGACGGCGTTTGTGGCGTCGTATGTGTGCGGCTCCGGCAGACCGAGGATGGCGTTTCTCGCGGAATACGACGCGCTGTCCGGGCTCAGTCAATGCGCGGCGACGCCGGAATACGAGCCTGTCACACCGGGCGGCGCGGGACACGGCTGCGGACACAATCTGCTCGGCGCGGGCTGCTACGCGGCGGCGATTGCGCTGAAGGAATACCTCATCCGGGAGAAAAAGGACGGCTGCGTGCTCTTCTTCGGTTGTCCCGCGGAGGAGGGCGCCGGTGCAAAGCAGTTCATCGCGCGTGCGGGGTACTTTGACGACGTGGATTTCGCATATACGTGGCATCCGTCCTCGATCAATGAGGTCGGTTCCCGTTCCAGTGTGGCGATCATGGGCGCGAATTTCATCTTTGACGGCGTGGCGGCGCATGCGGGTGCGGAGCCGCATCTCGGCAGAAGCGCACTGGACGCCGTAGAACTCATGAATGTCGGCTGCAACTATCTCCGGGAGCACATGATCGACGCGGCGCGCATTCACTATGCGTATTCCGATCCGGGCGGAACGGCGCCGAACGTCGTCCAGAGCCACGCCGTCATCAAATATGAGGTGCGCGCACCGAAGGTCAGCCAGGTGGACGAGCTGTTCGCCAGAGTCGTCGATGTGGCAAAGGGCGCATCACTCATGACCGGTACGGAAATGCGCTACGAGATTACCATGGCGTTTTCCGATTACCGTGCGAACCGGGTGCTCGGCGCGATTGCGGACGAGTGCATGCGGGAGCTTGGCGCGCCGGATTGGACGGAAGAGGATTACGCGCTCGCGAAGCGGTTTCTGCACACCTATCCGCGCCAGACGATGATCGGCATCCGCGAAAAGCTCTCGGCGTATTTCGATCCCGAAACCCTTGCGGACGTACTCGAAAAACCGCTGGACAGCACGGTGCATCCGTTCAACGCGAAAGAGACCGCCTACAGCTCCGGCTCCACGGATGTCGGCGACGTGGGTTACGCGACTCCGACCGTGATGGTGCACGTGGCGACCGCGTGTCTCGGCAATGTCGGCCATTCGTGGCAGAATACGGCGTTCGCCTGCTCCGCTATCGGCATGAAGGGCATGCAACGCGCCGCCGAGGTCATGACCCTTGCCGCCATCCGCACCATGGACGATCCCGCCGCCATCGAGAAAGCAAAGGCGGAGCTGCAGCAGAAAAACGGCGGACAATACCGCTGCCCGCTGCCCGATTACGTCACACCGCCGATCGGCAGATATTGAGAGATCGGAATTTGCCTGTATTTTACAGAATCCCTCTTGCGTGACCGCGTGAAATCCGGTATACTCATCTCAAAAGAAATCTGCCCGACACGGCAGAATAATGGGAGGAAGCCATGAAAAAACAGAATGAGGAACGCTTTGTGCTGCTGGAGGATGAGGGATCCGTGATCATGGGTACCGGGCGCGTGCTGCTTGTGGATCGCGAGACCGGCGTGACCTATCTCTTAGTGTACGGCTCCGGCGTGACCCCGCTCATTGACGCGGACGGGAAACCGATCCTCACCCCGCTGCCAAAGGAGGAATGACCCCCGCGGTGCGGATTTTCCCCATTATAATTGTAGAATTTTCGCAAATCCCATTGACAGAGCCCCCAATGTGTGGTATACTTATGGTACCTCACGCAGGAGGCTCTTTTTTTGTGCGTTTTCGTGCCGGTCATCGCGAAGCGCCTGTTTTGGAGTCCTCTCCGGCAGAGGGAGGTACAAATTCTATGGCGCACGCCGGGAATCCCGCGCAACCGCCGAAATTCATACAGGAGGTGCCGTCAACATGAGAGTGAAGATTACTCTTGCTTGCAGCGAATGCAAACAGCGCAATTATGATACCAAGAAAAACAAGAAGAATGACCCCGACAGATTAGAGCTGAACAAGTACTGCCGTTTTTGCCGTAAGCACACTTTGCACAGAGAAACAAAGTAATTATTGAAGGAGCAAACCAATGGCTGAAAATGAAAAGAAAACCCAGGCTGCCGAAAAGCCGGTAAAGGACGCGAAGCCGAAGTCCGATAAGCCGTCTGTCTGGAAGCGCATGGGCGCATGGTTCCGTTCTCTCCGCTCCGAAGCAAAGAAGATCGCGTGGGCAAGCCCGAAAACGGTCCGTTACAATACCATTCTGGTCATCGTCTGCGTCCTCATCTGCAGCGTCGTTGTCGGTCTTCTCGACTACGGCTTCTCCGCCGCAATCGTGGGACTGAGCCGCCTCATCTGATCACAGAAGTTCCCAACCGATTTTATTCGTAAAGAACAGGGATGCCGAGGAACAGAAAAGAGCCGGTGAAAGCGTAGTCCGGATTTGCGCAAACTGTATTTTTCCCTCTTTTTATAAAAAGTTTTGCCAGGCTTTTTCAAAAGCCGCGTTCCCCCGTTCCCCTCGTCCCCCAAAATTGTGATCCAGAAATAAGGAGCCTGCAATGAGCGATATCAATGAAATGAATGTTGGCTTGCGGTGGTATGTGGCGCATACGTACTCAGGCTACGAAAACAAGGTCAAGCAGAATCTCGAGCAGATCGTGAAGAACCGCGGCATGGAGGATGTCATCACGGACATCCGGATCCCGACGGAAACGGTCGTGGAGTCGGACGGCTCGCGCGACAAGGAAGTCGAGTCCAAAATCATGCCGGCGTATGTATTCATCAAGATGGTCATGACCGACGAGACCTGGCACATCGTCCGCAACATCACGGGCGTGACCGGCTTTGTCGGACCCGGATCCAAGCCGGTTCCGCTGACCGATGATGAAGTCGCGGCGTTTTTGCCGGAGGAAGGGCGCGTCACGACCACCGTCGGCGTTGCGGTCGGCGACAATGTGGACATCGTGGACGGTATGTTCCGCGGCTACAGCGGACGCGTCACCGCCATTTCCGACGACGGCAAAGAGGTCACTGTGGTTGTCCCGACGGTGGGCAGAGACATGACCGTCACACTGGAGCGCAAGCACGTCAAAAAAGCGGCGGAATAATTCCGTCCATCCATAATGACTGGGGCATGGCAGTTCCCCGCATTCCCGCAAAGCACTGCCGCAGTGGGAGGAAGATAAAATTCATTCTGTATCTTCCGTCAGAAACCACATATGGAGGAAATTTGCTATGGCAAAGAAAATTATTGGCTATATCAAGCTGCAGCTTCCTGCCGGTAAGGCTACTCCGCAGCCGCCTGTAGGTCCTGCACTCGGTGCATATGGCGTTGCAATCCCGAACTTCACCAAGGAATTCAACGAACGCACCAAGAACGACATCGGTCTGATCATCCCAGTTGTGATCACCGTATACGCAGACCGTTCCTTCACGTTCATCACCAAGACCCCGCCGGCGCCGGTTCTCATCAAGAAGGCGTGCGGCATCGAAACCGCTTCTCCGACACCGAATAAGACCAAGGTTGCGACCATCAAGAAGGACCAGGTTCGCCAGATCGCTGAAACCAAGATGAAGGATCTGAACGCCGGTTCCATCGAAGCCGCAATGAGCATGATCGCCGGCACCGCACGCTCCATGGGCGTTGTGGTAGAAGACTGAGGAGGACTGGAACGATGTTTAAGGGTAAGAAATACGTAGACAGCGTAAAGCTGATCGAAAAGAGCAAGCTGTACGATCCCGCTGAGGCTATGGATCTGGTTTGCCAGACCTCCAAGGCGAAGTTCGACGAGACCGTGGAGATCCATCTCCGTCTGGGCGTTGACTCCCGTCACGCTGACCAGCAGGTTCGCGGCGCCATCGTTCTCCCGAACGGCACCGGTAAGACCGTCCGCGTCCTCGTTTTCGCAAAGGGCGAAAGAGCAGATCAGGCAAGAGCTGCCGGTGCGGAATTTGTCGGCGATACCGATCTCGTAGAAAAGATCCAGAAGGAAAACTGGTTCGATTTCGACGTTGTCATCGCTACGCCGGACATGATGGGTACCATCGGTCGTCTCGGTCGTGTGCTCGGTCCTAAGGGCCTCATGCCGAACCCGAAGGCCGGTACCGTTACCATGGACGTTGCCAAGGCTGTTCACGAAGCCAAGGCTGGTAAGATCGAGTACCGTCTCGACAAGACCAACATCATCCACTGCCCGATCGGCAAGGCTTCCTTCGGTAAGGACAAGCTCCAGGAGAACTTCAACGCTCTCGTCGGCGCTGTCATCAAGGCAAGACCGGCCGCCGCAAAGGGTCAGTATATCAAGAGCTGCGTCGTCGCGTCCACCATGGGCCCCGGCATCAAGGTCAACAGCGCGAAGCTCGGCTGAGTGGGGATAAGATAAGCTGAATTGTGGAGCGATCCACACCGCTCTCGAAATAATACACAGCAAAAAACGAACCTCTGGATCCACCGATCCGGAGGTTCGTTTGTGTCTTATTCTCGGGGCTGAACCGCACAGTAAAACGCGGGGGCGGTATTGCTCGGCGATTGGATGCCCATATACCAGACATTACTGCATTCCAGAACATACGCGGCACTTTCTCCCGCCGCGATCGTGACGCCGGTCAGCCGCTTGTCGTCCGCGCTTCGATAGATCGTCATCCGCACGTCTTCCGGCAAGTCGTTTCGCAGATACAGGGCATAGCCGTCGTTCTTGAGCTCCCAGCCGGGCCAGTACACAAGATTTTCGGGGATAAACCGGGCGCCGTCGCTGTCCCCCGGTACAGAACGGAATGCGCAGATAATCGCAGCGTCATCAAAATTATAGGCTGTATGGGGCGGACTATTGGAAAACGTGTATATGGTATCGCTATTCTCCGGAGGCCATTCCGCTTCCGTGATCCGATAGAGCCGGACAGGATCCGATAGCGGATCTGTCAGAAAACACGCTGTCAGCGCGATACAGGCGAGAATTGCCGCGCAGGCACCACAGCGTCGGCTTTTTGTAGGAAAGCACCGCGCGGATCCTGGTTTTCACACCCGCGTCGCCGAAGCAGAGCCGGAGACCGGCACAGCGGGAGGTACTGTATTGCAGGAGAACCGCGGAATAGTCGGCGCGCTCTGTCGCCGAGAGGGTATGTACCGTTTTCTCATCGCACGCAAGCTCTATGTCGCGGCGGAGCATATGGTACCAGAGCCATACAGGCGGGTGGAACCAGTAAAAGGCGAGGATCGCAAATCCGATAGCTTTCCACAGGGGATCGAGCCGACGGATGTGCGTCCGTTCGTGTGCGAGAATATACGGCACATCGTCCGATATATCCCGCAGATAAATGCGCGGGTGTATGAGCCCGGCGACGAATGGAGATGGGAGCCCGGCACAGATATACACATTGTCCCGCAGACGCACCGCTTTCCGGACAAGACGGCGCACGCGCAGTGTGGAGATGAGCATATACGCAAGCATTCCCGCGACGCCGAGACAGTAGAAGCGTGCAAGCAGGGGATATATCTGTGTGTGTTCTGCGGCAGGCTGACTTGCCGTCTCCGGAACGATTGCGTTGTGCGAGCTTTCCTGCGCGGACGATGTGTCCGCAAGGGATACGACGGTTGAGACTTCCCGCGGCATCAGACTGGCTGTACTTTCCAGTGCGACAGGGCAGACAAGGCGGATGGCCGCCAGAGTACGACGCAGAGCCATTTCGGTGCCTTGCGTAGGATCGTGAACCGCAGCAGCAGGGAAACCACGAGAACGACAGACGCCGCGGCGCCCCTTTTGCAGGATTCGCAGGAAAAGGTTCGTCATTTGCCGCCCTCCTCCCGTGCCCGGTCGATCATGGCCTGCAGCTCGTCGATTTCTTCCGCGGACAGCCGCTGTCTGTGCGTGAACGCCGCGAAAAAGGCAGGGAGGGAGCCCTGGAACTTTGTGTCGACCAGCTCCTCGATCTCGGCCGCCTGCGCTTCTTCCCTGGAAACCAGCGAGGTGATAACGGAATCCTCATTCCGCAGAATCCCCCGGTCGCACAGCCGCTTGACGACGGTATACGTAGTGGTCGTTTTCCAGTCAAGCTCCGTCTCGCACAGCCGCGCCAGATCCCGCAGACGAATCGGTTCTTTGTCCCACAGGATCAGACAAAGGGTGTATTCCTTTTCAAAGATTTTCGGTGGATGCATATGGCGATGCCACTTTCTAATGGATTAGAATGCATTTCCGTTCTAACGCGTTAGAGTGGAAATGTCAATAGGAGATGGAGAAAGTTACAATTGGTTCATAAATGGAATACGGCGGCAAAAATCCCCGCAAGTTTTTTCAGAAAAGCTCTTGCAAACCTGCGGCGGATATGGTATAATAACATGGTAAACGGAGACGTATCGAAGTGGTCATAACGGGACTGACTCGAAATCGTGGTCGCTACTCGGTAGCTCCCTGACCGGAATCCCTTGATTTTATGGAGTTTTTCGGGTATTCTTAACTTAATATTTTTGCTTGTTCTCCCCATCAGTTCTCCCCGTTTTCCGAGGTGCTGATGT
>CAKRZR010000006.1 GCA_934433485.1 uncultured Eubacteriales bacterium | reverse complement strand
ACGAGTGCGGTGCGAACCATGCGGCGCCTTGAAAAATTTTATGTCGATCACAGCGCGAAGCCGCTGCCAAAGGTGAATGAAGCGGGATTTTCGAAGTGCCTGACGCTTTGGAGAATGGCAGACAGTTATCGGGCAGATGCAGATCAGTTCAGTTTTTCTCTTTGCACGGAAAAAACAGATTACATTTTTTCCGTAATACCGGAGGATGCCAATATCTATTGCGGCGCGTCGTACAACATAGTTTTTGACATTGGGTTGTTTGGCGGCAGGCAGTTTTTCAGAATACGCAATTACAAGGACAACCGGGAAGAATTCTGCGTGTTTTCATGCGATTTTTCCTATGAGGCAAAAAATATTGTAATACCGACCGAGCAATGTGTGCCTGGAAAATACACCAGGACCGATCAGGGTCTTGCATGGACCGTAAAACGATATACCGATGATGAGATTGTACTGCAAGGGTGCGGCGACGATGAATACAAATATCGCCGACTCGACCGGAGAGACGAACGGTTCATGCTCTGTGAAGAAAAAAACGAGGGCTGATCGATTGGATCAGGCCCTGAAATACCACCTGTATTATGTCTGTATCTTCTTGGCATAAAAACTCCCTCCTATGGCATTCTTTTATTATACCATAGGAGGGCTCTTTTGTCTTTGTCCGTTTTTTATGGATCGGTACAAGCCGGTATGTGGGCGGGCGTTTTTCTCTTCCCCAAATCCTACTTTTTATAATATCTCCTTGTTTTTCACGGTGGAATCTGGTATAATAGGGGAGAATCTATGAAAACGCTGTGAGGAAAGGCTACAAAATGGCGCAGACGGACAAACAGAAACACATTCGCAATTTCTCCATCATCGCACACATCGACCACGGCAAATCGACGCTGGCCGACCGGATCCTTGAGTATTCGCACACGGTGTCGGCGCGGGACATGGAGGAACAGCTTCTTGACAATATGGATCTCGAACGGGAGCGCGGCATCACGATCAAGGCGCGCGCGGTTCGGATCGACTACACGGCGCCGGACGGGGAGGCGTACGTATTGAACATGATCGACACACCCGGTCACGTGGACTTCAACTACGAGGTGTCCCGCTCCCTCAACGCCTGCGAAGGCGCGCTGCTGGTCGTGGACGCGACGCAGGGGATCGAAGCGCAGACCCTGGCAAACGCGTATCTCGCCGTGGACGCGGGATTGGAGATCGTGCCGGTGGTGAACAAGATCGACCTGCCGTCCGCCGATGTGGCGCGGGTGCAGGCGGAAATCGAGGACGTGATCGGTATTCCGGCGGAAGGCTGTCCCGCGGTATCGGCGAAAACGGGGCTGAACATCGGCGACGTCATGGACGCGATCATCCGCGACGTGCCCTCACCGCAGGGAGACGTGGACGCGCCGCTGCGGTGTCTGATTTTCGACTCGGTATACAACAGCTATATGGGCGTCGTTGTGTACATTCGTGTAGTCGAGGGCACGCTGAAGGTCGGCGACAGGATCCGCCTGATGCACACGGGCGCGGAATTTGAAACCGTCGAGGTGGGCGTGATGGAGCCGTTCGGGCTGCGCTCCACGGGAGAGCTGTCCGCGGGCGAGGTCGGATACCTGACGGCGTCGATCAAGACGGTGGCGGACACCAGAGTCGGCGACACGGTGACGCTGGTGGAAAATCCGGCGACGGAGCCTTTGCCGGGCTTCAAAAAAGTGCAGTCGATGGTATACGCCGGTATTTATCCCGCGGACGGCGCGCGCTACAACGAGACGAAGGACGCGCTTGAGAAATTGCAGCTCAACGACGCGGCGTTCACCTTTGAGCCGGAGACGAGTATCGCGCTCGGGTTCGGTTTCCGCTGCGGCTTTCTGGGGCTATTACACATGGAGATCATCGAGGAGCGGCTTGAAAGAGAGTTCAATCTGGACCTCATCACGACGGCGCCGAGCGTTATCTACAAGATCACAAAGCGCTCCGGCGAGGTGATCTACATCGATAACCCGACGAACTACCCCTCCCCGGACGAGATCGAGGAAGCGGCGGAGCCGATCGTATCCGCGTCCGTGATCACGCCTACGGAATATGTGGGCGGCATCATGGATCTCTGTCAGGACCGGCGCGGCGAATTCCTCGACATGAAGTACATCGACACAACGCGCGTGGAGCTGCACTACAAGCTGCCGCTGAACGAGATCATCTACGATTTCTTTGACGCGCTCAAGTCCCGGAGCCGCGGATACGCCTCTCTGGACTATGAGTTTGACGCGTATGTGGCGTCGGATCTCGTGAAGCTCGACTTCCTCCTGAACGGTGAGATGGTGGACGCGCTGACATTCATTGTCCACGCGGAAAAGGCGTATGCACGTGCGCGCAAGATCGCGGAAAAGCTCAAGGACAACATCCCGCGCCAGCTCTTTGAGATCCCGATCCAGGCTGCCATCGGCTCCAAGATCATCGCGCGCGAGACCGTCAAGGCGCTGCGCAAGGACGTGCTCGCGAAGTGCTACGGCGGCGACATCACGCGGAAAAAGAAGCTGCTTGAAAAGCAGAAAGAAGGCAAAAAGAAAATGCGCCAGCTCGGCAGCGTCCAGGTCTCCCCCGAAGCCTTCATGGCAGTCCTCAAGCTCGACGACGAATCCTGAGAGGGGGACAGGGAGAACGCGGCTTTTGGGAAAGGGAAGAATGCGAAAGCATTTCTCCCAGCTCCGCAAAACTTTTATATTAAATAGCAAGGATTTCGTTTGTGCGCAGACTTTCTGTCGCTGCTTGGCGATCTGACAATTTCGTACCATCTGGGAGGTTTCTATGACAACGTATCTGCAAAAATCGCCGGAGGCGGTAGGGATATCCTCCGGGACCATTGAAAAGTATCTGTGTCACTTAGAGGCGCACGGGCTTGCCTCGCACGATGTTCTGATCTCGCGCGGGGACGACATTGTATTCGCGCGGTACTGGAAGCCGTTTGACCGAGAATTTTGCCATCGGATGTATTCGGTGACAAAAAGCATTGTAGCGCTCGCGATCGGCTTTCTTGTGCAGGACGGAAAGCTCTCTCTGGACGACCGGCTGTTTGCGTATTTTCCGGCGGAATCGGCGCAGAGCACGGACGAAAACTTCTCCGCGCTGACGATCCGCAATATGCTCCGCATGGCAACGACGCGGACGGCGCCGTACTGGTTCCATTATCCGGATTTCGACCGGGTCGCGCTTTATTTCCAGAAAAACGATACGCCGACCCGACCGCAGGGCTCGTATTTCGAGTACGACAGCTTTGGCTCGTTTGTCTTGGGCGCGCTGGTGGAGCGGGTATCCGGGAAAACGCTGCTTGCCTACTGCCGGGAGAAGTTCTTTGACGCCATCGGCGTATCGGAGACGGCGGAATTCCTGACCTGTCCGGGCGGACACAGCTGGGGCGACTCCGCGCTTGTCTGCCGTCCGGAGGATCTCTGGAAAATCGCGCGGTTCACAATGCGGTATGGCGCGTGGGATGGGAAGCAGCTTCTCAATCGAGAGTATGTCCGCGCGGCGACGACGAAGCAGATCGACACGCCGCGGGAATCGGGGATTGAGGCGCAGGGTTATGGCTATCAGATCTGGATGGGCTATGGCGACTCCTTCTTCTTCAACGGCATGGGTTGCCAGTTCGCGCTGTGCGTACCGTCACAGGATGTGCTCCTCGTCTACAACGGCGATAACCAGGGCAATCCGAACGCGAAAAATGTGGTGCTTGACGGCTTTTTCGATATTGTTCTGTCGGAAATCACATCGGATGCGCTGCCGGAGTCGCGGGAAGCCGCCGCCAGTCTCGACCGATACGCACGTGGGCTGACGTTATTCGCGCTGCGCGGGGAAAAAACGTCCGCGCTGAAGGAGGCGATCCACGGCAGAGAATATGCGCTGTCCGAGAATCCGATGGGGATCACGCGCATCCGGTTCACGTTCTCCGGAGACGGCGGCGTGTTCTCCTGGACAAACGCGCAGGGGGACAAATCGCTGCCGTTCGGGCTTGGCTACAACGTATTCGCGCATTTTCCGCAGGAGGGTTACTCCGACGACATGGGCGGTCACAGGACGAGGGATTTCTACTACCGCTGCGCCGCGAGCGCGGAATTTCCGACGGAGAACAGTCTGCATCTCTATCTCCAGGTGATCGACCGCTATTTCGGCAATGCGCACATGGTATGCACCTTCGACGGCGACACGGTGCGTGTGGAAATGCGGAAGACCGCTGAAGACTTTTTGAACGAATACCAGGGCACGGCAGTCGGTACACTTGTAAAATAAACACAGGAGGGCAACACCATGTGGAAACAAAAGCTCGGCATGTCCGCGGGCGGCGGATTTGGCGTACCGGCGGCGGATTTTGTCCGATTGGTACACGAAGCGGGATTTGACGCGGTCTCCCCGGAGCAGTGCGTAGATCTGCCGTCCATGATCGACGCGGCGCGGGAATGCGGACTCTCCCTGCAATCCCTGCACGCGCCGTTCGGAAAGGCAGCGGCAATGTGGGATCCCGATCCGGCGATCTCGGTCCCGGCGGCGGAAGAACTGATCGCCTCTCTCACGGACTGTGCGCGGTATGAGATCCCGGTGATGGTGGCGCACGTGTGGATCGGCTTCGACTACGCCTTTGACCGGGACCATCTCCATTTCGCGCAGTTTGACCGCGTGGTACGGGAGGCAGGACGGCTCGGCGTCAAAATCGCGTTTGAGAACACAGAGGGCGAGGAATACCTCTTTGCCCTCATGGATCAGTATAAAGGCTGCGGCGCGGTCGGATTCTGCTGGGACGCCGGTCACGAGATGTGCTACAACCACAGCAAGGATCTGCTTGCCCTGTACGGCGACCGGCTCCTTGTCACGCACTTAAACGACAATCTCGGCGTCAGCCGGTACGACGGGCGCACGTTCTGGACGGACGATCTCCACCTTCTGCCCTACGACGGCATCGGCGACTGGGAGTACAATGTAAATCGTCTGCGCGCGTCGAAACCGCTCGAATATCTCAATTTTGAGTTGACGATCCATTCCAAGCCAAACCGCCACGAAAACGACGGATACGCCGCCATGCCGCTGCCGGTCTATCTTGCCGAGGCGTACAAGCGTGCCTGTCGGATCGCGGTGCGGTACGTGAGGTGACGGTATGGCACAGGAAAGACACTCCTCCGGTCATACGCACGTCTGGAACAACGATTTTTTTGCCAAGCCCGGCGCATTGTGCTGGCTTTTGGCGTTTTCTGTAGCGGCGTCCGGGATCATCCAACAGCTCCTCTCCCTCGCTGGGCAGCTTCTTTTGATCATTGCGGGACAGTACAGCGAGGTCGCCGCGTCTCTGACCACGGTTTGGGACGGCATCACGGACTCCATTGTATCGATCGCCGCCTACATCATTCCGACGCTGTGTGAAGCCGCGCTCTGTGTGCTGACCTACGCGTACGCCGATCCACTGTGCGGCAGACGATTTTTGCGCTACACCCTGACCGGGGTGATCGGTGTGGTGCTAAGCGGGGTCTGGTGCTTCTACGGCTGGCAGACCGTGGCGCGTTCCGGTGTATTCCTCATCATCGTCGGCGCGTTTCTCTTACTTTTGTTCTCGAACACGCGCCTTTCCGACCGGATCATCTGGTACACCGTCACGGGACTGCTCCTGTTGTTCGCGATTCTGCGCGTCGCATCGGCGACCCCGACCACCGTCGGCGCCTGGTACACGATGGCAAACATCCTCTCCGGCTACGGCAAGCAGCTTCTTTACTGGATCCTACTCGGACTCTTCCGCCGCCGGTTCAACATTTTGCACCCATAACACTCCCCCAATCTGACTACGGAAAGGCACATCCATGCTCTCCTACGACAAAAAACGGCTCGGCATCTATATCCACATTCCCTTCTGCGTCTCCAAATGCGCGTACTGCGATTTCAACTCCGCACCGCCGCAGAATCCGGAGATCATACAGCGGTACATTTCCGCCCTGATCGCACACATGGAAAGCTATCGCGACGCGGGCAGCTCCTATGAGCCGGACACGGTATTCATCGGCGGCGGCACACCTACGTCTATTCCGATCGATGAGCTTGTCCGCCTCATCAAAGCGGTGAAGAAAAACTTCCGCCTGACCCGGAACGCGGAATTTTCCATCGAGGCGAACCCGGCGACGGTCGATTTCGAGGGACTCAAAAAGCTCGTGAAGCTCGGCGTGAACCGGATCAGCTTTGGACTCCAGAGCGCGAACGATCCGGAGCTCAAGGCGCTGTCCAGACGGCACACGCGGCGCGATTTCGTCCGCAGCTATCAAATGGCGCGCGCGGCGGGACTACGCAACATCAACACAGATTTGATGTTCGGCATTCCCTACCAGACGATGGAGTCCCTCTTCCGCACGCTGACCTTTCTCACCCGTGTCGGACCGGAGCACATCTCCCTCTATGACCTGAAGATCGAGCCGGGCACGCGGTTTTACAGAGATTACGACAAGATCGCGCCGTATCTGCCGGATGAGGACACGGAAGCGGATATGTACGAGCGTGCGGTCGCGTTTCTCGCACAGAACGGGTACTACCAATACGAGATCTCCAATTTCGCCCGTCCCGGCAGAATGTGCGCGCACAACCTGAAATACTGGAACTGCGACGAATACTTAGGCTTTGGCGTATCGGCGCATTCCTTCTTCAACGGCAGCCGGTTCTCGTTCACGCCCGATCTGGAGCGATACATCGCCGGGGTGACGGATCCCGCGTCCAAGGTGCGGATCACGGCGGAAAACGAGGTGGTGGAACCGCGGGAAAGGCTCGGAGAATACATCATGCTCCGTTTCCGGCTGAACGCGGGACTGGAGGAGCGGGAATTTGCAAGGCGGTTCGGCGCGTCGTTTACGGCGTTGTACGGGCAAAAGGTGCGGCGGTTCATCGACGGCGGTTACATGACGTACAAAAACGGCCGCTACGCCCTGACGCCGCGCGGGATGTTTGTCTCGAACTACATCCTCTCGGACATTTTGGAATTTGAAGATTTCGGAAAATACATGTTTGGCAATTGAAGGAGAAAAACATGAAAAAAGCAGCGTTTATCGGCGACGGGCATCACATCGCGCGCGTATATCACGGAGAAACGATGGCGTCTCTGCGGGGAGAACTCGACTTTATCGCGGACGGCACCTGCCTCAAAAAAAGCGATTTTGACGCGGTGAAGGAAGAGCTTGCCGCAGTGGAATATGTGTTCTCGACTTGGGGAATGCTCGCCCTGTCCGCGGAGGAGATCCGGGAATATCTGCCCGCGTGCAAAGCGGTATTCTACGCGGCGGGGAGCGTGCAGTATTTCGCGCGTCCGTTCCTTGAAAACGGGATCGCGGTACACAGCGCGTGGGCGGCAAACGGCGTACCGGTCGCGGAGTACACCTTTGCGCAGATCGTTCTGGCGACGAAAGGCTTCTTCCACCGGCTCCACAAGCCCGGCAGCGGATATGTCTGGACAAATCGGAATATATACGTGGATTTTCCCGGCAACTATGACGTCACGGTCGGCATCATCGGCGCGGGCATGATCGGCAAAATGGTGATCGAGCGGCTGCACCGGGATCTCGACGGCGTGCGGGTGCTCGTATTCGATCCGTTTTTGTCCGATGCGGCGGCGGCGGAGCTGCGGGTGGAAAAGTGCACCCTGGAAGAGCTGTTCGCACAGTCGGATGTGATCTCGAACCACCTCGCGAACAATCCGCAGACGGTCGGTATGCTGGACGCGCACCTCTTTGACCGGATGAAGCCGAACACGACGTTTATCAACACCGGACGCGGCGCGCAGGTCGTGGAGGCGGACATGATCGCGGCACTGCGGGCGGATTCGTCCCGTGCGGCAGTCCTCGATGTGACTTATCCGGAGCCGCCCCATGAGGATTCGCCGCTCTACACGCTGGACAACGTATATCTCACGCCGCACATTGCGGGTTCTCTCGGCAACGAGGTACGGCGGATGGGTGAATACATGCTCTCCGAATACCGCCATGTGGCAGCCGGAGAGGAAACGAAGTACGGCGTCACCCTGAAGATGCTCGAAACGATGGCGTAAGGAGGCGCGCGATGCAGAAATTCACCTATCATTCGCTGGCGGAGCTGCTCACTGCCGCCGAAAGCTGTGGCGTGTCGCTGCCGCACAGTGCGGATCTGTCGGTACTCGACACGGAAAAGCAGATCGGCACATCCCGTGTGCGCCTGAAAAACCGGCTGACGGTCCACCCGATGGAGGGCTTTGACGGCAACGAGGACGGCTCCCCGGGAGAATGGACAATGCGGCGGTGTGAACGGTTCGCGCAGGGCGGTGCGGGGCTGATCTGGCTCGAGGCGACGGCGGTGGTGGAGGAAGGGCGGACAAGCTCGTCCCAGCTCTGGCTCCACGACAGCACTCTGGACGCGTTTAAGGCGTTGGCGGAGCGGATGCATGCGCTCTCCGGCGGCACACCGCTGATTTTGCAGCTGACCCATTCCGGCAGATTCTCGCGCCCGCACAACATCCCGGCTCCTGTGATCTCCTACCACAATCCGCTCATGAACGAAAAAATGCGGATCGATCCGGACTATCCGGTGGTGACGGACGAATACCTCGACACGCTGCCGGAAAAGTTCGGATACGCGGCGAAGCTGGCGCGCGAAGCGGGATTTGACGGTGTGGACATCAAGTGCTGCCACAAATATCTCTTCAGTGAGCTGCTCTCGGCGTACAACCGTCCCGGGCGGTACGGCGGCTCTCTCGAAAACCGCGCGCGCGTATTTCTCAATTCCGTGGCAGCGGCGTCCGTCTGGGCGAATGACGACTTTATCCTGGCGTCCCGTCTCGGCTTATACGACTGTCTGCCGTATCCGTGGGGATTTGGCGCGGATCACGAGGACTACCTGAAAATCGACTGGTCGGAGGGAGACTGGCTATATCAAAAGCTCTATGAGGGCGGCGTGCGGCTCGTGGACATGACGCTCGGCTCTCCATACATCAATCCGCACGTGAACCGTCCGTACGACAACGGTGGGTACGAACCGCCGGAGGAGCGTATGGTCGGTGTGGGCAGGCTCATCGACGCGGCGGCGCACATGAAGAAAGCGGTACCGGGCATCACCCTGATCGGCACAGGCTACAGCTATCTGCGGACATACGCGGCACAGATCGCGGCAGGGGCGATCGGCTCCGGGATGGCGGACGCGGCGGGCTTTGGCAGAATGGCGTTCGCGTATCCGGATTTTGCGCGCGATATTCTCGAAAAGGGTGAGATGGATCCGAAGAAGGTATGCATGACCTGTTCAAAATGCACAGCGATCATGCGGCAGCTCGCGGCGACGGGCTGCCCGATCCGGGACAAGCTGTATCTCGACCAATACCGGCGCGTATTCGCGAAATAAACGGAGGAAAACGGAATGACAAACGGAAAACGGTGTGCGATTGTGACCGGCGGTGCGCGCGGCATCGGTCGCGGGATCTCGCTGGCGTTGGCGAAGGATGGCTACGCGGTCTGTGCGGCGGGCACGAAGTCTGCCTCGGACGAACGGGTGGCTGCGTATACAGACGAGCTGACCGCCCTCTCGCCGGAGTCCTTCTACTGCCAGTGCGACATCTCGTCCGCGGGTGACCGGCTGCGTCTGATGGACGAGGCGTGGGGCAGGTTCGGCACGGTAGAGGTACTCGTGAACAACGCGGGAGTGGCGCCTCTGGAACGGAACGACATTCTCGAGATGACGGAGGAGAGCTATGACCGGGTGATGGGGATCAACTGCCGGAGCGTCTTTTTCCTGACGCAGGAGATGGCGCGGCGGATGGCGGCTGTCCCGGCTCAGGAGAATGTGATGCGGGCGATCGTGTTCATCACATCGATCTCCGCGGAGGTATCGAGTGTGAGCCGCGGCGAATACTGCATGTCGAAGGCGGCGCTGTCGATGGCGGTGAAGCTCTACGCGGATCGGATGGCGGAATACGGAGTGAACGTCTACGAAGTACGTCCCGGCATCATTGCGACGGACATGACTGCCGTGGTGCGCGCGAAATACGACGCCCTCATCGAAGCCGGACTGCTCCCGATCCGCCACATCGGGCAGCCGGAGGAGGTCGCCTCGATGGTTCTCGCTCTGGCAAACGGCGCGATGCGCTATTCGACCGGCACGACCTTTGACGCGGACGGCGGCTTTATGCTGCGTCGGCTTTGAGGGGGACGCGAGGAGAACGAGGGGAACGAGACGCTCCTTGAAAGAAGCTTGGCAAGAACTTCTATATATAACTATATATAAATAGTAAGAATTTCGTTTGTGCGTCTCTGGGTTTGCCGGAATCGTTTGTGCGGCGAATATATTGGATGACAAAAAATGACCGATAGTCATGGGAGACGATCCCGTGCTATCGGTCGTTTTGTTTGTTACAGGGGCAGCTTTACGCGAGTGTATAGGTCTTTACGCCATTGTATAGGTCGTGCCTTCCTTGGTATCCTTTAAGGTCACACCCATATTCGTCAGCTCCGCGCGGATCTCATCGGCGCGGGCGTAATTTTTTGCTTTCTTCGCCTCGGCTCTTTCTTCGATCATGGCGCGGATCTTCTGATCCAGCTCCGGATCGACCTCCGGCGCGGCGTCTTCCACAGCGGCTTTTTCCGCGTCGGCTTTCCGTTTCGCGTCCGCTTCCTCCAGAAGTCCGAGGGCGAGGACGCGGTCGAAATCGGCGAGCAGGGCGCGTTTGGTGGCGTCGTTCGTCTTTTCCTTCAGCACATCGTACACGGAGGTAATGGCGAGAGAGGTATTGAGGTCGTTGTCCATCGCGTCACGGAAGTTTTTCCGGTGCTTGTCCCACACCGTCTGGTCGATGGGCGCGGTATCGTTCGGATCCAGCGCGGCGATTCTTGTGATGAGCTTTTCAAAGCTGGCGGCGGTATTGTCCAGTCCCTCATAGGAAAACACGAGGTTCTTGCGGTAATGGGACTGGAGGCAGAAGAGGCGGTAGACCATCGGGTCGTAGCCTTTCTGCTCAAGCAGCGACAGAGTCAGGAACTCACCCGTGGACTTGGACATTTTGCCGGAGGAGGTATTAAGGTGGAGGACATGGAACCACTGTGGGCACCAGGGATGGCCGAGATACGCTTCGCTCTGCGCGATTTCGTTGGTATGGTGCGGGAACGCGTTGTCGATGCCGCCGCAATGGATATCGAGATATTCGCCCAGATTCTTGATGCTGATGGCGGAGCATTCGATATGCCAGCCAGGATAGCCGAGTCCCCACGGGCTTTCCCATTTAAGCTCCTGATCCTCGAATTTCGATTTCGTGAACCAGAGCACAAAGTCGCATTTGTTCCGCTTGGCATGGTCTTCCTCCACGCCCTCGCGCACGCCGACTGCCAGATCCTCCGCGTCGTGCTTGTTGAATACGTAATATTCCGTGAGCTTGGAGGTATCGAAATAGACGTTACCCTCGGCAAGATACGCGTAGCCCTTTTCGAGAAGGACCTCGATCATATGGATGAATGCGGGAATGCAGGAGGTGGCGGGCATGACGATATCGGGTCGCTTGATGTGGAGCTTTTCGCAGTCGGCGAAGAACGCGTCGGTGTAATATTTCGCGATCTCCATGACGGTCTTATGTTCCCGGCGCGCGCCCTTGAGCATTTTGTCCTCACCGGTATCCGCGTCGCTCGACAGGTGCCCGACGTCGGTGATGTTCATGGCGCGGGTCACGTCGTAGCCGGAATAGCGGAGGTAGCGCTCGAGGATGTCCTCCATAATATATGTGCGGAGATTGCCGATGTGCGCGAAATGGTACACGGTCGGACCGCAGGTATACATTTTGACCACTCCAGGCGTATGGGTACGGAACGGATCGCGGGAATGGGTCAGGCTATTGTATAAAAGCAGAGAGCTTTCCATAAAATCGATTTCCTTTCGGTGATGATGGATTCAAATGGCGGATACGTCTGCGTCCTCTGTATGTTCCCGTTTGAACAGACTGTAAAACGCAAAGAGCATGGCGCCAATGGAGACAAGGTACAGTCCGAGCAGCAGCACCAGATTATCCGACACGAGAAAGAAGGAGGTCAGATTGAAGCACATGTGGCAGACCATGGACGGCAGAATGGAGCCGTGGCGCAGGAACAAAAGCGAAAACACGACGCCGACAACGAAGGCGTATCCGATGGCGATGGGCGTGCCGTGGCACAGTCCGAAGATGAGCGCAGACAGGATCACGGAGAGCCACGTCGGCAGACCGGTGCGCAGGCGGGAGTCGACCAGTCCGCGGAAGATCGTTTCCTCCAAAAAGCCGGTAAGGAGCGATGTCGAGAGGATCTCCAAAAGCAGACTGGAGCCCTCGCCGAGATACGCATACTGCTCCTCCAGACCCTCGAACCACGCGTCCGGCAGAGGCAGCAGGCTGATGGTCACGGAGACAAAAATGTTGAACGCGACGCCGGCAGCTGCTGCCCATAGGACAATGGAAGGTTTCACCTTTGTCAGATGGACCTCCGCAAACATATTTTTATGGCGGATGGTGAAAAATAAAGCAAGGATGAGAATGGTGAGCACGCCGGAGATCAGGCTGATGACGCTCATATTCTGGTACAGCGCCGTGAGGATGCGGTCATACAGCTCCGTATCCGTAAGATTGCCGCCGGATGCGAGCAGGCTCTGGACGGTCAAAATCCCGGAATACACGCCGGAGGTCGCCGATTGCACGGCAAGAAACAGCAACACATAACCGACCGCCTTGGCAAGCGCCGTGATTCCTTTTTTGAACGGAGACGCGGGACGCGGTCTCGGACAGCCGCAGTTCGGACAGAAGCGGTCGCCATCCCATAGCTCGGATTGACAGCGAGGACATTTCATAGAAAGGCACTCCTTTGCACAATTATCGATCTTTCCTTAATATGGTACCACAGTTCCCCGAAAAAATCCGCGCGGTTCCGTGACGGGTATGTGACTTTTTTCGAACAATTTCCGCACTCTTTTTTCACACAGCAGAGTCCGTCCCGACGGAAGTGTCGATCCGCGGCGGCTCTGCGTCTTTTCCCGTACATCTGCACGACGGCGGCTCTTTTTGTCCGGTTTCGCGTTTTGCGTCCGGCAGCTGCGCGATGAGGGCTGCGATTTCCCGTTCCAGTCTTGCCACACGGTCGCATACCGTTGTGATCTCGCACTCCACCGGGTCAGGCATATGCACCTGGTCGAGATCCTGCGCCTGCACCTTCGCGCCGTTTTGCCGCACCACCTTTGCCGGCACGCCGACAGCTGTCGCGTTTTCGGGAATGTCCGTCAGCACCACCGCACCCGCGGCGATCTTGGAGCCGGAGCCGACCTTAAAATTGCCGAGCAGCTTTGCGCCCGCGCCGATCATCACGTTATCGCCGAGCGTCGGGTGCCGTTTGCCCGTCTCCTTGCCGGTACCGCCGAGGGTCACGCCCTGATAGATCGTGCAGTTGTCGCCGATTTCCGCCGTTTCCCCGATCACCACCCCGGAGCCGTGGTCGATGAACAGACCCTTGCCGATCGTCGCACCCGGATGGATCTCGATCCCTGTCAAAAAACGCGTGCACTGCGAGACCGCCCGCGCCGTCAGCGGATACCCTTTTTGCAAAAGCGCGTGCGCCAGTCGGTACAGCAGCACCGCGTGAAAGCCGGAATAGAGGAAGATGACCTCGCCGCGACCGAGTGCCGCCGGGTCTCTTTCACAGATGGCATCCACATCGGCAAGGATTCCGTTAATACCGGTGCGGATCGCGCGCAGACACTCTCCCACGCCAGGCGGCGCGCATTTCTTCTTTTTCTGTATTTCGATATGAATCTTCATGGAATTCCTTTCCATGGAACAAAAAAACGTCTCCCGAAATGGCATATCCATTCCAAAGAGGCGATTTCCCGCGGTTCCACTCTTGTTTCTCACTGTCTGCCCGATAACGCAGGCGGCACGCGCTTCATTACAAAGCGAGACTCCCGGGCGCACAGCCGACCTTTTGCCATATGTCCCTTTCACCTGCCGGACACTCTCTGTATGGCATGCGCAGTCGATTCTTCCCGATCTTCGTCCTTGGAACGGTGCGATCGCTCCACAACCGTCCACAGTACCATTATACACCATTCGCGCGATTTTGTAAACGCTTTTTTCTCTTTTTTTCGAAAAGTTTTTGAGCCGTTTTCTCTTTCCGCGACCGGATTACGGCGAAATTCCCAATCCGACCGACACAGCGCTTGTCCGCAGGTATCAAAACACCGAAAGGCGTGCGAATCCCTTGACAGCGAAACCCATCTATAGTATAATAATGCCAAAGAAAGACAGGCATTTTCCAAGAAAAGAGGTGTGCCCCATGGCGCAGAACACACATACCGCCAAGCGCGGCAGAACGCTTCCGACCTATCCGGTATTTTTGGCGTCCCCCAGCCAGGCGGCGCATCTGCTTTCCGAGGGTAGACGGCTCATCGTCCTCCTGCGTCACGGGCAGACCGACTGGAACCAAATCAAGCGGCTGCAGGGGCGCGAGGATGTACCGCTCAATCAAACCGGGCGGATGCAGGCGTACAAAACCGCTCTCTATTTCCGCGAAACCATGGAATATGGCGTGCGCTATGGGACGGTGTGCTCCTCTCCTCTGTCCCGTGCCGCCGATACCGCCGCGTATCTCGCCACAATGCTGTCTCTGCCCCACCGTGGTACCGTTTTGCCGGAGCCGGAGGTCACATTCGCGGATCATTCCGGCATCCTCATTCTCGACAACCTCATGGAGCGCGACTACGGCAAACTGTCCGGGCTGACCATTGAGGAGCGGCGGCATCTTTTTCCCGGCGGTGAGCGGCAGGCTGGCAATGTGGAATCCGTCCCGATGGCGGCTGCCCGCATGTTCCGCGCCTTTGACGATATGCTTGAGGTCTGTCCGGAACGGGTGATTTTAGGCGTCACGCACGGCGGCATCATCAACGCGGTCTTTTCCCGGCTGACCTCCGGCGAGATCGGCACCGGAAAGACGCTGACCGTCAATTGCAGCGCGTCCCTGGTCGCCGCCGGAATCGGTTCGCCCATACCGCTCGCGTACAACATCCAGGAGGACGGCATTGTGTCGTATCTGCGCAAAATGGCGGTCTCCGGTGCGGATTTCTGAAAAGAACGCCGCGTATCATCCAGATAAAAGTAATTTCCGGTATTTTCAGGTATAATGGTTAGGATATACTTACCAAAATCTTACATTATTATATATAGTATTTCGGAAGAGGTGATACAGTGGTAACACAAAAATACGTCGTCGGCGGCATGAGCTGCTCAGCCTGCTCGGCGTCCGTGGACAGAGCGGTGCGGCAGGTCGCCGGCGTGGAGGATGTATCGGTCAGTCTGATGGCGAACCGAATGACGGTGCGATACGATCCGGCGCAGACGAATGATGAAGCGATCTGTGCCGCCGTGGATCATGCCGGTTACAGTGCCGCTGTGGATGACGGGACGCCGCGCGAGGATCCGGACGAGGTACGGTATCGCGATCTGCGCGGACGGCTGTGGAAATCCGTACTATTCGCGCTCATTATGATGTACGTGACGATGGGGCACATGATCGGGCTGCCGTTGCCGCCGTTTATCGATCCGGAAGCCGGTGCGCTGACGCCGCTTTGGAACGGGATTTTGCAGCTTTGCCTTGCTGTGCCTGTGATGTGGATCAACCGGAGCTATTACCGGGACGGTCTGCGCGGCGCGATCCATGGCAGCGCGAACATGAACACGCTGATCGCGCTCGGTTCCGGTGCGTCGTTCGTGTATGGGGTTTATATCCTTGTAAAAATGGCGATCGGCGCGGCTGGCGGTACGCACATCATGCATCTGACGCACGAGCTGCACTTTGAATCGGTCACGATGATCCTGGCGCTGATTACGGTCGGCAGGACATTGGAGCTGCGCGCAAGACGACGGACCTCGGATGCGGTACACAAGCTACTCGATCTCGCGCCGAAAACGGCGGAGGTACGGCGCGGCGACGCAGTGGTGACGATCCCCGCGGACACTCTGGTATCCGGCGACATTGTGCTCATCCGCGCGGGCGGCGGCATTCCCTGCGACGGCGTGATCGTGACAGGCGGCGGCGCGTCGGACGAAAGCGTGATCACCGGCGAGAGCGTACCGGTAGAAAAGGCGATCGGCGACAAGCTCATCTGCGGCACGATCCTTCTGACCGGGTACGCCGAGATGCGCGCGGAATCGGTCGGCGAGGAAACGACGGTGGCGAAGATCGCGGCGATGGTCGAGGAAGCGGCAACGTCGAAGGCGCCGGTGCAGAAGCTGGCGGACAAAATCAGCGGTATTTTCGTGCCGGTGGTATGCTCCATCGCGCTTGTCACGTTTGTGATCTGGTGGATCGCGTCCGGCAGTCTGGACACGGCGGTGAGCTTTGGGATCTCGGTGCTTGTGATCTCATGCCCGTGCGCACTGGGTCTGGCGTCTCCGACGGCGATCATGTGCGGCATCGGGCGCGGCGCGGAATGCGGAATCCTGATCAAAAGCGCGGATGCCATCGACGCACTGAATAAGGCAAACGTGGTGACGCTCGACAAAACGGGCACGATCACGGAAGGCAAAATGGAGCTTGCGGAGGTATATCCGGTCGGCGACAAAAACGCGGAGACGCTGCGGGCGTATGGCGCGGCGCTGGAATCGGCAAGTGAGCATCCGATCGGGCGCGCCATTGTCGCCGGTTACACGGGAACTGTGCCGACGTGCACGGATTACGATGTGACCTTCGGCGGCGGTGTGTCCGGTGTGATCGACGGTGTGCGGTACTACTGCGGCAACGCGGCGTACCTTGCGTCGGTCGGGATCGCGGTAACGGAGGTATCCAATACGGCGGAGGAGCTGTCCAGACGCGGGTTGACGCCGGTCTATTTCGCGGATACGAAAATCGAGGGCATCTTTGCGCTCGGCGACCGGATCAAGGAAACGAGTCCGTCGGCAGTACAGTCGATGCGCGCGGCAGGCTGTGAGGTGGTCATGCTGACGGGCGACAACCCGGTGACGGCGGAGGCAATCGCGGCGCAGGCGGGCATTACGCGGATCGTGGCGCAGGTCAAGCCGGAGGGCAAAGCGGCGGTGATCGAGAGTCTCATGGACGGCAGCTATTTCGGCGATACGACGCGGCGCACGGTGGTGATGGTCGGCGACGGTGTAAACGACGCGCCGGCGCTCGCGAAGGCGGACTGCGGCATTGCGATCGGTCAGGGCACGGACATCGCAATCGCGTCCGCGGGTGTGGTATTGGTGCGCAGCGATCTCGGCGACGCCGCCCGTGCGATCCGACTCAGCCGCGCCATCATGCGCAATGTGGCGGAGAACCTGCTGTGGGCGTTTCTGTACAACCTGATCTGCATCCCGGTCGCGGCAGGTGCGCTATACCCGCTTTTCGAACTGAAGCTGACCCCGATGATCGCGGCGGCGGCAATGTCCCTCTCCAGCGTCTGCGTGGTTCTCAACGCCCTCCGTTTGCGCAAATGGCGCGGCTGAGGGGGAGACGCGGGGGAACGAGGGAGAACGCGGCTTCTTGTAAGAAGCCTGGCAAGAACTTTTATAAAAAAGGATTGGCTGGGTATTTTTCGGGTAGCTGTTTATTCTCTGTTTTTGGGTTCTTTTCCCGTTTTGTGTGTCAATTTTTATCTTATTTCTTATATCATAGGAGGAAATGGTCATGTTATTTGGCAAGAAGAAGGTTGTGAAGCTGCTTATCGAGGGGATGCACTGCTCGCACTGTGTGGAGAAGGTGCAGTCCGCGCTGAAAGTGCTTGGATGCAAGGCGGATATCGATTTGAAGCTTGGCAAGGCGGAGGTCACCTGTCCGGAATCGCTCGATATAAACGCGATTCTGAAGGCGATTTCTGCGCTCGGCTTTACGGCAAAGGAGCAGTAATCACGCGCGGCGGCTGCGTATCCGGCAAGTGGATATGCAGCCGCTTTTTCTGTTTTTGTGCTCTGTGTTATGTTTTGCGATCGCGATGTTCGTCATTTTTACCATTTACGTATCCATTTTATCCACGTGTTATTTTTGTAGTTCTCCCAAACATTTGCTGTTGTAACACAAATTTGGAAGAAAGTATTGACAAAGCGTGGAATATCGGTTACAATATTTTCAACGCACAGGTCTGCTGTCGCTTTTGGAGACGCCTCTGCTTTTTGTTCCAACAGAAAGCTATGCGGTGTGCCATGTGGCAGAAAGCTGTGATGCGAAAATTGGCGCAATGCCACGATGTTTTTTCAGAAAGGAAAACAAACCATCATGAAAAAGGCACTTTCTCTGGTCCTCGCCATTCTTCTCGTAATGGCACTGTCCGTTGCTGCATCCGCTACGGTTGTCAACGGCAAGATTCTCAACGGTACGCCCGTTGTTGACGGCGAACTCGACGACATCTACACCCAGTCCGCTTCCTACACCCTCGACAAGGATTGGGTATACGCATGGGGCGACGGTGACATTGCTAACTCCGGCGACGCCACCGCTTACTTCCTCTGGGACTCTGATTATCTGTATATCTGCGTAGTTGCTGCTGACTCCACCCCTTGCTCCTCTGTTGACCAGGGCTGGGACAACGACGCTGCTGAAATGTGGTTCCTCGATGAAGATCTGAAGTGCAAGATCCACGCTGCTGCTGACGGCAACTTCTTCCTCGGCGGTGACGGTGACGGCGCTGTAGCTTGGGAAAAGGGCGTTGATGCTTCCCAGCACGTTGCTGTTCAGAATGACGACGGTTGGGTAGTTGAGTGCGCGTTCCCGATGAACGACCTCGCTGCTGGCAAGACCTTCGGTTTCGCTCTCCAGGTTAACGATATCTACGACAACGAAAAGACCAGCGGTGTTGCTACTGGTTCTCAGAACCCGGACGCTGAATCCCTCGAGTGCGTTGCTGATACTGTAGTTGTTGCTGAACCGGAAACCGAAGCTCCCGCTGCTGAAGCTGAAGTTGTTGACATTGCTGCTGCTGAAACCACCGTTGTGGCTCCGAAGACCTTCGACGCCGGTATCATCGCTGCCGTTGTCGCTATCGTTTCCGCTGCCGGCTACGCTGTTTCCAAGAAGCACTAAGGCACAGGCTTACATAGCTGCAATTGTAAAAGAAAGGACTCGTCCCATCAGACGGGTCCTTTCTTTTACACACTTTTCCACAGAGTGACGTGTCCCCTACAGGAAAAGCGATCCTCACGGCGGAAGATCGCTTTTTTGTGTATGCAGGTTCTGCGTTACGAGATGATCACCGGCTTTTCTTCCGGCTGCTGCACCTCATTGTGGATGCCGCCGTATACGCCCCAGTACAGATCGTGCGGCTTGAGGGTTTTGCCGTACGGCAGGATGGAGTGCAGGGTCACGTCCGCGTCTGCGGTGATCTCTACGCGATAGTAGAAATACTCCGTCTTGTTCGTGATGTCATAGACCGCGTAGGTGTCGGAGTCGTATTCCGCCGCAGTCGCATCCAGCGCCACCCAGTTCACCTGATCGACATCGTTCGAGCCGTACACCTGGATGGAATACGCGCTGTCCGTCTTATCGAGCACGAGCTTTTTCAGGATATACGCCTTTTCGCCAGCGAACGATACCGTTGCTTTGCCGGACTCGTCCATGGTGAGCGTCGCGGCGGTATCCGGCAGTACGTCAAACAGCGCGCCCGTGTCCGCTTCCGGGGATACGATGCTGCTCTTGACAGTCATGCGTTCCAGCCCGCGAAATTCCGGCAGAGACACCATCTGAACCGGGTTGATGGCGGCGTTCTTCATGTGCGCCAGCGGATCGTAGTTCTTTGGCGTGTACGCAGCGGATGCGGGAAGCACCATCGCGGCGCAAAGTCCCAGCGCGCAGAGAGCCTTAACGAATTTCTTCATACAAAACCTCCTTGGAATTGTGTATCGTTTCTTTGTCGGCAGCATTCTCCGACGCTCTCATCATACCATATTTTTCCGGGAATTGCAAGACCAATTCCGTAAAATGCACACAAAAATATCCATAAAAGGATACGTGATGGCAGAATCACAGAAAATTTACGCTTTTTCCGTCCCGTGTCCGTTTTCGGCTCTTGCATAATGGCGCGAATACTGCTATAATGTAGGTGTACGATCGTTTCCAGGCATCCGATCTTGATCCTCCCGCAAAGGAGATTGTTCCCTTGAAAAACACAGCCAAACGGCGCATATGGAAATGGTTCTCCGTCCGTGCAGCCGCGCTGACTTTTTTAATCACACTCCTCGTTGTCTATGGAGTGTGCGTATACATCTTCCAGGATTTCGTCTTTCTCGACAAGCCCGGTCATGACGCGCCGTCCGAGAAGGTTCTCTCACTCGCACCCACCGCAGCGGATACGCCGATGATCACCCGATTCCTCCACAGCGAGGGTCCTGACGATCCGCTGTCCGACACCTATCGCGCCGTCGTGTCCGATACCCAGAGCATCGGCGCCGGCACCGGCACGGACGGCTACATGCGCGTCGATTTCGGCGTATTCGGCACACTGACCGCGGCGGAGACGATCCTGCAAGCCGCCGGTATTTCCTACACCATTGAGGAAACGTACGCGGACGTACCCGCAGGCTATGTCCGGTCCGTCACCTATGCCGGTTTTTCCATAGCAGACGGCACCTCCGCCGGTCTTTGGTGCAACCCGGACGTGCCGGTCACCCTCCATGTCAGCGGCAAGAAGCCGGTCGCGGACACCGCGGAGGAAAAGAAGGTCTACATTACCTTCGACGACGGTCCGAGCGAATATACCCGCACCATTCTGCACACCCTTGCCCGGTACGGCGCACGCGCGACCTTTTTCACCCTCGGCAAAAATATCGACAAATATCCCGCAGAGGCTGCCGCCATCCAGAAATGGGGCAATATTTTGGCGAGCCACGGCTACAGTCATGATTACGACGCCATTTACGCCTCCACGGACGCGCTGCAAAACGATCTCGCGATGTGGGAAACCGCCGTGCAGAACGCGGGCGCGTGGAACGGTGTGCAGGCTTTTCCGGCATTTCGCTTTCCAGGCGGCTCCAAAAGCAGATATTTTGACACCGCACAGAGGCAGTCCATGTTCGATATGCTCCACGGCAGAGGGTACTCCGTCTATGACTGGAACGTCCTCACCAACGACGGTCTTTTGTTCCAATGTCCGGACGGCATGCCGATCCTCACCTATCTGAAAGAAACCTTCGACGAAACCTGGGCATCCTCCGCCGCGACCAAGGTCATCCTCATGCACGACAGTCAAAGCTATACAGCAGAGCTGCTGCCCTACATACTCCGCTACTGCGTGTCGCAGGGCTATACCTTTGCCACGCTGGACGAAATGGGCGAGGAATACCATTATTGAGGACGGAGACAAGCAGAGAGGATCGCGTATTGGAGCAGGACATACCGTTTCAGAAAAAGAACGTCTCCGACAGGCGGTATTCTTCCCTGCTAAGCCCCCAAACAATACAAAAAATAAACACGACCGAAAGTAGCCGCACTATATCCAATTCCTTTTTATAAAAGTTTTTGCGGAGCTGGGAGAATGCTTTCGCATTCTTCCGTTTTCCAAAAAGCCGCGTTCTCCCATCGTATCCCCCTTATGAAATCAGAGGTGTCACATACTATGCTCCCAATCGCACCGCCGCTTGTCGGATGGTTTCAGCTCCATCGTCGTTCCCTGCCGTTTCGGGAGGATCCGACGCCGTATCACATCTGGGTCAGCGAGATCATGCTGCAGCAGACCAGGATGAACGCCGTACTGCCGTATTACGCGCGGTTTATGGAGGCGCTGCCCGATATTCCCTCCCTTGCCGCGGTTTCGGACGACGAGCTGCGGCGCATCTGGCAGGGGCTTGGTTACTACAGCCGCGCCATGAACCTGAAAAAAGCCGCGCAGATCGTCTGTCGGGACTACGGCGGAGCACTGCCAGCCGACTATGACAAGCTCCTTTCCCTGCCCGGTATCGGTCCGTATACCGCCGGTGCCGTCGCGTCCATCAGCTTCGGAATTCCTGTGCCCGCCGTCGACGGAAACGTGCTGCGCGTGTTCGCGAGACTGTACGACGACGACGGCGATATCACCGAGCCTGCGACCAGGACGCGCATCACCGACCGCGTTACCGAAACGCTCCCGATATCCGACGCCGGCGACTTCAACCAGGCGCTCATGGAGCTTGGTGCCCTCGTCTGTACGCCGCAATCCCCGGACTGTGCGCACTGTCCGCTGTCCGAGCTGTGTGCGGGATACAAAGCAGGGCATGCCGCGTGTCTGCCGAAAAAGGCGCCGAAAAAAGCGCGTACCACCCAGTGCGTCACCGTCGCCGTAGTGCGCTCGGATCGCGGCTATCTGCTCGAAAAGCGACCGGAATCCGGTCTGCTCGCGGGACTGTGGCAGCCGTACGCCGTTTGTGGTGACCATTTTCTCTCGCAGGACGAGCTTCTCTGCCGTCTCGATGAGATAGGGGTTCAAGCCACGTATACCGCACCTCTGCCCGATGCGCGCCATCTGTTCACCCACGTTGAATGGAACCTGCGCGGATACGCCTTTGTCGCGCCGTACACGGTTCTGCCGGAAAACTGCGTATGGGCAGCGGACTGTACGGCATACGCGATCCCGTCGGCGTACCGCGTGTACCGCGATTATCTTTACGGAAAGGCAATTCTATGACAACAAGGCATCGCTCCCACTCCAAATACGCGCTCACACCCACACAGCTTATCGCGCTCGGATTTGCCGCCGTCATCGCGCTCGGCACGGTGCTTTTATCCCTCCCTGCCGCGCACAAGTCGGGGGTGCCCACCACATTTACGGACAATCTGTTCACGGCGACCAGCGCGGTCTGCATCACGGGGCTTCTGACCGTTGACCTCGGTTCCACGTACACGGTATTCGGGCAGGTCGTGATCGCGTGCCTCATCCAGATCGGCGGACTGGGCATCACGTCGCTCGGCGTGGGCATCATCGCACTTGCCGGTCAACGCACAAATTTCCGCGAACGACTGCTCCTCAAGGAGGCACTGAACTACCCATCGTTCAAGGATGTGCTGAAGCTGATCCGATGGGTGCTGATCCTCACCTTTTCCATCGAGGCGGTCGGAGCGCTATGCTGTCTGCCGCTCTTTTTGCGCGAATATCCGTTTGGCAAAGCGCTCGGATTCTCCGTATTCCACGCGATCGCGGCATTCAACAACGCAGGCATGGACATCTTCGGTCGCGGTACAAGCATGATCCCGTACGCCGGGGACGTCGCGCTCAATCTCATCACAGCCGCGCTCATCATTCTCGGCGGCATCGGCTTTTTCGTCATCACGGAGGTGGCGCGCGTGCGAAAATGGAAGAAATGCTCGCTCCAAACCAAGGTGGTGCTGTCCATGACGGGGCTATTGCTCGTTTTGGGCACGGTGCTTCTGAAGCTGACGGAGGGCGCGGACATCACGTGGCTCGGCGCGTTTTTCTCCAGCGTAACCGCGCGCACGGCTGGATTTGCGACGTTTTCGTTCGGTGATTTCAGTAGTGCAGGGCTTCTTGTCATGATAGTGCTGATGTTCATCGGCGCGTCCCCCGGCTCGACAGGCGGCGGTATGAAAACGACGACGTTCTTTGTATTCCTGCGCTCCCTGTCCACTGCCTCGACAAACAGACCGCCCGAAGTCTTCCGCCGTCGGATTCCGAACGAGTCCCTCCACAAGGCGACGACAATCATCTCTCTGGGACTGCTGCTCGTCATCCTTGTGACCGCCCTGATTTGTCACATGGAGCCGCAGTTTTCCCTCTCGGCGGTTCTGTTTGAGGTGGTTTCCGCCATCGGCACGGTCGGACTCACGGTCGGGATCACGCCGTCGCTTTCGGTCGCGTCCCGCCTTCTCATCATCCTGACGATGTACATCGGACGTCTCGGTCCGCTCACCGTCGCAACCATGTGGGTTCGTGAGCCGGATACGGGTATCTCTCTGCCGGAGGAAAATCTGTCCATTGGCTGAGGGGGGAACGAGGAGAACGCGGCTTTTTGAAAAACGGAAGAATGCGAAAGCATTCTCCCAGCTCCGCAAAAACTTTTATAAAATCGATGGGATGAATTTAGTTTGTACAAGTCTGGTTTATGCTTGTGCTGCTACTTTCGGTCGCGTTTTTAAGAAAAAAACGATAGTTTTGCCGGCGACCTTGTTTTGCTTGAGAGTGTTTGCGCTGTATCGTTTGCAGGCTTTGCAGGGGAGAATACCGCCTATCGTAAGGTGGCGTTTGTGCGGCACTATGGTTTCTATATGTATGAGGTTTGCCTGGTAATTTTCTGCACATGGTGCAGTAGGAGTATATATGGCTAAGAAAAAGAACACAAAGAACAAAGAGACCCTATATGGCATCATTGGTTTGGGGCGGTTTGGGTTTGCGCTGGCGCAGTCTTTGGCGGAATCGGGCAAGGAGATCCTTGTCATCGACCGGGAGCAGGACAAGATCAACGCGGCGGCGGCTTTTACGGACAACGCGTTCTGCATCGACAATCTGACGCGCGAGAATTTAGAGACAGTCGGAATCGCGGACTGCGACATCGTGGTCATCGCCATCGGCGAGCAAATCGACACAAGCATTCTCACCACGCTGACGGTGCTGCGGCTCGGCGTCGGGCGTGTGATCGCCAAAGCGCGCAGCGAGGAACAGGGAGAAGTGCTGACGACCCTCGGCGCGGAGGTCGTTTATCCGGAGAAAGACATGGCGATCCGCCTGGCACATCGGCTTACCGCCCCGCACATCCTCGAATACATCTCCCTCTCGCCGGAGATCGACATCATGGAAATCGCGCTGACGGACAAGGTCGCCGGGAAGACAGTGCTGGAGCTGGATGTGCGCAAGCGGTTCGGTCTCAACATCATTGCCGTAAAGCAGGAAGGCAAGCTGTCAACGGAGATCCTGCCGACGACGGTGCTCTCCGCCATGGATTCGCTGACCGTGATCGGCAAAACGGAGGCGATCCACCGATTCGAGAACTATCTGCAAAGCTGAAAAACACTGCTGTAAGGAGCTTTGATATGGAATACTACGATTACATTCTCTCCGGCGCGCACAAGGCATACAGAGTGCCTGTCACAGACGATCTTGCTACCGCATATGCCGCAGAGGGCTTGCCCTCCATCGAGCGGATCACACGGCGGTTTACGCTCCTCTGCGACCGTCAGGTACCGCACATTCTGCCCGGTCAGCAGATCGTTTTTCTGCGCACGACCGCCAACGCGCCGGCGCTCTTCACGGACGCGGAATGGGCGGAGATTTCCGAAAAGCACTACATCCACGAGCTTGGCTACATGTCAAACGTGACGCCGGATTACGAACGGATCCTGTCACGCGGACTTTTGGCGGTGCGGGAGGAAGCGAACGAATACGGCAAACGGGAAATTGACGCGCTCCTGCGGTTGTCCGACCGGTATCGGGACGAGGCGGTGCGCACAGGCAGGGACGATGTGGCACAGGTGTTGACACAGGTTCCGCGGTATCCGGCAAGAGATCTGCGCGAGGCGCTCCAGTTTTTCCGGATCCTGCACTACGCGATCTGGCTGGAGGGCACCTATCACGTGACCTGCGGTCGATTTGACAAGTACATGGGTCCGTATTACGAGGCGGACAAAGCGCGGTACACGGACGAGGAGCTCCTTGCCCTGCTGCGCGACTTTTTCCTGTCCTTCAACGTGGATTCCGACATGTATCCGGGCGTACAGCAGGGCGACAACGGGCAGTCCATGGTACTCGGCGGTATCGACGAGACCGGTGCGGACGTATTCTCCCACTTTTCGGAGCTTTGTCTGCGCGCCTCCGGAGAAAATCTTCTCATTGACCCGAAAATCAACATGCGCGTGTCCGCGGATACGCCGATGGAGCAGTTTGTTGCGGGCAGCCGTCTCACCGCGCGCGGCATGGGCTTTCCGCAATACTCGAACGACGACGTGGTGCTCCCCGGTCTCACGCGCCTTGGCTATCGCTACGAGGACGCCGTGAACTACGGTGTGGCGGCATGCTGGGAATTTATCGTACCGGGCAAGGGCTGCGATGTCGCGAACATTGCCGCACTGTCCTTCCCAAAGCTCGTGGACGAGGTGCTGCACGGCGCTTTCTGGGACGACATGACGCGCACCTCCCTCCAGTCCGCCATGCAGAGCGCCATCCTTCGCCGCTGCGACGCGATCACCGACTCCGTGCGCGATCTGTGGTTCATTCCGGCGCCGTTTCTCTCGCTCTTTTTCGATTGTCCGGACGGCGATATTTCCCGCGGCTCCCTCTACAACAATTTCGGCATCCACGGCACGGGACTGTCCACAGCGGCGGATTCCCTGGCGGCGATGGAGAAATATGTCCTGTGCGAAAAGCGATTCTCCGCCGATACGCTGCGGGAAGCTGTAGACAGCGATTTTGCCGTACACGAGGAGCTATTACCCATCCTGCGGAACGAAGCGCCGAAAATGGGGGCGGATGATGCCGCGGACGAATGGGCGGCATTTTTGCTCGGCGCGTTCGCGGGTGCCCTTGTCGGCAGAAAAAATTGCCGCGGCGGGATCTGGCGTGCGGGCACCGGCTCGGCGATGTACTATCTATGGCACGCGGCGGAGATCGGCGCTTCCCCGGACGGCAGACGGCGCGGCGAACCGTTCGCGACCAACTATTCCCCGTCCCTGTTCGCGAGAACCGGCGGTCCTGTCTCCGTCATCCGCAGCTTCACAAAGCCCGATCTCACGCGCACCATCAACGGCGGTCCGCTCACGCTGGAATTTGACGCCTCCGTTTTCCATGCCGAGGACGCGGCGGAAAAGCTCTCTGCCCTCGTGCGGTACTACATCGTGCGCGGCGGGCACCAATTGCAGCTCAATGTCGTGGATCGCGACACACTGCTCGACGCGCAGGCGCATCCGGAAAAATACGCGCATCTCATCGTGCGGATCTGGGGCTGGAGCGCGTATTTCGTGGAGCTTGACAAGCCATACCAGGATCACGTGATCGCACGTCACGAGTACGCCCTTTGATATGCGCGGCGTACTCTTCGATATCAAGGAATTTGCGGTGCACGACGGCGGCGGCGTACGGACCACGGTCTTTTTCAAGGGCTGTCCCATGCGCTGCCTCTGGTGCCACAATCCGGAGGGACAGTCGCCGCCCCCGGAACTGATGGAGAAATCCGGCTGCGTCCATTGCGGGCGGTGTCGGCTTTCCTGCGCCCACGCGGACTGCGCGCCGTATCATCGCTGTCTGCACGCCTGTCCCAAGGGACTTTTGCGCGTTGCCGGGGAGGTCGTGGATTCCATAGAGCTTGCGCAAAAGCTGGCGGTGGACAAGGCGCTGTACGATATGAGCGGCGGCGGGGTCACGCTGTCGGGCGGCGAGGTGCTGTCCCAGCCGGATTTTGCTGCGGATCTGCTCGACCGGCTCGGGAATTACGGGATCCACCGCGCCATTGAGACTGCCGGATACGCGCCGCAGGAGGTCTTTCAACGGATCGTCCGACGCTGTGACTTCGTCTACTGCGATCTCAAGCTGGCAGACGACGCGCTGCATCGGCGGTACACCGGTGTGTCAAACGCGCCGATTCTCCAAAACATCGCGTGGCTGCGGCAGTCCGGGATCCCGTATAGGCTGCGCACACCGCTCATTCCCGGCTACACGGACACGGAAGAGAATCTGTCCGCCATCCGCGCCATGACAGAGCCGGGAGAGGTGGAATATCTCGCGTACAATCGTTTAGCCGGCGCAAAATACAAGCAGCTCGGGCGCGTGTATCCATTGGAAAGCGGAGCGAAAAATTGATCTGCGCGCTTTTCAAAGCCGGAAAGGAAGAGGACTATATGGAATATCAAACTGTCACACACACCAAGGACGGACGCACTGTCGTGTATCTGCCGCCGGAGACATATACGGGACACGCTCTGCCGATCACATACACTACCCACGCTATTTACGAGGTGGATTTCACAGAATCCGAAAACGGCTGGCAGATCGGTATCCGCAAAGAGGCTCTTCCCGCACCGATCACGCACACGCCGGAAGAGTACGATTTTCCGGATAAGCTCTACGAACCGTATTGGGAGAAAGCGGAGGCATATGGAATCTTCTCAGACGCGGGAGAGCTGATTGGAGCGATTGAGATCTGCGTTGAGGAATGGTCGCATCGGATGCGTGTCACAGAGCTGTGGGTCTCTCCGACGTATCACAAGCGCGGTTATGGACACACGTTATTGTCCTTCGCAAAGGATCGCGCCAGATCTGTCGGATGTCGCGCGCTGATTCTGGAAACGCAGTCCTGCAACGTGAACGCCGTCGATTTCTATCGGCACGAGGGGCTTTCCCTCATCGGTTTTGACCGGATCTGCTACTCCAATCGCGACATATCCCGCAAAGAGGTCCGTCTCGAAATGGGGATCCTCTTTGACAAAAATGAAACGGAACCGCACCACGATATCGATAAGGAAGGGTGATTTTCCTCTTTCCGCCGTCGATACTCGCAATCGCATATTTTGTACTGCGGCAGTGCGAAACAGGCAAGTCCATACCAAATATGCTTTTTTCTCATCGCGCGTTCTTTCGGCAGGCTGGGATGCGCTCAAAAAAATCAAAAAAAATCAGAAAAAATTGAAAAAAGGTATTGACAAATCCCGCGCGCCGTGGTATAATTCTATACGTTGAGAGCGCAACCGAAAAACAATCGAAACGAACAAACAAATGCGGGTTTTGATCGGATTTCTTGGGAGTTCTTCACAACGATTGGAAGCATAGCTCAGCTGGGAGAGCATCTGCCTTACAAGCAGAGGGTCATAGGTTCGAGCCCTATTGTTTCCACCAACCGTATCAAATATGGTACGGAATGGCCCAGTAGCTCAGTTGGTTAGAGCGCTAGCCTGTCACGCTAGAGGTCACGGGTTCGAGCCCCGTCTGGGTCGTGCAGTATGTGTGAGCCGCAAGGTCGGATGTACTGTGCTGAAGGGATGAAATGTTGTCACTGCGTTTCTTCCTCGATATGCCTCTGTAGCTCAGTTGGTAGAGCAGGGGATTGAAAATCCCCGTGTCGTTGGTTCGATTCCGACCGGAGGCATATGCGGATTTAGCTCATTTGGTAGAGCGCGACCTTGCCAAGGTCGAGGTGGCGGGTTCGAGCCCCGTAATCCGCTTGCAGACTGCATGACCGGAACAGCTTGTGCAGTCTTTTGTTTTCCCATCGCTGTTCCCTCCCCCGATCGTTTGACCGGTATCGATTTTTCTGCGATATACGTTGCGCTGTGTCCCGGAATTTCGTTTCGTCACCCGATCGTTGCCACCTATGTGGCGTATGGCCCAGTAGCTCAGTTGGTTAGAGCGCTAGCCTGTCACGCTAGAGGTCACGGGTTCGAGCCCCGTCTGGGTCGTGATCTTTGGTAGACAGTGTCACCAAAATCCATATACATGCGGATTTAGCTCATTTGGTAGAGCGCGACCTTGCCAAGGTCGAGGTGGCGGGTTCGAGCCCCGTAATCCGCTTGTTCGCAAAGAAGCACGTCGATTGGATGTGCTTCTTTTGTTTTTGTTCGTGCTTTTTCACGCAAAAAACGGAGGTTTGCCACATGGGCTTGCCTCCGCTTTTCGTTATGCGTTCTTTTGCTAGCGGCGTTCTTTCTCGCTTACTTGTCCAGACCCATGAACAGTGCCACCGCATCGCCGACGGCTTTCTCCTGCGCCTTGGTCTGCTTCTGGTAGAAGGACGCCCAATCCGCCGATTTCTGACGGGTCAGATGGTCGAGGGTGTAGGTCAGCCCCCAGTTGTCGAAAATCTCCGCAAAATCGGCAGTTCTGCCGTGCACCACGATGTCGATCATCTCATAGGAGACCTCGTCGCGCGTGTACTTCGACTTCAGCGCCACCTCGTAAATGGCGGGACGCACCTGCTTGTACCCCTCGGCTGCCAGCGCTTCCAAGATCGTCTCGGAGAAGACAAAGCCGTCCTGATCCTTTGTCACCGGGATCGCCACAGCGGAGGTATGCGCGGTCGCGTGCGTGTAATAGCCGTCCTGCGCCTCGTCCCATTTTGGCATCGGCAGGATACCAAAGTCGGCATCCATATCGCGGAGCTGAATCGACGCCGCCTTGAGGGATTCGAGCTGGAACATTTCGCGATTTTCCTTGAAGGCGTTCACGGCCTTCTCGTTGGATTCTTCGACGATGTTCTCGGAATTCTCAAACAACATCGCGTGCAGCTTCTCGACCATGTCGCTCATGTGGCTCGTATTGATGCACGTCACCGGATAGCCGTCGGAATCGCGTTCGGTAACGGGCTGCTGCCATGCAAACTGGAACGCGAAGGAAAAGCCGTTCGCCTGTCCGTACGCAAACTGGTCCTTTGCCGGATCCATGGCGCCGTCGCCATCCAGATCGACCGCGGATTTCGCGGCAAGGGACATGAATTTATCCGCCGTCCATGTACCCTCCTTCACGGCGGCATACAGATCCTCCTCCGGGAATGTGACCTCCAAAAGATTCTTATTGAAGTACATACAGATGTTGTCGAGGAAGTTGTCCGTGTCGTACATGCCGACCATGATGTAGTAGTGACCGCCTACGGAATATGCGTCATTTACGTTCTGGTACCACCACGGCTTTTCCATGCCCAGCACGCCGATGGAGTTCATATCGATGAAATACCCCTTTGCCGCACTGTCGCCGAGGTGCTTATAATGCCAGTCCGCCACCTCGCAGATGTCGTCTCCGGCAGTGACCGCGGTGTTGAGCGCCGTGCAATCGCCGTCAATGCCGGTGATCGGCGCAACGATCTTCACGTCGAACCGCTCCTCCACGGTCAGGTTGCGCGTGTATACGGCGTCGTTCACCACGTCCCCGGTCAGGTCCTCGATGTACAGACCGTTGATGTGTACCCCTTCGCAGCATTCCCGCGTATAGGTACGGAAATCGCGACCGCCAAAGGTCACGTCGGGCAGATCGTCGGAGATCTCCGTCTCGGTTGCCGCTTCCGTCTCCGTTTCGGTCAACGCAGAGGTATCCTCGCCCGTTTCCTTTCCCGTTTTCTGATCCGTGGTCTGCGAACAGCCGGACAGCAGCACGGCAAACAGCACGAGCCAAATCCAATTCTTTCTTTTCATATGTGGGTAGTCCTTTCTAAAATTTTCTCGCCGCAATGTAGAAATGCTACGGCCAGTATAACACAAATTTTCGGAAAATGCAAGAGTCTTTTGCGAAAACCCTTCTGTTTTGCATCCATTTTCACCGTTACCCTTGTTCTGTTTTCCCGTTTTCGCGCACGATAATTTTCGCGCACGATAAAAGGATGTATCGTTTGTCGGATACATCCCTTTTCACGTTTCAGTTTTTCAGTGCCTGCATCGGTGCCGGGATCCTGCCGCCGCGCGCGATGAATTTTTCGCTCGAACGGTCGAGGTGGAGAGCCATGATCGGTCCGCTGCCAAGCAGTCCGCCAAATTCCAGCTCTTCGCCCGGTTTCTTGCCGATCGCCGGGATCACGCGCACCGCCGTCGTTTTCGAGTTGACCATGCCGATCGCCGCCTCGTCCGCGATGATCGCCGAAATCGTGGACGCCGGGGTCTCGCCGGGGATGATGATCATATCGAGTCCGACCGAGCAGACCGCCGTCATTGCCTCCAGCTTTTCGATGGACAGATCGTGACTCCGTGCCGCCGCGATCATGCCCGCGTCCTCGGAGACCGGGATAAACGCGCCGGACAGTCCGCCAACGTGGGACGACGCCATCACGCCGCCTTTTTTGACCGCGTCATTGAGCAGTGCCAGCGCCGCCGTTGTGCCGTGGGTGCCGCAGATCTCCAGTCCCATCTCCTCAAGGATGTGCGCGACGGAATCGCCGACCGCCGGTGTGGGCGCGAGGGACAGATCCACGATGCCGAACGGTACGCCGAGCTTTTCGGACGCCACGGTGCCGACGAGCTGCCCCATCCGGGTGATTTTGAACGCCGTTTTCTTGATCACGTCCGCCACCTCTGTCAGATCGCCGTCCGGATGCTTGGCAAGCGCGGACCGTACCACACCCGGTCCCGACACGCCGACATTGATCACGCAGTCCGGCTCCCCGACGCCATGGAACGCGCCCGCCATAAACGGGTTGTCCTCCGGCGCGTTGCAGAACACGACCAGCTTGGCGGCGCCGATGCAGCTGTTCTCCTTCGTCCGCTCCGCGCATTCCCGAACGACCTCGCCCATCATGCGCACCGCGTCCATGTTGATGCCCGCTTTCGTGGAGCCGATGTTGACGGAGGAACAGACATGCTCCGTGACCGCCAACGCCTCCGGGATCGAGCGGATCAGCGCCTCGTCTCCTGCCGCGAATCCCTTGTGCACCAGCGCGCTGTAGCCGCCGATGAAATTCACACCGACCGCCTGCGACGCTTTTTCGAGAACCTTTGCGTATTTCACCGGATCGCCGCCCGACACCGCCGTCAAAAGCGCGATCGGTGTGACCGCGATCCGCTTGTGGATGATCGGGATGCCGTAGGTACGCTCAATTTCCTCTCCGACCGAAACCAGACGTGCGGCGCGGCGCGTGATTTTTTCGTAGATCTTCTCCGTCGCGCGGTCGATATCGGCGTCGGCGCAGTCAAGGAGAGAGAGCCCCATCGTAATGGTACGGATATCGAGATTTTCATCGTCGATCATCCGGATGGTTTCCAAAATATCCTTTGTGTTTAACATTGTATTCCCCGCCCTGCCTCAGATATGGTGCATAGACTCAAAAATTTCCTCGTGCATGACGTGGATCTTCATCCCGATCTGGTCGCCGAGCGCGTATAGAGCCTGCTGCATGGCGGCGAAATCGTTTTTCAGCTCGGTGATGTCCACGAGCATGACCATGGTGAACATTTCCTTCATAACGGACTGCGTCACGTCGATGATGTTGGCGTTGTTTTCCGCGCATACGGCGGCAACCTTGGCAAGAATCCCGACTGTGTCATAACCGACGACGGTGATAACGGCTTTCATTTTTCTGTATCCTCCGGAACGATGGTGTATAGCAGAAGTATACCATATCGCGGCGGGAAAATCAAGACGGAGACGAAAAAATACCGGAGACACGCACGCGCATATCCGGTATTTTTTCCTTAGCCCCCAAAGAGAGCCTTTGGAAAAGAAAGGAGGTAATCATGAAGAGGCAATGCTCCGCTGTGCACTTTCCCTCACAAACGTGGGTTATTTCTCCACACCGTAAAGCGGCAGGAGCTTTTCGTCGATCTGGGTAAAGAGCTTCTTGGCGGCGGTATCGTACTTGGACGCGAGGTTGGTATTCTTCGCGGAAATCAGCTCGCGGATCATGTACGGCAGCCGCTGGAAGTAGGTTTCCCCAAACTGGAACGTGAAATCGAAATTGCGTCCCTCCATGATGAGGTCGATCATCTCCGCGGTATTGGAGTCGGTGGCGTATTTGCCCTTCAGCGCGACATCGTAATACTCCGGATACACCTTCTTATAGCTGATAGCAGACAGTGCCTCAAAGATTGTGCCGACAAAATCGATATTGTTGTACGCCGTCAGCGGGATCATAAACGCCGTAAATTTGTCATCCGCGTTCGTATAGTACGCACTCTGCGCTTCATCCCACTTCGGATACGGCAGCATGGAATACGGATCCTCCATGTCACGCAGCTTTGTGTACGCGCAGTGGAACCGCAGCGGCGCCATTGCGAACTGACCGTTTAAGAAGTAGGTCTGCTCGTCATACTGGGTCGGCGGCAGGAACACGCCCGGATTGTTATAGTGGAAATCAACGAGCTTTTCAATGATCGAGGCGGTTTTTTCACTCATGAAGTTGATGCTGTAGCTGTTGTCATCGTTCATAGTGAATATCGGCTGATCGAATGCCGTCAGCCATACGTCGGCGGGGTTGGTAATCTGATAGCCGTAGCCATAGATATCGTCCTTGTCCTTCTTGCCGTCGCCGTTGACATCTTTATACATGCCGGCAACCATCTCAGACAGCTTGTCAATCGTCCATTTTCCCTCGCGCACGAGATCATACAGATCCTCTGCCGGATAACCATAGCCTTCCATCATTTCAATATTGAAGAAAGTAGCGTAGGTATACGTCATGGACGTAATGGAGAGGTCAGAGCAAATGGCATACAGACGGTTGTTGATCGTCGCGTTTTTGTTCGCCAGCGCGTTGTGCCACGGTTTTTCCAGATTGACGTGCGGCACCTCCATCCAGTTCATAACCGCTTCCGCGGAGATCAAATGGTAGACCTGGAAATTGTAGGTACCGACAAGATCATAGTCATCCGTACCCGCGGTTACGGCGGTCTTGATCACATTGTACGGTTCCTTTTCCGTGTTGCAGGTGACCTTTGTGTTGAATCGGTTCTCAATCTCCAGATTCCGGTTGTATACCGCGTCGTTGCAGGCGTCGCCGGTCAGCTCCTCCGCCACGATCTCAAAGGTCACGGCGTCGTAGGTATCGTGCGAGGTGGTCAGCACCCGGAAATCGCGTCCACCGAAATCATTGTCCGCGAGGTCGTCGGAGATGAGCTGGCGTTTCTCATATTCAGACAGTGCTTCCGTTTCGGTCTCGGTTTCCGTTGCGTTTTCGGCAGGATTGGCAGTTGTATCGGTTTCCTTTGTCTCACCGCTGGAGCAGGAGAGCAGTGTCGGCGCGACGAGAAGCGCGCAGAGCAGCAGTGTGAAAATTCTACGTTTCATAGTGGGCTCCTATTATCGCGTTCTTTGGGGATTGGCAATCCGGAGAACGCCTTGATCATACGTAGTATACAATAGTTTTTGAACAATGTCAATAGGTTCGCCACAATAGTGACAACTTTAACTTTGCGTTTTTTATGCATTTCGGCGTTTTGTGTAAATCGTACCCACGCGAATTGGGCATTTTGACGGATGTGTGGGACAGCATACGACGTGCATATGCGACAAAAAAGGGGACTGCCATGCACGACAGTCCCTTTTCCGTGTTATTTTTCGATATACCGCGCGTACTTTCCCGCGAGCTCCTCCGCCGTCATCTCCGCTCTGTGGAAGAGGATGCGGAACCGATACGTCAGGCTTTTTCCTGCCGCGATCGTGAGTCCGCCCTTGAAGTAGAGGTTGTTCGCCGCGAACAGGCCGTAATCCCGCACGTGCCACGCGGTCGGATACCGCTCGTTGTCCGGATGGTCGAACGCCGCGACACCCATCGTGCCGAACGGCAGCGTCCCGGTATAATCGCACCACTGTGCCTCGTGACCCCAGCATTCCGCCTCCGTTTTTTCGCCGCGGGCATTGGTGATCCGTCCGGTACCCTTATCCGCACGCAGCTCGTCCCGCATCCGGATCCCGAGCGGTCCTGCCTCCTTGGTCGCGCCGAACTCGACTTTTCCGAAATCCGCCGTAAACGTCACCGCGATATCGAGCATCCGGCACGCGTCGGACTGGTTGTACATCGTATACGTCGTCGTCTCGCGCAGAAGGGGCGTCTCGGCGTGATCCGTCCAGAGATTGTGTGCCGTGAAGGATGTGAACGCCGCGCCGCAGACCACATCGTCGAGCCGCTCGACCCGCACGATGCCGCAGTCCGCCGGCTCGTTCCACACATCCACACCGTTTACGTCCCCGACCGCGATATAGACGGAACGGTGGTGCGGATGCTCCTTCGCCGAAAAATCGATCCGGGTGAAGGGATGGCCCGCGTCGTCGCAGATCGGTCCGAAATACGGCTTCCAGATCGCGTGATCCCAGTAATACCCGCCGATGACCGCACCGCACCGCTCGATCGCCAGACAATCCGCCCCCGTCGCCAGGTGCATTTTCGGAAAATCCGAGATTCCGGGGGTGAGGATCAGCGCCTCGTCCGCCGCACAGGTCAGAATCGCCGTCACGCCGTCTTCCGTATTCTGCGCCGGGAACGCTCTGCCGTCTGCGGCCATAAGCGCGTCACAGCCGTCGGGAAGCGTGCCGGACAGACGCACCGGATCCTCCCGCAGGGCTGTTTTTGCCGTATAGAGAAGCTTATCCATGTATATACCTCGAATTTACGCGAAAATCTCCCGCAGGTACGCGAGGATCTGCGGCACATCCGTCCTGAAATCGTCAAAGCCGCATTCCGCCGACACACCGCCCGTATAGCCGATCCGGTTCAGGCAGTGCGCGAAATCCCGGTTGTACTGCGGATCGCCGGTCGTAAATCTGCCAGGACAGGTGCGATCCGGTGCCTCCGCCATGTGACAGTGCAGGATCAGCTCTCCCGCCGCGAGCACCGCGTCCGCCGGGGTCCCCTCCTCCGCCATATGGAACGCGTCGCACAAAAGACGGATCCCGGGATTGGCCAAGGCGCGGACCTCCGCCGCGGTTTCCGGGACCGTGACGTAGACGTTGGTTTCCTTTTTGCGCAGCGGCTCGATCACCAGTGTGACGCCGCAGGCGTAGGCGTAATCCGCAAAATCGCCCATGAACCGCCGGAGCGCCGCAATGCCGTCTGCCCGCGATACGCCGTCCGGGATGCTTCTTGCCACACCGCTTCCGAATACCGCGTAGCGGATCCCCAGCGGCACGAACCGATCGACGAGCTGGCGGATATACGCTCTCTGCGCATCCCGATCCGCCGTCGGATCGCCCATTTTCAGCTCCTTCGGGAAGAGACTGTTTGCCGCGCGGAGTCCGAGGGAGCTTTTTTCATTCTCGGATAAGACCATTCTCCAGCCCGCGTCGTCCAGTCCGACAAGCATCCCGCCCGCGACCTCCGTGAAGTCAAATCCGGTCTCAAGGATGTAGCGGCACTTCGCGACAAGGGAATCCGCCGGGGACTGGGGCACCGCGGCGACGCCCTCCGGCATGAACGATCCGCCCGGGAGACAGCAGCCAAATTGTACCATCCGTGCGCCTCCTTACAGAAATGAACGGTCGATCCCCACCGCCTTCAGGAATTCGCGGGCGATGATGGTGGAGCCGATCGGACCGGGATGGACTCTGTCCCACGCGATGTAGGAGGAGTGGCGGTACACGAGATAATCGTCAAAGGCGCGCTGGAGGTTGACGAACACGGTATTGTACTTCTTCGCCACGTCCGAGCAGATGCCGATATATTCATCGACCGCCATGCGCATGCTGTCCTCGCGGTTCGATTCGATGTAGTAGGGGGAGAGGAGGATCATGCCCTTGACGGTGGGCAGCGTGCGCTCCATCATTTTCGACAGAAGATCCTTATATTCCGCGGCGTATACGTGCGAGGTCGTGATCGCCGGGCAGTCGAAGCGGCGCCAGATGTCGTTCACGCCGATCATCACGCTGACCCAGTCGGGCTTGAGCGCCATGACGTCGTTCTGCCAGCGGTCGTGCAGATCGCGGGTCGTATTGCCGCTGACACCGGTGTTGGAGATCCAGTACAGACGGTCGGGATACACGACGTTGAGAATGTTCTCTATCACGCGCACATAGCCGCTGCCGACGCCGTCCCACAGTCCTTCGCCGACCGGTCTGCCGCGTCCGTTGTCGGTGGTGGAATCGCCGGTGAACACGATTCTGTCGCCATTTTCAAATAACATAAGCTTGCCTCCTGTTGTATGCATGTCCGTTTTCGGACAGATTTCAATATTCCGTTTGCTATAGTATACCATAAATTCCGGTAAATTCAATAGGCTTCGGACAATTTGCGGGACAAATCGAATTTTTCCGCCGGATCGGGGCAACAGAATTTACTATTGGGGGAAACGGACTTGGGGAAACTTTTTGAAAAAAGCTTCCCCAAACCCCTTCAAAAACTTTTTATCTGGGATAAAATGGATATCGTTTGTGCAATTCCAGTGCGTCAGTTTTACAAACTTCAAGTTTTACAAACTTCAAGTTTTACAAACGATCAGATAACCTTTCGCAACTTCTTTACCTCGGCACAGTGGAAAGTAAATGCTGTTGCCGTGGTGTGCAGATTTCTCTACCTTGACATTCCGCGCGCGGTATGGTATACTGTCCGATATAGAAAACCAGCGGAGGATAACGATGAAGGAAGTGGAGATTTATACGGATGGCTCGTGCAAGAAAAATCCGGGGCCGGGCGGTTGGGGCGCGGTGCTCGTCTATCGCGGGAAGGAAAAGGAAATGTGCGGCGGAGAGGCGGATACCACAAACAATCGGATGGAGCTGACCGCCGTGATCCGCGCCCTGGAGGCACTGCGGGAGCCGTGTCGGGTAAAGCTGACCTCGGATTCGCGGTATGTCTGCGACGGCATGGGCAAAGGCTGGGCGAAATCGTGGAAAAAGCGCGGCTGGAAAAAGGGAGACGGCTCCGCGGCTCTGAATCCCGATCTGTGGGACGCGCTCCTCTCGCTCTGTGAAAAGCACGCGGTGACGTTCTGCTGGGTCAAGGGGCACGCCGGTCATCCCTACAACGAGCGGTGCGACACGATGGCACAGGCGGAAGCGGAGAAGTATCGATGAACCTGCTTTCCCCATACGCCGATACGCTCCGCTGCGTCGCCCTTGTCTGGTACGGGCTCTGGAGCATCCTTGCCCTGTGGTGTACGATCTCGGACAAGCGTAGAGCCAAATCCCACCGCTGGCGGATCCCGGAGGCGTGGCTTCTCGCAATCGGTGCCGTGGGCGGCGCGCCTGTGATGCTGCTTTGTATGCTCTTTGTCCGCCACAAGACCCGCCATGCCAAATTCATGCTGACCCTGCCGGTGTTCACACTGCTGCACGGGTCGCTTTTGTATCTGCTCTGGCACACATAAAAAGTACACGCGGCAGCCGTTTGCGGGACGGAATGCCGCGTGTGTTTTATCAGAAATGGTATTTTCTCACCCGCAGCACAGTGCATGCTGCATCTCGTTACGTATGTCCGAACCAGGTTGCTCGTTTCTCTGATGACGCAATGCTGCATGCTCCAGCGTATTATCGCATCCGCACCACATATTCCCGTGTGTCATACACGATATGCTCTGCCGGGATCGCCTCGCCGTATTCCGCTGACTTTCCGTTCCAGACCACGGCGTACGGTTCGTCCTCCCGTGCGAGCGCAAACGGCTTTTTGTATACCGGGGAATGCGCACCGAAAATGAGGACGTCCGCGGTGTCAAACCACTGTGCCGCGATCTCGTCTCCCTGGTTCCACGACGACGAGCCGTACGCGACTACGGTTTCGTCCGCTGCAAATCGCGCGGCGGTGATTGGATGGGTGCTGCGGGACAGATAGGTACGCGCCGCCAGGGTAAGCTGTATTTCGCCGAACGTGATCTCCCGTGCAAACGTCGTCACCGGGATCCCGTACTGCGCCGCGACGTCGGTCAGACTGCGGTACACCGTCCATTCCTCCTCCGTCTGCGGCTGCGGCAGATACAGCCCGTACACGACGTTGTCGCCGACCAGCCGGGTGAACGACGCGACGTGCCGCTTGTGGTAGTGCGTCAGGCAATACCCCTCGATCTCGACGGCGTACCGGCTTCGCGCGCCATGGATCAGATGTTCGGTGAACGTATATGTCCCGTCGGACACATCGACCACGGTGACTCTGCCTGCGCTCTGCACCACAAAGCCCTCCCGCACCCCGGCGTTTTCATATACGAGCACATTCTGCGACGCGGTCACGATCCGGCAGACGGCGATATAAGCGGCAAACAGGCATAGCGCGCCTGTGTACAGGGCATAGAACCGCCGTCCGCTCTTGCGCACCGACTTGCCCGGCACATACGGCAGCAGGCAGGTCAGGGCAAAGAGCGCCGGCAGCCACAGCCACATGCCCGGATACGCGAGTGAAACACAGATCCCGCGTACCCCGGCAATCGCCTTCGCCGGTGCGAGAATGAGTCTCGTATATCCCTCGATCACGGCGGCAAGCGGCGTGATGGCAAGGCGGAGCGGATAGAACACGAGATACGCGATGGTCAGACAAATCTGCCCCGTGACCGCCGGAATATAGAAAAGATTCGCCAGAAAGCCCACAAGGGAGATCTCACCGAAATACAGGCACGACAGCGGCAGCATCACCACAGTCACAAGCACCGTCATCGCCATCGTGGAAAGCACGTTTTGACGCAGCCGCCGCAGACGCTTGCCGCGTTTGGTTTCCGCCGGTCTGCCCGCAATCCACAGACGCAGACGGCGGTGTCTCGCGAACAGGGCGATGAACAGATAGCACCCTACAACGGCGCATACCGACAGCTGCAATCCGATATCCCACACCGCGCCCGGTGAAACCAGCACGATCCCGGTTGCCGACAGCGCCAGCGCGTACACACCGCGGATCTTCGCGTCCCGCAGCCGAAACACCTGTGCGAGGATGTACATGCATCCGGCACGCAGCACGGACGCCGCGAATCCGGTCAGCGCCATATAGAAAAGGCAGACTGCCATCCCGCCGAGGGAGCGCACCTTTGGCGTATACTTTTTCCCCTTGAGAACGCGCTCCGTGCCGTTTATGAGGATGCCGAGATGGGTCCCGCTGACGGCGAGCAGATGGTAGATACCCAGGCGACGGAACCAGAGCTTTGTGGAAGCGGAAAGACCGCTGCGATCGCCAAGGAAAACCGCCGCGCTCAGTCCCTCATCCCGCACATGCGCGGACAAAAGCGACGCCAGATGGCGCCTCCACTGTCTGAGCCACAGACGCGGTGTGACGGCGCGGCTGCCGACGGAGAGCGCATCCGCTGTGGTACAGGATACGACCGCTCCCTTTGCGCCGTAATACCGCTCCGTCGAAAAGCCATCGTTCTCCGTCCATTCCTCCACCGTGACACTGCCGCGGATGCGCTCTCCGTACTGCCAGCCGCACGCGTTCTCCGTTGTGAGAAGCATCGTATACGGCAGCCGGTGCACATCGTCCGAGAAGCGCACAAGATAGCTCCCGCCATAGACATTCTCCGCGTAGATATCGAGCACCACGCCCTCGCCCGTGTACGTTTCGCCCACCGATTTTGTGTACGAGGCACGGTACAGATCGTGATAACCGAGCGAGAACAGTCCGGAGAGAACGCACGCCGCGCAGATAATAAGCGCAAAATACCGTTCCCGCGCCTGCAAAACGCGCCGTCCAAGCACCATTCCGCTGCCGATGACGCATGGCGCCGCAAGAAACGCGATCCGACAGGCGGTGTTCAGGCAGGCGAGGACAGACACGCCGATGTAAAAGCCAAAAAGCAGCAAGACGATTCCGTTTTCCCCGACAACGGCATAGATCGCCCGTATACGCGCGTGCATACATGTCCCTCCATTCTCTGCAAGTCTTTTCATAGTAGTACAGGACAAGTGTACCGCGCACCGGGTGTGTTTGTCAATAGGTTCGAGGCAAATTCCGCCCCGCCGCGACAAAATTTTCTGTCAACCGACAGGAGAATGCATATACTGCCATCGAGAGCAGTCGAACGCGCCGGAGATGGAACCGATCCCGGCAAACGCGCGCCGCTCTTTCCACCGGAGCTTTCGTCACCACCACTTTTGGAGGACTGAAAAAATATGGAATACAGAAACAATGTGCATCCCGGTCGCGCGCCGTATGACGGAGAGGAGCTGCACCGCGTGCTTGCCGACACCGTCTCCACCTGCGGCTGCGCCAGACAGGTTCAGACGCCGCTTGTCCGGAAAAACGAGAACGGGAATACGGCGCAGAACACTTCTCCCATGACGCGCAGCAGAGCGGACTGCGGAAATGCCAAATGCCTGAACGAGCAGAAAAACGTAGCGCCCCTGCGCGGGTTCCCGCTTGCCATGGTCTATTCGCCGGAGCAGGAATGGCAGGATCTCTACGAGCCGGAGGACGCGCTTGCCCACGGCACGCTGTTTACGGCGCTGGACTATCCGTGGTATCCCGCCGCCTGCAATCGCGGCTGTGGGAAGGAGGCTGTACGATGAAAATGGAGAACACGAACGAAAGAAACGAACAGAAGCGGCTGTACCGGATGATGCAGCAGTACGCCTTTGTCCTGCAGGAGACCGCACTGTACCTGGATTCCCACCCGAACTGCCGCGCCGCGCTCGCCTATTTCCGCAAAAACAACGCCCGCCTCGCCGAGGTCACCACGCAGTATGAGGCAAAATACGGTCCCGTGACGTACTATGGGCAGGACTGCGGAGAGCAGTGGAAATGGGTCGACACGCCGTGGCCCTGGGAATACGTGCCGGACGGCTGTCGGTAACCGCTTGGGAAGCCTCTGATTTGAGGGGATTTTTACGACAAAAGCTCCTATCCCTTCGTCTTTTATCGCAAAATCCGATCCACTCAGAGTTTCCTTATATAGAAATCCCGCGAAAGGACAGAGAATATGTGGATCTATCAGAAAATGCTGCAATACCCAGTGCAGATCAAAAATCCGAATCCGCAGCTTGCGAAGATCATCGTCTCGCAGCTCGGCGGTCCGGATGGGGAAATGGGCGCCGCGACCCGCTATCTGAACCAGCGCTACTCCATGCCCTACGGTGAGGTCGCCGGAATCCTGACCGACATCGGTACGGAGGAAATCGGTCACCAGGAGATGATCGCCGCGATCCTGCACCAGCTCACGCGGAAAATGTCGACCGAGGAGATCCTCTCCTCCGGCTACGACGCGTATTTCGTCGATCATACCGCGGGCGTATACCCGCAGTCCGCCGCCGGTGTGCCCTTTGACACGAAATATATCGGGGTCAAGGGCGACGTGCTTGCCGATCTGAATGAGGACCTGGCAGCAGATGGTGCATGGGTGTAAAGACAACAAAAAAGGCACACCGTGATGATGTGCCTCATGGCATCCCCCGTTTGGTATACAAACCCCTGTCTCCTCGTCCTCGTCCCAGAAGTCGTCCGGGATGTCGTCTTCTATGCTGTCCAGCATTTCGATATAGGAAATTTGTTTCCCGTCTTTTATGTTGTAGTAGATGACAACCTTATCGTCGAACAGGAAAACAGAGTTTATGAACACGTCGATGATGCGGCGGCGGAAATCCATGTCGAATAGATCGCCTTTGCAGAAGGATCTAAGCCAGCTTTCCACATCCTCGACGGTGTAGCGGATCGAGTTTGCCACTTTCAGTTTTGCGAGGTCGACCTCCGCGTCCTCTTTCTCCGCACCGATCTGCTCCATGCGGTCGTACAGCGGCTGACGGGCGTTTTTCGGCATTTCTAAGACTGTGTCAATGAGCTTATTGAGTTCCCGGTCGAGGGCGGTGATCCGCTTTTCATACGCGGAGACGGTATTGTCGCCGAACTCCTTATCGTACTGCGCGACCACTGCCTCGGCGATCCGTTTGATCCGCTTGGGCGAGAGAACGTATTGGACGGTCTGTTCGCAGACGTACCACTCGACGAAATCCTTTCTCTCGTGCGCTTTCTTGCACTCCTTTTTTCTGCGTCCGGCGCACATATAGTAACAGAACGTGCCGCCGCCTTTGCCGGTTCCGGAGATTCCCTGCATCGTCTTACCGCAATGACCACAGAACAGCTTGCCGGAAAGCAGATATTCGACGGTCGCCTTGTTTTTCGCGCCGTGGATCGCGTTTGCGTCGAGATTCCGCTGCACCTTATCCCATGTCTCGCGCGAGACCAAAGCGGGAATGGCGTTTTCGAGCCGTACACCACTCTGTTCGAGCACACCTACGTACTTCTCGGAGCGCAAAGCGTTTTGCAACGCGGTTATACCGAACGGTTCGCCTTTTCTGTTCCGCAGTCCACGCCTGTTCAGCTCGGCTATGATCTCTTTTTTCGGCACACCGGCGGCGTACTGCTCGAATGCCCATTTGATATGGGGCGCCTTAATTTCATCGAGAACAAGGGTGGTGCCGCATTTCTTGTAGCCGATTGGCGCGGTACTTCCGATATACTTCCCTTTCATCGCGCTTTCGTGCCGTCCGCGCTTGATCTTCTGCGACAGGTCTACGGAATAGTATTCGGCGGACGCTTCCAGAACCGCCTCTAAGATGATGCTTTCCGGGTTATCGCCGATATTCTCCATGGCGGACAAAACCCTCACGCCGCACTGTTTGAGCTTATGCTTGTAGATCGCGGAATCATACCGATTTCGGGCGAAGCGGTCCAGTTTCCAGACAATCACATACTGGAACGCTTTCTTCTTTGCGTCCGCGATCATCCGCTGGAAGTCCGGGCGATCGTCCGATTTGCCGGAAATCGCGCGGTCTATGTACTCACCGACCACGCACAGTCCTTCCCGTTCGGCAAAGGCATAGCAGTCCCGCAGCTGCCCCTCAATGCTCTGCTCGTTCTGCGCATGGGACGAAAAGCGGGCATATATGACGGCGTTCTTCTCCGCTTTTTCTTGTTTTGCTTTCATACTCTATCCTCGGCTCGCCGCACTCGGACGGGCTTTTTTTCTTTTATACAGTTTTATCCTCGATCAGTTTATCCAGAATCAGCCCTGTCGCGTAACAATCAGACAGTGAACGATGGGCATCAGAACGGTATATCTGGTAGTACTTACAAATGGTATCAAGCTTGTAGTCACAGACATCATACTCTTCATTCTCCACATATTCCCCGGAATGATGATCGTATTGTTGTTTTCCCGCGGCGGTCAGCGTCAGTTTTGCAAGCGCAAGCGTGTCGAAACATTTCGCTTTTTCAGAAAGCTGCACACCATTGATAAACAGCATCGGCAAGTCAAAATCCATGAGGTTATGTCCGGCAATGTTGCAGCAATGTATATACTCCGTAAAGGATGCAGCAATCTCGGGAAACGTCGGAGCGTCTATCACCATTTCATCAGTGATATGATTGATGGCAGATACCTCCGCTGGGATGGGTTTCTTTGGTTTGACAAGTGTAGTAAAACAGGAAACCGGCACGAAACCATCCTTGTATTTGATCGCGGATACCTCCACGATCTCGCTGGTGCGCTTATTCAGACCGGTAGTTTCAATATCTACGACCACAAGCGGGAAAAGCGTCTCAAGACGTGTTGCGCGTGTGATATTACGCGCCTTGAGTTCAGGCATATCTGCAAGGGCTTGCTTCTTTACCGGAATATCGGATACAGTGATTTCAGAATGCGGAATCGCAGAAAGCGCAGCGGAAAATTCCGCTTTTTTGTTTTCACCGAAACGCGCTTCTCTCTCCCTATCTTCCTCCAACTTCTTCTTCAACTCTTCATCGCTATATATCAATCTTGACGCAGCTTTTTGTTGTTCTGGGGTGGTAGGGACAGGGTAGGTTTTGGAAACGGCAGCACTCCCATTTTTACCCATCGACTTATAGATCAATAGTCCACCGACGGCTACAAAAGCAAGGCAAACCACAATATACCCGAATCTGTCTTTTTCGACTGTGGAGACGCTGGGCAAGCCCAATACACCGATTGCTGCGCAGATAATCCCTGCTATGCGTTTTTTGTTCCCTTTCATATGTACCACCTTTCTTATTTCTAATCATTTTCACCCTTACCCCACGTTGCCAGCAGATGCGGCGGTGGGATCAGCAGCTTTTTTATATGTATGCAACGCCATGTGCAGCGTTTGAATCATGTAGTCCTGCCCCTGTTTGGTCAGCTCCCGGAAGCCGTCCAGCAGGTATTGTTCCATATCGGTTAATTCGATGGTGTTGTTACACGATATATCTTTATTCTCGGCAACAGGAGAATCTATCCACCCCATTAGATATGCAGGATCGCAATGGAGAATCTGAGACAAACCCAACACTGTATCATGTTTGATATTCTTTATATCTCCACTTTCGTATCTCTGAGCAGTAGCTTCTTTAACTCCGAGCGATTCAGCAACCTGTAACAGTGTTAAACCCAGCTGCTGCCGTCTACTCTTAATTCTATCGTTGATTAACGCCATAAATCGTGTACCTCACTTTCGGACACCCCTATAATACCACGAACTTTCGCAAAATGCAATATGAATTACGAAAAAAGCTAAAAAACATACGCAAGGCGTATTGACAAATGAGAAATAATGGTGTATCATATACTTACGTAACGCGTAAGTATATGAAGGAGGTAAAAGAAATGACTTACATAACAAACAAGGACGCTATAAAGAAAGCCATGATAGACAATGGTATCAAAACAGTAACAGAACTTTCGGTAGTATCTGGAGTAAATCGCAATACGCTCGGAAAAATACTCAATGGTGATACGCAGCCCTCTTCGGCTGTGATGTACAAGCTCGTTGACTGTCTGAAAATCTCCCCTGAAGAAGCAGGAAGCATTTTTTTTAGCCAAAACTTACGTAATGCGTAAGTTTTTGAAAGTAAAGGAGCAATCAACAATGGAAGCAACAAAGCGTTTCCTCGTCACTGGGGACAATACCCGGGTGAGCAATTTTTACTCCGAAGATTTTGGTGAAGCGGAGAGTGTGCGTATCCAGCGGGCAAAACAGGACAAGACAACCCACATCCTGTACGGAACGCCGGGTCACTACAGACAGCTCGACAGGTTCAAGGTACAAAGGCACGGCGGCACGTGGTACGTCATAGACGCCGCGTACTGCGAACGCTTGGAAACAATGGTTTTCCTGCTTGAAAGCGAGACGTACGGAGACGAGGCAGCGCACCTCATCGTGGACGAGGATTTCCTGGTCATACTGGAGGACGTATGGAACGGGTTTGACGATCTCACAGAGGCTTTCGGTCTCGAAGCCGGGTGGTATCGGAATGAAACATAAGGAGAACGAAATGGAAGGAGAAAAGTACATACAGATCGGCATTATCGCCGCGCGCGATCCGTCCGGGAATTTTCTTCCGGCGGTCCCGATTTATGCCGAGGCTACGCCGGAATTGGAACAGGCGGAGGAACACCAGATCATGGAGATCGGCGCAGTGTTTGCCGCGAAGATGAAGCAGTACATTGACGCGGGGAAAAAGATCGGGAAACATCCCGCTACGAAAAGAAAGGATGAGACGGAATGACAAACTTTGAGAAAGTGGCTGCCGGTCCCGCGGAGCTTGGTGGCTTTCTGAAAACGCTGAATGCCCGGGAAGCACCGTGGCGGGAAATGTTTCAGGACAAGTACTGCGCACACTGCGGCTCGGGAAACTGTGCTGACTGTCCGCACGAGGAATACAGGGACAACCCGGAGTGGTGGCTGTGCTGCAACGCAGACGAGGTGCCGGAGATCGTACGGAAGCGGGATTTCGTGGAGCGGGAGCTGTCCTGTATGCTCATCAAGGCAGATGCGGACATCTACGGCGCGGAGTATCTGACTTCCCCGGAGGGCGAGGAATACGTTCTTGTATTCTTCCGGAACGGACATATCAAAAATGTATGCGTGACCGCCGACAGCATGATGGCGCTCGCGCGGGATGTACTGCGGGTGCTGTGATATGCCGGATATTGTAAACCCAACAAGCGATCAGATCAAGAAAGCCATGATCCAGGAAACGCCGGTTCTCTATGACGGCGTGGAGTATGCCTGTATCATCGGATTCTGCTGCCGTCCGTCCCGACCGGATGTATACGGGAAGCGGCGGCTCTACTCGGTGGTGGAGCTCAAAAGCCGCACGGCGAACTGTGTGGTGGTGGTGAACCCGAACAAGATCACCATACACGAGAGGGACAAGGAAACCGAACATGGCGGATGGAGGTGAAAGACATGACAGAACGGCAGCAAAAGGAGATGGATTTGCGGCGCGAAAAGGCAATGGCGATGCGCTACAAACGTCCAGCACTCTCGGAGCTTGGGTATGTATTCCTGATAGAGGGACTACAGGACATACTCGACGAATGCGACAATGTCCGCTACTATATCGACAAAGACGATGGCTCTGACGGCGGACTGCTTGCCTCGTCTGATGGAGACGAAGAACTTGCGGAAGCGTTCAAGATGGCTTTTTCGGAGATTTCAGCCAACGCAGAAACCCTTTTTGACAATATTTCCAGCTACGGAGCAGATATAGACGAGGATACATACAACGACTGTACCTGCGCGCTTGTCGGGAACCGGTACAATATGGTGGGGTATGACAGTCTGGAAACCGATTACTTTGCCTTATGCCGGTATGAATCGCGTTTAGCCGAAACAGAAGCCGGTGAACGACTGATGCGAAAAACGAAAAAGGACATGCTGTCCACCATCGGGCAATGTGTCGGTATCGCGATGGCATATCAGGATCTGCGGCTACGGTTTGACTATCTGAAAGCGGCTATGGATGTGCAACTGGGCATCAATCTGGATCTATTGAAAGCCGCCAGTGACATCAACGAAGCGTGGGAAGCGGAAGATTGGCGGAAGCTCGACCGGCTTACAGCGGGACTGCCTGAAAGAGCCTGGGTTGAATGAATGCGGAGGAATACTCTATATGAATGCAATGAAAAAGTACCGGGAACGGCAGGTGCGGGATCATGCGCGGCAGCTGGTGAACGACAATCTTGACAACTTCATAGAACACATGGACGTTCTGATTCTGTATGTGCTGCACAGGGAGTTTGGATTCGGCGCGAAACGGCTGCGCAAATTCTATGATGTGATCGGCGAATACTACACGTATTTTCGGGATCGATTCGTGAAGCCGGGCGACGAAAACCGCTTTTACGGACCCGAAAAACGGATGGACACGGACGCGATCAAGTACTATCTGCGCGAAGAAGCGGGGTTTGACTATGACGCCGTTGTTGCGGAACAAGGAGAAAAGGAGCTGGAACCATGACGCAGCGGGAAAAGAGCATGAATCTAAAGGTCTTTCTGTTCAGCGCGGCTGCCATTTCGGCAATCGCGTCCGTGGTGTACGCAAGCGGGATCCCCGGTATACGCCATCCCGGCTTTCCGCACGTTCCGGTGGAACGGATCGCGGAAGAAACCGCCGCGGATGTGATCGTGATACGCGATCCGGAGACGGACACTGCGGAAATCGCGGTAGAATCGATCGCAGCAACGCTGCCGGAGACTGTAGAGCCGATGGAGACGCAGAGTTACAACGGCATCCGCGAGGGGGACACCATTGTCGGGACGCTTACCTATTATGATGTATGTCTGTCCTGTTGCGGCAAGACGGACGGCATCACAGCAAGCGGTATCCGGATCGAAAACGGCGTGGAGCCGGAGGTGCCGGTCGTCGGCTGCAACTGGCTGCCGCTCATGACGGTACTCACCATCGACGGCGTGGAGTATATCGTTGCGGACCGCGGCGGCGCGTCCATGGATACGGTCGGCAGGCTGGACGTTTTCAATCCGGCGGGACACGAGGACTGCATCCAGCGCGGGATCACGGAAAACGCCGAAATCGTCATTGTGGATCTGCCGGAGGAATGAATATGAAGCGGGACAAAAGAAACGCCGGCATGGGCTGCGGTATGTCCGCGGACTGTGAGGCACACAGAAAACCAAACGGCTGGGATACTGTTTGTGACAAGATTCTCCTTGCGGGATACGCGGCAGGCGCACCGATCGTGGACATAGCTGCGTTCCTGCAACGGACGCCGGACGCGGTGCGGAACCGTGCGTTCCGGATACAGGCGAAAAAAGCGAGGCAAACCGGAGAAACGGCTGGGGAACATAAAGGAGAAACGGAAATGCGCACATATGGAATCTGCATCAACTGCGGCACGAGTGTACCGCTGCAATGGTCGAAAGACTTGACGGAAACCGAAAAGAATCAGCTTGCGACGCTCCTTTGCGAATGCCGCAGCCGCGCGGTTCTTGTGGAGACAAGCGGATCGTGCCGATTCTGCCACCAGATGGACATCATTACCTGTATGTCCGATCTGACACAGGCGGAAAAGGATGAAATCGCGACTTGCGGCTGTTCCTGCACCGGCGCTCGGAAGTATGTCGAACAGAAACAGCAGACGGAAAACGCGAAAGAGCGCATTCATCAGCTTTTCGGAGAGGAAGCGATCGACAACGGATTTCAGCCGATCCACCGGGAGAAGACACTGGAGCTGATGGGCGTGATTGTGGGGCTGATGGCGCAGGGCGAGATGCACTCTGTCACCATCGATATGACCGCGACCACAAAGGCACGGCTGTCCTGCTCCGCCAAAGGGAAAATCAATGTGGAGCGGATCGACACCCGGAAATGCAAGCTGGAAGAATAGGAGGTAGGAATATATATGGCTGCAAATCCTTGTGTGTACTGCGGCGCAGAGGTCCCAGAGGGATACGGACACGTCTGCCCGAACTGCGTGGCGAAAATAAGGAACGTTGCACCGCAGGAGGAGGTGGGAACGTGCCGGAACAGACATTTCCGACCGATCTACAAGCCGAGCGGACGGGCACGGGAGTACGGCGAATACGCGATCAATATCTACACCGGCTGCAATCATGGCTGCACGTACTGCTACGCGCCGAAAGTGCTGCACATGGATCGCGCTGCGTTCGATGTGGTCCGGCAGCGCGACAACATTGTCAAGGCGGTGTGGGAACAGCTTTCCACATTCCCAGAGAAAGGCAAGACCATTGCGCTGTGCTTCACCTGCGACCCATATCCGCGGGGTGTTGACACCACGCCGACGCGGGAGATCATCCAGGCGATCAAGACAAGCGGGAACCATGTGCAGATCCTGACAAAGAATCCGACAACACGCGACTTTGACCTGCTCGACGGAAACGACTGGTTTGGTGTCACGCTGACCAGCAACGACCGCACGGCAGTACATATAGAACCGGGCGCGTTATTGCCATCGAAACGGGTGGCTGCTCTCTATGCCGCGCATGAGGCGGGGATCCGTACATGGATCAGTTTAGAGCCTGTGCTGGATCCGAAGTTTTGCTATGGCGTTATCCGATTCATTGACGCCGACCTATACCGCATTGGGAAGCTGAACTACTACAAATCGCACACAGACTGGGCGCAGTTCGGGCGCAAGATCGAAGAACTGTGCGTTCAGTACGAACGGAGATACTATATAAAGGAAGATTTACGATTGGAAATGCGAGATTGAACCCATGCCCATGAATGCGGATATGCTTCATGGGCTTTGTTGAACCGAATCGTCACACGCGCCGCACAGGCGCATACAGGGGCTTGCATAGGGTATTAACAAGTGAACGAAAACACGCGCAATCCACCGCGTATTTTCTCACTCTCTATGCGAAGTGGAAACCCCTGTGGGTGCGGGGTGAATTGCGTTTACGCAAGAGGGGATAGTCCCCTGCATTCTCTCCTGTGCGGACAAGATTTAGGCGTGGTGGGAAACTCCCGGAGTTTTCCACAATGCCGGACGTGAAATGGAGCGGGTTATGCCGGAGAGAGAAAGGATCGTCAAAACGGGGGATTTCGCGCGGGTACACTGGTACCCGGTACGCCGAGAAGCAAGCGGCAAGCGCGGGAAACGAAACCGGGAAAGCTCCCTCGTGCAGCAAAAGCTGAATCAGAAAAACCGGGAACGGATGCTTGCCGACATTCTGCACCTGAACTTCACGGCGCAGGATTATTTTCTCCGTCTCTCGTATGAAGAGCAGCCGGACAACGTAGCGGAAGCGGACAAGCAGCTCAAAAACTTCTTTCGGCGCGTCCGGTACTACCGGAAGAAGAACGGGCTGTCGGAACTGAAATACATATACTTCACGGAACGCGGCACCCAGAGCGGCAGGATACACCACCATGTTTTCATAAGCGGCGGCATGGATCGAGACGTGTTGGAAGCGCTTTGGGGGCATGGATACGCGAACACGCGGCGGCTGCAATTCAGCGAGACCGGGCTTGTCGGGCTATCGAAATACGGGACAAAGGCGAAAAAACAGAAAATCGCACGGGAGCAGGAAGCGGACACGGTGGCACGGACGTGGAACTCCTCGAAAAACCTGCTGCGTCCGCGGTTGAACCGGGAGATATTCAAGAACGATTACCGGATACGTGCGCGGGATGCGGCGTATGTCGATGCGCACCCGGACGATTTCGCGTTCATAGAGAAGCTATATCCGGAGTACATTGTCGCCGCCGTGGAGCCGACGCCGAACGGTGCGTTCGATGGTGAAACGGAAACGCCGATCCCACGGGCGCATTTTATCACGATCTACCTTTACCGCCGAGGGGCGGAATGGAACAGGAGGGCAAGCAATGAAAACAGAGTATCAAAGCCTATGCCACACAAGCGAATCTGAAGAACAGGCGGCAATCTTTGAGTGGTGTGCGTGGAACCGCGGGAAGTATCCGGAGCTGGAGCTTTTATACCACATACCAAACGGCGGGAAGCGGAGCAAAGCGGAGGCGGCGCGGTTCAAGCGCGAGGGTGTAAAAGCCGGAGTGCCGGATCTGTGTCTGCCGGTGGCGCGGCGTGGATTTCACGGGTTATACATCGAGCTGAAAGCGGAAAAGGGTGTGGTCAGTGCGGAACAGAAAAAGTGGATCGCGGAATTGAAGCGGCAGAATTACTGTGCGTTTGTGGCGTATGGCGCCGCTGCCGCGATCAAGGCGCTTACGTTCTATCTCGGAGGTGAGAAAAGCGAATGAGGAAAAACATATTGCCGCGCGGCATTGTCCGGGCTTGTGCCGGGATCGTGGAAAGCGTGGCGGAGGAGCCGTACAAAACGTACATCATCGCGGCAGGGCGCGTTGTCGGTGTGAATTACGCGCCGGACGATGCGGCGCAATGGGAACGGGAGAAGCTGATCGAAGCGATCAAGTGCAATCTGGTGAATCGGTACGAGTATCCCTATGAGCTATTGGTGCGGCGGTTCAATCTCGCGGTAAGCCTATCCACGTTCAAGCGGGAGAAGAAAAAGTACTGCTATGAGCTGGCGCGGCTATGCGGGTTCATAACATGAGCCGTATCACAGATGAATTTGTGCTATCATGATACCATGAATACATGGCACGTCGGCAAAGCGTCCGGCGAGGGTTAGCAGGGTGGGGTTATCATGACAGATTCTTTCTACAAGTCGGCGCGGTGGAAGAAAAAACGCCGTGCGATTTTGAAACGGGATGGATATATGTGTGTGGAATGCAAGAAGTACGGGCGGCGGCGCGACGCCACGACGGTACACCACATCAAGGAGCTGGAGCAATACCCGGAGCTTGCGCTGGTGGACAGCAATCTCGTGTCGCTGTGTGAGGCTTGTCACAACAAAATGCACCCAGGAAAAGGCGGGAGTTGGGGCAGAAAACGCGAATAATCCGCGGGAATCGGCGGATTATCACGCGGTTTTGCGCTGGATTTTCCGGCGGATCGAGCGCGCGGCGCTGCGGCTGGGTTGGCTTATGCGGTGATACGTTATGCGGGATCGTGTGAGTGAGGCTTGCCGGAGCTGCGGACACAGCGGGAGAGATAATATTTATAATAAATTATAAATATTACGGAGTTTTGAACGAATGCGCGGGCGCACTGGCGCGGTATCCCCCCCTACCCTTGCGAGAATTTTTTCATGCTCTGGAGACCGGCGAGTGGAAGTATTTATATATACGCCGAATTTTTCAGCAATGGGGGGAATGGGTGGGGTGGCTATGACGGAGGCGGAGAAGCGGATCAAGAAGATTGCGCGGAAAACGGTGGATGATATGACGGCTTTGGGGACGTATCGGGTGCAGTTTACACCGGCGATTCGCATGTATGCGGCAATGCGGTACCAGTATGAGGTGCTGAGTCAGGAGTTTCTGGATGGCGGGAGCAAAGTCACGGAGGAGTACACGAACAAAGCCGGGGCTACGAATGAGCGGAAGACCGCCCTATACGCGGCGATTGAACAGTTGCGGCGTGACATTGCAGCACAGGAGGACAGGCTTGGGCTGTCGCCTTGCGGGATGAAGCGGATCAATGAGGCGGAGATGAAAACCCGGAAGAAGATGAGCAAGCTTACCAGTGCGCTGGACAAGCTTGGGCGATAGGGAGCCTTGCGGGATTGGATGGCGTATTTCATACGCGACCAGATCAAAAAAGCCATGATTCAGGAAACGCCGATTCTCTACGACGGCGTGGGATATGCCCGTATACTCCGGGTTCTGCTGCCGTCCGTCCTGAGCGGATGAATGCGGCGGGATCGTGATGTGATGGTCGGGACCGCCACGGGAAGCAGTGGCTCTATTCGATGGTGGTATTGCCTGATCTGGTAGGAACTGTTGGAGTGGTTCAGTGTGATGCGGAGAGCTTGGAGGTTGGGATGGGATGAGGCGGTGATATGGCGGGAGAAGCACGAGGGAACGGCGGGTATCGGAATTATGACGCGGTGATTGGATATGCGGAATCGATCGTATCCGGGGAAAAGACGGCTTGTGTGGAGCTGAAACAGGCGGCGGAACGGTTTTTCCGGGATGTACAAAACCCGCTCTATGAATTTCGCCCGGCAAGCGCAGAGTTTGTGATTCAGATCATCGAGAACACCATTGTACACGTCAAGGGGACAAAAACCGGCAAGCCTTTTCTGCTGGAACCATGGGAGAAATTCATCTGCTACAACATTGCGGGATTCTTTCTTGCGGGGACGGAGGAACGGCGGTTCAAGGAAGTCTTTATTTTCATCCCGCGCAAAAACGGAAAAACACCGTTTGCCTCCTCCCTTGTCTGGGCGTTGTCGCTTCTGGACCGGCGCACTGCTTCTTCTGCGTACATCATTGCGAACCGCCTGGATCGGGCTTTGGAATCCTTTGATTTCATCGTGAAGAATCTGAGGTACATGGGAGAGATCGACGAGTTTCACATCCTCGACAGCAACGCGGAGCATTCCATTTCCCGTGAATTTACAGACGAAGCGGACAACCTTGTCGGCTCCATTTCCATTCAGGCACTCGCAAACAATTCCCAGATGGCGGACGGCATCAACGGGAATCTCATCTTACTCGATGAGATCCACGCGTACCGTTCGCCGGACGATTATCTGGTTTACAAGGACGCGATGAAAGCCTACGTGAACAAGCTGCTCATCGGGATCACGACCGCCGGGAAGAACATCAACAGCTTCTGCTATGACCGGCTGCGTCTTTGTCAGAAGATCCTTGCCGGAACAGTGCAGGATGAGCAGTATTTCATCTTCATCTGCAAAGCGGACGATCCGGGGGACTACACAAACCCGGTGGAACATGAAAAGGCAAATCCAAATTACGGCGTGACCATCCGCGCGAAGGACATTCTGGCGGATGCGCTGCAGGCACAGGCGGACCCAAAGAGCCGCAACAATTTTCTGAACAAGTCCCTGAACATCTACACGAACGTGGCAAACGCGTATTTCGATCTCTCCGAGGTACAGGCGTCTGATGAATGCTACAGTTGGACGATGCAGGAGCTTGCGAAGCTGCCTATTACGTGGATCGGCGGCGCGGACTTATCCGTATCGCATGACCTTACCGCCGCGGATCTGTACGGTGAATACGTTCACAAGGGGAAGCCGGTATCGATCCTCGTTTCCCACGGATTCATGCCGGTGGTGACGGCGCAGAAGAAAGCGGAAGAAGATGAAATTCCGTTTTTCTGGTGGCGCGACGAGGGATGGCTCACGCTCTGCAACGGAGAGACCATCGATTACGCGGACGTAGTGAAGCAGTTCCAGGCGTGGCGGACAATGGGGTTCAAGATCAAGTGCGTTTCGTTCGACAAATACAAATCCCGCGACTTTGTGAAATTCATGAAGAATGCGGGATTCAAGATGGAAAACGGTGATCAGCAGTACTGGAAGAAATCCGAAGCGTTCCGGTATCTGGAGAAGCGGATCCACGACAAGGCTTTATACTACGTCCACAACAAGGCGTTTGAATACTGCATCGGAAACGTGAAAGCGGTGGAAGACCCAGACGAGCGGATGCGGTACGAAAAAGTGGACCCGACGCACCGCATGGATCTGTTTGACGCCGGTGTGATCGCCTGTAAACAGCACATCATTATGCAGGACGCAAAGAACAAGCTGGACAGTTGGTTTTGAGAGAGGTATGCTATGCACATTTTCGAGAGGGTAAAATCATTCGCAAAGGCGCGGGACAAGCCTACCGGCAAGACGCGGACGGCTGTTCTCATAAACGCAAACGAAGCGCATGACATTCTCGCACCGATGGGATTCAAACCGTTGTCGCGGAATGAGGTGGTGCTGCGCTGCGCCCACAAGATCGCGGACACGGTATCAGACATGACGATCATGCTCATGGAAAACGGTGAATACGGGGACACACGCGTTCGGAACGAGTTGTCGAAGAAGCTCGATGTGTATCCCAATCGGTACATGACGCGGAAGAACTTCATTTACCGCATTGTGTCCGACATGATCCTATACGGGAACGCCGTGGTGCTGCCCACATATGACGGTACCATGCTCGACGATCTCACGCTGCTTCCCGCGTCCTCCGTTATCATTGACAATGCCGGGTATTCCTCCGGGTATTATGTTCTCTACAACGGGAAGGCGTATGATTCCGAGGAAGTGCTGCACTTCCCTTTGTCACCGGAGGACACAAAACCGTTCCGCGGCATGGGATTCGCGCCGCAGATATACGACACGGTGCGCAATCTTCTACAGGCGGAAGCGACAAAGACGGGATTTCTCAAAAGCAAGTGGAAGCCGTCTATTGTGATCTCCATCAACGCGGACACGGAGGAGCTGCAAGACCCGGAGAAGCGGCGGAAGATCCTCGGCAGCTACGCGGATGAGACAGAACGGGGGGAACCATGGCTGATTCCCGCGGGAGAGTTGGACATCAAGACCATTCAGCCGCTGACGCTGCAAGACCTCGCGATTCAGGACAGCATCACGCTGGACACCCGCAGCATTGCGTCCGCTTGCGGAATCCCGCCGTTTCTGGTGGGTGTGGGAGATTTCAACAAGGACGCGTACAATCACTTTATCTCCTCGACGGTCATGGGGTTCGCGCAGATCATTCAGCAGGAAATGACCCGTAAGCTGCTCTACGCGCCGCAGTGGTATTTCAAATTCAATCCGAAATCCCTCATGCAGTATTCGCTTGCCGAGAAAAGCTCCTATGTGCTGAATATGGTGAACGGCGGGATGCTCTCCCGCAATGAGGGGCGCGGCGAATTTGATTATTCTCCGAGCGACGCGGCGGGTATGAACGATTATGCGTTACTGGAGAATTACATCAAGGTTGGGGACATCAGCAAACAGAAGAAATTGGAGCAAGAGGGGGTGACAGGCGATGAATGACAGGCGCAATTCTTTTTATGCCGGATCCTTTACGACCCGCGCGGCGGAGGATGGCGGCAAATACATCGAGGGATACTTTGCCGTATTCAACCAGCAAACGGAGCTATGGCGCGGTACCTATGAGGAGATCGATCCGGCTGCCTTTGACGGCAGTATCCGGGACAATGACATTCGGTGCCTCTACAATCACGACACGAACATTGTTCTGGGAAGAACCGGAAACGGAACGCTGACGCTGCGCACGGACGCGCATGGGCTATATGGATCGGTGCGGATCAACGAGAACGACAAAGAGGCGATGGACATCTATTCCAGAGTGGCGCGCGGGGACGTGGATGGCTGCTCGTTCGGCTTTATTCCGCTTTCTGAGAAATGGACGGATATGCCGGATGGCTCCGTGCTGTGGCGCGTTCTGGAAGCGGATGTGAGCGAGGTTTCCATTTGTCCTTTCCCGGCGTATCCGCAGACGGAGATCCAGGCACGGCAAAAGGACTTTGCAGAGCATCAGACAAACCGCCGCGCGGCTGCGGCAAAAAATATCAAAGAAAGATTGGAGAAACTGAAATGCTGAAGCAACTCCGTATGAATCTCATGCTGGAAAAGGCAAAGCGGTCTCTCGCGGAACTGCTCGGACAGCGCAAGGCATTCGAGGAACGCAAGGCAGACATCGAAAAGCGTTTCGCGGACGCCGCCGCTACCTCTGACGCGGACATGAACGCGATCGAAAGCGACCTTTCCGCGCTGGAGAGCGAGGTAGAAAAGGCAGGTCTGGACACAAAGATTTCCGAAACAGAAGCGGAGATCGACCGGCTGGAAAAGGAGCTGTCCGAAATCGGCAAAGACGCGCCGGAAGAGAACACCGGCAGCGAAACCAAAGAAAATCGTGGAGGTAAAGAGAACATGGGTATGGAAAGAAGATCCGCCGCGCGTAAATACGAACTGCGCCAGCGTCTGACTCCGTGTGTAGGGCGCGAGAATGTGCAGAAATTTCTCACGGAAGTCCGGGCAATCGGTTCCGGCGAAAAGCGCGCCGTATCCGGTGTGGAAGTGAGCATCCCAACCGAGGTGTTGGATCCCATCCGGGAAAAAGTCGAGGAGTACTCGAAGCTCATCAAGTATGTAAACTACAAGCCGGTCAAGGGCAAGGCGCGGCAGATGATCATTGCGACCGCGCCGGAAGCGGTCTGGACGGAGATGAAAGGCGCGGTGAATGAGGTTCAGCTCGCATTCAATGCCATGGAGCTGGACGGCTTCAAAATCGCCGGGTTCGTTCCGGTGCCGAACTACATTCTGGCGGACAGCGATCTCAATATGCTTGTGGAAATCGTCGATATGCTCGGCAGATCCATCGGACGCGGCGTGGACAAGGCGGTTGCCTACGGTTCCGGCAGAAAGACGCTGCTCGGTATCGTTCCGCGCCTCGCCGCCACCTCCGCTCCGCGTGATTTCGGGGAAAACGCGCCGACGTTCACGAACCTGTCCACCACCCATATCGGCAAGCTGTCCTCCGCTTCTCTGAGCGCGGAAGCGTTTTTTGGCGAAGTGGTACTCGGGCTGGGCAAGGCAAGCTCCGAATACGGCGACGATGAGACGAAATTCTGGTGCATGAACGCGCAGACCTACACGAAGCTCATGGCAAAGCTTGTGAATTTCAACGCCGCTGGAGCGATCACGGCGGGAATCAGCGGGACCATGCCCGTGGTGGGCGGCACCATCGTCAAGCTCGGCTTCATGCCGGACAATGTGATCGCCGGTGGATACGGCAACCTCTATCTGCTCGCGGAGCGTGAAGGTTCCACGATCGCGAAATCCGAACACGCTATGTTCACGGCGGACAACACCGTATTCAGAGGCACGGCACGGTACGACGGCGGTCCCGCGATTGGCGAGGGCTTTGCTATGTTCACCATTGACACCACCGCCGGTGCGACATCCATCACGTTCCCAGAAGACGCTGCCAACGCGGAGTCTGTCACACCTCCCTCGGGGAACGATGGCGGCGGTACCTAATCATGAGAAAAGGCAGGGATAGAGCATGGCTGTAAATGTAAGTGTTGCGCTTGGACTATTCAAAACCGCGCTTGGTGTGACGCATGGCAAGCGGGACGATTACTTTATCTCCATGCTCACCGCTGCCCACAAAGAGCTTGCCGGACGCGGCGCCACGCTTGACCTCGATCAGGTAGAGGACAACATGCTCCTTGCGGATTACGCGGAGTTTTGTTACCGAAACCGGGACGGCGCAAAGGAAATGCCGCGGAATCTGGAACTGCGGATCCGGAACAGGAAAGCAAGGGGGCGCGTGGATCGTGGGACTTGAAAATATAAGCGGCGGCAGCGGCGGTTTTTACTCGCTGGACAATGTGCTATACTTCCCGCCGTTCACGGAGGATACGCTTGTCTACTGCGCGGAGGTGCCGATCACACGGACGGAGTACTTTAACGCCGGTGCGCTCGACATCCGCGCGGAGGTCTCGCTCATCATCGATACGGAAAGTGATGTGCCGTCCGCGCTCAAGGTGCAGTACAAAGAGAAAGTGTATGCCATCTACCGCCGGTACCTTATGGCGAACGGCTACACGCAGCTCTATTTATCCGAAAAGGCGGGTGTGTCATGAGCGGCAGTGTGAAACCGGAAGAACTTGGCGACGCCATCACGGAAGTTCTGACGGAGTATGTGGACGATGTGGCGGGGCGGATGCACCAGGCGGTGGACACGGTATCCGAGGAAACGATGGCGGAAATCAAGCTGCGGATCCCGTTCCAGCAGCGTACCAAAAAATACGTGCGCGCATTCGCGATCAAGACGGTGTACGAGGACAGATGGAACAAGCGGAACACGTGGTATGTGAAATCGCCGCATTTCCGCTTGACGCACCTACTGGAGAACGGACACCGGAACCGGAACGGAACGCACACGCGCGCTTTCCCGCATATCCGTTACGGTGAAGAACTGGCGCGGAAACGGCTGGCGGAGCTATGCGAAAAAGCGGTGAACGGAGAGGAGATCAAGTGAATCCCGAAAATGTAAACGGCTATGTGAAGCGAAAACTGGACACCGTCGGCGTTCCGTATGGATACCGGCGGTTCAAGGGCGAGAAAATCCCGGACATTCCGTATATCCTCTACTTCTTTGAGCGGGAACGCTTCTCTGGCACGGATGCGCGAAACCGGCTGTGCCGGAGCAACGTGGTCATAGAACTGTACACGGCGAAAAAGGAGTTTGCCCTGGAAGAAACCATTGAAGCGCAGTTCGCGGAACATGAAATTGAAAAGTCGGAAGATTTTGACGACGCGGACGAGGTGTTCCGCATCACGTATGAATTTTCCGTATCATCCAAAATCAGACAGGGAGGCAAATATGTACAAGGATAGAATCGTACTCGGCAGCGGCGCCTTATACTGTGTGACGTACAGTGGCAGTATCCCGGAGGACACGATCATTGAAACGGACGCCAATCTACTCGGGGAGATCAGCGGCGGCGCGACGCTCGAATACTCCATCACGAAATATACCGCGATCAGCGACAGCGGCAAACGCTCGAAGACGATCGTCACGGATGAAACCGCAGTCCTCAAAAGCGGGATCATGACGTGGAACGGAAACACACTCAAAAAGCTCATCTCCACGGCGCGCGTGACCGAAAGCACGGACAAGAAAAAGCGCACGGTGAAGATCGGCGGCATTGCCAATCAGTCGAACGACAAGTACCTCATCCGGTTCTTGCACAAGGACGCCGTGGACGGGAACTGCCGTGTAACCGTCGTCGGAACCAATCAGGCGGGTTTGTCCATTTTCTTTGTGAAAGATAAGGAGACGGTGATCAACGCGGAGTTTGCCGCGGAACCGCACGACAGCGACGGCACGCTCATCCTCTACGAGGAAGAGATGATCGGCGAGACCGCGGACGCAGGCGGGACCTGATTCCACGGGACGTTCAATCGAATACGAATAGCGGCGGAATCCGAAAACCGAATACAGTTCGGCGCGTTTGGTTCTGCCGCCGCGTTTTTCTGACACAGAAAGGACAGGCTATGATTACCATCACGAGAAAGAAACCCACCTACGAAAGCGGCATTGCGAAAGACGGCGCGCCGCTCTGCCTATACCCGGCGTCCAAAAACACATTCGCGGAAATCATCGAGACTGCCGCGGGCTTCCAGCGAGAGGGAGCTGGAATTGACAAGATCAACGATATGTACAAGCTGCTGGCGGTGATTCTGAAGAACAACACCGCCGGGGTTGATGTGACCGTGGAGGAGCTTTCCGAGATCGATCCTATGACGGCAGCGACGATCATCCGGGAATACACGGCGTTCATGCGAGGGCTGCAGAAAGACCCAAACTGAAAATCCCCTATTGTCCGGACGCAGAAGACGACGATAGGGTGCGGTACACGGTGGTGACGCGACCGGAGAAGTGGGTAGCGGAGTACGCAGGGCTATCCCTTATTGAGGTTGGAGAGCTTTGCTATTACGACTACCTGCTGCTGTTGCGGGACGCGGTCATATACACATTATCCCAGAGCCAAAAAGGGCGGGAATATTTAGAAAACTGCTGGATCTTGGAGCAGACGGAAACGGACAGAGCGTCCATGCGGCGGTTGACCGAACGGGAAAGGAAGTGAAAGTATGGCGGGTACGATCAAAGGAATCACGGTGCAGATCGGCGGCGAGACTACCGGGCTCAGCAAGGCATTGCAGGATGTGAACACGCACAGCTCCAGCATTGCCAAAGAGCTGCGCGAAGTGGACAAACTGCTCAAATTTGATCCATCAAACGCTGACCTGCTTGCTCAGAAGCAGAAACTTCTCGGGGACGCAGTCGATGCCGCATCAGAAAAGGTCAAAAAGCTCCACGACGCGCAGGCGGATGTGGAAAAGCAGTTTGCATCCGGGAAGATCACCGGCGAGGCGTACCGGGATTTTCAGCGCGAAGTAATCAAAGCGGAAGCTGCGTTGCAAAAGGCGGAGACAGCGGTATCGGATTTCAGCAAAGAGGCGGACGATGGTGCGGAGAACGTCGCGGATCTGGCGGACAGTACCGACGAGGCTGCGGATGCGGCGGAAGAAGCCGAGGGGAAATTCGACAAGCTGGGATCGGTTGTAAAGACGGTCGGTTCCGGTATTGCGGCGGCTACTACCGCTATCGGCGCCGTTGCCGGGGCTGCTGTGACTGCCGTTGCCGGAGCGGTACAGTCCATGGCGGAGCTGGCGGAAGAAACGCGCGAATACAGAACCAACATGGGCAAGCTCTCCACGACATTCGAGGAAAACGGGTTCAGTGCGGAGACGGCTACCGCCACCTACAAGGATTTCTACGCCGTTCTCGGAGACGAGGGAAAAGCCACTGAGGCGGTCAGCTTCCTTGCGAAAATGGCGAAGTCCCAGGAGGATCTTGGAAACTGGACCACAATCGCGACCGGCGTATACGCCACGTTCGGGGATTCGCTGCCGATCGAGGGGCTTGCCGAAGCCGCGAACGAAACCACAAAGACGGGCACCGTCACCGGCGGTCTGGCAGACGCTTTGAACTGGGCTGCGAAAGAGGGGGAGACATTCGGCGTAACGCTGAAAGAGGCGACCGAGGAAAACGAGGAATGGAACAAGGCGGTCTCTGAGGCGGCGACGGCGGAGGACTTTTTCAATCTCGCGCTGTCGCAGTGCAGCACAGAGCAGGAGCGGCAAGCGCTCATCACCGAGACGCTGACGGGGCTATACTCTAATGCAGCGGACAGCTATCGGGAGAACAACGAGGAACTGCTGAAAGCGAACGAAGCGACCGCTTCCTACACCGACGCTATGGCGAAGATCGGCGGCGTTATGGAGCCTGTAGTGACGTCTGTGAAAGCCGGTGGCGCGGAGGTGGTTGCCAGTTTCGCGAATATGCTCGATGAGGCGGCGTCCGGCGGCGATATTTCGGAGGCTATGGTGGAATCCATGGGAGCGTCCATTACCGCCATGGTGGATGGAATTTCCGATCAGGTGCCTATGATCCTCGGCGTTGTGGACGAGGTGTTCAGCGCGGTTCTGGAAGCGGCAGACGACGCGCTCCCGGAGATCATTGCGGTAGCGCAGGACATCACCGCGCGGCTTCTCGACACCGCGACGGATATGCTGCCGGAGATCATCGGTGTTGCCGCGTCGATCCTCTCCGCGATCGCGGAAAGCTTCACCGCCGGAATGCCCGACATGGCAAAAGCGGTCACAGAGGCGGTCACGACCATCACGGCGGCGTTGATTGACGCGCTGCCGGGGCTGATGACCTGCGGAGTACAGATGATCACCTCGCTGGTTGCCGGTATCGCCGAGGCGCTGCCGGAGCTGATTCCCGCCGCTGTGGAAGCGATCACGACGATCGTACAGGGGCTTGTGGACGCGCTGCCGGAAATACTGGATGCCGCGCTGCAAATCATTCTCGGTCTGGCGCAAGGATTACTCGACGCGCTGCCGCAGCTGATTGAAGCCTTGCCGGGAATCATAACGGGCATTGTGGATTTTCTCATTGATGCAGTGCCACAGATTATAGACGCGGGGATCGCGCTGCTCACTTCCCTTGTGGACGCGCTGCCGGATATTATCGATGCCATTGTGGAAGCTGTTCCACAGATCATTGGCGGGATTGTAGACGCGCTGCTTGGTTCGCTGCCAGAAATCATCGAAGCTGGAGTACAGCTATTCACCGCGCTTGTCGAAGCAATGCCGGAGATCATTACAGCGATCGTCGAAGCGTTGCCGGAGCTGATCGGCGGGATCGTGGACGCGCTCATGGATTCGCTGCCGTTGCTCATTGATGCCGGATTCGCACTGTTCACCGCTCTGCTTGGCGATATTCCCGCGATCCTGAAGGATTTGTGGAAGAAGATTCCGGAGATCGTCTTAGGAATCGCGAAAGCGGTAATCAGCTGTCGACAGAAGATCGTGGATGCAGGGAATCAGCTCATTCAGGGGCTTTGGCAGGGCATTTCGGATGCGGGGGAGTGGCTATATGACAAGATCAGCGGGTTCTTCTCAGGCGTGGTAGACGGGATCAAGGACTTTTTCGGGATCCATTCGCCGTCCACGCTGTTCCGGGACGAGATCGGCAAATACCTCGCGGAGGGGATTGGAATCGGGTTCTCGGACGAGATGGAGAATGTCACAAAGGATATGCAGGACGCTCTGCCGACGGAGTTTGACACCGCCGTCAACGCCGCGTATCGGTACAGCGTCGGGGACGATGGAGAACGTAATTTCGAGCTGGTCACGCCGATCTCCATCGGAGGGCAGAAGCTGACAAAGGTAGTATCCCGTGTGCAGTACAACACACGGATGAACCGCGCGCGGGTTGTGGGAGTGAGTGCAGAATGAAAATCTATCTCGTGAACAACGGATCGTCTCATGCCGTGGACGCGCTCATCACCGCGCGGATACGAGAGGGACTGGACAGTGCGCTCACACTGAGCTTTACGCTGACAGAAGAGGATGTACCATACATTCACGATAATACTGTGGTACAGTACGGGGTATATGATTTCCACGTGACAAGCTACCAGATGGACATGGTTGGGCAAAGCCCGACGTGTGCCGTGGAATGTGAACACATATCCTACGTGCTGAACGACGAAACGTACAAGCTGGAGGAGTTTGTCTATAGCGGGACTGCGGCGGGTGCGCTATCAGCGGTCCTGTCCGGTACGCCGCTTTCCGCTGGGACTGTGGAGCCGAACGGGAACGTGAATATCCGGCTGGTTGGCGGGACGCGGAGGGCGATCCTTATATCCGTTGCCGCGATCCTCGGCGGAGAGATCGAGTATAGCGGGAGCAAGGTGCATTTGCGGAATCACCGCGGCAGTGTTGCATACGTGGAGCTGCTTGGCACGGACAATGTGACCGATGTTTCCTACAACCGGGATGTGCTTGCCGCCACGACCGCGTACAACATTGTGCTGGGGCGGAAAACCACGCTCTCCTGCGGGGACAACGTACATATCAAATTCACGCCGCTTGGGCTGGATGTGCAGACGCGCATTACCGCGATCGAGTACAATCCGTACAATCCCTTTGAGGTTGAGATCGAAGTCGGGGACTATGTGCCGGACATACTCGACAATCTGCAGAGTGCGTCCGAAAAAGCAGATGCCGCGCTGAAAACGGCGCGGGACACGAAGGATGCGCTCTCTGACTACGCGAAGAAAAGCGACGTTTCCGCCTCCGTGGACACGTACATCAACAGCGACGAGGGCAAGGCTTCCATTGTCGCATCCCTGTCCGGGACGTATGTCACCTCGGACGATCTGACCGGATATGTGGAGAAGACGGAGCTGTCGGCGGAGGTTGGGGCGTACATCGACACAGCGGCGGGGACGGCGAAGATTGTTGGGAATCTGACCGGGACATTCGTCAAAGAGGACGCGCTCGGGAATTATGTGCAGAAGACGGAGTTGTCTGCGGAGATCGGGGCGTATATTGACACCGCGGCAGGTACGGCGAAAATCGTCAACAATCTGTCGGGGACGTATCAGAAGAAGTCCGACATGGGCAGCTATGTCACGACCACCACGCTGAACACGTCCGTTGCGCAGTACATCGACAGCACTGCTGGTAAGGCGAAGATCATTTCTGCCTGCTCCGGCACGTATGTCACCGGGAGCGACCTTGCCGGATACGCGAAGGCATCCGCGCTCACCTCCATTGAGCAGTCCGTGTCCGATGTGGAGGCGGCGATCACGCTGTCCTCGTCCTACAGCAAAAGCACGATCGGGACGAATGTCTACGCGCTCTTGCAGCTGGTGTCCAATGCAAACAGCAGCAGCATCAAGATCAAGGCGGACAAGATCGACTTTACCGGGTTTACCACCTTTGTCAAGGCATCGGATCTGGGTGCAGGCGGCACGACCACCATTGACGGCGGTAGAATTACGACCGGGAAAATATCGGCGGATCGAGTGGACATTGGCTCTCTGAAGGTGGATACTGTTTATGGGAAAAGCAGCAACACCAAAGTCGTTATGACCACGGATACAACAAGTGTATACATCGGCGCGGACTCGTTTTCGCCGCAATACAACAATATTTTTCTGGCAGCATCCTCAATGATATACTTTGGTCAGAGTAGGACCAGCTGCGTTTGTGTGGATATGGCATCCGATTCACTATACAGCACATATTCCGCCTCTAAACTTGGCACGGATGCGAATCCATGGGCAGAGATACATGGCGGCGGCGCGAAAGCCTATCACATCGTCATGAAGGATACAGTCATTCGTCCCAATGCGGCATCTACGTACAGTAACTACTCCTTGGGGACATCGACCTATCCATGGAATGCGATATACACGAAAAAGCTGTACCTGAACGGAACGGAGCTCACCGGCGGCGGGTCCGGCGGCAATCCTACGAAGCTGTATTACAGCAGCTCGAATACAACCTATTACGTGGAGGCGACATCCGGCTATGCTCTGGTGCCGTCGCACTGCACATCATATACGCACTGGAACCTCGGCTCGGCGAGCTACTACTGGTACGACTGCTACCTTGGCTACGGCAGTACGCGGATCGGATACAACACCTCGTCAAAGCTTGGCTTTTTCGGCACAACACCGGTCACGCGGCAGACGGTGGCGTCCTCCGCGACTGTGGCGACACTCATCACCGCGCTGAAAGCCTACGGGCTTATCGGATAAACAGGAAAGGAAACGATTCTCATGAACATGAAAACCCTTGTGGACGCGCTGCCGTCCATTCGCAAGATCGCCGGGCAGGATCTGCACGCAAAGACGCTGTACCGCGTGAAGCGGCTGCTCGACAAGTTGGAGGCGCACTTACGCTTCTACGACGAAAAACGCACGGAAATCATGGAGCGGTGCTGCACGGTGGAGGATGGCAAGTACGTTCCGAAGCCGGATATGGCGGAAACACTGGAAGCGTACATGCGGGAGTTACTGGATGTAGAGATCGAGATGGATGGCATCCAGGCGATCCGGCTGCCTGCGGAAGAGGATATGCGTCTGTCCTACGCCGATCTCTGTGCGTTGGACGGACTTGTGGAAATCGAATTTGAGGAGGAGGAAGAAGCATGAACACCATGGAAACCGTAAAAAACGTAGCTTATGAAAACGGCACACGCATTTCCACCGTCGAGAGGGTTGTCACGCGTGCGGATGACGCCGAACAGCTTGGGAATCTGTATTTCCGTTTGTCCGGCGTGTACAGGCAGTTGGGAATCTGCACCGACGCAGCGGAACACGACGCACTGGAGGCGGACAAGGCGGTGATCCTTACAGAGATCGGGACGTATGTTGGCTATCTGAACGGGTACGAGGACTGAGGAGGGTGCTATGCCGAACATAAATATCACGGTGCGGGAGAAGATCGCACACACCATTTCGGACACATGTATCGTCTGCGGCAACTCGGACTATGTGGCGGTTTTCGATTTCGACGCGGAGTGGGACGCGTATGAAGTGAAGACCGCGCGGTTCATCTGGGGCGGCACGTTCACGGATGTGCCGTTTGCGGGGAATGAATGTCCGGTACCGGTGATCCCGGACGCGGTTTCGGTGCTGGTTGGGGTATATGCCGGGGAATTGCATACAACGACTGCCGCGGCGGTTGGGGTCCGGCGGTCGATACTGGGTGGATCGGAAACGGAAGCGGAGGTTAGCCATGAGATCAAGGATACCTTTGGAAAGATGCTTGCCGGTAAGATCGACGCGCCGCAGACTGCCACCGTGGGAGAAGTGCTGACTGTGGAGGAAGTGGATGCGGACGGCAAGCCGAAGAAGTGGAAAACACAAGCGATGGATGTCGCGGACGTTGTAAAATTCACGGAACAGGATTTAACCGGAGAGCAAAGAGCACAAGCGAGAAAAAATATTAGTGTTGTTGGTGGAAAGGAATTAAATGGGTTAGGTGAACTTGAAATAGGCTCTGATACGAGTTTTTGTGTAGTCAATGAATATGACACAACTGCGAGCAATTTAGGACTTACACCTGATGAGTTCCCGATGCTTATAATCAAAAGCGCACACATTTGGTATGGTCGTCAAGACTTTTATGCATTGAGTAAAACAGGAAAACTATATAACGGCGTTGTTGGCAATGACATACAGACTTGGAATGAAATGACCAAAAGAATTGTAGTGAATGTTAGTAGAACCGAGGAGGAATCTGGGGCTGCTGTTATGTCTGCTGACAAAACCTATTGGGAAATAGACGACGCTATTAAAAGCAACTGTGACGTTGCTCTAAATTTTGATGGCAATGTATTTACTTGGTCACAAACAGTGAAAAATGGAAATTACAGCACATATGTTTTCCAAAGGACCGACGTTCAACATAGCAGGATTTTGAGTATAGGGATAACAGGGACAAGTGCGGGAAAAACAGTCGTACAACAACAGACGCACTCTACTCCTATTCTCATGACTAATGAGAATACACCTCCTACGGGAAGTGTAGTGACTTGGATTGAATCTGGATATGGATTGGTTTCAATCGAGGAATTACTTTACTATATCCCAGTTCATTCCATCTTAATAAAGTCCTCAACCGAAGGTTCAACAAAGAAATTCAGGATCACCGTAGACGATTCTGGCACGCTGACCGCTACAGAACTCGTCTAAGAAACAGAGGAGTAATCATGAACATAACCATCACCGCGCAATCTCTCATCACCGCAGCGGCAGTCCTCTCCGCAGTACTGGCAATCGCTGGCGTGGTTTTCGCCGTGTATCGCTGGTATCTCAAGCAAAACAAGCAGAACGACGAGATCAAGAAAATCAAAACGGAGAACACGTTGATCTGCTACGGGCTTTCCGCCGCGCTTGACGGCTTGATCCAATTAGGAGCGAACCACAGCGTGACGACGGCAAAGGAAAAGCTGGACAAGCATCTGAACCAGCAGGCGCACGAATAACGGCAGGAGGTGACGACCATGCAGGGTGGACGGAAACACGTCGAAACTACAAAAATACTGCTCGCGGCAAGCTGGGCAGCGGCGATTCTATTCTCCGCGCTGGCTATAGTGTTCCCGATTTGCGGCATATATTCAGATGGCTTGCAGGTCGTCGCGCCGCTCGCGTGGGCGGAAGTAACCGCCATGAACGCGTTCTACATATGGAAAGCCAAAAACGAAAACCGCGCAAAATATGCGCAAATATTCATCGAAAAATTAGCGGACAAATACGGCGCGGAAGCCGCTGCATTGTTCGCGGATACAGTCTTAAAGGATTGAAAGGGGAAAGCATCATGAATCTGAAAGCAAAACTCACCAGCAGGAAATTTTGGGCGGCGGTCGCCGGTATCGTGGTCGGACTTGTCGTCGCATTCGGCGGAGACCGGGAAACCATAGAACTGGTTTCTGGCGGTGTACTGTCTGTCATTTCCGCGCTCTCGTTCGTATTTGTGGAAGGCGGCGTGGATAAGGCATCCGCAAACGCGCCGCTACACGTCGAAAATGTCCATACCGGCGCAGAAACCAGCAAACAGGAAGGAGCGGGAGAGAATGACGCTGAAAGTGATTGACGTTTCCGCTCACAATGGAACGATCCTCTGGAAGAACGTCAAAGGCAAGGTGGACGCTGCCATTCTCCGCGCCGGGTATCGCGGCTACGGTTCCGCCGGTACGCTCGCGGAGGACAAGCGGTTCCGTGCGAACGCTGCCGCTGCAAATGCACTGAATATCCCGATCGGCGCGTACTGGCTGTCGCAAGCACTGAACGAACACGAGGCGGAGGAAGAAGCGGCATACCTCGTAAAGCTGCTGAAACCGTTCCGTATCGCGTATCCGGTATATCTGGATTCCGAATACTGCGAGCAGAATGCAAACGGACGCGGCGACCGGATCACAAAGACACAGCGCACAAAAAACGCTCTCGCATTTCTGAAAGCGGTCGCAGCAGCCGGATACACGGCAGGTCTGTACTGCGCGGAAAACTGGTTCACGGCAGAGATCGACGGCAACGCGATCCGCAAGGCTGGCTATACGATCTGGTGCGCAAGACTGGCAGGAAAACCGCGTATCGGTGACCATGACGCATGGCAATACACATGGAAAGCAAGGGTACCCGGTATCCCCGGTGACGTGGATATGAGCGAATTTTACCGCGATTTCGCGCACGGCGGAGTGACTGCGGGAACGAAACCCGCCACGGACACACGGAAATCGCTCGACACCATAGCCGCCGAAGTCCTCGCCGGAAAGTGGGGCAACGGCGCGGACCGAAAAAAGTGGCTTGCCGCAGCCGGGTATGACTATGCAACGGTGCAGGACAAGGTGAATGCGCTGATGCGAAAGTAAAAGGAAAAGGAAAATACCACACGGCAGACGAGATATGTCTGTTGTGTGGTATTTGTAGCTTAAGTAAAGGAGTATTCTTATTTATTGGATTTTTTGATACGTGTGATTGCCCAGCAAATAAAACAACCTGCAATTATCAAAACAGCTATGGCAACAGAACCGATTATAAATACACATTTTGGCTCTCTATTTGTGTAATCGATTATCTCCTGCTCAATATTTGTGTGTTGGATGAACCATCCCCAGGAAGATACAGCAAGTAAGCTTACCAAAAGGAAGTCTGTCCAACATACAACCGGGTATCTTTGATAAAAACTGGCATCAGGCGATTGATTGGCTTTGAAATTCAGTCCAGTCATTTTTCCGATACAGTATAGAAAAACGAAAATCATGTTGGAAACACAGAGTCCCCATACAAGACCAATGCTTATTACCTTAAACAATGGAAATTCAATATTTTCAAAAATGCCGTCCAAAGAACTGATACTGCCAAAAATTAAGAACGCAAGGGCTGTGAAAATACCCACCATGGTAATCATTTGGGCATTCATTTCCTTTGTCATTTCTTCTTTTATAACAGAAATTCTCTCGCGGAATTTCTTATCGTATTCTTCATCCGAATCCTTTAGCATACGGTATTGTTGACTGGCAAGGATCGCATGATCCCTGATCTTCAATACAACTTTTTTCGCGTCAGTTACGCTTTTCTTTTTCCCATTTGGTTGTGCGTTAATAACACCTGCATCTTCTGTATAGCAAAAAAGATAGTCAAGATTCGAAAGTAGTGTACCTGCCGGATCCAATGTGGAATCATTTGAGCGATCGTTGTAATGAGCGTAAATAATATTGCTTATCGTCGAATAAAGTATGCGATCATATTTTCCAACATATTTTACAATTTCATCAAACACATCTGATGGTTCAAATTTCTCGTTCGGAGTATCTAAGTGTTCAAATATTCTTTTGAGTGCATTCTCCATTTCTTGTAAGCGGTCACTGCCACCAGCATTTGACGACGATGTGGACGTTCTTTCCGTCTTCTTTAAGTCGATATTTGGTGTATTCATTCTAATATCATTTCTTTTCAAAGAAAGATTTTATACTTTCGTTTGTGATAACTGCGTTTCTACTTTGACCATATGCATTGATCCACGGGGATTGATGATGTGTGTATTCAACCAATTCAGAAGCTGAATACTTTGCACATTCATCAATAATTCCATCTGCCAAAATTTTATCCTTTTTGCTGAAAGGACAATAATCTTCGGATCGCAGACTTGGAATTGCTGCGCTACCGTAAACCTTATAATGACGATATACCTCAGGAACAACAGGTCCAAAATCCCATGCTTCAATTTGTTCTTGAAAACATGGTTGATCCTGTGCAACCAAAAATTCCGCTTGAACAAAGTAAAGAATTTTTTGTAACTTCAAATTGCTTATCGTTTTCCCATTGCTATTACAATGGGAAATTATATAACGAGCTACATTAATAGCAGAATACATAAATGCTCCCCCTTTCTGAACATAGTCCTCATATAACAGTATATGTTATTCTCTTATATATGCCCAAATCACCTAATCTCTATGCAAACATGTATTCGGATAAGGAGTACTATTATTATACATCGTATTCGCGGGGAATACAAGAGAAACATTCGGAAAAATGAGATTTTTTACAAAATATCGCGCTTTTTTTGACACACAAGGATTTAACTTCTTCCTACAGTGGCATTGAACCTGTTTCTTAGCGCAGAAAAAGCCCCTCGGAGGCATTCACCTCTGAGGGGACATTTTGCGCTTACTTTTGGTCTTCCGTGCGGTATGCGATAATTCCGAACAGCCCACCCGCGAATATGATTCCAACAGGTGGGTTTGTATTCGGATTGCTTAGATGGAGACATGGGGACTCGAACCCAAGACCTCTCGGATGTGAACCGAACGCTCTAACCAGCTGAGCTATGCCTCCGTGCGATATTGGTATTATACCACGTCCACACGGAAATTGCAATAGCTTTTTTCAAAAAAGTCCCGTTTTTTTCTTGCGATATTCTCTTGACAAACGACGGTCTGTATGGTATAATCAAGAAAATTTGCGGGAGTAGATTGCGCGCATGCATGCGTGGGCAACATACGGTGCGTTCGCGTGACAAGTCAACATCCTGACACGGCGTTTGTGTCTGGCTTGTCTTAAATAACCGAGACGCAAGTGCGATATGCCGGCGGAAATGGGTTCCGGGCTGCGTGCTTCCGTCTTTTTTTGTACGCTTGACACATCCGCGCCTCCATTCCGACATGACGGAAAGACAAAAGGAGCTATTTATGGGACTACTGGAATTATTTCTCATCGCGGTCGGGCTGTCCATGGACGCGTTCGCCGTTGCAGTCTGTAAGGGACTGTCCACCAAGAAGCTGACGCTGCGTCACTACCTCATCATCGGACTGTGGTTCGGCGGTTTCCAGGCGATCATGCCGACTGTCGGCTATCTGCTCGGCTCTACCTTTGAACAGTACATCACCGCCGTGGATCATTGGGTGGCGTTTGTGCTCCTCTCCCTCATCGGCGCGGGCATGATCCGCGAGGCGCTGTCGAAGGAGGAGGACAAGATCAACGATTCCTTCTCGTTTCTGACCATGCTGCTGCTCGCGCTCGCCACCAGTATCGACGCGCTGGCGGTCGGGATCACGTTCGCGCTCTTACCGGACGTCAACATCGTCGCCGCGGTATGTTTTATCGGCTCCATCACGTTTCTCCTGTCCGCGATCGGTCTGAAGGTCGGCAACGTATTCGGTCTGCGCTACAAGGCAAAGGCGGAATTTGTCGGCGGCGCGATCCTCATCCTCATCGGACTGAAAATTTTACTCGAGCACCTCGGCATCCTCAATTTCTGATACGCAATGGCGAAAAATCCGTACTGCACGATCTTTCGCCATTCTTTCCCCAAATCCGCATTCAGTTGACCGCGTTTTGCGTTGTATTGTCCATCAAAAAGCCGGATATGCCTGAAAAACACACAGAAAACCGCGATTGCCTATGGAATAACGGCTGTAAATATGGTATACTATCGGCAGAAAATAAGATTCGATTCTATTTTGGGAGGAAAAACGTATGCTCTATCACGCATCATCCAGAGAGGATGTCATAGCCGCGCTGCAAACCGATCCGACGACGGGTCTTTCGTCCGCGGAAGCAGCGAACCGCCTGACAAAATACGGGCAAAACAAGCTCCGTGAGAAAAAGAAAAAAACGAACCTGCAGCGCTTTCTCGAACAGTTCAAGGACGCGATGATCCTCATTCTGATCGCCGCCGCCATCGTGTCGTTCGTAGTCGCGTGCGTCGAGGGCGATCCCAAGGACTTCTTTGAACCCGCGCTCATCCTCGCCATCGTGGTCTGCAACGCCGTCATGGGCATGCTCCAGGAAAGCAAGGCGGAAAAAGCCCTCGACGCGCTGAAAAATATGTCCGCACCGCACGCGCGTGTGATCCGGGACGGCAAGGAGAGCGTTATCGACGCGGCAAATCTGGTGCCCGGCGACATTCTGCGGCTGGAAGCGGGCGATTTCATCCCGGCGGACGCCCGAATCCTGCGTGCGGTACGGCTGAAAAGCGAGGAATCCGCGCTGACCGGGGAATCCGTTCCCTCCGACAAGGACGCGGACGCCGTCGTTGACGAAAATGCGCCGCTGGGCGATCGTTCGAATATGCTCTTCTCCGGATGCAGCATCACATACGGCACCGCCGTCGCCGTGGTCACCGCAACCGGAATGGATACCGAAATGGGCAGGATCGCCAACCTGCTCGCCGACGAATCCGATACGCAGACCCCCCTACAGGAAAAGCTCGCGCAGCTTGGCAAATATCTCGGCGCGTTGGCACTGGCCGCGTGCGCCGTGATCTTCGTGGTCGGACTGGCGAACGACATCCCGCCGCTGGAGATCTTCATGACCGCCGTATCCCTTGCCGTATCCGCGATTCCGGAGGGGCTGCCCGTGATCGTCACGATCGTACTCTCTATCGGCGTACAACGGATGGTGCAGAAGAACGCGCTGATCCGCCGTCTGCCCGCCGTGGAGACCCTTGGCAGTGCTTCCATCATCTGCTCCGACAAGACCGGCACGCTGACCCAGAACCGCATGACCCTTGTGAAAACCTACGTGGACGGCGACGACGCGCCGGAACCGGTCACAACGGAATCGGGCGAGCGGGTACAGAACCTGTTGCGTATGGGCTGCCTGTGCTGCGACGGTTCCGTGACCTTCCATGGAACAGAGGAAACGCACATCGGCGACCCGACGGAGACCGCCATCGTCCTCGCCGCGCACAAAAACGGCATGCCGAAGGAGGAGCTGAACCGTCTCTACCCGCGCCTCGCGGAGCTGCCTTTTGACTCCGACCGGAAGCTCATGAGCGTGGTCTGCCGGATGGACGACAAAAACGTCGTGATCGTCAAGGGCGCCTTTGATGTGATGGCAAAGCGCTGTGTCGCCGGGGATCTCGCCAAAGCCGCCAAAATCACGGAAGAGATGAGCGCGGACGCGCTGCGCGTACTTGCCATCGGCTACAAGGTGATCGATGCGATCCCGGCAGAGGTCACGTCCGACGCGCTGGAAGCCGGTCTGACATTCGCGGGACTGGTCGGCATGATCGATCCGCCCCGTCCGGAAGCAAAGGAAGCCGTTGCCGTATGCCGCCGTGCCGGGATCAAGCCGGTGATGATCACAGGCGACCATGTGGTGACCGCCTCCGCGATCGCGCGCGAGCTGGGAATTTTGACCGAGAGCGATCGTGCCATCACCGGTGCGGAGCTGGACGCGATGACGGATACGGAGCTGGATAACGCCGTAGAGCATATCGCCGTATACGCCCGTGTGTCGCCGGAGAACAAGATCCGCATTGTCAAGGCATGGCAGCGCAAAGGGCAGGTGGTATCGATGACCGGCGACGGTGTGAATGACGCGCCCGCGCTCAAAGCCGCCGACATTGGCTGCGCGATGGGCATCACGGGCACCGACGTCGCCAAGGGAGCCGCCGACATGACGCTGACGGACGACAATTTCGCAACGATCGTGGACGCGGTGCGCGAAGGTCGCGGGATCTACGCCAACATCCGCAAGGTCGTCGGGTATTTGCTCGGCACGAATATCGGTGAGGTGCTGACAGTGTTCACCGCGATGATGCTGTGGCACAAAACGCCGCTTTTGTCCATGCAGCTATTATGGATCAACCTGGTGACGGACAGTCTCCCGGCAATCGCGCTCGGCATGGAGGCAGTGGAAGCGGACGTGATGGACAGAAAGCCGCGTCCGAAAGCGGAGAGCATGTTCGCCCACGGCTACGGCGTCCGGATCGTGCTGCAGGGCTTCTTATTCGGTGCGCTGTCCCTTGCCGCGTTTGTGATCGGAGAAGCGTACGGCGGGACGCTCGCTGCCGGTCAGACGCTTGCGTTCATGGTGCTCGCCCTGTCGCAGGTGGTCCAGGCGTACAACATGCGCTCGGAGCATTCGCTGTTCAAAATCGGCGTGTTCACGAACAAAAAGCTCAACGGCGCGGCGCTGCTGTCGATCCTGCTCGTATGCCTCGTGCTCTTTACCCCGGTAGGCGTGGCGTTCGGACTGGTGATCCTCCCGTGGCAGGCGTACTGCATCGGACTGGCACTGATTCTGGCTCCGCTCGCGGTGATGGAGTTCTCCAAGGCGTGCGGACTGATCCGGCACCAGCATTGAGGAAGCTCTCCGTCGATTTCTTTCCGGAATCGGCGGAGTTTTTTCCTGTTTTCTCTTTTCTTTCCGCTGATTTTGTGCTATACTCTCCAAAGAACAATTCATCGACTCCATGGAGGTACACCTTTTATGAAATGGATCGCGCATCGCGGGGCGTCTTTGGAGATGCCGGAGAATACACTTGCGAGTCTGCGGCTGGGTTCCGCGCTTGGCGCCTATGCTGTGGAATGCGACGTGCGGCGGCTGTCGGATGGGGAATACGTGATCTACCACGACGACACCCTCGCGCCTTTGACGGACGGGACGGACACCCGGTCCGTCGGATCGCTGACGCTGCCGGAGTTCTCCGGGATCCTGCGCGCACACGGCAGACATCTCACGCGCTTTTCGGACGTTTTGTCCCATTACCGTTCCCGGGCGGCGGTACTGCTCCACATCTATCTCGCCCCGGATGAGCTGACGGACGATATGCTCCGGACCATGGCGGCGGCGCCGTTTCGGTTTGTCTGCGGGATCCGGAACGCGGATTATGCCGAGCGCTGCAGCCGTTATTTCCCACCCGCGCAGATCCTCGCGTTCATGGACGACAAAAACGCCTATCGCGACTGCTTTGCCGCCGGTGCCGGGAACATTCGTCTGTGGGAAAACTGGATCCCGGAGCTCCATCCGGATATGGTCCACGATGCCTGCCCGGGTGCCGATGTGTGGATCATGTCCAATCGTCCCGAAACGGGCATGAACGGCTCTGTCGCCTCGTTTGAAACCCTGATCCCGCTGCACGCCGACGGTATTTTGTTGAACGACATCCGGCTCGGCGTGACCTACGCGAAGGCCCACGGGATCGCAATTGAGCTGTAAAAGAATCCGCCACCACCAAAATCACAGAAAAATCGCGGGATTGCCGTTTTTGCTCCGGCTTTCCCGCGATTCTTTTTGTCCTTAGGAAGCTCTGAATAAATCGGATTTTTGCGATAAAAGGCTAAAATATAAGGGCTTTTATTGCAAAAACAACCTTAAATCAGAGGCTTCCTTATTTTTCCGCGTACAGGATCACAACACCGTTTTCCGCATGCACGATCTCCGCGGTTCGGAACCCGGCGCCGCGCACTGCGGTCAATTCCGTCTCATAATAGATCGGTGTGTCCACATGGATGAACTGCTCCGGCGGCACATGGAACCGCTCCCGTTTCTCTCTGGCAAACGCCGCACACATCTCCTCCTCGCGCACGCTGCACGCCATGTAGTCGCCGAACAGGAAAAAGCCGCCGGGGAGCAGACTGTCCGCGATCCGGGCATAGAGCGCCGCCTTTTGCGCCAATGGAAAATGGTGCAGACTCTCAAATGAGAGCACAGCGGGCGCGGCAGGCAGCTCCGCCTGGAAATAGTCCGCGCACACCGTCTCGATCGCCTTGTCCGGATGGCGTTCGCGGAACCGGCGCAGCATCGCTTCGTTCAGGTCGATTCCGCACACCGCGAGCGTGGGGAAATCCGGATACAGGTAGTCCAGCTCCAGTCCGGTGCCGCAGCCGAGATCCGTGATCGGCTTCCCGCGGTATTCCTCCGGCAGCGCGCGCCACTTTTTCCGGAATATTTCGGCATAGCGGCGGTATCCGTCCTCGAACAGCATCATGTGCTCCTCATAGCCGACAATGCGGTTTGTAAAAAAGTCCGTCATCTTCTCCGGCGGCACGTCGCGCATCTTCTTGTGATACGCGGCAAGGTCGCTGTAGTATTGCTCCGTGTCGTTTCGCAGCATGTCGCTCCTCCTCACTGTCCCGGTACCTTGTTCGACGCGTTTATTCGCCCAAAATCTGCCGGAACACCTTGTCCCGGTCGTATTCGTTCGCCGCAAAGCCCGGAATCTCCTTTAACGCCTTGCAGATCGCCACGCTGAAGCCGGTCAGAATTTTCCTGATCTCCGCGTCGTCATACGAACATGCGCCGGTTACAATCAAGGTCGCTATGCCGTGGACAACCAGCCAGAGATCCCGGAAATAGCGATCCGCCGTTGTCGCGTCCATGTGATAGATCCGCATCAGAGATTCGCGCGCAAGCTCCTTTGAACGCTCCATTTCCGTCATGGCGTTGTCCGCGTTGTCCGACGACAAAAACAGCATCCGGTATAGCTCCGGCTCTTCTCTGGCAAAGCGAATATACTGCATTCCAAAGCCATAGAACGGGATTGCGGAGGACAGTCCTTCCATGGCGTATCGGCTGTATTCCGCACGCGCGGCGTCACGAATGGCGTCCCGCACTTCATCCATGGAACGGAAAAACGTAAAAATGGGTCGGGTGGAAATGGACAGCTTCGCGGCGATATCCCGGGTGGTCACACCGTAAAGCCCCTTTCTTCTCGCGACGTTCAGCGCGGCAGATACGATCTCCTCTTTCGGAAACTTCACCTTTGGCGGCATAGCGGTTACATATAGCGGAAACCGAAACGCTCCGGTCTCCGGACACTCCTTCTTCTGTAGTACACCATATCTCCGGAAATGTTGCATAACCGGCGGTGCCTATCAAATAGTATACCGCGCCGGGACGGAATTGTCAAGGGATTTCGGCGTCCATCCGGCACATTTTTTGCGTTCAGGCGGGTATTTGGACATATCGTCGGGTATTTTTTGTTGTTTTTGCGGATTTTCTCTTTACATTTCGCGCTGTATATGGTATACTGTAGAAAATCCGTGCGTCATGCGACTATATTTGTCGCTATTTCACACAAAACGAATGCGGAGCGTGCCTATGCTTTTCAATTCCGTCGAGTTTCTTCTCTATTTCCCGCTCGTCATCTTCGGCTACTTTGCCCTGCCGCAGCGATTCCGGCGGTATTTTCTTCTCGCCGCGAGCGTGTACTTCTACATGTCCTTTATCCCGAAGTACATCCTCATCCTGCTGTTCACCACCTGCGTGGACTTTTTCGGCGCGCTCGGTGTGGAAAAAGCGCGGAAATCGGAGCGCAAACGGCTGTCCAAGGCAGTATTTATCTTAGCGGTCTGCGCCAACGTCGGACTGCTCGTGTACTTCAAGTATCTCGGGCTGCTCGCGGATACCATCAACTTCTTCGGGCACATGATCGACATGCGCACCGTCGTGCTGCCGGAGGTGGTGCTGCCCATCGGAATCTCGTTCCATACATTCCAGAGCATGGGCTACCTCATCGACGTGTACACTGGGAGAGAGCAGGCGGAGCACAGCTTTATCGACTTTTCGCTCTTTCTCATGTACTTTCCGCAGCTGGTCGCCGGTCCCATAGAGCGCAGCCGGAACCTCTTTGACCAGCTCAAGGCGTACCATGTGTTAAAATACGAAAATCTCTCCGTCGGCGGCAGATGGATGCTGTGGGGCATGTTCAAAAAGGTCGTGGTGGCAGACAACCTCGCCATGTTCGCGGACGCCGTGTTCGGGGACGTCCACGCGTACAGCGGTCTCGGACTGATCGCCGGGATCCTCTGCTTCACGGTGCAGATTTACTGCGACTTCTCCGGTTACTCCGACATCGCCATCGGCGCCGCGCGCGTCATGGATATCCGACTCATGCAGAACTTCGACACGCCGTATTTCTCCCGCTCCATTCCGGAATTCTGGCGCAGATGGCACATCTCCCTCTCGACGTGGTTCCGCGATTACGTCTACATTCCCCTGGGCGGCAATCGGGTATCCACGCCGCGCTGGTGCTTCAATCAGCTAGTCACGTTCGCCATCTCCGGAATCTGGCACGGCGCGTCGTTCACCTTTGTCGTCTGGGGACTGTTAAACGGCGTATACATCATCCTGTCCCGGTTCACCAAAAATCTGCGGAAAAAAGTGAAGCACACACTCCGCCTCGACCGGATCGCGTGGATCTCTGCCGGCGTGTCGATCGCGATCACCTTTGTCCTGACCGCGCTGTCGTGGGTTTTCTTCCGCGCCAACACCTTCTCCGACGCGTTTTATGTGCTGTCCCATCTGACCGCGAAAACGGTCTACGATTTCCCGCACATCGCCGATTTCCGCGGTTACATCGCCTGCGCCGCGCCGATACTGCTCTTTGGTGTGGAGATTCTCACAAAAATCCCCGGCATTCCCGCGTGGTTCACGGCGGACACGAAAAAACGGTGCGCGCTCCGGCTGGCCACCTATGGTGTGATGGTCGCGATCATCGTGATCTTCGGCGCGTACGACAACAAATCCTTTATCTATTTCCAGTTCTGAGGAGGAAAACGGCATGACAAACAATATGGAGAAAAACGATCTGCGCTGTCTGCCGCGATTCTTCGCGAAGGGCGCGTGTGTACTCGCCGTCGCCGGTATCCTCTGCGGTACGCTGAATGGCATGATGCAGCGGTTTCTGGACGATGAGGTGGCAGTGGTAACCGCGGCGGCGGAACGGGCGGCGGCCATCCAGCAGGCACTCGATGCAGCGGGCGAATCTCCCGAGGCGATCCGTCTCGCGGCAGAGCTGGCGGTGAAAAAAGCGGAGCAGTATGAGCAGTTCTACCAGAAATACAAGAACCGCTTCTGCTACCACTATTACGGGCAGTTCTACGAAATGTTCGAGAACCAGTACAACGCCGACACCATTTTCATAGGCACCTCCCACGCGGCGCACGGCGTGAATCCGAAATACATTGAAGCGGAGAATCCCGACCGGTCGTTCTTCAATTTTGCCCTGAACGGCTCCAATCCGCAGTACTACCTCGACTGGTGGGAGGTCTTTCTGGAGTCCGGCTATCCGATCCCGGAGACCATCGTGTACTGCGTGGACTGGTTCATGTGCGACGACGGCTGGCTGTGGCGGCGGATCGACTTTGACACCAATCCCGACTGTCCGGTCGACATCATGCGCAAGATCGTGAAGGCGGAAAAGCGGCAGGCGCAAAAGGACGCGGAGACGGAATCCGAATCGCTGGCGTCGTCCGAGGAAACCACCGGCGACGGCACGGAGGCGCTCGAAAACGATTCCGAAAAGACAAAGATCCCGTGGTGGGACGTGGACGAGGTGCTGACCTACGCCTTCAACCGGATCCCGTTTATCTATTCCCGCGACCGGATCCCCGAAATGCTCTCGTATTACGCGCACGGCGGGAAGATCGAGCTTGCGGAGGAAACGCTTGAAACAGAGGTCACAGAGGAAGAGCTGCCTGAGATCCCCGTGTACCGCCACGAGTATCTGACGGACAGCGACGGCAACATCACGAGTGAATTTTACAAGGGCTTTGAGCCGTGGGAACGCGCCTATGACGGCACCCCGATGGATCAGGGCTGCAACGACAATCCGGCGCAGTGGGAGGCGTTTGAAGCGCTGCTCGATCTCTTTGACGAGTACGGCATCCATGTGGTGCTCGTGGAGGTGCCGGAGTATGTACCGGGCAGGAACGAATGGAAGATGGAGGAAAACAACGCGCGGATCGCGGAAATCGCGGCGGAGCGCGGTCTGACGTTCTACAACTACAACGGCGAGCGCTATTCCGAGCTAAACGATGACTACACCTGCTTCTCCGACTGGGGGCACATGAATTATAAAGGCAGCACGGCGTTTTCCAAGGTGCTCGCCGCGGATCTTGCGGAATATTTCGCGGGACTGGAATAAACGGAAACGAAAAATCGCGGAACGCGCCGACATGGATGGCTTCCGCGATTTTTTGCGCCATTTTTTCCTCTCTCTTGACAAAACCCGCCCGTCTGTGGTATAATCTTCCCGTCAGCTTTCCTCGTTTCTATTCCAAACGTCGGAGGGCTTTTTGTCTCTTGTACCATCGATAGGAGTCTTTCTGTATGAAAAAACACATCTTTCCCACCGAGCTTGCCTATCTTGCCGGGATCTGCATTCTCGCGTTCGGCGCCGCACTGATGGAAGCCGCGGATTTCGGCGTGTCCATGGTCGTAGCACCCGCGTATCTCTGCTTTCGGAAGCTCTCGCCGCTCTTTCCGTTCGTCACCTACGGCATGGCGGAATACTGCCTGCAAGCGCTGCTGCTCGTGCTGACCGTCCTCTGTCTGCGCAAATTCCGGCTGTCGTACCTTTTTTCGTTCGTCACCGCCGTTTTCTATGGTATGGTGCTCGATCTCGGCATGTGGCTGCTTGATTTCATCCCTTATAACGGCATTCCGCTCCGCGTCGTCTATTATCTAATCGGCATTTTCTTCTGCGCGCTCGGTGTTTCCCTTCTTTTCCACACCTACATCGCGCCGGAGGTCTATGAGCTGCTCGTAAAGGAAGTCTCCGCGAAATTCGGCTTTGATATCAACAAGACGAAAACGGTCTATGACTGCACAAGCTGCGTCGTATCCATCGTCCTCTCGTTCGCCTTCTTCGGATTTCTCCATTTTGAGGGCGTCAAGTGGGGCACCGTACTCGTCGCGCCGATCAACGGATTCCTCATCGGTCTGTGCAGCAAATGGATGGATAAGCGCTTCGATTGGGTCGATAAGCTGCCGCTGCGCAGCTTCTTCGAGGGCAAAAAAGCATAATCAAAACCGGGGCAGGATTCCACAAACGGATCCCGCCCCGGTCATTGTATAAAGTTCTTGCCAAGCTGGGAGAAATCTTTGATTTCTCCTGAAGAATGCTACCGCATTCTTCCATCTTCACAAGAAGCGTCCCCGTTCCCTTCGTTCTCCCATGCGCTCACTTTTCTACCGTATACGCGTCGTATTCCGGCGCCGTGTAGGGATGCGTGCGGTTCTGGAGGAAACGGAGCTTCACATGCCCCGGCAGAGCGTGATACAGCGCGGTCACACCGGAGGGCGGGCATACGTAATCGCCCAGTCCCGCCGTGATCTCCACCGGACAAAGCACACGCGCCGCCGTGCAGACCGTGTCGTAGTAATCCAGTCCGACCGCCGGTGCAGGACGCCAGCCGCCCAGTCTCCCTGCCTGTACCGCGCGCAGATCGCACAGCCACGGGATCGCGATATCCGCCTCGGTCACACGCAGTTCATGCGCCGCCGCGTGGATCGCCTGGAATCCGCCCATGCTGCCGCCGCATACCTTCACGTGCACACCGTCCCATGCCGGCAGCGTCATGCAGTACCGCACCGCCTGGATCGCGCGCAGCACCATGTATTTGAAGAACACCGTATCCGGATCGCGGTTCTCCGCCTCGTCAAAGCCGAAGCCCGCGTATTTCGTCGCGCCCAGATGCGCGTAGTATTCCGCGGGCATGCCGTTCGGTTCGCCCTGCTGGTTGATGCACAGCTGGATCGAATTCCATTTGTTCGGCACCTGCGCGGCGGTGACGTTGTAGCCCATGTACAGCACCACAATCGGCAGCGAGCGCGCCTCTGCGTTCCGCGGCATGCGGAGATACCCGGACACCGGATTCGGTCCCGGACAAGCGATACGCACATCGTATACAATGTCTCCCGGATCCCCGCTCTGCCACTCTTCCTTATATACCTCGACAGGGGCGACCGGATCCAGCTCTTCCGTGATCACGCGCTCCCAGAACGCGTCGTAATCCGCAGGCACCTTGCCCGTTTGCAGGATCTTATCAAATCCCGCCGCCGCGCCGCCTTCAAAAATGTCGCAGTCCGCAAGCGGATTTTTCTCCGCATCGCATGCCGTCACCAGCACGTGAACGCAGCCCTCGCGTGCCACAGAGGTCGAAAACGCCGCCTCGCCGGTCGCGCCGTCCATCCAGAGCTCGCGCTTTCTGCCGTCGTCTCCCTCCGTGAACACATGGAAAAGCGGCGCCGGGATCTGCCGGTCTCCATCGGTCAGACGGACGGAAAAGCGCATTTCCTCGCCGGGCGCGTATTGCAGCGCATTCTTCTCCGTGCCGCCGACAAAGTATTTCCGCACCGGCAGCGCGTCCGTGAACAGCCATGAACCATACGACGGCGCGCCGCTTTCCCGGAACCACGCTTCCGCTTCCCTGGCGATGTCCGGGCAGACCATCTCCGCGTCCGGTTCGCCGTATGTGCGCAGGTACTTCTCAAAATCCGCGGGCGCGTACATTTTGCCGCCGATCCGGGTCAGGTACCGCCGGTTTGTCGTATAATACCGGTTGCCGGACAGGTGCATCTGCGCTTCCGCCTCCGGAGAGATGATCGAGTACATCGCGGAACCCGTCGCCTCGTAGAAGCGGTTGTTCGCCACCGTAAAGCCGCCGTTCTCCGTAGCCTGCGGGATGCGCCACATGAAGAGATGATGCCCCATCGGCTGCGGATAGATCTCGGAATGGCGCGGCTTGGTATCCCCGAAGCCCGTGAAGCCGCCGCCCGCATACAGACAAAGGTTGTCCGTGAACGACGAATCGATGCTCATCCGGTCCCTGCCCTCGTACGCGCCCATGCCGTAATTCACAAAGAGATTGCGCCGCATCACGAGATTTCTCGCCGGTTCGCATTCTCTGCCGCCCTGGTGCGTGATGCACGAGTCGTAGATGTTGTTGAAATAACAGTCCTCGATGAGGATGTCCTCGCCGTGATTCCAGAACTCGATGGCGTTGCCGAAGCGGATCTGCAGCTGCCGGTTCCATACCGCGCCGCCAATGAAGGTGAACGAGCACCGCCGCACCGTCATATGGTCGCAGCCGCCGGACAGCACGTGTACGCCGCTTCCGAAGAACGCCAGGTCCTCCACCGCCGTACAGGACACGTTCACGGACAGGCACCGGTTGCCCCACAGCACCGCTTCAATGTGGCTGTAGACCTTGCCCGGATTGTCGTCCGCCCACAGGAGCACCCGTCTTTCCTCCGGCAGCGGCAGACCGTGATCCGCCAGTCCCATGTGGTTGTCGTACCAATCGCCGGGTGCGGACAGCTGTCCCTCCTCCCAGCGCAGCGTGCCGCCGATCCTTCCGCCATCGAACACGAAATTGCACACCTCAGAGGACAGATTTGCCGTGCAGCGCCAGATGTGCGGTGCCGTCTCCTCCCACAGCGCGGGATCGCTCACGTCCTGACTGCCGCAGAATACCGGCGCCTCGCCCTCGCCATACGCGCCATAAGTGATGTAGTGCTCCGGCGTACCCGGCTTGCGATATAAGCTGTCCCGGATAAAGCTGCCGCGCTTGAACAGCACCGTATCCCCCGGCTGGAGCGCGAGATCCCGATAGTCCCGCCGCGCCGTCTCCGGTGTCAGACCGTCCGCGCCCGCCAAGCCCGCATGCATGTCGATATAATAGGTCATAGTTTTCTCTCCGTATGTCCAAATTTCAGTTCGCCTCTCCGTGCGCCTCCGTTGACGCAGCAGGACAGAGCTCGAGATTCATGAAGTCAAAATCAATCCGTTCTCCCTTGATCTTGAAAAAACCGGGGAATGTACACAGCTTGCGGAAGCCGAGCTTTTCATATAGCGCAATGGCGCGTTTGTTGTCACTGCGCACCTCGAGATTCACCTGTTCTATCCCGGCTTTCCGCGCAAAATCAAGCACGCCCTGCGCCAGTACAGTCGCCGCGCCGCAGCCCCACCATGCTTTTTTCAGGCTGATGCCAAATTCTGCGCGGTGGTACATACGCCTCGGCTTACGGTTGAGGCTGGCGGTACCGATGATTTCCCCGTTTACCTTGGCAAACAATTGGATATGGTCATGCGACTTCGCCTGCATATCGAGATAGGCTCTCTCGGCTTCTTCGTCAAGCGGTACGCCCTCCGGACCAAAGCTGAGGTTGTCGGTCTCTCCGCCGACGATCTTCAAATACTCCAATAATGCGGCGGCGTCCTCTGCCTGCACACGTACGATTTCAAAAGGTGTTTGTTTCACAGCTGGTCTCCGTATGTTCTCAATGATTTCGTCTTAGAATGCGCTGCATCCACTTTCCATCAGCATTTTCCTTATTGTAGCATCCTTTCGGTAAAATTGCAATAGCGGCGCGGCAAGTTCGGGAAAACGCACAAAAGCAGGCGGCTTTCCTTGTGATATGCGCACAAAGCACCGCCTGCTTTTCTCATTCCGCATGCCGCTCAAAGCTCCGTCAGTCCCACCGCGCGGCGATGCGGGATCGGTTTCCATGCCGGCTTCCGGAAGAACGACAGCGCCACAGGCAGCGCGAACGTCGCGACAAACAGCGGATACATGAGCACCGCACGAACGAGCTCGCCGCCGGTCGCACGGATCCTGCCTTTTGCTTCGTACACCGTCAGCGCCGCCGTCAGCATCGACGAGAGCATGTACCCGAGAATGGCGCCCGCGATCGCCCAGCACGGCATTATTTTCGGAAACGGACTGTAGAGAATCCCCGTAATCATGCCGAACAGCGACACCACCGCCGATGTGCTGTAGCCCCAGAGCGACAGCGCCAGACATTCCGCTGCTGCGTATCTCTGCCGCCATGTGCTGCCTTTTGCGAACATACGCCGCAGCAGTCCACCGCCGTAGCGGAGAGAGACCTGTATGCCGCCCTGCACCCAACGGACGCGCTGTCTCACCGAATCCGCGAAGCCGTCCGGCTGCTCATCGTATAGAACCGCGTCCGGGCAATAGCCGATTCTCTCGCCGCGGATGACGGTATCCGTCCAGAATTCAAGATCCTCCGTCAGCGTGTGGTAGTGCCAGCCGCCCCGTTCGTCGAGCAGCGCTCTGGATACGCAGAAGCCGGTGCCCGATACCGCGCAGGACGTGCCAAGGATCGAACGGGATCCGTTTCTATGGACGGATTCGTGCAAAAACCACAGTCCGTAGCCCGCGGTGATCCAGTTGTCGCCGAAATTCTTCGTATTGCGGAAGCCGGTCACGACGCGATAGCCCTCCGCCATCGTTTTCGTCATTTCCGCTATGTAGTTTTCCGCAAGCAGATTGTCCGCGTCCAGGATGAGAAACGCATCGTAATCCGTGTATACGCCGTCCGCGCGCATATGCTCCCACAGTGCGGAGAGTGCGTAGCCCTTGCCGATCTCGTGCCGGTTCTGCCGCTCATAGACGGTCGCACCATGCGCACTTGCCACCTCCGCCGTATTGTCCGTGCAGTTGTCTGCGACCACGTAGGTATCCGCATGGCAGGTCTGGTCACGGATGCTGTCGAGCAGATGGGGCAGCACCGCCTCCTCATTGCGCGCCGCGATGCAGACCGCGATCCGAACCGGTTTGTTCTCCGGCGCCGCCGCCTTTTTCTGTCTGTTCCGCCGCGCGTCGATCCGGGGCAGGAGCAAATACAGCCACCCGACGCTGTAGAGTACGCCGATCCCGACGCTCAAAACGATTCCGATCCACCAAAATATATGCATAACTGCCTCCGCAAACGGACTTTTTTACGAAAACGCGGAAAACCTCGCGTTCCGTCTCATTGGCTACAGTATACCACACAGTCTTTATGATTTTCCTATCGCCGCCCCTGCAATTCCCTTAGGATTTCATTAAAATTCTCTTACGGCGCACAGAAAAACCGATCCCCTGCCGCGTGCGGCACAGAATCGGTCATTTGTTTTGCTGTATTTGGTTCATATTATTGGATCCAGAGCTGCTCCTTGTGCATCGTTTTCCGCAGGCGGCTGAGCGTCACTGGCGTCATATTGAGAAAGGACGCAATGTATTTTTGCGGCACCACGTCGATGAGACCGGGATAGTAACTAAGAAACCACTCGTACCGCTCCATTGCCGTCGTGCGGTAGAGGATCATCTTATGATTCCACAGATCGATATAGTTCTGCGCCATCGAACGATTCACGACGAACAACAGCTCCGGTGAACGGGACAGCATCGGAATGACATCGTAGGTGTCAAAGCAGATGAGCCGCGTTTCCTCGATTGCCTCGACGTGAATGGTCATCTCCGATTTGAAGCCGACGACGGTCAGGTCGGCGGTGCACGCCTCGGCATAGCGGCGCATGAAGCAATCGGTAACCTCTTCCCCATTCTTGTCGATTACATAGCCGCGCAGCAGCCCTGACATCAAAAACAGGATCTTCTGCCGGTCGTCCTCTGTGAGGTGCTCGCCTTTTTGCAGTGTTCGCGCCGATGCGATTTGAAAGAGCGGCTCGCAGTATTCGGTTCCGGTAAGTCGCAGCGCGCGCATCAAACGGTCAAATTCCTCGCGCATATTGTCCCTCCATTTCCGGTTCCCTGTTTTCGGGAAACACTATCTATATTATATCATATTTTTTACAATAAAGCATTATCCTGTGTTAATTGTTGACAGGCAATTCTTCCGTAGTTTTGCCCATCGCCTCTAACATGTGCCATGTGTACAGATTTCAGCGCTCTTGTCTGTGCATGTACGCCAACTGTTTATTTATTTTACGCTTCGTTTATGTATTCATTTTACTTTATTCTTCTGGTATGAGCAGGCATATTTCGTTTCTTTCCCCATTCTATATTGTATTTCAAACGCATATACACTTTTTTAACGTGATTTGCCACGGTTGCGCGGTCAACATTCCACATTCATTGTACAAACAATACACACGTATTTTATACATTTTTATAGCCCCCCCCCCCCGGCTTTTGGGCACCATGCCGAACATTGGGCAATTTTGCACAAAAGTGCCTGCAAGCAAAACACCCGTGCTTCCGGGTGCATCCAGAAACACGGGTGTGGCACTCATTTCTGTCCGATGTACGCAAATCTATGATAACGCCGCGCCATGCGGGCAGACGATTATTTTCGGTATTCGGTATTCGGGATCGTGAGTCGCTTGGAATATGGGTTGATTTTGAATTTGCGTGTGATTTTGCGTGCAGTGGCTGCGTGTGAAGATTACTTCGCAAAGTCCACAGCGCGGCTTTCGCGGATAATGTTGACCTTGATCTGTCCGGGGTATTCAAGCTCGGCTTCGATTTTCTTTACGATATCGCGCGCCACGAGCACCATCTGGTCGTCGTTGACCTGTTCGGGCTTGACCATGATGCGAATCTCTCTGCCTGCCTGGATCGCGTAGGATTTCTCCACGCAGTCAAATTCGTTGGCGATTTCCTCAAGCTTGGTGAGCCGTTTGATATAGTTTTCGAGATTTTCACGCCGTGCGCCGGGTCTTGCCGCGGAAATGGCGTCCGCTGCCTGTACGATGATGGCGGTGATCGTCTGCGGCTCCACGTCGTTGTGGTGCGCCTCGATCGCGTGAATGACCTCCTTGGATTCCTTGTACTTCCGGGCGATCTCCACGCCGAGCTGTACATGGGAGCCCTCGACCTCCTGCGTGAGCGCCTTGCCGATGTCGTGCAAAAGCCCCGCGCGTTTGGCAAGGGTGCTGTCCACGCCGATCTCATCCGCGATCATGCCTGCGAGGAGCGAGACCTCGATGGAATGCGCGAGCACGTTCTGACCGTAGCTGGTGCGGAACTTCAGTCTGCCGAGGAGCTTGATCATCTCAGGGTTGAAGCCGTGGATGCCGGTCTCAAAGGTGGCGCGTTCGCCTGCCTGCTTGATCGTCTGCTCGACCTCGCGGCGTGCCTTTTCGACCATTTCCTCAATGCGCGTCGGGTGGATTCTGCCGTCCTGGATCAGCTTTTCGAGGGCGATCCGGGCGATTTCGCGGCGTACCGGATCAAAGCTCGATACGGTGATCGCCTCCGGTGTGTCGTCGATGATGAGATCCACGCCGGTCAGCGTTTCGATGGTGCGGATGTTTCTGCCCTCGCGACCGATGATGCGCCCTTTCATTTCCTCACCGGGCAGCGGCACCACGGACACCGTGATCTCGGAGACATGGTCGGCGGCACAGCGCTGGATGGCAAGAGAGAGAATCTCCTTCGCTTTTTCGTCCGCGTCCTCCTTGAACTGCTCCTCCAGCTCGACGAGCTTCATCGCCTGCTCGTGCTTGACCTGCGTCTCCAGGGCAGCGACCAATTTCTCGGTGGCTTCCTCCGCGGTCATGCCGGCGATTTTCTGGAGCGTATCGAACTGCTCCGCTTTGATTCTCTCAATCTCCTCGTTCAGTTCGGTGGCTTCCTTTAATTTTCCGGTCAGCTTTTCGTCTTTTTTCTCGATTGCCTCGGTCTTGCGGTCGAGAATTTCCTCTTTTTGGGTGATCCGGCGTTCCTGGCGGGTGATTTCCGCGCGGCGATCCTTGACTTCCCTGTCAAATTCATTCTTTGTGCGCAAGATTTCTTCTTTGGCTTCGATCAATGCTTCTTTTTTCTTGGTTTCGGCGTTTTTAATGCCTTCTTCCAATATTTTCTTTGCCTGGAGCTCCGCGGAACCGATTTCCGCTTCTGCAACGCGTTTCCGGTGTGCAATACCGAGCGCGAAGCCTCCGCCGAGTCCGGCAAGAACCCCGACAATGACAGCAACTACTGTGATGGGATCCATCTGGCACCTCCTTTTCTGGTTTTCCATTCTCTTTTGCATACTTTATTACACCTCGTTCCCCGGAATTTGGGGGTTATCCGATTTCTGTCCGGCGCGCACCGACCTTCGCCGGCACTGGTACTCTCTCGTATACACCCGCATAGCGGGAATGACTGCGTAAATCCGGTGACTCCGTCCGATGGTTCTGCCATGGCGCGAAGCCGTTTGTTCTATGGCACCGATCCGCTGCGGGTGCAGGAGATACGTACACATAGTACAATATATTATAGCTTTTTTGGGCGGCAAAGTCAAGGTATTATACGAAAATAACGCAGTTTGGCGCGCGATTTTTGCACATTTGCGCTCCGCTTGCCGTTTGTGCAGCCGTTTTTCCGTGCGCCTGCGGGATTTTTCTGCCCGATTTGCCAAAACTGTACGAAAACCGCACTGGTTTTTTGATTTTTCACCGCCGCCATTGACAACGCGCCTGCGTCGTGATATACTTAGCGCATTGTTATCACTGTCATAAGGAGTTTGATATAATGAAAGTGTTCTTTCTCTGTCTCGCGGTCGGCTTTCTGGCGCAGCTCATCGACGGCACGCTCGGCATGGCGTATGGCGTGAGCTGCTCGACGTTTCTGCGCACGTTCGGGGTATCGTCCGCGGTATCCTCCGCCTGCACGCACGCCGCCGAGATTTTCACGACCCTTGCGTCCGGAATCTCGCACCTGTCGATGAAGAACGTATCGCGCGCGCTGTTTGTCCGTCTGGCGATTCCGGGCGTGATCGGCGGCGTATTCGGGGCGTACATTCTCGCGTCCTTTGACGACCGCGTGATCGCGCCGTTCATAAGCGCGTATCTGGTGGTCATGGGACTGGTGATTTTCCTGAAGATGTTCCGTAAAAAGGGCGAGGTCGCGGAGAAAAAAGTGGGCGCGTGGGTGTGTCCGCTCGCGTTTCTCGGCGGGACAAGCGACGCGATGGGCGGCGGCGGCTGGGGTCCGGTCGTCACATCTACGCTGCTCGCCCGGGATCACGACGTCCACAAGACGATCGGCTCTGTGAACACGGCGGAATTTTTCGTGACCCTTGCCGAGAGCATCACGTTTTTCGTCACGCTTGGCTCGCTCCGGGACTATCTGCCCTCTGTACTCGGACTGATCATCGGCGGTGTGATCGCGGCACCGTTTGCGGCGCTTCTCTGTCGGAAGCTCCCGGTGCGTCCGCTGCTGGGAATCGTGGGGTTGACGATCATGGGGATCAACAGCTGGAAGCTCGTACAGGCGATTTCCGCGCTGGTGGGGTGATATTTTTTCGGAAAAATGGCCGCCCTCCCCTTGTATTTGCGCGAGAATTCTGGTATACTGTCCGCAAATCTACCGATTATGGAGGAAACACAAATGGATATGCGTCGTTACTACGCGAATCCCGGCGAGCAGCCGCTGGACTGCATCAAGCCGGACGGAGGCTTCACGGCGATTTTCCGCACGATCGCGTGCATCGGGGACAGTCTGTCCTCCGGTGAGTTTGAGTCGCTTACAGAGGATGGGCAGCGCGGATACCACGACCTGTTCGAGTACTCGTGGGGGCAGTACATCGCGCGTGCAGCAGGCTGTAAGGTATACAACTTCTCCCGCGGCGGCATGACGGCGAGCGAATATTGCGACAGCTTTGCGGCGTCGAAGGATTTCTGGAACCCGGCGTACGCGAGCCAGGCGTACATTGTGGCGCTCGGCGTGAACGATCTGATGGGACAGAACCAGCCGCTCGGCACCGTGGCGGACATCTGTCCGGAGGACTGCGAGCGAAACGCCAAGACCTTCGCGGGTTACTACGGCAAGATTCTCCAGAAATACCGCGCCATCGAAGAAAAATCGCGGCTGTTCCTGATGACAATGCCCCGGGACTGTCATGATAGCGCGGAGCAGGACGGAAAAAAGGCGGCGCACGCGGTGCTTTTACACGAACTCGCAAACGTATTCCCGTTCACGCACGTGATCGATCTCTATCGCGACGCGCCGGTCTACGACGAGCGGTTCCACGAGAACTTCTTCTTAAGCGGACACCTGAATCCCGCCGGCTACCGCTTCACCGCCGAGATCGTCATGACCTACATCGACTACATCATCCGCAATCACCCGGAGGACTTCACGCAGGTCGGCTTCATCGGCACCGGCTTCCACAATGTTTCCGCGAAGTGGTGAGGGAGTACGCGGGGGAACGAGGGAGAACGGTCGCTTTTGGAAAATGGAAGAATGCGACAGCATTCTTCAGGAGAAATCAAAGATTTCTCCCAGCTCCGCAAAACTTTTGTGAAATGGATAGGAAAATATAGTCAGTGCAAATCTGATTTTGTATGTGTGATTCTTTCAGATGTTTATGCTGCATGTGACTGCACTATCGCAGATGAAAGAACAGCTTGCCTCGTCTGTCCATTTTCCCTTGTGCAACTGAAAAACGAGAAGATTTCCATCTGTAGTGATGGAGAGTCTTCCCGTTTTTTTGTGTTCTATGAGGTGGTCACGCCTGTACGGATGTCCGGTTTAATAGCCTAAGAACTCCGAGGTGATGCAGCCGGTCCAATTGCCGAAACGACCTACCTTGCCCGTGCCGCCGTGATACGGGAGGTACCACCATTCCCTCTCGATGGTGTACGGCAGCTTTTCCGTTTCCATTTCGGCGATGGTGTTCAAGGTTCCGTCGGCAAACGCATGCATCCGACGAGCGGCGGTCTCCATGCGGCGGATCTGCGCGCCCATGCGGATGTCCAGCACGTCGTAGCCCTGCGGATGGTTGTTCTCCATCCAGAGCGCATACCAGCTGTCGGCGAACTGCCGCAGCTCCGTGATCAGCTTGTCCGCGAGAGCTGCCATTTCGACAGCTGCGGCACGGTCTCCCCGACGCACAATACCGGGTGCGTTTTCCCGCCAGATACACTTATCGCGCAGCACGGCGGCAAGGAGCGCGTAATGCGCCGCCAGCGGTTTCTGTTCCCCGGTCGTTTTCGCGGCGAGGGCAGCAAATTCATTGGCGACATCGGTATAATGCGCGGCAAGGGGCACGCCCTCGAGGTCCTTTTCAAACACCAGGGTCAGCGGATCCTCATACAGGAGCATGAACGACGGATTCGGCGCGAGGGTGGCGTCCTTGATCGCGTCGGGCACCATATCGAAGCGGGACTGGTCGTAGTACACGGCGGGATCCGTACCAAAGAGCGCGGCGAACCGTTTGTTGAGCGTATCCGGGTCATATTCGCCGCAGTAGTCGAACTCCGCGTACATGGCGAGACCGTAGTACAGGGACGGCAGGCTGTTTTCCACGCCGTCGTCGCCCCACGCGGTCACGAACACCTCATCCACGCCGGCATCCCGACTGGCGCGCAGCCCCGGAATGGACGTGGAGACCATGTATTCATAGTTGACCGCCGGGGACTGCCAGTTCCACATACCGCCCGCGAACAGAAGCGGCGCGCCGGTTTCTCTGTGCCGGTCGATCACGCCGCGGTAGAAATCGTAGCTCTGGTGGTAGTAATCCCAATACACGAGCTGCACGTCGTTCGGGATCTTCGCCTTCACCTCGTCGGAGAGCACGCAGTCCGGGTCATAGTCGTGCGTCGGGGAGCAAAGGGCAAAGTACATATCGCTCCAGATCATCGGCTCCAGTCCCAGCTCGTTCGTGATCTCGCGCACCTTAGCCATATGCTCCGTGAAAATGTCGATCTGCGGACGCGCGCCGTGCTTTCTGCGATACGCGCCGGTGCCGAGAGAACCGGATTCGTCCATCCCGATATGGATACGCCTGGAGCGGTACGGTTCGCTGGCGTCGCGGATGATCTGGCGCAGATACGCATAGGTCGCCTCTTCCCCGACAAGAAGCACGTCGCTTGTGTCGGAGATCGGCGCCATATTGCGGAACCAGCGCAGAATCATCGCGTGGTGTCCGAGCGTCTGGATGCACGGCATCATCTCCACGCCGAACGCGTACGCGTAGTCGTCCATTTCGCGGATTTCCGCCTTGGTGTATCCGCCGCGCATATAGCCGAAATACGGGTATCCCTCGACCTCGTAGGTGTCCTCCGTATAGAGCATGAGCAGATCCATGCCGAGCAGTGCCATATACCGGATCAGCCGTTTGACCGCCGCCGGAGATTCGACTGCGTTCCGGGAAGCGTCAAGCATAAATCCGTTTGTCCGAAACGTCGCTTTTTCCTCGATATGGCAGCCGATTCCCTCGCGCGCAATATGAGCAAGCGCACGAAAAATCTCAACTTCCTTGGAATATACGATTCTGCCGCCGGTTTCTGTCAGCTCCGCGATCAGCCCTTCGCCCTTTTCTACGGATACCGGTATGCCGTCGTCCGCGAACGCAAGAGGCAGCACCGAGACGGTTTCCGCGATGCCGGGACAGAGATGGGTGGGAACGCCTGTGAGATGGAGGGAAAGTGTTTGCATAAAATGCCTCGCTTATATGATGTAGAATTTAATCAATGGTAACGCGCCGCGCCGTACCGATGCCGGTGACGTATTGCGGCAGATGCGCCGCGACCGCGCCGTCGTAATCGTGGTGCAGGTGACCGGCGAAAATCGCTTTGATTGCGGGACAGGACTCGATATACTCGATTGCCGCCCATGTGTCCGCGTCCGCTTTCTGCTGGCGATAGCGGTAGTCGTCGTAGGTCTGCATGAGCTCCTCCGGCGTACCGGTCAGATACGCGCAGGGGTTGCAGGACATCGCCAGACGGTATAGTTCCGGCTCGTGCAGCGGATTGTGCATATAGAGGATCACGGGCAATCCCTTTGCGACCTCGGCTTTCAGCGCGTCCAGCTGTGCGCGGTCAAACCGATAATAGCCGTTGTCGATGCCGACAAAATTCACGCCGCCCAGTACCCGGGAGGTAAAGCGGATATTCTCCGGGAACGCCGTCTGCACCCTGGCGAGACTCTGGTTCCGGTACGCCTCGTCCTCGAACGCCTCGCCGACATACAGGCTGAACTCGTGGTTTCCCGTGATGAACAGCACGTCGTTTTCGTCCATGAACCGCTTTGCCGCGTCCAGATTCGCCGCCGATACAAAGTCGATGAGATCGCCGGTGTGGAGAATCGGGATCCCCTGCTCTCCGGCATAGGCGCATTCCGCGGCAAGCTCCTCGGCTGCGTGCGGGAAACAGGGCGCGCGACCGGCGGCGAGATCGATTTTGCGCTTGTCGTCGCGGTCGTCGGCGTAGGTCAGGTGCGTGTCGCTGATGTGCAGAAGAGACACGGGTGCGTCCAGTCCGATGTGGAGACTGGTTTCGATCACTTTCATGCGTTTTCCTCCTGCCTGCGTTGCGCAAGCCGGTCCAGCCGGATCCCGTAAAGATATTTCGTCTGTACCGCAGACGGATCGATCGGCGGGAAGCACAGTGCCAGTCGGCTGTTCAGGGACTGCCAATTGTTTTCGTAATGCATCGTCGTCCTCCTTATGTTCATAGAAAGAGAAAAGGAGCCGTGCGCACAGATGATTTTTCGGATATGCACGACTCCTTATGAAATTACAGAATACGGAAATCAGTCGTCGATGCCCCAGATGGTGATCTTGCCGTAATCGCGGCTGTCGTCCCACGCGTCGTACGGGCAGACGAACTTGTCGCCGACGGACATCGCGATGTGCACGCCGGTGGAATCGAACGCCACGAAGCCCGTGTTGCCCGCCGTACCGATCGCGTCGCCCTTTTTCACCGTATCGCCGATGGAGACGCTCGTTTTCGCCATGTTGTAATACCAGGTCTTGACGCCGAAGCCGTGATCGATGACGACCATACAGCCCGTGTAGTCAAGGATGCCGCTGTAGACGACGGTACCGTCGTTGCCGGCTTGGATATTCGTACCGGACGGCAGCGCGAAGTCCACGCCGTTGTTGCGGTACTTGTTGTTCGTGTCGCCGTTTAAGACGATCTCACGCCCGAAGCCACGCAATAAGGTCGCGCCCGTCGCCGGAGAGCTGAGGAACGAGCCGCTGAAATACCGGACATCCGACGAGGACGCCATCAGCTCCGTGCGCACCTTGTCGAACGCGGAGATGGTCTCGCTCGTGCGGTACATATTGAGCATGGTGCTCGACACGTTGATGTTGGACGACTGAAAGTCCTTCGCCTCCACATTGAGCGCAAGCGTCTGGGTCGAACCGCCGTATACAAGGGTCATATTGTACGTACCGGCGGCAAGCGTCGCGTCCACCGGCAAAATCGCCACCACATAATCGCCTTCCTTATAGAAGGTCGGTGTGAAGTTGAGGCTCGGTTCGCAGGTAAACTGGATGCGCTCTGGATTCAGCACGTTCAGACCGGTGATGGAGGTAAAGCCGCCGACCTTCACGGACTGCACGCCGAGGTAAAACTCCGCGGGTGCTGTCACAAGGCTCGTGAAATCGTAATCCAGTTCGCCGCAGAAGCTTCTGGCGGGATCCTCGTACCATCTCGCGACGACGGAGACGTTCAGCGTCGTGTTCGACTCAAATGTGAAATCGCTGCCGAGCCGGTCGTACATATCGTCAAAGAGCGTATTGCCGCTGCCGTCCGTGATCTTCAGGGCGAAGTAGTCCGGCTGCACGTCGAAGGAGAGATCGAATCCGCCCTCGAGGGAATAGCTCTCGACATCCGCGGAGACAGCACCGGACACATCGGAATCGACATAGGCGCCGGTGTAGTTCTTATACTGCCAGACGGCGGTATCCGGGGTCACGGCGTACATATTCGAGAGGGTCAGCACCGGCATGGCGGAGGAGGAATAGATGCTCTCCGCGTATTCGGTGGTGATAAACGACGCTGCGTCCGCCTCGCTGATCTTGTACGCCGCGCCGGACGGGTCGAGGAAATAGTTCATCGAAGGATCCGGGTTGAAATAGTACCGGTAGGTCGCGTCCTTGACGTTCGTGGAGAGCGTCACCTTGAAAAACTGCTCGCCGGTCAGAGAATCGGGCAAACCTACAATGGACGACGCGTTCTGCTGCATGGCGAGGAAGAAGCGGATCATGTCCTCCGCGCTCTCTCCGGCGCTCTTTGCAAACGTATACTCCTTTTCGTTGAGATCCGTGATGACCAGGCGCACCGCGGTTTTCTCGTCCACCGGCGCGTTCTGGGTCTTATAATAGCTGGAGACCGCCACCGCCGTCGGGATGAAGCACAGCACCAGCAAAACAATGAATATGATTTTCTTTTTCACGCTCGAACCTGTTTCCGCGGAGCCTCCGTCGGAATCTTCCTTTCACACAATAAGATAGTAGTCACGATACACGGGTTCAGTATTATTATACACACGCATGGGCAAAAAATCAAGTCTCCCGGCGAAAAATCTGGTCTGCGGCAGGAAAAAAGCCGAAAGATGCATTGCGATTTTGGAACAGATGTGCTATAATGATAGAAAAGACCGCAAGACAGAGGGGTAAACCACTTATGATCCGATTTATCACCGGACTGCCGGGTTCCGGAAAAACACGCCGGCTCCGAGAGCTGCTCACGGACGCGATCTCCCACGGCATGGACTGCGTACTGCTGGTTCCGGAGCAGCAGGCGGTGCTGTGGGAACGTGACCTTGCCGCAGCTCTGCCGCCGTCCGCGTGGCTGCATCTGGAGCTGACCAACTTCACCCGGCTGGCGAACACGGTATTCCGGCTTTACGGCGGGCTGACCAAACCGAAAATCGACGACGGCGGACAGACCCTCGTGCTGTGGCGCGCGTTTTTGTCCGTGTCCGATTCGCTCACCGCGTACGGAAACGTGACCGGCGGCAGAGAGGACAAAAATCTGCCTATGCTTGCCGGTGCGATCGCGGAGCTCAAGGAAAACGGCGTCACCCCACAGGCGGCGGATCAGGCGGCGCAGGCATTGCTGCAGGACACGGAATGCGCCCATTTTGCCGCCCGGTTCGCGGACATTGCCCTTGTCTACGCGGCGTATGAGGAAATTCTGCACACGGAATACAGCGATCGTGAGGACATGATGGCGCAGCTGTGCCGTACCCTTGCCGAAACGCCGTATTTCGCCGGAAAAGCGGTCTTTGTGGACTCCTTCTACTCCGTCACGGCGATGGAGACAAGGATCCTCGGTACCATATTCGCCAGCGCCGCGGAGGTAACCATGACCTTTGCCTGCCCGCGTGCGGATTCCGGGGAGATACCGCTCTCCCACATCCGCAAATACCTCACGCGCATGGAACGGCTCGCGGCGGACAGGCACCTGCCGGTCACGTGGATCGAGTGCGCAACGGATCACCGTCACCACACACCGGGGCTGTCCGCCCTGAACGCGGGACTGTTCTCCGACGCGCCGATGACGGCCGCCGCCACGGAAAAAGAGCTCGCGGCGACCTGGTGCGCGGATCGGTACGAGGAGGCGGAGGCGGTCGCTGCCGTGGTTGAGGAGCTGGTCGCAGAGGGCGCACGGTACCGGGATATTGCCATCGCCGCGCGGGACATTTCGCTCTGGCACGGAATCCTTGACGAAACGCTGCGCCGTCATGGAATTCCGGTCTTTATCGCGGACGCCGATACGCTGTCCCACGCGGCGCCGGTTCGGCTGATCCAGGCGCTCTGTGCCGTGGAAACGGGCGGCTACAACCGGCGCGATCTCTGCCGGATGCTCGACACGGGACTGACGCCGCTTTCGGACAGAGAGGCGGATCTCTTCGCGTCGTATACGAAAACGTGGAATCTGCACGGCAGACGCGCGTATCTAGGGGACGGCGGCGCGGATTTTGTGTGGAATTTCAACCCGGACGGCTATCGGGTCGACTTTTCCGATTGGGGCAAGGAGGCGCTGCGGCTCGCGAACGCTGCCCGTGAAAAGCTGCTGCCCGCCATCGGACGGTTTTCGGATGTGTTTCTCGACAAGGAAGCCGCCGTGGAGGTCATCTGCCGCGCGGTCATGGTGTTTTTATTGGAGATGGACGTGCCCGGCAGACTGGACGCGTGGGCGGCGGAGCAAAAGGCGGACGGACGCGCGGAGGACGCCGCGAAAACCGGCGCGCTCTGGACGTGCATCTGCGACGCGCTCGACAGAATGGTCGATCTGCTGGGCGGCACCATGCTCGACTGCGGACGATTCTCGGGGCTGTTCTCCCGCGTGATCGCCACCATGGAGGTCGGCGCGATCCCTACCGGACTGGATCTTGTCTCCTTAGGCAGCGCGGACGGCGTACGGTTCGGCGAGGTGCGTCATATGCTGCTGCTCGACTGCGTGGAGGGCATCTTCCCCGGCGTCGGCAGCGACAACGGCTTCTTCCGCGAGAGCGACCGCATCCTCCTGGAGGGCGCGGGACTGTCGATGGCAGGCAAGACCGGCGCGGATTTTGCCGCAGAGGAGCAGTTCATGTTCCGGCGGCTGGCGTGCGCGTCCACGGAATCGCTCCGTCTGTTTCTGCCGATGAAGGTCGACGGCGAGGTATGCACGGTGGCGCATCCCGTCGGTCGGATCGTAGACGAGCTTGGCGTGCAGCCTGACCGCTTTTCCGATTGGCAGCTTTCCCGACGTATGCGCCACCCGGCGGCAAGGCTGTCTATGACGGAGGCGGAGCGGCGGACAGCGGCGTTGTGGCGAGAACAATACGGCACGGCGAAAACGGCGCGTACACACTGGGACTATCCGCTCTCGGCAAACGAGGAACCGGACAGCGCGGCCTCCGAAGAGACCAAACTGACCCTCACCCAATCGCGCATGGATCGGTACGCGTCGTGTCCGTTCAGCTATTTCTGCACCTACGGCATGGCGCTGCGAGAGGAGGCGACGGCGGAGATCCGCACCCCGGACATCGGCACGTTCGTCCACGCGATCTTAGAGCAGTTTTTCCGGGAATGCGCCGGGAGAACCTATCCGATCCCGCAGGCGGAGACAGAGACGCTCGCGGACAGGCTCATCGCGGACTACGTGCGGCGGCTCGGGGTCTCCGACGACGATCACCGGCTGACGTATCTGTTCACGAGACTGCGCCGCCATGTGCTCGTTTTTCTGAACGCCGTCATGCAGGAATTTGCCCAGAGCCGGTTTGTACCCGCGGCGTTTGAGCTGCCGATGGGAAAAGCCGAGGGCGTCTCCGCGCTGCGTCTGTCCTTAGACGACGGGACAGAGGTCTCCTTGGCAGGCGTCATCGACCGTGTGGACGTATATACGGCGTCGGACGGCAAAAAGTACGTGCGCGTCGTGGACTACAAGACCGGCGGAGCGAAATTCTCCCTTGCCGACATCCGCGAGGGGCTGCATGTGCAGCTGCTGCTCTATCTCTTCACCCTGTGGAAAGGCGGCGCGCCATTCCAGGAGGCAGGAGCAGAGATCTATCCCGCGGGCGCTGTGTATCTGACCGTTAAGCCGCAGGAAAAGCCCGCGCCCGATCTGATGCGCGCGGAGGATGCCCGTGCACTCGCCATCGAAAGCCTGACCCGCAGCGGCATTTACCTCGACGAACGCGAAATTCTCGACGCCATGGATCATGGGCTGTCCGGGAAATACATCCATGTCCGGGAGAAAAAGGACGGCACCCTGACCGGCAAGGACGTGCTCGCCTCCATGGCGCAGTTCGGCTCTCTGTACACGGAGCTTGCGGACACGGTGAAAAAGCTCGCCGCCGCCATCGTACAGGGACAATCCGCAGCCCGACCGCGTGTGCGCGCGCACAAAACGCCGTGCGGCTACTGCGCCTTGCGTCCGGTCTGCCGCTATCGGGAAACGTATCTTTGAGAATGCCTTCCCTCATCCCACATCCGTGCACCGGAAATTTCATCCACCAGGGAGAGCTCTATGGCTACCATACATTACACGCCCGCGCAAAATGCGGCAATCCACTGGAAAGGCGGCAATCTGCTGCTGTCGGCGGCGGCAGGCTCCGGAAAAACGGCGACCCTGACCGGACGGATCCTCTGGCTCCTCGAGCAGGAGAACGTATCCATCCGGGAAATGTGCATCGTCACCTATACGCGCGCGGCGGCGGCGGAATTGCGGGAACGGATCGCCGGCGTACTGCGGGAACGTGTCAGGGAAACGGGCAGCCGCCATCTCGCCGCCCAGCTTGCGGCAGTATCCGGCGTGGACATCGCGACCATCCACGCCTTTCTTTACAAAAGCCTGCGTCCGTTTTTCTCCGCGCTCGGTCTGTCGCCGGATTTCACCATCGGAGACGAGGCGATCATGCAGCAGCTGCGCACAGAGGCGATGGCGGAGATCGTGGACGAATGCTTTGAGGCGGGAACGGACGAATTTCTATCGCTCGCGGACACGCTGTCGATCACAAGAGACACGCAGTCTCTCGACAAGACCCTATTGGAGATCGACCGCGCGCTGTCCGCCGCCGGAAAAACGCCGTCCGCCCTGTCCGCCTACGCGAAAACGCTCTTGGAATCCGTCGACACAGGCGCAGATTTCTTCTCGCTGCCGCAGAGCGACGGCTGCAAAGTCCGCCTCGCCGCCACGGTCGCGCATTTTCAGGCGGCGATTTCGGATGTGCGCATGGCGTTTACACCGGTCGTGGAGGAGAAATACGGTCCGTACGCCGATGCGTTTCTCGACTGGCTCCGCCGTATCTCCCGTGCGCTGGAGGTTGGCTCCTACACAGCCGTCCGGGAAGCGCTGTCGAGCGACGGTCTGCCCCCGCGGCTCGCCACGGTCACGGCGAAAAACGCGACGGAGGAATCGCTCCGGTTCAAAGCGCTGCGCGACGAAGGCAAAAAAGTACTCGCTTCCCTGCGCACCTCTCTGTTCGTATTCGAACCCGCGGAGATTCCGTCCGTGCTGTCCCGCACCGCTGCGCTGCTCACTGCCCTGAAGGAGGTGCTTACCGCGTACAACGCACGTTATCGGGACAAAAAGCGCGCGCGGAGCCTGCTCGACTACGGCGATCTGGAATCCGAAGCGGTGGCGCTGCTCATCGACGAGAACGGCAATCCCACCGCGGCGGCAGCGGAGATCGGCAGACAGTACCGGTACATCTTCATCGACGAGTACCAGGACACAAACGCCGTCCAGGACGCGATTTTCCGTGCCATCTCGCAGTCCGCCAGACGATTTCTGGTCGGCGATATCAAACAGTCGATCTATCGGTTCCGCGGCGCCGAGCCGGAGGTATTCTCCCGGTATCGGGATCGTTTTGCACCGCTTACACCGGAGGAGGCGAACGGCATATCGGTCACAGACGCAGATTTCTCCCCGACGGAGGGCGCGTCCCTCTTCATGAGCGAGAATTTCCGCTGCGACCGCGCCGTGATTGCGCTGACCAATCTCGTCTCCGCGCTGCTCTTCCCGCACGGCGCGATCCCATACACCCCCGACGACGCGCTGGTCATGGGAAAAACGGACGGGCTTTCGGAGGACGCGGAGATCTGTCTGATCGAAAAGCCGACGGCGCCAAAAAGCGACGCGGAGGACACAGAGGAGGATGATGACGACGACACAGGCACGGACACGGAAGATCCGGAGGCTGCGTATGTGGCGGAGCGGATCCGCGCGTATCTCGACCATGGGCTCTCCGACGGAACCCCTGTCTCTCCCGTTGAGATCGCGATTTTGCTGCGCAGTCCGGATTCCTCCGGCGACAAATACCGTGCGGCGCTGGCAAAACGGCACATACCCGTCACCTCTCCGACAGCGGATCCGCTGTTTGTATCCCCGGCGGTACTGCTGGCGCTGTGCATGGCGTACACGGCGGACAATCCGCTCTCCGACATCTATCTTGCCGGCGCGCTCCATTCGCCGCTGTTCGGCTTGACCACCGCGGAGCTGACCGCCGTCCATCACACGGTACAGGGTGGGGAGATCCCGCTCTACATCGCCATTGAACGCGCCGTATTCCCGGAGCGGTATCGGACAGAGGATGCCGCAGACGTCGCGGACATGCAAACGCTGCCCGCGGAAACGACGGACAAGCTGCGATATTTCTGCGACGCGCTGCCGGAGCTGCGTTCGTGGGCACGGAATCTGACGGCGGATCGGTTCTTTGAAAAGCTCTTTGCCGCGTATGGCTTCTACGAGCTGCCACAGGTCGCGTCCGATCCCATGGAAGCGCGGAATCTGCGCTCCCTGTATGAACTGGCACGGCGATACGGTGTGGGCGGTGTCAGCGCGTTTTTGCAGACCACGGAGACGCTGCGCGCCAGTGCCCTGCAGGAGAACGCCGCGGCTGCCGGTGTGACGCTGACGAGCATCCACAAATCGAAAGGACTGGAATACCCCATCGTCTTTGTGCCGGAGTGCGCGAAAAAGCGAAACGCCATGGACGAAAACGGCGACATTCTCTTTGATCCCGCGCTCGGCTTTGGCATGCGGCTCCCGGATCCCGGCGGCTTTGTCCGGTGTGACACCATTCTGCGCGCGGCGATCGCGGAAAAAAAGCGTGTGGAATCGGTCGCGGAGGAAATGCGCGTGCTGTACGTGGCGTTGACCAGAGCCAGAACGAAGCTCATCTGCACGGCAAAGGTGCGCGATCCGGAAAAATTCCTCGAAAAATATCGCGCGGAAGCGGCATATCCCACGCGGTACCGGATCACGACGGCGGACACATACATCGAATGGCTCGTTCTCTCCCATTTTTCGGCTCTTCCGTCCCCGCTGCGCACCCTGCGAATCGTGACAAGCGGGACAGCGGCGGAGACTGTCTCCGAAATCACCGCGGAAACAGAAAACACCGCCGCACGCGCAGAGGACATCGCTCCGCCTGCCGCGCCGTACATATACCCGACGCCGGAATACGCCGCGATTCCCGCCAAGGTTTCGGTATCCGCCCTGCATCCCGGCGTTGTGGACGAATGGCTCCGCACTGGCGGCATTGCGACCGGTACAGATGAGGACACGAACGAAGCCGCAACAGACCTGGACGATCGCGCCGCCGTGGAATCCGGCAAGGACGGCACGGAACAGACCGAGGCGGAAATTTCCCCGGACCTTCCCTGTGCGGATTGCGCGGAAAATAGCGAAAACACAGCAGTCGATGTAATTTCGTCCGCGATGCGCTCTCATGTACCGCTGCCTCGGTTTTTGACCGGTATGGACGACGTGCGCACCCCGGCGGATCGCGGCACCGCCACGCATATGTTTTTGCAGTTCGCGGATTTCGACCGGTTGTCCGCCTGCGCGGATCCGGAAACTGCTGTCACGACAGAGCTAACCCGTCTTGTGGACGCGCATTTTCTCACGCCGGACAGCGCGCGCACCGTTTATCGCGGACAGCTTGTGCGTTTTACGGAAAGCGATCTGTTCCGGCGCATGTGCGATAGCGGAGAGCTGTGGCGCGAGTTCCGTTTCAACGCCGCGCTGCCTGCCGCACGGTTCACGAACGATCCGGCGCTGCGGGATAAGCTGACGGCGGACGGCATCACGCTGACGGTACAGGGTGTGGTGGACTGCGTATTCCGCGACACAGACGGCTCACTGACCCTCGTCGACTACAAAACGGACAGTGCCCACGCACAGGATCGCCGGGATCCCGCCGCGTTTGCCGAAAAGCTCCGTGCGCGCCACCGGAACCAGCTCACGTATTATCGCGAGATCTGCGCTGCCCTGTTTGACGAGCCGATCGCGCGCACTGTTTTGTACAGCACCGCCCTCGGATGGGAGATCGCGCTGTAAGCGAACGGCTCCGGGGTGGGTTTTGCGCATTCTCCGAATCCCGGCAAAAAGAAAAAAGTATGTCTCGCATGGGAGGCATACTTCGCGCTTTTCCGGAACAGATACCGCAGGGCATTGTCCCGTCGACACGCAGTTCGGGCTCAGTCTACATTGTCGACTTCAAATTCCTCTTTCGGAACGCCGCATTCGGGACAGACAAAATCGTCCGGAAGGTCTTCAAAACGGGTACCGGGCTCAATTCCGTTGTCCGGATCGCCTTCCTTTTCGTCGTACGTCCAGCCGCAGATGATGCACACATATTTCATAGCTATCCCTCCTTCCGCATCACGTTTCAGCGTTTCTCATTATAGCAAATGACGCGCGGAATTGCAAGGAGAAATCGCGGCAATTTTTCGGGCGGTTTTTGTGCAGTCTGTATATACAAGCATATTTTGCGGCAATCCCGCGTCAGAAAAACGCGCATAGAAAAAGCGACCGTACGGAAACGATCGCTTTTTTACATGTACGGGATTGCTGGAAAACTGCAATATGGCGTGTTATTTTTCGTTCTTATTGCAATTTGTCTCCGGTTTTCCTCATCCGCGGATCCGTTCCACGCGTGGCGACACGGCGCAGGTGCACTCGTAATTGATCGTACCGGCGGAATGCGCGATCGTTTCCAATGCCTCTCCACGGTCGTCGCCGAAGAGGACCGCTGTGTCGCCGGGATGGATCGTGCCCTCGTCGCCGGTGATGTCCACCATGCACTGGTCCATGCAGATCCTGCCGACGATGGGATACCGTTTTTCGTGGATCGCGGCGGAGGCGGCGGCGTAATGGCGGGAAAAGCCGTCCGCGTATCCGATGGTCAATGTGGCAAGCGTACGCGGTGTGTCCGCCGTATAGGTCGCGCCGTAGCTGACATGTTCCCCGGCGGGCAGCGTGTGGATATGACCGACCGTCGTTTCCAGCCGCATGACGGGACGCAGGAGATCGTCGTCGCGCACCACGCCGTTCGGGGACAGTCCGTACAGCACGATCCCGGCGCGCACCGCGTCGAGATATGCCTCCGGAAACGCCAGAATCCCCGCGCTGTTTGCCACGTGCCGGAGTCCCGGATCCACGCCGCGCGCCTTCAGCCAATCGAGCATCTGCCGGTAGCGCGCCCACTGGAGATCCGTCAGCACCGTGCCGTCCGGCTGGGTCTTGCCGTCCATTTTCTCGTCGTCACAGCAGGCGAAATGCGTAAACAGTCCCGTCAGGCGCAAATGCGGGTCGCGGGAAAGGGCTGCGATCTCGTCCGCGGATTCCTCCGTCACGGCAAATCCGACCCGATTCATGCCGGTATCGAGCTTCACATGAATGGCAAGCGGCTCGGAGCCGGATTCCGCCACCGCCTTCGACAGCGCCAGCGCGTGTTCCGCCGATACCGCCGCGCAGGTAATGTGGTTTTCCGCCAAAATCGGCACGTTTTCCGGAAACGTGTAGCCGAGGATGAGGATTTCGGGCGCTCTGCCGCGTTCCGCCTCCAGAGCGCGCACCGTCAGTGCTTCTCTTTCCGAGGACAGCGCGAAAAACCGACACCCTGCCTCACCCAGCACGTCGGTGATAATATCCACGCCGTGTCCGTACGCGTCCGCTTTGACCACGCAGATCACCTGCGGTACCTTGCCCGTGGCGTGTTCCTCCACGTAGCGGCAGATTTCTTTGTAATTGTGGCGAATGGCGTCCGTGGAGATTACGGCTCTGTTTTTCGATACAATGGGATGGTTCATATGATAAAGTGTCCTTTTTTCCGAGGAATATCCGTCATTCCGACGGCTGCACGGGTGTAAATTCTGTGACAACGAACCGCGTCTGCGTCGGCTGGTTCGGATGACGGATCACAGTCTCGGTCGGTATGCCATTTTTGTCCGTGCGCGCGTTTTGCCAGAAGCATGCCGGCAGCGACGCGAATCCGCCGGTCACCGCTTCCGTCACAGGCAGGGACAGCGAAACGCCGTCCGCGTCGTAGAGAAGCCGGCAATCCGCACCGCGCCAACATAAAGTCAGTCCCGCAATGGATTCCGGCGCGAGCACCGTCATCGACGCACCGGCGTCCGTCTGTTCATAGCGGAGCGTATAGCTCTCGTCCGACAGCACGCAGGAAAACGCGTCATAGACCGGGGCAGTCTGTTTTTCGCAGCCGCCAAGAAACAGCACGCACGCAAAAATCGCCGCGCCAAGGGAGAACACACGCATAAGGGTACCTCCGCGTCATGGAATACCCTATTGTATGCGCGCTTTGGAAATGTATGCGGGAAATATCAGTACCGCAGCGGCGCGTCCGGCATGATCAGTCCCTTGGAATTGTAGAACTTCATGACCTTGACCGCCTTGTTGGTCGCTTCAAAATAGAGGATCGTTTTCTTGCCGCCTTCGTCGAGGCGCAGGAAATAGGAATCCGGGCTTTTCGGACTGCTGCGGAAATCAAGCACGGTATCCGCGCCGCTCATATCGTCCTTCCACACGTCCGCAACCGGCGCGATCCTTGTGAAATCGCTGACGAGACGGGAATAGAGCACCTTGTCCTTTTTGCCCTGCGGCTGGGAGAAGGTGATTTTCGCGTTGGCAATTTCGTAGCGGTATTCGATGGCGACAAAGCGTTTCCAGGTGTAGACACGCAGCGCCATGACGACGAGCGGGATAAACGGCACCGTGACGACCGCGACCCACACACCGTAGCTGCCGCCGCTTGCGCTTAGTTTGACCATAATGCCGAGATACGCGAAAATGAGCAGCGCGTAGATGGCAATCCATTCCAGCCTGCGTTTTAAGAATTTTCCTTCCGCCTTGGTAGTAACTGTCCGTTCCGCGTAGTTGACGCTTTCATGCATTGGAATCAAGCCTCCCGTAATGATATGGATGATGTTTCAAGAGTCTGCGCTTGTCGGAAAATCATGGGGATAGAATCCGAATCCTTTATATCTTACCATGTTTTTCGCCGGATGAAAAGCATATTTTGTAAAAAAATCGTCCATGCACATAGTTTTTTTCGCCGCACACCTTGTAAACGGCGTTCTTTTTTGCTACAATGATGATACCCCATCTGATTTCCCGCATTCTTTCCTTTTATTATACATTCTCTCGGAGGTTCGTCGATGCGAAATTCTATCCCGCTTGCGCTGGCGCTGTGTCTTATGCTCGTTTTTCTTCTGGTCGGCTGTGAATCGCCGTTCGCTTATTCGCCGGAGGAATGGTTTGCCGAAAATCCGATTCCCTCTCTCGCGGAAAACGTCAAAAATCCGATCGGTCTGGAGATCGGCGAGGGCTACGAGATCCCGACGCTGTCGATCACGTGCGACACGGATTACTATGATGTGCAGAAGGGGAACGCCGTGGAGGCGGAAATCGAAATCTCCGGAGACGCGCGCTTTTCCGGGATGCAGTACAAAGGAAAAGCGGAGCTCAAGCTGCGCGGCAATTCTACGGCGGGGCAGGTGAAGCGTCCGTTCAAGGTGAAGCTCGACAAAAAAGCGAATCTCTTCGGCATGGGATCGAACAAGCACTGGGTGCTCCTCGCGAATTTCTATGATCGGACGCACCTGCGCAATATTCTCTCCTACGAAATGTCCGGAGATCTTGGCATGTGGTACTGCGAATCGGTCTGGGTGCGGCTCACCTACAACGGCGAGGATTACGGGCTATACCAGCTATGCGAGCAGATCCGTGTCGATCCGGAGCGCGTGAATATCTTCGACTGGGACAAGGCAGCCGAGGACGCAGCGAACGCCATCGCAGATGGCAAGGGACTGTCCGAGTTGGAAAGAGAAACGCTCATCCGGCAGATGCAGTACGATCTGACCTGGGCGGCGACCGGAAAGCACAGCGTCTACGACGTTACAAAATACGCCGCGCTGCCGGACATCCACGGCGGATTTCTCATTGAAAACGACTCCTACAGCGACGAGCCGTCCAAGTTCACCACGAAAAACGGCGTGATGTACATGGTGACGGATCCGAACAACCTCATCGAGAGCCGTGAGATCTTCCGCTGGCTGAAAAAGTACTTCCAGAACACCGAGGACGCGATCTTCGCATCGGACCGGCGGGACGCGGACGGCAAACACTACACGGAATACATGGACATGGATTCGTTCTGCGATTTCTGGTACGTGAATGAAATGTTCAAAAATGGGGAAATGCTCTACAAAAGCACGTTTCTGACCCTCGACCACGACAGTCCTATCGTATTCGGACCGGTTTGGGACATGGACTGGGCAGGCGGCAACCACGTCAATCTCGGCGAGGACGGACAATCGCCGGAGGGGTGGGTACACGGCGGCGGAGACAGGCAGGTCTGGTCGCGCTCCCTGTTTACAGATCCGTACTTTGTGCTCACCCTCTACGAAAATTATGACGACACGGTGCGCGCGGCGATGGAGAACGTTTCGTCCCGGCTGGAGCGGTATGTATCCGCCATCGCACCGGCAGCACGCGAGGATCAGGTGTTCTGGGGCTGGGAATGGACCTTTGACGAAGAGATCGCGGACTTTCGGGAATGGGTCCACGAGCGCAGGGACTGGATGGACGCGCAGTTTGCCTCGCCGGAGACGCTGCTTGCCTCGCTCGGAATGTACAAGCCGTCGCGTCATATGGAGATTGCGGAAATCTCGCTCCGGGAGGGCGTGTGCACCATGGAGGTGGAGACGGACGGATCGTTCGCGGCACTGCGGGTATACGTAAACGGCGCGGCGGTCGGCGACTATCCCGTAGACGGAAACGCGGATGCAGAGCTGTCCGTCACGGGAAGCTGGAAGGACGGTGGGCGATACAGCGTCGTGGAGGTGCAGGGTCTGGACGCGGACGGCAACGTGGTGATCCGCAACAAGCGCGGCGGCGTGGATGGCTGCGACATTTATGAGACGGTATGCGCCTTTGTCCGGTGACAAATCACGCCTCTCGCTTTCGCAAACGGAGCAGTTGTGGCAAATTTCGACAGAATTGCATATAGGATAATGGGTGCGATTTGCCCAAAATGAAAATTGACACCTATGGCAAGCTGTGGTAGAATACTGCTATGGAAAATTGACGACAATATATCGTTCCGCCGCGCGCCGTTTTGGACGCTGTGATCATCGGCAGAACGCAAAAAATACGGACGGCGCGGGCACGCATACAATGGACAGTGGTATGTATGCAGCCGCGCAGGAAAGGCAAGGTTTACCAAAATGAAAGAGAAATTGCGTTGCGGCATCGTCGGTGCGACAGGTATGGTGGGACAGCGGTTCATCACACTGCTCGCGGATCATCCCTATTTCACGCTGACTGCGCTTGCCGCCAGCTCCCGCAGTGCCGGGATCCCATACAGTGAAGCCGTGGAGGGCAGATGGAAAATGACCACGCCCCTTCCGGACGGATTCGGCGACATGGTGGTGCTGGACGCGAGCGCGGATATCGACAAAATGAAGGCGGCGTGCGATTTCGTGTTCTGCGCCGTGGATATGAAGAAGGACGAGATCAAGGCGCTGGAGGAGGCGTACGCGAGAGCGGAGATCCCGGTGATCTCGAACAATTCGGCGAACCGCTGGACGAGCGATGTGCCGATGGTGATCCCGGAGATCAACGACAGCCACCTTGCCGTGATCCAGAGCCAGAGAGAACGGCTCGGCACCAGGCGCGGATTCATCGCCGTGAAGCCCAACTGCTCGATCCAGAGCTACGTACCCGCGCTGACCCCGCTGCTGAAATACGGCATCCGCGAGGTGCTTGTCACGACATACCAGGCGATCTCCGGCGCGGGCAAGACGTTCGCGACGTTCCCGGAGATGGTGGACAACGTAATTCCGTATATCGGCGGCGAGGAAGAAAAGAGCGAAACGGAACCGCTGAAAATCTGGGGTACGGTACGCGGTGGGACGATCGTTGCGGCAGACGCGCCGGTCATCACCACGCAGTGCATCCGGGTCCCGGTGACGGACGGTCATCTTGCCGCGGTGTTCGTGAAGTTCGACAATGTACCGCCGAAGGACGCGATCCTTGCCGAATGGGCGTCGTTCCGCGGACTGCCGCAGATGCTCGCTCTCCCGCACGCGCCGGAGCAGTTCATCACGTACTTTGAAGAGGACAATCGTCCGCAGGTGCGCCTCGACCGGGATCTCTACGGCGGCATGGGCGTGGCGGTCGGTCGGCTGCGCAAGGACTCGATATTCGACTACAAATTCGTCGGACTGTCGCACAATACCCTGCGCGGTGCAGCCGGCGGTGCGGTACTGATCGCGGAGCTGTTATACAGACAGGGCTATCTCGACTAAAGCAAATACACGCACTCCCGGGGATCTGCGCCATGCTCCCCGGGATTTTTTATGCGTGTCCCCCTCTGTCGCGGCAGTGCATATGCTTGTTTGCAGGTGCATATCCTGCCGGCAATGACGTGCTCTGCACGGTTCGCGTAATCGTTTCGGTAATGTATACAATTTATAAACATATTCTTTGGCAATTCCAACAATTGACTTGCGGCAAAAACATGGTATAGTATAGATAAGCAAAATACCAGATATTTCTGACGAGGTGCTGTCTATGCGCATGACGACACAATGTTCACAGCGACTCCTTTTCCAAAGCAGAAGTAAACAAACAACTATGAAAAGCAATTTGAGAGGTATTATGCTATGAAAAAGACTACACTACGGAAAACCCTGATCGCTATGCTCGCCGCTGCTATGTGTGCTACCGGTGCGGTGATTCCTACGTCGGCACGTGATTACTCTATACTATCTTGCAGTCACACAGGTCCTCATCAATCCCATGGAAGCCATACTTTGAGTGATATGAGATTTACGACAACTACTCCGCTTACAGATATACCTCGGACTCTTTTTTTTACGCCGTTGAGGAGGATTTGCTGTCCTATGTTCAGGTACCCGTTACGGTACCGGACATGATCGGAACCTATAAGATTCTGTATGGAGACGTTCCGGCGCATCTTGTCGGTATGCCTGTCGCGGATGGGAGGGAAGCCCTGTTCGGGAGAGTTTCCGTCACCCTGAGCGCATCGGCAGGCGGGAATATAGACGGCGCAAAGGAATTTCTCCGGTATTATCTTTCCGATGCCGTGCAGACCAGTCCGATGCTTCTGCACACACAGTTTCCCATAACCGAAACCGGTCTTGCCAAGGCTACGGAGGCACACTATTATTACTATAAAATAAATGCAAACACCTCACAGATCATACCACATTCCTACTATGTGAGCCGCCCCTCCAACCCGCGCTCTGAAGAATTTCCCGACATCTATCGAGAAGCCGTCCTCACCGACGAGGAGCTTGAAGCCTTCCGCGACCTCATCCGCGACGCGGTCCTCTCCGCCGGGCAGGACGACATGGTGTCGCAGATCCTCTCGGAGGAATTGGAGCCCTATTTCGCCGGAGACCGCACCGCGGAAGCCACAGCGGAGATCATCGAAAAACGGGTGGGGATCTATTTGGCTGAATGAAATTCAGCGGGCGGTATAACATGCAGCGGGCGGCAGGAAACGCAGCACCGCATTCCTGGCACATATCCCACAAACGCAGGGGAAGAACGGAAATCCTCTGCGTTTTTCTTTTTCCGCAATACGAAAGTTTGTCCAGACGAATATGCAGTTTTCGCGCCGTTTTCCTGCCAATTCGGGGGTATGACGGTCGAAAATGCACACCAGGCAGGTTATTTTCGTCAAATTCACCCAATTTCCGTGAAAATCTTTCCTGTGAATTTTCATGCGCACGCTTGTATTTTTATGGGAAATGATTTATAATATAGGGAGAGAAAAATGAGACAGCAGAAAAAGGAGGATCCTATGCTCCGACTGGAAAACATCACCTACAGCGTTCCGCAGGCAAACGGAGAGCGGGAAAAGATACTGGACGACATCACCCTCGACATCGAAAGCGGCAAATACGTCGTCATCACCGGACCCAACGGCGGTGGCAAAACCACCCTCGCCCGCGTCATCATGGGCATCGTCACCCCGGATTCCGGCAGAATCAAATTCGACGGCATGGACATCACGCCGCTGGACGTCACACAGCGCGCCGAGGCAGGGATCTCCTACGCCTTCCAGCAGCCGCCGCGCTTCAAGGGTTTGACGGTGCGCGATCTGTTGCAGGTGGCGGCAAAAAAGAAGCTCACCAGAGATCAGTGCTGCGACTATCTCACCAAGGTCGGGCTTTGTGCCAGCGATTACCTGAACCGCGAGGTGGACACTTCCCTGTCCGGCGGCGAGGTCAAGCGGATTGAGATCGCGACGATCCTTGCGAAAAACGCGCCGGTCATGATCTTTGACGAGCCGGAGGCGGGGATCGACCTGTGGAGCTTCCACCGTCTGACCGCAACCTTCCGCGAGCTGCATGAGGAATCGGGCGCGACGATTCTCATCATCTCCCACCAGGAGCGGATCATCTCCCAGGCGGACGAGGTGCTGCTCATCGCGGACGGTCACTTGGCGGGACGCGGTACACCGGACGAGATCCTGCCGCAGATCGACGGCGCCTTTGACAAGACCTGCTGCAAGTTGGGCGACGCCGCCTGTGCGCCCGCCGTATGTACGAAATAACCGGAAAACCGCGGAGGGGAAACGATGAACAACGAAGACATTCGCCGGGGGCTGCTTGAAAAGATCGCCGATCTGCACGGCGTGCCCGAGGGCGCATACAATATCCGCGAGAACAGTCAGCTTGCGGGACGGCAGAACACGGAATATATCACCATCGAATCGAAAACGGACAAATCCGGCATCGACATTTATGTGAAGTCCGGCACGAAGAACAAATCTGTCCACATTCCCGTCATCATCACGAAAACGGGCATCACGGAGATGGTCTACAACGATTTCTACATCGGCGACGACTGCGACGTGCTGATCGTGGCGGGCTGCGGCATCCACAACGAAGGCGACGAGAAATCCGACCACGACGGCGTGCACTCCTTCAAAATTGGTAAGAACTCCCACGTGCGGTACATTGAAACGCACTACGGCGAGGGAAAAGGCACCGGCGAGCGGATCATGAACCCGACGACGATCGCGGAGCTGGACGAGGGCGCGTTTCTGGAGATGGAAACGGTGCAGATCGGCGGGATCGATTCGACGAATCGGAAAACCGTCGTGACGGCAGGCAAAAACGCGCAGGTCTCGATCCAGGAGCGGATCCTCTCGGACGGCAGACAGGATGTGGTGAGCGACACGCAGGTGATCTTAAACGGCGAGGGCTCCAGAGCGCAGATCAATTCCCGATCCGTCGCCAAGGGAGAATCGACACAGCTGTTCTATCCGAAGCTGACAGGCAACACGGACTGCTTCGGGCACGTGCAATGCGACTCGATCATCATGGACAACGCGAAAATCCGCTCAATTCCGGAAATCTGCGCCAATTCCGTTGACGCAAGGCTCATTCATGAGGCAGCCATTGGCAAGATCGCGGGCGATCAGATTTTGAAGCTGATGACGCTGGGGCTCACACATGAGGAAGCGGAGGAGAAGATTCTGTCCGGACTGCTGAAATAAGCGACCTTTTGCGGCAAAACTACAGCGGCACGAAACAACCACGAAAAATTCATTCCAGGAGAATGCGCTATATGAAAAAACTGTACACGGAACACACAGCGGCGGAGTTAAACGAAATTTTGGCAGCCGAACACACGAAGCTGGATCGCTGGTCGGACATGAACCTCACGCTCGACCTGACGCGCGGCAAGCCGAGTCAGATGCAGCTTGATCTGTCGTCGGATATGCTGGGCATCATCGGCGACCGCGGCGACTGCTTCTCGGAATCGGGTCTGGACTGCCGGAACTACGGGATTCTGGACGGTCTGCCGGAAACGAAGCGGCTGTTCAGTGAGTTATACGGGATCCCGGCGTCGCAGCTTCTGATTCTGGGCAATTCCTCCCTGACGGCAATGTACGACACGATCCTGCGCTGCATGCTGTTCGGTGTGGCAGGCGGTCACGAGCCGTGGTGCCGGCAGGGGCGGATCAAGTTCATCTGTCCGTCTCCCGGATACGACCGTCACTTCACGATCTGCCGGACGTTGGGCATTGAAATGGTGCCGGTGAAGATGACGCCGAACGGTCCGGACATGGACGCGGTATACGATCTGGCATGCTCGGACCCGTCGGTAAAGGGCATCTGGTGCGTGCCGAAGTTCTCGAACCCGGACGGCTACACGTACTCGGACGAGACGGTGGAGCTGTTCGCGGCGATGAAGCCCGCGGCGCCGGATTTCCGGATCTTCTGGGACAACGCATACGCGGTACACGAGCTGTACGATGAGGATGTACATCTGGCGGACATTTTCGCCCGCGCCAAGGAATACGGCACAGAGGATAACATATTCTACTTTGCGTCCACGTCGAAGATCACGTTCCCCGGCTCCGGTCTTGCGATCATGGCGGCGAGCGAGAAGAACCTCGAGCAGATCCGCCCGATTCTCGCGACACAGACGATCGGCTTTGACAAGATCAACCAGATGCGCCATGTGAAGTTCTTCAAGAACGCGGACGGCATCCGCGCCCACATGAAGAAGCACGCGGCGATCATACGCCCGAAATTCGAGATGGTGGAGCACATCTTTGACAAGGAGCTGGACGGTCTCGGCATCGCGAACTGGACCAAGCCGCGCGGTGGGTACTTCCTCACGCTCTACTGCATGGACGGCTGCGCGCGCCGGGTCTACCAGATCTGCCGCTCCGTCGGTGTGACGCTGACTCCTGCCGGTTCCGTCTTTCCGTACAGTCGCGACCCCGCCGACAGTGCGCTCCGCATTGCACCGACCTTCCCGGAAATCGACGAGCTGAAGCAGGCGGTCGAGATCCTGACCTGCGCCGTAAAAATCGCAGCCATTGAAAAGCTGCTGAAGACCCGCGCCTGAGGGGGAACGGGGGAACGCGGCTTTTGGAAAATGGAAGAATGCGTAAGCATTCTTCAGGAGAAATCAAAGATTTCTCCCAGCTCCGCAAAACTTTTATGAAAAAGGATTGCGTGGAGTTTGTGCGAGTCTGGATTTAGACTGTGCGGTTACTTTCGGTCGCATGTGTGCGATTGTTTTTATCGAACGATTGGTTCGCGACCTTGTTTACCGGTAAGTGTCAGACCTGTATCGCTTGTTCCTCTGCTATCGTAGGATTTTGGAAGTGCGGATCGTTTCTTTCCTGTATTTTGGAAATACACATTTCTCACTTCTCATTTTCACTTCGACATACACAAAAAGGCTCCGTCCCATTTTTAATGAGACGGAGCTTTTGGTTTGCTTTTGGGGATCAGTGGATGATGGTCGGGTCGCCGTGGAATGCGGGGAGTGCGTGCGGACGAACGATTTCTCCGCCGGATTCGTAGGAATCGATGGCAGCGAAGATATATTCCATGGTCGCGAGGGCGTCTCTGCCGGAAGCGCGGAGGTGTTCTCTCGGCACTTCGTTTACGAGATCCTCATAGAACGCGTGGATACGGAGCGGGAAGGTTGCGCAGAAATCGGTGATACCGGTGTTGAAGACCTCCGGTGCCTGTCCCTGTTTCCAATAGGTGAGCTTTTCAACGCAGTTCTCGATGCAGAACGTACCGTGCGTACCGGCAAGCTCGAAGCTCCACCAACCGCCGAGACCGAAGTTGGCGTCGCCTCTCTGGGAAAGCATATAACCAACGCAGCCGTTCTCGAACTTCATATGTACAGAGGTGATGGACATCATCAGATCCTCGGACTGACGGCGCGCACCGGGCTTTTCCATGAAGCACTGGATGTGGGAGATGTCGCCGCAGTAGTGACGCATCACGGAGAATGGATGGGTCAGGAATGCCTTGGCATGTGCGTAGGGCATATTCATGCGATCGAATTTATCCGCTCTGGCTACATTCACAGCAGAACCGTCGAAGCCGACCTTGGTCAGCGCATAAACCTGTTCGCCGATGCTGTCGTTTGCCATCAGCTCATCGGCACGGAACGCGGGACCGCTGAAGTAGTGGTTCAGGTTGCAGCCGAGGTACAGATTCTTGCGGGCGGCAAAATCAACAAGCTGACGGGCTTCCTCGATGTTGTTGGAGATCGGCTTTTCCACAAGCACGTGCTTGCCGGCGTCGAGGGCTTCCATAGCGGGAATAAAGTGCCACGAACCGTTTTCAAAGCCGGAGGTCGTCACATGAACGACTTCGATCTCCGGATGCGCGAGAAGCATTTCCTTGAGGGAGTAGAACGCCGGGACCTTGAATTTTTCCGCGGCGTCGTCCGCTTTCTGCTTATTGAGATCGCAGACCGCGACAAGCTCTGCCAGAGGGTCGTGCTGGATGCAGGCTGCGTGCTGATGACCAATACCGCCCATACCGACGACGGCACTCTTGAAAATTTTTTCCATTGATATATCCTTTCCGGGAATCATCCCATTGAGAAGTACAAAATATGTTTGATGCTGCGGGAAAGCCCGCATTGAAAAGGTATTCCCGCATCCTTTTCCCATCGTTTGGGGAAAGGAAAAACAGGAATGCGCGGGGAAATGTTGCTTTCAGGGTATTTTTGCGCCTGCCGCGGTATTTCTAAACGCTGGGAAGTCAATCCCGTCATCTGGCGTTCCCTGTCCTCTATATATCCTCGTGGAGGTTCTTGCGATACGAGGCAGGCGGCAGACCGACGGCGGTTTTGAACACGCGGGAGAACAGACTGACGTCGGAGAATCCGGTCTGTGCGGCGATCTCGGCGATGGAGAGAGACGTGTTGCAGAGGAACTCCATGGCTTTGGCGATCCGGAATTTGCGCACGTACTCGGACGGAGACATGTACATCACCGCCTTGAAGCGGCGCGCCATATAGTCCGGCGAAAGTCCGGTAACCGCGGAGAGCTGCGCCATCGTCACGTCCTCGCTGTAGTGCGCGTTCACGTATTCGAGCACCTTGTAGATGTAGCCGTAGTAGTCGTCGCTGCCGTCCCGCCGTTTCTCGCACTGTGCCGCGTAGAGGCGGGCGTACCGCACCAGAAACTGCACCAGCCGCGCCTTGACGGAGCTTTCCCAACCGACCTCGCGCACGTCGTATTCGCGCACGATCCCCTCGAGCATCGTCTCCAGTGTGCGCCGTTCTCCCACGTCGATACGCAGGATGCGGTTTTGCATCACGTTTTCCGAGCGCGCGGTCTCGTCTGTGCTCTCTCCGAGAAACAGCTCGCGCAGTCCCGGCAGCTTCGACAGCTCCGGCAGCAGATCGCCCAGCGCGTCGCCGTAAAAGATGCAGTTGTACAGCTTCACCTGCTGCGCGTTGATGTATGCGTGCTCCTCACCCGGTCGGATGAAGAACAGATTGCCTGCCGACAGCATCTCGATCTCGCCCTCGCAGGAGTGCAGTGTGAATCCGGTGCGCACGTACACCATTTCGTAAAACAGGTGCGAATGCGTGTCGCCGTGCGCGTGGTTGTGCAGTGCGTCAATGACACGAATCCTGCAATTGTCGCTGAAAAATCCATCGCCGTTGAGAGTTGCCATATCTACCTCCTATGGGGCTGCGCGGGGAACGGGGGGAACGGGGAACGCGGCTTTTGGAAAATGGAAGAATGCGTAAGCATTCTTCAGGAGAAATCAAAGATTTCTCCCAGCTCCGCAAAACTTTTATAAAAGGGGATTTTTGCTCTATTTTTTGTTTGTGCGAGTCTGGGGCTTACTATATCGCTTATGCAGCACGCTTTATAATGGAGCGACGTGCTATCGTGGGGGATATTGCGGCGGTACCGATTGTTTGGGGGATTGGTGGTTTGCCGTATCGGTACCGTCTGATTTTTACTCGGTGATATCCTTGACCTGTACAACCGCGCCGCCTTCTTCTACGGAGCGGATCATGGCGTGGATGACGCGGGAAGCTTCCAGACCTTCTCTGCCGCTTCCGTCGATTTCTTCCGGCTTACAGCCAGCGTCTACCTGGCGCACGAAGGCGTGGATACGATCGCGGAAGGTGTCGTAGAAGCTCTCAAAGCCGTCGAAGATCGGGTTGGTGTAAACTTCCTTGACGTAGGTTTCCGCGGGGTACAGAGTCGCTTCGCGCCACATATCCTCGAACACGAACCGACCGTCGGTGCCCGCGACCTCACAGCGCTCCATCGGGTGACCGCGCTTGATGTCGTAGGAGGACGTAAGGTGTCCGACCGCGCCGTTTTCAAACCGCATCGCCGTGGACTGTGTGGAGTAAATGTCTCTGCCGGGTGCCTTCATCGCGAAGGTGGAAACCTCCTTGATGGGACCGCAGAAATACTGCATGATGTTCACGGAGTGGGGGTTGAGCGCCTTGAGGTGGTAGTACACGGAATCAAGGGGCATGAATTTGCCGATCCACAGCGCCATATTGCAGAATAAGAGACTGCCGATCCTGCCGTCGTCCTGCCATTTTTTTGCCTGACGTGCCGCGGGCGTGAAGCGGTGGTTCATATCGATGCCGTAGCACAGACCGAGCCTTGCCGCGGTCTCGACCATCTCTGTGGCGTGACGGAGGTCGTTCGAGATCGGTTTTTCGCCGAGGACGTTGCAGCCTGCCTCAAACGCCTGCATGGTCGGCTCATAGTGGTCGCTGGAGTATTCGTATCCGCCGGTCGTGATGCTGACGATGTCCGGCTGCATGGCGGCATAGCATTCCTTCGCCGAGGTAAAGTACGGCACACCGAATTTTTCACCGGCGGCACGTGCCAGCTCTTCCACGCGATCGCAAACGGCAACCAGCTGCGCCTGTTCGCATTCCGTATACGCTCTGGCATGGCGGTGTCCGATATGCCCCATGCCTACAACAACAGTTCTTTGCATGATACTATCCTTTTTGTATTGGTTTTTTTGCGTGGGAATCCATCGCAAATCAGCGTTTCCTCAGGGATGCTCTGAATCAATCGGATTTTTGCGATAAAAGGCTGAAATATAAGGGCTTTTATCGCAAAAACAACCTGAAATCAGAGGATCCTTAGTCCTGCTTCTTGATTTCCTGGAGCCGTTTCGCGTCCTCGGGATTGCCGATGTGCATGGTGCGATAGGCTTCCTCGGAGGAGGTAAACGGTCTGCCGAAGCCGTTCCAGTTGAGGTTTGTATAGATCGGGGCGGTTCTGCCGGTTTCCGCCTCGCGCTTCGCGATATGGTCGAGCATCCGCTTTTTCAGAAGCTCCACGACCTCCGGGTACTTCTCGGCGACGTTGTTGTTCTCCTTCGGGTCCTCGATGAGGTTATAAAGCTCGATCTCGGGCTTGAAGTGGAAGTCCGGCTCCAGAGCGACCATGAGCTTCCATTCCGGAGTACGCCAGCCGTGCTTACGCATCCAGGTAGCCTCGGTGATGTAGCATTCCGGCTCCTCCGGCACCTTTCCGTCCAGTACGTCGAAGAGGTTTCTGCCGTCGAACTTGACGTCGGTTTCGATACCGAGCATCGCAAGGATGGTGGGCATGATGTCCTTTTCGTACGCGTAGGTTTTTACGTGCTTGCAGCCGCGGAAGTACTTCTTGCAGCCCTTGCCGAATTTGATGGCGAGCGGCACGATCAGGCAGTTGTCGTACATGGAGTGATGGTCGAAGTAGCAGTCGTGATCGTACAGGGTTTCGCCGTGGTCGGAGGTGAACACAACGATGGTATCGTCCGCGATGCCCAGATATTCGAGCTTATCGAGAATGATGCGGATGGAAGCGTCCATGTATGCGATGGAGCCGTCGTACTGTGCGCAGATGTATTCGGCATCGGTGCATTTCGGCGGGAACCAGGAGCAGAAATAATCGCGGAACGGCAGGAAGTCGTACACGGGATCCAGGGAGTGGTTGTTGGGATCGTTTTCGTCGCCCGCATAGAACATTCTTTCAAACGGTTCCGGCGGGAGATACGGGGAGTGGGGATCCATGTGCCGTAAGAAGAGCATGAACGGCTTGTCCTCAGCGGCAAGTCTTTCCAGCTCCGGTACCGCAACGCTGTTCAGGCTCTCTGCCTTTGCGCTTCTGCCCTCGCCGAAGGAGCCCCAGGTGATCGGGTAGTTGAGGTAGTTGCCAAAGCCGGGGAAGCCGCCGTAGTTCACACAGGTGGTGTTGTAGCCGTTTTCCTCGAGAACCTGCGGCAGGGTCTTCATATCGGGCAGATAGCCGCCTTCATGACGGAGCGCGACGACGTTGGTGCCGAAGCAGTCCTTCCCGGAGAGCATGGACGCATAGCCGGGGGTAGTCGGGATGGAGGGGCTGAACATGTTGTCGAACACGATGGAATCCTCGGCGAGGAACGCATCGATGTGCGGTGTGGTCAGCTTCGGGTAGCCGTACAGGGACATACGGTCGCGGCGAAGGCTGTCGATCCCAAAGAATAAAATGTTCGGGAATTTCTTGGACATGGTTTTGTACTCCTTCTTTTTGATTCGTTATGACAGATATACTGTCGATATTTTATTTTCCGAGATTTGCGGCAATTTCCTTGTACTGCTCTTCCGTAGACTTCAGGGACGCTTCCAGAGAATCCTTCACGGACGCATACAGGGAGGTGATATCCTGCTGACCGAGCTTGCGGTTGAAGAACTGCCCAATTTCACTGGAGAAATTGCCGAAGTACATACTGGTAGACAGCTCCACGGTGACATTCTGGAAGATCAGGTCGATGATCTTTGCGGACTGCTCGTCACGCGTGCTCTTGAGCATCAGGACATTTTCAAATACTGCCGGACGCACGTAGTCATAACCATACGCCACCATGCCGTCTGTCACGGTACCAACCATGGCAAGCGCGTCGCCGGTCAGTGTTACAGGGATGATCGCGGTGGTATTGACCCACGGCTGGCTGAATGCGACGTACTCCGCCTGTGTCTCGTCGTATTTCGGCATCGGAAGAATACCGAAATCGTACTCGAGGTCGCGGAATCCGGCAAGGTCAAAGGCGCACGGATTGAAGAACAGCGCGTTGCCGTCGTTGAATACGTTGTCATACCCTTCGGAGCCGTCCCAGACCTCGCCTTCCTCCTGGAAGAAGGACACCATCTTCTGGAACAGGTTGACCATCTTCTCGCTGTCCATTTTGGATACGAGATGACCGTTTTCGCTCTCTACGAGATGGCAGCCGGCGCCGATGATGAACGCCTCGTGGCTGTCCCAGAAGAAGCCGAGCGTGTCGTTGCCATCGATCGTACCGTCGCCGTTCGTGTCATTGACCGCCTGACGGGACAGCTCAATCGTCTTATCGAGCGTCCATTTTCCGTCGGAAACCAGACCGTAGATGTCCTCCAGTCCGAGGTTTTCCGCAAGGTCACGGTTGAACATCATGAGATATACAGAGCCGTAGTAACGCGGCGAGATCATGCTGGAAGCGAAATACAGGCTGTCGCCGATGTAGCTGGTCGAATTGACCTTCGGGAACCAGTATTCTTTATCGAGCTGAATGCCCGGTACCATGTTGAGTGGGTAGATGCAGCTTTGCGCCGCGAGGTTCCGTGCCGTTTCCGCGTGATCCTGGATGATCAGCTCATAACCGCTGTCTCCGGCGAGGATGCCTTTGGAAAGGTTGCCTGCCATTGCACCGGTCGCGGTTTCGTCGTCCACGGTGTATTGCAGCTTGACGTTGTAGTTGTCCTCGACGAAGAGATCGCGGTTGAACAGGGTGTCGTTCAGAATTTCACCCGTCTGCTCATCGGCGTGGTTGATAAGAATCGTATTCACGATCCCGTTGATGGTGTTGGAGGTGTAGATGCGGAAGTCCGCGCCGTTGTAGTCCTGCTTGGCAAGACTTGCTGAGAACGTGGTCTCCTCCGCTTCCGTCTCTGATCCCGTTGTCTCTGTACCGGTGGTCTCCGTCGAAGTGTTTGCCTTGGTTTCGTTGTCGCTTGTGGAATTGTTGCAGCCGCTCATAGATGCGATCATCAGGGCTGCGAGGATTGCTGCGATATACCGTTTCTTTGTCATTTAAGTTTCTTTTCTCCGTGTATTTGCGCTATATAAAGAGGGGTTGCGTGATTTTTCGCGGTGTTTTATTCCGCTGTGTCGATGGCGGCAAAGGCTTCATTGACCTCGCTGATCTTCTTCTCCGCCTGTTTGATTTTCTTTTCGTACAGGGACGTGAACGCCTGCTCCTTCTTGTTCAGACGGAAGATGTCCATAACGCCCTCGTTGTAGTCGCCGAACTGGTAGTACCAGCCGAGATCGTATACGCGCGTTTCAAAAATCAGATCGAGCATGGCTGCCGATTCCTCGTCGCGCGCGGATTTTGTTTTGAGCGTAACTTCATAATACGCCGGGGTGACGGTATACATACCCTCGCATGCCAGCGCCTCCGCAATGATCCCGCTCTTTTCGAGATCCGCCGGACCCTGCGGCACACAGAAGAATACGGAATGCCACGAGCCGACTGTATTGTAATACTCCATCTGCGCCTCGTCATACTTCGGATACGGCACGATGCCGAAATCCGCTTCCATGTCGCGCAGCTTCGGTACGATCTGCATCAGCTGCATAAAGAAGAGCGCCTGGTTGTTCGAAAACATCTCGACTGCCACGAGGTCAGAGGCGTCTACGGCTCTCTGGTACTGGAACGCGACCTGTTTGTTTCTGCCGAACGGAACGAACTTGTCAAGGGTGTTTACCACCTTTTCCGTGTTCAGGCTCAGTACGATCTTGCCACTCTCGTCCACCTGCGCGCACTTTTCGCCGGACGCGTTGACGACCGCCATGCAGCTGTCGTCCCAGATGAGCGCGCCGTACTGGTCGTCGCGGGTCCATTCGCCGTCGCCGTTCAGATCCGATGCCGCAGTCTCACAGAGCGAAAGGAACGTGTCGAGCGTCCATTTGCCGGATTTTACCAGCTCGTACGGGCTTTCGATGGCGTAGTTGTCCGCCAGCACCTTGTTGAACAGGATCGTGCAGGTCGCGTCGTTGTCCGCCGTGGAAATGTCTCCTGTCGTATAATAGAGCCGGTTCATCACGGTCAGATCCGCGTTTGCCTTCTGATCCCACCAAGGAGCTGTAAAGTCGATTTCCGGAATCGTTTTCAGATCCATCAGCGTCCCGTTTATCGCCATTTTGCAGGTCGAATAGCCGGGGAGAAGCATGAAGGCGTACTGGTTGTCGCCCGCCATGATCAGATTGTCGATGGCTTTGACCACCGGATCGTGGACGCAGAAGGACTGTGTTTCCACGTTGTAGTCGTAGGAGACGATCTTCACGTTGAAGCGATCCTCGATCGTGCTGTTTCTCTCAAAGCGCGCGTCGTTTACCGCTTCGCCGGTCAGCTCCGTCGCGCCAAATTCATTCTTGGACGTGCCGGATACCGTGTTCGCGCCCTCAACGTTGTACGCCACGAAGAGCGGGGTGTCCTCGCCGCCGTAATCCTTATCCGGGAGCACCGCGTAGGGGCGTTCCGTCTCCGTTTCGGTTTCCGCTGTTGTTTCCGTTGTGTCTGCCGCCGTCTGGTTCGCTTCCGTTTCTTTTCCGCCGCTGGAACAGGAGATCATCGTCGGAGTGAGAAGCAGAAATGCCAGAAGCAGCGTGAAAATATGCTTTTTCATGCCGGGATTTCCTTCCTAAACGTAATCTGTCGTGTTTTCGGGGATACTGTGGTACCGCGTAATCGGTCGGTTCTGCCGCGCTTAGATCTGTCATGTGCGCCTGCAATTGCAAAGGATTCTATGGGAATGCGCGGAGAGACCCACGCAAATGGATCTCCCCGCCAAAATGGAGCTTACCGCGCGCCGAGATTTTTGAGGATCGCGTTCATGTAGCCGTAGCTTTCCGCCGCGATCCGGGTAGCGTCCGTCAGCGTCTGGTCGGGACCGATGACCTCCAGGCAGACCGGTCCGTTGTAGTCGGCGTCCACCATCGCGCGGAAGTAGCCGAACAGATCGATGTCGCCTCTGCCGCATGCCTGGTTCGTCGGATCTCCCGGGGACGGGCCGTCGCCCTTGCAGTCGCGGATGTGGATGTGCTTCATGCGGGACAATACCGCCGGCAGCGCTTTCGCCGGATTCTCGCCCGCTCTGTGGATGTGGGACGGATCCATGTCTACGCCAAACGCCGGAGAGGTCACGTAATCCATCATCCGCAGCGTCGTCGGCGTGGAATATACGGCAGCACCCACATGCGCCTTGACGCACAGCGTGATACCGAACTTTTCCGCGTCCTCCGCCAGAGACTGCGTCTCCGCGATCGCCGCCTTCAGGCTGTCCTCATCGTTCATCGTGCCGCCAGGACCAATGTTCACGATCGGAATCCCGATCTGGGCACATGCCTCAAACGCCGTCAGCAGCCGTTCTCTGTCACGGGACGCAACCTCCGTGGACAGGAAAGGCAGTTCCAGCTCTTCGCTGATCGCGCGCAGCTCCGCAGCCTGCTCCTTCCAGGCGGACAGGTTCAGATGCTCGCACATCCCGGCGATCGCGGAAATTTCCACACCGTCGTAGCCGCACTTCTTGATCGCTTCCGCCGCTTCGCGGAACGATACCGTCTTGAACAGTACGCTGTTCACACCTAACTTAATCATAAAACTCTCCTTTTCGGATGAAATTTTCTACTTTATAGTAAAACAATTTACAGATCAGCACCGCCATGCAATGCACAGCAGCACAAACCCAACTAAATAGACAAAGGAACCGCAGTTAAAAACGCCTACGATAGCAAGTTCGCTTCAGATAAAGCGTGTTACACAAGCAATACCGGCAAGCCCGGATCTGCACAAACAAAACCCTTTTCCTTTTTCATGAAAGTTCTTGCCAGGCTTCTTACAAGAAGCCGCGTTTCCTCGTTCCCCCCGTTCCCCGCGTCCCATCAGTCCAGACGACCGAGGATGTTCTGCAACGCCGTCTCGTATGCCGCTTCCGCGCGGGCTTTGATTTCGGCGCAGTTGTCCTTGTTCGCATATTCGAGGATGAACGGCACCTTGTCCGTGAAGCGCATGTACAGCTCCATGAACCGCGGCCAGTCGATGTCCCCGTCGCCGAGGTTCACGCCGTAGGTCGAGTTGATTTTGCGGTCCTTGCCGTGGAAGTAGTACACGTCGTGCTTCAGGTGCCGGAACATGCCTTCCTCGTCCTCCGCCGCGATGAAGTTCGCCGGATCGAGCATCGCGCCGAGCCGTACGCCCGACTCCGCCTCCAATTCCTCAATCAGCGTCTTGAGTCTGCGCGGCGACGGGATCACGTCCAGTACGCACGCCTCCAGCGCCATGTGCACCCCGCGCGCCTCCGCTTCCAGACACGCGAACCGCAGCGTTTCCTTGATGCGCGCGTAGTCCGATTCGTACCGGTCCGCGTTGATGCCGCGCTGTCCCGGCGTGAAGCCGCATTCGCTTGCCAGATACGGAATCCCCGCCTCCGCAGCCATGTCGATGTACCGGAGTATGTATTCCTTCTCGCGCGCCATCACCTCGTCGTCCGGATTGCGCAGATCCGTGAACATGCCGAGCGACGTCACCTCAATCCCGCGCGAACGGAATTCGTCCGCCGCTTCCTTGATACGCACCGGCGTGATCCCCGTGAGATCCCCGATTCCGTTGTACGTCCAGCCGCCGAGATCGCTGTGGACAAAGCATAGCTCCGTGCACTTAAATCCGATCTCCTGCATCCGTCCGGCCGTTTCCGCGACCGACAATCCGTTGAACGACCGCGTGGTAATCCCGATGTTCAGCATCGTTTTCGCCTCCTTAGTTTTTTCTTTCCCTCTCCAGGGTATATCTTTACCGCATGCCGCGGTGTCGCTTCACTTCGTCATTTTTTGCGGGAATCGCTGTCGCGGAGTGCGCGAAAAGTAAAATCCGTTTCCATCGCAACCGCACGGGCCAACGACGGTTTCGTATTTTCCACAATTCGCGATTCCATTCCGCTACAGTCTTATTATAATATAACGGTTTCCAACTTGCAAGTACATTGCGCAAATATTCTGTGATTTTTTTGCTCAAAGCGCGGAAAACGTCAATTTCTTTCGTTTTGCCCTCTCGCGCACCGTCGCAGCCGTACCCTTCGACCCGTTTCCCGCTCCCACACCACAAAGCGACATTTGTAGGCTTTTTGTGATTCGGCAGAAAAAATATTGTAAACATTTCCACGACAGGTGTGAATTTTTTATGAAAATGCCATTGACAAAACGCGCGGCATCCTGTATAATAAGGATAGTTACAGATTGTTTACACGATTCGCGATTTTTCCTCATATTCCCATCGTCTAACATTGTAGAGCATCAAAAAGGAGGCAGCCATGCAAGCTTATCTAAAATTTTCCCGCATTCTTACCGCCGTGCTCCTTCCGCTATCGCATATCGACACCGCCCCCGTCGTGGAACCGTACGCGCCGCCGACCGGAGACGTCAATTTCGGCATCATTGCCGCCATCGTCTGCATCGCGCTGTTTCTGATGTACGTCACCCTGCGCGGCAAACGGAGAAAATAAACCTTGATCGAGATTCTAAAACAAGCCCCGTCGTACGTCGTCTGCGTCAAGCCGCGCGGCGTGCTGTCGGAATCCGCCCCGGATGGACGTGGCATGCCGCAGCTGCTCGCCGCCGCACTGTCCCTGCCCGATGTCTATCCCGTCCACCGGCTCGACGTGACGACCGCCGGACTGATGGTCTACGCGACGACGCAGGAAGCCGCAGGTGCGCTGAGCCGTGCACTGTCCGACCACCGGTTCCACAAAACGTATCTCGCGCTGTGCGAGGGTGTGCCGGAGCCTGCCATAGGCGTCATGGAGGATGAGCTGTTCTTTGATCGGCGCAAAAAGCAGGCATTCGTCGTGGACAAACCGCGCGGCGGTACAAAATCGGCGCGGCTGACCTATCGCGTGCTGTCGGAACGCACCGTCGCGGACAAGCCGTGCGCGCTGTGCGAGGTCGTGTTGGAAACCGGTCGGACGCACCAGATCCGCGTACAGTTCGCCAGCCGCCGTCATCCGCTCCTTGGGGATAAAAAATACGGTGCGAGGCTCCCGTATCACGGACTCTCGCTCTGGTGCCGCGCCCTGTCCTTCCCCGATCCGGACACCGGGGAGACGGTATCGTTCGCGCTGGACATGCCGGAAGAATAAAATCGATAAAAAATCCGCCGTTCCTTTCGTGGGGACAGCGGATTTTTTTTGATATACGGTTATTTTGTGGCTTCCAGCTCGCGGATGCGGTCGCGGAGATAGGCGGCTTCCTCGAATCGCAGCTCCTTTGCCGCTTTTTTCATCTCCTCGGTCAGCGCGGCGATGCGATCCTCCTTCTTCATACTACCGTTTTTCTCGACAGGCAGCACCTCGACGGCACTCTGGGACGATCTTCCACGGCGGGACTTTTTGCCTTCCTCCTCCGTGCCTATGGCAATGGACTGCGCGACCGGCTTGACGATCGTCTGCGGGATGATGCCGTGCGCTTCGTTGTACGCGATCTGGATGGCGCGGCGCCGCTCCGTTTCGTCGATGGCGGTTTTCATGGAATCCGTGATCGTGTCGGCGTAAAGGATTACCTTGCCGTTCGCGTTCCGGGCAGCGCGTCCGATCATCTGAATGAGCGAGCGTGCGGAGCGGAACAAACCCTCCTTATCCGCGTCGAGGATGGCGACCAGCGTGACCTCCGGCAGATCGATGCCCTCGCGCAGCAGATTGATGCCGACCAGCACGTCGAACACGCCCAGGCGCAGGTTGCGGATGAGCTCGGTGCGCTCCATGGAGTCGATGTTATGGTGGATATACTGCACGCGCACGCCCTGTCCGTCCAAATATTCGGTGAGATCCTCCGCCATTTTTTTGGTGAGCGTGGTGACAAGGACCCGTTCTCCCCGCGCGGTTCTGGCACGGATCTCGGACAGCACGTCGTCCACCTGCGTCTCGATCGGGCGCACCTCGACCTCGGGATCGACCAGTCCCGTCGGGCGGATGATCTGCTCCACGACCTGCGACGAATGGGACAGCTCGTACTCGGCGGGCGTGGCGGAAACGAGAATGGTCTGGTTCAGCTTTTTTTCGAACTCATCGAACCGGAGCGGTCGGTTGTCGTACGCGGACGGCAGGCGGAAGCCGTATTCGACGAGGTTCTTCTTACGCGCCAGATCGCCGCCGCTCATGCCGCTGACCTGCGGAATGGTGACGTGGCTCTCGTCGACGAAAAGCAGAAAATCCTTCGGGAAATAGTCGAGCAGCGTATACGGCGTCGATCCCGGTTCTCTGCCCGCGAACACGGCGGAATAGTTCTCGATGCCGGAGCAGTAGCCGATCTCGCGGATCATCTCGATATCGTACCGGGTACGCTCCTCCAGCCGCTGCGCCTCCAACAGCTTATTCTGCGCACGGAAGAAGTCAAGCCGATCCGCCAGCTCCTCCTCAATGCGCGCGATGTACATTTCCTTCCCGGCGGGATCCATGACATAGTGGGTGGCGGGATAGATGGCTACGTAGTTGAGACTCTGGTGGATCTTGCCGGTGAGCGGGTCAAATTCGAGCACGCGATCGACCTCGTCGCCGAAAAATTCCACGCGGATGGCGCGTTCGGAGTAGCCGGCGGGATAAACGTCCAAGGTATCGCCGCGCATGCGGAAGTTGCCGCGGACAAAATTGGCGTCGTTGCGGTCGTACGAGGACTGCAAAAGCAGCGCGGCAAGCTCGTTGCGGGAGATCTCCAGTCCGGGACGCACGCCGATGACCTGTTTTTTATACTCCTCCGGGGGACCGAGGGAGTAGATACACGACACGCTCGACACAATGATGACGTCGCGCCGTTCAAACAGCGCGGAGGTGGCGCTGTGGCGGAGCTTGTCGATCTCGTCGTTGATGGACGAGTCCTTTTCGATGTAGATATCCTTTCCCGGCACGTACGCCTCGGGCTGGTAATAGTCGTAGTACGACACGAAATATTCCACGGCATTGTCGGGAAAGAAAGCGCGAAACTCCATGCAGAGCTGCGCGGCGAGAGTCTTATTGTGCGCGAGCACCAGCGTCGGTCGATTCATCCGCGCGATAACGTTCGCCATGGTAAACGTCTTACCGGAGCCGGTTACGCCAAGTAACGTCTGAAAACGCATACCGGCGTCCAGTCCGGCGCACAGCTTATCGATCGCCTCCGGCTGATCACCGGTCGGCTGATACGGGGCTTTCAATTGAAACTGATCTTTCATAGATACCTCAGGGGAAACGGGGAACGGGGAGAACGGTCGCTTTTGAGAACGAACTTGTTCGTTCCAGCTCCAGCAAAACTTTTATGAAAAAGGGGAAAAGATATTGACTGTGCAAGTCGGGCTGCGTTTGTGCCTCAGTTTTCGATACGCCATTTTTTCGCTGCGTCCGTTCCCTCTCGTCTTTTTCCTATAGCATACCACAAAACGGGATGGATTACAAGGGTTTTGGAACAAAAATTCGCGAACTTTTATTCTCCGAGGCGGATCTGCCCGTCCGTTTCCTCCGGTGCGGCGCAGCTTGTGCCGATATAGACCGGGTATGTCGCGCCGGTGCGATCCGGCTTTTCCGTGAATGCCAGCGTACACAGCGGTGCAAATTGCGCGGTGTGGGTAAGGAGCCTCTCGAGCGGTTTCCCTGCGTTTGTCAGCGTCACGACGAGGGGATGCGCCCTCCGGAGAAGCGACAGCGGTGTTCTGCCGGAAAATTCCGCGCTCTGTCGGCGGAGAAGATTGGCGTCGCGGTCGAAATTTTCGCGGTTGATGAGCAGGATGCCGATGCCCTCCGCGGTGAGATAGCCACGCAGTCCGTCGCGGTCGGCGCTGTCGTACACGCGGATCACCGGTGTGGCAAGGCGATACTGCTCCGCGAAATGCGCCGTATAGACCTCCATCGCCTGCCGGATCTGCTCCCGCTCTACGAGACTGCGCACCGCCACAACGCACTTTCGCACACCGCGGCGCAGATGCAGCGCGAAAATCACCTGTACCGCCGCGTAAATGCGATCGCAAGGGCTGCACGCGAACGAATAGATCCGTTTCTCCCGCGCCGACTCCGGCACAGCGTTTCCCACAGGGCAATATAACGCTGTGTCTGTCGAAAATGCGCCCTGCGTGGGAAGGCGGTTTCCGTAGCCCATTTCCGTTCCTGTCAGGCGCAACTGGTTGTCTCCGGGGATCTCGTACGGTTCGCCGCGGTAGAATCCCTCGCCCGTTCCGTCGCCGCCGAACAGGGTAAGCGCCGTCCGGACAATCGCGTCCGCTGTTTCCGCCGCATGCTTCGCCATTGTATACACCTCATTTCCGCAAAGGCTGTCTTTTCCTGCTTTCTACTGTCGATATTATAGCATAAAAACACCCGTTTGTCCACCGTTCGCGCGGATTTTCTCAAAATCGCCGGAAAATTTCCCGGAACCCTCTGCACAAATAACCTGAAACCAGGGGTTTCCTCGTCACCTTGCCTAAGATTCCACGCGCTTCCGTGCACGCCTTCGGCTTTTTTCCTCTTGCGAATCGACGCGCCGTGTGGTATAATTATTCTATCGTTTTGCAATTTTTTTCACAAGAGGTAGCAGCATGCAAGCACAAAAAAAGACGACCGGCATGGGCATCGTCTTTCTCATCATCACCGCCGTTGTCTGGGGCTTCGCCTTTGTCGCGCAGACCGTCGGCAGCGATCACGTCGGCACGTTTTTATTCAACGGCATCCGTTTCGGCATCGGCGGACTGTCGCTGATTCCCGTCATCGCCTTGTTTGAAAAGAAATCCACCGACGCGGCAGTGCATAAAAACACCATGCGTCTGACCATCTTAGCCGGGATCGTCTGCGGAGTCCTTCTATGTGCCGCTTCCACCCTGCAGCAATACGGCATTGAGCTGTTTCAGAGAGCCGGGTTCCCCGATTCCTCCGGACGCGCCGGTTTTCTGACCGCCCTGTATATGGTGCTCGTGCCGCTGTTCAACCTCGCGTTCGGCAAAAAGGCAGGGCTCTTCACCTGGATCGGCGTCGGATTTGCCGCGGTTGGGCTGTTTCTCGTCTCCGTTTCGTCCGCGTTCACCATCGCGCCGGAGGATCTGGTCGTTCTCGGATGCGCCGTTCTCTTCGCCGCCCATATCCTCGTCATCGACCATTTTGGCGACGCACTTTATTCTCTGCGCTTCTCCATGGTACAGTTCCTCGTCTGTTCCCTGATCAGCCTTGCGGCATGGGGCATCACCGTCGCCTGCGGGAGCCACACGCCGGAATCGCTCTCTGACCTCGGCGCGGCGCTTATCCCGCTCCTCTACGGCGGCTTTATGTCTGTCGGCGTCGCGTACACCTGCCAGGTGCTCGGTCAGAAACGCGCCGATCCCGCCATCGCGTCCGTGATCCTGTCGATGGAGTCCATGTTCAGCGTCATCGGCGGCGCACTCATCCTCCACGAACGCATGACTGTCCGCGGCTACATCGGCTGCACACTGATCTTCATCGGCGTGCTGTGCACCCAGATGAAATTCAGGCATAAGCCCGCCCCCGCCCACAGCACAAAATAACCGAAACACACAAAAAACCGCCTCTACATCCCATAGAAGCGGTTTTTTTCATGCTCGTCGGTATATCTGCGAGAAAGAGCCTTGTACGACAGCAGACAAAGAGCCGCCAGACTGCTTGATGCATCCGGGGTACAATTCCCCGGTCCAACAGCACTCCCTGACGGCTTTGTATAGAGTATACACGATGGCGGCTGTCCTGTCAAGGGAAAAGCCAGGGTGTAACACAATTGAAACAATCCGGTTTGGGTACCCGCCGGAGAAGCCCCCGCGTCAGCCGGCGATTTCCTTGGCGATCACATCTCCCGCTGCGTCGCTGGAGGATACGCAGTAGATGACGTATTTGCCCGCCTGCTCTACGACGGCATAGTCCTCAAGACGGTATTTTTCATCCGGATTGTAGTCCGTGAACGCGCGCTTCTGATCGGACAGCCGCTGTTTTGCAAGCTCCAGACCCGCAGCTGCCGCGTCTTCGTCCGCGAACCGGAACAGACCGATCTCCTCAGGCGTCGCGCCGCTGCCGGCATAGACGCGCGCTTCCTCGGCGTCCGTGATCCCGTACATGCCTGCGACCATGGAATCCGGCACCGGGTACATTTCCTCGGAAAATTCACCTGTCGTCAGAATCACGTTCGCGAAATCCGCCAGCACCAGCTCCACATTCGGATTCACAGCCGCCTCTTTTCCCCCGCAGCCGGACAGCGCCAGCATGCAGGCCGCCAGCACGCATACCACGCCGCGTACCATCGCGTTCTTTTTCATATCGAATCACTCCTCACCTGTTGTTTCCGTGTTTGTTTCTGTCTCCGCGCCTGTTTCCGTCACCAGTCGTACCGGGATCGTGTGCGTCCGCAGATACGTGAGCCACTCCTTGCACAGGTCGTAGCCCACATGAATCCCGTCCCGTGCAGCGCCCTCCGGAAGCGCGCCGTCCTCGCCTGCCATGAAGCTCAGATCGATGTAGAATACCTCTTTTTCCACGCACATTCCGCGCAGCAGCTCGTTGTACAGATTGATCTTGTCATTTTTCGCGTATTCGTGCGTCTCCGATACCGTTTTGGACACCGGGATGATCGACATTGCGTAGATCACCGCGTCCGAACGGATCTCCCGGATCGCGTCCACGATCTTGCCGTAATACTGCGGATACGCCTCCGCCTTCGGCCAGCCGGTCTCGTTGATCCCCAGCATGATGTACACCTTCGCGAAATCCGTCTCGCGCAGCGCGTCCATCGCCGTCATTTTTTTGCCGTCCTTGTAGATGACCTCGCTCGTGAACACCGATTCCGTCGTCAGTCCCTTATACGCGTAGCACGTGATGTTGGACAGCCCGCACTGCATTGCGAAGCCCTCCATCCGCGAGTCGCCGAGGAATACCGCGTCCGCGAAATAGCTGTCGTCCACAGGTTCGCCATTCTCCGGCACCGGCATCGTGTAATCGTAGTTCTCCGGCATCAGCTGCACCGTGCGGATCGGCACGGCGGAATCCCGCGTCTCGTGCTCCACCCTGCTTTCCGCCGCCGTCTCCTTGGGAAGCGGTTCCATCGGCTGGCTCGTGCCCTGCGTGCCGCTTGTCTCCGCGGGCGCAATCGTCGCTTCCGATTCCGTTTCCGGACACGCCGTCGTCTCCACGTCCTCTCTGCCGACGCCATCCGTATCCGCGGGCGCTGTCTCCGTCTCCGTCTCTGTATCCGTCTCCGGCTTCAGTATATGGAACGAAAACGGCATTGTACCGCTTTTCAGAACCCCGTATACCCCCGTGAGCAGACAACAGATGAGGAGAAATATCAAAATCGCAAGAAGCTGCCTGCTGCCCCGCGTTTCCACGACCGCATCCCGCGCGTTCCTTCTCCGACTATATTTTTTCTTCATTCGTTCGCGTTCTTTCTATATAGGAAGATAGGAAGCAGCCGCCCCGACACACGCGTCCGTTCGCACTGCCTGTCTATCGTTCGTTCTGTTTGGCCGCGCGCAGCCACTGTCCATCGAATACCGACCGTTTCCGCGCGCTATATATAATCTTACTGTCATTTTTCGTCGGTGTCAAGATGTCGGACGGATTCTTTTCCGAAAATTAACATTGCCCGTCGCCTTTGATGAATTTCACAATTTCATCCACAAAGCAAACTATGCAGACGTATATTTTGACACTCACCAACTATCCGAAAATTCTGCGCCCAAATCCACGGTATCTATGGATTTCCGCCGCGGAATGTGGTATACTGTCCATAGCATCCCACGCTTACGGAAATTTATACGGCAAGAGGACGCCATGCAGATTGGAGACAGGCGTACCACAAAAAATCCGCCTTCCGGGGCTGTCACACGCTCCCCATCGGGCGGCTTTTTCTATCCGATTTTCATTCAGTTCGTGTAGTTATCGAAGTAGCCCTGCACCAGCACGACCGGGGTTCCCTTGTCGCCGGAGCCGCTGGTCAGGTCGCAGAGAGAGCCGATGAGGTCGGTCAGGCGGCGCGGCGTGGTGCCCTGCGAGGTCATATCACCGGTGAGATTGTCCTTTTTCTCCCGGATACGGGCGGAGATCGCATCGCGGAGCGCTTCGCCGGACAGGGTGCTGAAATCGTTGTCCGCCAGATACTTGAGCTTCAGCTCGTTCGGCGTACCGTTCAATCCCACCGTGAACGCCGGGGATACGCACGGATCGGCAAGCTCCCAGATCTTCCCTACCGGATCCTTGAACGCGCCGTCGCCGTAGACCATCACTTCAACGTGACAGCCGGTTTTCTCGAAAATCCGCTTCTGCACGTCCTCGACCAGTCCCTGAGCGTCGCGTGGGAAGAGCTTTACGGTATCTTCCGTCGATTTGTTGGAGCCGAGCAGCCCGAATTTTTCGTTATAGCCGCTGCCGTTCACGCTCTCGGAGAGAATGTCGTCCAGTCCGCACACCACTTCGGCGCCCGCCGCTTTCAATAACCGTTTGGTTCTGGCGCGCGTGTGGATGTCGCAGGTCAGGACGTTTTTTGTGTATTGCAGAATGGTCTGCGGACGGTTGGCGAAAATGATCTCCGCTTCCGCGCCGGATTCCCGGATGAGGTTTTCGTAGTAGCCGACGTAGTCCATGCCCGTGAACGGGTGCCGGTTGTCGCCGAACAGTTCGCGGTACCGCTCCAGCGTGAGCACGTCGCTGTACGGATTGATGCCCGCTTCGTCGAGCTGATCGTAGGAGACAAGCTCGTTGCCCACCTCGTCGGACGGATAGCTGAGCATGAGCACGACCTTCTTCGCCCCGGCGGCAATTCCGCGCAGGCAGATGGCGAAACGGTTGCGCGACAGGATCGGGAAGATCACACCAATGGTGCCGCCGCCGAGCTTTTTTCCTACATCCGCGGCAATGTCAGCGACAGTCGCATAGTTGCCCTGGGCGCGCGCCACAATGGATTCCGTCATGGCGATCACGTCGCGATCGTGGAGCGAAAAGCCCTCCGCACGCGCGGCTTCGAGAACGCTGTCGGTGACGATCGCCGCAAGGTCGTCTCCCCTGCGGATGATGGGACAACGGATGCCCCGGGATACAGTGCCGGTTCGTCTTTCCATATCGATTGCTTCCTTCATATCACAAAAATGCCCACCTGCGGGGGAGATAGGTATAGTATAGCATAGTTACAGGAAAAAAGCAAGATGGAACCGGAAAAGCGGATGAAAAAGCGGGAGCCGCGCCGTGTGACGCACTCCCGCCTTCTGTATTCCGTTTTATTCGCCCAGCGCGGAGAGGGTGTCCGCCAGTGCCGTCTTGCACTTGTCCTCGATCTTTGCCACCGCGGAGGAGAGATCGCTGCCGTTTCTTGCAGCATTTCCGTATGCTGAAACAAGATCATTGAGTCCAAACATATACGCCATCTCATATCGACGGTCCGCAAAAATAATATCCAGCATATCCCTACTATCCTCATCGCGGATCGTCTTGCCATTTAACTGTACATCAAAGTACGCCGGGCGTAATGTACGGAACGATTCCGCTCCGAGATTATCCAACACGATCGCTGTTCTATGCAAAGCTTCTTCATCCGCAGAGGTTGGAATCATCATAACCTGTGCAGATCCTGCAACATACGTTCTATAACCTTTTACCGTTTCACTGTATTTCGGTATCGGTAAAATTCCAAAATCATTGTCCATGCCGCGTAAAGTTTTAGCATGTCCCAAGACCTCACAAAGAAAGAGATCGCCGCCTTCCATGAAATGCCCGACAATTCCTACATCCCTTGTACCTGTTGGTGTCACATTTTCAATGTAGGTATGATTGAGATCAAACACCACCTCCCGCACTTTTGCGGAAATGTCATAAATTACCTCTGAAAGTGGAGTCCATTCCGGAATATTGTCTGCATTCTTTGTAAGTAGGGACTGCCCACCACCAATAACAAATGTACACACACAATTGTTGTGCGTAGTCAGTCCGAATTGGTCGTCCGTGTTCATTTTGCCGTCGCCGTTCAGATCCTGTGTAGCTGCTTCTATCATCTCACCGGCCTTATCCAGCGTCCACTTGTCCTCCCGTACCAGGGTATACGGCGATTCCAGATCGTAGTTTTCAAGCATCTGCTTGTTGACATAAAATATCCATGACGCTTCGCTGTACATTAAGTGTAAATCGCCGTTGATCCGATATAGATGGTCACCGATGGACAATGTCTCAATAGCACCTGCGTCCCACCATGGCATATCAAGCTGCAGTTCCGTCTTCCACAGGTCAGCGGCATACCCATCCGTCATAAACGGTAATGATGACCATGCTTCAGCAAAATAGATATCATACGCATTGTCTCCCGCCAAAATCAGCGCTTGTACCTCATTGTATATATCTGCCCATGTGGTAATCCGTTCGCCGAAGTTCACGTTCAAGCGATCACCAACTGTGATATCCCGGTTATACACGGTATCGTTGATGGTTTCCCCCGTCAACTCCTCCGTTGTCATGAACACATATGCGTAGTTACTGTCAACATTCAGAATGTTGAACGTATATCCCGCAAAATCCTCCGTCACGAGACTGTCATAAATTGTCGGCTCCGTTTCCATAACCGATTCCGTATTTCCAGTATTTTCGTCGTTTTGTGTATTTTCAGGCTGTACGTTCCCTGTTTCCTGACCGCATCCCGCAAGAAGCATCGCGCACAGTAGCAGGATGGAAATTTGTTTTTTCATAAGTCTCCTCCTCTTTTGCCCAATTTATATTGTCACACACAGCAACAATACATATAGTATACTCATTTTTTCTCTATTTGTCAACCGCTTCTTGTCTCATTTTTACAGAAAAAGCGGGAGCCGCGCCGTATGACGAGCCCCCGCCTTTGGGATTTTGTTTTATTCGCCAAGCGCGGAGAGCGTGTCCGCGAGGCTTGCCTTGCATTTGTCCTCGATTTTCGCGACCGCGGAGGACAGATCGCTGCCGTTCTGCGTCGCTTTCAGGTAGGCGGCGCCGAGGTCGTTCAGACCGAACAGGTACGCCATTTCGTACCGGCGGTTCGCGAAAATGATCTCCAGCATGTCCCGGCTCTCCTCGTCGCGGATCGTCTTGCCGTTTAACTGCACATCATAGTACGCCTGCCGTACGGTACGGTACGATTCCGCGCACAGATTGTCGAGTACCACCGCGGTTCTGTGCAGCGCGTCCGGTCCAGCCGTCACCGGGATCATCAGCACCTGCGCACTTCTTGCCACAAACGTCGTGTAGTCCGCGTCCTCCGCGTATTTCGGCACGGGCAGGATCCCGAAATCGTTGTCCATGCCGCGCAAGATCTTCGCGTGTCCCAGCACCTCACAGAGGAAGAGCGAGCCGCCCGCGGAGAAATGGTCGATGATCGGGGAATTGACCACCGTCGCTGCATTGGCGCCCTTCGTCGTCACGCCGTCCATGTACACCGCGTTTTTGTCAAAGAAAATCTCGTGCGTCTTTGCGGAAATGTTGTAGACCTCCTCCGCAAGCGGCGACCACTGCGGTATGTTCTCCGCGTTCTTTGTAAGCAGGGATTGTCCGCCGCCAATGAGCAGCGCCAGCGATACATCGCCGTGCGTGGCAAGTCCGAACTGGTCGTCCGTGGTGATCTTGCCGTCGCCGTTCAAATCAGAAGCCACCGTGCGAATGAGCTCGCCCGCCTTGTCCATCGTCCATTTTCCCTCCTTGACGAGGGTATACGGAGATTCGAGGCTGTAGTCCTCCAGCATCTGCTTATTCATGTAGAAGACCCACGCACTCTCGCCGTACATCAGGTGCAGGTCACCGTTGACGGTGTACAGCCGGTCGCCGAGGGACATCGTTTCCATGGAACCCGCGTCCCACCACGGTTTGTCCAGCTGCATTTCCGTCGTGCGCAGATCGGCGGTGTTCCCCTTTGCCACGTACTGCATGGAAAACTGCGATTCGTCAAAGAAAATGTCGTACGCGTTGTCGCCTGCTAAAATCAGCGCGTCCACGGTCGGGGAGGTCTCGTTCCAGTCCGCGATATACTCCTCCAGATTCACGTTCAGGCGGTCGGAAACCAGGCTGTTCCGGTTGTATACCGCGTCGTTGATGGTCTCGCCGGTCAGCTCCTCCGCGGTCAGCAGCACATACGCGTAGTTGCTCACGCCGTTCAACATATGGAACGTGTAGCCTCCAAAATCCTCCGTTACGAGGCTGTCGTACACAGTCGTTTCCGTCTCTTCCGCAGTCGATTCCACCGTACCATTGTCAGACGATGTTGTATCCGTGCCGTTCTCCGCTTCCTTTTCCGCGGCACATCCGGCAAGCAGCATCGCGCACAAAAGCAATATCGAGATCCGTTTTTTCATTTTCTGTATCCCTCCGTTCGATCTGTATTCTTTTTGAATCATAACGGTAAAATCCGTTTTGGTTCTCTGCATATTGTACCGCATACGCGCCGTTTTGTCAAGAACGATGCTATTTTTCTTCCGCACGGAGAAAAACACAGGAAATTCCCCTATCTTCGGGAACAAATCGCGCTGTCGAACGTCTTTATGGATAAGAACACAAACCGAGGTGGTTATGATGAAACGACTCATTCTTCTCTGCCTGTGCGCGACGCTGCTTGTCGGCTGCACGAGACAGACCGCGGAAACGGATTCTCCGGAAACGACAGGTGCGGAATCCTCTTCTTCGGAGACAATCGAAGAAACCGAAACGGCGGAAACCGAGACAAAGACCGCAGAAACGGAAAGCGCGGGAACCGAGCCAGCGCAAACAGAGCCTGCGTCAGAGAACAGCGACAATCCTGCCGCGGCGCACGAGATCACGCTGGATCCGGCGGCAAAGGGGTATATCTACGTCTACGCGTACCCGTCTCCGATCTCGCCCGACACAACCATGTATTACTGCACGGACACGCCGCTCGCGGGCAGCGCCATGGACGGCACGCAAAAGCAAAAGCCGGACGGGACCGTCTTTGCCACAAACACAAGCCTACCGTCGGCGTTGGGAAGCGAGACCGCGGAGAACACCGCGCCGACCGCGGACGACATCGCCAATCTCACCCTCTACGACGTGCTCTCCTGCACCACGGCGTATCCGGAATACGCGTATGTTTCAACGGACGATTTTAGCGACGGCTACCTCTTCTATCACGACAGCACATGGATGGCGTATCGGCTGACGGACGGCACTGCTCTGCCGCTCACCCATGCGAATGTAGAAAACCCCGACCATCTGCGCATTTTGATAAGCAATGAGCTGAAGGGAAAAATGTATCCCGGCTATGTGCTTCTCTACAAACCGGTGGCGCACGAGGAGTACACGGAGGATCGATATGCACTGTACGATCTCACAAAAGACACGCTGTTCATCGACGACATGGCGAATTTTGGAGTATGCGGCGACTATCTGTCGGTGGCAGAATATGACAGCGCGGTGCAGACCTCGTTCTTTGATCTGACCACCGGAACGCTTGCCGGGTCTGTGCCGGATGCGTTCGCGACTATCGAGCGCACGGCAAACGGGAAATATTTCATCACAGCGCAGGAATACGCCGATGGGGAGCAGCCCTTCTCCGTATACAATACATCCTTTGAACGGATCGCCGACTCCCCGATCAACCAGTTTGCCACCACCGAAGACGGATACGGCATCGTGATTGGCGCAGACAAAACCGGCTATCGCATCTTCGACACAGACGGTACGACCATCTCCGAGGTCACAGGCTTTGATCAGGTGGTAAAGCTCTACGACAACTGCGATTATGTCTGCGTGGCGGCGGATGGTTGGCTCCAGTTCCGCCAAATGCACGACGGCTCGTTTTTGACGAATCTCTGTCCGTACGACGCCGATGTGGAGTCCTCCGGCGACGGACAATACTACATTCACACGATGATCAGCAGCTATACTTCCGGCGGGAAAAAGAGCGACAGTGTCATCGACTATGCGGACGCCACGCCCGACGCGGACGGCAAATACGACTACAACGTCAGCCGGTTCGCCGTCAATACGGGCACGGCGGTGGAGCCGAAATTCACCGTCGAGAGGTACCCGGATACGCTCCCATCCGGGGTGTACATCCTGGTGGAGGAGACGGACGTACCGGATCAGATCTTCCCCGACGACGGCACCGCGCACACGGTGGAATACTATCTCACGGACCGCGGCGATCTGTACCGGATCGAGACAGGCTTCATGGGTGGTTATGCAAAGCCCGTGCTGTACCTGTATCCCGAAGCGGAAACGGAGGTCTCCGTCTCCTTTGCCCATCCCGAATCGCTGACCACGGTATACCCGGCGTATCCCACGGGCGGCTGGAAGATTCTGGCACAACCCGACGGCACGCTGCGCATGGTCTCGGACGACGCGGTCTCGGAGCGCACCTACTACGCCCTGTACTGGGAGGAAGCGGGCAGCAAGCCGTGCGATTTCTCCACCGGCTTCTGCGTAGCGAAGGAGGACAGCGCGCAATTCTTAGAGGACAGTCTTGCATTACTTGGCTTTACGGATCGCGAGGCAAACGAGTGCATCCTATACTGGCTGCCGATACTGGAAAAGTCGCCGTACAACCTTGTGTATTTTGAGCTGACGCAGTCCCGTGAGGACTACAACGCCCTGCGGATTTCTCCGAAGCCGGACAGCATTCTCCGCGTCGCGCTGCACATTCTGCCCGTCACGGAGCCGGTCGAAATCAAAACGCAGACACTGCCGGCGTTTGACCGCCACGGCTTCACCGCCGTCGAGTGGGGCGGCACCTACGGCGGATAAAGCAGGCGCAAAATCTGTTTTACAGTAAACAAAACGATTTGACATCCCGAAAAGGAGGGAACCATCATGAAAAAAGCGCTCACCCAGATTCTTGTATTTCTCACGCTCTGCGCCGTCTGCTATCTCGCGTTCTGCTTTATTCCGGGCATGCAGGGGCACACGCACACCATCGCGGAAACGCTCGCCCACATGGCGCCATGCAAGGTGGTTCTCTCCACCGCCATCTCCGGCGCCCTGCTCCTGCTGCACACCTTCGCCACCACGCGCGAATGGGAATAACGACAGATTGAGGGAACGGTCGCTTCTTGAAAGAAGCTCGGCAAGAACTTTCCACACAGGAAACAGCTAAAAATCACACCCCCGGAGGATACCGTGTCGGCGTTCTCCGGGGGTGTTTTTGCTTATGTATGTTGCGTCACTGCGTATTTTCCAATACGGCGTTGATGGTCTTTTCCATCGCGGCGTTGACGGTTTTCATCTTGCCCTCGACGGCGGAAACGATGTCCGTTTTGCCTGCCGCGGACTGCGAGCCGGGGAGATCGAAGATGCCGCCCCAGCCGTAGAAGTTGCCCAGCTCAAAGACGCGGGAGGCGAAGATAATATCGAGCATCGCGGAGGATTTCTCATCGCGCGCCGCCTTGGTCTTCAGCGTCACATCGTAGTACGCCGGGGTCAGCGTGTACATGGATTCCGCAGACAGCGCCTCCAGAATGATGCCCGTGCGCTCCATGTCCTCCGTCGTCTTCGGTACCGCAAAGAAATTCGCACCCCAGGTGCTGACGACGTTGTGGTATTCCTCCTGCGCTTCGTCAAACTTCGGCGTGGGCAGGATTCCGAAATCGGCTTCCATATCCCGGAACAGCGTGACCCGGTTCAGTCCGACGTACGAGAACAGGCACCGTCCCTCCGTAAATACGTTATCGAGCACATCCCAGTTGCCCCCAGCCTTGGTGATCGTGAGGCAGATGTCCGTGTTGTCGTTGATGGCGCTTGCCTTTGCGTACGCGTCCACGTACCGCTCCGACAGTGCGTCGAACACCGGCATATCGTCCGCATCCTTCGTGAAGCACCGTGCGCCCGCGCCGATCATGTAGCCCATCACGTCAAAGCCCTCGCCGACGTTGCCCCACTGGTCCGCAGCGTCGCGCTGACCGTCGCCGTTTAAGTCAATGGACGCCGCCTCCATCGCGGAGAGCAGCACATCCTGCGTCCAGGTGCCCGCTTTGACCATGTCGTAGAAGCTGTCAAACCCCAGATCCTCCGCCATCGCCTTGTTGAAGAGGATGCTCCAGGTCGCGTCGTTGTCCATGATGTTCAGCTCGCCGCAGGACACGAACAGCTTGTGTCCGATGGAAAGCGATTCGTTTGCGTTCTGGTCGTACCACGGGCGCGTCATATCCATGTACGGCATGGCGTTCAGGTCGAGAAGCATGCCGTCCGTGATCATCGGATTGATGCTGTTTCCGGCTAAGATCACGTCAAAGGAGTTCTCGCCCGCCTGCACCGCCTTGCGCGCGTCGGAGACCGGATCGCCGGATTCCGCGCCAAGCTCCTCCATCTTGAAGTTGTACTTTTCTCCGACCGTTGCGTTCCGGTTGTACACCGCGTCGTTGATGGCCTCTCCCGTGATCTCCTCCGCGTAGAAATCGCGCGAGGACCAATGGCTGCTTGCCGTACCCTTCGTCATTCCGCGGAACGTGTATCCCTCAAAATCGCGCTCCGGCAGATCGGGGAGAATTTTCTCCGTCTCCGTTTCGGCAGGCGTGGTATCGGCAGTGGCATCGGCGTTTCCGGTCGTATCGGGCGTATCGGAACCGGAATCAGAGGCGCATCCCGCGGCGGCACAGAGCATCGCGCAGAGAAGCAGAAAGCTGATCGTCTTTTTCATTGGCGTGTATCCTTTCGTTTGCTTGTTTTTTCTCCTATATAGTATAGCAAAGAGAAATGCGAAAGTCAATAAATGGCGACAATTGTCGCGCAAAAAAAGCGGAGAGAACGCCCGGTTCCCTCCGCTTTTGTTTATGCCTGTCGCAGCGTATAGGTTTTGCCGCCGTCCGCCGCGAACACGGTATTGTCGTCGACGGTATGTGTCGGGATCGGCACACCATCCAGCGTGACGTGCCAGTTCTCACCGCACAGTCGGATTTCACGGTCGTGATCCGGTGTGACCGCCGCTTCCGTCAGAATGCCGTTTTCCCATGCCGCGTCCACGGAGATCGCCCCTCTCGCACGCAGACCGCGGAACGAGCCACGCGTCCATTGCGGCGGCAGTGTCGGGAGAATGTCGATTTCCCCGGTCTGGCTCTGCAAAAGCATCTCCGCGACCCCCGCGCAGCCGCCTAGATTTCCGTCGATCTGGAACGGCGGATGCGTGTCCCACAGATTCGGCATGGTGCCTGTCGCGAGCAGCTGGTGATAGAGCATGTACGCGCGTCTGCCGTTTCCGGTGCGCGCCCACGTGGTCAGTCGGTGCGCCATTGCCCAGCCGGTCGATTTGTCGCCGCGGAAATCGAGCGTTTTTTCGACCGCGTGCAGCCATTCCGGCGTCTTTTTCGTGATGAGCGTACCCGGATACGCGCCGACTAAGTGGGAGATGTGCCGATGATGGGGTTCGCCGATCTCGCCATAGTGCGTCTCCTCGCGAAATTCCTTGATCTGTCCGTCCGCGCCGATCTGAATCGGATCGAGCGCAGGCAGCTTTTCGCGCAGCACATCGAGGAACGGATCGTCCGTGATCCCCAGAATCTCCGCCGCGCGCAGAGTCTCCGTGAAGCATTCCCAGACCATGGACTGGTCAAAGGTGCAGCCGCAGGTGTGGTAGTAGTCGTTCCACTTGTATCCCTCGCCGACGATCGGCTGCTCCGGCGATGCGGAATGCTCCACGAGCCAGTGTCCGTCGCGCAGGACAAGGGTCTTTTCGAGGAATGTTGCCATCCCGTACAGACTCGGGTACACAAAATCGGAAAGCAGCGCCGTATCCTCCGAAAACGCGTACGCGTCCCAGAAAAGCTGCGTCGTAAACGCGCCGGTGCCCGGACCGGAATGGGAGCCGGTCGATATACCCTCGACGACGTACGGCCATGCCGCGGTGCCGATCGCCCAACCGTTGCCGCCCTTTTTCTGCGACAGCCTGTCCGGATACAGCGAGCCGATATAGTGATCCGCCGAGTGCTCCGCCGCGTCGCGATAGGCTTTCGCGAAATCGATATACGCCGCGAACGTCTCCGGGATCGCGGTCACAAACGCCGGCCAGTAGTTCATCTGGATGTTGATGTTGTGCCAATAGCCACTTCCCCACGGTGGCGCGTCGTACCGGTTCCAGATCCCCTGCAGATGGGGCGGCAATGTACCCGGTCTGGCGGAGGATAAAAGCAGGTATCTGCCGTACTGGAAATAGAGCGCCTCCAGATAGCGATCCTCCCCGCCGTCCTGCACCTTTTTGAGCAGCGCGTCCGTCGGTGTGTCGGTCGGCATGTCTTCCCCGAGATCGAGCGAAACTCTGCCAAAAAGCGCGCCGTAATCCGCGATGTGCCGTTTGCGCAGCGTCTCATAGGATTTTGCCGACGCCGCGTCCAGTCTCGCCTGTACGGTCGGATACGGATCGGGGTTCCCGGCGAGCTTTTCCGCCGCGGGAGCCGTGAACACATGGGACGACAGACGGTAATTCGTGCCGAACGCCGCGACGATGTACGCCCGGTCCGCACCGGTGACGCGAATGCCGCCCGGTTCCGTACAGGTCTGTCCGCCGGTCACAAAGAGCCGGAACGCCGCCGAAAAGCGCACGCGGTATTCGCCGTAGACGCCGCCCAGTGTGATCGTGTTTCTCTCTGTCGTCCGATAGGTGTCCTCCCTGTCCCGACCGCCAAACGGAAGCTCCGGACGAAAGAAAAACGACAGTGCGCCGGGCTTGGACGCGGTGATCCCCACAACGAGCGCCCGGTCGGGATAGGACGCGAATACCTCTCTCGTGTACCGCACGCCGTCCCAGGTATATTCCGTTTTCGCAATCGCCGTGGACAGATCGAGACTGCGCCGGTAGTCCGACACGTTTTCGTGCCCGAAATCGAGAAACAGCTCCGCGAAATTCGCGACCCCGCCGTTGTTGCGCTGGATCGTTCCCGTAAAGCGGCGCGTGACGAGGGAATTTTCCGTGATCTGAATCCGCTCCGCCGTCGTTCTGCCGAATACATTTGCCCCGAACCAGCCGCAGCCGATCGGGAGCGACCACTTTTCCCAGCCGTCGTTCGGGTCGAGCGAGCCCTCATTCACCCGCAGTTCGTCGCCGATGGTCGGAGCCGGGGCGTTGTACCATAATTCGTATCGCATATACCCTCCTTGACTATGCTTCTGTCGTGTATTCCGTCGTAAAACGCGTCTCCGCCATCCGATTCGGTGTGCTGCACAGCGTCACCTGCGTCGCGCCGTGAATCTTACCGCGCACCGTTACGTTCCTCGGCAGTCGCATGGGATAGCCGCCCCGTTCTCTGCCGAAATCCGGATCGGTGTACACAGGAAGCGCTCCCGCATCCTCCGCGCCAGTCACCGTGAAGCCGTCGATCTCCACGTCCGGCAGCACGCATTCGTAGCCGAAATCGTGTACCCCCGGATTCATCGCACGGAATAGCGGATGGAGCTTGCCCCGGCAGTGCCACGTGCAGTCCCGAATCACAAATTTTCCGCGCCACGAGCAGCCGAAATCCTCGCGCAGATCGACAAACCAGTTGCCGTAGGAGGTGACGTTCTCCAACGTGAACGTGCCGAAGCCGATGGCGGTGATACCCATCCAGCCGAGATTGGTGCGGCGGATCGTGCAGTCCGTTACGCCCATGTGCGCGTCAAAGCGGGAGAAGGTGCAGTCCTCAATGGTAATCTGGCGGCAATTGTTCGAGCCGATCAGCCCCCAGTACGCACGGTCGGTGATGTCCGTGGTCTGGCGGCAGTTGCGGAACGTGATATCGATGGCGGAGGAGAAGCCGATGTCGTATGTCCCCATCGGAACGGTCACGCCGCCGGAACCCATGGTATAGTATGTCCGGTGCGCACAGAATACGCAGTCTTCCACGGTGACATGCGCGCATCCGGCGATGATAAGAAATCCATTGTACGGTGCGCCGTGTTCGAGTTCCCCCGTCACGGCATGGGTCAGTCCATGGATCCGTACGCGGCTCCTGTCCACGGTGATCCCGCGGTTGTGGTAGTTGTAGCGCGATTCACACCGATTCGCAATGGTGGTGAAATGACCGCCGGAGAGCGTCAGCGTATCCGTGTCCACAGTTTCGGCGTATACGCGGGTGATCTTATCAAAGTCGAACGAAACCGGGGTAGACAGCGTACCGTCCGACGCGATGTTGAGACAGTCGTACCGTGCGGTACCGTCGTCCTGATTGCCGCCGTAGCGGATGTAGTCGGTATGCTCGTCGTTCCACACGCGCACGAACAATTCTTTCCCCGTCAGATTTTCGATGTGCGTCTGTCCATAGCGCAGGGAATCGATCGCAAACGGCGCCTCGATCACGGTCAGCGACTTCACATGGAACACCGGCGTGTCATGGCGGTCCAGATCCTGGTCGTCGATCACAAAGGAGGCGTCGCCCCAATCGGTATCGGTGCCGATCTCGGCGGTGGCGGAACGGTTCGCGATCCGGTACAGGGCATGGTCACACGCGCGCACCGGGAGTCCCTGCCGGTTTGCCTCCGCGTGGGTCCGAACGATCGCGGGCATATCGTCTGCCACGCCGTCGCCGACCGCACCGAACTGCTCGTAGGTGAGATAGGTTTGCATATTGGTATCCTCATACAGGTGGATTTGTCAATACGATACCACATCCGCCGGGATTTGTCAAGAGCATGGACGAAAAAAGGATCCCCTCGTGTGGAGAGAATCCTTTTTGATTTTTTGACAAGGCGCCGCCTTCAGAACAATATGACGATCAGCTCGGACACCAGCACCACCGAGATCAGCGCGATCGGGTAGGTGGCGGCGTAGGCGGAGGCAACGTCGTCCGTGCCGGCTACGTGGATGAGCGTACCGAGCGCCGGGGTAGAAGTCATGCCGCCGGTGATGGAGCCGAGGGAGTTGAGCAGACTCATCTTCAGCGCCTTTCTTGCCACGAAGTAGCCGACGATCATCGGCAGCGTGGTGATGAGGATGCCGTAGAGGAAGTACACCGCCTTAAAGTAGCGCACGAAGTTCATACCGCCCGCGATACCGGCGCCGATGAGGAAGAGCATCAGCCCAAATTCGCGGAAGTTTTCCAGCGTTTTCTTCTGCGGCATGATGTTCACAGGTCCGATGTGTCCGAAATGCCCGAACAGCAGAGACGCAAGAAGCGTGCCGCCTGTTGTGGTGAGCGAGAACAGCTTGAAGAACTTCACGCTGCCGACAAGCACGCCCAGCACCGCCGCCAGTGCAAACGGCATCAGACCGAAGTCGTCCATATCGATGAGCTTGCGGGAAACCTTCTTATCGTCCTTCGCCACGTCAACGGCAGTCAGCTTGCTCCGTTCTTCATCCATATTGGCATGGACGAATTTCGGCATGAGCTGTACGAACAGCACGACGCCAATCACACCAAAGAGATACGCGATGCCGTAACCGACCGTGACCGCGTCCGTGTACTCCGGCTGTACGGCTTCCTTGGTTGCGGAGAACGCCGGCGTCGAGGTCAGCGCCCCGGAGAGAATACCGGTGATGATCGCTGTGATCTGACCGGGATCCGTGTTGTTGCCCGCTTCCAGAAGTCTGTCAATATACACGCAGGCAACTGTCGCGATACCGCCCGTCAGGATAATGACAAGACCGAGCAGCACATAGGACTTAAAGTTCTTCTTCATGTTTTTGAAGAAATTCGGACCCGCGATGAAGCCGACAGAGGTCACGAAGAGGATCAGACCGAGGTTTTCGACGGTCTTTAACGCCTCAGACGCGTACGCCACCTCGCCGATGCGGATACGATCCGTAAATTCCGGACCGAAAATCGCGCCGTACACCAACGCGACGATGAACACGCCGGCTGTGCCAAGCGATACGCCCTTGATCGTGATGCGCCCGAGCATATAGCCGAGCGTGGCAATGATAAAGACCGAAATCAGCAAAAAGCTGACCGCGCCCAATGAAAATGATACCATATTTGTCTCCCGCCGTGAAAATTCACAGCTCACCGGTTACCTCCGGTACGGTTAATTTTTGTTCCTGAAAGAATTTGGGACTATCGCCGTTCCCGTTTTACCGTCTCGTGTAGTCCGGCAGCAGCTTCGGGCTGACTACGTCCGTTTCGATTCCGGCGTCCGTGCGTTCGCGGTCGAACCTTGCGATGTGATCGAGGGTGAGTGCGCCGACGGTGGTCGTCTTTGCGGCTTTCGCGGCGTTCTGTCCGGCGTTGCGTCCGAATACGATCACGTCGAGGAGGGAGTTGCCCATCAGACGGTTTCTGCCGTGGATACCGCCGACGGCTTCACCCGCGACAAACAGATTCTCGACGCACGTGGACATGCCGTTCACATGGATATCCAGACCGCCGTTCTGGTAGTGCAGCGTCGGGTACACGAGGATCGGTTCACGACGGATGTCGATGCCGTACTTGCCGAACATACGCATCATCGCCGGGATCCGTTTTTCGATCGTGCCTTCGCCGCCGATCTTCTCGATCATCGGGGTATCGAGCCACACACCCAGTCCGCTGCCGGTATCTACACCTTCGCCGCGGTCGGTGCATTCGCGAATGATCGATGCCGCCGCCACGTCACGGGTCTCCAGCGGGTGCATGAATACACGACCGTCCCGGTTGACGAGCTTCGCGCCGAGAGAACGCACCTTTTCCGTCACCAGCGCGCCGAAGATCTGCTCCGGAAACGCCGCGCCCGTCGGATGGTACTGGAGCGTGTCCGCGTACAGAAGCTTCGCGCCGACCCGGTAGCCGAGCACAAG